>CAVOVX010000004.1:0-860819 GCA_963699965.1 uncultured Chloroflexia bacterium | reverse complement strand
GATCCAGTTGTCCGCGACGAGGTAGCGGATCCCGAACGTCAACCCGAGCGCGACGAGGTTCGAGATGAGGTAGTAAATCCCGCCGATCTCGGTCAGGACGTGGAGGACCGGGAGGCGGATGACCTGGGTCGTCAGGTTGAGGAGGTTGAACGTGAGGTAGCGCCAGAGGAGGTGGCCCCCGACTTCGCGGCCGCGGAACACCCACAGCTCGATCAGGACGAAGTTCCATTGGCGGGTCAGACCTGCGACGACAGGAGCGCCGCGATCAGCAGTTGCTGCTCCCCCATCACGGTGACGAAGGCGTGCAGCGCGACCTCGTTGACGACGATGCCCGAGATCCCGACAAGCGCGAACTTCGAGGGACTGAGGAGGGAGCGGAAGAGGCGACGGACCCGCGGCCGGCGGTGCCAGCGTGTGGCGCTCTGGGCGTTCGGCTCGGGCTGCGTCACTGCTCCCTCGGTGCGGTCGGAGGTCCGCCGCATCGTAGCCGAGCCCCGAATGGAGCGTCAAACCGTCCCGGGCGCAACGAAACGCCCGAAGGAACCAATCGGTCCGCTGGCCCGTTTCCGCCGATGCAAGCACCTGCGACTCGGTTCCTTCGAACCCCGGTCCGTAGTCGTCACCGCCGATGCAAGCACCTGCGACCACGCTTTCGGTCCGTCATGGCCCCTTCGGGCAGAACCAACAGTACGGGCGCGATGGCGGGTCTGGCTATGGGCTTATCCACGAACTTCGGACCGAACCGGCGCATCGGAGCGCGTTGTCCACGGTCCGTCCACGGAGCCGGTGGCGAACAGGGCGCGGTGGGTGGTCGAGGCGGGGCGTCAATGCGCGGCTGGGCGTCGCTCGCCGGCGGAGCATCGGACGGTGCCCGGCGCCAGGCGCGTCAGCGGAGCGAAGTCGGGGCCCGGACATGGAAATGCCCGGAGGAACCGTCGATCCTCGGCCGAGTCCCCCAGAGCAAGCTCCAGCGGTCTCAAGGCTCCGGCCCATCGGCCCCTTCGGGCAAAATCCACTATGACCTGTCCGGCCGGGCCCTGGCTACCGGCTTATCCACGACCTTCTCGGTTGGGAGGCCGGAATCAGGGCGGTTGTCCACCGCCCGTCCACGTCGCCGCTGAACATCGGGAGGTCCGTGGTCCCGGGCGCAACGAAACACCCGAAGGAACCAATCGGTCCGCTGGCCCGTTTCCGCCGATGCAAGCACCTGCGACTCGGTTCCTTGAACCCCGGTCCGTAGTCGTCACCGCCGATGCAAGCACCTGCGACCACGCTTTCGGTCCGTCATGGCCCCTTCGGGCAGAACCAACAGTACGGGCGCGATGGCGGGTCTGGCTATGGGCTTATCCACGAACTTCGGACCGAACCGGCGCATCGGAGCGCGTTGTCCACGGTCCGTCCACGGAGCCGGTGGCGAACAGGGCGCGGTGGGTGGTCGAGGCGGTTAGGGAGCGGGTCGGACGGCGGTGGCCGGGCGGCCTGGCGGGCGGGCAGCGGGCCAACTCGGGCGGCGCTGAACGTCAGTGCGTGGCCGGGCGTTGTCCGCCACGAAGTCCTCGACGACCGCCCAGTAGCGGCCCGGCTCGTCCTGCCAGGGGAAGTGGCCGGCGCCCTCGAGCACCTCGAGGGTCCGATCCCGGGAGTGAGCGCATCGACGATTTCACGTGACGCGTCGACCGGAGTGACCGGATCCAGCTCGCCGACGCAGACGAGCGTCGGGCAGTCGATTCGGTCCAGCTGATCGAGAACGTCGAACCGCCGGAGGAGCTCCATCCCGGGGGCGTCGACCCCCGGGTTGCGCCGCCTGCGCGCCGAGCTCCTCCGTGTCCGGTTCCCGGCCCGAAAGCCGCGAAGACCCGGGCCCATTCGGCATCGCTGACGGGTCGCCGCCATAGTCGCGCCGGGCCAGGTCTGCCGACCTCGTCACCGCCAACGGCGGAACCCCGCGGCGAGTCGATCGAGGTCGAACCGGGCATTCGTCGACGAAGGACCAGCCCCCCGGCGTGGCCGGGATGGCGGGCCCCGTAGAGCATCGCGACGCAACCGCCCATCGAGTGGCCGAAGACGAACGGCCGTCGATCGCGAGCGCGTCGCAGAACGCGCGCACATCGTCGGCGCAGATCTCGAAGCTCCAGTCCGCGGGTCGTGTCGTGCGGAGCGGCCGTGGTCGCGGAGGTCGAGATAGACGACCTGCGCATGCGCGGCAGCCGAGAGAAGTGCGGCTTGAAGTAGGAATGGTCGTAGCTCCCCGGCCCGCCGTGGACGAGGACGACCGTCGGCCGTTCGCCATCGACGAGCGGTCGGGACGAGCGCTGGCCCCTCGACGTCGAACCACAGCCTCGTTCCGTTCACCTCGATTTGCATCGCCGCTCCTCTCGTCGCCGGCGATCCGCCCGGCCCCGGCGCGGTCCCGGCCGAGTCGCGCCCGCCGGTCCTCCGGGGTGCTACAGCTCGAGCGGCCACCGCACACCGCCCGGCACGATGGCCAGCCTGTCGCCGTCGAGCTTGACCCGGCGCTCCTCCGGCGACGCCGCGTCCGACACCTCGATGAGCTGCCACGCCTCTTCGTCAATCCGAGTGACGTCCCAGGTCGAGGGTCCCGGCTCGAGCCGGGCATCGACCCGGATCGTCGCCTACCGCACGGTCGAGCCGATCGCCTCCGTCCGGACCAGGCGGCCCAGGGCGATCGCCGCGGCCGCCGACAATACGCCGACGAAGAGCGCGTCGCCGTCGCTCCACGGGAACGTCAGGTGGCGGATCCCGGCAGGCGTGACGACGTTGCCGTGGAGCGTAAAGCCATCTCGATCCGGATGCAGCGTCAGGAGGCCGGCCGTGGACGCCATCTCGAGCCGCTCTGTCCGGCCCGACGGAGAGGTCTCGAATAGGGCGGTCCAGGCGAGGATCCCGTCGCGGGTCGCCGACTCCCGCCAGCGCCGGCCACGCCGGCCGTCGGCGACCGACCAGGCGACGACCTCCCCCGACGGCAGCTCAACCCGCCCGCCCAGGCGAACCGGGACTTGCTCCGTCATGCCCCGTTGCGGGAGGCCCGCTCCGCCGCGGCGGTCAGCTCGCCGGCCAGCGCCGGCGCCACGCGGCCCCGGACGCGGACATCGCGCCGCGGTACTCGAGGTCGACCGTGCCGCGCTCGCGGACGCGGGCGAGCAGCTCGCCCGCGGTGTACGGCACGGCCACGTCGACGTCCACCCAGAGCGACGCGAGGAGCGCCGCGAGCTCGGCACGCAGCGCGTCGAGCCCGAACCCGGTTCGAGCGCTGACCGGGACCGTCCCGCCGACGACCGGCGCCGGCGTCGTCGCCGTCGCGCGCCGGCCGTCGAGCAGGTCGGCCTTGTTGTAGCGCGACGAGGCGCGGCTTGTCGCCCGCGCCGAGCTCGTCGAGGACGGGCTGGACGGTCGCGCGGTGCTCGGCGCGCGTGGGCATCGGACGCGTCGACGACCTCGATCAGCACGTCGGCCCGGTTGACCTCCTCGAGCGTCGCCCGGAACGCGTCGACCAGCTGGTGCGGCAGCTTGTGGATGAAGCCCGACCGTGTCGGTGACGATCGCGGTCTGGCCGTCGCCGAGCTTGACCTGGCGGCTCGTCGGGTCGAGCGTCGCGAACAGCTTGTCCTCGGCCCGCGCGACCTCGGTGCCGACGAGCGCGTTGAGCAGGGTCGACTTGCCGGCGTTCGTGTAGCCGACGATGCCGACGGTCGGCATCAGCCGCCGGTCGCGGCCGCGCGCCGCCGTCTCGCGCTGCTGGCGGACCTGCTCGACGCGCTCCTTCATCTTCTTGATCCGCGTCGCGGATGATCCGCCGGTCCGTCTCGAGCTGCGATCTCGCCGGGTCCGCGGGTGCCGATCCCGCCGCCGGTGCGCGAGAGGTGGGTCCACAGCCGCGTCAGGCGCGGCAGCTGGTATTCGAGCTGCGCGAGCTCGACCTGGAGGCGGCCCTCGTGGGTCTGGGCGTGCAGGGCGAAGATGTCGAGGATCAGCCGGCTCCGGTCGATGACCTTGACGTTGAGCAGGCTCTCGAGGGCCTTCTGCTGGGCCGGGCGACAGCTCGTCGTCGGCGACGAGGACGTGAAGCCGGTCTCGCTCTTGGCCTGCGCAGCTCCTCGGCCTTGCCCTTGCCGACGTACCAGTTCGGGTCGATGTGGCGGCGGTTCTGCCACTCGGCGCCGACGACCTCGGCGCCGGCCGTGTCGCGAGGCTGGCGAGCTCGGTCGAGCGATTCCTCGGCGGTCCAGCCCTCGTCGTCGCCGGTGTCGACCGCGACGAGGAAGGCGCGTTCGACCGGCGGCGTGAGGTCGACCATCGTCGAGCTGGGCACCGACGAAGGATACCCGCGGCCCCGAACCGCGGCTGCGACGGGACACCGACCCTATGGGCCGCCCCGGACGAGCCCATCTCCTGGGTCAGGTTGTTCTCACCCGGGCCGAGCGGGCCGACCGTACCGCCGGTCGGATCGTCGCCGTCGGCCGCGACGACGGCCGGATGGGTTAGGTGCCGGCCTCCAGCCCTTCGATCCGGAACCGTCCGGTCCCGTCGGTCCTCGCGAACGCCACGACCTGGTCCTCGGACGGCGCGCCGAACCAGGTCTCGGGATCGGTCCCCTGGGTCAGCAGGAAGACGACAGCCCCGTCGACCGACACCCGGCTGTCCACGTCGACGACTCGCCCGGTCAAATTCGCACTGTTCGGTGCCGCGGCCCTGCCGACGCTCGTCTCGGCCGAGGCCGCGGCCAGCAGCTTCGGACCGATGAACAGCTCGACCCGGAACCGTCCGTCGGGCAGTCCGCGGTCCAGGTAGAGCGAGACCTTGAGGCAGCCGCCCGTCGCCGCGTCGCTCGAGATCCGCAGACCGGACCGGACCACGACATCGCCGTTGACGAGCCACTGGGTGACGACATCCTCGCCGACTGCCATGTTCGACTCGTCGAAGAGGGCGAGGATCTCACGGGTGCCGCTGGCATAGCTCGTCTTCGGAGGCTTCGCCGTGCAACCCGCCACCCCCTCGGTCCAGGTGTTGAAGACGACCTGAACTCGCGGCCGGTCGACGGCACCACGATAGCAGAGCTGTCGGTCGATGGGGCTGCCGGCCAGTATGAGCGGCGTCGATGCATCGGCTTGACCCAGCGCGATCGGCCGGACCTGCGAGTAGCCGCCGACATCCTCCATCGCCCGGGTCGGGATCCCGACGATCTGGCCGGCCCCGTTGGCGGCGAGGCCGCCCGAGTTGCCATGGCTGACGATCGCATCGGTCTTGATCCAGGCCCGCGTGCCGATCCGCTCGTCGCCGAGGAACCCGGACACCTCGCCCGAGCTCAGGCTGATCGTGTCGCCGCCGATCCCGGGGAACCCGACGACCGTCAGCTTGTCCCCGACCCGGAGGGCGTCGGAGTCACCGAGGGCGATCGTCGGGAGATGGAGACTGGCCGGGTGCGATCGGCGAGCCGTCGAGGTTGCGATCGATCCGGATGAGGGCGGCGTCGAGATAGCCGTCGGCGGCCAGGACCGACGCCCGGTAGCGCTGGACGGGCGGCCGGTCCTCCGAGTCGACGACGGCGATGACCAGCCCGGCCGGGTCGCGGACCGTAGGCGTCGGATCGTGGTCGTAGATGTTGAGCCCGGCCGCGCTCGGCATCGCCACGTGAGCATTGGTCAGGATCAGCCCGTTCGGGCGACAGGACCGTCCCGGATCCCGAGCTGCCATTCCACGCTCTCGCCCGCCGATCGTCGGCACGACCAGCGATCTGGACCGTGGCCCTTGACCATGTCCGCGGCGTGACGGCCGGCGCGGAGGGTGCGTCCGATCGCCGGGTCGGCGACCGATGCCAGCTCGCTGGCCCGAGATCCCGACGCCGCGGAGCACGGGGGCCGGTGCCTGGCAGCCAGCGCCGGCCCGCCCGGCGATCTCGCGGGCGAACCGCTCGAAGTCGGGCGAGGGCCGCATCGAGCTCGGCCTGCGGCGCCTCGAGCGATGACGGCGAGACGCGGTCCTAAGGAAAAATAACGCCCACGGCGAAGTGATCCTCGACGGCCTCCATCGACGTGATCATCGGCGGCGACGTCGCCGCATCGGTGAATGTGATAGCGCAGCCTCGATGGGTGGTTACGCCATCGACTGTCCCGGTGGAATTCCTACGGCGAGGCCGAACCCCTCCATTTTTATCAGCGCGGACCTGCGCCTGCAGCACCGGTCGCATTTTCGGGCCGCGTCGTCGACCACTTCATCCAGGCCGGGTCGATAACCGTTCGACCACGTAGCGCAGGTCCGGGTCGAGCGGAGCCCCAGGACGGCTGTAGCACGGCGTCGCCGGCCTGTTGGCGGCCACGATCCAGCCCGCCGGGACGTCGACCGACAATCCGTTCTGGTCGATCCGAGCCGGACTCGTGTCCTGGGCGACCGTACCGGAGCCCGAGCCCGACCCCCACCGACACGACGACCAGGGCGAGGACCGCGACGACCGACCGAGCCGGCCCGACAGTCGGGCAGCACCGAACGACGGAGCGGTTCCGACGACCGTCGTCGGCGGTCATGCCGAGCACCTCAGCCGGGGTCGACGGACCCGGCAGACGTTTTTTGCGAGCTGGCGGCGGATCAGGGCCGAGAGGGCGATCGTCACGCCGATCAGCCAGGGCAGCGGCGAGGCCGAGCCCGAGCCACGGGCCAGCTCGACGGATTAGAACGATCCCACCGACCGCGCTCGCGGCGGCCGTGCCAGCGCAGGAACGTAGAATGTAGCCATTGAGCAGACGCGGCCAGGGCGACCCCGACCGCCATCCACCAGCCCGGCCGCGTCTCGAGCTCTTGCCGGCCGAGGAAGTAGCCGATGACGCCGCCGAAGCTCGCCTTGGGCGAGGGCGGTGACGACGATCCGCATCGACCCCGGCCCCGAAGTCCGTCGCCACCCGAGTTGACGATGAACGCAACATTGAGCGCAGATCGCGAGCCCCACGCCGGCCGCGCTCCCGTGCCGACGATGCCGTCGACCCGTTCGTCGAACTCGGCCGAGCTGTAGACCGAGAAGCGGACAGCTACGTAGACCGCGAACGACTCGATCGCCCCGACGACGAGGATCGACCCGGCCAGGTTCATCGCCGGCGAGCGTGTCAGCCAAGCTCCCCACGACGAAGACATCGGACAGGAGCGGGATGACGATCGCCGCGCCGATCAGCGCGCCGAGGATCGCCACGCCGACGACCATCGACCGCGGCTCCGGCTCGCGGCGGTCGCGTCGATAGAAGAAGGCGAGCCGAGATCGCCGCCGGGACGAGCGCCAGAAGCAGGCCGAGCGCGACGAGGGCGGCCGATCCAAGCTCCGGGGGCCGGAACCAGGCGTCGAGGAGATAGACGACCGCGACGAACGCGATCAGGACGACGATCGAGGCGAGATCGACCTGCCATTGGGCCGTTGCCCGCCGGGTCGCGCGCCTCATAGTGGCGGTCGCAGTCGGCCTCGCTGCCGATCGCGCGCGTCGCCGGGTCGCCGCACAGACCGGCACCCCTCCGGCATGCCTTCCTCCGCCCCCCGATGATCGGACAGTAGCCGCGCTGTCAAGAGGCGCCGAGCAGGCGATCGACCGTCTCCCGCGTCGGGCGATCGACGTCGCCCGCGGCATCGAGCCAGGCGATCGCCGGCTCCGAGCGGAACCACGTTCGCTGGCGCCTGGCGAACGCGACGTTGCGCCGGATGTCGAGGTCGATCGCCTCGTCGAGGGTCAGCCGACCGTCGAGCACGTCCCACGCCTCGCGGTAGCCGATCGCGCTGAACGCCGGGAGACCGGGATCGAACCGCTCGCGCAGCCGGCGCGCCTCGTCGACGAGGCCGGCGGCGAACTGCCCGCGCGCTCGGTGGCGATCCACTCGCGCTGGGTCGACGGATCGATCCCCAGACCGATCCAGGCGACCGGGCCGGGGTAGCCGCGGGGCGCCGGGAGCGGGGCATCGCCCTGGAGCGTCGCGATCTCGAGCGCCCGGACGACCCGGCGTGGATTGCGCAGGTCGACCGCCGCCGCACGTGACGGGGCAAGCGCCGTCAGGCGAGCGGCCAGCACCGCGACGCCGTCCCGGGCGAGCTCCTCCTCGAGCGCTGCCCGGATCGCCGGGTCGCTCGGCAGCGCCTCGGTCGGGAGCCCGCCCGCGACCGCGCGCAGGTAGAGCCCGGTGCCACCGACGAGGATCGCCAATCCGCCCCGCTCGGCGATCCCGGCGAGCGCGCCACGGGCGTATCGACGTACTCGGCCACGCTGAATGGCTCGTCCGGTTCCACGAGGTCGAGGCCGTGATGCGGGATCCGGGCCCGATCGCTCGGCTCGACCTTCGCCGTGCCGATGTCGAGCCCGCGATAGACCTGGCGCGAGTCTGCCGACACGATCTCGGCCGCGATCCCGTCGGCCCGCAGCGCGTCTGCGAGTCGGATCGACAGCCCGGTCTTGCCCGTCGCCGTCGCCCCGGCGATGACGATGAGAGGCGGAGCCGCGGTCACGCCTCGATCGTCGTGCCCCGGAGCGCGTACGGCCCGGCGTGGTCGATCCGCGCTTGGACCAGCCGGCCGACCAGGTCCGGCGCGCCGTCGAGGTGGACCAGCTTGTGCTCGCGCGTCCGGCCGGAGACCGTCGGTCCGCTGGCGTCGGTCGCCCCGCCGTGCTCGTGCTCGTGCTCGTGCTCCGTGCGTCCCGGTCGACTCGACGAGGACCTCGACCGTCCGCCCGAGCCAGGCCCTGTTGCGATCGAGCCCGATCGACTCCTGGACGGCCAGCAGCTCGTTCAGCCGCCGCCGCTTCGTCTCGGCCGGGACGTCGTCGGCGAGCTTCGCGGCCGGAGTCCCCGGCCGGACCGAGTACGCCGCCGCGAAGACCTGGTCGTAGCGGACCGTCCGGAGCAGGTCGAGGGTCGCCTCGAACTGGGTCTCGGTCTCGCCGCAGAACCCGACGATCACGTCGGTCGAGATCGCGATGCCCGGGACCGCCGTCCGGATCGCGTCGAGGCGCTCGAGGTAGTGCCCGGTCGTGTACTGGCGCCCCATCCGGCGAAGGACCGCATCGTCGCCGGACTGGACGGGCAGGTGGAGGTGCTCGCAGACCGACGGGCAGTCGGCCATCGCGGCGATCAGCCGGTCGGACAGGTCCCAGGGATGTGACGTTACGAATCGAAGCCTCGGGATGGCCGGGACCCCGTCTGCGGTCCGTATCGCGTCGATCGCCCGGATCAGCTCGGCCAGGTCCGGCCGGCTCGCCAGATCCAGCCGGCGACCGGCCCAGCGCTCGGTGTCGACATGGCTGAAGCGAGGCTCGGCCGGCAGGTCGTGGCCATACGAGTTCACGTTCTGACCGAGCAGGGTCACCTCGCGGTAGCCGGCCGCGGCGAGGCTGCGCGCCTCGGCGACGATCTCGTCGAACGGACGGCTTCGCTCGGGGCCGCGACTGAACGGGACGATGCAATAGGTGCAGGTCTTGTCGCAGCCGTAGACGATCGGCAGCCAGGCGCTGACCGCCGAGCCACGCGCGACGTGTCCGTCGGCGATGGCGTTCGCGCGCAGGCCGGGGAGCCGGTCCGCAGCCCCGACGACGGCCCGGCCTACGAGAGCGGTCGAGCCGACCGACCCGATCGGTGCCTGGGCCGAGGCCAGCCCCAGCCGATCGACGAGCTCCGGCTCCTCGTCGGGCCGCAGGAAGAGATCGACCGCCGGGTAGCGACGGCGCAGGCCGGATCGATCCGGCTCGCGGACCGAGCAGCCGGTCAGCACGACCCGCAGGCCGGGGTTGGCCGCCTTCAAGCGGGCCAGATGACCCTGCCGGCCGATCACCTTCTGCTCGGCGCCCTCGCGGATCGCGCACGTGTTGATGACGACGAGGTCGGCCGCTTCGAGGCTCGCCGCCTCGGCGCAGCCGGCCGCGAGCAACCGCCCGGCCATCTCCTCGGAGTCGCTCCGGTTCATCTGGCAGCCGAGCGTCCAGATGTGGAAGCTCGGCAGCGCACGCGGATCGGGGAGGTACTCCTCGAGCCGCTCGTCCGCCGGGCGCGCCCGGATGGCGCGGCGGTCGGCGCCCGCCGGCGCCGGCAGGAACGAGCTCGAGGATCGGCAGCTGGCGGGTCATCGTGCGGTCATGTCGTCCTGGTGGCTGGCGAGACGCCCTCGGCCGAGGGCGGCCAGCAGTCGCTCGCCGACCTCGGGCGGGACCCACAGCTGGGCGTGGGCCGCGGCATACGAGCCGGTGTCGCCATGGTAGTCCGAGCCGCCGGTCGGGACGAGATCGAGCTCGTCGGCCACGGCGCCGACCGCTTCGACCGTTGCCCGGTCGAACGTGCGGTAGTAGACCTCCAGGCCGCCGAGGCCCGCCTCCGCGAGCTCCCGGACGATCGGCCGGCGATCGGCCGCCTCGCGAGAAGTGGGCGAGCACGGCCAGGCCGCCCGCCGGCCGGATCGCGGCGATCGCCTCGAGCGGCCCGATCCCCTCGCGCGGCACGTAGGCCGGACGACCACGGCCGAGGTACCGCACGAAGCCGTCCTCGACGCTCGTGACGTGGCCCTTGGCCTGGAGGAGCCGGGCGACCGTGGGCCGGCCGAGCGACTGGATCTGCGTCCTGGTCGACGCTCCAGCGCGACGTCGTCGACGCCGAGCCCGAGCTCGCGCAGCCGTTCGAGCGTGCGCTCGAACCGGACGCGCCGGCGGCTGCGCTGCTCGGCCAGGGTCGCCTCGAGTGCCGTCGTCGGCCGGATCGACCCCGAGCCCGAGGATATGGAGCTCGCTCTCCCAGAGCTCGGGCATCGAGGCGCGTCAGGCAGTTGATCTCGACGCCCGGCATCAGGGCGAGGCCGGCGGGCAGGCCGGCTGCGCCCGGTCGGCTCAGCTCGCGGTAGGCCGACAGGTCGTCGTGGTCGGTGATCGCCAGGAGTCGAACCCCGGCGGCCGCCGCGTCGCGCGACGAGGACTCGACGGCTCGAGGACGCCGTCGGATCGGATCGTGTGCGTGTGGAGGTCGATCGTCGACGAGCCGGGCGGGATCACCGGGTCGTTGGCGTCGTCGTGGCGCCGGCGCGGCACCGAGCTCAGACCTCGACCAGCCGCTGGATCCGCTCGATCGCGAGGGCCCGGCCGGTCGCCGGGTCGATGTCGATCTGGGCCGCGTTGAGGATGACCGGCCCCTCCCCCACCGCGAACCGGGTCGGGAGCGCGTTGATGAACCGCGGCAGCACGGTCTTCGGGTCGAACCCGATCACGCTGTGAACCGGCCCGGTCATCCCGAGGTCGGTCTGGTAGGCCGTCCCGCCGGGCAGGATCCGCTCGTCGCCGGTCACGACGTGGGTGTGAGTGCCGACGACCGCGCTCGACCCGACCGTCGAGGTACAGCCCGAAGGCGTTCTTCTCGCTCGTGATCTCGCAGTGGAAGTCGACGAGACGGACCGGTGGCAGCGCATCGGCGCGACTCGTCGATGAGCCGGTCGAACTCGGTGAACGGGTTGTCGATCGGCTGCATGTACGTCCGGCCCTGGAGGTTGATCACCGCGACATCGGTCCCGTCGAGCGCGCCGTGGATCACCCAGCCGCGGCCGGGCACGTCGTGGGTCCCGTAGTTGAGTGGCCGGAGGAGCCGATCGCGACGTCTCGAGGAACGGGTAGATCTCGCGCTTGTCCCAGATGTGGTTGCCGCTCGTGATGACGTCGACGCCGGCCGCGAACAGCGACTCGGCGAGCGACGGGGTCAGGCCCATCCCGCCGGCGACGTTCTCCCCGTTGGCGGTCACGAAGTCGATCCCGCGCTCCTCGCGCAGCTCCGGCAGCAGGCGCTCGAGGGCGACCCGCCCTGGCTTGCCGATGAGGTCGCCGACCATGAGCACGCGGCAGGCGCCCGTGGGTCGCGGCGCGTTGCCATTGGCCGGGTTGCCGAGCCATGTCCGCCCGGCGGCTGCTGTCCGTCATTCACGGGCGCAGTCTACTGGGCGCCGGACCCGCACCAAACCGCGAGGAACGCGTCTCATCGTCGATGAACCTCGTCTGGCGCCGCCCAAGGTGGACCATGACTCGGCACCTACGTCGTCATTTCCTGTTCTGCTGCTTCATCGCGGCGGGCGGCGCCCTCAGCGCCGGAGCCGGCCGGCCCGGCCCGGGCCCTTGGCGCAGTCCGAGTCGCGTCATGCCGACCGCACCACCATCGCTCGCGCCGCTCGCGACTTCAGACACTCGTAGCGGGGTCCTCGCCTTCGGCGGCGGAGCGGCATCCTGCACGCCGGGCTCCTGCCCATTCCGCCATTCAGCTCCGTGCCTCGTTCCGCTGGCATGGCAAGTGCTCGGGGTCACCGGGCTGGTTGCTGCCGTCGGCGTCTCCGCGGGCAGGCGGGGGCCGAGCCCCTCGGCGTGAGCGTGTTTGCCATCGACCTGGCGCTGCTCGTTGCGAGCGGTCGCATCAAGTCCTCTGGCATCTCGCTGAACACGATATTCAGCGGGGTCCTCGACGTCTTCGTGCTGTGGGTGCTCCTCCGCCGCTGGTCGGCGCGTCCCTGACCTCGGGACGGGGCCAACTCGAGCCCGGCCCTGAGCCGGCCCACGGGCGTTCAGCACCGCTACATGGTTCCGGGGAACGCCGGATACGGGCCGGGGTCGTTGGCGGCATTGTTGTCGTTACAGATGCCCGGCGAGCTGGGTGCGTACCCGTCGTTGCCCTTCGCGAACCGCCAAGCCCATCGTTCAAGTGCCGCGAGATCGGAGTTCGTGCCGACGATGCCGATGTAGATGCCGCCGCGATCACCACCCCAGCAGGTCAACCGTATGTTGGCGCGTCCCTGGTCGTCGCGATAGCACCCGATCCGGAACGGGACGTCGCCCGCCTCACCGTCGCCCGGGTCAGGCCGAGTCGCCGGGCTTGCCGGCGGCACAATCCCCGCTTCGCAGCCTGACCCCGTTTTGGCGCGAGACTGCTCGATGTAGGTCTTCAGCGCAGCCTCCTGCGAGCGGAAGCCGTAGTTCCCGACCACGGTCACCAGCGCTGGTGCCCGCCTGGCATTCGATCCCGGCGACCGCCCGGGCGGGCAGACCGGTCCGCTTGGGCGTGCAGGCCACCTTCGCGTCGGGACGCAGCCGATACTTGAGGTCCTGCTCGATCTGGCGAGCCGTGGCCGCGGCCGCGCCGTTCGGCGACGGGCTGGGCCGGGATCGTCGCTAGGCGACGGACTGGGCGATCGGATGGCGCGACGGAGCAACACTCGCCGCAGGCGACGCGGCTGGGCTTGCCTCCACGGCCCTGAGGACTCGGCTGGCGACTGCCGGCGCGGCCGCGCTCGCGCCGGCGATGGTCGACGGCGAAGGCGGGCCGACGACCGGCGCTCCGCAGGACGCGATCAACGTCGTCATCAGGATGAGAGTGCCGACTTCCTTGGCCAGCCGGACTGCGGCGTTCATCGCTCTTGCCTCAGGTGACGCATCCCCGACGATAGGACGCATTGACGCTCAGGCTGTGGCCGGCGGGTCCCGGGCCGCGGTCGCCTGGTCCGGCTACTTGGCGTACTCGACGGCGCGCGTCTCGCGGATGACCGTGACCTTGATCTGGCCCGGGTAGGTCAGCTGCTCCTCGATCTTCTTGACGATGTCGCGGGCGAGCCGGGAAGCAGTCAGGTCGTCGATCTCCTCGGGCCGGACGAGGATCCGGACCTCGCGACCGGCCTGGACGGCGAACGACCGCTCGACCCCGGCGAAGCTCTCGGCGATCGCCTGGAGATCCTCGAGCCGCTTGACGTAGGTGTCCATCGACTCGCCGCGCGCACCCGGCCGTGAGGCGCTGATCGCGTCGGCGATCTGGACGATCGGCGCCTCGACGCAGGCGTACTCGACCTCCTGGTGATGGGCGGCGATCCCGTTGATCACCTTCATCGGCAGGTTGTGGCGCTGGGCGATCTGCGGCGCCGATCGCGGCGTGCGGTCCCTCCACCTCGTGGTCGACCGCCTTGCCGATGTCGTGGAGCAGCCCGCCCATCTTGGCGATCTGGACGTCGGCCCCGACTTCGGCCGCGATGACCGCCGCCAGCCGGCTCGTCTCGACCACGTGGTTGAGCACGTTCTGGCCGTAGCTCGTCCGGTACTTCAGGCGGCCGAGGAGCTTGACGATCTCCGGGCGGCAGGCCCGGGACGCCGGCGTCGTAGGCGGCCTGCTCGCCGGCCTGGCGGATCACCAGGTCGACCTCGGCCCGAGCCTTGGCGACGACCTCCTCGATCCGTCCGGGATGGATCCGGCCGTCGCTGATCAGCTTCGTGATCGACAGCCGCGCGATCTCGCGGCGGACCGGATCGAAGCCGCTCAGGACGACGGTCTCGGGGGTGTCGTCGATGATCAGGTCGACCCCGGTCGCCTGCTCGAGGGCCCGGATGTTGCGACCTTCGCGGCCGATGATCCGGCCCTTCATCTCGTCCGACGGCAGGTGGATGACGGTGACCGTGTGCTCGGCCGTGTGATCGGCGGCGACACGCTGGATCGCGGTCACGATCACGTCCCGGGCGCGCTCATCGGCTCCCTCGCGGGCGCGCCGCTCGATCGCCCGGGCGAGCTTCACCGCGTCGTGCTCGGCCTCCTCGCGGACAGCTTCGAGCAGGATCGTCTTGGCCTCATCGCCGGACAGCCCGCTCACCCGCTCGAGCGCCTCGACCTGCTCCTGGTGGGCGCGGGCGACCTCCTCGCGGTCACGGTCGAGCTCGCGCTCGCGATCGAGCAGCTTCCGGTCGCGACCCTCGAGCATGTCGGTCCGCTGGTCGAGCTGCTCGTCGCGCTGGAGGAGCCGCCGCTCGAGGTTGGCCAGCTCGGTCCGCTTGGCGCGTGCCTCGTCCTCGGCCTCGCGCTGGAGCTTGATCTTCTCTTCCTTCGCCTCGAGGATCAGGTCCTTCTGCTGGCTCCGGGCCTTCTCGATGATCAGGGCGGCCTTCTCCTCGGCCTCCTTCATCGAGCGGCTGGCAAAGACGCCGCGGGCCACGAATCCGAGTACGGCACCGCCGGCGAGGGCCAGCAGGCCCACCGCCGCCACGACGAGCGGTTCCATCGTGTCTTCCTCCCGTCCGACCGTCGCCGGTCGAAGGTGTGTTCGTTCGGCGGGACCCGGCGGGGCGCTGACGAGATTGGGCGTCGCGCTCTTGGCCGGCTTCCGGTTCGGCGCCGCAAGGGCCGCGGCGCAGCTGCGTTTCGGCGTCTAGCCTACGGCCCGCCGGGACGATGGGTCAACCGACCTCGGATCCGGCGTCCCTGTCGACGACCGAAGCCGACAGGCGCGAGGCGATCTCGGGGCCGAACCCATTGCGGGCGAGCAGCGCGTACGCCCGGGCACGCCGCTTGCGCGGGTCCGCCACCCGGTCCAGGTCCCGTCGACGGCGTTCGAGCAGCCGATGCGCCGCGAGCTCGTCGGGATCGCTCCGTCCACCGTCGCCGTCGGTCTCGCCGTCCGGCAGGTCGAGCCGGTTATCTGCGCTCCCGAGCCGGCGCTCGTCGAGCGCTTCGTCGATCACCGCGCCGTCGACGCCGCGCAATCGCAGCTCGCGCCTGAGGGCAATCTCGCCGCGCGGGCTGGCTCGATCGCGCGACTCGATCCAGTGCGCGGGCGAACGCCGGGTCGTCGAGCAGGCCGATCGCCAGGAGTCGTTCCACCGTGCCGTCGATCAGCTCGGGCCGGTAGCCGGCGTCGGCCAGCCGCCGGCGGGTCTCGACGACCGAACGCGCCCGCGCCTCGAGGAAGCGGAGCGCGGCGGCCAGGACGATCTCCGGATCGTCGACCTCGGCGCGGCGGGCACGTCGCTCGGCGTACGACTCGCGCGGACGACGGCCCCGGCCGCCAGTCGGCGGACCGTCGGTCACTCGGCCTCTTCGATCCCCTCGACCGGGACCTGGACCTCGTCGATCCGGCCGCGGATCCGGCGATCGATCTCCGCGCCGATCTCCGGATTGGCCTTGAGGAACTCCTTCGAGGCTTCGCGACCCTGGCCGAGCCGGGTCTCGTCGAAGGTGAACCACGCGCCGGTCTTGTTGACGACGTCCATCGCCACACCGACGTCGAGCAGGCCGCCTTCCTTGCTGATCCCCTCGCCGTACATCACGTCGAACTCGGCGACCCGGAACGGCGGCGCGACCTTGTTCTTGACGACCTTCACCCGGACCCGGTTGCCGACCGACTCGGTCCCGGTCTTGATCGTCTCGATCCGGCGGATATCGAGTCGGACGCTCGCGTAGAACTTGAGGGCGCGGCCACCCGGCGTCGTCTCCGGGTTGCCGAACATCACCCCGATCTTCTCGCGGAGCTGGTTGGTGAACACGAGCGAGGTGTTCGAGCGACTGACGGCGCCGGTGAGCTTGCGCAGCGCCTGGCTCATGAGCCGAGCCTGGATCCCGACGAACGAATCGCCCATCTCGCCTTCGATCTCGGCGCGCGGCACGAGGGCCGCCACCGAGTCGAGGACGACACAGTCGATCCCGCCCGACCGGATCAGCGTCTCGGTGATCTCGAGTGCCTGCTCGCCGGTGTCCGGCTGGCTGACGAGAAGCTCGTCGACGTTGACGCCGCAGGCGCGCGCATAGCCCGGATCGAGGGCGTGCTCGACGTCGATGAAGGCGGCCACCCCGCCGCGCGCCTGGGCCTCCGCGATCACGTGCTGGCAGACCGTCGTCTTGCCCGACGACTCCGGGCCGAAGATCTCGGTGATCCGGCCGCGCGGGATGCCTCCGACGCCGAGCGCCAGGTCGAGGGCGATCGAGCCGGTCGGGATCGAATTCGACGGACTGTCGCTCGGCCGAGCCGAGCTTCATGATCGAACCACGCCCGAACTGCTTCTCAATCGCCAGGATTGCCGCGTCGACGGCCCTGGTTCGCTCGACGGCGGCCTTCTCGCCGTTGCGCTCGAGCTCGCGGTCGCCGGTGATCGTCATCGCCTCACGCTCCTGTCGTCATGCGTCGACGGAACGGCACGATGGCGTCCGCTCGGTCGATCAGGTCTCGTCCGATTCCTCGGGCTCGGGCTTCGGCTTGCGCGGCTTCCGGATCAGCTCGACGTTCTGCGGCGGATCCATGAGCGGCTGGAGCTTGGGCACGCCCTTGTCCTTGGGCTTCTTCTTCGCTTCGCGGTGGGGACGATCCCGGGAACCCATCGACGAACCTCCGCGACGTGGCGAACGGTACGAAACGGACCTTCACGCCGACTGCACCGCCACTTCACCGGCGCTTATCCGGGCCGCGCGCGAGCGCAACTCCGGGAGCGTTCCGGGGAAGTCGCCGGCCTTGAGCGAGGCGCGGATCCTGCTCATGAAGTCTAGGGTGAAGGTCAGGTTGTGACAAGTCGCCAGACGGTAGGCGAGGAGCTCCTTCGCCCGGAACAGATGGGCGATGTAGGCCCGCGAGAATCGCCGGCAGGCGAGGCATGGGCAGCCGTCCTGGATCGGTCCGGGATCGTCGAGGAAGCGCTGGTTGCGCAGGTTGAGCCGTCCGTCCGGGACCCACACCTGGCCGGTCCGGGCGACCCTGGCCGGGAGGACCGAGTCGAACAGGTCGATCCCGCGGTGGACCGCCTCGAGCATGTCCGCTGGCGACCCGAGCCCCATCAGGTAGCGGACCCGCGGGTCATCCCCGAGCGCGTCCGCCGTCACGTCGAGCGCCGCGTTGCGCTCCTCCGGTGTCTCGTCGCCGGCCAGCCCGCCGACGCAGATCCCGTCGAACGGGAGCGAAGCGACGTAGCGGGCGCTGTCCGCGCGGAGATCCGGCTCGAGACCGCCCTGGACGATCCCGAACAGGGCCTGGTCGGTCCGGGTGTGAGCTGCCAGCGAGCGCTCGGCCCAGCGATGGGTCCGGGCAGTCGCGTCCGCGACGATGGCTCGGGACGACGAACCCGGCGGAACCGGCTGGTCGAACGCGACCGCGACATCCGAGCCGAGGGCCTCCTGGACGCCGATCGCGTGCTCCGGGGTGAACCGGTGGATCGACCCGTCGAGATGGCTCCGGAACGTGACCCCGTCTTCGTCGACCACGCGGAGGTCGCCGAGCGACACGACCTGGAAGCCGCCGCTGTCGGTCAGGATCGGCCGTTCCCAGCCCATGAACCGATGGAGGCCGCCGAGGCGCTCGATCCGTTCGTGGCCAGGCCGCAGGTAGAGGTGGTACGTGTTGGCGAGGATGATCGATGCGCCGACCTCGACGAGGTCGTCCGGGTCGAGCGCCTTGACCGTGGCGTTCGTACCGACCGGCATGAACTGGGGCGTCTCGACGACGCCGTGACCGATGGTCAGTCGCCCGAGCCGGGCCCGGGTGGAGCCATCGGCCGGCGGCGGGGCCAGCACGTCGAAACGGGCCGGTCCGGGCGGGGCCGCGTCGGTCACGACGGCTCCTCCACGCCCTCGATCTGACCCTCGAGCTCGGCTCCCTCCCAGAACGGGGGCATCTCCGCCTCCGGCTTGCGCCGCGGCGGGACCTCGTAGCCGAGCCGCTTGAGATGGGCGCGGCCGCCCTCGGTCAGGATCCGGCCCTGCGGCGTGCGATCGAGGAAGCCGAGCCGAAGGAGGTACGGCTCGTAGACGTCCTCGATCGTCTCGATCTCCTCCGACAGCACGGCGGCCAGGGCAGCCACCCCGACCGGGCCGCTGCCGAACTTCTGGGCGATCGCCGCCATCAGCTTGCGGTCGGTGCCGTCGAGCCCCTCGTCGTCGATCTCCATCGCCCGGAGGGCCTCGTCGGCAGTCGCCTCGTCGATCCGCCCGTCGCCGTGGACCTGGGCGTGGTCGCGGGTCCGCTTGAGCAGCCGGTTGACGACCCGTGGCGTCCCGCGTCCGCGCCGGGCGATCGCGTGGGCCGCCCCGCGGCTCACCTCGACGCCGAGGATCCCGGCCGAGCGCTCGACGATCGCCGTGAGGTCCGCCTCCTCGTAGAAATCGAGCCGGTAGGTTGCCCCGAACCGGTCGCGCAGCGGGCTCGAGATCCGGCCGGCCCGGGTCGTCGCACCGACGATCGTGAACGGCTTGAGGGTCAGCCGGAGTGACCGCGCCGACGGACCCTTGCCGATGAGCACGTCGAGGGCGTAGTCCTCCATGGCCGGGTAGAGGATCTCCTCGACCGCCCGGTTCAGGCGGTGGATCTCGTCGATGAACAGGACGTCGTGCTCGTCGAGCGCGGTGAGGATCGCGGCCAGGTCGCCGGCCCGCTCGATCGCCGGCCCGCTCGTGTAGCGGACGTTGACCCCGAGCTCGCGGGCGATGATCGTGGCCAGGGTCGTCTTGCCGAGTCCGGGCGGGCCCGTACAGGAGGACGTGGTCGGCTGCCTCTCCCCTGCCCCGGGCCGCCTCGAGCAGCACGGAGAGGTTGGCCTTGACCTCGCGCTGGCCGACGTATTCGTCGAGGCTGCGCGGCCGGAGGGTGCCCTCCACGGCCCGGTCGGCGTCGTCCAGCAGGTCCGCCGCGAGGATGCGTTCGGCGTCGTCGGTCATCACCGGAACTCTACCATGACAGTGAGCCATTTCGCACGCCTGTTCTACATCCGGGCGGCACGGGCGACCGCGCGACAGCTCCGGGTCGACCGTCAGCCGCCGGCGGCGAGGGCGACTGGGTGATCGCCAAGCGCAGGACTACGGCCCGGCGTCCGTGCCGGACGCATCCCGAGTCGGGCTAGCGCGGAATGGGACTTCGACCACGACGCCCGCCGACCGGCGGATCAGCGCACGCCGGCCGAGGTGCAAACCATGAACGTCGGGGCGACCGATGCCGTCGACGCGCCTGACGAGGTCGCCGAGCTCGCCCGGCGGATCGGCAGGCTGAGCGTCCGGGGCCGTCAGGGTCAGCGGGAAGCGGCGCTGACAGCCGGGCGAGGGGCTGGTCGCCGGGCGGCGACCGACGCGGCCGATGGGGCCTGACGCCGCCGCATGCCGCCGCCGGCGAGCCTCGACGAGCGTCGGACGTCCGGCCGGCCGTCCGATGCCCGTGCGCGGCATCGTCGACCGCCATAGACGGTGGCCCTGGGCGACGCGTCCGGAGCGACACGCGACGGCGAGGACGCCGGATGCCGCAGTCAGGTCGCGACGGCCGACCGAGACATGCGGCGGTGGGGCGGCGAGTAGTCGAGCGCCTTGACGACGGCTGCCGCCGCCGGACGGCCGGACACAGGGCGACCGCGCCGCGACAGCCAAGGACGATGAGCGCGATCGCGACGAGGCGACGGCTCAGGTACCCGCCGGCCCAGGTACTCGAGCACCTCGGTCTGGCGTCATCCGGCGGCGTTCGCGAGCGCGCCGTTGGCGGCCGTGCCGGCGATCGTCCCGTCCGGCCGGATGTGCGACGACGGCGGGATGCGACGTTCCAGATCGCGGCTGTCCGTAGAGCTTGACCACGGCGAGATTGCGATCGAACCCACCGACGTCGATCCGGACAAGGTGGGCTCAGCCGCGATCCGCGCCCTGCCCTCGGCGGATCGAGGTAGCCGAACAGGATCCAGCGAGTCGGGCGCCAGTGCCGCCCCGGACGACAGCACCGGCGCCCGTCCGTCCGGGCTTGGCCAGGCGCGGCGTCGATGTCGGCCGTCGGATCCGCCGATGGGTCGTAGTCAGGACACGAGGCTGCCGGGATCGGTGACCAGTCGCGAGCCAGGACTCCCGACGGCTCGGGCGTCGATCTCGTGCCGGCGGTCGAGCGCGGTCGGAGCGCACGCTGGCCACGGCGGCGAGATCGTCGACCCGAGGCTCGAGTCACGGAGACGGCACCCGTCGACGAGCGAGCCGGCCACGCAGCGAGGGTCGACTCCGCCGCGGGAGCCGCACGAGCCGAGCGCAGGCGCATGACCGCGAGCGCGACGACGACGAGTGCGGCGCCGGCCGTCAGTCCCGGAGCAGGGTCCGCAGCGCGGCCTTGACCCGCTCCTCGAGCGTCGCGCCGACGGCGCCGGGTCGGCCAGCGCCGCCCGCGACGCCTCGCGCGCCTCGGCCAGCGAGTAGCCGAGCGCCTGGAGCGCCGCGACGACCTCGCCCTCCCCGCGCCCCACCGGCACCGGCCGCGCGGACCGGGCCGCGACGCCCGCGGCGGCGACCTTCTCCTTGAGCTCGAAGATGATCCGCTCGGCGAGCTTCTTGCCGATCCCGGGGATGCTCACGAGCATCGCCTGGTCCTGCTCGATGATCGCCAGCTGGAGGTCCGGCGACGGGCCGGCTGCCGACGATCGCGAGGGCGACCTTCGGCCCGACGCCGGTCACCGTCAGGAGCAGCGTCGAAGAACCCGAGCTCCTCGGCCGTCCGGAAGCCGTAGAGCGCCTGCTGGTCCTCGCGGACGAGGTGGTAGGTGTGGAGCTTGAGCCGGGCGCCGGGCTGGGCCGACGGCCAGCACCGCCGGTGACGCGAAGACCCGGTAGCCGATCCCGCCGACCTCGAGGACGAGCGAATCGGTCGCGATCGCCCCGACGGTGCCCTCGACCGACGCGATCACCGGCCGGTCTTCTCGGCGCCGGCCGCGGCCGTCGCGTCGTTCGCCGGCGCGAGCGCCTCGCGCACGGCCCGCTCGTAGGGCGTCTCGCCACGGGCGATCGGCGCGATCGCCGAGCGGTCGAGGACCCGCCGCGCCCGGCGCGGCGTTCGTCCGCCACGCTCCCGGTTGGCCACGCAGATGGCGACCGCGAGCGCGTCCGCGGCGTCGTCGGGCGTCGGGACCGCCGCGAGCCCGAGGATCGTGGCGACCATCCGGCCGACCTGCCCCTTGTCGGCGGCGCCGTAGCCGGCGACCGCGCACCTTGACCTCGTTCGGGGTCGCCTCGCGGACGGCGACGCCGTGCTGGGCGGCGGCGAGCAGCACGACGCCGCGGGCCTGGCCGACCGCGAACGCGGTCTGGGCGTTCTTGCTGAAGAACAGCCGCTCGACGCCGAGCAGCGTCGGGCGGTGCGGTCTCGATCAGCTCGCGCGACGGCCTCGTGGATCGCCATGAGCCGCTCGCCGAGCGGCTGGTCCGGCGAGCGTCGTGACGCAGCCGACGTCGAGCGCGCGGAGCCGCGCCGCCGTCCCGCTCGACGACCCCGTACCCGAGTGCCGCGGTCCCCGGATCGATCCCGAGGACGATCATCCGGCGACTTCGGCGAAGACTTCCTCCGGGATGTCGAAGTTCGCCGTCACCCGCTGGACGTCGTCGAGATCCTCGAGCAGCTCGACCAGCCGGAGGGCCTGGCGGGCCCTGGCCGCGTCGAGCTCGACGGTCTGCTTGGCGATCATCGCCGACTCGGCGACGTCGACCGCGACGCCCGGCCTCCTCGAGCGCCGTGCGGACCGCCTCGAGATCGGCCGGCTCGGTGTAGATCTCGATCGGGTCCGACCTCGGTGTCGACGTCCGTCGGCGCCGGCATCGATCGCCGCCAGCGCCACCTCGTCGGCGTCGGTCGCCGTCGCGGTCGACCGTGATCAGGCCGCGCGGCTCGAACTGCCAGGCGACGGCGCCCGAGCCGGCGAGCTGGCCGCCGGCCTTCGTGAAGACCGAGCGAACCTCGGCGGCGGTCCGGTTCCGGTTGTCGGTCGCCGCCTCGACGAGGATCGCCACCCCGCCCGGGCCGTAGCCCTCGTAGACGATCTCCTCGTACTGCTCGCCTTCGCCGCCGCCGGTCGCCTTGTCGATCGTCCGCTTGATGTTGTCGGCGGGCATGTTCACCGAGCGCGCCTTCTCGATCGCCAGCCGCAGCCGGTAGTTGCGCGTCCGGGTCCCCGCCACCCTGCCGCGCGGCGACCGCGATCTCGCGGGCGACCTTCGTGAATAGCGCGCCGCGCTTGGCGTCGTTGGCGCCTTTCTGGCGCTTGATCGTGGACCACTTGGAGTGACCGGACATCGCGGCCGGAGTATAGCGGACTATCATGGCCGGACCGCCCTCGGCCCTCATGATCGGGCTCGGCGCGATGCCCTCCGCCGCCCCCGGTCGAGCGTCCGTCATCGAACCACAGAGGACCGCGCGCATGCCGACGAAGAGCGTCGACCTGGCGCACCTCCGGAGCGTCGTCCTGGCCGGCCACGCCGGAGCGGGCAAGACGACGCTGGCCGAGCATCTCCTGTTCAGGACCGGCGCCATCGCCCGTCTGGGCAAGGTCGACGATGGGACGGCCAGCCTCGACTTCGAGCCCGAGGAGCAGAAGCGCCGGGAGTCGCTCAGCGCTCGCGGTCGCCACGTTCGACGACGACGGGACCCGCGTCACGCTGGTCGACACGCCCGGCTACCCGGACTTCGTGGCCGAGGTCATCTCGGGGTTCGCCGCCGGCGACGGGGCGCTGTTCGTGGTGGACGCCTCGGGTGGCGTCGAGGCCGGGCTCGAGACGGCCGTCGCCCCGGCCCGGTCGACCGGCCGGGCCGCCGTGCTTCTTCATCAACAAGTGCGACCGCGAGAACGCCGACCCGACCGCCGCGCTCGACGCGCTGCGGACGGCGTTCGGAACGAAGATCGCCCCGCTCCACCTGGCGATCGGCGCCGCCGAGTCGTTCAGCGGCTACGTCGACCTCGTCCATCGCAAGGCCTGGCAGCTGGGACGGCAAGGCCGGAGGTCGAGATCCCGATCCCGGACGAGCTCGCAGGCGAGGTCTCGCGCCGCCGCGACCAGCTCCTCGAGGCCGCCGCCGAGGCCGACGACGACGTCCTGACCAAGTACCTCGAAGGCGAGGAGATCAGCGACCCGGAGCTCGAGGCGTGCCTGCGCAAGGGCGTCCACGAGTCGATCCTCGCGCCCGTGCTCGTCGGCAGCGCGACCAAGGGATCGGCCTGCGCGGCCTGCTCGACGCGTTCATCCGCTACCTGCCGTCGCCGGCCGAGGAGCCGCCGTACGGCGCTCGCGACCCGAAGTCCGGCGACGAGGTCGGGTCGCGCCCGATCCGGCCGGGCCGCTCCTCGTCCGCGTCTTCAAGACCGCGGCCGACCCGTTCGTCGGCCGGCTGACCTACCTGCGGGTCCTCTCCGGGACGCTCCGCGGCGCAGGGCCACGCCTGGAACGCGAACCGCGGCGAGGACGAGCGGATCGGCCAGCTCCTGCTCCTCCACGGCAAGGACCAGGAGCCGGTCGGCGAGCTCAAGGCCGGCGAGATCGGGGCCGTCGCCAAGCTGACCGTGACCGAGACCGGCGACACGCTCTCTCGAAGGAGAAGCCGCTCGTCCTGCCGCGCGATCGACTTCCCGGAGCCGACCCTCGTCGGTGGCGATCGAGCCGCAGACGAAGGCCGACCTCGACAAGATGGGCGCCGCCCTCCAGCGGATGCTCGAGGAGGAGCCGTCGCGCGCGGGTCGAGCGGTCGCCGACCGGCGAGCAGCTCCTGCGTCGCGATCGGCGAGGCCCACATCGCGGTCATCGCCGAGCGGCTCAAGCGCAAGTTCGGGGCCGCGATCGTGACCCGGACGCCGCAGGTCCCGTACCGGGAGACGATCCGCGGCAAGACCCAGGTCGAGGGCAAGTACAAGAAGCAGACCGGCGGCCACGGCATGTTCGGCCACGTCTGGATCGAGCTCGAGCCGAACCCCGGCGGCGGCGTCGAGTTCGCCGAGCGGGTCGTCGGCGGGTCGGTGCCGAAGGGCTTCTTCCCGGGCGTCGAGAAGGGCATCCGCGAGGCGGCCGCCGAGGGCGTCCTTGCCGGCTATCCGCTGACCGACTTCAAGGCGACGCTCTACGACGGCTCGTTCCACACGGTCGACTCGAACGAGCTGTCGTTCAAGATCGCCGCCTCGATGGCGCTCAAGAAGGGCGTCCATCGAGTGCAAGCCGGCGCTGCTCGAGCCGATCATGGCGGTCGAGGTCACGGTCCCCGAGCAGTACATGGGCGACGTCAACCGCGACCTCAACACCCGGCGCGGCCGGGTCCTCGGGATGGACACCGCCGGCGACGGGCAGCCAGGTCGTGTCGGCCCACGTGCCGCAGGCCGAGCTGTTCACGCTACGCCACCGAGCTGCGCTCGCTGACCCACGGCCGGGGCACGTTCAACGCCGACGCTCGACCACTACGAGGAGGTGCCGTCGCACGTGGCCGAGAAGGTCATCGAGGCCCATCGCAAGGAGACCGAGGCGGCGGGCCACTGACCGCTCGGCGAGCCGTCGGGCGGCTCGAGCTCGCCACGGCGTCGTCGACCGCGGCGAGCGCCGCGCGGAGGTCGAACCGACCTTCGTAGAGCGCTCGCCCGACGATCGCCCCGACGCAGCCGAGCGCGGCGCGCCGCGAGCACGTCCGCGATCGAGCGATCCCGCCCGACGCGATGATCCGCGCCTCGTGCCGACGCCGACCAGCTCGGCCGAGCAGCTCCAGGTCCGGGCCCTCGAGCAGGCCGTCGCGGTCGATCGCCGTGACGATCAGCGTCTCGACGCCCGCGTCGCGAGGCGCTTCGACCGCATCGCGGACCGGCACGCCCGCGGCGCCGGATCGCCAGCCCTCCCCGACCGCCAGTCCGTCGCGGACGTCGAGCGCGACCGCGATCCGATCCGCACCGTGGCGCGTCGACGAGCCGGCCGGCGAACGCCGGGTCGCGCAGCGCCGCCGTCCCGATGCACGACGCGAGCCGCGCCAGCGCCGAGCGATCGCCTCGACGCTCGCCGGCTGTCCGCAGCCCGCCGCCGACCTCGACCCGCACCCGTCCGGCTCGACGGCTCGCGACGATCGCCTCGATGGCCGCCGTCTGAACCGGCTCTCCGGCTCGTGCCCCGTCGAGGTCGACGACGTGGAGCCAGCGTCGCGCCGGCCGTCGCGAATCGCTTCGGCGACCGCGACCGGATCGTCGCCGTAGCCCGTCTCGCGCGCGAAGTCTCCCTGGCGCAGCCGGACGACCCGTCCGCCGCGCAGGTCGATCGCCGGCAGGAGCTCGAACGCGCCGGTCGGCCCGTCGCCGGCTGGACCGCGGATGGGCTTGACGTCTGCCATGCCAGCATTGTAGCGTTTTAGCACGCTACTACACTAGCACGCTACCGGACGCGACCGCGACGAGGCACGCTGGACCGATGGCACGACCGAGCCAACCTGGCTGACCGACGACACGCGAGGCGCTCCTCGATGCGATCCTGCGCTCGAGGACGCCGACGAGGCGGCCGGCTTCCTGCGCGACCTGTGCACGCTCGGCGAGCTGCGCGACATGGCCCAGCGCTGGGCGGTCGTCCGGCTGCTCGACGCCGGGCATGCACTACGCCGAGATCTCGCGCGAGACCGGCGCGAGCACGGCGACGATCACCCGGATCGCGTCGTGGCTCCACCACGGCGAGGGCGGCTACCGGCGGATGCTCGACGAGCTCGCCGAGCCGGAGCCGCGCGACCCGGCCGTACCCGGCAGGGTCCGAGCGATGAGCGACCGCCTCCGCCTGGCCGTCCCGAACAAGGGCCGGCTCGTCGAGCCGACGCTGGCGCTGCTCCACGATGCCGGGCTGGTCTTCGAGGAGCACGACCGGAGCCTCGTCGCGCGCGTCCAGAACTTCGACCTCGACATCCTGTTCGTCCGGACGAACGACGTGATCGAGTTCGTCGGCGACGGCGTCGCCGACCTCGGCATCACCGGGCGTCGACCTGCTGGCCGAGACCGGGCGCCGACCTGCCGCGTCGTCCGCGAGCTCGGCTACGGCCGCTGCCGCCTGGCGGCGGCCGTCCCGGCCGATTCGCCGATCCAGGCGGTCGAGGGCCTCGCCGGCATGCGGGTCGCGACGGCCCACCCGAACACCACCCGCCGGTTCTTCGCGGAGCGCCGGCATCGCGGTCGACGTCATCCCGATCTCGGGCGCCGTCGAGGTCGCCCCGCGGCTCGGGCTCGCGGAGGCGATCGTCGATCTCGTGTCGACGGGCTCGACGCTCGCAGATGAACGGCCTCCGCCCGATCGGCGACGTCCTCGCCTCGGAGGCGATCCTCGTCGCCAACCCGACGGCCCGCCGCGAGCGCGCCGCCGAGCTCGCCGCGATCGAGACGATGCTCGTCGGCCGTGCATCGCCGCCCGCGGCCGCAAGTACCTGATGATGAACGCGCCGGCCGCCAAGCTCGCCGAGCTCGAGGCCCTCCTGCCGGGCCTCGAGTCGCCGTCGGTCATCCCGCTGCCCACGCAGGGCATGATCGCGATCCACGCCGTCGTCGACGCCGACGCGGTCTGGAGCCTGCTGCCCCGCCTGAAGACGGCCGGCGCGTCGGGCATCCTCGTCCTGCCGATCGAGAAGATCGTGGCATGAGCCCGACCCCGGTGACGATGAGCGATCCAACCGCCCCGCCAGCTATGCCTGGGAGGCGACCAGCGAGCAGGTCGCCGCGCGCTACGGGCTCCCCGTGGAGTCGATCGTCCGGTTCGACCTGAACACCTAGCCCGGCGCCGCCAGAGCTCGCGGCGAGGGTCCTCGCGGCCGGGCGGTTCGAGACCGGCCTGTCCGAGTACCCGCCGTCCGACTACCGACGGCTGACCGCGGCGGCCGCGGCGCGCTACGGGGTCGCCAGCGAGGACATCCTCGTCGGGGCCGGTGCCGACGAGATCCTCGACATCGTCGGCAAGGCGTTCCTGCCGGCCGACGGGACGGCGGTGATCCCGACCCCGTCGTATGCGATGTACCGGGTCCTGACCGAGCAGCGGGCGGCCCGCGTCCGGCCGGTCCCGCGACTCGGCCCCAGCGCCGGCTACGCGATCGACGTGAGCCGCACCCGCACGATCGGCCGCGGCGCCGACCTCGTCTGGCTGTGCAGCCCGAACAACCCGACGGCGCTGGCCGAGCCCGACGGGCGCGATCGCGCCCTCCTCGACGGCCTGGCGGCCGACGCCGAGCGCGGACGGGCGGATCGCCCCGGTCGTCGTCCTCGACGAGGCCTATGCGGAGTTCACCGGCGCCAGCCTGCTCCCGCTCCGGGCGGCGTATCCACGCCTGGTCGTCGTCCGGACGCTGAGCAAGGCCTACGCCCTGGCCGGCCTGCGGGTCGGGTTCGCGATCGCCGACCCGGGACACGGTCGCCGGCGATCGAGCCGTACCGGCCGCCGGGCTCGGTGTCGACGTGTCGGTCACCGTCGCGACCGCGGCCCTCGACGACCCGGCGATCCTCGCGCGCGTCCATCGCGCGCGTCGATGCCGAGCGCGACCGCCTCGCCGCCGGGCTCGAGCGGCCGGCTGGCGGCCCGGACCGAGCGTCACGAACTTCCTGCTCGTCGGGTTCGCCGAGCCCGGAACGATGCGGCCGCGGTCGCCGACGGATCTGCTCCGGCGGGGCCTCGTCCCGCGGACGTTCCCGGCCAGCCACCCGCTCGCCGACCACCTCCGGCTCACCGTCCGCTCGACCGACGAGGACGACCGGCTGATCGCCGCGGCCCGCGAGATCGAAGCCGAGCTCGCAGGACGCGCCCGACGTGACGACGCCGGACGCGCTCGGCCGGACGACGGTCACGCGGCCGGATCCGGGCGGCGGGTCAGCCTCGACGCGGACGACCCGCGAGACCGACGGTCGAGCTGACCCTCGATCTCGACGGGACGGGAACGACGAGCATCGAGACCGGGATCGGCTTCTACGACCATCTCCTCGGCTCGCTCGCCCACCACGGCCTGTTCGATCTCGAGATCCGGGCAGCCGGCGACCTCGAGGTCGACGAGCACCACACCGTCGAGGACGTCGCGCTCGTCCTCGGCTCGGCGGTTCGCCGCCGCGCTCGGCGACCGGGCCGGGATCGTCCGCTTCGGCGACGCCCGGGTCCCGATGGACGAGTCGCTGGCGACGGCGCGTCGTCGACGTCGGCGGGCGGCCGTACGCCGTCATCGACCTGCCGTTCCGCGGCGAGCGGGTCGGCGAGCTTCCGCTCCAGCTCGTCGAGCACGCCCTCGAGGCGTTCGCCCGGACGGCCGGCGCCACGCTCCACGTGCCGGGCAGCGGCCGCAACGACCATCACCTGGCCGAGGCCGCGTTCAAGGCGCTCGGTCGGGCGCTCCGGCGCCGCCTGCGCGCCGGACCCGCGCCGGACCGGGCGTCGCCTCGACGAAGGGCTCGCTCGGATGAGCCACCGGTCGTCCGGCGTCGCGGTCGGCGACTACGGCGCCGGCAACCTCGTCAGCATCGGCCAGGCGCTCGAGCCGGTCGGCGCCGCTGTGCGACCGTCGTCCGCGACCCCGGCGGCGCTCGACGGCGCCGACGCTGCTCGTCGTGCCCGGGCGTCGGCGCCGCGGCGCCGGCGATGGCCCGCCTCGACGCGCGCGGGCTCGCCGAGCGCGATCCGCGCCTGGATCGGCCGCGGTCGGCCGTTCCTCGGCATCTGCCTCGGCCTCCAGCTCCTGTTCGAGGGCAGCGACGAGGACGGCGCCGACGACGCTCGGCGTGCTGCCGGGCCGCACGGTCGCCCTGCGCGACGCGCCGACGCCTCCCCCACATCGGCTGGAACCAGGTCGAGCGTCGACGCGACCCACCCGCTCTTCGACGGGATCGCCGGACGGCGCCGACCTCTACTTCGTCCACTCGTACGCCGGTGGCCCCCGCCGATCCGGCGACGATCGTGGCCGACACCGACCACGGCGGCGCGTTCGCCGAGCGTCGTCGCGCGCGACAGCGTCGCTCGGCGTCCAGTTCCATCCCGAGCGGAGCGGCCGCGACGGGCTGCGGCTCCTCGCGAACTTCGTCGCGCTCTCGCCGCGTCCGGACCGCCAGCCGTCCGCTCGGCCGGCATCGCTCGCCGGCCGGAACCGCTGATGCTCCGCCGTCGGGTCATCCCGTGCCTCGACGTGGCCGACGGCCGGGTCGTCAAGGGCACCCGGTTCGTCGACCTCGTCGACGAGGGCGATCCGGCCGAGCTCGCCGCGCGCTACGCCGCCGAAGGCGCCGACGAGCTCGTCTTCCTCGACATCACCGCCGCCCCGGAGCGGCGCGGGACGCTCCTCGACGTCGTCGAGCGGACGGCCCGGAGCGTGTTCATCCCGCTGACCGTCGGCGGCGGCGTCCGCTCGGTCGACGACATGCGCGCCGTCCTGCGGGCCGGCGCCGACAAGGTCGGTCGCTCAACACGGCGGCGGTCGCCGACCCGGACGCTCGTCGCGTCGCTGCGCCGCGCGATTCGGGCGCCAGGCGGTCGTCGTGGCGATCGACGCCCGGCGGCGCCGGCGCCGACGGCGACGGGGCTGGGAGGTCCTCGTCCGGGGCGGGCGCGACGCGACCGGCCTCGACGCGGTCGACTGGGCCGTGCGCGCGGTCGAGCTCGGCGCGGGCGAGCTGCTCGTGACCTCGATCGACCGCGACGGGACCCAGACCGGGTTCGACACCGCGCTCCTCGCGGGCGATCGCGGACCGGGTCGAGGTCCCGGTGATCGCCTCGGGTGGCGCCGCCGGCCCGGCCGACTTCGTCGCCGCGGTCGTCGACGGCGGCGCCGACGCCGTCCTCGCCGCGTCGATCTTCCATCGCCGGATCCACTCGATCGCCGACGTCAAGGCGGCGATGGCGGCCGCCGGCCTGCCGGTCCGGATCGCTCGCGAGGCGGCGGCATGAGCGCGCGCGACGGCGTTCGACCCCGGGCGGTCGTCTTCGGGCCGGCCGACGGCCTCGTCCCCGGCGTCGTCCAGGACGCGACCGACGGCCGCGTCCTGATGGTCGGCCTACCTCGACGCGGAGGCGCTCGCGGCGACGCTCGCGACCGGGCGAGGTCCACTTCCACTCGCGGTCGCGCGACCGCCTGTGGCGGAAGGGCGAGACGAGCGGGAACGTGCTCGCGCTCCGCGACGATCGCGCTCGACTGCGACGGCGACGCGCTGCTCCTGACCGTCGATCCGGCCGGCCCGACCTGCCACCGCGGAACGCGGAGCTGCTTCGACCCGACCGCCGGCGACGCGATCCGCGGCACGGCGCCGGACGCCAGCGCGGACGCCGACCGAGCAGGGCTTCGCCTGGCTCGAGACGCTCTGGGCGACGATCGCCGACGCGGGCCGCCACGGCCGGCCGGGTCGTACACGGCGCGCTCCTCGAGGGTGGCGTCGACGCGGTCGGGCCGGAAGGTCACCGAGGAGGCGACCGAGGTCCTGATCGCGGCCAAGGACGACGCCGCGGCCGAGGCGAGCCGGCGCCGATCGCGCCGGCGACCCGGGCCGCCCTCGCCGGCGAGGCCGCCGATCTCCTCTACCACAGCCTCGTGCTGCTCGCCGAGCGCGGCCTCGCCCCGACGCGGTCATCGCCGCGCTCCGCGCCCGCCACGCGGCCTGACCGGCGGCGGGTCCAGACGTCGCCTCAGGCGCCGTCGCGTCGACGCGACGATCCGGTACGTCTTCTTGCCGCTCCGGACGGATCAGGCACCGCGCCGGCGATCGGTTCGGCCGGGCTCGTCGGCGCCGGCACCGCGAGCTCGCTCGTTGATCGACACGCCGCCCTGGCGATCAGCGCGTCGCGCCTCGCCGTTCGACGCCGAACAGCCCGCGGCGACCGCGATCGCGCGACCGGCGCCACCGGCGACGTCGGCGCAGCGCACGATCGCGTTCGAGCAGCTCGTAGGCGTCGCCGAGGATCGCCTCGCCGAGCTCGGGACCGGCGGCGGCTGAAGACGCGCCTCGCTGACCTCCTCGACGTGGGTCGCGCCTCGCCGCCCCGTGGACCCGGGCGGTGAGGTCGCGCGCGAGCGCGCGCTGGATCGGCCGCGCGCTCGGGCCGTCGCCGCTGCTCGGCCTCGAGCGCCTCGATCTCGTCGCGGTCGAGCAGCGTGAACAGCCGGAGGTAGCCGCCGACCTCGGCGTCGTCGGCGTCGAGCCAGAACTGGTAGAACGCGTACGGCGACGTCCGGGCCGGGTCGAGCCAGACCGAGGTGCCCTCGGCCGTCTTGCCGAACTTCTGCGCCGTCGACGGCGAGAGCAGCAGCGGGTAGCGACAGCGCGTGGGCCGGCTCGTCCGCGCTCCGGTCCTCGCCTCAGCCGCTCGACCGCGCCGGATCAGCTCGAGGCCGGCCGTGATGTTGCCCCACTGGTCGGCGCCGCCCGTCTGGAGCTCGACGCCGAGCTCGTCCGGTAGAGGTGCAGGAAGTCGGCCGCCTGGAGGAGCATGTAGCTGAACTCGGTGAACGACAGGCCGCCGTCCAGCCGCGTCCTGGACCGAATCCTTGGCGAGCATGTACGGGACCGTGAAGTGCTTGCCGACGTCGCGCAGGAACTCGAGCAGCCCGATCGTGCCGAGCCAGTCGAGGTTGTCGACGACGACGCGCCTGCGTCGCGACCCGGCGCTGAAGTCGAGGAAGTGCTCGAGCTGGGCCCGGATCGCGGCGGTGTTCGCGATCGACCTGCTCGCGCGATCGAGCAGGTTGCGCTCGGCGGATCGGCCCGACGGGTCGCCGATCATGCCCGTGCCGCCGCCGACGACGACGACCGGCCGGCCGCCGTGACGCTGGATGTGCATGCAGCCCGAAGACCGGGACGAGATGCCCGACGTGGAGCGACGGACCGGTCGGATCGAACCCGTTGTAGGCGGCGATCGGCCGGCCGGTCGCCAGGCGCGCGGCGAGTCCGGGCGTCTGATCCTGGAGCAGCCCGCGCCAGTCGAGCTCGGCGAGCAGGCCGTCCGGATCGGGGCTGCCGGCCGCCGGACCCGCGCGGCGCCCGTCACAGGAGCGCGGGCGCGACGCGTCTGAGCGCCCGGGCTGGGGGGAAACCTGTCCATCACCGTCCCTATGGTATCGTGACCGCGAGTTATGCAAACCAGCCTCGCGCGGCGTCGGCGCCATCGCCGGAACGGCGGCCGACCGCGGAAGAGCGGCGCGGCCTCGAAGGTCGCCATCGCGCTCCCCCTGTTCCTGTTCGCGACCTTCGTCCTGCTCGGCGTCGTCGGTGCCAGTGCCGCGGTCGCCGCCTACGGCTATTACAGCCAGGGTCTCGAGGATCCCGCGAAGCTGCTCGACAACATCGACTTCGACCGAGGAGACGGTCGTCTACGACCGGACCGGCAAGATCGAGCTCGCCCGCTTCGGCCAGGTCAAGCGCGACGTCGTCCAGCTACGACCAGATCCCGCCCGTGGCTGATCGACGCCACGACCGCCGTCGAGGACAAGACGTTCTGGGAGAACGCCGGCTTCGACCCGGTCGGGATCGTGTCGGCGGCGATCGACACGGCCCAGGGCAATGAGCGTGGCGCATCGACGATCACCCAGCAGCTCGTCCGTGCCCGGCTCCTCCCTCCGAGCGCCTTCGAAGGCGGACGCTACGAGCGGAAGGTCCGCGAGATCATCCAGTCGATCCGCCTCACCCAGGAGTACCCGGGGATCGACGGCAAGAAGAAGATCATGGCGGCCTACCTCAACCAGAACTTCTACGGCAACCGGAGCTACGGGATCGCCGCCGCCGCCAAGAGCTACTTCGGGATCGACGACCTGTCGAAGCTGACGCTCGCCCAGGCCGCGATCCTGGCCGGGATCCCCCAGTCGCCGACGACGTTCGACCTGATCAAGAACGCCGAGGAGGAGTGCTCGGTCCCGGTCGCCGAGGGCGCCGACTGCCCCGCCGGAAAGACCCAGCTCGTCGTTCCCGCCGAATTCGGCCGTGGTCGATCGGCGCGACAAGATCCTCGACCTGATGAAGACCCGGAGCGTCCTCACCGCCGGCCAGTTCACCGACGCCGACTTCGCGGCGGCCAAGGAGGAGAAGGTCGTCCTCAGCCCGCCGGTCTCCGCCGACTGGCTCGCCCCCCACTTCGTGTGGCAGGTCCGCCACCAGCTCGGCTCGATCCTGTGCGGCGACGGACCAGGCCGACACGTGCGAGAAGGTCGACACCGGCGGCTACAAGGTCATCACGACCCTCGACTGGAACCTCCAGCGCAAGGCCGAGAAGTGGGTCAAGGCCGCGGCGATCGCGCCGAACCGGAAGGACACCGCGGCCTACCTGCGGAGCATCAAGGTCTCGTACTCGTCGTGGATCCGCAACCTGAAGGGTCGCGGCATCTACAACGCCGCGCTCGGCGCGGTCGACTACCGGACCGGCGAGATCATGGCCTACGTCGGCAGCGGCTCGTACTACGAGAAGCCGCACGGCAAGAAGTTCCAGCCCCAGTACGACGTCCTCGGTGATGGCTGGCGGCAGGCCGGTTCGGCCTTCAAGCCGATCAACTACCTGACCGGGATCGAGGACAAGACGATGAACGCGGCGACCATGTTCATGGACGTCACCACGAACTTCGGCGGGGGTTGGGCCCCGGGCGACGCCGACCTCCACGAGCGCGGCCCGCTCCGGATGCGCCAGGCGATCCAGATGTCGCTCAACATCCCGGCGATCAAGGCGGCCCTGATCAGCGGCCCCGACCACGTCTACGACTTCGCCAAGCGGATGGGGATCCAGTGGCGCTCGACCAAGAACCCGGCCGGTGGCTCGATCGGGATCGGCACCGTCGAGCTCCACTACATCGACCTGATCAGCGCCTACGGCGCGATCGCCGACGGCGGGGTCCTGATGCCGCGGACGGCGATCCTGTCGGTCGACGACAGCGACGGGAAGCCGCTCTACCCGCAAGCCGAACAAGAAGCCGATCGGCTCGCAGGTGATCAGCCCGCAGGGCGCGTTCATCATGCAGGACATCCTCCAGTCGAACACCGATCCGCGGAGCAACCCGTGGTGGTCCGCCCGGGCCCTCCACGAAGGCGGACGCCGCCGGCCGGCCGCGCTCAAGACCGGTACGACGAACAGCGAGATCGACCTGGCGGCGATGGGCTTCGTCGCGGCGCCGAAGGACAAGAACAAGCCGGCCCTCGCCGTCGGGACGTGGATGGGCAACTCCGACAACAGCGCACCGCCGAACGGCACGGTCGCCCTCGAGACCGCCGCCAGCCTGTGGCAGGCGTTCTTCAACGACGCGCTCCGCAACGAGCCGATCGCCCAGTTCAACAACCAGCCCAAGGGCCTCACCCAGATCCGGGTCGACGCGAACAGCGGGCTCCTGCCCGGGCCGTTCACCCACCGGACGTTCAAGGAATGGTTCATCAACAACACCGGGCCCAAGAAGGTCGACGACACGAAGGTCGGCGTCGAGATCGACCAGGCGACCGGCAAGCTGTGGCAGGACGGCTGTCTCGGGCCCATGGTGACCAAGGGGTTCATGAACCTGAGCGATGCGGATGCCGGCTGGCCGCAGTGGCAGAAGTACGACCGCGCCTGGGCCGCCCGTGCCGCCCGCGGCGTCGGCGTCCGGGGCGGACCCAAGGGCACTCCGACCGCCTACTTCGGCTTCGGCGGCTTCTTCCCGTTCGGGGCGACCTGGGGGGCGCCCTTCCCGCCGACCAAGAAGTGCCCGATCGGCGGACCGACGCCGAGCCCGCTGCCGAGCGGGGGCGAGCTGCCGAGTGCCCTGCCGGGCCTGCCCGAGCCGACCAAGAAGCCGCGGGCGCGCCGGGTCTACGTCCTCACAGACTGACGATCGTCGCCCCGTCGCCGCCCTCGCCCCGCTCGCCGGGGCGGAGCTCTCGGACGAGCGGGTTGGCCGCCGCGCTCGTCCGGACCGCGTCACGGAGCGCTCCCGTTCCGAGACCGTGGACCACGGTCACCCGCTCGAGACCCGCCAGCGCGGCGTCGTCGAGGTAGCGCCCGAGGACGTCGAGCGCCTCGTCCACCCGGGCACCGCGCAGGTCGAGCGACGAGGCGACGGTTCGGGCCCGCTCGAGGCCGATCCCGCTCTCGCCTCCCCCGCTCGGTTGCCGACCGCCATCGGCCGATCGGTCGACGCGGGCCGATTGTTTCGACGCGAGCTGCCGGGCGGCCGGTCCGGGGCCATCGACGAGCGCTCGCTCGGCCAGATCGCGGCGAGCGTCTCTTCGCGCGGCACGACCGGTTCGGGTCCGAGCGCGGGTTCGAGATCGTTCGGGTCGACCGTGACCCGGAGCCCACCGGCTTCGAGCGTGACCCGCTTGCCGCCCCGCTCGAGCGCCGCGATCCGGCCCTCCCAGCCCTGGGTCCGGCTCCGCGCCCGGTCCCCGAGCCGCCACGTCCGGGGCTGTGCCGGGATGGCCGGTTCAACCGGGATCGGGCGGGCGTCGGGCAACGCCGCGACGAGCTCCTCCGCGGCGGCCACCGCGGCGTCGAGCGACTTCGCGGTGACCGTCTCCCGCTCGAGCGCGCGACGAGTCTCGCGGACCTCCTGGCGGAGCTCGTCGACGATCCGTTCGGCTTCCGTCCGGGCCGTCGCGACCACCGCGTCGCGGTCGCGTCGGGCCGCCCGGCGCTCCTCCTGGGCCTGGCGGAGCGCCTCGCTGGCGCGGGCTTCGGCCGCGCGCGCCCGCTCGAGGGAGTCGCTCGTCTCGTCCTCGGCGGCCTTGAGCGAGGCGAGGGTCGCCTCGAATGTCCGCTGCGACTCGGTAAGCCGCGATCGGGCATCGGCGACGATCGACGCCGGCAGCCCGAGCCGCTCGGCGATCGCGAAGGCCTGGCTCCCGCCGGGCAGCCCGATCGACAGCCGATAGGTCGGGCTGAGCGTCTCGAGGTCGAACTCGACCGACGCGTTGCGAGCCGCTGCGGTCGTGTGAGCGTACGCCTTGAGCTCCGCGTAGTGGGTCGTCGCCGCGACGAGCGCGCCGGCCCGGATGAAATGGTCGAGGAGGGCCTGGGCGAGCGCCGAGCCCTCCGTCGGATCCGTCCCGGCGCCGAGCTCGTCGAGCAGCACGAGCGTGCCCGGCCCGGCCGCCTCGACGATCCGGGTGATCGACCGGAGGTGCCCCGAGAACGTCGACAGGCTCTGGGCGACCGACTGCTCGTCGCCGATGTCGGCGAAGACGTCGCCGAAGACCGGCAGGCGGGAGCCGGTCTCGGCCGGGACGTGGAGCCCGGCCTGGTGCATCAGGGCGAGCAGCCCGAGCGTGCGCAGGGTGACGGTCTTGCCGCCGGTATTCGGACCGGTCACGACGAGCGCCGTATAGCCGTCGCCGAGCCGGACGTCGATCGGGACCACCCGGCCCGTGAGGCCCGGGTGGCGCGCCCCGAGGAGCACGACCTCGGGGCGGTCGGCGGTCTCGGCCCGGACCGCGTCCATCTCGGCCGCCAGACGAGCCTTGGCGGCCCACAGGTCGAACCGGGCGAGTGCCCCGAGCGACTCGCGCAGCTGGACGGAGTTGGCCGCGACGAGCGCCGAGAGCTCGTCGAGGATCCGCTCGACCTCCTCCCGCTCCGCGGCCTGCGCCTCGCGCCAGGCGTTGCCGAGCTCGACGACCACCAGCGGTTCGACGAACAGGGTCTGGCCGCTGCCCGATGCGTCGTGCACGATGCCCTTGACCCGGCTCCGTGCCTCGGCCTTGACCGGGATCACGTAGCGGCCGTTGCGGAGCGTGACGAGGGGCTCCTGGAGGGCGCCCGTCGCGGTCTCCGACTGGACGAGCGCATCGAGACGCCGGCGCAGCCGGTCGTAGGCGATCTTCACGGCGGCGCGCAGGCCACCGAGCCTCGGCGAGGCACTGTCGAGCAGCTCACCCACGGGGTCGAAGCTGCGGGCGAGCGTGCTCCGCAGCGCCGGCAGCGGGTGGAGCTCCCGGCCGAGCTCGTGGAGCAGCGGTCGGCGCTCCTCGGCCAGCGCGGTGTCGAGCCGGGCGATCGCGTCGAGGGTTTCGGCGATCTCGATGAACTGACCCGGATCGAGCCGGCCGCTCCGGGCCGCCCGGTCGACCCATGGGCCGATGTCATGGGCGGAGCCCACCCCTACGGTCGAACGCTCGGCCAGCAGCGCCCGGACCTGGTCCGTCTCGTCGAGGGTCCGCGCGACGACGACCGGGTCGTCCGACGGCTGGAGCGCCTCGGCGAGGCGCCGACCGGGCGGGAAGCTCGTCAGGTCCGCCAGTCGCTCGCGGATCGCCGGGAACTCGAGCAGGGCGACCGACTTCGCGTCCATCAGCCTCGACTCCGACGATCGCGGCCGGGAGCTGGCCCGGACACGGCCGGGTGGCCGGCGATCGCGAACCGCCATGGACGACTCGTCCACGGCTCGCCGGCGTAGTCGATCCCGACCCGCGGGCTGGCCCTGGCAGCCTCGTCCCGACCGAGCGGGCCCGGCTCGAGGCGGAGCCGAGCTGCCGGGTCGCACAGGTCGAGCCCGGTCAGGCCGGGGTCGAGCCCGAACGCGCGAGCCGACCAGGCCCGGGCCCGAAGCCAGGCGCTCGACCGGCGTCGCCCGGATCCGGGCCGCCACGGCGGATCGGCCAGCGGGATCGTCATGGAGCCGCTTGACGCCGGTCTCGCGTCGGACCCGGAGCGCTCGCGCTGCCTCGATCCCGTCGGTCAGCTCGACCGCCCGAATCAGGACCGCCGCCGGGCGTCCCGCAGGCTCGGTCACGACGTTCAGACAGGTGTGCATGCCGTACACAAGGTACAGGTAGGCGCGGCCCGGCTGGCCGTACATGATGGCGTTCCGGGCGGTTCGCCCGAACCGGGCGTGCGAGGCTCGGTCGTCTTCCCCGATGTACGCCTCGACCTCGACGATCCGGCCGGCGATCCGGCCGAGCTCGGGATCGTCGGCGACGAGCCGGCAGCCGAGCAGGTCGCGAGCGACCTCGAGGGTCGGACGCTCGAAGAGCGCCCGCGCGAGCGGCCGGCCGGTGCTCAGGTCCGCGGGTAGAGCGCCTGGATGTCGGACGGGATGAGCGGACCGCAGACGGCGACGAACAGCGGGATGAGCGTGTCGCGGAAGATGTTCACGACCTGCGACTCGTTGACCGCGCCGTACAGGTTCTTGAACAGCTCGACCTGGTTGGTGCCAATCCCGACCGGCAGCCGGAAGAACGAGTCGAGGATGGCGATGCCGGCGCCGACGATCAGGAGCGCCTGGACGATGCCCAGCAGCCCGCCGAGGATCTCGTCCACGACCGGGTACTTGCGGAAGACCGGCGCCGGCTTGTAGGACGCCTGGAGGATGATCGTTGAGATCACCATGAAGACGACGAACAGGAACCCGAACGCGAGCATGTACGAATACTCTTTCGGGAACTGCGTCCAGTTCCCGGCCAGCCACGCCCCGAGCGCGTCGCGCAGGTTGGCCGCCAGCAGGAACGAGAACACTACGGCCGCGATTCCGAGCAGCCGACGGACCACGCCCTGCGCGTAGCCGAGCACGAACATGACCACCACCAGGCCGACGACTGCCCAGTCGAACGGCGTGACGTTGGTGATCGTCTGGACGATATCCACACGGCCTCCTAGGCACGATTACGGACCGACGACGAGCCCGGGCACGACCAGCCAGGGTCCGACGAGGCGGCGCAAGGGTAGCGCGTGACTTTCGGCGCGACAACCGGGCCGATGGTCACGTCCGGAGGCGAGCCCCGAGCTCGGTCGCGAGCGCGCCGGCCACCGCGGCAAGGGCGGATTCGACCTCCGCGTCGGTCAGCGTCCGGTCGGGCGACTGGAACACGAGTCGCTCGGCGAGGCTCTTCTCGCCGGGTGCGAGCGGCGCTCCGCGGTAGAGGTCGAACAACCGGACGTCGACGAGCAGTGGACCGGCCGACTGGCGGATCACGCGATCGACGGAGGCCGCCGGGACCCGCTCCGGCACGATCACCGCGAGATCGCGCTCCACGGCCGGGTGGCGGACGACCGGGACGACCCGGACGACCGGGAGCTGGCCGCCGGCCAGGCCGGCGATCGACAGCTCGGCGACGATCAGCCGGTCGACCCGAAGGTCCCAGCGGTCGATCAGCGACGGGTGGAGCTCACCGACTCGACCGGCGAGCCCGACCGAACCGTCGGGTCGGGTGGCCCGGACCGTTGCCGAGCGACCCGGATGGAGGACCGGCTCGCTGTCGAGCGCGACCCAGGCCGGTCGGGTCAGGCCGAGCCGAACCGCGAGCAGCTCGACCAGACCCTTGGCGTCGTCGACGTCGGCCGGTCGCGCCGTGCCGGTTCCAGGCGGCCGGCTCGCGATCGCCGGCCAGGGCGATGGCGAGCCGCCACCATTCGTGGCTGACGCCGCCGTCGGCTCCATAGCCCTTGCCGACCTCGAACAGGGCGAGGTCGGCGCGTCCGTTGCGAACGTTCGTCGAGACGACGTCGGCCAGGCTGGCAAGGAGCCCCTGGCGCATCAGCGAGTGGTCCGGCGAGAGCGGGTTGAGGACCGTGATCGGGCGACCCCGGGCCGGCCCTTCACCGGCGGCGGGCTCGCCCGGGTCGAGCCAGGCGAACGCCTCGAGGTGACGGGTCGACACGAGCGCGTGGGTGACGACCTCGCTGAGTCCCGCGCCGACGAGCGTCTCCCGGACCGCCTCGCGCAGCTCGAGCGGGCTTTGGCCCCACGGCGGCGGCACGGTGTCGGGCAGGGTCGGCGGGATCTCCTCGAAGCCGTGGACGCGGGCGATCTCCTCGGCGATGTCCGACTCGATCGCCAGGTCGCGTCGCCAGCGTCGGGATCGTGGCGACCAGCGCTGCGCCGGGCTCAGCCGCGATGGCCACCGGTTCGGGGCCGGCCGCGATCGGGATCATCGTCGTCGACGACACGGTCCGGGTCGCGACGCCGGCTCGGGCGAGAACGGCCCGCTGCTGGTCGACCGGCAGGTCGAGGCCCAGCAGCCGGCCGACGCGGGCCGGACGGAAGGCCACTTCGCGCTCGGCCGGCTCGTCCGGCGCGCTGTCGACGCGGCCGCGACTCAGGCTGCCGCCGGCCCATTCGAGGACGAGCCGGGCGCAGCGATCGGCACCGACCCCGGCGAGACTGTGCTCCTGGCCCTTCTCGAAGCGGAGGCTGGCCTCGGACCGGAGCCCATACCGCTGCCCGGTCCGCCGGATGCTGACCGGGTCGAAGATCGCCGACTCGATGACGACGTCGGTCGTCTGCGGGCCGATCTCCGATGCGACCCCGCCCATGATTCCGGCGATGGCGATCGGGCCGTCCGGATCGGCGATGACCAGGGTGTCGTCGGTCAGGCTGCGCTCGACGTGATCGAGGGTGTCGATCCGCTCCCCCGGCTGGGCACGCCGGACGATGATCCGGCCGCCATGGACCGCGGCCGCGTCGAACGTGTGGATCGGCTTGCCGAGCTCGAGCATCACGTAGTTGCTGGCATCGACGACGTTGCTGACCGGCCGCATCCCGGCGGCCAGCAGGCGGGCCTGGACGCGTTGCGGCGACGGACCGATCGCGACGCCGCTCGCCCAGCGCCCGACGAACCGGGGGCAGAGGTCGGGATCGCGGACGTCGACAGTCAGCCGCTCGCTCACTGGGGGCCCGGTCTCGACGACGTCGATCGGGGGCATCCGGACCGGGGCACCGGTCACGATCGAGATCTCGCGGGCCAGACCGACGATCGACAGTGCGTCGCCGCGGTTCGGCTTGACGTCGATGTCGAGGACGACGTCACCGAACAGGTCGGCCAGCGGCGTCCCGAGCGGGGTGTCGGGCGGCAGGATGAGGATCCCGTCGGCGTCACCGGTCAGCCCGAGCTCGTCGCCCGAGCAGAGCATCCCGTTGCTGACGATGCCGCGCTTCTCGGTTCGCTCGATCCGTCGGTCGCCGGGCAGGACCGCGCCGGGCAGCGCGACCGGGACTCGCTGGCCCGGGCGCGATGTTCGTCGCGCCGCACACGATCTCGAGCGGCTCGCCGCCGCCCACCGTCACCCGGGTCAGCGACAGGAGGTCGGCCCGCGGGTGGCGCTCAACCGACAGGAGCTCGCCGACGACCACGTTCTGCCAGTCCGCCCCGCGGCGGTCGATCGCCTTGACCTCCATCCCGAGCATCGTCAGCCGCTCGGCGAGGCGCTCCGGCTCCAGCTCGACCTCGATGTAGTCGCGCAGCCAAGACATGGGCACCTCATAAGCTGGCACCCTCAACGTCGGCTCGCCACTCGCTCACCGACGTCCGAGGCGACGCTCCCGCGAGCCATCGGCCGGAGGTTGCACGCTCCGCATCGGAACTGGTCCAGGAAGCGGAGGTCGTTCTCCATGAACAGGCGCAGGTCCGTGATCCCGTGCTTGAGCATCTTGATCCGCTCGGGACCCATTCCGAACGCGAACCCCTGGTAGCGCTCCGGATCGAGCCCGCTGTTGCGGAGCACGACCGGGTGGACCATGCCGGCCCCGAGGATCGTCATCCAGCCGGTGCGCCCGCAGGCCGGGCAGCCGGGCCCGCCGCACACCAGGCACTCGACGTCGAAGGCCACGGACGGCTCGGTGAACGGGTAGTAGCCCGGTCGGAAGCGGGTCTTGCGCCCGGCGCCGAACATCGCCCGGGCGAACTCGTCGAGGAGGCCGCGCAGGTCGCCCATCGTCGTCCCCTCGTCGACCATCAGGCCCTCGACCTGGAAGAACTCGAAGCTGTGCGAGGCGTCGACCGCCTCGTAGCGGAAGCAGCGCCCCGGGAGCAGCGCCCGGATCGGCGGCGCGACCGTCTGCATGACCCGGATCTGGCCCGGCGACGTGTGCGTCCGGAGGAGGTGTCCGGGGACGTCGACGTAGAGCGTGTCCCACAGGTCGCGGGCGGGGTGATCGGGCGGGATGTTGAGCATCTGGAAGTTCGTGACGTCGTCCTCGACCTCGGGCGACTCGTAGACGACGAAGCCGAACTGGCCGAAGATCCGGGCGATCTCGGTCATCGCCTCGATACTCGGGTGGAGCGCACCGCGGGCGACCGGCCGCCCCGGCGTCGTGACGTCGACCCGCTCCTCCGCCAGGCGCGACTCGAGCGCGCCGGCATGGAGGACCGAGCCGCGCTCCTTGAGCGCCGTCTCGATCGCTTCGCGGACCGGGTTGGCCACCGCTCCGACCTTCGGTCGATCCTCGGCCGGGAGCGCACCGATCCCGCGCGAAACGGCCGTCAGCCGGCCCTTCTTGCCGAGGATGTCGACCTCGAGCGCCTGGAGCGCCGGCAGGTCGGGGGCGGCCGCGATCGCCGCGAGCGATTCGTCCCGGAGGGACTCGAGGTCGTGGGTCAGGTGGGCGAGGTCCACCTAGCGAGTACCGGCGCCCGAGTCAGGCGCCGCGGGCCGCCTCCGCGATCTTGCCGAACGTCGCGGCATCGCGGACGGCGAGGTCGGCGAGGATCTTCCGGTCGATCTCGATGTCCGCCCGCTTGAGACCGGAGATGAACGCGCCGTAGGTCAGACCGTTCTGGCGAGCGGCGGCGTTGATCCGGACGATCCACAGCTCGCGCATCTGGCGCTTGCGCTGCTTGCGATCGCGGGTGGCGTAGGCGAGTGCGTGAAGGGTCGCCTCGCGCGCCGGCTTGATCAGACGGGACTTCGTGCCCTTCCGGCCTTCGGAGGCGTTGAGCAGGCGCTTGTGGCGCTTGTGGGCCGTGACGCCCCGCTTGACTCGAGCCATCTGCTGGTTCTGCTCCTACTTGCCGAGGTACGGCAGCAGGCGGCGGACCTGCTTCGCATGCTCGGTGCCGACGAGCGTCTTGCCGGCGTAGCGGCGCGTCCGTCGGGATGACTTGATCTCGAGGTGATGGCCGCGCCAGCTGTTGACCCGGATCACCTTGCCGCTGCCGGTGATCCCGATCCGCTTCGCGGCCGCCTTGTGTGTCTTGATCTTCGGCACCCTGGCCTCACTCTCCTGCCGGAGCCGGGGCTGGTGCCCCGGGCTCGCTGGTCTTCCTCGTTCGTGCCGACGCCCTCGCCGGCTTCGTCGCTTCCTGACCGCTCGATGCAGCCCCTGCCTTGACCGGCGCTGCCTTTGCCGCCGCCTTCGTGGCGGAGGCCCGCGGCGCCGGCTTGGCCGGGGCTGCCGGTGCCCTGGCTGCCGGTACCTTGGCTGCCGGTACCTTGGCGGCCGGTGCCTCGGCTTCGGGGGCCGTGGCTGGAACCGCTGACTCCGCCGGCGCCGCTGCCTCGCCCGCCGGAGCCTCGGCCGTTGGTAGTTCCGTCGTCGTGGCCGCGGCCGCTGGTGCCGGAGCCTTCGCCACCGGTGCCGGAGCCTCGGCCGCCGGTGCCGGAGCCTTAGCCACCGGTGCCGGAGCCTCGGCCGCCGGTGCCGGAGCCTCGGCCGCCGGTCGCTCTCCGTTCCCGGGCTGGCCGTGCTTCGCCGGATGCTCGACGAACTTCGGCTTGTGGACCGAGGCGACCGTGATGTGCATCGACTTGCCTTCGAGGAGCGGCGCTCGCTCCACGACCCCGTGATCCTTGATCTGCTCCGAGAACTTCGTCAGCAGGCTCCGCCCGATCTCCGGGTGGGTCAGCTCACGGCCGCGGAACTGGACGGCGACCTTGATCCGATCCCCTTCCTCGAGGAACTGGATCGCCCGCCGGACCTTCGTATCGAAGTCGCCCACGCCGATCTTCGGCTTGAGCCGGACCTCCTTGAAGGTCACCGAGCGCTGCTTCCGCTTGGCCTCCTTCTCCCGCTTCGTGAGCTCGTATTTGTACTGCCCGAAGTCGAGGAACTTGACCACCGGCGGCGACGCCATCGGCGCCACCTCGACGAGGTCGAGGCCCCGTTCCTGCGCCATCGCGAGAGCCTCTGGCGTCGGCATGACGCCCAACTGGGCTCCCTCTTCGTCGACGACTCGGACCTGTGGGATCCGGATCATCTGGTTGACGCGCAGGTCTCGGCTGATGGTCGACCCCTTCGTGCGTGCTCGGTCACGGCTCGACCCTCGCACGGACGAACCGCGGCCCGGGCGAGGTCGCAAGGCGGGAGGATAGCACAGGGGTTCTGAGAGCGGCAATCGGGCATCGACCGGAGTCCCGCCGGACGTCGATGACCGCCGGCCGGACGGCCCTCAGGTGGGAAGGAGATACCCGCTTGCGACCCGTTCGAACAGCCGGGCACCCTTGAGCCTGGCGACCTCGACGACCTCTGCGGCGTAGGTCCGGACGAGGTCGGGTCGCCCGGCGGCGATGGCCACGTCGATGCCCGTCAAGCGCAGGTCGGCCCGCGCCTGGAGCTCCTCCGTCCCGTCGGCGGCGGCGACCGCCTCCCGGACGAGCTCGAGAGCGGTCACGAACCGCCCCTCGGTGGCCTCGACCCGAGCCCGGGTCGCCCTGACGTATGCGTATCCGAACACGTCCTCCGGCACAGCGGCCGCCTCCCCGATCTCGATCAACCCCTTGGCTTCGGCCATCCGCGCACCATCGAGGCGATCGGATTGGCGAAGGATGAACTCGGCCAGGTACGGTGCCATCGACGACAGGTGCCAGTGGTCGCGCAGCTCCCGCTGGATGTCGACCGCCTCCCGGAGGTACTGCTCACCCGTCGCCATGTCGCCGAACCACTGTTCGGCGAGCGCGGCCACGCCAGGCCAGTCGTTGGCCAGGAGCGGCATGATCTCACCCAGGTCCTCGGCCAAGCGTCGGGAGCTGGCGAGGAATCGCCGCGCATCTTCCGGCCGGTCGTCGTACGTGGCCAGCGTGGCGAGCGCAATCTCGGTGATCGCCCGAAGCTCGGGTCCCGTCCCGGGGTCCACGAGGACCGACTCGCACAGGACGATCCCGTCCGGCACGGGTCGAAGACCGGCGGGCGCGCGGTTCGAGCGCTTGAGCCGGATGATCGCCGCTCGGCGCCGGTCGCCCGCACGAACCGCCAGATCGAGCGCCACATCGAGCGCCGCGGCCTCCTCGCTCACGGCACCGCGCTGGATCGCCAACACGCCGATCGACTCGTATGCCTGCGCACCAAGACCCGGCGCCCCGAGTCGCTCGGACGCCTCGAGTGCCACTCGGGCGACCTCGGCCAGCGCCTCGGATGATCCGCGCTCCCCACGGGTATGGCGCCGATCGGCACGGCGCAGAGCGACTGCTAGCCGCCACACCTCGTCGTCGGGCTCGAGCGAGTCCTCGAGCTCCTGGAGACGCGCCATGCCCTCGATCGGTCGAGCATTCGCCCACAGCGAGCCGGACAGGGCGAAGAGCTGGGTCTTGCGCTCAGGCCGGTCCGGGGGCCAAAGCTCGACCGCTCTCGTCAGCAGGTTGACCGCAGCGGCCACCTGCGAGGCCTCGTGAGCAGCCATTCCGGCCGAGCCGAGGAAGCCCGCCGCCCGCAAGGCCAGCCGGTCGGTCGCCTCACCCGCGATCCCGAGCTCACGGCGATACGTCGCGGCCTGCTCGAGGTGATAGCCGAGGATCCCGCTGTACTCGGCACCCGCGCCGACCCGCGACTCGAGCCAGTCGGCGAAGCGCTCGTGGAGGTCGGCGCGCTCGGCCTTCGACAGGCGGGCGTACGCCGCGTCGCGGACGAGCAGATGGCGGAAGCGGAATGCCTCGATCGCCGGCGAAGATCGTCGCGTCTGGGCCGACGGGATCTGGTCGGATGAGCTCGCGTCGGACGAGGGTGGCCAGGTAGCCGCCGACCTCCGAGCGCTCCGGCACTGGCGTCAGCTCGGCGATGGAGCCCCACCAGAAGACCTTGCCGACGACGGACGCTCGCTCGATTGTGGCCCGCTCCGCCGTGTCGAGGCGCTCGAGCCGGGCGGCCAGGAGACCGCCGATCGTCGGCGGGATCGCGACCGCCTCGAGATCGCGGACGACCGTCCAGCCGCCAGCGTCGGTACGAAGGACGTCTTCGTCGACGAGCATCGCCAGGATCTGCTCGAGGAACAGCGGGTTCCCGTCCGCTGCATCGAGGATTCGGTCCCGGGCGGTCGGCGACAGGTCGACTCCGACCAGCAGGGCCGACAGCAGCTCGGCGATCCCCTGCTCGTCGATCGCCTGGAGCCGGATCAGCCGGTGATCGGGTCGATCCGCCCGCCACCCGCTGCGGACCTCGAGCAGCTCGGGTCGGGCGATGAACAGGAACAGGACGGGAGCGTCGACCAGGCGATCCGCGACATGCTCGACGAGTCGAGCAACGGGGGCTCGGCCCACTGGATGTCGTCGAGGACGACGACCAGCGGCCGCCGGCCCGCCAGGTGCTCCAACAGGTGGCGCACCGCCCAGGCCACCTCCTGCGCCGGTGCCGGCTCGTCGACCAGCCCCGCGATCGCTGCGATCCGACGCTCGATGAGCTCGGCGTGCTCGAGCCCGTCCACGACTCCGGCGATCCGCGCCCGGATCGTGGCCGGCTCGTCCGTCGCGTTGACCCCGGCCGCTGCATGCACGATCTCGACCAGCGGCCACCAGGTGATCCCGTCGCCGTACGGTAGGCAGCGTCCGCGCACGACCTCGGCCTTCGATCGCGCGCGGACGAGGAATTCGTGGACGAGCCTGCTCTTGCCGACGCCAGGTGACCCAACGACCGTCACCGATCGGAGCGTCGGTCGCTGGATCGCCTCGTCGAGCGCACGCGCCAGGATGCCGAGCTCGGTCTCCCGGCTCACAAAAGGCCCGTCGAGCCGTCGCGCGACCGCCTCGGCATCCGGGACGAGCGACCGGACCTGATACGCCTCGACCGGGGCGACCCGGCCCTTGACCGTCAGGGAGCCGGCGGGCTCAGCCTCGACCGCGTGCTGGATCAGCCGATAGGTCGCCCCGCTGACGAGGATCTGATCCGGGCCGGCCGACTGCTGGAGCCGGGCCGCCACGTTGACGGCGTCGCCCGTGACCATGGCCCGTCGGGCGCGCCGCTGGCGACGACCTCCCCGGTGTTGATCCCGGTCCGGACCTGGAGATCGTCGCGGCCGAGGTCGGCGAGCGCGGCGCCCAGCTCGCCCACCGCCCGGTGGAGGTCCGTCGCGGCGCGGATCGCCCGGAGCGGATCGTCCTCGCGGACCGCGGGGAGGCCGAACACGGCCATGATCGCGTCGCCGATGTACTTCTCGATGACGCCGCCATGACGCTCGACCGCCTCTCGACCGGCGGCGAAGTAGCGGTCCTGGACGACCTGGAGGCGCTCGGGATCGAGGCGCTCGGCCAGCCCGCTGTAGTCGACCAGGTCGGTGAACATCACCGTGGTGACCCGGCGCTCGACGTGACCGCCGCCATGCGGAGCACCACCGACCGGTCGGTCGGACTCGGTCGCAGCGGTCGTCGAGTCCGGCGCGTGCTGGGCCGCGCCACAGCTCGGACAGAACGAGTCGCCCACCGCGATCGACGCCCCGCACGACTCGCAGGTCCGCATCGCTGGAGTGTACGCAGCCGGCGGCGCCGAATGGCGCCGCCCGGCGGTCCCTCAGGCGGAGGTCCGTACCAGCTCGAAGACACGAGTCGGGCCGGGGAACCCTCTCAGCGCGCGTGTCTCGGCCTCCCGGAAGGAGAAGCCCTTCTTCAGGCCGAGATCGTGGACGAGCTCGGAGACGAGGATATGTCCGGCCTCAGCGGCCTCACAGATCCGGCTGGCAAGGTTCACGGTCGATCCGAACATGTCGTCGTTGTGGTCGACGGGTTCGCCGGCGGCCAGGCCGATCCGGACCCGAAGCTCGGGCGTCGCGCCACCGGCGGTGCGCGTCTCGAACCCGTCCTGGATCGCCGCGGCGCACTCGAGGCGCGTTGGCCACGTCGTCGAACGACGCCATGATCCCGTCGCCGGTGTGCTTCACCTCGCGCCCGCGGGCGGCCACGAGCGCACGGCGGATGATCAGGTCGTGCTCGGTGAGCAAGACCAGCTAGGCCGGCTGTCCGACTTCGTTGAGCAGCGCCGTCGAGCCCTTCAGGTCGGTGAACAGGATCGTCCGGAAGGCACTCGAGACCTGGGCAAGGTCGACGGGATCCTGGATCCTGCCCAGGAACCGCAGGACGGCGTCCTCGGAGACGGTGATGATCTCGTTGGCGATCAACCCATGCGACTCCCGATGGACGGCCTGCATGTCCCCGGGCGTCGGCGCCTTGGCGAGGCAGAACGTCGCGTCGTTGTCGGCATCGAACCAGTACGACAGGAACTGCACGCCGAATTTCGCCGACGACCCGAGGTCGAGGACGTGAGCTCGAGCCACGTCCTCGGCTGTCGCGCCCGGCAGGTCATGACGATCCATGAACAGCGGCAGCTCGGTTCCTCCTTCCGCGGTTCGGCGCCCGACTACGGGCGGCGCTCGGCAGTCTCCTGCGCAAGCCGGTCGGCGAGCGCCTCCCAGCCCTCGGCCGGGAGCTGCTCACCGGCGCGGGTCCTGGGCGCCGCGGTTCGTGCTTCGATCTCGCGGTCACCGAGGACGAGCATGTACGGGACCTTCTGCTCCTGGGCCTGCCGGATCTTGTACTGCATCCGGTTGTCCGAATCGTCGACCTCGACGCGCAACCCGCGCGAGGCGAGGACGCTTGCCAGCTCCCGGCCGGCCTCCGACGTGTCGATCGGCGATCGGGATGACGACCGCCTGGACCGGTGCCAGCCACGCGGGGAAACGCCCCGGCATAGTGCTCGACGATGACCCCGATGAAGCGCTCGAAGCTGCCGTAGATCGCGTAATGGATGACGACCGGCCGCTCGAAGCCGCCGTCGGCGCTGCGGTACTCGAGCTCGAATCGCTGCGGGAGCTGGTAGTCGGCTGGATCGTGGCCATCTGCCACTCGCGCCCGAGGGCGTCCTCGATGAACACGTCGATCTTCGGAGCGTAGAACGCCCCGCCACCGGGATCGAGCTTGTACGCGATGTCGAGCCGCATTCGAGCGCCTCGGCGAGCTTGCCCTCGGCCATCTCCCAGAACTCGTCGGTGCCCAGCCGCTTCGTCCGGCCGGGTCGCGAGCTTGAACGTGGGCTCGAACCCGAACGGCGCGTACTGGCGGCGGACCAGGCTGAGGGCCAGGTTCACCTCCTCGATGACCTGGTCGTCGCGACAGATGACGTGGCTGTCGTCCTGGGTGAGCTGGCGGACCCGGAACATGCCGGCCAGCGCGCCGGTCCGCTCGTTGCGGAAGAGCCACGAGTAGTCGGCGAGGCGCATCGGCAGGTCGCGGTACGAGCGCAGCTGGGTCTTGTAGATCAGCATCGACTCGGGGCAGTTCATCGGCTTGAGGCCCGAGGTGGTCCGCAGTCCTCGAGGACGAACATGTTGTCCTGGTACAGCGCCCAGTGGCCGGAGGTCTCCCACAGCTCCTTGCGGACGACCGCCGGCGTCCGGACCTCGTCGAAGCCGCCATCCCGGCGCACCTCGCCAGCGACCACGTCTCCAGGGCTCGCGCCACAGGGCCATCCCCTTGGGATGCCAGAACGGGGCCGCCGGCGACTCGGAGTGGAAGCTGAACAGGTCGAGCTCCCGACCGAGCTTGCGGTGGTCGCGCTTCTTGGCCTCGCTCCAGCCGCCACAGGTACTGGTCGAGCTCGGCCTGGGTCTCCCAGACCGTCCCGTAGATCCGCTGGAGCATGGGCCGCGTCTCGTCGCCGCGCCAGTAGGCGCCGGCCATGCTGAGCAGCTTGAACGGGCCGATCCGGCCGGTGCTCGCGACGTGCGGGCCCTCGGCACAGGTCGATGAACGCGTCCGTGCTCGTAGATCGACACGGGCGGCAACGGCTCGCCGACCGCCTTCGCCCGGGCGGCGAGGTCGTCGAGGATCTCGACCTTGTACGGCTGGCCCCGGTCGACGAAGTACTGGCGCCCGCGCCGCGGTCGACCTCGAGGCGGACGAACGGGTGATCGGCGGCGACGCTGGCGCGCCATCCGCTCCTCGATCGCCGCGAGGTCGTCCGGGGTCAGCGGGCGCGGCAGGTCGAAGTCGTAGTAGAAGCCGTCGTCGATGGCCGGGCCGATCCCCAGCTTCGTGCCCGGGAACAGGTCCATGAGCGCCTCGGCCATGACGTGCGCCGCCGAGTGGCGCATCGCGTCGAGATCGCTGTGCGCACCGGCATCGAGCAGTTCGTCGGCCGAGCCGCGGTCCGGGGCGACGAAGTCGTCGGCCTCGTGCTGGTCGTCGTCGCTCATCGTGTGCCTCCGAGAATCAACAAGCCCCTCGTCCGTCGACAGGACGAGAGGCTCAGCTCCCGCGGTTCCACCCGCCTTCACGGGCTCGGGCCGAGGTCCGAGCCTTCGTGCGCTCGTGCCGCGCTAACGGGCGGATCCCGGACCGGTTCGCCGGCCGCTCGCGGGTGGTGCCCACCGGGGTCGATCGTCGCGGCTCTCAGCTCAACCGCGGCTCTCTGGGGACCGGCTGTCCCGTGGGCGCGTCCCGCTCGACGCGTTCGATCTGGTGGGCGACACTGGGCTCGAACCAGTGACCTCTTGCATGTCAAGCAAGTGCTCTAACCAACTGAGCTAGCCGCCCATGCGGCGCGGTTCCGTCGCGCCGCCGGGAGATGATACCGCAGGGCCGTTCGGGGACGCCATCGCGGTCGAGGACGCCCCCGAGACCCCTGCGGCCTACGGATTGGCGACAAGCGGGCAGATCAACGTGATGCGCGGAGCTCAAGTCTTCGGCTGTACGACCGCCAAGACGTTCCGGCTTGGGTCAACGAACCACGCAGCCCAGGAGTGACCCATGTCGGCGATGCCATTCGTCGTGACCGGGTCGGGGGCCTCGTATTCCTCGATGCGGACACCGCGAGCCCGCAGGTCGACGAGGGCCGCTCGGATATCCGGAACGCGCCAGGCCATCTGGGTCTGGGTATCGGAGGTGCCGATCGTGCTGAACGTGACGACCAGCTGGGTAGCGGCGCCGGAGCGGAAGACGATCCGATCGTCCTTGTCCTCACGCAAGATCTCCAGCCCCAGGATGTCGTGGTAAAAGGTCCGGCTGGCGTCGAGATCTGTCGACAGCAAGATCGGGAACAGCGGATGATCAGCAAGCATCGCGCGCACTCCTGACGCCTTACAACGCGTGTGGTCGCCCTCGGAGCATTGTCCTCGTTGGGCCAACCGCTGCCTGGACCCGGCGGCAGGCTGGCCATTGGACCGCGGTCCCGATCTCTACTGCGTGGTACAGCCGGCTCTGCCTTGGTGAGCCGTACGGATGACGTAGATGCAGACGTGGGGTTACGCTCGATCGGGTTACAGATCGACTGGCGAGGCAACGGCACGGAGGAGCCGACATGGCGGCGCGCCGGACAATCGCGGACCTACTTGAAGCCGCCCGCGGACGCCTAGAACGGCTTGAGCCGGCGGCCGCCCATCGGGCATCTTTCCAACAAGGTGCGCTCCTCGTCGACACGCGATGCTCGGACGCACGCCGGGCAACGGGCGTGATCCCAGGCTCCGTCCATGTCCCGCTGTCGGTCCTCTTCTGGCGACTCGATCCTGCGTCCGGGTACAACGAGCCGTTGCTATCCGATCCGGAGCGCCAGGTCGTCATCGTCTGCGCCCATGGCTACAGCTCGAGCCTTGCCGCGGCGACGCTGCGCGACCTCGGCTTCTCGCGAGCGACGGACATGATCGGTGGTTTCGAGGCCTGGGCCGCGGCCGGACTACCTGTTGAGGCGGCGTCCGACTAGCCCTCACGTACGTGCCCCTCGGCACTGTGGCACACCGGACTGGCGGACCACCATGGGCGACATGAAGGCGCTGATGATTCTAACGACCCGCCTTACGGGACGGAGCGTTCATACAATGGGCTCCGGCTCGCCCTCGCCCTCGTCAAAGTGGAAGAGGCTGAGATCAGGCTGTTCCTCATCGGCGATGCGGTGGGCTGCGCCAAGCCTGGTCAGACGACGCCCGAAGGGCAGTACAACATCGGCCGGATGCTCAAGAGCCTGGCGGGACGTGGCGTGCCGGTGGGCGCATGCGGTACATGCCTTGACGCTCGTGGCTGCACCGACGCCGACCTCGCCCAGGAATCTCTCGCTCGTCGATGGCCCAGCTGGCCGAGTGGACTCTCTGGGCCGACAAGGTCGTCACGTTCTGACCCTGGTCTCGCGCATACGAACAAAGACGACCAGACCCGAGGCCATGGTGAGCATGGCGACTGTCCAGATGGCGGCGGGCATACCCGCCGCGTCAGCGATGACCCCGGCGACGAGCGCGCCGACAGCGAAGCCCAGGTCGCGCCACAATCGGTAGACGCCGACTGCCGATCCCCGCCAGCTCGGAGCAGCCACGTCAGCCACCGCCGCTAACAAGGTCGGATACACCATTGCTGTGCCGAGGCCAAGCAGGGCGGCGGCGAGGAGCCAGCCACGGAAGTCCGACCCGATCGCGATGAGCGCGATTGCGCCTCCCTGCACAAGCATCCCAGCCACGATCAGCGCCTTCCGTCCGATCCGGTCGGACAGCGCGCCCGTACCGATCTGAGCGATGCCCCAGACCGCGGGATATGTCGCGGCCAACATCCCGATCTCGGCGATTCCGACACCATGGGAGGCGTAGAAGAGCGGCAACAGACCCCACGCCATCCCGTCATTGAGGTTGTTTACGAGGCCGGCCTGCGAGGCTGCAGAGAGCGAAGGGTCAGTCAGTGTGGTCCGGCGGACGACGGCGGGCCACGAGATGTGCGTTGGCGAGGGCTGCTGCGCCTGTTCGAGTTGGACGTGGCCGCGCGTCTCGCGGACGAACAGGACCGATGCGCCGAGTCCGAGACCGGCGTAGGCGAGACCGACAAGGAACGGCCCTGGGCGCAGGCCGGCCTCGGCGGCGATGAATCCGGTTAGCGCGGCGGTCAGTGCCAGCGCGCCGTATCCCGCAGCCTCGTTGAGGCCCGTGGCCAGCCCGCGACGGACGGGGCCGACGAGATCGATCTTCATGATGACCGTGCTCGACCAAGCGAGTCCCTGGTTCAGGCCGAGGAGGACGTTCGCCAAGATCACCCAGGCCCACGCCGGAGCCCAGATCAGCAGGAGCGGCACCGGGAGGCCTCGAGCCACCCGGCGACGAGGACGGGCTTTCGCCCGACGCGGTCCGCGGCGGCGCCGGCCAGCAGGTTCGCAAATGCCTTCGTGATCCCGAATGCTGCGACGAACGTGAGCGCTGCGGTGATCCCTGTCAGCCCGAATACGTCGGTCGCGAGGAGTGGAACCACGGTCCGCTCTTGGCCGAGCATCCCCCCGACGAGCGCATTGACGCCGACGAGGAGGGCGAACTGGCCGGCGTTTGCCCGCAAGCCGAGTCGCGTTGCTGGCGATGCCTGCGCCGTCACCGCGCGAGTATCGTCCATACGGCCGCGCCAGCTGGACGCGTCGGGTACTTGGCGTCCGCCATCCCTCCACAGTGCGGACGCCAGTCTTTCCCTCGTCTCTGAGCGTGGGACCGACTAGCTCGCTGCCGCCGGCATGCCGACGAAGGTCGGCTCGATCCGCCGCGAGCGCGTCGAAGCGTTGGTAGCCGATCTGCTGTCCCGGACGGCGTCCGCCTCGAGGCTGAAGGTCAGTGGCGCGGCCGCCACCCCAACTTCCTTACCGGGACGCCGTCACGGCCGTGTCTCCGAGTAGCGCGGCCAGCTCTCGAGCGTCCCGACGTACTGCCGACGTCGGTCGGGACCGAAGCCCGGGTCATGGCGGGCGTGGACCAGCCAGGGCGTGCCTTCGAGGATCTGCTCGCTATAGCCCTCGCCAGTCACGATGAGGTCGACATAGACCACGACCTCGTCGGGCCCGAACAGGGGTTCCTTGCATCCCCACGGTGGCGCGCATCGGGGCCCGGCGTGATCCGCGGTCGGCCGGTTCACGTCGTCCATCGGACCAGCTTACCGGGTCATGGTTGCGGCCGTGTCGTCGGCAACCCGTCTGTTCTGAGCACAAAGTAATGCCCCCAGCACCGCCAGGGCTGGGGGCATTCGAGCACGATGCGGCAGGGCCGTTCGGGAACGCCATCGGGATCGAGACGCCCCCGAGACCCCCTTCGGCCTACGGATTGGCGACGAACCAGAAGCCGCCGACGCCCTGGCCGGTCGTGTCCCCGGCCGCCTTGTCGGCAGCAAAGTAGTAGACCGGCACGCCGTTGTAGGTCACCTGGATCGTCCCGTCGTCACGGGTGATCGTGGCCAGCTTCCCGGTCACGCCGTCGTCGGCCTTGGTCGTCTCGCCGGCCTCGAGCAGGAACGGCGGCCAGTTCGTGGCGCAGTCGCCATTGCAGACGCTCTTCCCGGGCGTCGTGTCCTTCTTGAAGATGTAGAGCGTCTTGCCATCCTCGCCGGTCAGGTACTTGCCGACTGTCCCGGTGGCAACCTTGACCTCGTAGACTCCACCCTCCGCCTCAGACGCCGTGGCCGAGGGCGCCGACGCGGCGACGGACGGTGCGACGCTGGGCGGTGCAGCCGTTGGCGGTGCCTGCGTGGGCGGTGCACCGTGGGGGCTGCCGCCGTCGGGCTCGCCCCGCTCGACGAACAAGCCGCAATGACGATCATCGCGGCCACTCCAAGGGCCAACCCGCGCGCCAGTCCAGGTCGTCGATCAATGCCAGTCATCGACATGTCTCCTCTGCCGCCGATCCAGGTCGTGCCGGCGGATGTGAGGCGATACGACATCGATGACCATCGGTTCCCGGCGTGGCCGGTGCTCGACCCGGTCTCGCCGAGTTCAGGCAAGATGCCGGGGTGGACGACGCTGCCGGCTATGAGCTCATCGATATCGGCGAGCTGCGCCGGCTCGAGCGCTTCGGCCCGTGGCTGATCGACCGCCCGGCACCGAGCGAGGGTGGGTTCCCGATCCGCGCTCCGGACGCCTGGAGCGGGGCCGCGGCACGCTTCGAGACCTCGGACCGCGGACCGGGCCGCTGGTCGACGATCGTGGCCGACGTCGAGGAGCCGTGGACGACCGAGGTAGCTGGCCTCCGGTTCGAGATCCGCCTGGCGCCCTCCGGCCAGGTCGGCTGCTTCCCCGAGCAGGGCGCGACCTGGTCCTGGATCGGCGATCGCGTCGAGGCAGCCGGACGGCCGAGCGACCGAGCCGAGGTCCTCAACCTGTTCGCCCACACGGGCGGGAGCACGCTCGCCGCCGCCCGGGCGGGAGCCCGGGTCGTCCATCTCGACGCCGGCCGACCGGCGATCGCCTGGGCCCGCCGGAATGCCGAGCTCAACGGACTGGCGGACGCGCCGATCCGCTGGATCGTCGACGACGCTGTCCGGTTCGCCGAGCGCGAGGCGCGCCGCGGCCACCGGTACGACGGGCTGGTCCTCGATCCACCGAGCTTCGGCCACGACCCGGCCGGCCGGCCGTGGCGTCTCGAGACCGACCTCCCGCGCCTGCTCCGGGCGTGCCACGCGATCCTTGCCGACGGACCGGCATTCGTCGTCCTGTCGGCCCATACGCCGGGCTACCCGCCGGACCGCCTCGGAGCGGAGCTGGCCGACGCCGTCGATGACGACCACGGCGCGCATCGAGGTCGACGAGCTCGCGATCCCGGCGACGAGCGGCCGGCGACTCGACCTCGGCGCCGTGGCCAGGTGGAGCCGATGACGCCCGGCGATCGGCGATCGCGAGCCCGGCCAACCCGCGGGTCCGGGCGGCCGCGGCGCTCCGCGCCCGGCGCGAGCGTGACCAGACGGGCCTGATCCTGGTCGACGGCGCGCCGCGAGCTGCTGCGGGCCATCCAGGCCGGGATCACTGTCGAGACCGTCTTCATCTGCCACGAGCGATGCCGGTCGACCGCCTGCGAGGAGCTGGTCGAACGGCTCGGCCCGAACGACCCGCGGCTCGTGCCGGTGACCGAGACGGCGCTCTCGAAGCTCGCGTTCGGCGACCGGGCCGACGGCGTCGTGGCGGTCGCTCGCCGGCCGGAGCTCGGCCTCGACCGGATCCGGCTGCCCGACGACCCGCTCGTCGTCGTCGTCGAGGGCGTCGAGAAGCCGGGCAACCTCGGGGCGATCCTGCGCAGCGCGGACGGGGCGGGCGTCGACGCCCTCGTGGCCGCCGATCCCCGGACGGACCTCTTCAACCCGAACGCGATCCGGGCGAGCCTCGGCACGATCTTCGCCGTCCCGCTCGCCGCCGGCTCCGAGCACCGAGGTCCTCGCCTGGCTCGGGGCGAACGGGATCCGGATCGTCGTCGCCCGCGTCGACGGCCCGACGCTCTACAGCGCGACGGACCTGACCGGGCCGCTCGCGCTCGTCCTCGGCAGCGAGGCCGAGGGCCTGAGCCCGGCCTGGTCGGGCCCGGACGTCGAGCCCGTCCGGCTGCCGATGCTCGGCGCGGCCGACAGCCTCAACGTGTCCGCCGCCGCCGCCGTGCTCCTGTACGAGGCCCGCCGCCAGCGCGGCGAGCCGGCCCGAGCCTGAGGCCCGCGGCGCCGGTCAGGCCTCGAACGCCACGGCCCCGTCGACGATGACCAGGCGCGGCCTGACCGTCGCCAGCGGTCCGCCGATCACGGGCGGCTCGGCGAGTGCCTCGCCCGGAATGACGACGAGGTCGGCCCGCTGGCCGGCGATGAGCCGGCCCCGATCGGTTTCGCCGGCCGACAGCGGGCCGTCGATGCACGCCGCGCGAAGGGCCCGCGGGAGGTCGAGCGCCTCGTCCGGTCCGAACGGCTCGACGCCGGCCTCCCAGCCCGGGTCCGCCCGCAGCACCGCCATCGCCAGCCCGGGCCATGGGTCGAACGACTCGACCGGGGCGTCCGTACCGAACGGCAGGAGCGCGCCGGACGCGGCCAGCGAGCGCCACGGGTAGCCGTACCGCTCGGCCCGCTCGCCCCACAGGTGACGCGCCTGGGCCGCGTCGGACCGCAAGATGCACGGGCTGGACCGAGGCCGCCACTCCGAGCCTGGCGAACCGCTCCAGGTCGGACGGGTGGACCAGCTGGACGTGCTCGACCCGGGGGCGAAGCGGCCCCGGTCCGGCCCATGGCTCCAGCGCATCGAGGGCGGCCCGAAGCCCTGCATCGCCGATCGCATGGATCTGGGTCACGATCCCGCCGCGGGCCGCCCGCTCGGTCAGCTCGGCCAGCCGATCGGGCTCCGTGATCCAGATCCCGCGCTCGCGCCCGGGCTCCAACGGCCGGTCCGCCTCGAATGTGAACGGCTCGAGCAGCGCGGCCGTCCGGGAGCCGAGCGACCCGTCGGCGAACAGCTTCTGCCAGCCCACCCGGGCCCGGCCGTCGGGATCCCGGCCGACCGGCATGCCGCTCCGATAGCCGCGCTCGATGGCGACGGGGATGGCCTCCTGGCGGAGGCAGACGTGCGTCCGGACCGGGAGCCGTCCCGTGTCGGACAGCCGGGCGTACGCGGCGAAGGCCCGCTCGAGGGTCGGGTCGGGGACGAGGCTGCCGGGGTCGTGGACCGCGACGACCCCGAGCGCAATGAGCTCGCGGCCGAGCGCCGGGATGGCCGCGGCGAGCTCGTCCGCGGACGGCGGCGGCGGCAGGTCGCGCCACGAGCCGGGAGGCCGACTCGTGGAGGATCCCGGTCGGCCGGCCGTCCCGGTCGCGCCGGATCTCGCCGCCCGCCGGGTCTGGGGTGCCCGCGCCGACGCCCGCCGCCTGGAGCGCAGCATGGCTCACCCATAGCGAATGGTGATCGTGGGCCCAGAGCGCGACCCGGCGGCCGGGCGCTGCCCGCTCGAGGTCGTCGGCGGTGGGCCAGCCACCCCAGCGATCCGACTCCCAGCCGTGTCCCAGCAACCATCCTTCGGGATCGGCTGCCCGGTCCGCCGCTGCCGCGATCCGGCGCAGCCCCGTCCTCCAGGGCAGGCTCCGAGCCGAGATCGACCTGGCTGGCAGAGATCGCGGCATTGGCGAGGTGGAGGTGAGCATCGGTCAGCCCGGGGATCGCGACCGCCGACGGCGCCAGCTCGAGGTGACGCGTCCGCGGTCCAGTCAGACCCTCGATGTCGGACCGCCGGCCCGCCCCGAGGACCCGGCCGCCGCCGATCGCGATCGCCTCGACCCAGCCGAACCCTGCAGTCGCCGGCCAGGGTCGCGATCCGACCCGTGACGATCCGTTCCGCGGCGCTCATCTCTCGGCGGGCTCGCCCGGCGCCGGCTCACCGGGCGCGAATCCGACGGTCGCCTGGCCGGCCACCGGCCCGGCCAGGAACTCGGCGAGGACCGCGCCGCTCAGACCCGCCCCGAGCCCGACGGCCAGGGCGATCCTCGCCTTTGGCGCGGTGAGCGTTCCCGCGAGCATCGCCCCGGCCCGGACCCAGGTCGCGCCGCCGCCCGGGAACGCATAGCCCGTGCCCGCTGCGCCCGACGGCGAGCGGCTGGCCAGTACGACCGGGATCCCGGCACCGATCGCTCGTTCGGCGGCGGCCAGCAGCTCGGGCGACGTGTTTCCGGCTCCGGTCGCCGCGACGACGATACCGGCCGGTCCGGGGGCCGCCGCGGCGTCGAGGATCGCGGGGTCCATGGCGACCGTCGCGGTGACGATGTGGATCGGCTCGGCCGCCCGGTCGATTGCGAGCACCGGCCGGCGCGGCTCGCCCGAACGTTCCACGATCACCCGACCGTCCTCGACCCGGCCGAGCCTGCCGACGTTCAGGCTGTGGAAGGTGTCGAGGGCCGACGTGTGGGTCTTCGTGACGTCCGCGGCGGGTTCGATCGTGCCGGCGAGAACGACGACGACCCCCGAACCGGCGAGCCGATCCGAGCTGGCCACTGCGACTCCGTCACGCAGGTTGGCCGGGCCGTCGTAGTCGGGCTTGGACGCGTCGCGCATCGCGCCGGTCACGACGATCGGCTTCGGCGACGTCGACGACGAGGTCGAGGAAGAAGCTCGTCTCCTCGATCGTGTCGGTCCCCTGGACGAGGACCAGCCCGTCGATCGTGGGGTCGGCCGCGAGATCGCGGACCCGGCCCGCCACCGCGACGAGGTCGGGGAAGGTCCAGTGGCTGGCCGGCTTCCGGCCGTGATCGACCGGGACGAGGTCGGCGATCCGCTCGAGGCCCGGGGTCCTGGCGAGGATCGCCGCGCCGTCGAGGGCGGGCACCGCCCCGCCGGCCACCGGGTCGACGACCATGCTGATCGTGCCCCCCGTGAACACGATCGCGATCCGCTTCAGCCGGTCCACTCCCCTCGCCCACCTCCGACGTGAGCCATCTTGTCGTACTCGACGCTTCCCCGACGGGTCGCCAGCCGCCACATCGCCGCCGGGATCGCCCCCAGCCAGATCCCGCTGAACAGGCCGACCCGCAGCGCCCGCCGGGCTCGCTCGGCTCGCCCGAGCGGGCTGCCGTCGGCGCCGGTCTCCCAGCGCAGCGCGTCGAAGGCCAGCAGGCCGCCGGCGGCAAGGTACGTGCCGAGCAGCGTCACGGCAGGGCCGGGCCGTCCCTCGGACGAGGCCCCCGACGAGCGTTCCGAGGATCGTCGGCGGGATGGCCAGCTGGCCGACGTACACGGCGAAGTCGAAATCGAGCTCGCGGATCGGAGGTGTGGGCTCCGGACGACGGCCGGGCCGTGCTCGAGGACCCGCCGGATCCCGCCCTCGGCCCAGCGGACGCGCTGGCGCCACAACCCGTCGACCGATCGGACCGGCTCCTCCCAGACGACGGCGTCGACCGCCCAGGCCACGGTCACCCCGCGGGCGGCCGCCAGGCGGCTCGAGAGGTCGAGGTCCTCGGTCAGCGCCGCGGCACGCCAGCCACCGACCGAGGCCAGGAGATCACGCCGGACGACGATCCCGTTGCCGCGGAACTCCGAGCAACCGCCGAGCGCCCAGCGCCCACGCTGGATCTCGCCGTCGAGCGTCTGCTCGTCGGCCTGCGCCCCGGCCAGCCACGACGCGTCGGCGTCGAGGACCCTCCGGCGGGCGGTGATCGCCCCGGCACCCGCCCGGTCATAGCTCGCCAACCGACGCAGGAAGTCGGGCCCGACCCGGGCATCCGCATCGAGGACGACGATCACGTCACCTTGGCATGCCTCGGGCTGGACGGCGGTCAGCGCCGCACCCTTGCCGTCGAGCAGCTCGGCGCCGTGGCGCCGGACGACGCGAGTGACCGATCCGATGCCCGCTGCCTCAGCCACCGCCCGGGCCACCTCGCCGGTGTCATCGACCGACCGGTCGTCGATGACGACAAGCTCGAACCGCGCCGTCCCTTCGGCGGCCCGATGGTCCTGCGCGGCGACGTCTCGGACGAGGTTCGGTAGGACCGCGGCCTCGTCACGCGCGGCGACGAGCACGGTGAACGTCGGCTGTGGCGCGGCCGGGTCGAGGGGCGGAGCTCCGGGCGAGATCGGCGGACGGCGGCCGGCGAGTGCCAGCGGTAGGACGTAGCCTCCCGCGACCAGCGCGGCGAGGCCGACGAGCCCCCGGGCTCGTCCGCTACCGGCGGCTCTCAGCCCGACGACGAACCCGCCGGCGAGGATCGCCAGGCTCACCCCGCGCCAGGCCGGCGGCGTCCGGTTGGCGGTCGGTGCCCGCTCAGCCACTCGCGTCGGCCGCGACCGCCGACGTCGGCCGCCGGCTCACGACCGAGACGACCCCGACCAGCGTCACGGCCACGCCGACGAACACGATCACCACAGTCGTTCCGAGGTGGTCGGAGATCGGGGCGATGATGATGATCGGCAGAAAGCTGGCGACCGAGACGAGCATGTTGAGGACGCCGAAGACGCGGCCTCGGACCTCCTCCGGGAGGTCCTCCTGGAGCCCGGTCTGGGCGGGGATCGCGACCAGCGCGTAGGCGATCCCGGCCAGGAAGGCGATCCCGAGGACGACGGCCAGCAGTGACACAAGGCCGGACAGGTCGAGCGGCGTCGCCGCCTCGGCGCGCTGCAGGAAGCGGGCAATTGGCCCGGCCGCGGCCAGGGCCGTGAGCATGAGCCCGAGAGCGACAAGGCCGCCCTCCATGAGCCGCCGGCGCGGGAAGTAGTGACCGTAGCTGTTGAGCAGCAGGATCCCGGTCACGACCCCGATCCCGAGCGGCAGGACGACGACGACGAAGTCCGACTCTGTCAGCCCGAGCGTCTCGGTGGCGAAGTGCGGGCCGAGGACGCCCAGGACGCCGATCAGCGACGCCGTAACTCCGAGGTAGATCAGCGACCAGGTGATGCTCCGATGGGCCCGGATGTAGTCGAGACCCTCGCGCAGCTCGCCCAGGACCGAGGCCACGGCCCGCTCGGTGCCGTGGACGGCCTCGCCCGCAGACAGGCCGGCCGTCGCAGGCAGCACCGACGGTAGCGTGATCACGAAGCCCATCGCCACGAGGTACAGGAAGGCGACCGTGAGGATCAGCACCTCAGGCCCGGCCAGCTTGACCACCAGCGGACCGAGGAGGGCGAACCCGAGGGCGAAGGCCACGTTCTGGGTGAAGACGAACAGCCCGTTCGCGGCGAGCAACTGCCGGCGCGGGACGAGCTCCGGGATCATCGCCGCCTCGGCTGGCGCAAAGAAGGTCGTCACGGTCGAGATCGCGATGTTGAGGACGAAGATCGCGGCGAGGTTCGCACCGGCCAGGTAGACGAGGCCGAAGAAGACCGCCCGGAGCAGGTTCGTGACGATCAGGATGACCCGCCGGTCGAGCCGGTCGACGTAGACGCCCGCCACCGCCGAGAAGAAGACGGCCGGGGCGAGGAAGGTCAGCAGCAGGATGGCCACCATCGTGTCCGAGTGGGTCGACGAGTAGACGAGCACGGTCAGCCCGTAGACGACCATGTTGCCGCCGATCTGCGTCGCCACCTGGGCGAGCCAGAGCAACAGGAAGTTGCGGTTCCTGAGGACCGCAGAGACCCCGGTCGAGCTGGCCGGCTCGGCGTCATCGTCCGGACCCACGATCCGCCCATCGAGCGCTGAATTGAGTGGCGCCGGCTCCGTCGTCAGCCCGAGTGGTCCAGTTGGTCGCGGGTCCGTCACCGGGCACCGTCCCGGGCCGTCGGTGCGACCGCCGCGCTCAGCGTCTCGTCGCCGCGAGCCTCGAAACCCGCCAGGCGCGCCTCCACCTTTGACCGTGGGACCAGGACGCGTCGACCGCAGGTCGTGCAGCGCAGGCCGAGGTCCGCCCCGAGCCGGTCGACGAGCCAGGACGAGCCACCGCAGGGATGGGTCCGCTTCAGGCGGATCACGTCCCCCAGTCGGAACTCGACCGGCGGACGCTCAGCCACGGGCGATCGGTCGGATCGAGCGGATGGCGACGGCTGCGCGGAGGGAGAGCATCGGCCGGGAGGGTATCAGAGCTTCGGCGCGCCGTGCGCCGGAACCAGGTTCCGGGTCGTGGCCGGGATCGCGACGGCGTCGACCGGGACGACCGTGATCTGGGCGTCCGGATAGGTGGCCGCGAGCTGGGCGACGATCCCACCGGCCCTGGTCAGCGAGCCGGTCAGCGTGGCTGAGTTGCCGAGCGCGGCGATCTCGAACGGGTTGCCAAGCGCCGTGTTCTCGACTGACAGGGCACCGGCGTCGCCCGCGACGACCGTGCCGGCCACGACCCGGACGTCTTCGACCGCCAGGGCCTCCGAGCCCGCGTTGCGGAGCTCGTTGAGGAGGTCCTCTACCCCGGCCCCCGAGATCGGCCCGGCGACCGTGACCCGAATGCCCGAGCCCACCACCGAGTCGATCCCGGACCAGGACCGTACCCGGCCGAGATCGAGGCGGAGCTGGTCGACCGACGACTCGCCGCGGGCCTGGGCGTTCTGGAGATCGGCCAGCTCACCCTGGGTGGTGGCGATCTCCACCCGCAGCTGGTCGTTCCGGGTGTTGAGGTTGGCCACGAGCTGGGTGAGCTCCTGGGCCGACAACGCCTCGAGTCCCGATCCGAGCGACTGCGAGCGGAGCTGGATGACGAGCAGGAGACCCAGGATCCCCATCACCACGGCGATCGACAGCTGGTTGCGTCGGTTGCGCATCGCGGCCTACCGACTCGGGCCCGGACTGGGGTTCGGCCCAGCGGGTCGCGCGAAGCGCAGGTTGATCGTGCCGGCGTAGGCCGGGATCGTGACGTCCTTGAGCTCGGCGAAACCCACCTGGAGGCCAAATGCATCGACCCGCCTCCGGACGAAGTCGCGGAAGCCGGCCGAGCCGTTGACCTGGTCGAACAGGTCGGGCGAGCCGATCGCTGACACCTGGTAGGGCGGCGACAGGTAGGCCGCGTTGACCAGGATCGAGCCACCGATGTCGATGATCGCGCTCGTTGCCGTGATCCGCTCGCCGTTGACGGCGATTGCCTCGGCGCCGGCCAGCCAGAGCTCCTCGACGACCGTCCGGATGTCGCGAGCGGAGACGAGGTAGTCGGTCGGGTTGTCGGCCGGCGGGACAGTGTTCGACGAGTCGCCGAGCTGGAGGACGAGGCCGGAGCCCTGCAGGGCGGTGAGGCCGGCCGCCACTCGTGCCTCTCGAAGCCGGCTGTCGAGGTCGGCAACGAGCGCGGCACTGCCCTTGCCCTGCGACTCGACGGTCTGGATCTGGGCGCGCAGGTCGAGCAGGCCCTGCTTCAGGGCGTCCTGCCGCGCCTGGAGGTCGTGCGCTGTCTCGACGAGCGGGACCCGCTCCTGACTGGCGTAGCGGACCCTGGGCGCCTCGGTCCGGAGCTGGGCGGCGATGAGGAAGCCGAGCGCGAGGAGGGCGACGCCGAGGGTGATCTGCCAGCTCGCGATCGAGCGTATGCGGCCAATGGCGCTCACGAGCCGAGACCCGTTGGCCGGCGACGAGAGCGAACGAAGAGGCCGACGACCACGATCACGACCAGGCCGATCACCAGCAGGCCGACGACCCACAGGTCGGGGGTCGCGTCGGACGGTTCGCTTCCCGGGGTGGCTGGGCTCCCGGGGAATGGCGCGCCCGACGCAGCGGGGACACCGGCCGGGGCCGACCAGCCCGGCGGCAGTGGCCCAGCCGGACCCGCCTTCGGACCCACGGCCACCGGTGCCGATGCCCCGAGATCGGCCAGCCAGCCAGCCTGGAACGCGGCGACGTCGCGGCCGATGCCGGCCTGGAACGCCTCGTCGTCGGTCACTCCGTCGGCATACGACCGGACGAGCTTGACGAGGGCGTCCTGGCCGTACGTGCGGACGAGATAGTCGACGGCCGAGACGCTTTCGCCGTAGGCCAGGAAGAACTCGTCGCGCGTCGTCGGGAACTGGCCGGTCAGGCCGTCGAGCGGGATGATCTCATCGTCGTCGACGGCGTTCTTGACGGCCGCCCGCCACGAGTCGCCATACCCCTCCGACAGATAGACAGCCAGGCCCTCGTTGAGCCACCGCGGCGGGAAGTGATAGGGGTTCTTGACCGCCGTGTCGAAGACGAGGTGGGTCAGCTCGTGGGGCACGACGGTGCTCACCCAGGTCGCGTCGATCTCGTCCGGCCGGATCAGCGCGAACATCGTCCGGATGTCGGCGTGCGCCTCCCCTCCGACGTTCTCGCGGGTGCCGGGACCGAGCGCGTCGTAGAACGCGGCCTGGTCGGCGTAGACGTAGAAGTCGACCGGCTCGGACTCGGTCACCCCGAGCAGCTTGGCGGCCTTGTCGACCCCGCTCTCCCCGATCGCCAGCGCGCGCTTCCCGAAGCTGTCGGACCCCTGGTACCAGTGGACCCGGACGATGGATCCGGCCTCGGTCTTCCAGTCGAACCGGGTGTCGGAATACAGGACGGAGGCTTCCGGTCCGAGCACCTGAGTGCCGTCATCGGCGGTCGTCCGCCAGCGGGCCCGGAACCGTGTGTTCGGGACGATGTGCCCGTCGGTCTCGGTCAGCGCATACGTCAGCGTCGTCGGACCGGCAACAGGCCGGTTCCGGCACCTCGACGGCGAGCGGACCGAGCGCCCCCGGCGTCGTGATCAGGATCTCGATCCGCTTGAGACCCTCGACCGGCGTGAACGGCTGGCTGAACGTCACCCCCTTGCCGTAGGAGGCGGTCGCCGTCGGCGTGCCAAAGGTGGACTCGACGGCCGCGACCTGCGGAGCCCCGAGCGCGACGAGCGCGACCACGGCCGACAGGAGGACGACGATCCGGATCGGCCGACGCCTCGCGCGGCGAGCGCTCATCGATCCCACGCCAGGCCGGCCAGCCGGAGGACGCCGAGCCCGCTCTCGGTGGCGCCGAGCAGGCCGTCGCGGGCGAGGGCGTAGCCCGTGTCGTAGGACACCGGCACGACCGGCACGTCGCGCTGGACGACTGCCTCGGCCGCGTCATAGGCCTTCCGGACCGTCGCCGGGTCGGTCGAGGCGCCGGCGGCGGCGATCGCGGCATCGAACTCGGACGAGCTCCAGCCGCCGTAGTTGTTCGAGCTGCCGGTCCCGAGCAGAAGGCCGAGGAAGTCGTTCGGACCCGGGTAGTCCGCGACCCAGCTCAACGACCAGAACGCCGGCGGGTCGCTGTCGAGCCGGGCGAAGTACGGTCCGAAGGGCATCGTCTCGTACTTCACCTTGATCCCCAGCTCGCGCTCGAGCTCGCTGATGATCGCCTCGTCGAACCCGCTGCCGGTGACCAGGGTCACCTCGGGGAAGCCGGCGCCACCCGGGTACCCGGCCGTCGCGAGCGCCGCCCGGGCGGCCGCCGGATCGTACGTCGGCATGAAGCTGCGCTCACTCCGGCCCGGGACCCCGGGCGGGACCATGCTGGTGGCCGGAAGCAGGTTGCCGTCGGAGGCGAGCTCGACGATCCGCTTCCAGTCGACCGCCCAGGCGAACGCCTGGCGGACGTGGACGTCGTTGAACGGCGGCTTGGTCGTGTCGAAGCCGTAGTACGTGAGCGACGCCGACGGGACCGACCGGAGCGTGGCCCCGAGCTTCTTGTCATAGCGGATCCAGGCGGCATCGAAGTTTCCGATCGGGGTGTAGTCGACCGTCCCGTCCTCGAACGCCTGGACCGGGCTCTTGCCGGCGAGCGTCGTCAAGTAGTGGACCGTCGCGATCGGCGGGGTGCCGGCCCAATAGCGTCGGTTGGCAGCCAGCGTCAGCTCGTTCGCCGTTGAGGCCTTGAGGGTATACGCGCCGCTGCCGACGAAGCCGCTGCCGGGTCGGAGCGCCGCCGCCCCGTTCGAGACCCCGGGCGGAACGATGGCGAACGTCGGACCGGAGACGATCGATGGGAAGTCGCTGGCCGGGTGGGTCAACCGGACTTCCACGCTGTCGCCCACGGCGCGCAGGCCGACCGTCGATGGGTCGCTCGTCTGCCCTCGGAGGTACGGGACCGCACCCTCGACGTCGGCCATCAGCGAGGCGAGCGGCGACGGACGCTTGGGATCGATGACCCGGAGCCAACTCCGGACGACGTCGGCGGCCCCGAGCGGCGACCCGTCGGAGAAGGTCTGACCGGATCGGAGGTGGAACACGATCCGTCGACCGCCGTCGAGGATGTCCCACGACTCGGCGAGGGCCGGACGGACGGTCAGGCTCGGATCGATCGCCGTCAGGCTCTCGAACAGCTGGGCGCTGACCCGGGCGCTGGCGATGTCGCTCTGGAGCGCCGGGTCGAGCTCGGCGGGCTCGCCCCCGACGATCGTGACCTGGTCCTTGTCGGCCGCCCTCACCGACGCCGGCGGCAGGCCCGCTGGGACCCCGATGAGCAGCCCGATGGTCGCCAGGACGAGCGTGGCGAAGATGATCGGGAAGCGTCCGACCGAGGAGCGGCGGCGAGGTCGGCCCCCCGAGCGGCGCATGGCCGGAGTGTATCCGGTCAGGCCTCGATGAGCCCTCGGGCGGCCCGCCCTGACCGGAGCAGATCGCGTCGACGGCCGAACCGGTCGAGCACCCGGTAGAAGTCCCGTTTCTCGAGACGGGCCTGCTCGGCGGTCGCCGGATCCCGGTCCGCCGGACGCTCGTGGCGGACGATCGGCAGGTCGCCGACGCGAACGGCCCGGCGCGGCGGGCCGTCCTCGCCTTCGTCGCGAAGGACGAGCGACCACCACGTGGCGAGGTGCTGCCCGGTCCTCAGCCGCTCGTCGAGCGGGCCCCTGGCCACGATATCGGCCCGCCGGAAGGCCATCAGCGCCAGCTCGATCACGTCCACGTCTCCCGGCGGCGCCTCGTCCCAGCGACGCAGATCGACGGAGACGCGGCCCCAGGCCCCCACGATCGCGACCGACGGGTCGGCCAGCGCGCCGACCAGCGGGCCGACCGCATCGCCGGTGAGCTCGACGCGCGGGTCGAGCAGGACGACGACCTCGCCGGTCGCTCGACGGATGCCGGCATTCGTGGCGGCTGCCAGCCCGAGCTGCTCGACGGTCCAGACCACCTCCGGGGGCTCACCGCCGATCCGCTGGCCGGCCGGACCTCCGGTTGCGTCGAGGGCATCGATCGCGGCCTCGTCCCGCGACTCCGTGACCACGACGACCTGGGTCCGGTCCGGGACGTGGCGACGAAGGCCATCGAACGTCCGAACCAGATCGGCCGGGTCGTCCGGCGACTGGAGGACGACGGTGGCCGGAGCGGTCGTCGGATCGGCCAGCCTCGACGGGACCGACGCGCTCCGGCCGTACCGGACCCGTTCCCCCTCCACGACGTCGGCAGGGCCGATCCGTTCGAGCCGGTAATGGGTGCCCTGGTCGACGACCTTCCAGCCGGCCGTCTCGATCTCCGCCCGGAGCCGGTCGGCCTCCGGCCAGTCGCGATCGACCCGCGCCGCCGCTCGCGCCTGGGCCAGCTCCTTGATGTCCGCCGGGGCCTCGTCCTTCACTGGCCCAAGGCTAACAGCCGCCTCAAACGGACCCGACCGCGAGAGCTGGTGAACGGCGCCGAGACAGATGCGCGACCGCCGTGACACGGCCCTCCGGTTCCGTGCACACTCGCGCGACCCGAGCCCGCCATGCGGCGTGGCCGGGTCCATCGTGAGGCGCATGCAGGATGGACGTCCTCGCTCGATCGGGGCTGGCGACGTGAGCACGGAGATGATGACCGGCGTCTTCCTCGTCCTGGTGCCGATCGCGTTCAACCTCGCCTTCTTCGAGCTCGGCCGGGCGTTCGACTACCCGAACATCCTGCGCGAGCCGCCCGACACGATCCTGCGCCGGTTCGATGCCGGCGGAGCCGGTCTCATCCTCCGCTGGGAGGCGCTGCTCCTGAGCGCCCTGGCGATGGTGCCGCTCGTCGGGCTCCTGGCCGTCACGCTCGCCGCAGCACCGGCCCTGACCGTGCTGACGATCTCCATCGGCGTGTCGGCCGGCCTCGTCCAGGGGCTCGGTCTCGTTCGGTGGCCGTTCGCCGTCCCGGAGCTCGCCCGCCGCTACGTGACTGCCGACGGACCGGAGGCGGCTGCGACACGGGCCCAGATCGAGGTCGTGTTCGCAACCCTCCATCGGCTGCTCGGCGTCGGGATCGGCGAGCACCTCGGCTACCTGCTGACCGGGCTCTGGACGCTGCTCGTCGCGGCGTCGATCGCCTCGACCTCGGTGCTGCCCGCCTGGCTCGGCCTGATCGGCGTCCCGATCGGGATCGCCCTGCTCGTCGGCACGCTCGAGTTCGTCGGCCCGAACGAGCGCGACGGCTGGCACCTGGCCGGCACGATCGTGCCGATCGCCTACATCGCCTGGTCGCTCTGGCTGATCGCGCTCGGCATCGGCCTCATCGTCTGACAGGACATGGGGAGCGATCTCGAGTTCCGAGCCAAGCTCCGTGACCGGAGAGCCTACCCTGCCCTGATAGGTGCCGCCCTGGTGGTCGTCGCGCTGGTAGCCATCAACCTGCTTTTCCCCAGCGGCAAGGCCGAGGGAAACCGTCCCGCGGTCTTGGCCTCGCCCTCGCCCTCGTCATCCCCGCCGTCGTTGACCACTCCCTCGTCGACGCCGGAGGTCGATCCTCAAATGGGCGACTTCACGATCGGCCGGCACTCCCTGACCGTCGGCGGCGTGCCGCTCTCGTTCAGGACGACGACGGCCGGCTGGGAGCCCTACGGCAGCCTTCTTATCGCCAAGAGCGAGCGTGGGCCGCAAGGTGCCGAAGGCATCATCTTCTGGGCTGGCGTTCCCGACGACCCGTTTGCCGTTCCATGCGCTCCCCTCGACGGCCCACCCATCGGCTCGGTGGGCGACGTCGCGGCGGTCGTGTCGACGGCGCCCGGAACCGAGCTCGTCAGCGGGCCTTCAGGCGCCACCGTGGGCGGGCGTCCGGCGGGACACGCGGTGGTCATCGTTCGAGAGGACGTCGGTTGCGACCCGGGATTCCTCTACAACTGGAAAGCCAGGAACGGGGGTGCCCTCTGGGTGAGGTCCGAGCTCGGTGACACGATCCGGGTCTGGATCGTCGACGTCGACGGGAAGCGCCTGTTCATCGGCGGCGAAACCCGCGAGGACGCCAGCCCACGGCTCGAACAGGAAGTCCAGCAGATCGTCGACTCGATCGAGTTCAGGTAGTCCGAGTTCGCCTGCGCGAGGCCACGCAGGCGTTGGTGCCCTGGAGGCCCCAGGTCGACGACGACGACAGCACCAGCTCGAATGGTGCTGTCGGGTTCAGGATGGTCGCGAAGTTGCCGTTGTTGGGGCCGGACCGCCGGGCAGCAGATGCATCGTCGAGACGAAGGCCTCAACAAGCCGCTTGGACCCGGAGTACTTCAGCACGCTCGGGTCGGTGTCGGGTCGCCAGCAGGCGATCACGTAGATCCGGCCATCGACCAGGAAGATGGCGTGGGGAACATCGTCGAATGTCACAAGCGAGCCGGGATGACCATCCATGGTCGCGGCGACGGCCTGATCCAGGATGCCGGTGCAGTCCACGTTGTTCTTCTGGCAGTACGTCTGAAGCCACGAGTCGACCGACGTGCCGGGGTCGACCGCCACCGACCAGACGCTGACAGCGACGCCCTGGCCGTCGACCTCGCCCTCGCTGTAGAACCGTTCCGTGGCCGTGTTCGGCCAGAGGGCATCCTTGGGGAGGGTCCAGTCGTGGTCCGGAGGTGTGGGAGTCCAGTCGACCGGGTGGGCGATGCTGAGGCCGTAGCGCTTCGAGACATAGGTGGTCCACATCGAAGTGTCGAGGCTGTTGGTCGTGGGCGACGGCGCGGCCGTCGGTGAGGGAGTTGGGCTGGGCGCGGTCGTCGGTGGAGCGACCGCCAACGACGGAGCGACTGACGACCGGAGCGTCCGCAGCTGGGCCGCAGGCCACGACGGCGACGACGACCGTCGCCGCGAAGGCCGACCTGAGCGTTCTGGTCACTGACCGAGCCCTCCACGCCGACCACGTGGGACGGCACCATGGGGTCGCGGCAAGCTGGTGTCCATGACCCCTCCCGCAGAGCGCCGGCATGTCCGACGCTTCCATGCGGTATGAGTCCGGATCGCCCGCGGTCGTTCCATCTTTCGCAGGTGCATCGCTTGGCGTTCGCCAGCTGGCTGGAGATGGAACGACTCGCTTGCCGCCGGACTCATGATGGGTGAGCGCGGCCAGATGGCCGCCACGAACCGGACGTCCGATGCAGCGAGACCTCGTTCTTCGCGCAAGGAACGGCGACCACGACGCCTTCACGGCGCTCGCCGCCGACGCGTTCGATCGGCTGCATCGAACCGCGCGGCTGATCCTGCGCAGCGACGACCGGGCGGCCGATGCCGTCCAGGAGTCGCTGACGGCCGCCTGGCTCCACATCCGCGCCGTCCGCGACCCCGATCGCTTCGACGCCTGGCTTCACCGGCTGCTCGTCCACGCCTGCTATCGGGAGGCCCGGCGGTTCAAGCAGCGCGAGGTCGTCGAGATCCACCTGAGCGCGCCCGACGGCGCGTGGGGGCGGCGACGCCCAGGACCTGACCGCGATGCGCGACCAGCTGGAGCGAGGCTTCCGTCGGCTGACCCCCGAGCAGCGCGCCGTGCTCGTCGTCCACCACTATCTCGGGCTGCCGGATGCCGAGGCGGCGATCGTCCTCGACATCCCGCTCGGTACCTTCAAATCCCGGCTGAACCGCGCCTCCGCCGCCCTCCGTGCGGTCCTCGAGGCCGACGAGCGCACGCCGACCGTCGCCAAGGAGTCCCTGGCATGACCGGCCACGACGACTTCGACCGAGCGCTCGCCGGCTGGTTCGAGGCCGATGCGCTGGCGCCCGCGCCCGCTGCTGGTCTCGACCGGGTCCTCGACGTCACTCGTCGCCGCAGGCCCCGCCCGGCGTGGCTCGCCGGTTTGGGCAGCCACTGGGTCGGAGAGCCGCCGCGTGCCGGTTCGAGCTCCGGCGTGCGCTCGCTCCCGCGCCTGGGTCTGCGCTGGTCCGCCGCGCTCGTCCTGCTCCTGGTGATCGCGGCCCTCGTGGGTGGGGCGATCCTGGTCGGAGCCCGACTGTTCCAGCCCTCGCCGCTGCCGGCCGGTCGCCTCGGCCACCTCGCCTACGGCCTCGACGGCGACATCTTCGTGGCCGACTGGGATGGCAGGAACCCGGTCCGGATCGCGGACGGCCCTTCCGGGCGGCAACTCGGGCTGCGGCGGCTACGCTAGAGGTGCCGATCTGGTCGCCCAATGGGCGGTATCTGGCCTATCGCTCGGGTTGGATCAGACGTGTGCCGGGCACCGTCATCATCAGCGATCCGGCCGGCCACGTCGTCGCCTCATTTCCCGGCTGGGATGGCGCTCTCGTGGTCGCCCGACTCCACCCGCCTTGCCACGTGGCTCGACGAGTGCAGACGATCGGCGTCTACGGGCTCGACGGCGCGCGCCAGGCGCTGCTCACCCTGCCGGCCGGGTACTTGGCCGCCGGGCGACAGCGACCCGCGTTGGTCGCCCGACGGCAGGTCGCTGCTGATCACGAGGTCACAGTCACCGTCTGGTCTGGGAGCTGCCGATCGACGGCGGAAGCCCGCGGCATGTGCCGGCCGCGGACCCACGATCGCACTGCGACGCCGCGTACTCGCACGATGGGGCTCGTGTGGCATTTGTCGCATTCTCGACTCGTGGTCGCTCGTGATCGCCGACGCCGATGGCACCGAGCTTCGGGTCCTGGTCGGAGCGAAATACGACCCGATCCTCGGAGCGGGTGAGGGGACACCTACGAGAACCCCGAATTGTCACCGACGGGTGATCGGGTCGCCTTCATCTGGAGCCACGGCCAGGGTCATCCGGGATCAGGCGGGTCATCCATTGCCGCGCACCCGACGAGCTCCGTGTGGTCGACGTGGCGACTGGAGCAGTGACGCCTCTGGCCAGTGCTCCAGAGCCCCACTCACTCGATATTCGCATTCTCACCCGAGGGGGACCGGATCCTCTTCTCGAGAGCGGACGCCACGACGCGATTCTCTCTGGAGCGTCCGGGCCGACGGCTCCGACGCTCAGCTCCTCGTAACCGGGACCGGCTCGGGCGACTGGCAATTCCTCCCGGCCGATCCGTAGCTTGCGCTCGGTTCCGGTCGGGCGCGTCGGCCGTGATCCGGACATCAGGGCGTTGTTCTGGTGCCCCTGGAGGGAATCGAACCCCCGACGCAGGCCTTAGGACGGCCTCGCTCTATCCGCTGAGCTACAGGGGCGCCGATGGGCATGGTACCGCGCCCCGAAGAGGCTATCGACCGCGGGGTTGGGGACGTGGTGTCATCATCGCCCTTCGAACGAGGAGCTCACGGATGACAATGCCCGCCGGCCGTTCGCGCCGGACGATCGCCCCGCTCGCCGTCGGCCTGGCGCTGGCCGCGCTGATCCTGTCGGCCGGCCAATCGCTGGCGGTCATCCCCGCCGACTACTCGAACGTCAGCGTCGGGCTGAGCCCGGTGCTCGGCGGGCTCGACAACCCCGTCCTCGTCACGAATGCCGCCGACGGCTCGCATCGCCTGTTCGTCGTCGAGCAGCCCGGCGTGATCAAGGTCTGGCGGGTCGGCCACGCCCCGTCGACCTTCCTCGACATGCGCTCCAAGGTCGAGTTCAGCAGCGAGCGCGGCCTGCTCGCCCTGGCCTTCCACCCGAACTACGAGCGCAACCGCAAGTTCTACGTCCTGTTCACCGAGAAGGGCACCGGCGACGTGATCGTGGCCGAGTACAAGGCGAGCGCGAGCAACAAGAACAAGGCCTCGCCGACCTCGTTCCGCCGGCTCCTCCGGATCGGCCACCGAGTCAACGCCAACCACAACGGCGGGATGCTCGCGTTCGGCAAGAAGAACGGCTACCTCTACATCTCGGTCGGCGACGGCGGCGGCGGGGGTGACACCCCGAACAACGCCCAGTCGCTCACAAGCCGGCTCGGGAAGCTCCTTCGGATCGACGTCAACAGGCGGACCGGGAGCCTGGCCTACGGGATCCCGTCGACCAATCCGTACGCTCACAGCAAGGTCTACAAGCGCGAGATCTGGTCGCGCGGCCTGCGCAACCCATGGCGCTTCTCGTTCGACCGGCTGACCGGCGACACCTGGATCGGCGACGTCGGACAGGAGAACTGGGAGGAGGTCGACCACGCGACGCTGGCCGGGACCGGCGGGCGGGGCAACAACTACGGCTGGCACATCGCCGAGGGCAACGCCTGCTACCAGCCGTCGACCGGCTGCAGCATGAGCGGGCTGAAGCCGCCGGTCGCGGTCTACGACCACGGGATGGGTTGCGCGATCATCGGCGGCTACGTCTACCGCGGGCCGCTGACCCTGCTCAAGGGCGCCTACCTGTTCTCCGACGTCTGCTCGGGCAAGATCTGGTCGATCGTGGCGGCCGGTCCGACGCCGCAAACCCCGACCGAGATGGCCGACACGGGGCTCGGGATCACCTCGTTCGGTGAGGGCGAGAACGGCACGGTCTACGTGACGGCCCAGGACGGCCACGTCTACCGGCTGACCGCGGCGAGCCGCTGATCGACTGAGCCGGCGGCTCGCTCGCGGCCGACGGACGGGCGTCGGGGTGCTCGGGGACCCTCGACTACAATCCGGCGGGTATGGATCACGCCAGCCCGTTCGGGGCCGTCGGCGACCCCCCGATCGAGGTCACCCTCTACACGCGCCCCGGCTGCAGCCTGTGCGACGAGACGCGCGCGCGCTCGAGCTGCCTGCTCGGCCGAGCGCGCCGCGACGGCCGGCCGGCCCGCGCCTCGTCGAGCGTGACATCGAGGCGGATCCCGACCTCGCAGCGCGCGTTCTTCGCCGAGATCCCGGTCGTCGAGCTCGGCGGCCGGCGGCTGGACCTGGCCACGAGCCCGGCCAAGCTCGAGCGCCTGCTCGCCGACGTCCTCGACGGGTGACCCTGCGGCGTGACCGACGACTACACGTTCCTGGTCGCGGTCTTCGCCGGCCTCGTCTCGCTTCCTCTCGCCGTGCGTCCTGCCGCTCGTGCCGGCCTACCTCGGCCAGCTGACGGCGGTCGCGGTCGCCGGCCGGCCGGACCGGGGGCGCCGGCCTCGCGCTGGATCGGCCGCTCCGCCATGCCGCTCGCCTACGTCGCCGGGTTCGGCACGGTGTTCACGCTGCTCGGCATCACCGCGGCGTTCGCCGGCGGCGCGCTCGCCGACTACCTCCCGCCCCTGCGCCGGTCGGCGGCGGTGATCCTGATCGTGTCATGGGCCTCAGCCTCGCCGGCCTGCTGCCGATCCCGTGCTCGAGCGCACCTGGCGGCCGCTCGACGCCGGGGCATCGGCACGCGTCACGACGATGACCGGCGGCGATGTCGCTCGCGGCCCGGCCGCAGTCGCCGGCGTCGGCCGACCGGCTCGGCGGCCGGCTCGTCGGCGGCGAGGCCGGCCTCGGGTCGCCTCGTTCGGGCTCGGGGCGATCTTCGCGATCGGCTGGACCCCGTGCATCGGCGTGATCCTCGGCGGGATCCTGACGATCGCCGCGCGTCGCGGCGACGACCGCTCCAGGGCGCGCTCCTGCTCGTCGGCTACACCCTCGGGCTCGGGATCCCGTTCCTGGTGATCGCGCCTGTTCTACGACCGGGCGCCGGCGCTGATGCGCCCGCTGGTCGCGTCACGGCCGCACGGTCTCGCTCATCGGCGGCCTGCTCGTCGCCGCCATCGGCGTCGCGATGATCTTCGACCTGCTGGTCGCTGCTGCCGCGCTACTTCAACTTCGCCGGCGTCTGATGCGCGCCCGAGCGCCCGGAACTTCGCAGCCACCGCCCGGGCGCCACGGCCTGATCGGGCCGTTCAGCGGGCGCCAGCTTGGCGCGGTCCTGCGCGATCGTCGTCGCTGCGCGCGATCGGCCTCGTCGCCGTCACCCGGCCGCTCGGCACGACCGCCGGCACCGGGCCCGCCGACCCGCGGCCGACCGCCGTTCCTCGTCGGTCCCGCGACCGGGCCTGCGACCGGGCCAGCCTGGCGCCCGAGCTCCTGGGCACCGCGTGCCGACGGGACGCCGTGGCCGCTGACCGACCTCGACGGCAAGCCCGGTCCGCCTCGCCGACCTCCGCGGCAAGGCCGTCTGGCTCAACTTCTGGGCGAGCTGGTGCCCGCCCTGCCAGGCCGAGACACCGATCCTGCGCGACACCTACGACACGTACAAGGACCGCGGGCTCGAGCTCGTCGGGATCGCGTCCAGGAGACGACCCGGCCGACGTCGGGGCGTACGCCGCCAAGTACGGGCTCGACTACACGATCGCGGCCGACCTGTCGGCCGACGTCTGGCGCCTCTACCGCGGCTACGGGCTGCCGACCCATGTGTTCATCGACCCCGACGGTCGGATCCGCAGGATCATCGCCGGTCCGCTCAGCGCCGAGCAGGCGGCGGCGGAGGTGGAGGCGATCCTGCCGCCGGCGTCGACCGGCTCCCCGGGCGCGTCGCCGAGTCCCTGACCGTCAGCGCGGCTCGAACGCGTAGCGGTCGCGGTCGGCGACGATCCGGCCGACCGGGCGGAGCGGTTCGTGAGACAGCACGATGATCCAGTCCTCGGCGGCGGCCCGGGCGAACAGCTCGCCCTTGACGAGGACCGAATCGAGCGGGAAGTCGTCGAAGGCCGTGACCCACTTCGGGTTCGTGCTCCACGGCCGCATCGCGAGATCACCGAAGAACCCAAGCGTCCGGCCACCGGCTCCCCCACCCCGCACGACGATCGCCTGGTGCCCCGCGGAATGTCCACCGGTCGGGACGACCGAGACGCCGGGCACGAGCTCGCGCTCGCCGTCGGCCCAGCCCTCGACGCCCCAGTCGCGCGACGAGCCGCAGCTCGGGCTGGTCGTAGCTCGCGACGAGCCGAGGGTTGTCGCCGAGCGCGATCTCCCACTCTGCCCGCTGGGCCACGATCCGGGCGCGCGGGTAGGCCCGCCGGCCCTCGGCGTCGAGCAGCCCGCCGGCGTGGTCGAAGTGGAGATGGCTCAACGCCACGAGGTCGATCGTGCCGGGGTCGAACCCCGCGCTGCGGAGCGCCGGCAGGATCGGCTGGCCGGCATACCCCCGGCTCGTCCTGAGCTTGTCGTCGGTCCGCTCGCCGATTCCGGTCTCGATCAGGACCCGCCCGGCCGGCGTCTCGACGAGCAGGCAGTTGAGCGCCTGGACGAGCCGGTGATCGGCGGTCAGCTCGGCGCTCACGAGACGCTCCCAGAGCAACCGCGGGACCGGGCCGAAGACCGCCCCGGCGTCGGTCAGGAACGTGCCCGCCTGGACGAGCGCGCGCGGTGGTCCCACCGCCGAGGCTCGTCGACCAGTGCGACGGCGTCGTTGAGGCTCATCTGTCGATCCGGTCTCCGCGGCCCGTCAGGACCGGGTCGGCTCCTCGGATGGCCGCCCGCTGAAGTCTCGGTGGAAAGCCGAGGCGGTCGGCTCGGACTGGCCCTGGTACTTCGAGCCGAGCTCGGGCGAGCCGTACGGCCGATCGACCGGGCTCGACATCTTGAAGAAGCTGATCTGGCCGATCCGCATCCCGAAGTACAGCGCGATCGGCAGGTTGGCCACGTTGCTCAGTTCGAGGGTCAGGTTGCCCTTCCAACCGGGGTCGACGTAGCCGGCGGTCGAGTGGATGAGCAGCCCGAGACGTCCCAGCGAGCTGTTGTGGGTCGGAATGAACGACCGCGAGGCGAGAAACATCCCGCTGGGAGCTGCGACCTGAATGCACCGGACAGGGACCGACGGCACGTCCACGACGGCGTCGATCGACCGGAACCGGTGGAATCGAGCGTCGGCTCCCTTCTGGCGAGCAAGCTTTCTGGGGAGCCGGAAGACCGGCCGATCCGGCGTGAACTTCACCCGGTACTTCGGTCCGTGGTCGACGCCGTTCAGCGTGGCGCGTCCCGTCGTCTTGATCGGGCGGAAACCCAGGCTCGCCGCGAGCTCCACGACGGCGTCGGCGAGGCCTTCTCGCGTGCTCGTGAATTCGCAGCGACCAGCGACGTCGTCGACGTAGCCATCGGTGTCCATCAGACCCTGCAGCAGGGCGAGCCGCTGACTGATGCCAGCCTCCAGGTATTCGCGGGGAACGAACTTGCCATGGTGCTGACCCATCGCTCGTAGCCGGCTGGAGAGCGACTCGTTCGCGGTGTAGCGACCAGTCCTCTCGTCCCGCGTGTGGCCAACCCCACCGATCCGGTAGAGGTGCGGCGCATAGGCCACGGCCGGACGCTGAACCCGTCGCCGCTGATCTGCTCGAGGATCTCCGGGTCGACCGATGTGATCTCCGCCTTGGTCGTTGTCCCATCGCCGAGCCAGGCTCCGAACGTATAGGGCTCGATCGGTAGGTCAATGCGTGGCGGGTATTGAACCGGACCGGCCAGCGGCGACGTGATGATTCATCTCGCCGTTCGCGCGCACTGTCCGAGCGATCTCGTCCGTGGTCCGGATCGCGGCCTCCGAACGTCCTTTCGTCCGGCCTCTCTTGTCGATGGTTCGCCACTGGTGCGAGGCGTCCGCCACGATCCGCTGCCCATCCGAGAAGAGCACCGCGCGACAGGGGCGCCCGATGCATCGGCCGCGTCGCGGCCACCACCACCGTCGCTGCCCCGGTCTCATCGAACACGAGATCCCCGGGCTCGAGGTCGCCCATCGTCCGCCAACCCGTCGGGGTCGGGATCGGCGTATCCAGGGCGAGAGCCTTACCCTCCAATCGCGCCACGAGGTCATTCGGCAGCTCGACCCACTCGAGCGTCTGGCCGAGGACGAACTCACCGGGATGGAGGACGAACGGCTCGTCGTCCTCGATCCGGAGCAGCTCGGTCAGGTCGGGCTGGGGCGAGCGGACGTCGATGTACGGGTAGCGGTTGTTGCGGAAGACCCGGAAGCTGCGGTCGAGGTGGAGGTCGACCGACGACGGCTGGAGGTCGGCCGGGTCGTACGGGTCGATCCGGATGTCGCCGGTCTCGATCGCCGTCCGGATGTCCCGGTCCGACAGGACGCTCATCGGTCGCCGCGGCGTCTCGTAGAGCGTGTCGACCTCGCGCTTGAGGTCCTCGAGGTCCTCGAAGCTCTGGTAGACGCTGGCGAACCGGATGTAGGCGATCTGGTCGATGCCGCGGAGCGCCTCCATCGCCATCGCCCCGACCCGTGACGAGGGGATCTCGCTCGATCCGGCGGCCCGCAGCTCGGCCTCGATCGCGTCCGCGGCGGCCTCGGCGGCCCCGTCCGGGACCGGCCGGCGGGTCAGCGCCTTGCGCAGACCGGCGGCCAGCTTGTCGCGGTCGAACTCCTGGCGCGTCCCGTCGCGCTTGACGACGACGAGCCGGGCAGCCTCGATCCGCTCGTAGGTCGTGAACCGGGTCGAGCACGCCGCGCACTCGCGCCGGCGGCGGATCGTGGCGGAGTCGTCGAGATCGCGCGAGTCGACGACCCGGGTCTCCCGTTCACCGCACTGCGGGCAGCGCATCCGCCCTCCTGCTGGACCGCGTCTCGAGACCGGTTCGACGGCCCCACACCACTACCACTGGTGGTGTCAACCGATACTACCACTACATACGGTGTCAATCGACCCCGCGGAGGGTGATCAGGACCCGCCCCCGGAGAACCACCGGCGCTGCTGCGCGGGCCGAGCGGCGGCCAGCTCGGCGGCGTGCCGGGCGATCGCCTCGCGGGCGTGGAGCGTGTTGAGGTAGCCGCGCTTGATCGCGGTCTGCGCCTCGGTCTCGCGATGCGGACCGGACGCGGTCGCCAGGAGCGTGCAGCCGTGGCTGACCATGGCCAGGGCACGGGCCGCCCGCTCGAGCTCGTCGAGCAGGTTCTCCCGGATGTCGTCGGCCGGGATCGGGCCTCGGAGGCCCCCGGTCTCCTCCTCGTAGCGGGTCACGGCCTCCCTCGCGGCGAGCAGGTTCGGCTCGATGATCGACGGCTCGACCTGGTGCCGGCGCACCGCGTCGATCCGCTCGATCACGCCACCGAGCGACTCGTCGATCCGGGCGGCGAGATCCTCCACGGCGCGCCTGAAGCGATCCTCGTCGCGGGTCCGGGCGAGCGCCCGCGACGCACGCCGGATCAGGACGAGGACGACCGCCGCGAGGACGACGAACGCCACGAGCGGGATGACGAGGGCCAGGATGCTCGCCACGGTCGCCTGCCCTCCCCGTCAGGCCGTACGCGCGCGGAGCGTGGCCACGATCGCCGGGACGACCTCGAACAGGTCGCCGACGACGATCAGGTCGGCGAATTCGGCGATCGGGGCGTCCGGGTCGCGGTTCACGGCGAGGATCGTATCCGCCGTCTGCATCCCGACCTTGTGCTGGATCGCCCCGGAGATCCCGAGCGCCACGTAGAGGGCCGGCTTGACGATCTTGCCGGTCTGGCCGATCTGCTGGCCGTATGGGATCCAGCCTGCGTCGACCGCGGCGCGGGTCGCGCCGACCGCTCCGCCAAGCACCTCCGCCAGCTCCTCGACGACCCGGAAGCCGTCCGGCCCGCCCACGCCCCGGCCGCCGGCGACGATGATCCGCGCCTCCTCGATCGGGGCCGCCCCGCTCGCCTCGGCGATCCGATCGACGACCCGGACGACCGGCAGCTCGGCGCCGGCCTCGCCCGAGACCTCGACGATCGTGCCGGGCTGGGCGCTCGGCTCGGCGGTCGCGACGTTCGGCCGGACCGTGACGATCCCGTGGCCGGCCGTGAATGCGCTCTCGGTGATGAGCTTGCCGCCGAACACGCTCATCTCGACGATCGGTCCGGCCTCCGCCCAGCGGACCGCAGTGGCGTTCGCCAGCGTGCCCCAGCCGGTCAGGGCCGAGAGCGTCCCGGCGAGATCGCGGCCATCCGGGGAGGCCGGCACGAACACGTAGTCGTAGCGGTCCCCCACGAAGCCCGCCAGGCCTGGCGCGATCGAGGCGATCGTTCGGTCCGCCGGCACCGTCCGATCGAGGTGGACCGTCGGCAGGTAGTGCCGAAGCTCGTCGGCGGCCGCGTCGGCCGTCGCGCCGTGGACGATCCCGTCGACCGGCCCGCCGCTCGCCGCCTGCAGGCTCCGGGCGAGCGTCGCGACCTCGGTCGAGACCTTGGTCAGCGTCCCGTCGGCGGCGACCTCGCCGACGACGAGGAGGCCGCCCATCAGACGAGCCTCCGCTCGACGAGGAACTCGACGACCTGCCGGGCCGCCTCGGCCGGCGCGTCGCGGACCACCCGGGTCGCCGACCGCGCGGGCGGCTGGCGGCTGCCGACGACCTCGGTGGTGGCCAGCGCGCCGCCGACCTCCGCCGGGGACAGCCCGATGTCGGCCAGCGACCGGGTCGCGATCTCCTTCGAGCGGGCGGCCATGATCCCCTTGAGCGACGGATAGCGCGGCTCGCCGAGGGCCTGGGTGCACGAGATGAGAGCGGGCAGCGGCGCCTCGAGGACGTCGAAGCCGATCGGGCTGATCCGCCGGACCCGGACGGTTCCGGCCGCCGGGTCGGGCTCGATCCGGGCGGCATACGAGAGGTAGGGCAGCCCGGCGAGCGACGCGACGCCGGCCGGGACGACCCCGGCGCCGCCGTCCGAGGTGTCGACACCGGCCAGCACCAGGTCGTACTCGAGGCCGCGGAGAGCGGCCGCGAGGACCCGAGCCGTCGAGACGGCGCACGACCCGGCCAGCGCCGGATCGGTGACGAGGACGCCACCCGCGGCCCCCATCGCCAGCGCCTTGCGCATCGTCTCGGGGGCGTTCGCGGGGGCCATCGACAGGAGGCTGACCTCGCCGCCGTGCGCCTCCACGAGCTTGAGCGCGGCCTCGAGCGCGTACTCGTCGTTGCCGTTGACCACGGCCGGCACGGCCGCCCGGTCGAGCCGTCCGTCCGGCCCCAGCCGCTCCCCGGCCGACGTGGGGTCGGGCACAGGCTTCACCAGGACGACGATCCGCACCTGCGGGCAACCTCCCTCTGTGACCGATCAGCGCCGAGCGGCGAGCAGCGATCGCGCGATCACCAGCCGCTGGATCTGCTGGGTTCCCTCGTAGAGCTGAGTGATCTTCGCGTCGCGCATCATCCGCTCGACCGGGAACTCGTCGAGGTAGCCGTACCCGCCGAGGACCTGGACGGCGTCCGTGGTGACCCGCATCGCGGTGTCGCCGGCGACCAGTTTACAGACCGCGGCCCACCGTCCGGCGTCGCCATCGCCGGCCTCGATGGCTGTACAGGCGGTGTACAGGAGCGCCCGGGCCGCCTCGGTCTGGGCATCCATGTCGGCGAGCAGCGCCTGGATCATCTGGTGCTCGCCGATCGCCTTGCCAAACTGGACCCGCTCCGTGGCGTAGCGGGCCGCGACGTCGAGCGCACCCTGGGCGATCCCGACGGCCTGGGCGGCGATCCCCGGTCGGGACCGCTCGAATGTCCGCATCGCCAGGGCGAACCCCGCCCCTTCCGCGCCGAGCCGATTGGCGGCCGGGACACGGACCCCGTCGAACAAGAGCTCGGCGGTCGGGGAGCCTCGAATCCCCATCTTGTGCTCGAGCCGGCCGACGCTGAAGCCCGGCGTGCCACGCTCGACGACGAAGCACGACAGGTTGCGGTGGCGCTTCCCGGCCGGGTCGGTGACGACGAACACCGTGACGACGTCGGCGACGCTCCCCTGGCTGATGAACCGCTTCGAGCCGTCGATCACGTAGTCGTCGCCATCGCGGACCGCCCGCGAGGCAATTGCCCCCGCGTCCGACCCGGCGCCGGCCTCGGTCAGGGCGAACGCGACGAGCTTCCGGCCGGCGGCCAGGTCCGGCAGCCAGCGCGCCTTCTGCTCGTCCGTCCCGGCCATCACGATCGGCAGGGCGGCGAGCTCGTGGACGGCGAGGATCAGGCCGGTCGTCGCGCACGCGGCGCTCAGCTCCTCGATCGCGAGGCAGGTCGTCAGGAGGTCGGCCCCGAGCCCGCCGTACTCGGCCGGATAGGGCAAGCCGAGGATGTCCTGGGTCGCCAGCAGCTCCTTGAGGTCCCACGGGAACTCGGCGGTCCGATCGATCTCGGCGGCCCGCGGCGCGACCCGCTCGCGGGCAAGCACGCGGACGGCGTCGCGGAGCTCACGCTGCTCGTCGCTCAGGCGATACGTCGGTGGCGCGGCCATTCCGGTCACTGGATCACCGGCAGCTGGCGGCCGGACCCGGCCGGGACGAGGCTGTCGGCGAGGAGCTCGGCGATGTCGACCGCGCTGACGGTCCCGGCTTCGTTGCCGTCGGCCGAGGCGAGCCCGTCGCGGAGCATCGTCATGCAGAACGGGCAGTTCGTGGCGACCGTCCCGGCCCCGGTCTCGAGCGCCTGGCGGGTCCGCTCCACGTTGATCCGCGTCCCGCGCGTCTCCTCCATCCACATCCGGCCGCCGCCGGCGCCGCAGCAGAAGCTGTTCTTGCCGCTCCGCTCCATCTCGATGAGCTCGAGCCCGGGCACGGCGGCCAGCACCTCGCGCGGCTGGGCGACGACGTCGTTGTAGCGGGCCATGTAGCACGAGTCGTGGAACGTCACGGTCCGCGCCGCCGGTGCAGCATCGCCGGTCGCGTCGAGCGCGGCCGGATCGATCGTCCGGAGCCGGCCCTCGGCGAGCAGCCGGCGCAGGTAGACCGAGTGGTGGATCACCTCGTACCGACCCCCAAGCTGGCCGTACTCGTTGCCGAGCGTATTGAAGCAGTGCGGGCAGGCGGTCACGATGCTCCGCAGGCCGTACCGGTCGAGCGTGGTCACGTTCCCGGACGCGAGGATCTGCCAGACGTAGTCGTTGCCCATCCGGCGGGCGGGGTCGCCGGTGCACGACTCCTCCTGGCCGAGGATCGCGAACCGGACCCCGGCCGCGTCGAGGCACGTCGCAAACGCCCGCGCCACCCTTCGGTTGCGCTCGTCGAACGCGGCCGCACAGCCCACCCAGTAGAGGACGTCGATCTCGCCGAGCCGGTCGGCGGCGGCCAGCTCGGCGACCGTCGGGACCTCGAACGGGAGGCCCTTCGTCCAGTCGGTCCGGGTCGCGGCCGGCTGGCCCCATGGGTTGCCCGCCCGCTCCATGTTCGTGAATGCGGCCGTGATCTCGGTCGGGAAGCGCGAATCCTCGAGGACAAGGTTCCGGCGGAGCCCGACGATCTTGTCGACGTGCTCGATGAGGACGGGGCAGGCCTCGACGCAGGCCCCGCACGTGACGCAATCCCAGACCGCGTCGTATGGGATCGCCGCGTCGACGATCGGCGCCGCGAGCCGCGTCGCGTCGGGGGACGTGTCGTCGAGGCCGTACTGGTCACGGACGATCGGCGAGTTCGGGATGAGGTCGATCCCGTGCTCGGCCTCGACCGCCATCTCGCGGATGCCCATGATGAACGCCTTGGGGTTGAGCGGCTTCCCGGTCGCGTTGGCCGGACAGGCCGCCTGGCACCGTCCGCATTCGGTGCAGGTGAAGCCGTCGAGGAGGTCCTTCCAGCCGAGGTCCTGGAGCGTCCGGAGGCCGAACGTGGCGGTCTCGTCCTCGAGGTCCATCGCCGGCAGCTCGCCGCGCGGGACGAGCTTGCGGAAGTAGACGTTGAAGAAGCTCGTGACGATGTGGAGGTGCTTGCTGAACGGCAGGTAGACGAGGAAGGCCGCCACGAGCCCGATGTGGGCCCACCAGAGAGCGACGAACGCGGCCTGGGTCACAGTCGTCCCGAGCGACCGGAGCGGGACGGCGAGAGCGTTGGCGACGAACGCGCCGGGGATGTCCCCGTAGGTCGCGGCCTCGAACGCCTGGGCGAGGAGCTCGGTCGCGACGACCCCACCGATCATCGCCAGGATGAGCAGCCCCGAGCTGCTGAGCGTCAGTCGAGCCGGCTTCGTTACGAGCCGCCGCCAGAACGCATAGCCGACAGCAACGAGCGTGACAACGGCGACCGCGTTCTGCATCACCGTGACCGCCGTCCAGAGCTGCCCGTCGAGCGGCCACGAGATGACCGCCTGGACGAGTCCGCCGGTGACGATGTTGGCCGTGCCGATCGTCAGCAGGACGAACCCCCAGAAGATCCCGAAGTGCATCAGCCCGGCCCGGCGATCCTTGAACATCTTCGTCTGGACGAGCGCGTACCGGATCAGCCCCCACGTCCGGCGCGGGACGTCGGCAAACGGGCTGGGCCCCTCGGCCCTGGCCACGGCGAAGATCCGGAGGTGGCGGGCCATGACCAGCCCGAACACCACGACCGCGCCCCAGAACAGCGGGAACACGAGCAGGTAGCCGGGGACCTCGGCGAACGGCTCGAGCACTCAGCCGGCTCCGGATCCGGGCAGATCGGCTCGATCGCCGGCCGGGGCGAGCCGAGCGTGGTCGAACGGTCCGGCGAGCGTCTCGAGGGCATGTTCGAGGACCGGCACGATCGCCTCGAGCGACTCGACCGCCCCGCGCGGGCTGCCTGGCACGTTCACGATGAGCGTCCCGGCGCGGACGCCGACGACGCCCCGCGACAACGCGGCCAGCGGCGTCGACAGACGACCTTCGGCCCGGATCAGCTCGGCCAGGCCGGGGACCTCGTACTCGACCACCGCCGCCGTGGCCTGTGGCGTGACGTCGCGCGGGGTCAGCCCGGTGCCGCCGGTGGTCACGATCAGGACGCGGTCCGAGGCCCCTGCGACCAGGGCCTCCTCGATCTGCCAGCCCTCGTCGGGGACCGTCCGCCGCTCGACCGCGAAGCCCAGAGCGGTCAGCCGCTCCGCGAGGCGGCTGCCCGAGGCATCGTCACGTTCGCCGGCCGCCACGCCGTCGCTGACCGTCACGACGAGCGCTCGGCGTCCGAGGCCGGGGCGGACCGTGGCGTCGGTCATCCGCCACCCTTCTTCCGTCCGTGGATCCGGCCGGCGGTCCGGTCGCCAGGTCGCGGCTTCGAGGCGGGCGCCGATCCGCCGGCGCCGGTTCGATCGGCGGGGCGGACCCACTCGCCGCTCTTGCCACCGGTCTTCGAGACGAGCCGCACCGATCGGATCTCCACGCCTCGCTCCACGCCCTTGACCATATCGTAGACAGTGAGCGCCGCGACGGACGCCGCGGTCAAGGCCTCCATCTCCACCCCGGTCGAACCCACTGTCGCTGCCTCGGACCGGATCCGGAGCCCACCCGCGGTGCGGTCGGGGACGACCTGGACGAGGAGGTCGGTCAGGGCGATCGGATGGCAGAGCGGGATGAGCTCGCTCGTCCGCTTGCCGGCCATCACCCCGGCCAGCTCGGCGACGGTCAGCACGTCGCCCTTGGGAGTCGCCCCGTCGACGATCAGGCTGAGCGTCTCCGCGCTGCAGGCGATGAACGCCTCGGCGACGGCGCGCCGGGCCGTCGGCGGCTTGGCGCTGACGTCGACCATCCGTGGCCGGCCGGTCCGGTCGACGTGGGTCAGGCGGCGCCGCTCGGCGCGAGGCGGTGGCTTGCTGTCCATCGACGGCCTCCAGGGCTCCGATTCGGTACGGCATCCGACGTCGCGTCGTCGGCCGGTGCGCGATCGCGGCTCACGGGCGATCCAGCCACAGGAGGGCGACCGGCGCACCGGCTGGTAGTCCTTCGACGGCTTCGGGGACGACCGCCAGGGCGTCGGCTGCGGCAAGCGCGGTCAGGACGTGACTGCCCTGGCCGCCGGCGAGTCGCACGCGGACCCGCCCGGCCGCGTCGCGCACCGGCCGGTCGTCGGCGTCCCGGTCCGCGACGACGCGCAGGTAGGCGCGCCGGCCGGGCGCCTTCGTGACGGACTCGGTCAGGACGCCGGCATCGGTCGGTCGCAGGAGCCAGTGGTGGCCCGCCAGGCGTCGGATCGCGGGACGGACGAACAGCTCGAACGTGACGAACCCGCTGACCGGGTTGCCAGGCAGCCCGAACAGGGCGATTTCGCGATCGCCGTCCGGGGCGACCCCGAAGACGAAGGGCTTGCCCGGCTGGACCGCGACGCGCCACAGGTCGACCCGGCCGACGATGTCGAACGCCCGCTTCACGACGTCGTACGGGCCGACCGACACGCCGCCGGCCACGATCACGGCGTCGGACTCGGCGATGCCATCACGAATGCGGCTGACCACGTCGTCGAGGTCGTCGCGGGCGATCCCGAGATCGACCACGGTCGCGCCCGCGGAGGCCACCATGGCTCGCAGGCCCGGCCCGTTGGCGTCGGGAATCCCCGCCGGACCAAGTGCCTCGCCGGGCGCCCGGATCTCGTCGCCCGTGGCCAGGACCGCGACCCGCGGACGGCGATGGACCGACAGTGCGTCGGCCCCGCAGCCGGCCGCGATCGCGATGGCGGCCGGGGTCATGACGGCACCCGCCTCGAGGACCGTGTCGCCCGCCGCCAGATCCTCCCCGCGCCGGCGGATCGCGCTCCCCACGTCGACCGCCGCGTGAACGGCGACAAACGCGGGGAGCGGGCCCGTGGCGTCGCGTCCGCGCGGTCCGCTCGGCGTTCCGTCCGCCTTGAGCGGGGTGGTCTGCTCGACCTGGACGACGGCGTCGGCACCGATCGGCAGCGGTGCCCCCGTCGCGATCCGGATCGCGCAGCCCGCCTCGACCGAGCTTGGCGCGACGCCGCCGGCCGGGACCTCTCCGACGACGCGCAGCCGAACCGGCGCGTCCTCGACGGCAACGGCCACGTCGCTCGCTCGGATCGCATAGCCGTCCATCGCGCTGTTGTCCCAGGGCGGGAGGTCCGTGGCAGCGAGAACCGACACGGCGAGGACCTGGCCGAGTGCGCTGTCAGGCGCGTGCGGCTCCGCCGCGAGCGGGTCGCCGATCGCGGCGAGGACCCGCTCGCGGGCGGTCTCGACCGACAGCTGCGACTCGCTCACGCCGCGGTCTCACGGGGCCGAAACCCAAGCCAGGCCACGATCGTGCTGACGACCAACAGCAGGAGGCCGAGCGCGAAGGTCGTCTCCTCCCAGAACTGGATCGGGAAGAGCTGGACGAGCCGGTCTGTGGCCGGGTCGAACAGGTACGTCCCGCCGGCGAAGAACAGCTCGTGGAAGACCTCGAAGGCCTGGTCGAATGCCACGAGCGACACGATCCCGCCGACGATGACCGCACCGAACAGGACGACCGCCCCGAGCCCGATCGCCCGCCGATACCACGGCGCTCCCCGGGCGACGAGCCGTGCGCCGACCAGGACGACGGCCGCCAGCAGGACGAGGATCCCGAAGGCGCTGAACACTGATCGGACGTCCGCGAGGTGCGACCGTTCCCGGTCGCTGAAGACCGGCGAGCCGTCGACCATCTGGGCGAATGCCGGCGGCCCGACGACGAGATCGGACAGGACTCCGTTCGTCACGTCGTGGGTCTGCACCGAGCTGTAGCCGGTGGCCTGCTCGGCGCCCGACCGGTCCTGCTCGAAGCCGACCCATATCGGGTTGAGGAAGACGACGACCGACAGCCCTACGATGAGCAGGATCGTCGCCACCGCCACGAGGATCGACAGGAGCGTCTCCGTGGGCGACCAGTTCACGACGTCATCCTAGCGGGCGACCCGATCGGCCAGCCCGCCGGTCGGCTATTCGTCTTCGAGCGTCCGGGCCTGGTCCCACCAGCCCTCGAGCCTGAGGTCGTCCGGTGGCTCGGCGCCGAGCTCGGCGGCGGCCTTCCGGACGCGATCCTTGAACGCGTCGAGATCGAGGGCCAGGATGTCCCTCAGGCCTTCGATCCCGGACTGGACCATGAGCTGGTGCTCGGCCGGCCCGAAGCTCGCCAGGTTGAGCATCAACGCCTCGTCGCGCCAGGTCGCCACCTCGTTGATCGTGGCGCCGACGTGGTCGGCCAGGTACTGCCGGCGGGTCGGCGTCTCGGACACCTCGAGGAGGATCCCGGTCGTGAACGCGCCCTGCTTCTCGAGGCGGGCGAGGTAGACGGGCTCGATCCTGGTCAGCTCGGTGATCGGCGGCACGGTCGGGCAGGCTCCTGGGCGGGGATCGGTCGGACGCCATTATCGAGCCTGCGCCGGTCCGTCTGCAGACGCCCGACTCGCGGGCCCTCGTGGTTCGTGGTGTCGGCAGGAAGACTCTTGCCCGGCGCAGATCGCAGGGCGCAGACTCCCAGTCGACATGCGCTCTGAAAGTCCCGTGACGCCCGTCGAGCCTCGACTCCCCCGGTTCACCGGTTGGCTGCGCCCCGTGGTCGACGTTGCCGCGCGGATCCCGGCCAGCGTCCATTTGAAGCTGCTGTCCGGCTTCCTCGTCGGGGCGCTGCTGCTCGTGGCGATGGCGATCCTGAGCCTGGTCGTTATCGGGCGGATGAACGAGCGGGTGCGTGACCTGGACCTCCTCCAGGAGCGCACGAGCCGGGCCCAGCAGATGCTGTACGCGGTCACCGCCCAGAGCCATTACCGGGCGATGGCCCTCCTCACCCACGACGACAAGTACAACGCCCAGATCGCCGACAACAAGAAGACGTTCAGCACGCTGCTCGACCAGATGGACGTGGCCGACCCGGCCGACGCGCAGCTCCTCCACGACCTGCGGACGGCCAACGAGACCTATGCGACGGCGAGCGAGCAGGTGCTGGCGCTCTACCTCGCCGGGGACCTCGACGGCGCGAGCAAGCTCCACCTCCAGAGTGAGCACCCCATCTCGCACGTGCTCGAGGCCGGCCTCCACTCCCTGATCACGTCGGCCGATCAGCAGATCACCGAGGCCCAGGCGGCCTTCGACGCCGACCGCAATCTGCTCACCAGCGCCGTGGTCGTCTTCTCGGTCGTGAGCGTCGGTGTCGCTCTTCTCCTCGGGTTCGTCCTGTCGTGGGCGTTCATCCTCCCCGTCCGCAAGATGGGCCGAGCCCTCGGCGGGATCACGGCGGGAGATCTCAGCCAGCGTGTGGACGTCCCGAACCGCGATGAGCTCGGCAACCTCGCCATGGACCTCAACCGAACCAGCGAGCGCCTGACCCAGCTGTTCGAGGAGGATCGTGCCCTGGCGGCCCGGCTCGAGGAGACGAACGCCTCGCTTGCCCGGGCGAGCGAGGCGAAGTCGCGCTTCCTCGCCAGCGTCAGCCACGAGCTGCGCACGCCGATGAACGCGATCCTCGGCTTCACCGACGCCCTCCTCGGTGGGGTCGACGGTCCCCTCAACCCGGACCAGACCGCGTCGCTCGGCTGGGTCCAGCGCGGCGGGCGAGACCTGCTCGGGCTGATCAACGAGATCCTCGACCTCTCGAAGATCGAGGCCGGCCGGCTGACGATCGACCCGCAGCCGTTCGATCCGCGCGAGCTCGTCGAGTCGGTCGTCGCGCAGTACCGGTCGCTGGCGGCCCAGAAGGGAATCCAGTTCGCGTGGCGCGATGACGGGGCCCCATCCGAGGTCGTGCTCGACCGTCAGCGGGTGAGCCAGATCCTGGTCAACCTGTTCGGCAACGCGCTCAAGTTCACCCTTCAAGGCGAGGTCCGGGTCGAGACCCGCGGCGGTACCGAGTCGTCGTTCCGGGTCGCCGTGCGGGACACCGGTCCGGGCATCCCGGCCGACCAGTACGAGGCGATCTTCGAGGAGTTCCGACAGGCCGACGGAGAAGAGCGCGGCACCGGCCTCGGCCTGGCGATCAGCCGCCGCCTCGCCCGGGTGATGGGCGGCGACATCACGCTCGACAGCGAACCCGGGCGAGGGAGCGTCTTCTACCTCACCCTGCCGGTCGACTGCCGGGTCGAACCGGTCGATTTGGCCCGAGCCGAGCCGACCACCGAGCGCGACACGATGCGCGTCCTCCTGAGCGTCGACGACGATCCGTCGGTTGCTCCGCTGCTCGAGAAGATGCTGGCGGGACGCGGCTATCGAATCGTCGCATCGTCGAACGCGAGCACGGCTGTCGGCGACGCCCGTCGGCTGCGCCCGGCGGCGATCATCCTCGACATCCTCATGCCCGGCCGGGACGGCCGCGACATCCTCCGTGAGCTCAAGGGCGACCCGGAAACGAGCGACATCCCGGTCATCGTCGTGTCGGTCGTCGACTCGGCCGACATGCCCCATCTCGCCGATGGCTACCTGACCAAGCCGGTTCGCCAGGACCGGCTGCTGAGCCTCCTCGAGACGCTCAACTTCAGCTCCGCGGACGAGCCTTGATGGCGACGATCCTGCTGGTCGAGGACACGCCGGCGAACCGTGCCCTCGCGACGAAGCTGCTCGTCGGCGCCGGCCATCGCGTGCTCACGGCCGAGACCGCGGAGGCCGGGGTCGCCCTCGCCCGGGAGCAGCTGCCGGACCTCGTCCTGATGGACCTCGGGCTGCCCGACATGAACGGCTGGCAGGCCCTGACCGCGCTGCGCGCCGACGAGCGGTCAGCCAGCCTGCGGGTCATCGCGTTTACGGCCCACGCGATGGTCGGCGACCGCGAGCGCGCTCTCGCCTGGGGCTTCGATGGCTACCTGAGCAAGCCGATCGAGTTCGCGACGTTCGTCGACAGTGTCGTCGGCTACTTGCCATGAACCTGTGACGGCCATGAACCCGGAGCGACCCTTGATCCTGGCCGTCGACGACGAGCCGGCCAACCTGGCCCTGCTCCGCAAGCTCCTGACCCGGCAGGGATACGACGTCATCGAGGCGGTGGACGGACCGTCAGCGCTGGCGGCGGTCGCGGAACACAGGCCCGACCTCGTCTGCCTCGACGTGATGATGCCGGGCATCGACGGCATCGAGGTCTGCCAGCGCCTGCGCCGGCAACCCGACCAGGTCGGCCTGCCAATCCTGCTGCTGACCGCGCTCGACCGCCCCGGCGACAAGGCTCGCGGTCTCGAGGCGGGAGCGAATGACTTCCTGTCGAAGCCGTTCGACCAGAGCGAGCTCGCCGCCCGCCTCCGGTCCCTGCTCCGGACGAAGGCCCTCCAGGATCGGCTCGCCGATCTGCTCGGACGCTACGTGAGCGAGAGCGTCGCGGCCGAGGCGCTGCGCGACCCGTTCGCGGTCTCGCTCGGCGGCGATCGACGTCACGTCTCGACCATGTTCGCCGACGTCCGCGGCTATACGGCACTCGTCGCGGAACATCCGCCCGAGGCGACGCTCGAGCTCCTCAATCGCTATCTCACGGTCGTCAGCGACGCGGTCGAGCGTCACGGCGGGACGGTGGCGGATTTCTCGGGGACGGCGTCTTTGCGTTCTTCGGGGCGCCTGTCATGCACTCGGACGATCCCGAGCGGGCCGTCCGGGCGGCGCTCGCCGTGCAGGCGGCCGTGATGCGCCTCGAGATCCCGAGCATGCCCGACGTCCGCCTCCAGGCCGGGATCGGGATCACGAGCGGCGAGGTGATCGCCGGCAACGTGGGCTCCGAGCGGCGAATGCACTACGCCGTGGTCGGCGACTCCGTCAACGTCGCCTCGCGCCTCCAGGTCGCCGCAGGTCCGGGCCAGATCCTCATCGACCAGCCGACCCATGACGCCGTCCTCGACGTCGTCCTCATGCAGGACCTCGGGAACCTGCGCCTCGACGGCAAGGGCGACTGGGTTCGGGCCTTCAACGTGATTACACTGGGGCGAACCGCGGTGGAGGGCCCATCGGGTCCCGGCTGAGCCCCGAGACGAGGAGTAGCCGAGACGATGGAATCCGACCGCGACGACGGCGCACTCGACACGGCGGCGCTCGTCGACCAGGTGTTCGCCGCGCTCACCGCCCAGGGCCTCGTCGTCGCGAAGCGAGTGGAGGTCGACCGGCTCGTGGCCGCCGGCGACGACCTCGCGGCGGACCGGGTCGACCCGACCGCCGGGGCGTGGCACGCCGCCCGCAACAGCCTCGAGTTCTTCGGGACGCGGGCGCCGAACCCGCCCGACGACGAGCCGCGCCGCGGTCAGCTGACGGGGTGGGCTGACCCGCCGGCGGTCGAATTCCCCAGACAGGCGGAGGCCCCGATGTCCGTTCTGCGTGGAACCGGGGCCGCGCTGAGTGTCGCCGACCCGGCACGCACCTGGCTGTCTGCCCGCAGACGGGTATGGGGACGTCGTCGGGACAGCCGAGGCTGATCGGCCGGGACGCGCGGCCTCGAGAAGCGCTGGATCTCGTCGGCAGGCTCGATCCGGCTAGGCGAGCTCGAGGCCTTCGTGGGTGAGCAGGATCGACTCGATCAGGACCTCGTTGCCCTTGGCCTGCAGCGGCCCGATCTCGAACTTCGCAATCCAGGCCTCCCGCAGCAGCCAGCGCCTGACCTCCTGGCGCGCATCGTCGAGGAGGATCACGGCGACGTTCCGCCGCTGGACGTTCCCGTTCACAGCGGTCATCCACCAGTCGAACAGCACCCGTGAGGTCGGTGACGCCCCGCCTGAGCGTGACGTCGCCGTAACGTACTCGACCGGGCAGCTTGCGCGACGACGTCAGCTTGTCGGAACCCTCCCGGTATTCGATCACCTCGGCCTCGGCGGACAAGCCGGAGACCTCGCTGAAGGCGGTGTCCGCCACCCCGTCGATCTCGACGAGGAACGAATAGTCCTTGAACGGATCGTGGCGCGACGTTGTCGCCATCTCAATCCCCCTTCAGGTAGGCAATCTCGCGATAGATCTCGAGATCGTGGGTCATCGTGCCGCGATAGTCCCGGCCCTCGGCGTCCCGGTAGACGACCACCGCGGTGATCGTCGTCGTCCGGCGGGTCGCGAACCAGGACGCCGCCGTATCGAGGAGCGTGCCGATCTCCTTGTGCGGCGCGAGGAACGAGATGTTCCGGAACAGGGCCAGGGCCGAGACGTCCCGGCGGCCACCAAGGCCGATGAGCTTGCGCTTGAACGTCGTCCGGACGTCGAGCGCGGGCCGGTCACCGAGGTTCCGGACGACGAGGTAGAGCAGCCCGTCGTCGAAGTCGACGTCGACGATCACATCGGGCCGAGGGTCGTCGTTGCGCACGCCTCCCGGGTCAGCCATCGGCGTCATGGTGCGCCTCCCTCCCCCGACGCGCACGGCCGCCGGAGCTCGACCCGCGGCAAACCGGCCGGCCATCGCCGACGTAAGGACTCGTCATTGACCCACCAGAGGAGCGAGGGGATCCCGATGGAAGCCTTCTTCGTCATCGTGGCCGCTGTCGCGGCCCTGGTCGTCTTCGACCTCGCTGCCCTCCGCTGGGGCGTCGACTCCCGACCCACGATCGGCGACGACCACCAGCGACAGGCGTACAGGAGCCGATGACCATGTGGCAGTTCTACTACCTTCAGGCTCGCCAGATCGCCCAGGACCGGGTCAGTGAGGCGAACCGGGAGAGACTCGCTCGCGACGCCCGGCTGAGTCCCGTGGCCAGGCGATCCAGGCTCGACGACGTTCGCCGGCGCGGCGCGGTCGTGGCCGCCGGGATCGCCCGGCGGCTCGACGAGCGCGTCGCCCACGAGGAGCTCGGCCTGCACAGTGCCGAGGAGGCGCAGGGCAGCCCGGGCTGAGCTGACCTCCGGGTCGCCCCGGAACCCTGCGACCCGCCACCCGGCCAGCGCGAGACCCCGGCGCTCAGGCGCCCGGTGCCTCGCAGCAGCTCAACGGTCTGGACTCCGCCGCGGCATGGGCTTCGAGGGTGTCCCGCAGCCGACGAAGGGCTCTTCGCGTTCTCGTCTTGACCGTGCCGATCGGCCAGTCCAGCCGGGCGGCGATCTCCGATTGGGTGAGTCCGTCGCGATAGGCGAGCAGGATGGCTGCGCGCTCTGGACCGTCCAGCGTCGCGATCGCCCTGACGACGGCCGCCTGCGTCTCGCCCGACGCGACGGCGACCTCGGGCCCCGGCTCCGGAGCACCCACCGCGAGGACGGTACCGGACGCAACGAGCCAGTCCACCGCCGACGCCTCGTCGCGCGCGTCGCCGATGAGTCCCGAGAAGTTGGCCGCCGGCACGCGCCGGGCAGCAGCCCGGACCCGGTCGATCGCACGGTTGCGGGCGATCGCCAACAACCAGTTCACGAGTGAGCCCAGGGCCGGATCGAACTGCTCGGCGCGGTTCCAGAGCGCGAGGAACGTCTCCTGGACCACGTCCTCGGCAACGCCGCGATCGCGGTTCACCGACAGCGCGAGCCGGTAGACCGCCGCCGCGTGCCGGTCGTACAGGGAGGCGAGCGCCGTTTCCGAGCCTTGCACGACCTCCTGAACGAGCTCCGCGTCCTCTCCTTCGCTTCCCACCGCCAGCGAGTCCCCCGTCTCCAACCCCCGTCTCGGTTCGCTGACGAATGTAACTTACTCGCTCGTAAGATACTAGCGTCATATTCGCGACACACTAGAATGGCTGGCATGGCTCGAGACTTCACCGACCGGCTCATCGACCGCTGGTCGGCCATCCGCCCGGACCTCGGCGTTGGCGGGCTCCAGGTCACCGCGCGACTCGCCCGGATCGGCCGGCATGTCGCGCTGCGGGAAGAGGAGGTCTTCTCGCGCTTCGGACTCAATCGCGGCGAAGTCGGCGTCCTGAGCGCCCTCCGGATCGTCGGGCCGCCCCACCGGCTCTCCCCCACCAGGCTCGGCAAGGGCCTGATGCTCTCGTCGGCCGGCATCACGAGCCGGCTCGATCGCCTGGAGCGTCGCGGACTGGTGACCCGCCTGCCCGATCCGGACGATCGGCGGGGCGTCATCGTCGAACTGACCGAGCGTGGGCTCGAGCTCGTCGACGCGGCCGTCGGAGCGAACACCGCCAGCGAGCAGCAGCTCCTGTCCACGCTCGACTCGCGTGAGCTCGGCGAGCTGGAGACCCTCCTCCGCAAGATCCTGGCCGGCCTCGAGGTGCCCGAGATCGACTGAGACGGCGCAATCCGATCTCGGGCGACGGTCGTAGGAGTCGTCGGCCCGACACCGGGGGCACCTCTCTCCGGTCGGCCCGCATCGAGCGTTCCCATGGAACCGGTGCGCCGCTGAGGAGGATGGTGACCGAGTGACAGGATGGCCTGGGTCGGACCCGACCAGCCGGTACGCAGCGTCGCGGGTGCGGATGGCCGCGCTCGAGCAGGAGGCAACCCGCGAGCGGATGGCCCGAGAGGCGAGCCATCACCGAGCTCCCGGTCCCCTCCCGTGGGCGAGGCTCGGCATGTGGCTGATCCGCATCGGCGAGGCCCTGGCGCCGCGCGACCGGTCGGTGGAGCCCGTGACCGGGATCCCGGAGCTGGACCGGGCGGTGTCGCCGAGCCGAACATCAGCTCGGTGAAGCCCGAGGCCGTCCGGTTCCGCCTCGAGCGCTAGATCCGTCGCCCCGGCTCCGGGATGGCGCTGACCACGCCGATCGACTGGAGCGCCAGGCGGCGAGGCGCTCGACGACGTCCAGCGCCGCTCTGCGCGAGACTAGCGGGCGACGCAGGCCCCAGACGCTTGCGGTGCGCGAGCACCAATGGGCGCTCGACGGCACGCACCAACTCCTCCAAGAGGTGCAGCTGGCATGGAAAAGGGAAGCTTCTCGCGACCGACCACTACGGTTGACCTGTCCGGCAAAGGCACGGTCGACATCGTCGCCATGGGCGACATGAGGGTCTCGCGAATGACCTTCCGACCCGGGTGGCGGTGGTCCGAGCACGCCAAGCCGGTCGTTGGCGGCGACAGCTGTCAGACCTTCCACCACGGCTTCGTGACATCGGGCCGGCTCGCGGTCCGGATGAACGATGGCAGCGAGGGGTCGCCTAGCTGCGACTCACGTCGGGAATAGAGACACCCGGCGGAACTGGGGGAAAGACCGCCGGGTGTCAGACCGCGGAGGCTATCGGACCGCCGCCGTTCGGCGCGAGGGCCATTCGGCCTGTTAAGCCGAGCTGAGCGCGATATCTTGGCAGGCGGAGCAGCGATTGCCGACCACCGACTCGTCATCGACCCGCTCCACCATCGACTCCTGGTCGCCGAGGTTCTCGCCGCAGGCAGCCACGAGTTGGCCCCTGTTGATAGCCCCGGTCGAGGCGTCGCCAAGGAGATGCCACTCGGCGAACAGTTGACCGTGCCGCCGCCCCCATGCCGCCATCGGACAAGAGTAGACCTCGGCCGTCTCCGACCGGGGTCCTGAACCCTCGCCGACGTTACCGGGAAGGCTCTTGGCTGCGACTGAGCCTGGTCCTCGCGTGGACGCTAGTCGCGACTCGGGAAGATCCCAGCAACACAGATTGAGTAGATGAGCGGCTGTCCGTTCTTCGACTGCGGCGTCACATCCCGCAGGTCCGGCAGGGCGAATGTGGTCTGGCCATTTCCGCCATACATCGTTCCGATCAGCGAGAACAGGGCGGTGTTCTGGCTGATCGACAGGATCTGGCCCTCGGCAGGCATCCCGGACCCGAAGGATGCCGCCGTCAAGAGGACCTCGCCGAGTGTGCATTCGGCGCCCCTGCCACCGGGCACAGATCCGGTCCTCCCGAAGCCGGTCGTCCCACCGGGAGGACCCGTGGGACCGGGGAGTCCATCCACCCCGTCCCTCCCCGGGACTCCATCCCGACCAGGCGCGCCGGTCTGGCCGTCGCAGTTGATGTCCACCTCGATGACCTGCCCTACGCCGTTGACGGTCTCCCAGGCGATCCCGAGGCCATCGCTCTGCGGACAAGCCGCGGCCACGCCGCTCTGGTCAGCGGCTTTGCGCACGCTCGAGCCGTTTACCCCGTCCTTGCCCGGCGCACCAGGTCCGCCGGGTGCGCCGTTGGTTCCATTCGTCCCGTCCTTGCCATCCTTACCGGGCAGCCCGTCAGCGCCGGCCGGGCCGATGTTGTTCCACGAGGCGGTCGGATCTCTGCCAAGGCACTTGTGGAGCGGCGTTGCGCCGACCTGGACGTTGTACGGGATGCCACTGAGCGAGCTGAGACAGCCGGTATAGACGACCGGTGCCGGGCTGGTAGCAAGGACCGCCCCGATCCCTGCCGCGCCGACGAGGATGATCGTGGCCGCCGCGACGACCATCATCCGGAGGCGGGTCAACCGGCGCAAAGCAGGCCGAACCTGCGGGCTGGCCATGATGGTTCCCTCCCTTGGCGCGCTCGCGCCACGACGGACGGGCCTTCGCCATGGGCTCCGGCGTGGTGCGCTGGGCGACCGGGTGGACGCCGCGCCGGTTGGGGGCCGTCAAGCCCCCGGCTCCGACCGTTGAGGCGCGAGGATGGGCCGACTCAAGAAGGGGCGCAAGGGGTTGCATGATCGTCCGTCGCGTAGTGGTCGCGGCTGGCACGAGGAAGCCCCGGCCGTTTCGTCGACGTGATCATGGTCCAGTGCCGTCGCCGGCCCCTTGCGTCAGTACCTTGGGTTGTCGACGTGCGGTCTGACCCGTACAGAACCGACAGATTTGGCCTACTCCGGCTTGTCGCCAAAGATCGTGTAGTGCCAGGGCTTCTCGGGCTCGCCGGTCAGCTCGATCATCACGTGCTTGACCTGGGTGTACTCCTCGAACGAGTAGCTCGACATGTCCTTGCCGAAGCCGGACTGCTTGAAGCCACCGTGGGGCATCTCGGACGCCACCATCAGGTGGTCGTTGACCTGGACATGGCCGAAGTTGAGCCGGCGGGCCGCCTCCATCGCCCGGAACACGTCACGCGTCCAGATCGAGGCGGCCAGCCCGTAGCGCGTGTCGTTGGCCTTGTCGAGCGCCTCCTCGTCGGTGTCGAAGGGCAGGACCGCCAGGACCGGCCCGAACACCTCGTTCTGGACGATCTCGCTGTCCTGGGCGCAGCCGGTCACGATCGTCGGCCGGTAGAACGCGCCGTTCGGCAAACCGGGCACCTCGGGCCGGTAGCCGCCGGCCGCGATCACGGCACCGGCCTGCTCGGCCCGGCGGACGAACCCATCGACCCGCTCGACCTGGGCCTCGCTGATCAGCGTCCCGAGATCCGTCGACGGATCGAACGGGTCGCCGACCCGGACGCCGTCGAACAGGACCGCCGTCCGGGCCACGAACGCGTCGAAGAGCGAGCTGTGGACGTAGGCCCGGGTCGCCGCCGTGCAGTCCTGGCCGCCGTTGATCAGGGCGCCCGCAGTCGCGCCGCGGGCTGCTGCCTCGAGATCGGCGTCGGCGTGGACGATGAATGGGGCCTTGCCGCCGAGCTCGAGATGGACGCGCTTGACGTTCCCGGCCGCGAGCGCCTGGATCCGCTTGCCGGTCTCCGAGTCGCCGGTCAGCGAGATGAGGTCGACATCCGGATGAGCGGCGAGGGCTGCGCCGACCACGTCGCCGCGCCCGGTCACGACGTTGAGGACGCCGGGCGGCACGCCCGCCTCGGCGGCGAGCTCGGCCAGCCGGACCGTCGTGATCGGCGTGGCGCTGGCCGGCTTGAGCACGACCGAGTTGCCGGCTGCGAGGGCCGGCCCGATCTTCCAGATCGCCATCCAGAACGGGTAGTTCCAGGGCGCGACCTGGCCGACGACCCCGATCGGCTCGCGCCGTACGAACGAGGTGTGGCTGCCGCTGTACTCGTACGCCGCCTTGCCCTCGAGATGGCGGATCTGGCCGGCGAAGAAGCGCAGGTTGTCCGAGGCGAACGCGAAGTCCGACTCGCGCCGGAGCTTGTAGGCGGTTCCCGTCTGGAGCGTCTCGATCCGGGCGAGCTCATCGGCGTTCGCGTCGCACAGGTCGGCCAGCCGGTTCATCGCCGCAACCCGCTCGGCCAGGAGCATCCGCGACCAGCGTCCGTCGCGGAACGCCGCGCGCGCCGCGATCACCGCCCGATCGACATCCGCCTCGGTCCCGGCCGGCACGCGCCCGACGAGCTCGCCGGTGGCCGGGCTGTGGACCTCGAGCCAGGTCCGGCTCGTCGACTCGACTCGCTCGCCGTCGATGAACATCGGATGGTCGGTCGCGAACCGGACGGCCATGTGGCTTCTCCTGTGGACTGATGCGGAGGCGGTCCGGCAGGCCCGAGTCTAGCGGACGGAATTGCTCGATCGAGCGCGACCCGTCCTGAGCCGGGCTCCTCAGTCGCCCGCCCGCTGACGATCGACGAGGACCTTCGCGAAGCCGGCGAACGCGACGTCGTCGAGTGGCGGGTTGATCAGGCCGGCTCGGGCGTCGCGGAAGGCGCGCTCGAGGCGTCCGGCGAGGAACCCCGGGCCGCCCGCGATCCGGAGCGCCTCGTCCGTCGCCGTCGTTGCCGCACTTGTTGCCGTCAGCTTGGCCAGCGCGATGTCGGGGACCAGCCCGCCTCGCTGGGCCGGCGTCGCCGACTCCCAGCGCCGGGCCACCTCGCGAACGACGATCCGCGCCGACCGCAGCGCGGCGTCGAGCCGGCCGATCCGGACCTGGACCGTCGGCAGGTCGGCGACCGCGGTCGATCCGTCGCCGGGCCGCCGGTCGACCGCCCAGCGGACGACGTCCCGGCGGGCGCCCTCCCCGATCCCGAGGTACACCCCGGCCATGGCGAGGCCGAACCAGGCGCCGGCGCCGGGTCCCCGCGGGTCGGCTCGATCGGCTGGACGCCGGGCGACCATCCGGTCACCGGGCACGAGCACGCCGTCAAGGTGGAGCCTGCCCGACGCCGATCCGCGCATCCCGAGCGCCTCGAACCCGGGCAACCGGGTGACGCCGGGAGTGTCGAGATCGACGATGAACACGGCGACCTCGGGCTGGCCGCCGTCCGACCCGTCGAGCCGGGCCGACACGAGGGCCAGCCGGAGCGCCGGCAGCCAGGTCGTCCACGACTTCTCGCCGGTGAGCCGGAACTGCCCATCGGCGGTCGGGCTGGCGATCGTTCCCGGGATCGCGCCACGGGCCGGACTGCCCCCGGCGTCCTCGGTCGAGGCAGCGTTCACGAGCGCACCCTCGTCGCGGATCGTGCGCGTAGATCCAGTCGCGCAGCCCCTCCGGCCAGCCCGTCGAGTCGGCCATCGCACCTACAACGTGGATGTGCATCGCGAAGCCGAGCGCCGTTGACCCGTCGGTCGCGCCGATAGCCGCGAGGAGCTCGACGGCGCCGGTCGGTCCGATCCCGAGCCCACCGGCCTCGACCGGGACCGGGGCGAGGTGGAGCCCGGCGCTGACGAGCGCGGCCGGCGCGGCCGGCTCGAACGCGTCACCGAGGTCGAGCCCGTCGAGCCGAGCGAGGGCGTCGGCGAGCCTCGCCTCGAGGGTCGCAGGAGGGGTGCCGGCGCGGGCAGGTACCCGATTCGATCGCGTCACCGATCCATGCTAGCCGTCGGCACCACTCTGCGGGCGTGGGGTGTCGACCCTCGACTACGACGCAACGTTCCCGCCGGTGGCCCTGCCCGGCACCTGACCGATCGTCCGATCAGCCGTCGGATCGGCCGCCGGCCGCGCCATCAAGCCGGGTCGCCTCGCGCCGGAGGAGCGCCCAGGCGCGTTCGACGTGTCGCTCCTCGGTCCGCAGGCTGCTGACCGACAGCCTGATCGTGAACCGCCCGGCGAGCCGGGTGTGGGACAGGAAGGCCTCGCCGGTCCGGTTGACCGCATCGAGGATCACGGTGTTCCGTTCGTCGAGCATGGCCGCGATCTCGGGCTCGCCCTCGCGGCCCGCCAGGCGCGCCGGACGCCACCGCACGCAGACCGTCGAGAACGGGACGGGCGCGAGACGCTCCCAGTCGGGCTCGGCGTCGACCCACTCGGCGAGCTGGCGCCCGAGCTCGACGTGGTGGACCACCCGCCGGCGGAGCCCGTCGAGCCCGAAATAGCGGATCAGGATCCACAGCTTCAACGCCCGGAAGCGCCGGCCGAGCTGCGGCTGATACTCACTGTAGTCGCGGACCGCGGTGCTCCGGTCGAGCGTTCGCAGGTACTCCGGGACCGCACTGAAGGCGGCCCGGAGCTGATCCATCCGGCGGGTCAGCAGGAGCGATGCGTCGAACGGCGTGAACAGCCACTTGTGCGGGTTGACGAGGACCGAGTCCGCCCGCTCCCAGCCGGCGAACGGTCCGCGCGAGGCCGGATCGAGCGCGATCGCCCCTGCGTAGGCCGCGTCGACGTGGAGCCAGACGCCTTCGCGTGCGGCGATGTCGGCCATGGCACCCACCGGATCGACCGATGTCGACCCGGTCGTCCCGAGCGTCGCCACGATCGCAATCGGGGTCCGGCCCGCCGCCCGGTCGTCCGCGATCGCCGCTTCGAGCCGATCGAGTCGCAGCTCGAAGCGCTCGTTCGTCGCGATCCGGACGAATCCGGTCCTGCCGATGCCGAGCGTCATGCACGCCTTCTCGATCGACGAGTGGGCCTCGGCGGAGGCGTACACGCGGGGGCCGCCGGGCTCGCCGAACTGACCGTGATGGGCCAGCCCGCGCGTCGCGGCGTCGAGGCCGGCCGCCTCACGAGCGGCCGCCAGTGCGATCAGCGACGACGTCGACGCCGTGTCGGTCAGCAGCCCGTCGAACGACGGCGGCAGCCCGAGCCCCTGCCGGAGCCAGTCGACGACGACAGCTTCGAGCTCGGTCCCGATCGGCGACGTCCGCCACAGCATCGGGTTCTGGCTGAGTGCGGCGGCGAGCATCTCGCCAAGGATCCCAGGGGCCGACGCGGTCGATCCGAAGTAGGCGAAGAAGCCGGGATGCTGCCAGTGGGTGGCGTTCGGCTCGACCAGCGTCCGATAGTCGGACAGGATCGCGGCCAGTGGTTCGGGACCGTCCGGGGGAGCTGCCGGGAACATCGGTCGGATGGAGCCGGGCTCGATCGGCGGCAGGACCGGGTAGTCCTCGACGCCGGCCAGGTAGTCGGCCATCACGTCGACGACGGCGTGGGCGGCCTCCCGGAACGTCTCAGGATCCATGTCGACGAGCCCATCGAGCTGGGCCGGGTCGAGCCGGTCCAGTGGACTGCCGGTCGGTCCGGTCGGCTGCGGGTCCTTCACGCGGCCGAGTCTACTAGGCGTGATGGCCCTGAAACGCTGGGACGAACGGGCGATACGGCCGATATGGACCGCCCGGATAAGGTTGGACGATGATCGACACGGCTCACCCGGGCGATCGACGCGGTCGCCTGGTGGCGATCATCTCGGCAGTTGCGGTCGGAATCGTCCTGACCGTGGGTCCGCTCGCGTCGGTCGTCGCCGGGGCCGATCCGACGCCGACCCCGGGGGCGACGGCCACCCCCGATCCGACCCCGACGCCCGAACCGACCCCGACGCCCGACCCGACCGCCGCCCCGGCGCCGGACCCAACGCCCGCCCCACCTCCCGCCTACGTCCAGTCGCTGTTCAAGAGCGGCGACTTCGTCCGGCAATACACCAGCTACCAATGCGTCGGCGCGTCGATCCAGCTCATGCGCAACGTTCGGCGCGTCCCCGACAACCACCGCCGGCCGCGCCAGCGCGTCCTCTGGCAGATCGCCCGCAAGCGCAGCCTCTACCGGGCCGATGGCGGGGCTGACCCGTTCGGTTGGGCCGCCGCGCTCAAGGTCGTCGGCGTCGGCCGCTACTCGGTCGTCGGCGCGCCGACGCTCGATGCGGCGCTCCACGCCGCCGCCTCGGCGATGGCCCGGACCGGCAAGCCCGTCGGGATGATCGTCTGGCGCGGAACGCACGCCTGGACGATGACCGGGTTCGGGACCACGGCCGACCCGGCCAAGACGAGCGACTTCGAGGTCGTCAACATCCGGATCTCCGATCCGCTCTACCCGTACTACCACGTCCGGAAGCGGACGATCTACCGGCCGAACACCGCCCTGACCCTCGATCTCGTGGCGAAGAATCTCACGCCCTACCATGACCCTCGCCGGGACGGGCGGATCGAGGGTCGCTACGTCGTGATCGTCCCGATCCCCGACGTCGCTGCGGACGCCAGCCCGAGCCCCAGCCCGGCGCCCTGACCCGAGTCGATCTCGAGCCGCAACCGCCGTGCGGCGCGGTGTAGGCTGCTGGGATGACCGGCCAGCCTCAACCGTCGCGCGCGAACCCCTCCGCGAACGAGCCCGGCGGCGACACCGACCCTGCCAGGGACGCCGAATCCTTGAGCTACGACGACTTCCTGGTCGAGGTCAACCGCATGGCCGCCGCCCGTGAGGCCGCCAGCCGGCACGAGAGCGACGCACGGACGCTCAGCCTGGCCACGCTCGGAGTGGCCCTCGCCGCGCTCGGGGTCGCGCTCGTGGCACTCGCGGTTGCGGTCCTGAAGGCGTGACTCCCTGACCCGACCGGCGCCGAGAGGTCAGTGCTCGGGATCACCCACGATGTCGAGCGTGCCTTGCCAGCAATCGGTGGTCAACCCGTCGTGGTCGCACTTGATCTCCGTGTACTCCCCCTTCACCAGGTTGCCCTTGCCCCAGCCGTCGATGACGACGCCGCTGATGACGGCCTTCAGGCCGGTCTGCTCGACGTGGACCAGCGCGCTGAAGGGCCGCTTCGAGCCCTTGAGCTCGTAGGTCGCCGCGATGACCGTGGTCGGGCCGGGTTGGAAGTCGAGAACCTTCCCGACGTAGGTGCCATCGCCGGCGGCCCCGCCGACGACTCCGGCCATTCCGGGCCCCTCGCCGACCATCCATTTCGTGAACGTCGCGGTCCCGGACTCCGCCGGACTCCTGGTCGTATCGACGACGGTAGCCATCGCTCGATCCTCCATCCACGGCGGAGGCGGAGTCATGGGAGACTCCCGCTTCCACCCGTCTGGGAGGACCCTAGCAGCGCCGCATCTCGGATGCGTCTGGGCAACTCAGGTGGAGTTCCGAGTCCTCAAGGCCGTGGTCACGGTCGCCCTCGCTCGGCTCACCTCTTGCTAGGGATCGCCATCGAAGCGCGGAGCGGGGTCTGTTGCATCCGTTAGGGCGTCGCGGATGGCTGCGTGTCAATCAACCGTGGGACGCCGGAGCAAGGCCCGCTCGATGGCATGGCGGCGCCAACGATGACGTGCACCCCGGTCTCGGTGATGATGAGGGCGTCAGGACGGTGAGCGTCGCCCGGCAAGGTGGGGAACGCGATCGGAACTGCGTTGCTCGGCACGGGCGAGGGCGCGTCGACGGGGTCGACCGGACGCCAGCCGGCCTCCCAGATGTACTTCACGGTCGCGCAGGCAGGCACGTACTGAGGGCCGTCGGGGACGTTCCAAACGATCGCGACCGTGGTGAGGTTGCGGACGGTCAATCGATCGGTTCCGGTGCAGGCGACGAGGCCAATCGCTGCCGCGGTGCCCAGGACGAGATACCGCGACTTCCTCAGCATGACCCGGCCGAGGGCAGAACCGCAGGAGGGAGGGCAGGGCAACTCGCCCGAGGTGAGGCCGAGGCCTTCGCAACCAGACCATTCAGGTGAGCGTACGAGCGCCTGCGGGCGCGGCTTCGACCCATTGGTCCCAGCGGCTCGCAGACGGAGGGCGCCTGGCGACCGGCGGACTCAGAATCGCCCCGATGAGCTCGTCTTCGAGCCGCTGCCCGCGGTGTCTTGCTAGGCGCCGCTCCACCTCCTGACCTGACGGATACGTGCGCCGGAGGGTCCGGTTTGTACATGCCGTGGTTGAGGTGCCGAGATCCGACTTGGCCCCGCCGTGTCAGGCGATGGCGGCCCGGTGCTGCGCCCAGGCATACAGGGCGTCGTAGACCGGCAACTCGAGCTCGAGCTGGCGCTGGTCGTCAAGTCCCAGAAGCGCGAAGCCATCAGCGATGGCCATCAAGCCAGGCGACTCCGGAGTCGCGTCGGCATCCTCGGACACGTCCGCCCCGTGAACGACGCGGGCGAGGAGGGCGACCGCGGGGTCGTTGATCTGGTACTCCGCGACGAGTGTCTCGAACGAGCACATGCCGTCACGATGGGTGTACTTCGCGCCCGGTGCGTCGAAGCTAATGGCGCCCTCGCGTTCCGCATAGGAGATGACTTCGTCCCATGGGACGTAGACGATCTCGGCGCCCGGGTCGATGAACTTGCGGATCAGCCATGGGCAGGCGATCCGGTCGGTCTTCGGGCGCTCGCGGGTGACCCACTTCATCGGTTTCCTCCACTAGGAACTCGACGCCTTTCAAGCAGAGTAGGACCGCAGACTGTGGTCAGAGGCCCCACGGCACGAACCGTAGGGCCTCTGTTTGTGCTCAAGGAGTGGTCGGGGCGGCCGGATTTGAACCGACGACCACCAGTCCCCCAGACTGGTGCGCTACCAGACTGCGCCACGCCCCGACGAGGAGCCGAGTCTAGCAGACGACCGGCTCACGACCGCTCGAGGGTGGCCACCCAGCGCCGGTAGTCGGCGAGCTCGTCCTTCGACTCGCGGGCGAGCAGGTCGACGAGGCAGCGCTTCGCGCTCTTGCCCTCGAACAGCGCCCGGTGGACCTCGCGGGCGATCGGCATCTCGACCCCGAGCCGGTCGGCCAGCTCGATCGCGGCATCGACCGTGTAGGCCCCCTCGGCCACGCCCGGCAGGCTCGCCTCGATGTCCGCCCAGCGCCGGCCACGGGCCAGCTCGACCCCGAGCCGATGGTTCCGGGAGAGGGGCGAGCCGCAGGTCGCGATGACGTCGCCGATCCCGGCCAGTCCCGCGAACGTGAGCGGGTTCGCGCCGGCGGCGATCCCGAGCCGGGTCATCTCGGCCAGGCCGCGGGTCATCAGCCCGGCCTTGCCGTTGTCGCCGAAGCCGAGCTCCTCGGCCGCCCCGGCGGCGATCGCGACGACGTTCTTGAGCGCGCCGCACAGCTCGACCCCGATGAGGTCCGTATTGACGTAGAGCCGGAACCGGCGCCGCCCGAGCCGCGCCTGGATCCGGGCGGCCAGCGCCTCGTTGTCGGCCGCCACGACCGCCGAGGCCGGCAGGCCGCGGGCGATCTCGAGGGCGAGGTTCGGTCCCGATAGCGCGGCAATCCGGGCCGGATCGAACCGGCCCGCCTCGGCGATCACCTGGCTCATCCGGTGGAGCGTGCCGCCCTCGAGCCCTTTCACGACCGACAGCAGGTCTGCCGTCCGCGGGACGGCCGACGTGACCCGGGCGACCTCGTGCCGGAGATGACTCGACGGGACGGCGAACAGGACGAGCTCGGCGGAGGCGAGGCTGGCCAGGTCGGCCGAGACCGTGAGCCGATCCGGGAACTGGACGCCGGGCAACCGCTGGACGTTCGCCCGGTCCGTGTTCAACCGCTCGGCGGTCTCCGCGGCCCTGGCCACGAGCACGGCCGGTTCGCGCCTGGCCACGAGGATCGCCAGCGTGGTCCCCCACGCGCCGCTCCCGACGACCGCGACTCGCGGGGCGTCGGTCACGCCCGGCGGCTCCTCTTGGCCGCCGGTGAGCCGGGCTTGCGGCTGACCGTCACGCCACCCTTGGTCCCGGCCTTCGCCCCGGCGCCACCGGATCGCCGGCGGCGCGGTAGCTCGACCGAGCTCCGCTCCCGGAAGACCAGCCGGATCGGGGTCCCGTCGAAGCCGTACGCCTCGCGAAGCTGGTTCTCGAGATAGCGCCGATAGCTGAAATGGACGCTGCCAGCCTCGCGGGCGAAGATCACGAACGTCGGGGGCGCCACGGCCGCCTGGGTGCCGTAGAAGATCTTCGGGCGCTTGCTCTTGACGAGCGGCGGGACCTGGCGCCGGACGGCCTCCCCGAGGAGCCGGTTGAGCTCGCCGGTCGGGATCCGCTTGCGCCGCTCGCCCCACACGTCGACCGCGGCCTCGAGGACCCGACCCACTCGCTGGCCGGTCTTGGCGCTGATCGAGACGACCGGGGCAAAGTCGAGGAACGGGACCTCGCGCCGGATCGAGCCGACGTACTCGTCGAAGGTCTTTTCGGTCTTCTCGGCGAGCAGGTCCCACTTGTTGATCGCGATGACCAGTCCGCGGCCCTCCTCGGCGACGTAGCCCGCCACGTGCGCATCCTGGGCGGTCAGCCCATCGACCGCGTCGAGGACGAGGATCGCCACGTCCGCCCGGGCGACCGCGCGGAGGGTCCGCAACGCGGAGTAGCGCTCGGCGGTCGGGCCCGAGGCGGTCTTGCCCCGCCGGCGCATCCCGGCCGTGTCGATGAGGACGATCTCGCTCCGGCCGTAGGCCAGGGTCGTGTCGATCGCGTCGCGGGTCGTGCCCGGGATCTCGCTGACGATCGAACGCTCCTCGCCGAGCAGCGCGTTGAGCAGGCTCGACTTGCCGACGTTCGGCCGGCCGACGATCGCGATCGCGACCGGCGTGTCCTCAGACTCCGCGGCGATCGCGGCATCCCACTTCCGGGCGGCCGCGTCGATCGCCGGATCGCCGCTCTCGGCGCCGGGCTCCTCATCGGCGCCGTCGCCGTCGGGCCCGCCGAGCGGCTCATCGCCGACGACGAGCGGCTCGAGAAAGCCGTCGGCGACATCGCGGGCCCAGGCCTCGGCCTCGGCCTCGCGTGCCTTCCGCGCAAGTTCCGCCTCGGTCTCCGGCGGGAGCGCCCAGACGATCGCATCGAGCAGGTCACCGGTCCCCCGGCCGTGCGCGGCGCTGATCGGGTACGTCTCGTCCCAGCCGAGCGAGAAGAACTCGGCGGCCTCGAGCTCGCGCCGATCGTTGTCGGCCTTGTTGACCGCCACGAGGACGGGCGAGCTCGCCCGGCGGAGGAGCTCGGCCGCTTCGAGGTCGGGCGGGGTGATCCCGGCCTGGGCGTCGACGACGAACACGATGACGTCGGCCTCCGCGATCGCCAGGCGGGCCTGCTCCTGGACGCGCGCCTCGATCGGGTCGGCGGTGTCGAGCTCGAGCCCGCCGGTGTCGACGATCACGAACCGCCGGCCGTTCCAGTCCGCCTCCCCGTAAAGCCGGTCGCGGGTCGTCCGGGCGCGGTCCTCGACGATCGCATGCCGGGTGCCGAGGATCCGGTTGAACAGCGTGCTCTTCCCAACGTTGGGTCTGCCGACGATCGCCAGGATCGGCAACTGACTCCCCGGTGGGCTCACGCGCAACCCTCGGAGGACCGAGGCGACGCCCCGCGAGCCGTCGGTCCGAGGATTCTGCCGACGACGGCGACGACCGGCGGGGCGTCCATCGCGCCGCTCAGGCGGCGCCGGCGGACGCTGGGCCGTTCGGGTCGCGGGCTGGCAGCGAGGTCGTCCGGCCGGCCGGCGTGGCAGCGGCCAGCAGGGCGGTCAGCGCCAGGTCATGTGCCGCGGCCGCCGCCGCGGCGGTCCCGGCAAGCTCGAGGATCCGTTCAGCGACCGCCTGGAGGTCCTCGATCGGGGTCGACGTCCCGCCCGTCACCCCAACGACCTCGGCCGAGCCGAAAACCGCCGGGTCGCCGAGGTCACGGACGCTCTCGATCTGGATCGCGTGCGTCCCGGCGATCTCGCACAGCCGGGTCAGCTCCTTCGTGTTGGCCGACGATCGCCCGCCGACGACGACCATGAGGTCGACCTCGCCGGCGATCTCGAGCGTGTCCTCCTGGCGCCGGATCGTGACCGGGCAGACCGTGTTGACGATCTTCAGCTCGTGGCTGCGCGAGACCATGTAGGCCGCGAGCTTCTCGAACTTCCACGGCGGCTGGGTGCTCTGCGAGATCAGCGCCATCTTCTTGCGCCGCGGGATCTTCGGCCAGTCGTCCTCCTCGTCGACGACGATCGCATCCGGGGCGAAGCCGAGCAGGCCGACGACCTCCGGGTGCTTCGGCGTGCCGAGCAGGACGATCGTGTAGCCCTCCTCGACGAGCTTGACCAGCTCGCGCTGCTCCTGGATCACCCAGGTGCAGGTACCGTCGATGACCTCGAGCCCGCGCGCCTCGGCCCGGGCCATGACTTCCGGCCGGACGCCGTGGGCGCGGATGACGACTGCAGCGCCGTGATCGACGTCGTCGAGGGTGTCGACCGTCTGGACGCCGATCTCCTCGAGGTCGCGGATCACGCCCTCGTTGTGGACGACCTGGCCGAGGGTGTGGGTGACCTTGCCGGCGGCCGCCGCTTCCTTCGCCTTGTCGATCGCTTCGCGGACGCCATAGCAGAACCCGGTCCGCCTGGCGATCCTGACCTCTCGAACGGTTCCCATCGCGCTCGATTATCGCACGGGGTCCCCGCTCGACCCGTTCGCCGGCCGGCCGGCGCCGGCCTCGACGAGCTCGGCCGCCTCGGCGTAGACCCCGCGCTGGGCGGGCGGCAGGAGCGCGGCGATCCGGCCCATGATCTCGGTCGTGGCGGCGACCTGGGCCGCCCGCCGCTCGGCGCCCGATCCCGGCGCGCTGATCGTGAACGGCTCGCCGACCCTCAGGCTGACCCGGCGCCGCCCGAAATGGGGCAGCTTCTGCCCGCGCGGCCAGACCCGGCGCGTCCCGGACAGTCCGATCGGGACGATCCGGGCCCCGCTGCGCAGGGCGAGGATCGTCGTGCCCTCCTTGGCCTCCTGGAGCGTCCCCGCCGGGCTGCGCGTCCCCTCGGGGAAGACGATCAGGACGTGGCCCTCGTCGAGGATGCGCTTGGCCGTCCTGAACGCGTCGACGTCGGCCGCGCCGCGCTGGATGCCGATGACCGCGTTGTGCTCGATGAGCCTGCCGAGAACCGGCCAGTCGAGCGCCTCCTGCTTGCCGAGCCAGTAGATCCGTCGGCCGAGCGCCGGGGTGACGAACGAGCCGATCAGCGGGGCGTCCGCGTTCGAGACGTGGTTCGCGACGAGCAGCACCGGTCCCTCGAGACCCCGGACGTGCTCGAGCCCGTGGAGCTCGACCCGCCCGAAGAGCTGCCAGGCGAACCGCCCGAACGCGTCGGTCGCCCGGATGAACCAGGTCGTGTCATCGCCGAGCGGCCGTCGCTCGGATGGCGGGGGCGTCTCGGTCGCGGGACCGCTCACCGGACCGCTCGCCGCGACGCCTCGGCCATCCGGATCGCGGCCTCGACCGCCGCCACCGTCTGCTCGAAGCTGTTCCCGTCGGTCTGGACGTGGAGCGCGTCGTCGGCCGGTCGGAGCGGGGCAACCGGACGGTTGCGATCGAGGTCGTCGCGCCGCCGGAGGTCGGCCAGGATCGCGCTCGCCTCGGGCGACTCCGGCGCGAGGCCGCGCTCCTCGGTCCGCCGCCGGGCTCGCTCCTCGGCGGAGGCATCGAGGAAGATCTTCAGGTCGGCGTCGGGCAGGACGACCGTCCCGATGTCGCGGCCGGCCATCACGATGCCGCCGCCATCAGCCAGCGCCCGCTGGCGGGCCAGCAGCGCCGCACGGACCTCGGGCACGCGCGACAGCTCGCTGACCGATCGATCGACCTCGGGACGACGCACCTCCTCGGTCACGTCGATGCCATCGACGAGGACCCGCGACAGCCGACCGCCCTCGTCCGCCGCGAGCTCGACCTCGTCGACGAGCGGCACGAGCGCGAGCGGGTCGCCGAGGTCGACGCCGCGGCGCAGCGCGATGTCGGTCAGGGCGCGGTAGAGCAGCCCGGTGTCGCAGAACCGGTAGCCGAGCTCGCGGGCAGCGGCCGCGCCGACGCTGCTCTTGCCGGACGAGGCCGGCCCATCGAGCGCGACGACGAGCCGGCGGCCGTTCGTCGCGGGCGGAACCGGCTCGGGCGGGCTGGCATCGTTCCCGGTCATCGGGTCGAGGATACCCGCCCGGCCCCGAGCGCCCGAACCTCGGCCGCGCTCAGCGGCCGTACCGCGCCTGACCGGAGCGTGCCGAGGCGGACGGTCCCGATCCGGACCCGGGCGAGCCGCTCGATCGGGGCACCGACGGCCGCGAACATCCGCCGGAGCTGCCGCTTCCAGCCCTGGCGGAGCGTCGCCCGGTACCAGACGAGCCGCGCCGGCGGAGGGTCGAGGACGTCGACGAGGAGGCGAACCTCGGTCGCGGTCATGGGCCGCAGATGGCTCAACGTCGCGTGACCCTCGTCGAGCCGGATCCCGGCGCGAAGGCTCGCCTCCTGCCCGGCCGACAGGCTCCGGCCGAGGCCGATCGCGTACTCGCGCTCGACGCCGAACCGCGGGTGGAGGACCCGGTCGGCCCAGGCTCCGTCGTTCGTCAGCAGGATCAGGCCCTCGGAGTCGAGGTCGAGCCGCCCGACCGGGTACAGCCGGCCGGCGCCGGCGAGCGCGCGCGGGACGAGGTCGATGACGGTCGTAGCGGCGTGCCGGTCGCGGGTCGTCGAGGTCACCCCGAGCGGCTTGTGGACGACCAGGTGGACGCGGAGCCGACGCCTCGCCGACCGGCTGTCCATCGACGGCGATCAGCACGCCCCCGGGCTCGACCGACTCGCCGAGCGTCGCGACTCGCCCGTCGACGGTCACCCGACCGGCGGCGATGAGCCGCTCGGCCTCCCGGCGCGAGGCGATCCCGGCGGCGGCGATGACCTTCTGGAGCCGCTCCGGGGCCATCAGCCCGGGCCGGGCCCGACGGCGACCCCCCGCAGCTCGCCCGCGGACGGATCGCCGGCAGACTGGTGGCCCTCGTCCGGCTCGGCGTCGTCGCCTGTCGGCTCGAGCTCGACGGTCGCCTCTACGAGCCGCGCAGCGACGTCCGCGTCGAGCGGCGGGAGCTCCTCGAGGCTGGCGAGCCCGAACCGCTCGAGGAACTCGAAGTCGGTCCCGTAGAGGTACGGCCGGCCCGGCGTCTCGGCCCGGCCGAGCTCGACGACGAGCCGTCGGTGGAGGAGCGCGCGGAGCGTGTAGTCGGAGTCGACCCCGCGGATCCGCTCGACCGCCGCTCTTCGTGACGGGCTGGCGGTAGGCGACGATCGCGAGCGTCTCGAGCGCCGCCGGCTGACAGCCGGGTCGCGCCGGCCCCGATGTAGCGCCCGATGAGCCGGCCCGCCTCGGATGCGGTGGCGAGCTCGACCCGGTCGCCCGACACGACGAGGCGGATCCCCCGGGCCGCGAGGGTCACCTCGAGGTCGCCGATCCGGGCGTCGACGGTCGCCCGGTCGACCCCCGCCAGCTGCGGCGATCTCGCGCCGCCGAGCGGCCGCTCGGCGACGAACAGCAGCGCCTCGAGCGTCGCCTCGGTCAGCGCCGAGCGGCTCGTCCGCAGCCGGGTCGACGTCGGGCGCGGATCCGTCGGTCCGACGGCCGGGCTCGTCGGTCACGCGAACGACTCCAGGGATTCGTCGATCGGCTCGTCGACGTCGACGCCGGCGGCGGCACGCTCCGCGGCGGTCGCCTGCCGGGCCACGATCGGCCCCCACGGTTCGGCCTGCTCGACGACGATCTCGCGCCGCTTCATCAGCTCGAGCAGGGCGAGGAACGTGACGACGACGACGACCCGGTCATGAACGCCGCGCAGCAGGTCCTGGAGCACGACGGGATCGGCGTCGCGAAGGGCGGCCCGGATGACCTCCGCCCGCTGGGCGATCGTGATCGTCCGGCGGACGGTCTCGGGCGGGGGCGGCGGTGGCGGGACGACCCGCAGGAGGGTCGAGATCGCGGCGGGCAGGAGCAGCGGGTCGAGCGGTGGGGCCGGCGGCGCGACCGCCCCCGATCGGGCCGCGCTGGCACGCCGCCGTCGGCTCACGCCGGAACAGCCCGACCCGGTCGATCGCCTCCGGCCTGGAGGTCGGCGCCGGCGTCGCGGTAGGCGCGGTACAGGATCAGGCGGGCGCGGAGGGCCGCCTCCGGGTCCGGCGCTCTCGTCCGGGATCGCGGCCGGATCGACCGGCGCGAGGCAGCAGCGCCCGGCTCTTGATCAGGATGAGCTGGCCGGCGATTGCGACGAACCCGCTGACGTTCCCGATCCGGTCGTCCTCGAGCCCGGCAAGCGCGTCGAGATACGCCTCGGCGAGGGCGCCGAGGGGCACGGTCAGCACGTCGAGGTGGCGAGCCTCGATGAGCGACAGGAGCAGCGCGAGCGGGCCCTCGAACGCCTCGAGCCGGACATGGGTCGCGGTCCCGGGCCGGCGGCCCTCGGCGAACACGACCGCCGGTGGTACGCCCGTGGCGAGCGACGGTCCGTCCATCGTCAATTGGCCTCGTCGGCGAGGCGGAGCAGCTCGCCGGCGGTCGGTTCGAGCGGCGCGGCCTGGTGCCGGATGAGCTCGGCGGTCCGGGTCGAGCAGCCGGCCTCGAGGGCCATGGCCGCCGACAGGTCGGCGTGATCCCGGATCCGATCGAGGGCCGGGCCGAACCCGGGCAGGACCCGGACGAGCGAGACGACCCACGGGCCCCAGGCCTCGCCGAGCGACCAGGCCACCCGGGGCAGGACGCCCACGCTCGGTCCCTTCGCGCAGTCGTGGAGGAGACCGGCGAGGAGCAGCTCGTCGTCGGTCACGCCGGCGGCGCGCAGGCTGGCCACGACGTCGAGTCCATGGCGCCGGTCGGCGACGTGCATCCCGTCGAACAGGGCCAGCTGGCCCGGCGTCAGCCAGCCGGCCAGGGCGTCCCGCTCGGCCGGCCGCACCCGGGCCCGGAGGTGGCCCCGGAACTGGCGGACCTTAGATCCCCAGGAGAAGGTTGGTGAGGCCATTGATGATCTCGAATACGACGTTCCCGAGTGGCGTGAGGACGATCGCGAAGATCACCACGAGGAGCAGCAGGCTGCCGTACTGGGCGAGCATCGGCCGGATCTGCCAGGCGGTCGCAGGGCTGACGAGCCGGAACAGGATCGCCGACCCGTCGAGCGGCGGAACCGGGATCATGTTGAACACCGCCAGCACGATGTTGATCGCGACGAACAGCCGGATCACGTTGTCCAGCATGAGCGTCGCTCCGGTCTCGAGCGGCGTCCCGATCACGCCGGCGGCCACCAGGATGCGCCAGACGATCGCGGCGGCGACGGCCATCAGCAGGTTCGAGGCCGGCCCGGCGAGGGCCACCAGCACCTCGCCGTTTCGGCGGTCGCGCAGGTTGTTCGGGTTGACCGGCGTCGGCTTTGCCCAGCCGAACAGGAGGCCCGAGCCGGACAGGGCCGAGATCGCCAGGAGCAGCCCGCCCATCGGGTCGAAGTGGACGATCGGGTTGAGGGTCAGCCGGCCGTACATCTTGGCGGTCCCGTCGCCCGAGCCGATAGGCCGCCCAGGCGTGGGCCGCCTCATGGATCGGGAAGGCGAACAGGAGGAACACGCCGATCAGGACGACGGCCTGGACGAGCTCCGCTGACGTCATGCCGAACACGCGCTACCTCGATTCTCCGGGGCGGGACTCGGCAATCCTACCGTCCGCGGCGCGACGGGGCTCAGAGCCGCTCGAGCAGCTCGGCCTTCTTCGCCTCGTACTCGGCCGCGCTGATGGCTCCGCGGTCGCGCAGGTCGGCCAGCCGGTGGAGCGTGTCGGTGACTTCCTCGGGCGACATCGCGACGCCCTCTGGAGCCGCCGGCGGCGGCGCGGTCGGTTCGGCCGCCCCTGCCGGTGCTGCGCCAGCGGTCGCTGCGGGAGCGGTCGAGCCCTCCGCGGACGTGCTCGGTGCGCGCAGGGGCGGGCTCGGCATCGGCGCGGCGACCTCGCGCTCGAGGGCGTACTTGGCGTTGAGCATCGCCTTCTTGAAGTTGGCCGCGTCGTTGAGCATCTTGAAGTCGTCGACGGTCGTATCGGAGGCGGTCAGGATCGACAGGTCGCCGAAGTGGAGGAGCCGCCCGAACAGCCCCTGGCGGAGGACCGCGTCGTTGATCTTCTCGAGCGAGCTGTCCTTGGAGACCTTGTTGACGATCCCCTCGACCTGCATCACCCGCCGGTTCGTGATGATGTAGTCCTGGACGTCCAGCTGGCGTAGCGCCAGCCGACCCAGATCAAGGCACCGACGAAGGCAATCAGGGCGACCCAGTTGAAGAACGACCAGTCGGTGACCTGGCCGAGCACGAAGAACCCGGCGGCGATCGCGGCCAGGATCCAGAAGGCCGACGGTGTAGGCGACGATCGAGAACCAGTGCTGGCGGGTCCGAAGCAGGATGTGCTCGCCTTCGGCGATCAGGCCATCGGCATAACGCGCCATCGGGTTCGTGCCTCCTTCAGGCCCGCGGGTGGGCGCGGGCGTAGACGTCGCGGATCCGTTCGCCGGTCAGATGGGTATAGAGCTGAGTGGTGCTGATACTCGCATGCCCGAGCAACTCCTGGACGACCCGCAGGTCGGCTCCGCCCTCGAGCAGATGGGTCGCGAACGAGTGGCGGAGGGTGTGTGGCGTCACCCGTTCCGGCAGGCCCGCCTCGACGGCCGCCCGGCGGACGATCGCCCAGGCCTGCTGGCGGCCCAGCCGTCGGCCGTGGGCCGACAGGAACAATGGCCCGCCGCGGAGTGGCTCGACGTGGTGGAGCGCCGAGCCAGGCGGGACGCACGGCGTCGAGGTAGCGCTCGAGCCAGTCGAGGGCGACCTCGCCGACCGGGACGAGCCGCTCTCGGTCGCCCTTCCCGATCACCCGCACGAACCCTCCGTCGAGCGACAGGTCCTCCCGATCGAGGCCGAGCGCCTCGCTGATCCGAAGCCCGGCCGCGTAGAGCAGCTCGAGCAGCGCCCGGTCGCGGATCCGGACTGGCTCGTCGGGCAGATCACCGCTCGTCGCCTCGAGCAGCCGCTCTGTCTCGCCGACGTCGAGCGTCTCGGGAAGCCGGCGAACCTGGCGCGGCAGATCGATCCGGGCCGCGAGGTCGATCGCGATGAGCTCGTCCCCGTAGGCGAACCGGTAGAAGCCCCGGATCGAGGCCGCCCGGCGGCGCAGGCTGCTCGGCCGGAGGCCGGCGGCCGAACGGGCGAGATAGCGGGTCGCCGGCTCGGCGCTGGCCGACCAGCCGCCGGCCACGCCGGGTGCCCGGACGAACCCGGCCAGGTCCGAGGCGTAGGCGCGGAGCGTCGCCGGCGCGAGGCCTCGCTCGACGCGCAGGTGGAGCAGGTAGCCGTCGATCGCGGCCACGAGCGTGGGCGAGCCGCCCCGTGGGCGCCCGCTCATGCCGGGACGGCCGGCGCGCCCCCGCCGATCGACCGCCGCCAGGTGGCCACGCGATCGAGCAGCTCGCGAGCCCCCGCCGACGTCGCGTCGCCGCCGGCCGGTCCGCCGAGCATCTGGGCGAGCTCGTCGATCCGCTCGTCACCGTCGAGGCGCTGGATCTCGGTCACCGTCCGTCCGTCCCGCTCCCGCTTCGCGATCCGGTAGTGGACGTCGGCGTGGGCGGCGATCTGCGGCAGGTGGGTGACGCACAGGACCTGGTGGCCGCGGGCGAGCGTCCACAGGCTCCGCCCGACCGGATCGGCGCTCCGGCCGCCGATCCCGCTGTCGATCTCGTCGAACACGAGAGTCGGGGTCGAGTCGGCCGCCGCCGAGGACCTCCTTGATCGCGAGGGCTACCCGGCTCAGCTCGCCCCCCGAGGCGATCCGCGCGAGCGGCCGGGCCGGCTCCCCCAGGTTCGGGGCGAAGCGGAAGACGACCTCGTCGATCCCGCTCGCGTCGAACGCCAGCGCATCGCCGCCGACCTCGACCGCCGGCTCGTCCCGCCCGGCCGGACGGTGCCCGAGCTCGACCTCGAAGCCGGTCCGGGCGAACCCGAGCTCGCCGAGCGCCGCTGACGACCGCCGCCGCCAGCCGGCCGGCCGCCTCGCGCCGCAGGTCGGACAGCGTGGCGGCGAGCTCGGCGACCTCGGCCAGCCGGGCGCGCATCCTCGGCCAGGCGCCGATCGCGCTCGCCTTCGAGGCCGCGGAGCCGGTCGGCCTCGGCCGCCATCGCCTCGCCGTGGGCGAGCACGGCCGCCTCGTCGTCGCCGAAGCGCCGTTCGAGGGCGTAGATCAGCGACAGCCGCTCCTCGAGCCGCCCGATGTCGGCCGGGTCGTGGTCGAGGGCCTCGACGAGCAGGCGGACCTCGGCCGCGACATCCTCGAGCTCGCCGTCGAGGCCGGCGAGTCGCTCGGCGAGCGGCTCGAACCGCGGGTCGAACCGGACGAGCTCGCGGACGTCGTGGAGGGCCGTGCCGAGCCCCTCGCGGGCGCCGCTCCCCTCCCCCAGGAGCGCGTCGCGGATCGCCCCGCCGCCGCGGGCGATCGCCTCGCCATGACGGGCCGCGGCCAGCCGGGCCTGGATCTCATCGGTCTCGCCGCTGCGCAGCCCGGCCGCGGCGATCTCGCCTGCCTCGTGCTCGGCGAGCTCGATCCGGCGGACGAGCTCACGCGGGTCGACGCTAAGCTCGGCCAGCGCTGCCCGGTTCTGGCGCCAGCGATCGACCGCCGCGGCAACGGCCTCCCGGACGACCCAGCAACCGCCGTAGGCGTCGAGCAGGTCACGTTGGACGCGCTCATCGAGGAGCCGCTGCTGATCGTGCTGGCCATGGATCTCGACGAGCCCGCCGACGGTCTCGGCCAGGCGTGCCGCGGTGACCGGTTCGTCGTCGAGGCGGGCGGTCGAGCGCCCCTCGGCCGCGACCTCGCGGACGACGATCAGCGGCTCCGGGCGGCGGTCGAACAGGGCCTCGACCCGGGCCGCCGTGGCGCCGTGCCGGACGAGCCCGGTGTCGGCGCGGGCGCCGAGGGCCAGGCCGAGCGCGTCGATCAGCAGGCTCTTCCCGGCGCCGGTCTCCCCGGTGATGACGTTGAGTCCCTCGCCAAGCTCGAGCCTGAGCCGGTCGATGAGGGCCAGGTCGGCGACGGCGAGCTCGAGCAGCCGTCCCGCCGAGCTCGTCGCGTCACGACGGCAGGAGCTCCACCTTGTGCCGGAGCAGGTCCCAGAACGGGATCGCCCCGTCGGGCTCGACGAACCGGATCGAGCGGGCCCCGGCCGACACCTCGACGACATCGCCAACGGCGACCGGCAGGTCCTCGCGGCCGTCGATGCTGACGAGCGCCTCGTAGGCGTCGACGACCCGGGCGGTCACCGTCTGGCTCGGGCTGACGACGACCGAGCGGATCGCCGAGAGATAGCCGGCGATCGGCGTCACGACGAGGTTGCGGCTGATCGGGTCGAGGATCGGACCGCCGGCCGAGAACGAGTAGCCGGTCGACCCGGTCGGGCTGGCGACGATCAGGCCGTCGGCGATGAACGTGGCGAGATGGCTGGGGCCGATCGACACGTCGAGCCGGACGACGCGGGCGAGGGCGCCGCGGGCGACCACGACGTCGTTCAGGGCGAAGAACTCGTGGCCGGCGGCCCGTCCGGCCGGCCGGATCACGCCGCGCAAGGTCATCCGCTCGTCGAGCGTGAACGCCCCGGCGGCCACCTGCGCGAGGACGGCTTCGAGCCCGTCGGCCTCGACCTTCGACAGGAACCCGACCTTGCCGAGGTTGATCCCGAGCAGCGGCACGTCGACCTCGGCCGCGGCTCGGGCGGCCCGCAGGAACGTGCCGTCGCCGCCGAGGACGACCAGGACGTCGGTCGAAGGCAGCTCGCGGACGAGGGTCTCGAGCTCCCCTGACGGCGCCGACCAATGGGCCAGCCCGCGAACCCCGCACCAGCCCTCGGCCCGGTCGCGGACCTCCTCGGCGGCATCATGGGTCGGGTTGTAGGCGAACCCGATCCGCCGGACCGCGGTCACCGCCTGCTGACCTCGACCAGCCTCGCGTCGGTCAGGCGATCCGTCTCGCGGGCGGTCGGGCCGACGGCCAGCTGGAGCAGGAACTCTCGGTTGCCGTCAGGACCGAGCAACGGCGAGGCGATCGTCGCGACCGCACCGAGACCGAGCTCGCGGGCGCGGGCGACCACCCGCCGCAGGACGTCGAGATGGACCGCCGGGTCGCGCACGACACCCTTGTCGACGGCGCCTCGGCCGGCCTCGAACTGCGGCTTGACGAGGGCCACGATCGGCCCGCCGGTCGGCCCGAAGCAACCGGCGATCGGACCCAGGACGAGCCCGAGCGAGATGAACGAGACGTCGACGACCGCCAGCCCGATCGGCTCCGGCAGCCGGCCCGGACCGAGCGTCCGGGCGTTCGTTCGCTCCATCGACACGACCCGCTCGTCCCGGCGCAGGCCGTCGGCCAGCTGGCCGCGCCCCACGTCGACCGCGTAGACCCGCGTCGCGCCGGCCTGGAGCAGGACATCGGTGAAGCCGCCCGTCGAGGCGCCGACGTCGAGGCAGACGAGACCGCGCGGGTCGAGCCCGAACGCGGCGAGCGCCGCCGCCAGCTTGTGGCCGCCGCGCGAGACGTACGGCTCCGGCGTCTCGACGACCAGCGGGACGGCCGGGTCCAGGAGATCGCCCGGCTTCCGGTCACGCCGGGCCGCGTCACCGGTGCCGACCTTGACCCGGCCGCCGAGGACGAGCGCCTGGGCCCGGCTACGCGTCTCGGCCAGCCCGCGGTCGACGAGGAGCTGGTCGAGGCGCCGCCGGGTCGTCCGGCCGGTCGGGATCGTCTCGGCGCTCACCGGCCTATCGTGGCACAGCCGCCGTCCACCGACCGATCGGCATTCGCCTTGGCAATCGTCGCCTCGGCGATCGTCGCCCCGGCGGTCGTCGCCTCGGGCCGAGTGAAGCGTCAGGCCTCGCGGAGCGCCGACGATCGTTGGGCGGCCGACGCCGGCGGCCACAGCCCGAGGCCCTCGAGCGTCTCGCGGATCTGCGTCTCGATCCCGGGAGCGTCGAGGCGGATCAGCCGCCGCAGGTCGCCGACCGAGCCGTGGTCGACGAACCGGTCGCCGGGGATGCCGACGATCTTGAGCGGCACGTCGCGCAGGCTCGGATCGGTCAGGCGGGCATCCTCGAGCAGCTCCAGGACGGCCGACCCGAACCCGCCGCTGACGACGCTCTCCTCGAGGGTCACAACGAGCTGCTTGCCGTGGGCCGAGTCGAGGATCAGGTCGCGATCGAGCGGCTTGGCGAAGCGGGCGTTGATGACCTCGACCGACCAGCCGTCGGTGGCCAGCGCCTCCGCCGCCGCGACGCCCCGGGCCACGATCGGGCCGAACCCGACGATCAGCACGTCCGACCCCTCGCGGACGATCTCGCCGCGCCCGATCTCGAGGATCTCGGGCTCGCGCGGAGGCAGGTCGAAGCCGGGGTCGCGCGGATAGTGAAGGGCGAACGGATGCGGCTGGGCGAGCGCCGTGCGGAGCAGCGAGCGCAGCTCCTGCTCGTCCTTCGGGCTGGCGATCACGAGGTGCGGGATCTGGCGCTGGGCGGGCAGCGTGAACATGCCCTGGTGGCTCGTGCCGTCCTCGCCGACCAGGCCGGCCCGGTCGACCGCCAGGAGGACTGGCTGGTCGTTCTGGCACAGGTCGTGGACGGTCTGGTCGAAGGCCCGCTGGAGGAACGTCGAGTAGATCGCGACGACCGGCCGCCGGCCGCCCATCGCCATCCCCGTCGCCAGCGTGACGGCATGCTGCTCGGCGATCCCCACGTCGAAGAAGCGGTCCGGGAACTCCGCCTGGAACCGGTTCAGGCCGGTCCCGGTCGGCATGCCCGCAGTGATCGCCACGATCCGCCGGTCGGCCCGGGCCAGCTCGATCAGCTCGGCGCTGAAGTGGGCCGTGTAGTTGGGTGGCTTCTTCGGGGCGTCGGGCGGGGCGATCGCCGGTGTCGCGTCGTCGGACATGCCCGGGTCCTGGATCGGCCGGCTCGTGGCGCGAGCGGTGCCGGTCGCGCCGTTCACGCCGTTCGCTCGACCGGCGAACTCCTCGGTCATCGGAGGCAGGGCCGCCCCATGGAAGCCAACCTGGTCGGTCTCGGCCGGACGGTAGCCGTGGCCCTTCTGGGTCCGGACGTGGACGATCACCGGTTCGCGCAGCTCGAGCGCCTGGGCGAACGTCCGCTCGAGGGCGACCAGGTCGTGGCCGGGGACCACCCCGATGTAGGTGATCCCGAGGTCCTCGAACAGCTGGCCGGGCTGGGCGAAGTTGACGACCGACTTGCGCAGGCGGCGGGACAGCTCGAGGGCAGTCTCGCCGACGAACGGCAGGCGCTCGATCGTGCGGTCGTAGGCGGTCCGCCCGTGCTGCCAGGCGGGCGACAGCTTGATCTGGCTGAGGTACTTGCTGAAGGCCCCGACGGTCGGGCTGATCGACATCTCGTTGTCGTTGAGCACGATCAGCAGCTGCGTCCCACGGTGCCCGATGTCGTTGAGCGCCTCGAGGCTCAGCCCGCTCATCATCGCGGCGTCGCCGACCACGACCGCGACGCGCTCGAAGCCGTGCCGCAGATCGCGCGCCTCGGCCAGGCCCTGGGCGATCGACAGGCCCGTGCCGGCGTGTCCGCCATCGAACACGTCGTGGGGCGACTCGCTCCGGCGCGGGAAGCCGCCGACCCCATTGAGCTGGCGGAGCGTGCCGAACCGGGCCAGCCGTCCGGTCAGCAGCTTGTGCGGGTACGCCTGGTGACCGGTGTCCCAGACGATCCGGTCGCGCGGCGAATCGAGCAGCCGGTGGAGGGCGATCGTCACCTCGACCACCCCGAGCGACGACCCGAGGTGGCCGCCGGTCGTGGCGACCGTCGAGATGATCGTCTGGCGGATCTCGTCGGCGAGCTGCTCGAGCTCGGCCTCGTCGAGACCGCGCAGGTCGGCCGGCCCCTGCAGGCTGGACAGGATGGTCATCGCGCGGAGTCTACCCCTGTTGCCGGCTCGCCTACCCGGGGTCGTCCGGGAGCTTGATCTCGAGCGCCTCGATCGCGCCGCCGGCTCGCTCGACGAGGCGGCTCACCCGCAGCTCTGCGTCCGCGAGCAGCGCGGCGCAGCGCTCGTGAAGAGCGACGCCGCGCTCGTACAGGGCCAGGGATTCTTCGAGCGGGGCACCGCCCGCCTCGAGCGCGGCGACCGTCTGCTGCAGCTCTGCGAGGGCCTCGTCGAACGTCACGATGCCGGCTCGGGCGGCGTCCCGGCGGGTCTCTCAGGGCTCACGCTGGTCACCGGGCTCCTTGGTCGCCGCAGGATCGTCGCCGCGCTCCGCGAGCCGGCCGATCCGTGGCGCGAGGAGCATACCAAGGGCGAGACCGGCGCCCCCTGCGACGACGACGATCAGGACGAACACGACGAGATCGCCGGTCACGATCGGGCGGGCCGATCCACGGTCGCCCCGAGCTCGCCGCGGGCGACCCGGATCGACAGCCCCTCCCCTGCCGGCGCCTCGGCAGGATCGCGCACGATCCGACCGTCGCGCGTCCGCCGGACGATCGCGTAGCCGCGCTCCAGGGTGCCTTCCGGTCCCAGCGCAGCGAGCGCCGCACCGGCCGCGTCGACCGCCCCGCGCACGCCGCCGAGACGGAGGACGATCGCCGGACGAAGCCTCGCCGCGCTCCGCTCCGTGCCTGCCCCCGCCGCTCCGAGCCGGGCGCGAGCGGCCCGGGTCGCGCGATCGAGCAGCAGCCCGGCCCGTTCGCGCGACGCCGCCAGCTGGTTGACCGGGCTGAGCCCGTCGAGGGCCCGTCGCTCGGCCGCCGCCTCGCGGGCAGCCGCGCTCACCGTGCGCTCGGCGACCGCCTGCAGCCGGCGGGTCTCGGCGGCCACGACCGCGGCGAGCTCGACCCGGTCCGGGACCACGATCTCGGCCGCTGCCGACGGGGTCGGGGCGCGCCGGTCGGCGGCAAAGTCGGCCAGGGTCACATCGGTCTCGTGACCGACCCCGCACACGAGCGGCAGCGAGTGGCCGACGATCGCCCGGACGACCGCCTCGTCGTTGAACGACCAGAGGTCCTCGAGCGACCCGCCGCCACGGGCGAGGATCGTGACCGTCGGGGCCTCGTCGGGCCTGCCGGCTCGCCGCCGACGTTCGCCATAGCGGTCGACCCAGGCGAGCGCCCGGACGATGCTCGCCGGCGCGCCGGCGCCCTGGACCTGGCACTGCGAGAGGACGACCCGGGCGAGCGGCCAGCGCCGGGCGAGGACATTCCGGATGTCGTGCCAGACCGCGCCCGTCTCGCTCGTCACCACGGCGATGACCGCGGGCCGCTCGGGCAGCGGCCGCTTGCGGGCGGCCTCGAACAGGCCCTCGGCGCTCAGCCGGGCCTTGAGCGCCTCGAACTGGAGGGTCAGGTCGCCGAACCCGGCCGGCTGGACGGCCGTGACGTAGAGCTGGTAGACGCCATTCGCGTCGAACACGTCGACCCGGCCGTGGGCCACGATCCGCAGCCCGGTCCGCGGCTCGTACGGCGAGGCCAGCCGGTCGTCCCGGAACCAGACGCACTGGAGCTGGCTGCGCTCGTCCTTGAGCGTGAAGTACGCGTGGCCCGCGCTCGACACGGTCACTCGCCCGACCTCACCCTCGACCCACACGTCGTGGAGCCGCTCGTCGCTCCGGACGGCCTCACGGACGGCCCGGGTGACGTCGGAGACCCCAAGGATCGTCAGCCCGAACGTCCCGCCCGGCACGACCCGCTCGGGTGCGCGCCCGCGCGTGTCGCGCGCCGGGGGCTCGTCGGTCGCGTCCCAGGCCGGCAGCGCCCAGTCCGGCGGCTCGCGCTCGGTCACTCGAAGCCGAGCTGGATGTGGCGCCAGCGATCGTCGCTGCCGAGGATGCTCCGGAGATGATTGATCTCGCCGGCGTGGTACGCGTCGTGGGTGACCATCGCGGCGACGATCCAGCGCGTCTCGCGCCGCTCGCCCCAGTTCGTCGGTCGGAGCGTCTCGAGCTCGCGGTCGTCGGCCAGGCCGGCGACATGTCCGGCCAGCCGCTCGTGCACGCCGGTGAGCCAGGCGATCACCTCGGGGCGCGGTGCAGTTCCGTCCGGCCAGGGGTGGACCTCGGGACCGTCCCACCGGAGCTGACCGGGACCAAAGGCGTACTCGTCGTACATCAACTTGCAGGACGCCACGTGCACGACGATCGATTCGATCGACCGGGCAGCCCCTGGCGGCAGGGCTCGCCATCGCTCGTCGTCGACCGTGGCGATGTTCGTCAGCAGCGCCTGGCTCTCATTCGACTCCTCGAGCCCGGTACCGCGAAACGCCTCGTCGAGGAGATAGCTCAGCGTCTCGATCCCGCTCCGACCGGCCATCGCTCCACCTCGCGGCTGACGGCAGCTCCGGATCGTCTAGACCCGGGTCTGGTACTCGCCGGTCCGGGTGTCGACCCGGATCGTGTCGCCCTCGTTGACGAAGATCGGGACCGTCACGACGAGGCCGGACTCGGTCGTCGCCGGCTTGCGCGCCCCGGTCTGGGTATCGCCGGCGAAGCCGGGCTCGGTCCCGGTCACGACGAGGTCGACCGTGACTGGCAGCTCGACCCCGATCGTCTCGCCCTGGTAGCTGGTTCGATCGAGGGTCATCCCGTCCTTGAGGTAGTGGACGGCGGTGTCGAGCTGGTCGGCGGTCAGGACGAACTGGTCGTACGTGTCGTTGTCCATGAAGTGGTAGTCGTCCCCGTCGCGGTAGAGGAACTGAACCGGGCGACGCTCCATCGAGGCCCGCGGCCACTTCGTGCCGGCCTGGAACGAGCGCTCGACGGTCTGCCCGCGCTTGATGTTCCGGAGGGTGATCCGGACCTGGGCCGAGCCGCGGCCCATCTTGATGTGGTGGTAGTCGAGGATCTGCCAGAGCTCGCCATCGAGTTCGATCGCGACGCCCTTGCGCAGCTCACCGGTCGAGATCATGTGGGGTGGGCTCCTGGGTGGCCGGCGGGCAGCGCCGTCCGGCGGGTCGATTCGGGTGTGTCGCCGGATTGTAGCGGCTCACCGCCGCTCAGCTCGCGACGACGACGATCCCGCGCGGGAACGCCGTCAGCCGCTCGCACCGTCCGGCCGCGACGTCGACGACCAGCAGATCCTCGATCCGGACGCCGGTTGCGCCGGCGAGATACACGCCGGGCTCGACGCTGAACACCGTCGGGGTCGGGAGTGGCGCGTCCGTCGCCCGGAGCCCGAGGCTCGGCAGCTCGTGGGTCGCCAGCCCGATCCCGTGACCGGTGCCGTGCCCGAAGTGGTCGCCGTGGCCGGCGGCTGCGATGACGTCGCGGGCGAACGCATCGGCTGCGCGTCCGCTCGGCAGCGGTCCGCCAGCTCGGACGGCCGCCTCGATCCCGCTGATCGCGGCCGCCTGCGCTTCGGCCACGAGCTCGTAGATCGCCAGGTCGCGAGGGACCGGCTCGCCGACGAACAGCGTCCGGGTCATGTCGCTCCGATAGCCGTCGACCTGCGCCCCGAAGTCGAACAGGAGGACCTGGCCGGCCACGATCGGCCGGTCGCCCGGAGAGCCGTGGGGCAAGGCGGCCTCCGGCCCGGCGAGGCAGGCGACGTCGAAGGCGAGCCCATCGGCTCCGCCGGTCCGGATCAGCCATTCGAGCCGGAGCGCGAGGTCGCGCTCCGTCGAGCCGACCTGGATCTCAGGCAGGAGCGTCGCCAGGGCCCGATCGGCGACGGCACACGCAGCCGCGATCCGCTCGATCTCGGCCGGCTCCTTGAGCGCGCGGTCGGCCTCGAGCCAGCCCTCGACGGAGACGAGCTCGACCTCGGGGGCCGCAGCGGTGAGCCTGATCCACGTCGCGTGGTTGAGGGCTCCGCCCTCGACGGCGACCCGCCGAGCCCCGACCGAAGCGACCAGCTCCGCCCAGCGCGCCTCGAGGTCGCCGTAGACCGGCTCGATCCTCGCGTCGGGCGCCTCTCGCTCGGCCTGGATCCGGTAGCGACTGTCCGCGAACAGGACGACCTCGTCGGCCCCCACGAGGAACCAGCCCGACGATCCCGCAACTCGATCCTCGGCATCGCCCAGGGCAAAGCCGGTGAGATAGCGGCTGTGCTCGGACCGGATGCCGAAGTAGCCGTCGAGGCCGGCCTCGGCGAGCCGCTTGCGAAGGCGGGCGAGCCGCGCGGGTCGGGCCGCGCGGTCGGTCGCCGCCCAGCGGGCCCGATCGGCCGGGCTCGGGCCGGACGCGAAGTCCCGTGGAACCGGCTGACGCTCGACCTGCGTGGCGGTCACCGGTAGCCGTACTTCTTCAGGTTGGCCTGGTGCTCCTTGTAGGTCTTGGCGAAGGCATGCTTGCCGCCGCCGTCCGGGATCGCCACGAAGTAGAAGTAGCCGGCCTTGTCGTTCGGCTCGAGGGCGGCGTCGATCGAGGCGACCGTCGGGGTCGCGATCGGCCCAGGTGGCAGCCCGGCCGCGACGTAGCTCTGGTAGCCGGCCAGCTCCTCGGGAACCTGGAACTCCTTGAGCGAGCCGCCGGGTGGCGCCCAGAACGAGTATGTCTTCCAGTCCTCGAACTTGAGCTTGGCGAGCTGGATCGTGTCGTTCGCATAGAGGACCGTCGGATCCGCGTTGAGGATGTTCGGTGCGTTGTCGAGGCGGTTCTGGTAGACCCCGGCGATCAGCGCGCGCTCGTCATCGACGACCGCCTCGCGTTCCACGATCGAGGCTAGCGTCAGCACCTGGTAGAAGGTCATCCCGCGGTCCTTGGGCACCTTCAATCGGTCGGCACCGACGGTTTCGTGGAACTGGTCGAGCATTCGCCGGATGAGCTCGTCGGGGCCGATATCGGGCAGGACGCGATAGGTGGCCGGGGCGAGGTAGCCCTCGAGCGAGGCGCCCTTGGGAAGGTCGAGCCACGGGTAGTCGGCGAGGAGCGCCTTGGGCGGGTTCTTGACCTCGTCGTAAAAGGCCTTGACGTCCATCGTCAGCGGCAGGGTCTGGAGCTTGGCCGTGACCTGCTCGAGCCGCAGCCCCTCGCGCAGCCCGATCGATACGGCAACGTCCTTCGAGACGAGGAGGGCGGTCACCAGCTCGTCCGGGGTCATGTTCTTGCGCAGGATGTAGGTCCCGGCCTCGAGCTTGCCGGCCAGCTCGCGGTCGGTCGTGATGAAGACGAACGCCCGGGCGTCGCCCAGGAAGCCCTGCTCCTTGAGCCGGTCCGCGATCGAGGCCGCCGAATCGCCGTCGAGGACGGTGAACTCGACCTGGCCGCCGTCGCTGCTCATCGGCTCGGTCATCGCCGTTCCGAGGTCCTCGCGGACGAGGTCGGCGACGAACGGCAGTCGCAGCGCGCTCGGGTTGTCGGTCGCCCAATCGACGACGGCGCCCGCGACGACCGGCCGGAGGACGGTCAGCGACACGATCAGGACGATCCCGGCCAGGACCCCGATGAACAGGACGAGCCGGAGGAGACCACCGAGCCCGAAGCTGCTTCGGCCACGAGGAGCCTGGGGCTGACGGCCACCGGCGCGAGGCGGCTCCGAGCCTCGACCACGGGAGGCGACCGGCTCAGGAGCTCGCGCGTAGTGCTCGTCGTCGATGTCGACCCCGGCCAGCCCCGCACTGTCGCGGGGATTGCCGCCACCGCGGACCGTCATTGGCCGGTCGACCTGGACCGGGCGTCGAGCTCGTCCTGGAGGATGATGGCGGCGGCCTCGCGGTCGACCCGGGCGCGGTTCGCGTCACGCTGGGCGGCCGACGGCGGGCCGCCGGACCGGCCGCGCTTTGGCCGTCCGAGACGGCTCTCGGCGAGATGGCTGGAAAGACGCTCATCGCGGAGCGTGACTGGCAGGCGCACGAGGGGTGAGACGGCTTCGACCCACGCGCGCGTGACGCGAGCCTGGGATCCTTCGCTGCCCGAAGCCTCGAGCGGCAGCCCGACGACGAGCTCTACCGCGTCGTGCTCGCCGGCCAGCCGGAGGATCGCCTCGGCGTCGGTTGCCACGTCGCGCGCGCGGCGGAGCGTCGTGAGCGGGACGGCCGCACCATCGGAGTCGGCGACGGCGACGCCGATCCGGCGCTCGCCGAGATCGAGCCCGAGGAGCCGGGTCATGGGGCGCTCCCGGATGGCGCGGCCGACGGACCCGGCGATCCACCGGGACCATCCGCTGCTCCGGCGACCGACAGGTCGAGCCGGAAGTCGAGGCTCGGGATCGACGAGACGAAGCCGGGCCACGTGTCGATCGACACGGTCCCGTATCGCTCGAGAAGCTTCCTCGCGTCGGCGACCGACTTGCCCTTGATCTCCTCGCGCAGGGCCACGGCGTCGAGGACGGGGATCGCGGCGGCTGACGTGGTCACCTGGAAGTCGATCAGGTCGCCATCGGCCTGGCCGCCGTCGTGCTTCGACCTGATCGATCCCTCCTTGAGGACGTGATCGGCCGGCAGGTTCGCGGAGATTCGTTGCGCCGCCACCTGATCGACCTGGCTCGGGTCGACCGCGACGACGGTGCCGGTTGCCGTCGCCCCGAGCTGGAACGTCGCCTGCTCGACGTCGATGAGCGTGGCGGGGTCGACCGACGGAACTGGCGTCCCCAGGTGGCCGGTGGCCGGGAACGCCGTCGAGCCGGGCGGCAGGTCGTCCGGTGCGGCGGTCCACGCGTCGAATTGGGCGTTGAGGTCCTTGGTCAGGCTGGTCATCGCCGCGTCGATGTCGCTCTGCTGGACCCGGGTGAACTCCTCGCGCTTGCCACCGGTCATCGCGGACGGGTTGGTGACCTTGATCAGGACCGAGTTGAAGGTCGACGGGACGATCGTGATGGTGCCCGCTCCCACGTTGCCGCTCGGCCCCGTCTTGACCGCGCGCGCGGCGACGTCGCGCGACTGGCAGGTTAGCTTCGCATTCGGCGGGCTCCCCGTGATCGTCGCGATCGGCAGGAACACTCCTTCGTCGGTCTGGAATGTGACGCCACTGCCGGTCCTGGCGATCGTCCCGGCCGGGATCGTATACACGCTGCCCGGATCGCAGTTCGACCAGCGCAACGTGCCCTTCGCCCGTGTCTGGACGACCCGCTTGCCGGTCGCCGGGAACTCACCCGAGGCCGTGAAGTCCTGGCTCAGCCGGGTGGCCGGGATGACCCCTCCGACCGGGTCGACCGAGGTCGCATCTGGATCGGCCCGGACGGTGAACGGGACAGGGCCGACCGGGACGGCGACCGGGGTCACGACCACGGTCGCCTGGGGCAGGACGAGGTAGCCGGCGATCGCCAGGATCATGAGGACGACCACGAGCGCGACGAAGGCCGCCACCAGGCCACCCGGCCCGGACCTCGTTCGTGTCGTCGGCATGACCGCAACCGTCGGGGCGCCGGACCGGGCCCGCGTCTCGGACGGCGACCCGGCGGACGGCATCTCGATCGGGCCCGTCGCCGGTGGGGACGGAGGAGGCGCCGCCGTGGGCGGCGCCCCGCTCGACGCGATGAGCTCGGCGCTGACCTGCCGGGCGCCGATGCCTCCTGGCGCAGCGGCCGCTACCCCGGTTGCCTCCGCGCCGGCCGCGCCACCGGTCGAGACGGCGCCCACGGCCGCCGCGCCGGCGACGGCACCGCCAGCCGCCGCAGTCGCCGCCCCTGCTTTCCGTCGCGAGCGCTTGGCTGGGGCGCCGTCACTCGGTGCCGGCGCCTCGACGGACGGTGGCGGCTCGACGACCGCCGGCGGCGGCGTGATTGCCGCCTCGAACTCGGCGACGGTCGCGTGGACCGGCAGCCCGGCCGATCCGGCGATTGCCCGCGCGGCGGGGTCGGCGGCGACGATCGACAGGACCCGGTTCCGTTCGAGCGCCTCGCGGGCGAGCAGCCGGAAGTTGATCCGCGAGGTGGCGAGGCGCGATCCGGGCGGCAGGACCAGCGCAACCTTCGTCTCGGTCGCGTTCCGAATCCGGGCGGCGGCGCTCGTGATCTCGTCGTCGACGTCGAGGTAGAGGATCGTCGCCATCGTCAGACCTTCATCGCCCGGAGGACGCGCCGGAGGGCGGCGTCGAGCGGGTCCTCGGTCGACTGGAGCTCGATCGCCTGGTGGGCAAGCCCGAGCGGCGTGACGTCCTGCTGGTCAACCAGCAGGTGGGTGGCGTCGACGATCGAGGCGACCTGGTCGGGCGCCATGATCGTCACCTCCGGGGCCCGGGCGAACGGGAGGTGCTTCCAGAACCGCTCCGCTCCGAGCGCCGCCTGGATCTCGGGCAGGCGGGAGCCGCCGCCGCACAGGTAGATCCGGGATGGCAGGAGATCGCCTCCGGCGAGCTCCTCCACGACCAGCTCGACCCCGGCCGACCAGACCGTGACATCGTCGGACACGATGGCGGCGATCTCGTCGCGTCGATCGACCTCGAGGCCGCGGGCATAGTCGACCTTGAGCGCCTCGGCTCGCGGGAACGGCAGGTCGAGCCGGTCGGCGATCGACTTGGTGAACGCTCGTCCACCGAGCGCGAACATCCGGGTCCCCTCGATCCCGCCCTGGCGGACGAGCGCGACGTCGGTGGTGCCGCCGCCGATGTCGATGAAGATCGCGCCCGCCTGCTGGACCTGCTCGGCGCCGAGCACGCGGGCCACCGCATAGGGCTCGGCGACGACCTCGATGAGCTCGAGATCGAGCTGGCTGGCGACGCTTTCGAGGGCGCCGAGGTGAACGAGCGGGGCGAACGCGTCGAAGATCCCGATCTTCACGTAGCGGCCGCGGAACCCGACCGGGTTCGTCACGGCGTACCCATCGATGCTGGCCGAGGTCACCGCGGCGTGAACCAGCCGGACGTCGACGTGGGGCAGGCCGGTCTCCCAGGTGATCGACCGCTCGGCCTCACGGAGGGCCTCCTGCTGAACCGCGTCGATGAGCTTCTGGAGCTCGGCCTCCGAGATCGGCTGGTCCGGCCGCTTGCGCTCCTGGCTGTTCGTCGTCGTGAAGCCTTTGACCAGCTCGCCGGCGATCCCGACCACGACCTGGCTCGGCCGGAACCCCGCCATCTCCTCGGCTTCCTGCAGCGCCACGGCGCAATTGTCGACGACGGCCGCGATATCGGCGACCGTGCCCGATTGCATGTGGGACAGGCCCTGCCGCTTGCGTCCGACGCCGCGGACGGTGCCTTTTCCCTGGTCGTCGATCTCGAAGACCAGGGCCTTGGCGAATTCGGTGCCGATGTCCAGCGCCGTGCAAGCCGCCAGCGCCGGAATCTCGTCGCGCTGCCAGATGCGGCGCCAGAACGCCATCAGCCGGATCCGTTCGAGGAGCCGAGCGCGGCGGCGATGGCGGCGAGCGCGGCCGGCAGCCCGTCCCGACGAGAGCCCTTGCCCTGGGCCATCTCGGGGCGACCGCCGCCCTTGCCGTCGATGTGGGCTGCGGCGATCCGGACGAGCTCGCCGGCGGCGATCCCTTGCCCGACGAGGTCGTCGCTGACGGTCACGAAGACCTGCGGCTCGTCGGCATCGAGGCCGAGCGCCACGACGCCGGACGGGACGAGGCCCCGGAGGTCCTTCGCCGCGCTCTTCATGGCATCGATCGACTCGTACGGCCCGGCGTACGACACGAGCCGCACCCCCGGTGCGGGCTCGACCGCACGGTCGGCCAGTTCGGCCGGTCGCGGGAGGCCCCCGGTCGCTCCCGCCTTGAGCCGGCGCCGGGCCTCGCGCAGCTCGTCCTGGAGCGCCTGGATCCGCTCGGGCAGGGCATCGACCGAGATGGCGCCGGCGGTCTCCGTGGCCCGCTCGAGGGTCGCCAGCCGGTCGGCCAGATAACGATCCGCAGCGTCGCCGGTGAGCGCCTCGATCCGGCGCATCCCGCTCCCGATGCTCTTCTCGCCGACGACCACGAAGCTGCCGATCTGGCCGGTCGCCCGGCAGTGCGTTCCGCCGCACAGCTCGTGGCTGTACCCGTCGACCCGGACGGTCCGGACCGTCTCGCCGTACTTCTCGTCGAAGAACGCGTCGGCGCCGGCGGCCTGGGCCTCGGCCATCGTCATGTAGGAAGGCGTCACCGTTCGATCGTCCCGGACGATCCGCCGAACCTCGTCCTGGATCGCCGCCTTCTCGTCCTCCGTGAGGCCCCGCTCGAGCGGGAAGTCGAACCGCAGGTAGTCGGGCGTGACGAGCGAACCGGCCTGCCGCGCCCGCTCCCCGACCACGTTGCGCAGGGCGCGATGGAGGAGGTGGGTGCCGGTGTGGTTGCGCATCGTCCGGGCGCGCCGGTCCGGATCGACCTCGGCCGACAGCTCGTCACCGACCCGGACCCGGCCGCGGAGCGTCCCGCGCTGGACGACCAGGCCGCCCGACGGCCGCTGGGTGTCCGCCACCTCGAAGACCACCGAGCCATCCGGACTGCGGAGCACGCCCCGATCGCCGATCTGGCCGCCGCCCTCCGCGTAGAACGGCGTCCGGTCGAGGACGATCTCGGCCGCGGCGCCAGGCTCGGTCCGCTGCTCCGCGTCGCCGTAGGCAGCCAGCTCGTCGTACTCGATGCCGTCACGGACGATCGCCCGCACGACGGCCGGCGCCGACGTCAGCTCGTAGCCGAGGAACTTGGTCTCGCCGACCTGCCGGCCGATCGACTCGTAGAGGGCCGTCAGCTCGGCATGCTGGGCGAGCTCGGCCTTGCGCCCGCTCCGACTCCGGTCGCGCTGCTCGGCGAGCGCCGCCTCGAACCCCGCCCGGCCGACGGCCACCCCGTACTCGGCCGCCAGCTCGATCGTCAGGTCGATCGGGAACCCATACGTGTCGTGGAGGCGGAACGCAATGTCGCCGGGCAGCACGGGAGCGTCCGCCGGCAGCTCCTCGGGCCGCCGACCGACGACCCGTTCGGCGGACGTGAGCGGGATGAGCGCCTCCTCGAGCTGGGCCGTCCCGGCGTCGAGCGTCCGGGCGAACTGGGCCTCCTCGCGCACGATCGCCCCGAGGATCGCCTCCTGCCGCTCGACGAGATAGGGATAGGCGCCGGACATGATCTCGATCACGACCCGGGCCGTTTCGGCCAGGAATGGCTCCGTCCGGCCCAGCAGCCGCCCGTGACGGACCGCGCGGCGGATGATCCGGCGCAGGACGTAGCCGCGGCCCTCGTTCGAGGGCAGGACCCCGTCGGCGATCAGGAACGTGATCGCCCGCGAGTGATCCGCGATGACCTGGTAGCTGAACCGCTCCTGTTCGAAGGCGTCCGGGTCGTGGCCGAGGAGCTCGCGCAGCCGGACGTGGATCGGCGTGAACAGGTCCGTGTCGTAGTTCGTCGGGACCTGTTGCAGGACGCTCGTGAGCCGCTCGAGACCCATCCCGGTGTCGACGCTCGGGAACGGGAGCGGCGACCGTCCATCCGGGCGCTGGTCGAACTCCATGAACACGAGGTTCCAGATCTCGAGCCAGCGCGGGCAGTGCTCGGAGTGATCGGGGATGCAGTGCGGGCCCTCGGAGAACTCCGCGCCGCGGTCGAAGTGGATCTCGCTGCAGGGTCCGCACGGCCCGGTCTCGGCCATCCGCCAGAAGTTCTTGTCATCGCCCGCCTCGACGTCGCCCCAGCGGGCCATCCGCTCCGGGGGGAGGCCGATCTCGTCCCGCCAGACGTTCCAGGCGACCTCGTCGTCCTTGTACGTCGTCGCTGCGAGCCGGTCCCCGGGGATGCCAAACTCGACCGTCAGCAGCTCCCAGGCCCAATGGATCGCCTCACGCTTGAAGTAGTCGCCGAAGCTCCAGTTGCCGAGCATCTCGAACAGGGTGTGATGGCGCGGCGTCCGGCCGACCTCCTCGAAGTCGTTGTGCTTGCCTGCGACCCGCAGGCAGCGCTGGTAGTCGACCGCCCGCTTGTAGCTCCTCGTCTCGGCCCCGGTGAAGACCTCCTTGAACTGGACCATCCCGGAGTTCGTGAACAGCAGGGTCTGGTCGCCGGCCGGGACGAGGCTGGCCGAGTCGACCGCCTCGTGGCCACGCTCGGCGAAGAACGCGACGAACCGCCGCCGGATCTCGGCGGCGGGCAGGGCCTTGATCCGGGGGTCCATGGTCGGGGTCGGTTGCGGCATCGGCCGTAACGGTACCAAACCCAGCCTCCCGGCCGGGGCCGGGCCCCCGTTCGCTGACTGTCCCTGACGAACGGGCCCGTTTCGGACGGGTCAGGCCGTCCCGGGCCGGCGCATGAGCCGGCGCCAGATTCGGGAGCCGGCGATCGCCGCGCCGACCAGGACCCCGATCGTCAGGCCGCGGATGAACGGGTTGTGGGCCCGGCCGCCGCCTCCGGGTCGCGCGGGCGGGACGACCTTCGACCGCGTCACCGGCTCACGTCCTGCGGCCCTGCGGCCCGAGCGCAGCCAGGATCGTCACGAGGCCGATCCCCATCACCGCGCCGATGAGCGCCGCGATCACCCGGAAGTCCCCGAACCGGACGAGGTCGAACCCGAGGCGTCCGCCGAGCGAGTCCCCTGCCCACGCGCCGAGGATCGCGGCGGCCAGCACGATCGGCAGTCGCGCACCGACCGAGCCGCGGACGAGGGCGTAGACGGCGGTGGCCAGGATCCCGAGGAGCACCGCGAGCACGAAGGCCGGGCCGATCACCGGGCCAGTATAGGCCCGGCGTTCAGGCGCGGGCGATCCGTCCGCCGCCCAGGACGACCTCGCCCTGATAGAGAACCGCGGCCTGGCCCGGCGCCGCGGCCCACACGGGATCGTCGGTCTGGACGGTCCAGCGGCCACCCCGATCGGCGACGGCCGGACCGGCCGGGCTGACCGTGGCCGGGATCGGCGTCGCGCGATGCCGGATCCGAACCTCGGCCCGGAACGGGGCGCCGCTCCCGGCCGGTGGCGGACCGGCCACGAACGAGACGTCGTCAAGGGCGATCGTCCTCGTCTCGAGGTCCTCGCGCCGGCCGAGGACGATCGTGTTCGTGGCGGAGTCGATCCGGCTGACATAGCGCGCCTGCCCGAGCGCCACGCCGAGCCCGCGTCGCTGGCCGACCGTGTAGCCGGCCGACCCGCCATGCTGCCCGAGAAGCTCCCCGTCGGCATCAATGACCGGCCCCGGTTCGGGGACCCAGGCGGCCCGGGTCCGGAGCGCGTCGCGATAGTCGCCACCCGGGACGAAGCAGATCTCCTGGCTCTCGGGCTTGTCCGCCGTCGCCAACCCGAGCGAGCGGGCCACCGCGCGGACCTCGGGCTTGGTCACCTCGCCGAGCGGGAACCGGGCGTGGGCGAGCTGGTCCTGGCGCAGCCCGTACAGGAAGTAGGTCTGGTCCTTGTTGCGGTCACGCGCCCGCAGCAGGCGCGCGTTGCCGCCGGCATCCTCGTCGCGCCGGGCGTAATGGCCGGTGGCCACGGCGTCGCATTCGTAGAGATGACGGGCCCGGCCGAGGAGCGCCCCGAACTTCACGTACGTGTTGCAGTCGACGCACGGCGAGGGGGTGTCACCGCCGAGGTAGGCGGCCAGGAACGGGCGCATCACTCCGGCGTCGAACTCGCGCTCGAGGTTCAGCACGTAGAACGGGATGCCGAGCTGGCCGGCGACCCGCCGGGCGTCGTCGGCCGCGTCGAGCGAGCAGCAGCTCTTCTTGAACTCGGAGTAGCTGTCGGCGACGTCGTGAAGGCGCATCCAGACCCCGACGACGTCGTGGCCCTGATCGTGAAGGAGCGCCGCGGCGACGGAAGAGTCGACCCCGCCCGACATCGCCACGAGGATTCGACTCACGGGCGAGCTAGACCCCGGCCTGCGCGAGCGGATCGGAAGCCAGGGTCATCGCTCCGTTCCGGTGCGCAACGAGGACCGGCGGGATCACGGCGGAGGCGAGCTCGATCTCGTCCGCGGTCGTGGTCCGCCCGAGCGAGATCCGGAGCGCGCCACGGGCCTCCTCGTCCGGATAGCCCATCGCCGACAGCACGTGGCTGACCTCGGCCGAGCCGCTGGTGCAGGCCGACCCGATCGAGGTCGCGATCCCCTCGAGGTCGAGCGCGAGGGCGACCGACGAGCCGTCGGTGTCATGGACCACGAGCGACAGGAGGCCGGGCAGGCGGTCGCGCGGATGACCGGTCGGTTCCGCCCCGTCCACCGCCAGGACGGCGTCCCGCAGCCGATCGCGCAGGGCGCCCACCCGCCTGGCGGTCTCGGGTCGCTCGGCGCAAGACAGGTCGTAGGCGGTCGCCATGGCCACGGCCAGCGCCGGGCTCTCGGTGCCGGCCCGTCGGTGGCGCTCCTGCGATCCACCGTGCTGCTGGGCGAGCAGGTGGGTCCCATGCCGGACGTACAGGGCCCCGATCCCCTTCGGCCCTTCGAACTTGTGGGCGGCCAGGCTGACCAGGTCGGCGCCGAGCGCCTCGAGGTCGAGATCGACCCACGGGGCGGCCTGGACGGCATCGATGTGGAGGACGACACCACGTCGGGCCCGAACCCGCTCGGCGATCTCGGCGACCGGCTGGATCGTCCCGACCTCGTTGTTCGCGAGCATGATGCTGACCAGGATCGTGCGATCGGTCACGGCGGCGTCGACCTCGTCCGGATCGACCCGGCCGTACCGGTCGACGGGCAGCTCGACGACCTCGAACCCGAACTTCTCGAGGTAGCGCAGGGTGTGGCTGACCGCATGATGCTCGATCGAGCTCGTCACGATCCGGTGGCCGCGGGCCTTGCCCGCCCAGGCCGCCCCCTTCAGGGCGAGGTTGTTGGCCTCGGTTCCACCGGACGTGAAGACGATCTCACGAGGCTCGGCCCCGAGCCGAGCGGCGAGCAGCTCGTGGGCCTCGTCAAGGGCAGCCCGGGCGCGCCGGCCGAACGCGTGGGCCGACGATGGATTCCCGAATGTCTCACCGAGGTACGGCAGCATCGCCGTGATGACCTCGGGACGGACGGGCGTGGTGGCGGCGTGATCGAGGTAGATGGCCATAGCCGGGATTGTACGTCCCGGCCGGGTCGAGCCAGGCCAGGGCCTCCCCGGACCGTGCCTGGCTGACGCCCTAGGTGACCGCCGGTTCGAGGAGCCGAAGGGAGCGGGCATCGACGTCGATCTCGGTGCGAACCCCAAGCGGCAGGATCCATTGAGGGTCCGTATGGCCGAAGTCGAGGTTGCTGACGATCGGGACCGACGCATCGAACTCGCCGGCCACGACCCTGACGACCGTCTCGTCGAGCTCCGCCTTCTCGTCATCGGTGTACCCACGGGCGCGCCCGACGAGGATCCCCGAGACGCGATCGAAGACGCCCTGCACGCCGTAGCTCCGGAGCCAGTCGCCGACCATGCTCGGCGGGGGCTTGTCCTCGGACGTCTCGATGAACAGAATCCGGTCCTGCCAGAAGTCCGGACCAGGCCAGAACCGCGTTCCCTTGACCATCTCGAGGACGTCGCCGCAGCCACCGAACAGGCGGCCCTCGACGCGCCCGTGCCCCTGGAGCCAGTGCCAGCCGGTCGGGGCCCGGAGCTCGCCGATCTGCCCGCCATCGTTGCCTGGATCGGTCCACTCCCGGTAGCAGTCGACCCAGCCGGGAGCCGGTGAATACGTGTACGCCTCGGTGGGCTCGAACAACATGGCCCGGACATGGTCGACCGCCCCGTCGAACTGCTCGAGCTGGGCGAACCCGGCCATCACCGACGGGCCGTTGAACGTGACGAGCCCGGCCTGGTTGTAGAAGGTCAGCTGGGTGGTGCTGTCGGAGAACCCGAGCACGATCTTTGGGTTCGAGACGGCGAGCGAGGCGTCGAGGTGATCGAGGATCCGGACCGAGTCGTTCCCACCGATCGACATGAAGATCGCCCGGACCTCGGGATCGTCGAACGCGGCGTTGAGGTCGTCGGCACGGAGGCGTGGGTTCGCACGCAGCTCAGCCGGCGTCAGCCGCGTGCTCCGCAGCTCCTGGACCCGGAGGCCGTACACCCGCTCGAGCGTGTCGAGACCGCGCTCGTAGACGCGCGGGAAGACACTCGGTCCACCCCACGACGTCGATACGACCGCGACCCGGTCGCCCAGTCGGAGGCGTGGTGGCTTGATGGTCTCCACGCGGGCATCGTAGCGATCGGTCCGGCTCGGAGCCGCCCGGTGCCGCGATCGGTCAGTCGCCCTCGCCTCGCTCGGCCGATCGACGCAGGTCGTCGGCTCGGCCGGCGGCACGGCGCCGGTCGTGCTGTGGGAGCAGCCGCTTGCGCAGACGGATCGCCGCCGGGGTCACCTCGACCAGCTCATCGCCGGCGATGAACTCGAGCGCCGATTCGAGCGTGAGCGGGCGGGGCGGGGTCAGCCGGAGCGCCTCGTCGTGGGCGTGGGTGCGGATGTTCGTCAGCTTCTTCTCCTTGGTCGGGTTGACGTCCATGTCGCCCGACCGCGAGTTCTCGCCGACGATCATCCCTTCGTACACGTCGACGCCCGAGCCGATGAACAAGTCGGCTCGCTCCTGGAGGTTGAACAGGCCGTAGGCGTTCGAGGTTCCGGTCCGGTCGGACACGAGCACCCCGTTCGTCCGGTGGGTGACGTCGCCGGCCCACGGTCCGTACCCCTCGCCGATCTGGTGGAGGAGCGCCGTCCCATGGGTGTCGGTCAGCAGCTGGCCGCGGTAGCCGATCAACCCGCGGACCGGCAGCACGAACTCCATCCGGACGCGGCCGTCGGCGTCGGTGCTCATCTGCTCGAGCCGGGCCTTGCGGCCGGCGAGCGCGGTCTGGACCTCGCCGATGAAGTCGGGCGGGATGTCGATCGTGATCCGCTCGTACGGCTCCTCGACGATCCCGTCGACCTCGCGCAGGATGACCTCCGGCCGGCTTGCCGTGAGCTCGAAGCCCTCGCGCCGCATCTGCTCGATGAGGACGGCCAGCTGGAGCTCGCCCCGGCCCCGGACCTCGAACGTGTCACCCGCGTCAGTCGGGTGGACCTCGATCGAGACGTTGCCGAGCACCTCCTTCTCGAGGCGAGCCTTGATCTGGCGCGACGTGACGTACCGGCCGTCGCGGCCGGACAGCGGCGACGTGTTGACGCCGAACGTCATCCGGAGGGTCGGCGCATCGACGTCCAGCCGAGGCAGCGGTCGCGGATCGGCCGGATCGGTCAGCGTGTCGCCGATCGTGACTTCAGGCAGCCCGGCCACCGAGACGATGTCGCCCGGCCCGGCTTCGAGGATGTCGACCCGGTCGATCCCGTGGGCTGTCTGGAGCCCGGTGACGGTTCCGGTCAGGGTCACCGTCCGGCCCGGCTCGATGCTGCCGGCGGTGTCGTCCGGCTCCTCCCGCAGGACGCTGACCCGGCCGCCCATCCGGATCCGGCCGTTTCGGATCCGACCCACTGCCATCCGCCCGAGGTACTCGTTGGCGGTGAGGTTCGTGACCAGCAGCTGGAGCGGATGGTCGGGCTCGAACGTCGGCGGTGGGGTGACCTCGATGAGCAGGTCGAGCAGCGGCCTGCAGGTCCGTGCCCTGGCCGGCCGGATCGGTCGTCGCCGTGCCCGCCTTCGCATTGGTGTAGACAACCGGGAACTCGATCTGGTGCTCGTCGGCGCCGAGGTCCATGAACAGCTCGTAGACGTCGTCGAGGACCTCGGCCGGCCGGGCGTCGCCGCGGTCGATCTTGTTGAGGGCGACGACGACCGGGAGATGCCGCGACATCGCCTTCTTGAGCACGTACCGGGTCTGGGGCAGCGGGCCCTCGGCCGCGTCGACGAGGAGGAGCACCGCGTCGACCATCAGCAGGCTCCGCTCGACCTCGCCGCCGAAGTCGGCGTGGCCCGGGGTGTCGACGATGTTGAGGCGGACGCCGGCGTAGTCGATCGTCGTCTGCTTGGCGAGGATCGTGATCCCCTTCTCGCGCTCGAGGTCCATCGAATCCATGACCCGGTCGACGAGGGCCTGGTTCGCCCGGAACGCGCCCGTCTGGCGGAGCATCGCGTCGACGAGCGTCGTCTTGCCGTGGTCGACATGGGCGACGATCGCGACGTTCCTGAGGTCGGAGCGGACCTCGCGAGTCGGAGCGGCGGCGGGCACGGGTCGGACTCGTTCGGGTGGTCATGGGATGGCCAGAGTGTGGCACATCGTCGTTCAGGATGCCGCCTGCTAGCATCCGGCCATGACCGTCGCCGCCGTGATCCTGTCGGCAACCGCCGAAGGCGCCCTCGAGGACACGCTGGGCCAGCCCCGGGTCCGGAGGCTCGTCGACCTGGCCTGGTCGGGCGGCGCCCTGCCGATCGTCGTCCTGTCGCCCGACCCGATCGGTGCGGTGGCGGCGACCCTTGCCGGCTCCGAGGCGACCCACGGGCTGCCGGCCCCGGTCGAGGCCGGCCCGGTCGGCCAGATGGTCCGCGGGGTCGAGCTGGCGACGGCCGAGGTGGGCGAGACGATCCGCCGCGCTGCTCTGGCCGGCCCGTATGACCTGGGTCGGCCCGGAGACCGTGACCTCGCTCATCGAGGCCCACGGGACCGACCCGTCGACGGTCCTCCGGCCGACCTGGCACGGAGACCCGGGCTGGCCAGTCCTCGTCCCGATCGTCGATCTCGAGGCGCTTCGGGCCATCTCACCGGACCGGATGCCACCGGACGTCGTCGCGGCCCTCGTGGGTGCGGTCCCGGCACGGTCGATCGAGCTCGGCGACCCCGGCGTGGTCCACGGGGTCGACACGCCGTTCATCGAGCTGCCCCCGTACGAGGGTCCACCCGAGCCGCCGGGCGGGCACAGCCACGAGTGGGGCGCGGACGTGGCCACCGAGGCCGGCCTGCCCGAGCCGGACGCGTCGCCGACCGCCTGACCGGACCTGCTGGCGGCCGCCTGGCCGGCGCGGCGGGCGCGTCGGCTGCCCCTCCGCGCGTTCGCCGGACGCTCAGCGTCGTGGGCGACCCGGACCGGCGGCGATCACGACGCCGACCAGCAGGGCGGCGACCCCGAGGAGCTGGAGCGTCGACGGTCGCTCACCGAGCAGGATGGCCGCCGCCACGACCGTGATCACCGGCTGGATGAGCAGCAGGACCGAGGTGACCGCGGCGGGCAGCCGGGGCAGGGACAGGTTGATCAGGCCGTAGCCGGCGACCTGCGAGGTCAGCGCCACGACGAGCAGCCAGCCGAGGGCCGCCGCACCCGGCGTCAGGTCGAGATCGCCGATCGCCAGTCCGGCGAGGGCGGCTGCGGCGGCGGCGGTCGCCGAGGCGTCGAACAACGAGCCCCAGGTCCGCTCACCGCCGCGGTTGCCCTGCCGGATCAGGATCAGGTAGCCCGAGTAGGCGACGGCCGCGACCAGCCCAAACGCGACCCCCAGGCGAGGATCCACGCCGTAGGCCCCGCTGTCGACGACACCCGAGATCAGGACGGCCCCGACGAGCACGAGCGGGACCCCCGCTGCAAGGCGCCGGGTCGGGCGCTCGCCGAACAGCGCCCACGAGAGCAGGGCGACCACGACGACACCTGGAAGTTCGCGACGACCGTCGCCAGTCCGGCCCCGACGAGGATCACGGCGTGCTGCCACGAGATCAGGTCGAGCGCGAAGCAGACCCCGGCGGCGACCGCCAGGCCCCGCTCACGGCGCGAACGCGGTCCCAGCCGGCGATCCTCCCGGACGACGAGCAGAGCCAGGAACGGCAGCGCGAGCAGGCAGCGGAAGACGGTCGCGGTCGAGGGCGACTGTCCGGAGTAGCGGAAGAAGATCCCGGAGAAGGCGATGAACGTCGCCCCGACGATCGCCGCGAGGCGTGGCCTCGCGCCGATCCAACCGCCCCCGACCGCGAGCGGCGTGTCGATCACCGTCGGCGGTCAACGCTTCGGGACGCGGATCGTCAGCTTTGCGCCGACCTTCGAGAAGGTGAAGCTGGTCCGACCGTGAAAGGTGTGCCGCCGGCCGATCACGTCGCGCACGTTGACGTCGACCGTGAAGACCGCCGACACCGGCACGCCGTCGATCGGTGACGTAGACGTCGAGGACCATCTTGTCGGGCACGACGAGGAACTTCGTGAAGTCGAGCAGCCGGGCGATGTCGGGCCGATAGAACTTGTTCGTGACCGAAGCAGGTGGAGGTGCCTGCCGTTCGACGGTCACGGGCTTGACGTAGTCGACCCAGGCCGCCATCTCGAGGTACAGGAACGGGGTCAGCCGGTAGTAGCGCTCGCTCGATCTGCCGCCCGACCCGTTGCTTTGCCGGGACCTTCACCCAGATCGACGCCGTCCTTCCGGGCGATCGTGGGCTGATCCTTCGGCGGCCCGAGGCGCTCCTGCCGATCGATCCCCGAGTACTCGTCACCCGACGATGTCGATCGATTCCCTGAAGGTCTCGTACGTCTTCCCGTCGAAGACCGACTTGCCCTTCGCGGCCAGGTGATAGCTCGCGTCGGGCGCGCTGACGAGGGTCCAGAACCGGGTCGTGACCGCCGTCCCCGGATCGATCGTCGGGGTCAGGCGTGGGCGACGCAACCGCCGGACCGGCCGCTCGGTCGACCCGCTCGGCGGGACGCTCGGTCGGCTGCCGATCGAGCCGACGCCATTCGGGGCGACCGCGAGGACGACGAGAGCAGACCCGGCCACGAGGATGGCGATGACCGCGATCGCGGCAACGGCGAACGGACGCCGCGACGGTGGCGGGGATGGCGGTGGCGGTGCCGGCCGGCCGAACTCGGTGCCCTGGTACTGCTCCGAGTACGACGTCGGCCGCTTCGCTCCGACCTGCTCGGCGATCCCGTCGCGCGGCCGGTCGGGACCGCCCGGATCCTGCGGATCGCCGCCATCCCCCTCGTCGATCATCGTGTCGCCGCTGGATCCTCGCGACGCGGCCACACCGACGAAGCGCAGCCCGAGCTCGGCGAGCTGCCCGGGTCGGGCTGCGGACGGGGCCTCGAGCATCGGGTCGATCCCCGACTGCGTCTTCGGGAAGGCCATGACCTCGCGGATGTTCGTCTGGCTGGCGAAGATCATCGCCCAGCGGTCGATCCCGAGGGCAATCCCGCCGTGCGGTGGAGCCCCGTACTCGAATGCCTCGAGGACCGCCCCGAACTTCGCGCGCATCCCGTCGAGGGTCTGACCCTGGAGCAGGAAGCTGCGCTCGAGCAGGTCGTGGCGGTGGATCCGGATCGACCCACCGCCGAGCTCCCAGCCGTTCAGCGCCAGGTCGTACTGGAGGGCCCGCGCGCGGCCGGCCGGATCGTCCGGTGAGGCGGTGCGCCGGATCGCCCGACGACGTCACGAGCAGCGGCTCATCCTCGGGCACGACCCCGCTGAACGGGTTGTGGGTCGCGTCCCAGCGGCCCTTCTCGGCGTCCCACTGGTACATCGGGAAGCGGTGGATCCAGCAGTAGGCGAGGACGGTCGGATCGGCGAGCCCGAGCCGGTCCCCGAGATCGACCCGGAGCCGACCGAGGACGTCGGCGGTCACCTCGGCCGTGTCGGCGACGATCAGGACGAGGTCACCCTCCCCTGCCCCGCTCAGCTCGACGATGGCCCGGACTGCGTCGTCCGACAGGAACTTCACGATCGGACCCTTGACCTCGCCGCCGGGCCCGAGCGCGAGGTGGGCGAGGCCGCGGGCGCCGAAGCGCTTCGAACGCTCCGTGAGCTCGTCGATCTCGCGCCGCGTCGCGCCGGCCAGCCCGGGCGCCACGATCGCCTTGACCCGGCCGCCGGCGGCCAGGGCCGTCGTCGAAGACTCCGAAGCCCGAGGCGGGCGTCCCATCCGCGTCGACCAGCGCGGGACCAAGGTCGACGAGCTCCATCCCGAACCGGATGTCCGGCTTGTCCGACCCGTATCGATCGAGGACCTCGTCGTACGTGAACACCGGGAACGGGACCTGGAGGATCGGCCGATCCGGGACGGTCGCCCTGGTCACCTCGATCGCCATCGACTCGACGAAGCCCATGACCGTCGCCTCGTCGACGAAGCTCATCTCGAGGTCGAGCTGGGTGAACTCGGGCTGGCGGTCGCCGCGCAGGTCCTCGTCGCGGTAGCACCGCGCGATCTGGAAGTAGCGATCCATGCCGGCGACCATCAGGAGCTGCTTGAGCTGCTGCGGGCTCTGCGGCAGGGCGTAGACGCTGCCCGGTTGGAGCCGGCTCGGGACGATGAAGTCGCGGGCTCCCTCGGGCGTGCTCTTGATGAGCGTCGGCGTCTCGACCTCGACGAAGCCGCTCGCGTGGTGGACCTCCCGGATCGCCTGGACGAGCCGCGACCGGAGGAGCAGGCGCTCGGCCATCGGCTGCCGCCGGATGTCGAGGTAGCGGTACTTGAGGCGGAGGATCTCGTCGACCGGCGCGTCCGGTTCGTTGATGTAGAACGGCGGCGTCTTCGACTCCGACAGGATCGCGAAGGTCGTCGCCCGGAGCTCGATCCCGCCGGTCGCCAGGCGCGGGTTCTCGGTGCCGGCGAGACGGGCCGCGACGGTCCCCTCGACCGACACGACGAACTCGGTCCGGACCCGGCTGGCGACCGCGTGGGCGACCGGCGCCTCGGTCGCATCGACGACGACCTGGGTCAGACCGTGCCGGTCGCGCAGGTCGAGGAAGATGAGCTGACCGTGATCGCGCCGCCGATGAACCCAGCCCGACAGTCGGGCCGTCGTGCCGGCGTCGGCTGGTCGCAGCTCGCCGCAGGTGTGGCTGCGATACGGCGTCGCAAGCGAGGTCGGCACGGATTGTCGGTCATGGCCGGCGTATCGTAGTCGAAGGATCCCGGCCGGCGAGGGGCGGCCGGACGGAGTCCCACTGAGTACCAGGAGGCACCTCCATGCTCGCCGAGCGACGGGTTCATGTCGACCCTCCCGGTCGCCGACCTCGATCGTGCCCGGGCGTTCTACGAGGGCACCTTGGGGTTCGCCCCGTACAGTGTCCAGCCCACCGCGGTCCTCTACCGGGCCGGCGAAGGTACCTTGTTCGCGATCTCCAAGGGCACGGCCCTGTCGAGCGGCAGCCACACCCAGATGGCCTTCACGACCAGGGATCTGGAGCGTGAGGTTGCCGACGCCAGGGCGCGCGGCGTCGTGTTCGAGGAATACGACTTCCCGGGCTTCAAGACCATCGGCGGCATCGCTCCGGTCGGCCCCAATCGGGCAGCCTGGTTCAAGGACAGCGAAGGCAACCTCATCGGCATCATCGAGTTCGCCGACGACGTCTGACCCGACGCGCGCAACCGGCAACGCCGCCCTGGGGTGGCCCGCGCCGGGGCGGTCAGCCGTGCTGGTGGGCTTCGGCGGCCCGCTTGAGCTCGCGGACGAGATCGGCGCGGGCGACGACCCGCTGGCTGCCCGCCTGGAGGTCACGGAGCTGGACCTGGCCGGCGCCGCCCTCGGCCCCGAGGATCACCGCGAAATGCGCGCCGTCGCGGGCGGCCGCCTCGAGCTGCCGACCGAGCTTGCGCTGACCGAGCTCCGCCCGGGAAGCGAGACCGGCCGCCCGGAGCTCCGTGGCGAGGGCAAGCCGCTCCACGGTCCCGGCCGGATCGGTGCCGACGACGACCGCGACCGGACCGGCGAGATGCGTCTCGGTGGCGGACGTGTCGCTGGATCGCGAGCACGACCCGATCGAGCCCGATCCCGAAGCCGATCCCCGGCGGTCGGGCGACCGCCCAGCAGCTCGACCAGCCCGTCGTAGCGGCCGCCGCCGCCGAGGGCCGACTGCTGGCCCTCGCTGCCGCGGCGATAGAACTCGAAGGCCGTCCGGGTGTAGTAGTCGAGGCCCCGGACCAGGCCGGGCTCGATCCGGTAGCCGATGCCCACGGCGTCGAGATGAGCCCGGACTCCGGCGAGGTGCTCGGCGCATGGCTCGCACAGTCGATCGACGATCCGCGGCGCTCCGGCGTTGAGCGCGACCATCGCCGGGTCCTTCGAGTCGAGCAGCCGGAGCGGGTTGCGCTCGAGCCGTCCGCGCTCGACGTCGGGCAACGCCTCGGCATGGGCCCGGTAGTACGCCACGCAGGTCCGCGACGAACGCCGGCCGGCAGGTCGCATCGCCGATCGAGTTGAGGTGCAGCTCGACGTCGTCGAGGCCGGCCTCCCGGTAGAACCGGGCGCCGAGCTCCACGATCTCGGCATCGACCGCCGGTCCGGGATCGCCGATCGCCTCGACGTCGAACTGCCAGAACTGGCGATAGCGGCCCGCCTGCGGACGGTCGTAGCGGAACATCGGCCCGACCGTCGTCAGCTTCACCGGCTGCGGCCAGGTCTGCATCCCGTGCTGGATGTAGGCCCGGACGATCCCGGCGGTCGGCTCGGGTCGGAGCGCCCACGACTCGGACTCGTCGGTTCGGGGAGCGAGCCGGAAGAGCTCCTTCTCGACGGCGTCGGTGGCCTCGCCGAGCCCGCGCTCGAAGACCGCGGCCTGCTCGAACATCGGCGTCTCGATCTGGCGGTAGCCGTATCGACCGGCGAGCTCGAACGCCAGCTGCTCCAGGCGTGACCAGATCCGGCGCTCGTCGGGGAGCAGGTCTCGCGTACCACGCGGGGCGCGGAAGGTGGGCATCGCCGGAAGTCTAGAAGAACGGCGAGAGGTCGAGGACGTAGGACGCCGCGAACGCCACCGCCAGGCTGGCCACCATCGCGGCGATCCGGGCGGCCGTCGGCCACGGCATCCGGACGAGCTGCAGGTTGACGACGATCGCGGCGAGGCCGCAGATCCCGCCGGCGACCCCGGTCAGCCCGAGCAGGCCGAACGGCACGAACGCCAGGATGATCTCCCACAGTCGGAGCCGGCGCTCGAGCTCGATCGTCGTCGCCCCGTCATCGATGATCGCCTGGAGCCCGGTCAGCCGGCCGCCGAAGCTGACCCGGCGGGTCGGAGCGATCGGCCATCGGGATCGTCCAGGCCGGCCGGCCGCGCTCGCGCAGGCGAGAGATCTTCTCACCGTCGAGGTAGACGCTCAATCCGGTCAGCTGGCTGTTGTCGACGGTGATCTCGGGGCTGCCCGGCTCGGGCAGGCGGAACGGCGCGTCGGCGCGCCTGGTCAGCCGAGGTCGCGCTGGACCGAGATCACGTCCTTGAGCTGCTCGATCCGGCCCATGACCCGGGCAAGCTGGCTGACCGAGGCCACCTGGAGCGTCGCGATCACGACCGCCGTGTGGTCCTGCATCACGTTCACGTTGGCGGCGACGATGTTGACCTTCGCCTCGGCGACCACCTGGGTGATGTCGGACAGCAACCCGGTCCGATCGAACGCCTCGATCCGGATCGCGATCGGGTAGGTCTGGGTCGGGGTCGCCTCCCACTCCACGTCGATCAGCCGGCTGACCTCGCGCTCGTTCATCACGGTGGGACACGATCGGAGGTGGACGGTCACGCCCTTGCCGCGGGTGATGAAGCCCTGGATCGGATCGCCCGGGATCGGGTGGCAGCACCGCGCGAACCGGACGAGCAGATCGCCCACGCCCTTGACCCGGACGCCGCCGGTCCGCTGCGGGAGGTTCGACGGCGCGACCGTCGGCAGAGCCAGCTCGGCGTCGTCGACGACCCCGAGGCGCATGACCACCTGCTGGGCCCCGACGGCGCCATAGCCGATCGCGGCGTAGAAGTCGTCGAGGCTGTCGTAGTTGTACTGCTTGCCGACCTCGACGATCTTGTCGAGGCCGACCGCCTGGATCGAGGTCCGGGCGAGCCGGCGCAGCTCGCGCTCGAGCGACTCCCGGCCGTGGACGATGTTGTCGTCCCGTTCCTGGCGCTTGAACCAGGCCCGGATCTTCTCGCGGGCGTGGCTGGTCCGAACGACGTTGAGCCAGTCGCGCGACGGACCGTGCTCGCCCTTGGTCGTGACGATCTCGACGATGTCGCCGTTCTTCAGCCGGTAGTCGAGCGGGACGAGCCGATTGTTGACCTTCGCCCCGATACAGCGATGGCCGACGTCGGTGTGGATCCGGTAGGCGAAGTCGAGCGGTGTCGAGCCGGCCGGGAGGTCCTTGACGTCGCCGCGCGGGGTGAACACGAAGACCTGGTCCTGGAAGATGTCGAGCTTGATCCCCTCGACGAACTCGGTCGCGTCGGAGACCTCGCGCTGCCAGTCCATGAGCTGGCGGAGCCAGGCCAGCTTCGCGTCGTACTCACGATCCGACCGGCTGCCTTCCTTGTAGCGCCAGTGGGCGGCGATGCCGACCTCGCTGACCTGGTGCATCGCGTGGGTCCGGATCTGGATCTCGAGCGGCTTGCCTTCGCTGACGATGACCGCAGTGTGGAGGCTCTGGTAGAGGTTGTTCTTGGGAACCGCGATGTAGTCGTCGAACTGGCCGGGGATCGGCCGCCAGATCGAGTGGACGACGCCGAGGGCCGCGTAGCAATCCTTGACCTCCTCGACCAGGCAGCGGATCGCGTAGACGTCGTAGATCTCCTCGAACCCGGCGCCCTTGCGCTGCATCTTCTTGTAGATGCTGTAGATGTGCTTCGGTCGGCCCTGGAGCTCGGCCTCGATGCCGGCTGCCGTGAGCGCTCGGGCGAAGCTCCGCGATGGCCGCCTCGATGAACCCCTCGCGGCCCTTGCGCCGGGTGTCGAGCAGCTTCGCGAGCTCCCGGAAGCGCTCCGGTTCGAGGGCCTTGAAGGCGAGGTCCTCGAGCTCCCACTTGATCTGCCAGATCCCGAGCCGCTCGGCCAGCGGGGCGTAGATCTCCATCGTCTGGCGGGCGATCCGCTGCTGCTTGTCGAGGGGCAGCGCGGCCAGCGTACGCATGTTGTGGAGGCGATCGGCCAGCTTGATCAGGACGACCCGGATGTCCTCGGCCATCGCCAGGAACATCTTCCGGATGTTCTCGGCCTGCTGCTGCTCGTGGGTGTGGGTGCTGAACTTTGACAGCTTGGTCACGCCGTCGACGAGATGGGCGACCTCGGCGCCGAACCGCTCCTCGATGTCGTCGAGGCTGAACTCGGTGTCCTCCGGGACGTCGTGGAGGAGGGCGGCCTGGACGGCGATGGGATCGATTCCGAGGTCGGCCAGGATCTGGGCCGATGCGATCGGGTGGGTGACGTACGGCTCGCCCGACGCTCGGGTCTGGCCGGCGTGGGCCTCGATCGCGAGGTCGAACGCGCGGCTGACCGGCTCAAGGTCCGCCTGCGGGTAGTGCCGCTCGAGGGCGGCGAGCAGCTCGCGCCGAAGGGCTTCGAAGGAACGCTTGCTCGCGGCCCGTGGCGCGGGAGGAGCGGCGGACCGACGGGCGCCCTTGCGGGCGGTCGTTGTTTCGGTGGTGGGAGGCTCGATCGACATCGGCCTCACAGGATAGCAGCGTGCCGGCCGAGCTCAGCCGAGGTCGGGCTCGAGCGTGGCCACGACGATCAGGTCGCCGTCGTGGATTCGGAACGACTCGATCGTGTACGGAGCGGCGGGCCCCGGCTCGAACAGGGTCAGGGCGGCGATCGGGGCCCCTGACGGCGGGACCAGCTTCAGGACCCCCTGGGCATCGACCGTGATCCGGGCGTTGATTGCCAGCCCGCCGGCCTCGACCCGGACCCGATCCGGGGCCGTGAGGACGACCCGGCTCGGGGCGAGGCCGATCGCCTTCCGAACCGCATCGGCAGCAAGCTCCTCGGCATCGCTGGCCGGGAAGGTCATTGTCGCCTGGATCCGATCGGGGGTGCCACTCACGACGGCGATCGGGATCGTCACGCCGGCGCCGCTGCCGTCGGTCGTGGTCACGTGACGGAGCGTCCCCTCGATCGAGCCGAACGTCCGATCGAGCAGCCGGACGTCGTGGAGGACCAGGTCGACGTCGAGCGCCTCGAGCCCCCGGAACGTGGCGTTCGTGGCCTGGACGCGGACGCGATCGGCGCGCAGGCCCAGGAGGCGCGGCGGCGGGTCGGCGTTGACCGTGACCGTCATCGCGTCGGCGTTGAAGCCGGCGGCCACGAGCGCACCCTGGGCGAGCGTCCCTGCCACCGGCGGGAGGACCAGCCAGGTCGCCGCGAGAACGATCCCGACCAGGAGTGCCAACGTGACGAGGCAGCCGCGCACGCTCAGGAGTCCCGGCCATAGCCGAGATCGGCCAGTGCGCGCTCGGCGGCTGCCCGCTCGTCCCAGGCGACCGGTCCGGTCGCCTGCTCGATCGTCGGTTCGTGACCTTTCCCGGCCAGGACCACGACGTCGCCGGGCCCGGCCCGCTCGAGTGCCGTGGCGATCGCCTCGGACCGATCGGGGATGACGAGCAGGTCGGTGCCGCGCCGGCGGCCGGCTGCCTCGGCGCCGGCCGCGATCTCGTTCAGGATGGCGAGCCGATCCTCGCCGCGCGGATCCTCGTCCGCGAGCACGACGAGCCGGCAGCGCTGGCCGGCCACCCGGCCCATCATCGGCCGCTTCGCCCGGTCGCGCTCCCCAGCTGACCCGAAGACGGCGATCAGCCCGCCGCCCGACCGCGCGGCGGCCGCCCCAAGCAGGTCGAGCACGGTCTCGAGCGCGGCCGGAGTGTGGGCGAAGTCGACGACCACCTCGAACGGCTGGCCTCGATCGACCCGCTCCAGACGGCCAGGCACCCCGGCGAGCGCCTCGATCCCCGCTCGGGCCGCCTCCGGATCGAGCCCCCAGCCGATCGCCAGGGAAACTGCGGCCAGCGCGTTGTGGGCGTTGTAACGACCGGCGAGCTGGAGCTCGATCGTTCCCGCCCAGCCCGGGGCGACCACGTCCAGCCGGAGCCCGCGCGGCATATCCACGATCGACGTCGCGCGGACGTCGGCCGTCGGACCCAGCCCATAGCCGACGAGACGCGCGCCGGCGGCGTGCGTCGTCGCGGCGAACTGCGCGCCGGCCGGGTCGTCGAGGTTGACGACGCCGAGCCGAGGATGCGCTCCGGGCTTGGCTGGAGCGGGCTCGGCGAGCCGCGCGAACAGGCTGAGCTTGGCCGCCCGGTACGCCTCGAACGTCCCGTGGAACTCGAGATGCTCGTGGGACAGGTTCGTGAAGATCGCCGCATCGTAGGCGACCGAGCCGACCCGCTCGGCCGCCAGGCCGTGGGACGTGGTCTCGAGGACCGCGGCGCGATCCCCCGCGACCACCATCGCCCGAAGGAGCTGTTGGAGCCGGATCGCTCCCGGGGTGGTCACGTGGCCGGGGGTCCGCTCGCGGACCGGCCCGACGCGCGTCTCGACGGTCCCCACGAGCCCGGTCGGGATCCCGGCCGTCTCGAGTGCAGCCGCGATGAGGTATGACGTCGTCGTCTTGCCGTCGGTGCCAGTGACTCCGACGACGCTGAGCTCGTGGCTCGGATCGCCGTACCACCAGGCTGCGCCCGAGGCGAGGGCGGTTGTACCCCGGTCGACCACGATCTGCAGCCCGTCGACGTCCACCGGCCGCTCGACGATCGCGGCACTGGCCCCGGCGGCGATCGCGGCGGCAACCATGTCGTGTCCGTCGACGTTCTCGCCGGCGATCGCCACGAAGACGTCACCCGGCTGAAGGAGACGCGAGTCGTCACGTACGCCAGAGACGTCCACCGCGGCCAAGGCCGCGGGATCGACGGCGGTTCCGTGGCGGAGGACAGCTCGCAGCCGGCCCTCCGCCGCCAGCCGTTCGACGAGCCGCCCGATCGGTCGTGTCCCTCCGGGCTCGGCGCGGGCCACGGTCTCGACAAGGGTCCGGCCGGGCACGCCCGGCGCTCGGCCGCTCACCGCTCGACCCGGCGGGTCACTCGACGGCCTCGGCCGTGAGGACACGCGGCGCGCGCCGTCGACCCTCGGCGAGCCGGTAGCTCCGCCAGCCGATCCCGCTGATCGGCAGGTCCCAGGCGCCGATCAGCCTGACCTCGCGGCCCCCGAATCCCTCCTTGAACTGGCGGATCCCCGGGTGGACGAGGCCCCACATGTCGTACGAAGTGGCCCCCGACTCCCGACTCGACCGGATCGCTTCCCACTTGAGCAGGTAGTTCGCCCGTCGTTCAGCGCCGCCCGCGGTCATCCCGCCGTATGGCTCGACGACGCGACTGCCGCACCGGACGAGGAGGAGGACGGCGCCGACCTCGTCCGGACGGCTCCCGGGCGAACAGCAGTCGCGCGCCGCCGCTCGGTCGGAACCCCTCCCAGATGTCGCGGTAGGCGGCCTCGGTCCGGATCGGCGTGTGTGTCCGGGTCGAGGTCTCGGCCATGATCCGGTGGAAGGTCGGGAAAGCGGTCGGGTCGGCGTCCGCATCGACGTCCTCGATGGTGACCCCGAGCGCTCGCGCCTTGTTGACGTACTGGCGCCACTTCGAGCGCAGGTCGGACCACAGGGCATCCTCGTCGGCGCCCAGGTCGATGACCCGGGTAACGCTCGGCTGGACCTCCGGCGCGGGTCGCCAGCCGTGGCGCGCGAGCAGCGAGCGGGTGGCCCCACCAGCGTCGAACGGCCCGTCGAGCTCGATCTCGGGGTCGATCCGGACGTGGGCCACTCCGCCGACGCCGGCTCCGTCCCGCCCGAGCGAGCTACGCAGCGCCCCGCCCCACGCCCCGACCAGATCGGCGGTCCACGCGGAGCCGAGCGGCCCGCGCGGCGCGTAGGCGAATGTCCATGGGACCGGACGTGGCCGGCGCAGGAGGATCCGCGCACCGAACCGTTGATCGGCCGCCGGGCTCACCTCCACGAGCCGGCTGGTCCAGCCGTTGGCCGTCTTGACCTGCGCCCAGGCGGCGGTCTGGAGGTAGGTGGCCAGCCGGTGGCCGGCGACGAACATGTCCCAGGCCGCCGAGCGGTCGCCGCTCCCGGGGACTCCGTCGGTCATGGGCTGGCCGGACGACGGAGGGCGTCGGACATGAGCCGCACGATAGTGCCGAGCTCGGGGATCCGCAATGCACGGCTCAGGCCGATGTAGACGAGGCCGGCCAGGCCGGTCGCCAGCGCGAGCTCGACTAGGAGGACTGGCCGTGGCGGCTCGGCCCCGACGGCGCTCGACGCGACCGTCATCGTGAGCGCTGCGACGGCCCCGGCCGCGATCGCCCCGATGAGCGCGACCGCGCCCGACCTGGCGAGCTCACCGAATTCGAAGCCGCCTATCCGCCGGGTCAGCACTACAAGCAGCAGGCACACCTCGATCCACGAGCCGACCGCGATCGCGACGCCGACCCCGGCCAGCCCGAGGGGGCCGACGAGGAGCACCGCCAGGCTGACGTTGATGACCACCGCCAGGACGGCGGCGAGAACCGGCGTCAGGGTGTCGCGGCTGGCATAGAACGCGCGAGCGAGGATCGCGATGAGCGATTCGGAGGCAAGCGCGAACGACAGGCACATCAGGACGGCCGCGGTCAGTGCGACGCCGTGCTCGTCGAACCGCCCGTATCCGAACAGGAGCGTCACGATCTCCGAGCGGAGCACGATCGTGAGCGCCGCCAGCGGGAGCATGACCCACAGGATCAGCCGGAGCGCCCGGCCTACGAGGCTCACGTAGCTGGCGACGTCGCCCCGGGCGAGGTTGCGCGACATCGACGGGAGCATGACCACGCCGATCGGGATGCCGATCACCCCGATCGGGATCTGGAACACAGAGAACGCGATCGAGAACGCGCTGACCGCGCCCGCACCGAGGTTCGAGGCGAGCGAGGTCGCCACGAGGAAGGTCAGCTGGCTGGCGCCGAGCCCGATGGCGCGCGGGACCAACAGGACGAGGGCCAGTCGGGCCAATGGGTCGCCGAGGTTGATCCGGGGCGACCAGCGGAACCCGGTCTGGCGGAGCGGCAGGACCTGGATCCCGAGATGGCAGATCGACCCCGCCACGACGCCGATCGCAAGGCTGTAGATCCCGAACGACGGCTTGAGCAGGATCGCGGCGCCGATGATCGCCAGGTTGTAGACGATCGGCGCGGCGGCCGCCGCCCCGAACCGGTTCTTGGCGTTGAGCAGGCTCGTCGCGAACGAGCCCAGCGCGAGCAGGATCGGGCTGAGCAGCATTAGCCGGGTCAGGTCGACGGTCTGGGCCCACTGGGCTTCGCTGAACCCGGGCGTGATCCACGGGACGAGGATCGGCGCCGTGACGAAGGCGACGACGGCGAGCACGAGCAGCACCGCGAGCATGACGTTGACCACGCTCGAGGCGACCCGCCAGGCGTGCGACTCGGTGTCGGTCTCGAGCAGCCCGGCGATGACCGGGATGAGCGCCGACGACAGCGCCCCGGCGGCAACGAGCTGGAAGATCAGGTCGGGGATCCGGAACGCGGCGAAGAACGTGTCAAGCTCGGCCGTCGCGCCGAATGAGGTCCCGATGACCACGAGCCGAACCCAGCCGAGGGCCCGCGAGGCGAGGAACGCCAGGGTCACGATCAGCCCGGCCCGGGCGAGCGAGCGGCCGGCGGTCACGATCGGCTGGCGCTGCGAGCCCGGGGATGGGCCTCGAGGTACGCCGAGCGAAGCCGGGTCCCGGAGACATGGGTGTAAACCTGGGTCGTGGCGAGGCTCTCGTGGCCGAGCAGCTCCTGGACGACCCGCAGGTCCGCGCCGCCGTCGAGGAGGTGGGTGGCAAAGCTGTGGCGCAGGGTGTGCGGCGAGACGCCGAGCGGCAGGCCGGCCCGGGCCCGGAGCCGGTCGAGCCGGAAGCGGAGCCCACGAACACCGAGCGGCCGGCCTGCCTGATTGAGGAAGACCTCGGCCGGCGGATCCGGAGCACGGGTCGAGGCCGCGGCCCGGGCGAGCAGGACCGGCCGCCCGTCGCGCAGGTACTCGTCGAGCGCTCGCCGGGCCGGCCGTCCGAGCAGGCCGATCCGCTCCTTGCGGCCCTTGCCGACGACCCGCATCTCACCGCGGCGCAGGTCGACCGAGCCGAGCGTGGACGCGGCCAGCTCGCTGATCCGCAGCCCGGCCGCATAGGCGGTCTCGACGAGGGCCCGGTCGCGGAGTGCGAGCGCGCCGGTCAGGCCCGGGGCGCGTCCGTGACCCGCGGCCGCCACCGACGCATCGTCGTCGATCGCGGCCAGGAGCGCCTCGACCTGGCGACTCTCGAGCACCTGGGGCAGGCGCTTCCGCTGGCGCGGGGTGGCGATCGCGCCCCATGGGTCGCCCGGGCACAGCTCGTGACGTGCCGCGAACGCGTAGAACGACCGGATCGCACCGAGCCGCTGGCCCACCGAGCTGCGGGCGTGGCCTTCTCCGAGCACCTCGAGGTACGCCCGCAGGTCGGCTCGGCCCGGCCGGCGCCAATCGACGCCGCGCCGGTCGAGCCAGTCGAGGTAGGCGCCCACGGCCGTTGTGTAGGAGCGTCGCGTGTGGTCGGAGGCGTCACGGGCGGTCAGCCCGCCGATGAACCGCTCGAGGGCGTCGGCGCCGGTCACCCCTCGGGCGCGCGCTCGGTCCCGCGGCTGCGGCCCGCAGCTCGTCGGCCGCCTTGCGAACGACCGGCGCGGCGGCCGCCCGCTCGAGCGCCGGATCGCGATCCGCCTGATCCGCCACGCGCCCCGCGCCCGCCTCGACTCGGCCGGGCCAGCGCGGCGGGATCGGGCGGACCGCCCGAGAACGTTGCGCCCGGCACGATCGAGGCCGCCGGCAGGTCCATCGTCGAGCCGCACAGGAGGCACATCGCCGCCTCGTCGCCCTTCCGGGCAACCGGGCCCGCATCGGCGTCGTGGGTGGCGCCGAGCGGCTCGTGCGAGGTCGTGAAGTCGCATTTCGGATAGCGCGAGCAGCCCCAGAAGAGAGAGCCGGTCCGACGGGCGCGCCGGGGCGTCAAGCGACCCTCGCCGCATTTCGGGCAGGCCACCTCGAACGGGAGCGGCTCGGGCGGCGGCGGGCCGTCCTTCTTGATGTAGTCGCAATCGGGGTACCGCGAGCAGCCCACGAAGGGGCCGAACCGGCCGCGTTTGGCCGCGAGCACGCCGCCGTCGGTCGGACCGCACTTCGGGCAGGCCTCCCCGACACCGGGCAGGATCGGGCCAGCCTCCTCCTCGCCCGGCAACGGCCGTGATTCCTTGTGCTCCGGGTAGAGCGAGCAGGCCAGGAAGCGCCCATTGCGGCCGAGCCGGATGACCATCGGATGCCCGAGCGAGCAGACCTCGTCCGACGGCTCGGTCGTGAAGTCGCGCCGGCGGAGGACCGCCCGCTTCTCGTCGACGAGCTCCTTGAGCGGGCCGTAGAACTCGCGCAGGAGCGGGACCCACGGCCGCTCGCCCCGGGCGATCTCGTCGAGCTCCTCCTCCATCCCTGCGGTGAACGCCAGGTCGACGTACTTCCCGAAGTGCTCGACCAGGAGGTCGGTGACGACCTCGCCCACGGGCTCCGGGTGGAGCCGTCGATCGACGACCTTGACGTAGCCCCGGTCGACGATCGTCGAGATGGTCGCGGCGTAGGTCGATGGGCGCCCGATCCCATGCTCCTCGAGAGCCTTGATCAGGGTCGCCTCGGTGTAGCGCGGCGGCGGCTCGGTGAAGTGCTGGATCGGGGTGACGTCGGCCACCCGGGTGACGTCGCCTTCGGCCAGCGCCGGGAGGGCCCGCTCGGCCTCTTCCGCCGAGTCGTCCTGGCCCTCGGTGTAGACCCGGCTGAAGCCATCGAAGACAGTCTTCGTCGCGCTCGCCCGGAGGCCGTAGGTCCCGGCCACCAGCTCGACCGTCGTCGTCTCGAGCTCCTTCTCCTTCATCTGGCTGGCCAAAGCCCGCTGCCAGATGAGCCGATAGAGCCGGGCCTCGTCGCGTCCCAGCGTGCGCACGAGCGCTTCCGGGTCTCGCTTGAACGAGGTGGGACGGATCGCCTCGTGGGCTTCCTGGGCGTTCTTCGACTTGGTCTTGAACGGGCGCCCCTTCGGCATCGTGTAGGGATCGCCGTAGCGCGCCGCGATGACCTCGCGCGCCTCGCCCAGCGCCTGACCTGAGAGCGCCACGGAATCGGTCCGCATGTAGGTGATGAGCCCGACCTGTCCATCCGGGGTCTCGACGCCCTCGTACAGCCGCTGGGCGACCGACATCGTCCGCTTGGGGCTGAAGCCGAGCTTCCGGCTCGCCTCCTGCTGGAGCGTCGACGTGGTGAACGGCGGCGCCGGGCTCCGCTTCGAGCGCTTGATCGCAATTGACTCGACGATCGGCTGGCTGGCCCGGATCGCGGCGACGTGGCGCTCGGCGGTCTCCTCGTCGCCGATGACCGGCTTCGCCCCGTCGGTCCGGACGAGCTCGGCGCTGAAGTCGGCCCCGCCCGGTGCGACGAGGAGCGCCTCGATCGTCCAGTACTCGATCGCCGTGAACGCCCGGATCTCGCGCTCCCGATCGACCACGAGCCGAACGGCCACCGACTGGACCCGACCGGCCGACAGTCCCGAGCGGACCTTGCGCGAGATCAGCGGGCTGAGCGTGTAGCCGACCATGCGGTCGACGATCCGGCGCGTCTGCTGGGCATCGACGAGGTCCTGGTCGATCGCCCGGGGGTTGGCGAAGGCCTCGCGGATCGCGGGCTCGGTGATCTCGCTGAACGTCACCCTGGCGGTCCGCTCAGGGGCCAGGCCGATCGCCTCAGCCACGTGCCAGGCGATCGCCTCGCCCTCCCGGTCGAGGTCGGTCGCGAGGTAGACCGTGTCGGCGCCCCTGGCCGCCTTCTCGATCGCGGCCAGCTGGCGATGGCGATCGGGCGAGATCTCATAGGTCGGGGCGAAGTCATGCTCGACGTCGACCCCAAGCTTGCCCTTGCCCGGGTTCTCGGGCAGGTCGCGGACATGGCCGTACGAGGCGAGGACCGTATACCCCGGCCCGAGATAGCGCTCGATCGTCTTCGCCTTGGCGGGCGACTCGACGATCACCAGATCCGTGCTCATGTCGTGCGGGAGTCTAGCACCGGCCCCTTACCGATCCGTCCACCGCCCCGGACGGACGGCCAAGAGCGGCTGTGCCGGATCAGACGTCGCGGACCCGGCGCAGGAAGTCCTCGTCGATCTCGAGCTCCTCTTCCGCCTCGGCAACCGGGACCGGTGGGCCGCCCACTTCCAGCCTCGGCCGGACGGCGTCGGCGGTCTGCTCGATCGTGCCCGGCGCGATCTCGATGAACCGGATGTGCATCAGCGGGAAGACGAAGACCGACTCGATGTCGTCGGCGAAGACGGGTCGATTGCCGTTCAGCTCGCGCAGGTTCGTGCAGACCACGGCAACATCGGCGGCCGTCGGCAGCGAGTACAGGTCCGCCCGGAGCGGCTGCTCGTTGTTGATATGGAGGACGGCGTTGCGGATCAGCGGCGTTCAGCCTTCCCAGAAATCGACCACGAGGCGGACCCGCCCGTGAGCCACCCAGACCCCGATGCCGACGTACTTCATCTTCGTCGACATGATGTTGGCATAGTGGCAGTAGCCACCGCACGGCTTCTCGTCCTGGAAGAACAGGTGCGTGCCCAGGACCGACGCGAACGGGCTGCTCGCCGAGCGGCAGCCGATGTTCTCGCGGTAGTCGCCGCCGTAGCCCGCCCGGCGCAGCCGGTCCCCCGGATCGCCGTCGAGGAAGTGGTCGCAGCCACCGTTCCCGGCGAGGAACTTCGCGTACGGCCGTGAGACGTTCGTGCTGATCCCGGAGCTGAGGATGAGCGGGTTGATCCCGCTCCCGCCCGGGCTGCTGCAGTTGCCACCCGAGGTCACCCAGCCGCCGCCGCGGGTGCAGTTCATCAGCTTGAGGTAGTAGCGCTCGACCGCACCCCAGGCGCCCGCGCCGACACTCTTGCCGTGCCCGATATGGACCGACCGCGCCGGCGCACCCGGCTTCGGCTTGGACGCGACCTTGAACGTGGCGTTCTTCGGACCGCTGAGCGGGATCCCGTTCTTGTCGGTGGCCGTGGCGGCCACCGTCATGACGACCTTGGCGCCGTAGGGCAGGAGCGACGACGGCTCGAACGCGAGCACGGTGTCGTCCTCGAACCAGCTGAACTTGCCCTTGAGCTCCTTGGTCCCGATCCGTGCGCTGAACGCGGCCTGGGTCGCCGGCCGGGCCATCCGGTCGGTGAAGCGGACCGAGAGGTCGGCGGTCCGGTCGATGTCGGACGAGCCGGCGAACGGCCTGAAGCGGACGACCGACGCGCCCTTGGCGGTCCGGATCGCGAGCGGTGCGACCGGGGTCGTCGCGACGCCGTCAGCGTCGCGGACCGCGGCCCCGATCGAGACGGTGTAGACGACGTTCGGCGCGAGCGCCTTCGCCGGCACGAACGTGAGCGACGAACCCCCGGCCGTGGTGGTCGTCGACTCGAACGTCCCGTCGACCGGCGGATCGATCTGGAAGGCCGTCTGGACGGCCGTGACGTCGACCGGTCCGTCATAGACGACCGTGAACGTCGTCGAGCTCGGGACCCGACCCTTGACCGCCGTCGTCGACGGTGCGATCCGGCCGCCTAGCGCGCCGCGCGTCGTGAAGATCGCCCGGGCCGGGGCAGCCAGCTTCTGACCCGTCGCGTCGATCGCCGTGCGGGCAATCGTCACCGTGTAGTAGGTGCCGGCCTTCCAGCCGGTCTTCGGCGCGACCGTCAGCGACCGGCCGGCGGAATCCCAGCTCAGATCGACGCCCGTCGGCGGATCGACCGTGAGGGCAGCGGCGACGCTGCCCGGCTCCATCGCCGAGCTGAACGACATGCGGACGGGCTCGCGCAGGCCATGGTGCGGCTCGATGCTCCCGGCCAGCGTGGCTGGCCCGACCTGGGCGACCGTCACCGGCGGACGAGCCTGGGTGGCGACCGGCGCCGCGAGTCCGACGGCTACGATTCCACTGATCGCCAGGGTGCCGATCCCGATGCCGACCCGCCCGGCGAGCATGCGCCGGGCGAGGACGGGACCATACACGAGAGCGAGCACGGGGAGAGCCAGCGCCGCGACGGCGAACTTTCGCAATAGACAGTCTCCTGGCTCGTCGCCTGGGGTCAGCGGCATCGTGCGGCTGTCTGATCTCGGGGGCGCTGCCTCGAAGATCACCGTCAAGCCTAGCACCCGATCCACGCTCAGGGCAAACGAGGCGGAGCGGCTGCGAGCAGACCGGTCGGTCGATAGCGGCCGTAGGCGGACATGACAAGGCCGCGAATCTCGAGCATCGTCAACGTGCTCAGGAGGGTCGAGACCGGCAGGCCGGTCCGGGCGACGAGCGCGTCGATCGTCGTTCCGCCGTCGACCAGGGCGCCCGCAACCGCGGCTTCAGATTGCCCCAGGGTTGCCACGATCGCCTCGAGCGAGGCGGGCTGGCCCGCCGGTCGGCCGTCGCCCGGTAGATCGCCCTGGACCAGTCCTAGATCGTCGATCAGCTCGGCCACGCCGGCCACGATCCGGGCTTCGCCGGCGAACTCGCGCAGGAAGGCCAGGCAGCCGGCTGACGCTGGAGCGTCGATCGAGCCGGGGACGACGAAGCAGCCCCGACCCTGCTCGAGCGCCCAACGGGCGGTGATCAGCGCGCCGCTCCCGCGCGCCGCCTCGACGACGACGGTCGCCTCGGCGAGACCGCTGATCAGCCGGTTGCGACGCGGGAACGTCCCCTTGGTCGGGCCGGCATCCGGCGGCAGCTCGGACACGATCGCACCGCCCGTGTCGACCACCGCCGTTGCCAGCCGGCGATGTGCCTTCGGGAACAACCGGTCGTGCCCGGAGCCAAGGACCGCGATCGTCGGTCGCTCGGCAGAGACGACGGCGGCGTGTGCCGCGCCGTCGATCCCGAGGGCCAGCCCGGACACGACCACCGCCCCGAGTCGAGCAACGGCATCGGCGATCCGGGCCGCGGTCCGTCGGCCGGCCTCGGTCGGACGACGCGTCCCCACGATCGCCACCGATCCGGACGCCGACAGCGACCCCGGATCGCCGCGGACGAACAGGACCGGCGGTGGCTCCGCGATCGCCCGGAGGCGCCACGGGTAGGCGTCGTCGTCGATCGTCACCAGGGCGGTCCCGGCGGCCTGGAGCCGGGCAAGCATCGGCCCGGGGTCGGCGGCAGCCGCGCCGAGCGCCTCGACCATCTCGTCGGGGAGTCGAACGCGACCGCCGCGCGGCCCGTCCCGGATCACGCGGCGCCCGGCCGGGCTGACGGCCAGCTCGACGACGCGGCTGGCGGTGCCGTGCTCCCGGAGCATCAGCCCGAACGTGACCGGACCGAGGCCGTGGACCGACGCGAGGATCGCCCAGGCGTCGCGTTCCCCGATCACCGGCTCAGCCCGCCAGCTGGCCCGCATACGGCCCGCTCGGGATGCGGAACCGGGCGGCCTCCTCGAGATGCTCGTGGCCAACCCAGATCGCGCCGTCCAGGTCGGCGATCGTCCGGGCGACCCGGAGGAGCCGTCCGACTCCACGGGCCGACAGCCCGGCGGCCGCCGAGATCGAGGCGAGCAGCGCTTCATCGCTCGGGGACAGGCGGCAGGCCGATCGGAGCCGCGCTCCGTCGAGCCGGGCATTGGCGACGCCGCGGCGGCGCACGCCGGCCGCCCGGGCCGAGGCGATCCGGGCCGCGACCGTCGCGCTCGACTCGGCCCGGCCCGGGCCGATCAGGGCCGCCTGCGGCACGGGTGGCATCTCGACCCAGAGATCGATCCGGTCGCGGAGCGGCCCCGACACCCGGCCGGCGTAGCGCTCGGGCACGCCCGTCGAACAGCGGCAGCCGGCGTCCGGACCGGCTCCGCCCCCGCATGGACACGGGTTCATCGCCGCGACGAGCTGGAACCGAGCGGGCAGGGTCATGGATCCGCCCACCCGGACGATCGTGACCCGCCCGTCCTCGAGCGGCTGACGAAGCGCCTCGAGCACATCCCGCCCGAACTCGGGCAGCTCATCGAGGAAGAGCACGCCCTCGTCGGCCCGGGTCACTTCGCCGGGATTGAGGCGCGGACCGCCACCGAGCATGCCGGCATAGCTGATCGTGTGGTGCGGGGCCCGGAAGGGCCGGGTCCGGACGAGCTCCACGAGCGGGCCGTCCCCGGCGGCGGAGGCAATCGCCGAGGCGACCCTCGCCTCGGCATCGTCGAGCGGCGGCAGGAGGCGCGGGATCGTCCGGGCGAGCAGCGTCTTGCCCGACCCCGGCGGACCGATCAGCAGCATCCCGTGACCCCCGGCCAGGGCGATCTCGAGCGCCCGACGGCCGAGCGCCTGGCCACGGACGTCGGCCAGGTCGGGGACGCCGAGTCCAGCCGTACCGTCGGGCTGATGGCCGGCTTGCGGCAGACCGAACGGCAGACCGGCCGAGGCGAGCTCGACCCGGGTCGGGACCGAGATCGTCCGGCGACGTCGCGAGCCGGCCAGCCTGAGGAGCTCGACGACCGCGGTCAGGCTGGCCGCCGGATGAGCCTCGATCCCGTCGGCCAGGCGAGCCTCGGCCGCGGCGTCGTCCGGGACGACCACCCGGCTCGCGCCGCGCCGGACCAGCGCGCCGACCATCGGCAGGATGCCCGGGACCGGCCGCAGGTCCCCACCGAGCGACAGCTCGCCGATGAACGCCCAGCGGCCCGTCGCCCGAACCTGCTCCGAACCGAGCAGGATCCCGACCGCGATCGCGAGGTCGAGCGAGGCGCCCGCCTTGCGCAGGTCGGCCGGCGCCAGGTTGACCGTGATCCGTCGCGGGGGGAACGCCAGGCCGCTGTTGCGGATCGCGCCGCGGACCCGTTCGCGAGCCTCCTGGAGCGCGGCATCGGGCAACCCGACGATCGTGAACCCGGGCAGGCCCGGTGCGACATCGACCTCGACCCGGATGACCCGGCCGTCGATCCCCTGGAGCGTCGCGGCGAGCACAGTGGCGAGCACCGGCCCACCCTACCGGGCGCGTCTCACCGGCGGCTTATCCCCTGGCGGCTATCCCTGGCGAGGCCCGGCCTAACGGGCGGACGGCGCCGCGAGCTGGGGTGCATCGCCGGTCGCGGCCGCCTTGTCGATCGCCCGGGCAAAGTCGAGCAGGGACCGCCCGAGTGGCGAATTGGCCTTGCTGAACATGAACGGCGAGCCGCTGTTCAGCGCGCTGATCGCGCCCCGGTATTCGTTGAGGACCTGGTGGTCGATCGGCCGCTTCAGGGCGCTCTCGGCGTTCTTGACGTTGATCCCGGTGAACGCGTTGGAGCGGTTGAGCACGAGCCGGACCTTGTGCTGCTCGACGCCGAGGTGACCGATCGTCTCGAGCACGAGCCGGACGTTCTTGAGGCACGACAGGTCGGCGGTCATGACCACGAAGAACACGTCGGCGGCGTCGAGGATCTTGAGGTTGACCTCGTCGAGCCGTTTGTCGATGTCGATGATCACGTAGTCGTAGAGCGAGCGGAGGTTGTCGAGGATCAGCGGGATGTGCTCCTCGGTCACGAGCTCGGCGGTCTCCGGCGTGGGCGGCGCGAGGAGCAGGTCGATCCCGGAGTCGTGGCGGACCACGACCGACTTGATGATGTCGGCGTCGATCGAGGTCGCGGTGACGACGTCGAGGATGCTCTTGCGGTCGAGACCGAGGTCGAGGAACACCCGGTGGTCGCCGAACTGGAGGTTGCCGTCGACGAGGACGACCTTCCGGCCGAGCTCGCGGTGGAGGGCGATCGCCGCGTTGATCGCGATCGTGGTCGTCCCGACCCCACCCTTCGCCCCGTAGAAGGCGGCCACCCGACCGAGGAGCGGCCGTCCGACGAGGCCCTCACGCGGCGCGAACCGGGCCAGGAGGCTCTTCATCCGGGCGAGCAGCTCGGCCTGGTGGAACGGCTTGATCAGGTAGTCGTCGGCGCCGGCCCGCAGGCCACGGACGCGCTGCTCGATCTCGCGCTCGGCGGTGAGCATGATGATCGGGACGTGGGCGGTCTGCTCCTCCTCGCGGATCTTGGCCGCGACCTGGTAGCCGTCCATCTTCGGGAGCATCACGTCGAGGAGGATGAGCGCGGGCTCCTCGGTGCTCCACAGCTTAAATCCTTCGGCGCCGTCGCTGGCGACGAGGACCTCGTAGCCCTCCTGTTTGAGGGTATAGGTCAGGACCCGCTGGACGTTCGGGTCGTCGTCGACGACGAGGATCTTGGCCGGCATGCGCTCCCCTGGTCGGGCGGGGTCGGGGCCCCGTCCCGGGTTCCGCCGCCGATTATAGGCACAGCCGGTCACGAGCCGGACGGGGATCCGTCGAGACGGCGGGTCAGGTGCGGCTCACGCCGTCATCGAGCGCGTCGAACACGATCCGGCTCCAGGTCTCGAGCCGGTCGCGCACCGACCGCACCGTGCCAGCCGGGGCGAACCCGCCGGTCAGCTTGTCGGTCTCGCGGACGGCGACCGGGCGGCCACCGGCATCGGCCACGAAGACGACCCCGAGGTGGACCCGGCCGACGTCGGTCGTGTCGTCGTTGAGCAACCCGACCAGCCGGTAGTCCGGCTCGAAGTCGGCGGCCAGCTCCTCGCGCCACTCGCGGGCCAGCCCGCCGTGGACGTCGCTGTCGCCCGGGTTGAGGTGACCGCCGACCCCGATCGACCATAGCTCGTGGAGCCGGCTGTCGGCCCCGCCCCGGGTCCGTTGCATGAGGAACCAGCGCGGGCCGTCGCGAAGGACGAGGTACGGGATGACCTGCTTGTACGACGGGTCGACCTCCATCGCCGGTCGCGGCGCGAACCGACCACCGGCCGCGATCGAGTCGAGGACCGCCTGGGCACCGGTTGTCCGGATCCCGAGCCAGCCGGCGTCGGGCATGACGAGCGCTCGCGGGACGACGTAGACGAGCTCCGCCTGGCCGGCCCCGACCGTCATGAATTGAGTCTCGCCCGGACCGCCTCGAACCGCGCCCGGAGCGCCGCGGCATCGGGCTCGCCCGCGTCGAGCGTCGACAGCCAGCTGTCGAGGACGTCGCGCACGGCGCGCACCCCGGCCGCCACCTCGGCAGCATTCGTCGTCCCGATCCCGGCGCCCATCTCCGGGTCGCCGCGGCTCAAGCGGGTCATGTCGCGCCAGCCACCTGCGGTGAGGTTCGACGCGGTCGGCCAGGCCGGTCGACCGGTCATCGCCTCGACGAGCGCCGCGGACACGACGAGCGGGACATGGCTGATCGTCGCGGCCGCGGCGTCGTGGACTCCGGGATCGAGCTCGATCGGCCGGGCGCCACATGCCCGGGCCAGGCGCTCGACCCGGTCGACGTCGCCGGGTTCCGCCCCGGCGCCCGGGCAGACCACCCATGGTCGATCGACGAACAGGTCGGCGTTTGCCGCGTCGTAGCCGGCGGCCTCTCGCCCCGCCAGCGGATGCCCGCCGACGAAGCGCAGGCCGAGCCGGTCGGCGCGCTCGACGATCGCCCGCTTCGTGCTCGCGACGTCGGACACGGTGGCCCCGTTCGCGAGGGACCCGGCGACCGGCCCCGCCAGCTCGTCGAGCAGGTCGAGACACGCCAGCGGTGGCGCGGCGAGCACGACCAGTTCGGCGCCGCGAAGCGCCTCGGGCAACGTCGTCGGAGCCCGGTCGAGGATCCCGTCGGCGAGCGCTCGGCTCGGCCCGCTGGAGCTCCGGCTCCAGGCGACGAGCTCGATCCGCTCCCCGATCGTCGGCGCCGCCTCGCGCCGGCGGAGTGCGCGCGCGATCGATCCGCCGATCAGCCCGAAGCCGACGATCGCGATCCGCACGCGGCCGATCATCGCAGGTCCCGATCCCGGCTGCCGCTCGCGACCGAAAGTCCACTCGTAGTTGACTCGGCCGGGTTACGATGAAGCCATGAGCGGTCGTGCTGGCCCGCCGGTTGCCGATCCCGGGGTCGAGGCACGGCCGACCCCAGCGCCCGCCACCGCTGCCATCCGGGTCCTGCTCGTCGACGATCACCGGGCGATGGCCGACGCGCTCGGCCGGCTGCTCGCCACGGAGCCCGGGATCACGATGGTCCCGGCGGCCTACTCGGCGGCCGAGGCACGGGCCCGGCTACGCGAGCCGGTCGACGTGGTCCTCATGGACTATGCCCTGCCGGACGGGACCGGGGCTGAGGTCACCAGGGCGGTCAAGGCACGCCGGCCAAAGGCCCCGGTGATCATGCTCACCGCGCACGACGACGACGAGACCGTGCTCGACTCGATCCAGGCGGGCGCCGATGGCTTCCTGTCGAAGACCGCCTCGACCGACGAGGTCGTGGCCGCGATCAGGTCGGCCCACGCCGGCGAGACGCTGCTCCCGCCCGCGGTGATCGCCAAGATCGCGCTGCGCGTCCGGATGGCGAAGGAGCTCGGGGTCGACGGTCCGAAGATCGAGCCGCTGACCGCGCGCGAGCTCGAGATCCTCCGCCTCCTGAGCGCCGGGCGCACGACCCGCGAGATCTGCACCGAGCTGTCGATCGCCCCGAACACGCTCCGGACCCACGTCCAGAACATCACCGGCAAGCTGAAGGTCCACTCGAAGCTCGAGGCGGTCGTGTTCGCGCTGCGCTACGGGCTGGTCGAGCCCCCGACACCGGACGACCGCCTCTACCCCTGAGCTCAGTCGACCCAGCCGGCCCCATCGCGGCTTCCGCCCGACGACCCGCTCGATCCACCCGCCCGGCGCTGGCGGCCGCGCCGGTCGGTGGCCCGTCGCTCGTCGGCCGGCTGCGGGGGACCCGGCTCGTCGGCCGGGTTCATCCGCCGCAGGCGCTCGCGTCGCTCGACCTCCCGGCGCTCGGGGTTGAGGTAAGCGCCGCAGCGCGGGCAGCGCCGTTCCTCGGCGAACAGCGATTCGATTGGCGAGACCGTGTAGATCTGCCGGCCGCACGACCAGCAGGCGAGCCTGGGCATGTTCGGTGCTACCCCGCGTCCGCGATCGCCCGGTGTCAGACCGTCGGCAGGGCGGCCAGCGCCGCCTTGACCTTCTCGACCGGGTACTCGTAGTCCTCCAGCTGACCGTTGAGGTAGCGATCGTAGGCTGCCAGGTCGAAGTGACCGTGGCCGCACAGGTTGAACAGGATGGTCTTCGACCGGCCGGTCGCCTTGGCCTCCAGGGCCTCGTCGATCGCGACCGTGATCGCGTGGGTCGGCTCGGGCGCGGGCAGGATGCCCTCGGTCCGGGCGAAGCGAACGCCGGATTCGAAGCTCGCCCGCTGGTGGACGCTTTGGGCCTCGATGTAGCCGTGCTCCTTGAGCAGCGACACGAGCGGAGCCATGCCGTGGTAGCGCAGCCCACCGGCGTGGATCGGTTCCGGGATGAAGTCGTGCCCGAGGGTGTGCATCCTGACCACCGGCGCCATCTGGGCGGTGTCGCCGAAGTCATACGCGTAGACGCCGCGGGTGAGGCTCGGGGCCGCCTCCGGCTCGACCGCGATGACCCGGTACTTGGCTCCGTCGCGGAACGACCGGCCGAGCCACGGGAACGACAGGCCGGCAAAGTTCGACCCGCCCCCGGCGCAGCCGATGATGACGTCGGGCTCCTCGCCGGCGAGCTCCATCTGGAGGATCGTCTCCTGGCCGATCACGGTCTGGTGGAGGAGCACGAAGTCGAAGACGGACCCGAGCGAGTACTTCGTCCCTGGGTGGGTGACCGTGTCCTCGATCGCCTCGCTGATCGCGAGCCCGAGCGAGCCGGTGTGGTCCGGCGTTTCTCCAAGCACCTTGCGTCCGTACTCCGTCGCCAGGGACGGGCTGGCGACGACCTCCGCCCCGTAGGTCTCCATGAGCATCCGGCGGTAGGGCTTCTGGTCGTAGCTGGCGCGGACCATGTAGACCTTGACCTCGAGCCCGAAGACCGCCCCGGCGAAGGCGAGCGCGCTGCCCCACTGGCCCGCCCCGGTCTCGGTCGCGAGCCGGGTCGCACCCTCGGCCTTGTTGTAGTAGGCCTGGGCGAGCGCGGTGTTCGGCTTGTGGCTGCCCGAGGGGCTGCCGCCCTCGTACTTGTAGTAGATGTGGGCTGGGGTGTCGAGTGCCTGCTCGAGACGATGGGCGCGGAAAAGCGGGCTCGGCCGGTACAGCCGGTAGGCGTCGCGGACCGGCTCGGGGATCTCGATCTCGCGGTCCTTGCTGACGACCTGGCCGATGAGCGCCATCGGGAACAGCGGGGCCAGGTCCTGGGGACCGATCGGCTGAAGAGTCCCGGGGTGGAGGGCCGGTTCGGGTGGCACCGGGAGGTCGGCCGCGATGTTGTACCAGGTCCGCGGGATCCGGTCTTCGTCGAGGATGAATTTCGTGCGTCGCGGGCTCGACTCGGCCACTGCTCTTCCTCCGGAGAACGGACCACCCCGGCCGGCGACCGGGACGGCAAGCCTACGCCCGCCCCCAGCGGCTCCGCAAGCGAGGCTCAGTGGATCGCCGGGAGGGACGCCACGAGGGCCGCCGTGGCGGCCAGCACCAGGTTGACCACGCCCAGGGCGAGCACGATCCGGACGCGCTGGGCGCTCGACTCGTCGATCTGCGGCTCCTTCCGGGCACTGAAGGGGCGAAGGTCGGTCGCGGGGCGGTATGGGGTGGTCCGGGGTGGTCGATGCTAGCAGAGCGGCGCCGGTTCCGACGAGGTCAGGGCGCCTGCATCCGGCCGCCGAGCGGGGCGTCGCCGAGCGGCACGTACCGGGCGGGCCCGCCACCGGTCAGGCTCTCGTACAGGATCGCTCGGTCGACCCACCAGCGAGCGTCGAGATCGGCCGCCTCGGCCATCAACCGGGCGGCCGTCCGCGAGCCCGTGCCTACGCCGTCAGAGCGAGCCAGCGTCAGGTGGGGCCGGAATGGCCGGTCCTCGACGGGCCAGCCCCGCTCGCCCAGCCCGTGATCGATCGCCTGGGTCAGGGCCGCGAGCTCGCCGACGCCCGTCCCGATGCCCAGCCAGAGCGCGCGCGGTCGGTATGGGTCGGGGAACGCGCCAGCCCCGGCCAGGGCCACCTCGAATGGAGCGGCGGCGGCCGCGGCGGCGGCGACGGCCTCGAGCGCAGCCGGGATCCGGGGGTCAAGGGTCGGGCCGATGAACCTGAGCGTGACGTGGAGTCCGTCGAGGCGCACCCAGCGGACCTCGCGCTCGCCCGGATCGGCGCTCGCGCGCACCCGGCCGACGAGCGCCTCGACCGCGGCGCGGGCGTCGGCGGCGAGCGGGATCGCGGCGAAGATCCGTCGGCCGGGGACCCCGGCATACGGATCGCCGCGCCGATCGGTCATCCGCTCGTCGACCCGCCGGTCTCCCGCTCCCAGGTCGCCCGGTCGGAGCGCAGGATCTCGAGCGCCCGGGCATGGTCGCGCCAGCCGAGGACCTCGACGGTCTTGTCCTCGAGCAGCTTGTACGTCTCGAAGAAGTGCTCGATCTCGACGAGGCGGTGCGGCCGCATCTGCTCGACCCGGTCGATGTGGGCCTGGTTCGGGTCGCCGACGGCGACGCACAGGATCTTGTAGTCGGCGCCCTTCTCGTCGCGCATCTCGAGGACACCGACCGGGCGGGCGTCGACATGGCAGCCAGTGAACGTCGGCTCGTCGATGACCAGCAGGGCGTCGGTGTGGTCTCCATCGTCGGCCCGGGTCCCCTCGACGAACCCATAGTCGAAGTTGTAGAAGACCGCCGAGCTCAGGACGCGGTCCAGCCGGAAGACTCCCGCCCGCTCGTCGTACTCGTACTTGTTGCGACTGCCGCGTGGAATCTCGACGACGATCTCGACGAGCTCCGGGAACGCTGGCCGTGGCTCGGGCATGGCCGGAACGATAGCGCCTCGACCGCGAGGACGGCGCGACCCGCCTCAAGGGCGTCACCTTCCCGAATGCGGCGCGAGCCGCCATGCTCGGTCGATGCGAACGGATCTGCCGACCGGCACGGTCACCTTCCTCGTCAGCGACATCGAGGGCTCGACGCGCCTGCTCCACGAGCTCGGCCCCGTCGCCTACGCGCGGGCCCTCGCCGAGCACCGTCAGATCGTGCGGGCAGCGTGTCGGGCGCAAGGCGGGATCGAGGTCGACACTCAGGGCGACGCGTTCCTCGTTGTCTTCCCGACCGCTGCCGGCGCGCTCGGTGCGGCGTCCGCGCTGACGGCGGGACTTGCCGGCGGACCGGTCCAGGTCCGGGTCGGGCTTCATACGGGCGCTCCGCTCGTGACCGACGAGGGCTACGTCGGCGAGGTCGTCCACGTGGCAGCCCGGATCGCATCGGCGGCTCATGGAGGACAGGTCCTCGCCTCGAAGGGCACGCGAGACCTGCTCGAGACCCCCGCGCTGACCGACCTGGGCGCCCATCGGCTCAAGGACATCGCCGATCCGCTCGTCCTCTACCAGCTCGGGGATCGCCGCTTCCCGCCGCTTCGCTCGATCTCGAACACCAACCTTCCGCGTCCGGCCAGCTCGTTCGTCGGCCGCGAACGGGAGCTTGCCGATGCTCACGCTCGACTGGCCGAGGGCGCCCGCCTCCTGACCCTGACCGGGCCTGGAGGATCCGGCAAGACACGCCTCGCGATCGAGCTCGCCACCGCCCTCGTCCCCGGTCATCGCGCCGGCGTGTTCTGGGTGGGGCTGGCTGCGATCCGCGACCCCGTCATCGCGATCGAGACGATTGGGCGGACGATCGGTGCCAACGGGGGTCTTGCCGAGCATCTCGGCGATCGCGACGCGGTTCTCCTCCTCGACAATCTCGAGCAGGTCATCGAGCTGGCCTCGGACCTGGCCAGGCTCCTGGCCCAGTGTCCGAACCTCACCCTGATCGTGACGAGTCGCGAGCTCCTCCGGATCCGCGGCGAGGTCGAGTACCGGGTCCCACCCCTGGCCTCAGCCGAGGCAGTCGACCTGTTCTGCGAGCGGTCCCGCCTTGCCCCGAGCGCCGAGATCGCAGCGCTGTGCGCCAGGCTCGACGACCTGCCGCTCGCAGTCGAGCTGGCCGCGGCCCGCACCACGGCCCTGACCCCGAGCCACATCCTCGAGCGCATCGGCGAACGGCTTGACCTGCTCCAGGGAGGGCGCGACAGCGACCCCCGCCAGCGGACCCTGCGGACCACGATCGAATGGTCGTACGACCTGTTGTCCGCTTCGGAGCAGGTCCTCTTCCGGCGTCTCGGCGTCTTCGCCGGGAGCTTCGAGCTCGAGACGGCCGAGACCATCGCCGACGCCGGCCTCGACACGCTCCAATCACTCGTCGAGAAGAGCCTGGTTCGCTTCGCGAATGGGCGGTTCCGGATGCTCGAGACGATCAGAGAGTTCGCTGCCGAGCTCCTTGACGGCACGCCCGAGGGCGACGACCTGAGGACGCGGCACGCCGAGTGGGTCACCGCGTTCGTCGAGAGCGGCGAGCCGGAGCTCGACGGCGCAGACCAGGAGGTGTGGCTGGCCCGGTTCGCCGCCGAGCATGACGAGATCCGCGCGGCGCTTGCCTACGCCCGTGGCGACCTGGTCCTTCGGGTGGCCGGAGCGTGTGCGACCTTCTGGTGGGTCCACGGCCACTGGACCGAAGGGAGGCGTTGGCTCGACCTCGCGCTCGCCCAGCCGCTTCCGCAGGACGCCGGCCTCCGGGCCAAGGCTCTCGAGGGGGCCGCCCATCTCGCAATGCGCCAGCTGGATGGCTCGCGAGCGCTCGGACGAGCCGAGGAGAGCCTTGCGCTCCGCCAACGATCGGGTGACGAGAGCGGGATCGCCAGGTCGCTCCGGATCCTCGGGTTGATCGCGTCCGTCGAGGGCGACAGCGACGAGTTCCGTCGGTATACGGAAGAGAGCGCCGCGTTCGCCCGTCGATCGGGCGACGACTGGGCACTGTCAATGGCGCTCAACAACCTCGGCTACATTGCCCTGCAGGCTGAGGATCCCGGCCGGGCGCGCGATTCCTTCGAGGAGGCGCTCGGTCTGGCCCGCGGACGAGGCGATCGCCGCAGTGAGTCGTTCTTCCTGGAGAACCTCGCCCTCGCCAGCCTCGAGCTGGACGGAGCGCGCTCGGCACGCCCGGCGTTCGTCGAGAGCCTGCTGCTGGCGCTCCGCCTCGGTTTCGTCGAGGTCGAAGCGACGGACCTGGTGGGGCTGGCCGCGGTGGCCGTCGCCGAAGGCGATCATCGTCGCGCTGCCGTCATCCTGGGCGGCGCCCAACGCCTGCTCGAGGAGACCGGCGGACGTTGGGACCCGGTCGAGGCGCGCGTCCGGGCGCGCACCGTCGCCGACATCGAGCGCCATCTCGGGCTCGAGGCGGTCGAGGCCGGCCTCACCGAGGGCCGGGGCCGAGCCTCAGCCGCGATCGTCGACCTGGCACTCGCCGGCGACCCGTCGCGTCAGTCGTTGTAGAGGCGCTCCTCGATCAGCTTCTCCTGGACCGTTCGCCCGTTCGGGTCGAAGCAGGAGAACTCGAAGTGCTTCTCGAACTCGATGTCGACGTTGTCCTGGCCACCACGGTTCTTCTCGACCGAGACCACGACCCAGTCCCGGAACCGCTGCGCCTGGTACGGGTTGAACTCGATGTTGACCTTGGCCACGATCTGGTACTTCTCGTTGAGGATCAGGATGATGTCGGCCTCGTAGTTGATCGCCGACGAGCCACGCAGGTGGTGGTTGCGCAGGCGGGCGGCCTTGAGGCCCTCCTTGTCGGCGGCCACGATCGCGATCATCGGGACCTCCTCGGACAGCGAGATGTCCTTGAGGCCATTGACGACGAACGTCACCTTCTCCGACTCGGTCGGCGGCTCGGGGTAGACCGGCACCTTCTGCATGTAGTCGACGACGACGAGCAGCCGCCGATCGCCCGACAGCTCGCGGTGCTGCTGGACGAGCTTGCGGATGTTGTCGACGGTACTGGCGGTCTGGGTGCCCCGGACCAGGAAGAGGCTTTGGCCGTAGCGAGCGATCCGGTCGAGCGACGGTCGCAGGCGCGGGTTGTTCGTCAGCTGGGCGGCCGCCTGGCCGTCTGACGCCCACGAGCCGAGGATCTCCTTGCGGACGTCCTGGATCTTGATCGCGCCCGTCTTGTGCGGCAGATGGGCCAGCGCGGACTCCATCGCGATCAACCGGTTGAGCAGGTACTGCTCTTCGTGCTCGAAGCAGATGTAGAGGACGTTGGCCTGGCCGCCGGAGGCGACGTTGCGGGCCATCTGGAGGGCCATCGTCGTCTTGCCGGTTCCCTGCGCCCCGCCGATCAGCAGGAGCTCGCCGGCTCGAAGACCGGTTCCGATCGTCTTGTCCATGGGGGTGAACCCGAGCGGCACGGGCTGGTACTCGCCGACCTTGCCGGAGGTGACCTTGTCGTTGAGATCGACCAGCACGTCGAGCGCCGAGCGCGGGTTCATGCTGCCGTTCGGGGTCTCGAGTCGCCAGGTCCCCTTTGGCGCGGCGGACGTGTCGGCTGCCTCAGTGGTCATCGAATCGTGGTCCTCTAAGGGTGACGGTGGCGGCATGCTAGCACCGGCTTTCGGCCCCGACACCGGACCATTCCTCACATATCCACCCACCCAAAAGGGCTATGCCGGGAGGCCCGCCAGCTCGTCGAAATAGCGCACCACCGTACGGATCCCGGCCTCGAAGTTGGCCAGGTCCATCCACTCGTTGGGAGCGTGGAAGTTGCCGTCCGGTGGCATGAAGCCCATCAGCACCACCGGCAGCCCGAGGACCTGCTCGAAGGTCGCCACGAACGGGATCGAGCCGCCCTCGCGGATGAACACCGGGGCTCGTCCGAACGTCGTCTCGAGCGATCGCGCAGCGGCCTGGACGGCCGGATGGTCGATCGCGGTCCGGATCGGCAGCCCGCCACCGAGGTAGGTCACGACGACCCGGACGCCCGGCGGGGCGATCTCGGCGACGAACGACCGGAGCTGCTCGAAGATCGCTTCGGGCTGCTGGTCGGGCACCAGCCGGCAGCTGAGCTTGGCCGAGGCCCGCCCGGGGATGATCGTCTTCGTCCCGTCGCCCTGGTAACCGCCCCAGATCCCGTTCACGTCAAGCGAGGGTCGCCCCGACTTGCGCTCCAGCGATCCGTAGCCGGCCTCGCCGACAAGCTCGGGCACACCGAGCGAATCCCGGAAGTGCTCTTCGTCGAACGGGAGCGCGGCGTAGGCCGCCCGGTCCGCCTCGCTGAGCGGGACGACCGCGTCGTAGAAGCCGGGGATGCGGATTCGGCCGTCGGGGCCCTTGAGCGCGGCGATGATCGCCGCCAGGGCGTTGGCCGGGTTCGCGATCGCCCCGCCATAGACCCCCGAGTGGACGTCCTGGAACGGCCCGACGACATCGAGCTGGGCATACATCAGCCCGCGCAGGCCGATGGTCAGGGCGGGCAGGTTGCCCTCGAAGAATCCGACGTCACTGACGATTGCGACGTCGCCGCCGAGGCGCTCCCGGTTCGCGACGAGCCACGGCTCGAGATGGACCGACGACGACTCCTCCTCCCCCTCGAACACGAATCGCAGGTTGACCGGAAGACGGCCGCGACTCGCGAGGAGGGCCTCGACGGCCTGGATGAAGATCGTGATGTTGCTCTTGTCGTCGCTCGCGCCGCGGGCCAGGACCCGCGAGCCGACGACGGCCGGCTCGAACGGGGGCGACGACCACTCGCCGAGCGGATCGACCGGCTGGACGTCGTAGTGGCCGTACGCGACGACCGTCGGCGCGCTGCTGGCGCCGAGCCAGTCGGCGTAGACGATCGGATGCCCGCCGGTCTCGGAGGCCTCGACGTGCTCCATTCCGATCGCCCGGAGGCGGTCGGCGAGCCAGTCGGCGGCCCGCCGGCAGTCGGGCGCATGGGCCGGCTCGGTCGACACGCTCGGGATCCGAAGGAACTCGAGATAGCTCTCCAGCCGGGCTTGCTGGTGGGCATCGAGGTAGGCCTCGACGACGTCATCGCTCACGGCCATCGGATCCTCCGGCAGGGTGGTCGGCTGGTGGGTCTCGATCCTAGTCCGTCCAGGCCGGGCGCGAGCCGCCTGGAATCGAGACGGGCGAGCCTCGCGGCTCGCCCGTCGGTTTGGCGTTGGGTCGTGGAGATCAGATCGGGTTCGGGGCCGGCGCCGGCGTCGCCACCGGATCCGCCTCGCCCGGGGCGAGGACGCTCGGGACCTGGCCGTGGATGTTCTCCTTCGGCGGCAGGTCGCTGAACAGCGCCTCGAAGTCGGGGCTGTCGACGGTCTCCTCGGCGACGAGCTTCTCGGCCAGCGCCTCGAGCCTCGAGCGGTGGGTGACGAGGACGTCCATCGCCCGCTCGTAGGCGCGGTCGATGATCGCCCGGACCTCCTCGTCGATCGTCTTGGCAACGTCGTCCGAGTAGTTCCGCTGCTCGCCGATCTCGCGACCGAGGAACACGAGCTCGTCCCGCTTCCCGAACGAGAGTGGTCCGAGCCGATCGCTCATCCCGTACTCGGTCACCATCCGGCGGGCCCGGTCGGTGGCCTTCTCGATGTCGTTCGACGACCCGGTGGTCGTGTCGCCGAAGATGAGCCGCTCGGCCGCATTGCCGCCGAGCATCCCGGCGATCTCGTCCTCGAACTCGGTCTTGCTCTTGAGATAACGATCCTCGGTCGGCAGCCCCATCGTGTAGCCGAGGGCCATGCCGCGGCTGATGATCGTGACCTTCTGGACTGGGTCGCACTTCGGCAGGACGCGCATGACGACGGCGTGGCCGCCCTCGTGGAACGCGATGATCTTCTTCTCGGCGTCGCTGATCACCCGGCTCCGCCGCTCCGGACCGGCCACGATCCGCTCGAGCGCCTCCTGGAACTCGGACATCCCGATGACCTTCTTGTTCCGCCGGGCCGACAGGATCGCCGCCTCGTTGACGAGGTTGGCGAGGTCGGCCCCGGAGAACCCGGGTGACTGCTTGGCGATACCCTCGACGTCGACCGACTTGTCGAGCGGCTTGCCCTTGGTGTGGACCTTGAGGATCGCCGTCCGGCCGCGCATGTCCGGACGATCGAGGATGACCTGCCGATCGAACCGGCCCGGCCGAAGGAGGGCCGGATCGAGGACGTCCGGTCGGTTCGTGGCCGCGACCACGATCACGTTCGTGTTGGTGTCGAAGCCGTCCATCTCGACCAGGATCTGGTTCAGTGTCTGCTCGCGCTCGTCGTGCGACCCACCGAGGCCGGCACCGCGCTGGCGGCCGACGGCATCGATCTCGTCGACGAAGACGATGCACGGGCTGTTCCGCTTGGCCTGGTCGAACAGGTCGCGGACCCGGCTGGCGCCGACGCCGACGAACATCTCGACGAACTCCGAGCCGGAGATCGAGAAGAACGGCACGCCGGCCTCGCCCGCCACTGCCCGGGCCATCAGCGTCTTGCCGGTCCCGGGAGGCCCGACCAGCAGGACGCCGCGCGGGATGCGGGCGCCGAGCGAGTTGAACTTCTCCGGGTACTTGAGGAACTCGACGACTTCCTGGAGCTCGGTCTTCGCCTCGTCGACACCGGCCACGTCGCCAAACGTGACGACGGTCTTGTTGCCGAGGAACATCCGGGCGCGGCTCTTGCCGAAGCTGAGGGCCTGGTTATTGGTGCCCTGCGCCTGGCGCATCATGAACAGGATGAAGCCCACGATCACGATCAGCGGCAGCAGGCCGGTGATCAGGATGCCGAGCCACGAGGTGTCCGGGGCCTCCTTGGCCTTGAACACGTCCGACGCCAGGTTCTGGTTGCCGGCCTTGGCGGCCACCAGCATGTCGGGGTAGACCTGGGTCAGGACCGTCGGGACGGTGACCGTGTAGGTCCCACCGCTGGTCTGCACGGTCAGCGTGGTCTGCTGCTGCTCGACCTTCTGGACCTTGCCGGCCTGGACATCGTTGAGGAACTGGGAATAGCCGACGGTTGCGTTGGGGGTAGAGCTGGAGAGCCAGGTCCACAGGAGCACGAGCGTCCCGATGATCAGGACGAGCATCACGATCCCGTTCCGGGCGAACTTTGCGTTCAAGAAGAGGTTGCCTCCGGTCAAGCGTGTCCGTCTGCGGCGTGTCGCAGGCGGGCCGCACTGGCGAGTATAGCGCTCGGTTCCGATCGGGCCCGATGACCCATGGGTACCGCGCTCATCGGGTCATACGGCTGACGAGGGCCGCCGGATCAGCGCGATGACCGTCGACGGCGAGCGACGGTCCGAGCGTCGGGATGGGTTGGTAGCGGAGGGCGGATTCGAACCACCGACCAAGGGCTTATGAGTCCCCTGCTCTACCACTGAGCTACTCCGCCACGGCCGCCAATTCTATAGCCGAGGCCGTCGTTCACGCCAACCGCCGTCCGCGGTCCGACCATGCCTCCAGCCTGATCAAGCGAAGATCGGTCCGACCTGAGGGTACTGGGCGATGAGCGCGGCTCGCAGGTCGGCCAGCCGGGGCGGCGGCGACGCGGGCGAGTTGACGCTGTAGCTGGTGTCGACAAGGACCGACTTGCCCCAGGCGACCAGGCGCTCGGTCTGACCCGGATCCGGGTCGGTCGCCTTGGTCACGCCGGCCAGCTGGCGGACCCAGGCCGCCCGACCGTAGGCGACGTCGCCGCCGAGGACGACCAGGTCGACACACGACGGCGCCGCCTGGGCGACCGCCTCCCACGGATCCGGGTGGCGCCGCTCGAGCACGACGACGTCAGCGGGCCGACCGGCCTTCAGGAGACCGATCCTGTCGGCCAAGCCGGCAATCTCGCTGGCGCCGACCGTGATCATCCGGACCAGCTCGCGGGCGGTCGCCGGCTCGCCCTCCTCGATCAGGGCCTGGCGGGCGACCTTCAGTTCGGCGAGCAGGCTCGGACTGCCGCTGGGCAGCCAGTCTGCACCGAGGCCGACGGCGATCCCACGCTTGATCGCGGCCCCGGCCAGGGTCGTCTGACCGTAGAGGCGGAGGTTGCTCTGGGGCGACCAGACGAGCTTCGCCCCGGCCTGGGCGACCTCGTCGAGGTCGGCCGGCTCGAGCGCGGTCCCGTGGATGATCACGGTCGCCGGCGTGAGCAGGTTCGCCTGCTTGAGCGCCGCGAACTCGTCGTGCGACGGCTTGTCGACGCCCTCGGCGAGGTGGACGTAGAGCGCAGTGACCGCGCCGCTCGCGATCTGGCCCTGGAGGGTCGCGATGTCCTGCGCCGTGGTCCGGTCGAGGTCGATGATGGAGCGAGCCTTGTGCTGGCCGAAGATCCGTCGGTCGACGTTCCGGACGAGGGCCTCCTCGATGTTGGTGAACTTGCCGTTCGAGCCCTGGATCGCGGTCGTGCCGGTGACGAGCGCCCGCGCCTCGGCGTAGCGGCTGAGCACCTTCTCGAGGGTCGGGACCTGCTTGATGAGGGCGAGGGGCTGCTTGACCACCTTGTCGTACTCGTCCGAGTCGCGCCAGCGGCCGCGGTTCTTGAACAGCCTGGGCGGCTCCCACGCGGCGAACACGTTGTACTCGGGATGCCCGTGGAGGTCGATCAACCCGGGCAGGATGACCCCGTCCGTCTCAATCCGGGTGACGCCTGCAGCGGGCGCGGCCGTCCCCACCCGGTCGATCGTGCCACCGGCGATCTCGACCCAGCCGTTCTCGATGACCTGGTTGGGCGTCAGGACGACACCCTTCAGGGCGAATGGGCCGGCCGCGGCCACGCCCATGATCGGCGGGCCACCCGGCGCGGCCGCCGCAGCCGGCATCGGATCCTCATCGAGGAGCGACGCCGTGTACTCCCGCTCGAAGGCGTCCATCAGCGTCCTCCCTTCCTGGTCTTCCGCGGCTCGGTGACCGACCAGCCCGTTGCCTGCAGGACGTCGAGGATCGGGCTGCCGGTGCGCGCACCCTTCGGCCGGCGGCGGGGGGCATCGGCGACGGTCAGGACCGGCTCGTCTCCGGGCGGCGCGGTGTCGACGGTCGTCGGCAGGGCGTCGGCCGGCGCTGGCGCGCCCATCGGTCCGCCGCCCATCGGCGCACCGCCCATCGGCGCACCGACCCGCCCCGGTCTCGCCGCCCGGCCGCCGGCGGCCCGCTCGCCCCGCCGGCGTCTGGATCGGGCCGCCGAGGCCCCGGCGGCCGGTTCGGCCGAACCGACGGCCACGACCGCGCCTGAGGCGCTCCACGGCGCGTCGTTGTCGTCGTCCCGGAGCGGCGCATTCGCCTGGTACGCATAGGGCCCCGGATCGCCCACGGCCGCGAAGATCCGCATCGCCACCGAGGTCATCGTCAACGCGTCGTTGTCGAACCCGGCGTGGGTCGTCGCGTCGGTCCGGGCGTCGATGGGTGTCCCGGAGCGGGCCACGACGAGCTGTCCGCCGGCCGCCTCGATCGCCTGACGGACGGTCGGTCCGGCGGTGCCGCTCAGCGGGCCCTCCCAGCACTTCGCGAGGCCCATCAACGGCACCTCGGTCGTCCGACCGTCGAGCAGGTCCTCGAAGCCGCGGGCGACGAGGTAGACCGCCGACTTGTGGTAGATCGGCCCGACCGTGTCGTTGAGCTCGAGGGCATCGCCGAGGTCGAAGCAGCTGAACCGCCTCACGGTCTTGCTCGGCCCGAGGTGCGGGACGACCCGCTCGCGGAACTCATCCACGGTGATCGCCGGCGCGAGCCAGGTCATCGTCTCGACGGTCAACCCGGCATCGGCCAGGCGCTCGACCATCGACGCCTGGTACACCGAGCCGGCGCTGTGCCCGGCAAGGTGGATCGCGACGCTGGCGGCTCCGTGCTTCGCCACGTAGGCCGCCAGCCGCTCGACGAGGAGCGACGCGCCGGCCAGGTCGGCCATTGCGTCGAGATCGGCCGACGACGCCGGCCAGGCGATCTTCGTCCCGGCTGGCAGCGGGTCGGACGCGTGCCGGGCGTTGCCCTTCATCTCGGCCCAGGCCCAGCGCAACCGGCGGCGGCACTGGCCCTCGACGAGCCGGTCGAACTGCTCGATGAGGTCGAACCCGAGGCCGCCCGACGGGAGGATCCCGCCGACCAGGTCCTCGATCGCCGACGACAGCGTCTCGAACGCTCCCGTCTGCCACACGGTCGAGATCGGGAAGACGCCGGTGTTGAGCCACCAGTTGAGCTGGCGCTGGGCGATCTCGAGCCCGCTGCTCTCGGACACGCCGCCACCGTGCGACCAGATCACGATGTGGCGCCGGTCGGCCCGCTTCTTCCTGAGGAACCAGTCGTGCCAGGCGGTCATGTGCTGCATGACTCGCTCGACCTGGACCGGCGTGCTGACGAACTTGCCATCGCCCGACAGCCGGCCGTCGTTGCCGGTGTTGATCACGTGGAGCGACAGCCGCTGCAGGTCTGGGCCGGCGCCGGTCGAGAGCACGCCGCCGGTCGCCTGCGCGGTCCGGGTTCGCCCGGAGAAGAACGGCGTTTGCGGAACCCCGGGACGGGCGACCCACGCGTCGTAGACCGAGTCGAGCCAGTCCTCATAGGGCAGGGTCGCGAAGCCGCCCTTGCCCCAGTCGGCGCCCCACGAGTTCTGGACGAGGAACCCGACCTCGTTGTAGCCGACCAGGCAGTAGGCGTGGCCGCCGCGGGTCCTCGCCGCGGCGTTCTTGCGAATCACGTACAGCTCGTCACGGCCGCGGGTGATCCGGACCGGGGCGACCCATCCGTCGTGGATGATCCCTGACACCGCCACCGCCGTGAGCTCGCTGATCGCCGACTGGACGTCGTCGAGTCGGAACGGGTTGACCCGGTAGAACGCTCCCAACGGGCGGTCGCGCCAGGCCACCAGGTTAGCCGGATCGTCCGGGTCCGGCTCGGTCGGCATGTTCAGGCTCGGCCAGCTTCGCTCGAGGGCGGCGCCGTGGTTGAACCAGCCCTTGAACGCGGCCCGGAGCGATGAACCGGCCTCGGCTTCTCCCGGGAACTCGTCGTAGCGGCGGGCCAGCCGGTAGAGCATGTACGGGCTCACCCGCTTCGCGGGCGTGGTGGCGCGCAGCACGTGGTTGATCACCGCCGCGACCGCGTGCCCGGTGCACGACTGGCCGCTCTGGGTGTAGACGTAGTGCGGGGCGGCGGCTCGCTGGTCGATGTCGCTCGGCAGGACCTGGAGCCGTGGCCGGTATTCGAGATCGCGGGCGTCGAATGGGTCGGGCAGGGCGTTCGTGTGGAACGTGTCAACGCCGGGGACGTCGATCGTCCCGGGGGCGACGGTCTTCGGCATGCTGGCCTCCGTGTCGGCGATGCGCGACGGGATCGGGCCGGGCCCGGCCCGGCCGGACGGGTCCGAGCTCAGGTCGGCGGTGCGATCCAGACCAGCGTATGCCGGTCGTCGGGGCTCGGTCGGCTGACGCTGTTGTTGTGGCGGGGCGAGGCGGCCCTCCCCCAGGCATCGTCGCCCAGCCAGGCCGGTACGCCGAACGGGAGGTCGCGGCGCGGGATCGCGGCGTAGTCCTGCTTGCGGAACGACGTCCCATAGTTCGGGCCCGTGGCGTCGCCGTCCGGATCTGTTGTCACGACGGCCCGGAGCGGGCCGATCTTCGCCCGCCATTCGTTCAGGAGCGTCGTCGAGTCACGGCTCGACGGGTGGGGCACCTTGGCGACGGTCAGGCCGGCTCGTCCGGGCCACAGCTCAACTGCCTGCTGGGCGAACGTCCCGAACGCGACCACGGCCTGCAAGTGCGGAGTCTTGAGCGCGTCGAACACCTGGTTCCGCCAGGTCGTCTGGTCGTGGCCGGCGAGGATCGTCTTGCCGGCCTGGCCATGCGACGGGAACAGCGCGTAGCTGAAGGCGTTCAGGCAGACATACGAGCGGGTCAGGCCGAGCTTCGTGAGAAAGCCCTGGACGCGCTGGCCGGCGTCGCCGACGAGGGTCCTGCCGGCGATCCGCTCGGTCGGGCCAGGGTCGGACGCGATGCACAGGAGACGAGCGGTCCCGTCCAGCCGTCCCCGGTAGAACACGGGGCCCCAGTCGTACCAGAAGTGCTGGCGGACGGGCCCGTAGTCGGGGACGTGGTCGAACAAGTCATGGAACGGCTGCGGCGGTCCCGGGTCGAAGTCGGCCATATGCACAGTTCCTCCGTCGACGCGGCGATGGAGTCGACAGGGTAGCGGCGAGGCGTCTCGGGACCGTCTCGACGCCCGGTTCGCGACTTCGTTGGCGGCCTCCGAGGGCCGCCAACGATCAGTCGCTCGGGCCGAACAGGAGGTCGAGCCAGACCTCGAGCGGGGCCGTGTGCGCGGATCGCGCCCCGAGGCGGACGGCGGCCGAGCCGGGCGCGTCGCTGTCGAGCGGGGGCGCGTCGGGACCCAGGATGAACGGGCGCTCGCCCCGGGCGCCGAGGCCGTACGCCCGAGCCTCCTGCTCGATGAACGCCTGGCGTTGGACGAGGTCGAGCTCGCTCTGGAGGTCCCCGACCTGGCTGGCCAGGCCGGCGTTGTCGAGGCGGAGCCGGGCCGCCCGGTCGGAAGCCGAGGCGACGTCGGCCACCTGGCGGGCGAAGACGGCCACGATCCAGACGGACACGATCGCGCCGAGGATCCAGGCCACGCGGCGGCGGGTGATCCCGGCAACGGACAACCCGCCGAGGTCCGGCGCCTTCGCACGTGGTACCGGATCGGGCCTGGTCTTGGGACGCGCACCCTCCGACGGTTCGTCGGGGACGGGCAGCTCAGGCGGGTAATCGCCGGGGAAGTCCATCGTCGAGCGAGCCTAGTCTGCGACTCCGAGGGCTGTCAACTCGCGCCCACGTGCCAGCCAAGCTGGCACACGTGGGGTCGACGGTGCGCTAGACTCGCGCCAATTAGTACATCCGTTCGATATCGGAGCCACCGATGCGCCACTACGCGCCAGCGTCCGTCGAGGATGTCCTCGCCGAGCTCCTCACCGAACCGTCGTTCGCGGGCGGCGTCCTCCACCACGAGGTCATCGCGGCGCGGGCCGCCCAGACCGCTCCACTCCCGGACTGGCTGGACCCGCGGATCCGGGGCGCGCTCGCCGAACGCGGGATCGCCGAGCTCTACGTCCACCAGGCCGCTGCGATCGAGGCCGTCCGGGCCGGTGAGGACATCGTGGTGGTCACGCCGACGGCCTCGGGCAAGACCCTGTGCTACGCGCTGCCGACGCTCCAGGCCCTCGCCGACGACCCGGCCGCGCGGGCCCTCTTCCTGTTCCCGACCAAGGCCCTCGGCCAGGACCAGGTCGCCGAGCTGTCGGAGCTGGCCCGGGCGGCCGACCTGGGCATCTCCGCAGCGACCTACGACGGGGACACCCCGGCCCCGATCCGCTCGGCGATCCGGACCGCCGGCCAGGTCGTCGTGACGAACCCGGACATGCTCCACTCGGCGATCCTGCCCCACCACACGAAGTGGTTCCAGCTGTTCGAGCAGCTCCGGATCATCGTGATCGACGAGCTCCACACGTATCGCGGTGTCTTCGGCAGCCACGTCGCGAACGTCCTGCGCCGGCTGCTCCGGCTGTGTGCCCACTACGGCTCCCATCCAGTGATCGTCTGCTGCTCGGCGACGATCGGCAACCCCGGGGAGCTCGCCCAGGCCCTGACCGGACGCCCAAGCCGGCTCATCGACCGGAACGGCGCGCCCGTCGGGCCTGCGCCACCTCCTCCTGGTCGAGCCGCCGCTGCTCGACCCGGCGACGCGGCGCCCGCGGGTCGGCCCTGACCCTCGCCCAGCGCTGGGCGCTGCCGTTCCTCCGGGCCGGACGCCAGACGATCGTGTTCGGTCGTTCGCGGGTGGCCGTCGAGATCATCCTGACCGGCCTGCGCGAGGCGCTCCGCGAGAGCTTCGGCCCGCGCAAGCGGGTCCGCGGCTATCGCGGCGGCTACCTGCCGACCGAGCGGCGGTCGATCGAGCGCGGCCTGCGCGACGGCGAGCTGCTCGGGGTCGTCAGCACGAACGCGCTCGAGCTCGGCGTCGACATCGGCCGTCTCGACGTCTCGATCCTGGCCGGCTATCCCGGCTCGATCGCCGCCACCTGGCAGCAGATCGGTCGGGCCGGGCGGCGGAATGGGACGAGCGCCGCGGTCCTCGTCGCCTCGGCCGCGCCCGTCGACCGGTACGTCGTCGGCCATCCGGAGTTCCTGCTCGAGGGCGCCCCCGAGGAGGCCCGGATCGACCCCGACAACCTCCACGTCCTGCTCGCCCACCTGCGAGCGGCAACCTTCGAGCGGCCGTTCGAGCCCGGCGAGGTCTTCGGTCCGGCCCCGGCCGACGACCTGCTCGAGTTCCTCGCCGAGGAGGGCCACGTCCGGCAGGCCGGGGACGGCCGCTGGTACTGGTCGTCGGAGAACTTCCCGGCCTCGGAGATCTCGCTCCGGACGGCCGCCCCGGAGAACGTCGTGATCATCGACACGACGCCGGATCGGCCGCGGGTCATCGGCGAGGTCGACCTGTTCTCGGCCCAGGTCCTGGTCCACGAGCAGGCCATCTACCTCCACGAGTCGGTCCAGTACCACGTCGACAAGCTGGACTGGCACGAGCGCAAGGCCTACGTCCGGCGGGTCGACGCCGACTACTACACGTACGCCAACCGCGCGGTGACCCTCAAGCCGCTCGACGTCTTCGCCGACCAGCCGCGGAGCGGCGGCCGGCGCGTTCACGGCGAGGTGATGGTGGCCAGCCTCGTGACCCTGTTCAAGAAGCTCAAGTTCGGTACCGACGAGAACGTGGGCTGGGGTCCGATCGACCTGCCCGAGCTCGAGCTCCAGACCACCGCGTCCTGGCTCGTCATCGACCAGGACGTGGCGACGAACCGGGCCGGTCCATGGCGCCGGGATGAGCTCGACGTCGCGCTCGTCGGTGCCGGTCGGGCCATCCAGACCGTCGCCAGCGTGCTCCTCATGGTCGACCCGCGCGACCTCGGGCTCGTGACCCAGGTCCGCTCGCCCCACCAGGAGGCCCCCACGATCTACCTCTACGAGGCCGTCCCGGGTGGCGTCGGGTTGAGCGAGCGGCTGTTCGAGCGGACCGACGAGCTCGTCGCCGGCGCTGCCGAGCTGATCGTGCGCTGCGGGTGCGAGACCGGCTGCCCGGCCTGCACCGGTCCGCGGCTCGAACCGGGCGTCGATGCGAAGGGCCTGGCGCTCCGCCTCCTCGACGCCGTCGCAGCCCGTGGACCGGCCGACGAGATCGCGGTCGCCACTCCGGCATGACCGACGCGGCACGGCTCGGCCGGCGGCTCGCCGACCTGCGCAGCGCGCGGGACGCGGCACGAGCGGACCAAACGGCGGAAGCCACTCGACGCGGTGCGGTCCCCGAGCAGCTCCGGCGGCAGGCGGAGGAGCTCGCCGAGCGGCTTGCCACGGTCGTCGACGGTGAGTGGGTCAGCGGCCCGACCGGCGGCTACGTCCGGGTCGAGCCGCCGCCGATCGACCTGCCGATCGACCGCGAGCGGCTCGGCCAGCTCCCGGACGGCGCACCGCCCGACGTCCCGCTCGTCTGCCTCGACACGGAGACGACCGGGCTCGTGACGGGGACCGGGACGGTCGCCTTCCTAGTCGGGCTCGGAACCTGGGCCGGCGACCGGTTCTGCCAGGTCCAGCTGCTCCTGCCGGATCACGCGGCCGAGCCTGCCCTGCTCGATGCCCTCGCCTCGGCCATCCCGGCCGGCGCCTGGCTCGTCACGTACAACGGCCGGGGCTTCGACTGGCCGCTCCTCGTCGGCCGCTACCGGATGAACCGGCGTGCCCCACCGGCCCACGCCGGCCACCTCGACCTGCTGCCGTTCGTCCGGCGCGTCTTCCGCCACCGACTGACCGACGCCCGGCTCAAGACCGTCGAGACCGAGCTCCTCGGCTTCCATCGCGGTCGCGACCTCGACGGCTCGGAGATCCCCGGACGCTACCTCCAGTTCCTGCGCGGAGGAACCGCCTGGCCGCTCGCCGAGGTCGTCCGCCACAACCACGAGGACGTTCGCTCGCTGGCCAGGCTCCTCGCGCACGCGGAAGCCCGACTCGGGGCGGAGCCCGAGCGGCGCATGGCTCCGGTCGGCGACCTGGCCGGGCTTGCCCGCTCGTTCCGCCGGGTCGGGCTCCACGACGAGGCGCTCGACTGCCTCGACGTCGCCCTCGAGGCCCCGCCCGAGCGGTCTCCCGCCCGTCGCTCGTGGTCGGCCATCCTGACGACCCGCGCCGACGCGCCCGACGCGCAGACGTCACGGAGCGGCGGGTACGACCGCGAGCTGCTCCTCGTCGAGCGTGCCCGGCTCCTTCGTAGGCTCGGTCGCCACGCAGAGGCGCTCGCGACCTGGCGCGATCTCGGGCTCGGAGGCGGCCCCTGGGCGGGAGTCGGCTGGATCGAGGTGGCCAAGATCCTCGAGCACCGTCTGGGGGATCCAGTGGGGGCGCTCGAGGCGTGTGGCCGAGCCGAGCGGATAGCCGACCGGGCGAGGTCCATCGGCACCCGGCTGCCGCGTCTCGAGACGGATCTTGGCCGGCGTCGCCGGCGGCTGGTTCGTCGGATCGCCGGGCAGGGCGGCGGCCGGCACCGACCGCCGGCGAGCCCGGATCTCGACCCCATCCCGTCGGAACCGGCGATCGGGCGGCCGCTGCCGGTCAGCGCCTAGCGCCCCACCTCGGCTGGACCGCCGCGCTGAGGCGGCTCGCCGACCCGATCGGCGGTCGCCGGCTCGACCAGCCGGCGGATCCCGTCGCGGACCATCCGGGACACCGTCGCCGCCCGGTTCGGGACGGCCGCCAGGCCATGGCCCTCGACCACGAGCGCGCCGGCCGCGGCGGCAAACCTGATCTCCGGGTGGGCTCGGCTCCCCCGTCGCCCGCCGAGGGTCCGGTGGACGACGGTCGAGGCCAGGGCCGACAGGAACGTGTCGCCGGCACCGGTCGGATCGACCTCGGACTCCGACGGCGCCGTCTCGAAGTGGAGGACGGCGTCGGGGCCGGTCCCGCCGACGACGACGACGAGACCGCCCTGGGCCCCGCGGGTCACGACGAGCCGGGCACCGGGCCTGAGGAGCGCGGTGAGCGCCTCGATCGGCGTATCCGGGTCGACGTCGTGGTGGCTCACGCCGACGAGGTCCGCCCGGGCCAGCAGCGGCGACCGGCGCGGCGCCCGCCGGCTGACGCGTTCTCCCGCCACCAGCGTCCGGAGGAGGCCCTGCCAGGCGACCGCTACGTAGGCGGCCGTCGGGCAGCGCAGCCGCCCAGTCGTCGGCCGATCTCGCCCGCGACCGGGGCGAGCTGCCAGGCCGGGGCGGCGAGCCACAATTCCGGCAGGGGCGGGACCGGCAGCGGGACGCCCACGCTGACGCAGGTCTGGACGCGCCCGTCGCGGGTCTCGACGTTCTCGAAGACCGGGCCCTCCGGGAGGGCGACGAGCTCGAGATCGGCACCGGCCGCGCGGAGGAGGTCGAGCTCGTCCGCGGCCAGGGCCAGCCGGTCACCGCCGACGACGGCCGCCGTCCGCAGGCCGAGGCGGGCGGTGGTCAGGGCTGCGTACGTCACGCCGCCGCCGAGTCGCCAGCCGCGCGGGTCGTCGGCCCGGACGTCGCGGCAGGCCGAGCCGACATGGACGATCTCGGGTCCATGGCGGAACCGACCGAATCGCTCAGCCACCGCCCGCGGGCCCACCGGGGTATCGTGTCGTCATGTACTTCTACGAGCTCCACGAGGGGGACGACGAGATCTTCGAGGATCTCCTCCTGGCTCACGACGAGCTGTTCGAGCCGGACGAGTTCCTCGAGATGGTCCAGCGGATCCGCCGCCGGGTGAAGGACAGCTTCACCCACGATACCCTCATCGAGGCGGTCGCCGAGGGACTCGAGAGCGAGTTCGGCTTCACCCCGATCGACGATGACGAGCTGGCCGCCTCCGTCCACGTCTCGACGGTCGAGGACGAGAACGTGCTGATCCCGACAGGGACGTTCGCACCCGAGCCCGAGTGGGGCAGCGACGACGAGGTCGAGGACGACGAGGACGACGAGGAGGAGGTCGCCGAGGCCGACCTCGACAAGCTGCCCGACTTCGTCACGATCACGGCCGCCGTCAAGACGGGCAAGGGCGCTCGGCCCCACTGACGGAGGCCCGGGCTCAGCGGCTGAACAGGATCTCGAGCACGTCCCCGTCCTGGACCTGGTAGGTCTTCCCTTCCGAGCGGAGCTTGCCGTACTTGCGGGCCTCGGCGATCGAGCCGAGCTCGATCAGGTCGCGGAAGTGGACCGTCTCCGCCCGGATGAACCCGCGCGCCAGGTCGGTATGGATCGTCCCGGCCGCCTCGACCGCGGTCGACCCGTCGGGGATCGGCCAGGCGCGGACCTCGTCGGGCCCGGCGGTCAGGAAGCTGATGAGTCCGAGCAGCCGATAGGACAGGCCGATGACCCGGTCGAGGCTCGATCCCTCGAGCCCGAGCTCTGCCATGAATGCCGCGGCCTCCTCCGGCTCGAGCTCGCCGAGCTCCATCTCGATCTTCGCCGACAGCGCGTCGACCAGCGTGTGGCGGTGGTCGTAGCGGCTCGAGATCCCGGCCACGAGCTCGCCCTCGCGCGCGATGTCGGCCTCGCCGACATTGAGCAGGACGAGGACCGGCTTCTGGGTCAGGAACCGGAAGCCGCGCAGCCCCTTCTCCTCGTCGGGGGTGAGGTCGAGGTCCCGGATCGGCCGGCCCTCGACGAGGCCGACCCGCAGCCGTTCGAGGATCCCCTCCTCGCGCTCGTTCGCGTCGCGCTCGGCCTGCGAGCCATGCCGGCCGGTCGCCCGGAGGCGCTCGAGCCGGCGCTCGGCCATGGCGAGGTCGGCCAGGGTGAATTCGAGGTCGAGCCGCTCGATGTCTCGCCATGGGTCGACCGCGCCCTCGGCGTGGGGCACGGCCGGATTGTCGAACGCCCGGACGACGTGGAGGAGGGCGTCGGAATCGCGCAGCCTGGCGAGGTGCTCGGCCGGCAGCTCCTCGGTGCCGATCCGGCCCTCGCTCGACGGTGGCGGGGCGGGCAGGTCGACGTACGTCACGTCGGCGTGGATGATCTTCTTCGGCGCGAAGATCGCGGCGAGCTCGTCGAGCCGCGGATCCGGCACCTTGACCACCCCGACGTTGAGCTGCATGCCGCCGAAGCCGCCGGTCTCGGCGTGACCGCGGGTGAGGGTGTTGAAGACGGTGGTCTTGCCCGCGGCGCTCAGTGCGACGATCGCGATCTGCATCGACCGATTGTCGCCGACCGGCCTGCCCGGCGTCTGGACGACGGCCTGGTGCCCGCCGGACTCGCCCCGACCGAGCGGGGCGTCGCGGTCAGTACCCGATCGAGGCGTCGACCTGGTTCAGCAGCGGCTCGCCCGCGGCGAACCGGCGCAGGTTGTCGCAGAACAGCTCGACCGACCGGTCGAGGACGCGGCTGCTCGACCACGACGTGTGCGGGGTGACGATGACGTTCGGGAGGTCGTAGAACGGCGAGGCCGGCATCAGCGGCTCGTCCCGGAAGGCGTCGAGGACAGCTCCGCCGAGCGGTCCCTCACGGAGCGCGCGAAGGAGAGCCCGCTCGTCGACGAGCCGGCCCCGGGCGACGTTGATCAGCCAGGCACCGGGCTTGACCCTGGCCAGGGCGGCTTCGTCGATCATCCCCTCGGTCTCGGGCGTCAGCGGGGCCGCGAGCACGATGAAGTCCGCCTCGCCAAGGAGCTCGGGCAGGCCCTCCGGGCCCGTCACTCGCTCGATCGCCGGGCCCGAGCCGGCACCGGCATCCGCTCGGGCATCCGGGCCTGGGGCGTCGACCCGCCGTCGGGTCGCGATCACCCGGCAGCCGAACGCCGCCGCGAGGCTGGCCACGGCGTGGCCGATCGAGCCGAGACCGACGATCCCGATCGTGACGTCACGGAGCTCGGTTCCCTCGAGCGGCTGCCAGGTCCGTTCGCGCTGCAGCTCGAGAAGCTGGGGCAGCCGGCGGCTCACCGCGAGGATCATCATCAGGACGTACTCGGCGATGGGTTCACTGAACACGCCGCGCGCGTTCGTGACGAGCAGGCCGCGTTCCCGCCCGGCCGGGGTCAGGACCCGCTCGACGCCGGCCGATGCCGAGTGGACCCAGGCCAGGCGCGGAGCCCGCGCCAGCAGCCGGTCGAATGCCTCGGCCGACAGGAACCCGCGCAGGAGCACCTCGACGTCATCGAGCGGGCCGTCGGCCAGCCCTTCGATCGAGACGGTCACGAGCCGAGCGCCGGGCGCGGCGGCCCGGATCTGCTCCAGGTCGCGTCCCCGGTAGCGGGCCGACAGGATCGGGCTGAGCGCGATCGCCGTCGGGACCCGGCCGGGACCGCTGCCCGGTCCGGCCGCCTTCGGGGCGGACATCTCAGGTCGCCATGACCCGGGCGAGCCAGCGCCCGGGTGCCTCGATCTCGCCGTCGCGTGGGAGCGATTCCGGACCGGCCCACAGGCGCTCGAGCGCCGCCCTGCCGCCGCGGGTGGCGATCGCGGCCACGAACCGCTCGCCTTTCTTGTACTGCTCGAGCTTCATGTCCATCCCGGTCAGGCGCATGATCGCCCGCTCGAAGCCGGACTTGCGCTGCTCGCGACGAGCATGGAACCGCTCGCTGATCCGCTCGACGTCCGGGACCAGGTCACGCCCGACCTCGTCCATGATGTAGTCGCTGAACCCCTCGAGCAGGCTCATGACGGCCTGCGTCTCGCGGAACAGACGGCGCTGCTCGTCGCTCATCAGCCGCTCCATCCAGTGCTCGCCCCCGCCCTCGCCGCGGAGAGCCCGGCCGAGGCGTCGAAGCATCTCCCGGGGTAGGTCCTTCGTCCCGCCGGCGAACGCCGCGAGCTGGCGCTCGAGCCGATCGGCGAGGTATGGGCGGAGCCATGGGTGGGCCTCGAACTCGAACGCGTGGGTCGTCTCGTGGAGGGCGATCCAGGTCCGGAACGCGGCCAGCGGCACCCCCAGCGTGGCCGCCGTCTGGCGGATGTTCTCTTCGACGAACAGCAGTCGGCCGGGGGTGGTCTCCGCGCTCAGCAGGGCGAGGTCGTACTGTCCAAGGACGCGGGCGCCCATGAACCCGAGCATGAACCCGATCTGGCGGGTCGTGATCCAGCGATTCGCGAGGGCGACCGAGGCCTGGCCGATCCCCCCGCCCGGCGGCAGGATCTGGTCGAGCAGGGTTCCCTCGAGTCGACCGATGAGCGCGGCGAACGTCGTCGAGTTCGCCCTGACCCAGCCGGCCCGATCAACGACGCCGGCCCGGCCGACGACTCCCGGCAGCTCGGTCCCGAGCGCCTCGCTGAGCCGGGGCATGATCCGGGCCATCGTCTCGGCATAGGCCGGCTCGACCGCCGCGAGCTCGGCCTGCGAGAGGGTCCCCGGAGCGTGGCGCAGCCGGGCGATCGCGACCCGCTCGGCAGCCGGCCAATCGACCAGGCCGCGCCGCGCGGAGCGCTCCATCCGCCGACCCACGACCGTGGCCGCGACCCCGAGCGCCGAGCCGACCAGGAAGCCGGCCTGCCAGATCCGGTCGTCGCGGACGCCGCGCGAGCGCGTCATCCGACCGGCACGCGCAGGTCGACGCTCTCGACGTCCGCGAAGCCGTCGCCGAACAGGCGCTCCGCAAGCGCCCGGAACGCGCCGGCGTCGCCCGTAGTCAGCTGGCGGTGGGAGGCCGGTTCGTCGTCGCCAGCGCCTGCTGCCTCGAGCCCGTTCGTGGCGAGCAGCTCGACGAGCGCCGAAGCGGTCGCGGTGGCCGAATCGACGACCGCGACGCTGGGCCCGGCGACCGCCTCGATCACCGGCCGGAGGAGCGGATAGTGGGTGCAGCCGAGGAGGAGCGTGTCGATCCGGGCCGAGGCCGGCAGCGGGAACACGAACTCGCCGCTGGCATCGCGCTCGCCGAACAGCGGCGCCAGCGACTCGCGGACGGTGGCCTCGACCTCCGGACCCGCCAGCAGGCCCGCCTCGACCATGGGGACGAACGCCGGGGTGGCATGCTCGTACACCTCGACCGCCGGGTTCTCCTCCTTGATCGCGTTGAAGTAGGCCCGCGAGCGAACGGTGGCCGGGGTGGCGATGACCCCGACCCGGCGGACCCGCGAAGCCAGGACGGCGGCGGCGGCCCCGGGCCGGATCACACCGAGGATCGGCAGCCGGTAGCGCCGCCGGGCATCGGCCAGAGCGACCGCGGTCGAGGTGTTGCAGGCGATCACAACCGCCTTGACGTCGCGCTCGACGAGCCGATCGAGGGCCTGCCGGGTGAACTCAAGGACCTCGTCGTCCGCGCGGGTGCCGTACGGGGCGCGCGCGTTGTCGCCGAGGTAGACCGTCGATTCGCCGGGCAGGCGTCGAACGATCTGCTGAGGACCGTCAGCCCGCCGACCCCCGAATCGAAGACGCCGACGGGTCGCGGGTCGGTCACCTCAGTGCCGCGCCCCGACCACCGCCCGATCGAGCGCCATCAGCTGGTTCGCGACGTCGAGGATGTTGAGGCTGATCTGGGCGGTCGGCTCGGCCAGGACGAACGGCACGCCCTCGTTGTTCGACTGGACGACAAGCCGGCCGTCGGACACGACCCGATGCTCCGGGATCCGGCCGATCGCCCCGGCCAGGTCCTGCTCGTCGATCCCGCCGGCCGAGTCGGCCCGGTTGACGAGGTAGCGGACCTTGGTCGGTTCGTAGCCGAGCGAGCGGAACGTGTCGGCCATCACCAGCGTGTTGTGGATCGTCGTGGAGTCGAACGTGACGATCTCGATCACCGTGTCCGATGCGTCGAGCAGGGCGAGCGTCCGCTCGTCGAGGCCGACCATCGTGTCGATCACGATCATGTCGTAGACCCGGCGCATGAGCGACAGGATCTTGTCGAGGTCGCGGACGCTGATCATCTCGTGCTGCTCGACGCGCGGCGGGGCGAGCAGGATGTCGATCCCCGACGGATCGCGCCACAGGACGTCGGACAGGTCGGTCTCGGCGATCCGATCGGTCGGCAGGTCGACGATCGACGGGGCGTTCGTGGGCACCCGGAGCAGGGCGCGCAGGTCGCCGAACTGGAGGCTGCCGTCGATCAGCGCGGTCCGCCGGCCGGCCTGGCCGAAGGCGACGGCGAGGTTGAGCGCGATCGTCGTCGTCCCGACGCCGCCCTTCGGGGCGTAGACCGAGATCAATCGGGCGTTGCCGGCCGCCTGGGCCTCCTGGAACAGGGCCATCACGGCGTGGATCCGGCTGATCAGGTCGTAGCCGGAGAACGGCATCGAGAGCACGGCGTGGACGCCGTTCTCGGGATCGGGCTCGATCGGCTTCTGGGGCACGGTCAGGACGATCACCGGCACGCCCTGCTTGGCGGCGTGGAGCTGGCCGATCAGGGCCGGCCCCTTGACCCGGCCCTGGAGCAGGGCGTCGACGATGACGACGTCCGGGCGGAGCTGGGCGATCTGGGCCGCCACCTTCGAGCCATCGGACATCACGTCGAGGAGCTTGATCTGCTGCTGCGAGTTCAACAGGCTGCGGATGTACTGACCGACCTGCGGAACGTCCTCGACGACGAGCAAGCGGACCTGATCGATGGCGGCCATCGGGCGGACTATACCAAGCCCACGTCGCGGGTCGACTCGTACCCGGAGGTCATGGGTCGACCGGCGGGACGATGACGTCGAGCGCGGCCGCCCGGACGCGTGCCTCGAGCGGCCCGCTGCCGAGGTCGTCGCCGTCGACCTGGCGCGGCTGGTCGGGCAGCGGAGCGATCCGGATCCGCTCGCCGCGGGCCCGGAAGGCCTCCCCTGACGGGCTGCCGCCGAGCTCGGTCCGGTTGAGCAGCTCGAGCGCCCCGCGGACGCCGCCACTGACGCTTCGGACACGCAGGACGAGCAGGTCGAGCAGGCCGTCATCGGGAACGATCGGCAACCGCGGTCGGACGAGACCCGGGACGAGCTCGCCAGCGTTGGCGACGAGCGCCACGGTCGCGTCGAGCTCGAGACGCCTGCCGTCGATCTCGATGACGTACGGCACCGGCCTCATCTCGCCGAGCAGGCCGAACGCCGCGACCCAGTAAGCCAGCCGCCCGAGGCGCTGCTTGTTCGGACCGCCGGTCGCCGCCATCACCCGGGCGTCCCAGCCGACGCCCGCTGCCACGGCGAACAGCCGCGTGACCGGCGGCCCGCCCGGACTGCCGGGGAGCGATGCAGCGCCGAGGTCGATCGATCGGCGGACGCCGGCGGCGAGTCCGCGGATCGCCCTGCTCGGGTCGTTGGGGATCCGGAGCGCCGCGGCCAGGACGTTGCCCGTTCCGCACGGGACGATCGCGAGGGGAATCCCGGTCCCGGCCAGGTCCGCCGTGAGGGCCGCGACGGTTCCGTCCCCGCCGAGCGCCACGACCAGGGCAGCCCCTGCTCGGATCGCGTCCGCCCCCGCCGCATCGATCGTCGCCCGGTCGTCGACCCGAACGACGAGCGCCGGCTGACCGGTGGCGGCGCTCGCCCAGGCCTCGGTCTCGGCCACGATCCGGGCCGCTCGCCTGGGGCTCCGCAGGCGCGACGCCAGCGGGTTGACGACGACGACGGTCGGGCCGCCGAGGCGGCTCGGGTCGAACGCTGTCCCGCTCACGGCCGGATCGCGACGAGCACCGCGCGGCTGGCGCCGGGCCCGAGCGGCTCGAGGTCGTAGCCAGCGGCGATGAGCTCGACCGAGAGGCCAGCCGCCTCGGCGAATACGCGGAGCTCATCGGCGCCCACGAGCCGGATCAGGTCGCGGCGGGTCCAGCGGGTCGGCGGCTCACCCTGCCCAGCCTCGTCGAAGATCGAGGTCAGGGTCACGGTCTGGGTTGCGGCGTCGTGGAGCGCGGCGCCGGTCTTGACGATCGTCCGGCCCGTCTCGGGATCGGTCCGAACGTACTCGAGGAACAGCCGGCCGTCGTAGCGAGCCAGGTCGTCGGCGTCGGGCAGCCAGACGTCGACGACGGCCAGGCCACCAGGCGCGAGCTGGCCGGCAAGGCTCCGCATGGCGGCCGCCTGCTGCTCGCGATCGCCGAGGAGGAGAAGCGTGTTCAGGGCGATGAACCCGAGGCCGAATGGGCGGCCGAGGTCGAGCGCCGCGATGTCGGCTTCGACGAGCTCCAGGCGCGCCGCGCAGTCGGGTCCGGCGGCGGCCGCCCGGTCCCGGGCACGGGCGAGCATCGCCGGGTCACGGTCGACGCCGGTCACCGACCAGCCGGCCTCGGCCAGCGGCACGGCCAGCCGGCCGGATCCGACCGCGAGCTCGAGGATCGGCCCGCCGGAGCGGCTGGCGACCGCGAGATAGAGGTCGAGGTCGCCTGGGTCCTCGAGCAGGTCGACGTCGTAGAGCCGGGCGAGGGCCCTGGCGGTCGCGTCCGGCGGCTCGTCATCGCCTCGATCCTACGCGCCGGGCCGGCAATCGTGGTCGGGCGAGCGCGCCCGGCAGCGGGAGGTCCGTCAGCGCTCGTGGCGGACCGTTCGGCCGGCCTGCTTCTTGATCGCCAGCGCGCTGATCGCCTCGAGAGCGGCCCGGTTGGCGGCCATCGCGGTCGTCTCGGCGTGGTCGTACGGCGGCGACACCTCGACGATGTCCATCCCGCACAGGTCGACCGCGCCGACGATCTGGCGGATCCCCCGGAGGACCTCGCGGGTGAGCATGCCGCCCGGCTCCGGAGTCCCGGTCCCGGGCGCCAGGCCCGGATCGATCACGTCGATATCGAGGCTGAGGTAGATCGAGTCGGGGCCGTCGAGCGCCTCGGCGATCGCATCGGCGATCACCGCCTCGGCGCCACGCTCCTCGATCTCGGTCATGAAGTGGTAGCGCAGCCCGTGGGCCTGCATCCATTCGAAGACGTCCACCGGCGGCCAGTAGCCACGCAGTCCGACCTGGACGAAGTTCCGGCCGTCGACGGCCCCCGACTCGATGAGCCGGCGCATGGGCGTGCCGTGGCCGGCCAGGACCCCCCAGTCCTCGTTGGCGGTGTCGGCATGGGCATCGAAGTGGACGATCCCGATGGTGCCCGGCCGGCGGACCTCGGCGACGGCCGTCGCCGACGGCCAGGTGATGGAGTGGTCGCCCCCCAGGACGATCGGGATCGCCCCGGTCTCGGCGACCTCGCGAACCTTCCGGTAGATCAGCGCATGGGCCCGGTCGATCCAGGCCGGCACGATGTTCGCGTCGCCGGCATCCACGACGTCGAGCACCTCGAACGGCTCGATCCGGAGCTGGAGCGAGTGGATCGACCCGGACGTGTACTGCGCCTCGCGGATCGCCCGCGGACCGAACCGGGCCCCGGGCCGGTGGCTCACCGCGTCGTCGAACGGCGCGCCGACGATCGCCACGTCCGTCCGTCGACGGCGGAGCTCGGCGGGATCGGTGATCCAGGGCAGCTTCATGAACGTCGACGGACCGACGTAGGGCGGCAGGTCGAAGTCGCTGAAGACCTCGTACTCGCGGTCCCAGCCGTTCAGGGCGGCGAAATCGGGCTGGCCGACCGGGTCGTGGCGCTCGGACATCGAGGTCCTCCGGGAGACGGGGCCGGCGCCGCGCGAGGTTCAGGGCGTCCGGTCGGAAGCGATCCGTCTCTGGGGGCGCCGCCGGTTCGCATCCAGCGTCCAGCGGGGCGCGCCGGGGGCGATGATACGCCCCGCGTTTCACCAAGGTGGGTCGAGGTCGGCTTCGGCCCGCCCGTCAGCCCTTGCCGCGGAACTCGGCCCAGGCCGCCTCGACGAGGCCCGGGTCGGCGAACAGCTCGTAGGCGGTCTGGGCGACGACCGTGGCAGCGAGCAGGGTGACCTCGTCACCGAGCGGCGAGACCGCTGCCTCGCGGAACTCGATCGAGTGGCCGGGCACGCCCGCCGCGCAGATCGCGATCGACGGATGGATCGTCGGGAGGACCTGGCTGACGTTGCCCATGTCGCTGCTGCCGAGATTGTCGGACGGCGGGTGGTCCTGGACGCCGTACGCCTCCATGTTCGCCGCGAACCGGTCGCCCAGCGTCCGGTTGTGGTTCATGGTCGACGCGCCCCCGTCGAACTCGATCTCGACGGCGCAGCCCGTTGAGGTCGCCGCGGCCTCGCACATCTCGCGGAACCGGTCGCGCATCTCGAGGTATTCGTCCTGGCGTGGCGAGCGGACCATGAACCAGGCCTTCGAGCGGCTCGGGATGATGTTGGCGGCCGTGCCGCCCTCCTGGACGATCCCGTGGACGCGAACGTCGGGCCGGAGCTGCTGGCGCCACAGGCCGACCGAGGAGAAGAGCAGGATCAGCGCGTCGAGCGCGTTCCGGCCCATCCAAGGCTCCGACGCGGCATGGGCCTGGCGGCCGTGGAACGTCACGTAGATGTCCTCGCTCGCCAGGAGCCGGCACTCGACATAGGTCACGTCGGACGGGTGGTAGAGGAGCGCCGCATCGAGGCCCCCGAACAGGCCGTCGCGGATCATGATCCCCTTCCCCGACCCGCGCTCCTCCGCCGGGGTCCCGAGGAACACGATCTCACCGGTGACCTCCGACGCGACCGCCGCCAGGGCGATCGCCGCGCCCACCCCGGATGCCGCCATAGAGTTGTGCCCACAGCCATGCCCGAGTCCGGGCAGCGCGTCGTATTCGGCCAGGATCCCGACTCGTGGCCCGGTGCCGGCCTGGCCGCCCCGGAGGATCCCCCGGACGGCGGTCGCCAGGCTGCCGGCGGGATGGTCGACGGTGTACCCATGCCGGGCGACGGCCTCGGCGACCCAGGCCGCGGCCTGGCGCTCCTCGAAGGCGGGCTCCGGGTTGGCATGGATCCGATGGGACAGTTCGAGGATCTCGGCCCGGTTGGCCTCGACGGCCGCTGCGATCCGACGCTTGCCGGCGGCGAACGGCTCCGCGGGCTCGCTGGCGAGGAGGGCGAAGGACTCGACGGTCAACGGATGCTCCTTCGGTGCTGCGGCGAGCTTCAGCGCTCGGCGGACAGGGTGGCTTCGGCGACGGCGACGATGACGAACACGAAGAGGGCGATCGGCAGGCTGAATGCGCCCTGGAGGCGAAGGACCACGAACACGGCGACGACGACCGCCACCCATGCGCCGCGGCGAACCGCCCGGATCCAGTCCCCACGATAGGCGATCCGACCGTGACGGCCAAAGACGACGAGCCAGAACAACGGGATGCAGGTCAACCCGATGGCGATCCCGATCAGCGCCGCGCCGAGCAGGCCGGCGGCCGAATTGGCCCGCGGGTCGCGAGTCGTCACGACGATCCCGACCAGGACCCAGGCGACGGCGGCCAGGCCGAACACGGCGAGATTCGTCATCCGGTCACGGGGGTCCATCGGGCTGGAGTCTAGCCGCCGGTCATCCTCGTCGTGGCCGTTGGCCGCTCAGGGGGCGGCGGCGACCTCGAACGCCGCCAGCCCGGGTTCCAGGTCGGCCAGCCGGTCGAGGACCAGGTCCGGCTCGACTTCGTTCGTGCGCTGGCTGCCGGGCAGCGGCGAGTCCGCTGGTCGGCCGTAGAGATAGGCGGCTCGCCAGCCGGCTCGCTTGGCTCCGACGATGTCGGCGAGCCAGTCGTCGCCGACGTGGAGGATCGATTCGCCGGGCGTGTCGAGGGCCAGCTCGGCCGCCGCGAACATGCGCGGGTCGGGCTTGATCGCGCCGACCCGCTGCGAGACGACGACCGCCCGGAGCGACGGACGCCAGCCGGCGTTGTCGACGAACTGGTCGATCGTCGCTGCGAGCGGCCAGTTCGAGCAGATCCCGAGCGTGAACCGGGCCGTCAACCGCTCGAGGAGCGGCCGGATGTCGGCCGGTGGCGGGATCGTCGCGACGAAGGCGCGGCTGTAGTCGGCCAGTGCCGCTTCGACCTCGTCCGGCGCGCTCAACCGGGCCGCCGCGTCGTCGTCCCAGGGGGTCGCTCGACTCGGCGGCTCCATCCCGCGCATCCGGGCAAGGACGCGCACGATGCGCTGCTCGAGGTCGACCTCGCGCAGCCGGGGCACCTCCTCGGCGAACTGTCGATCTCGCTCCTCCGCCCAGGCCTGTCCGAACGCCAGCTCGTCGAACGGTCCCGATCGGCGGACGACCTCGCTCGTCATGAGGCGGACGACAGTCCGCAGGTCGTCGCGACCCATCGGAACGAGGGTGTTCCCGAAGTCGAGGCTGATCGCCCGGATCGGGGCGCCCCTCCAGTCGCCGGAGCTCGGCGGGTCTGACCTCACCGGACCGCGCTCGCCGGGCAGATGTCGCGGTAGGGGCAGTAGGTGCAGGCCAGGACCCCCGGGGTCGGCTCGAAGGCGCGACCCCGGATCCCGGCTGCGGCGCGCTCGATCTGCTCACGTCCCCTGGCCAGCCTCTTCGCGTCGACGGTGGACCGGCCGACGACCCCGGTCTCGAGGTAGTGGAGCTGGACCGCGTCCGGCAGCCGACCGGTCATCGCTTCGTAACCCATCGCGTAGATCGTCAGCTGAAGGGAGTCGCGCGCACGTTGGCGGGCCTTGGCCGGGTCGCGGACATCGCTCGACTTGTAGTCGGTGATCGTCACCCGCTCGCGCGGCAGGAGAGGCAGGGTCGGTTCGACGACATCGGCCGACGACGGGCCGAGCGAGGTCGGCTCGGCCGGCGACCGGGGGCCGACTGCGTCAGCTTCCGCTTCGAGAGGCTCGACGTCCACGCGGTCCCAGCGGCCGCGCATGCGATCGCCCCCGAGCGTGAACGAGAAGTCCCGCTCGACGTAGGTCGGCACGACGCTCCCGGGCAGGAGCTGCTCCGCCCGGAACCGGCGCAGCGCGGCTCGGCCGGCGGCCAGCCTCGCCTCCTCGTGCTCCCGGGTCAGGAACCCCTCGCTCGTCCAGGCGCCCTCGAAGGCCGCCTCGAGCTGGGCCTCGGTCATGATCTCGCCGCGAGCCTGGCGCCGGTGGAACTCCTGGACGGCTCGATGCAGCGCGGACCCGTAGACGAGCGCGTGATGCGGCGCCACCGGAACCCGGACGACATGCCCGTACTTGTAACGCAGGGGGCAGGTCAGGTAGTCGTCGACCTGGCCGAAGCTCAAGGAGAGTGGCTCGCCGGTCGGTCGACTGACGGGTTCGGCGGGGGCGACGGGCGAGGCGAACCCCGCCAACCGCTCGGCCGGCCGGCGGCTCCCGGCCGGGTTCGCCGCATCGATGTCCGGCAGGTCGAGCGACTCGAGGACGAACGGCGACACCCGCCGGGCGCGACGGCCGCCGTAGTCGGCCGCGTGGCTCAGGATCAGCTCGTCCCGCGCCCTGGTCATCCCGACATAGAACAGGCGCCGTTCCTCGCGCAGGTGGACGTCGCCCTCCAGTCCACCTCCGGACAGGAGCGTCGCCGGGATCGCCAGCGGGTCCCGCCGGCCGGCGGCCGGGAACCGACCGTCGACCAGGCCGACCATGAACACCGAGGGGAACTCGAGGCCCTTCGCCTTGTGGACGGTCAGCACCGCGACCGCGTCGGCCCCGCCGTCGAGCTCCGCCGTCGGTGGATCGTCGCCGGCTTCGATCAGGGTCTGGAGATGGCCGGCCAGCATCGAGCAGCGGTCGTCGGCCAGGAGCGCCGATTGGGCCCGAACGATGTCGAAGAACCGGGCGACGTTCAGGAGCGCTTCCTCGGCTGCGGCCCCCGCCACGGCATACCGAGCGAGCAGGCCGGAGTCCTTGAGGAACGCATAGAGGACCTCGCCCGCCGGCCGCTCATGGGCGAGCACCGAGTAGCGACGCAGGTCGGCGACGAACCGGGCGACCGCGGTCCTGGTGGCCGGCGCCAGGCGCAGGAGGCCGGGCTGGCGGTCGACCTCGTCGAGGACCTCCCAGACGGTCCGGTTGCGCCGCCGCGCCGAGGCCACGATGTCGGTGAGGTCCTCGCCCCCGATCCGGTACACGTCGGAGGCGGCGAGAGCGTAGACGTCGACGCTCGAGCCGAGGTCGGCGACCGCCCGCAGGAACGACAGGAGGAGGCGGACCTCGGGCCGCGCGTAGAGGCCGGACGACCCGGAGAACCGCCACGGGACCCCAGCCAGGTTGAGGCTGCGCAGGACCTGGTCCGCCTCGGCGTTCGAGCGAATGAGGATCGCGTGATCGCGCGGAGCGGCACCGCGGGCAACCCGGCCGGCGATCTCCCGGGCAACCCAGTCGGCCTCCTCGGCCCCGGTCGCGAACGCCTCGTGACGCACGGCCGCGGGGCGCCGGCCGGCCGGCGGCTCGGGCCGCTGCGCTCGGAGCCGCTTGTCGATCCCGGCCTGCATCTCGAGCCGGTCCGGATCGTTGAACCGGATCAGCCGGTGGCTCGCCTCGAGGATCCCGGGTCGCGACCGGTAGTTCCGCTTCAAGACGATCAGCCGGGGCCGGCCCGGTCGCTCGCGGAACTCGACGATGTTCGTCATCGCCGCCCCGCGGAATCGGTAGATCGACTGGTCGTCGTCGCCGACGACGGTCAGGTTCCGGGCCGGCGCGGCGATCAGCTCGACGAGCTCCGCCTGGGCCCGATTGGTGTCCTGGAATTCGTCGACGAGGACATACCGGAAGCGGCTCCTGACCTCGCTCCGGGCGGCGGCCGACTCGCGCAGCAGCCGCAGCGCGAGGGCGACCTGGTCGCCGAAGTCGATGAAGCCGGCCGCGGTCAGCAGCGCCTGGTAGCGCGCGTAGGCGCGGGCGAGCTCGAGCTGACGACCGGCCGCCTCGACCGCGGCGGCGGCGGCGTCACGGGTGTCGTCACCGGCACCGGCTTCGTCAGCGAGCTCGACGAGGAGGGCAGCCGTCCCGACTTCGCGGTCGGCCTCGGCGAGATACGTGGCCGGATCGATGTCCTCGTCCTTGAGCCGGCTGAAGTGGCCGGCCAGGGCGCCGAGGAAGCGGGTCGGATCACCGAGCGGCCGATACCGCTCGAGCTCGAAGTCGAACAGCCGCTCGCGCAGGAAGATCACGACCTCGGGCCGCGACAGGACCCTGACGTCCGGCGCGATGCCGAGCTCCATCGCGTAGTCCCGGATCAGCCGGTCCCCGAAGGCGTGGAACGTCGCGATCGCGGTGTCGGTGTAGCCGTACGGGACGAGCTGGTCGACCCGGGTTTGCATCTCGGCCGCGGCCTTGTCGGTGAAGGTCAGGGCGAGGATCTCCGACGGCCGGGCGCGGTGGGTGGCGATGAGCCAGGCGATCCGCCTGGTCACGACCTGGGTCTTGCCGGTTCCCGCACCGGCCACGATCAGGAGCGGACCGTCGCCGTGGGTCACGGCCCGGAGCTGGTCTCCGTTGAGACCGGCGAGCAGCGCGTCCAGGCCGGAGGGTGCAGGGTCGGACGGGTTCGAGCGGTCGCCGATCGGCTCGGTCCAGACCGGGATCTGCTCCAGCGGCCGGCCGCGCCGGCGACCACCGGTCCTGATCACCGAGCTGCGCACGGACGGCGACCGGTCGACGGCCGGAGCGGGAGGGGGCATGACCCGAGCATGGCGCGCCGTCGTGACAGCTCGCCCGTCACGGCTGCCTGGTCAGCGCCCGCCGACCCCCGCGGCGGCCCGGTCGGCCAGGGCGACCCGCCCGGCCGCGGCGCCGCGGGCGAGGCTGAGCGCCTGGGTCTCCTCGTCCGACAGGGTCGCTTCCGGCCGGCCCGCCGCGACGGCCTTGGCGTAGATCCTCGTCCCGCCGCGGGCGTGCAGGCTGCTGACCACCACGCCGTCGTCGTCGGCGTCGAGCAGCGCGAGGGCGAAGCTCTGGTTGCTGCCGGTGTCCTCGAACGGATTGAACCGGACGAGTCCGATCCGCTGGAACGCTTTTCGGCCACTGACCTCGAGGGCCCTGGTTCGTCCGGCCAGTCTGTCGACCGCCGCGGCGATCTCGTCGACCCGCCCGAGATGCGACTCGAGAACCGCCTGGAGGCTCCGGCCGTCGTCGCCCCGGGTCAGGGCCTGGAGGCGACGATCGATCTCGGCCGCCCGGCGCCAGGCGAGGGCGGCCGCCGCCAGGGCCACCACCAGGAGCACGACGAGGAGCCCGACGATCGGACCGAGATTGTCCTGGATGAACGCGGTCACGTCGGGATCGGCCTCCGTTCGGGTCCACGAGTCTAGCAGGGTGGTCCGCCGCGGCGACCCACCGGTCCGGTGCTATCCTTCGCGCCGGCGGTTCCCCTGACCTCACGGGGCCCGCACCCGGACCCGCGGAGGACCACCCGACTCATGGCCAAGCGTGCTCGCGGCGCCAGCGGCCGTCCCGGTCAGCGCCGTTCGACCCAGCGCTCCGGCAGCCGGCCCCAGACGCGCCCCGCGACGGGAGCGGTCGCCAGCCAGCCGCCGTCGCTCGAGCCGGTCGACCAGGCCTACGACGACGACGCCTCGATCGCGGAGACCGGATCGGTCGCCCGCCCGGCGCCCGCCGCCCGCGGGCGGACCCGGACGTCATCGGCCGTCTTCGAGGAATTGGCCGCCCAGGAGTACGCCTACGTCGCGGCGGACGTGCGCCGGATCGCGATCGTCGGTGGTGGACTGTTCGCGATCCTGATCGCCTTGTTCCTCCTCATCGAGGTCTTCGGAATCATCCACATCTGATCGGCCGTCGGCCGATCAGGCATAGCCGCCGGCCGCCGGGAGGCTGCTCGGCGCATCCCCCGAACGGCCTATCGACAGGTCCCTGGCCTCCTTCTACGGTCACCCTCCGGATCAGCCCGTCCCGGAGTGCGTCGTCGTCTTGGCCATCAGCGACAGCGAGCCAGTCCATCGTCGATCGACCCTGCTCCTGCTCGTGTTCGGGGCCAGCCTCGCCCTCGTCGGGCTGACCGCGTTCGTGCTCGTCTGGGTCGTCACCGACAACCTGACCGAGGCGGCGATCCAGACCTCGGTCAACTCCGACCGGTCGCTCGTCCAGTCGTTCGTGGCGAGCACTCGACTCCAGCCGGCGGATCTCCGGACAACCGGCGTGTCGCCGGCCCGGGTCGGCGAGATCGAGGCTCAGATCGCCAACGTCATCGACCGCTCGTCGGATGGCGGGGATTCCCCGGGGATCGTCCACGTCAAGCTCTGGGCGCCCGATGGGACCGTGCTCTACAGCGAACGGTCCGAGCTGCGCGGCACGTTCCTCGGCGCCGATGAGGAGATCGAGGAAGCGGTTGACGGCGAGTCGGTCGCCGAGACGATCGAGGATGCGAGCAACGGCGAAGCCGCGACGTCCGAGCTCCCGCCCGGGACCAAGGTGCTCGAGGAGTACATCCCGGTCAAGCTCGACGGAACCGTGCCGGCCGTCTTCGAGATCTACCGGGACGCGGCCCCGATCCTGGCCGCAGTCAGCGATACGCGATCGGCCGTCCTCCTCGTCACCCTGACCGCTTCGGCGGTCCTGGCCGTGCTCCTCTACCTCATCTTCCGCACCGCTCAGGCCCGGCTCGCCCGACAGACCGCAGCGCTTCTCGAAGCCGGCCGGCGTGACGCGCTGACCGGCCTCCTCAACCACGGGACGGCCGTGGCCGAGCTGACGACGCTCCTCGAGAGCGCACGGCTCTCGCGCGCCCCCGTGGGGGTCGCCCTGCTCGACGTCGACAACTTCCGGCTCGTCAACGAGACCTACGGCCACGACGGCGGCGACCGCGCGCTCGCCACGTCGCCCGCGTCCTGCGCGAGGAGCTGTCCCTGGCGACCACGGCGGGGCGCTATGGCCCGGACGAGTTCATCGTCATCGCCCCACCGGAGTGCGTCCACGACCTCGAGCCCGCGATCGATCGGCTGCGAGCCCGGCTCGCCGAGCTGAGCCTCCAGTTCCACGGGTCCGAGCGGCTGCCGATCACCGTCAGCGTCGGCGTCTGCTACGCGCCGGCGAACGGCGAGGCCGCCACCGAGCTGCTGGCGGTGGCCGCCCGGGCCCTGACCGAGGCCAAGGCCAGCGGCGGGAACGCGATCCGGGTGGCGGACATCACGTCGGACGATCTGGCCGTCGCCCAGCGCTCGAGCTTCGAGGTCCTGACCGGTCTCGTCGCTGCCGTCGATACGAAGGACCGCTACACGAAGCAGCATTCCGAGGACGTCGCCCGGTACGCCGTGTTCCTGGCCGACCTCCTTGGGCTCGCCCCCGAGGAGCGTCGCTCGATCGAGCTGGCGGGACTCCTCCACGACGTCGGCAAGATCGGCATCCCGGACACGATCCTGCGCAAGCCGGCGCCGCTGACGACCGACGAGTACGCGATCGTCAAGCAGCACGTCTGGCTCGGGGACGCGATCGTCCGCGACCTGCCGAACGTCGAGGCGATCCGGGCCGGCGTCCGCCACCACCACGAGCGCTGGGACGGCAGCGGCTACCTCGACGGGCTGGCCGGCGAGGAGATCCCGCTCATCGCCCGGGTGCTCGCCGGTCGCGGACGCGTTCTCGCGATGACCACGACCCGGCCCTACCGCAAGGCGCTGCCGGTGAGCGAGGCGCTCAGCCGCCTTCGGGCGGCCGCCGGCACCCAGCTCGACCCGCGCCTCGTGGCGACGTTCGTCCGCGGGATCGAGACCGCTGTCGACCCGCCGTTGCCGGGCGACGGCCGGTCGGTCGCTCATGGCTGGACGCCCAGCACGAGCGTCGCCTGACCTAGACTGGCTCGGTGCCGAGTCGCAAGCCTCCGCCCGACCAGGTCGTCCTGTTCCAGCCGCCGCCGGGGCGACAGCCGCTCGCGGCCCGGATGCGGCCGAGGAGCCTCGAGGAGTTCGTCGGCCAGGACCACCTCGTGGGCGAGCGCGGGCCGCTGCGCCGGTCGGTCGAGCGCGGCCACCTCGCGTCGCTCCTCCTGTGGGGTCCGCCGGGAACCGGCAAGACGAGCCTCGCCCGGCTCCTCGCCGATGCGGTCGACGCCCGGTTCGTCACGCTCTCGGCGGTGATGAGCGGCGTCGCCGACATCCGGGCGGCCATCGCCGCGCGCACGCGAGCGGCTGACCCTCGACGGCGGGCGGACGATCCTGTTCATCGACGAGATCCATCGCTTCAACAAGGCCCAGCAGGACGCCCTCCTGCCCCACGTCGAGGACGGCACGGTCACCCTGATCGGGGCCACGACCGAGAACCCCTACTTCGAGGTCAACGGCGCGCTCCTGTCGCGGATGCGGGTCTGGCGGCTCGAGCCGCTGACCGACGACGACGTCAGCACGGTCGTGCGGCGGGCGATCGCCGACGAGGAGCGCGGACTGGCCGGCGAGCTCGGTCCGACCGGCGGCGTGGCGGTCGAGCGAAGAGCCGTTCGGCCATCTCGTCGGGCTGGCCGGGCGGCGACGCCCGCCAGGCGCTCAACGTGCTCGAGGGCGCGGTCGCGCTCGCCGAGGCCGAGGGGGTCCGCGACGCCGACGGGCCGGGTCTCGCCCCGGCTGGCCGATGTCGAGGCGGCAGCCCAGCAGAAGATCCTCGCCTACGACCGGGCCGGCGACGGCCACTACGACACCGCCTCGGCGTTCATCAAGAGCCTTCGCGGCAACGACCCGGATGGCGCTCTCTACTGGCTGGCCACGATGATCGCCGCCGGCGAGGACCCGCGGTTCATCGTCCGGCGCCTGATCATCTCGGCCTCGGAGGACGTCGGCAACGCCGATCCCGCGCGCCCTCCAGGTCGCGGTCGCGGCGGCCCAGGCGCTCGATCACATCGGCCTGCCCGAGGCCCAGTACGCGCTGGCCCAGGCGACGACCTACATCGCCACGGCCCCGAAGTCGAATCGGTCCGGGGCCGCCTACTGGGCGGCCGTGGCCGACGTCGAGGCGTCGGGTGCTCTGCCCGTCCCGATGCACCTCCGGAACGCCGGCCATCGCGGCCTCAAGCAATACGGCTACGGGGTGGGCTATCGCTACCCGCCGGACTTCGACGGCTCGGACATCGCACAGCAGTACCTGCCCGATGCGCTCGTCGAGCGGCGCTACTACCTGCCCAACGACCAGGGCTACGAGACGACCATCTCGGCCCGGATGACCGGTCGCGACGAGGCCCGGGAGGCGAGCCGCCGGCACGGCAAGCCCGAGCGCGAGTCCATCCCCGGACCGGCGGTCGACGCGATGAAGGCCGGCGGCTCGATCATGCGCACCCGCGAGGAGAACCGGCGCAAGCTCGCCGAGACCGAGAAGCGCGACGCCGACGCCGGTTGAGCGCGGCGGTGATCAGCTCGTCGCGTACGCCGTGAGGATGGCGCAGTTCTACAATCGATGGACCAGATCATGGACGAGGCGCTCACCCGGCTCGGCATGCCGGTTCCGGATTCTGCGCTCGCGCGGCGAGCCCGCGAGCTCATCGCGGACGTTGCCGCACCCTTCCTCGTGAACCACTCGGTCCGGGTCTATGCCTGGGCCGTCGAGCTGGCACGGCACGACCGGCTGCAGTTCGATCCCGAGATCCTGTACGTGTCCGCGATGCTCCACGACATCGGCCTGGTTCCGGCGTACGACCTCGGCGGCTGCTACGAGGTCGACGGCGCGATCGCGGCCGTGCGGCTCGTGGGCGAGACCGGGGAACCGGAGGCGCGCGCCCGAGTGATCTACGACGCGATCGCGCTGCACAATCTCGAGACCCTGCCGCCCGATCCCGCGTCCGAGATGGTGCTGCTCTGGGACTCGGCCGGCACCGACGTTACCGGCCACCGCTTCGCCGACGTTCGACCGGCGATCATGCCCGGAGTGCTTGCCGCGTATCCCAGGGTCGATTTCAAGCGGGAGTTCACCGCGCGCGTCGTCGACCAGGCGTCGCGCAAGCCGACCTGCCCGGCAGCGGGGATGGTCGCCACGGGCATGCTCGAGGAGATCGCGTCGGCGCCATTCGATAGCTAGCGTCGCGCCCGGCCGCTGGGCTCAACGAAGGGGAGCATCATGAACGAGTACGCCGTCGTGAACCCGGCCACCGGGGAGACCGTGGCCCGCTACGACAGCTTCACCGATGCCCAGGTCGAGCAGGCACTCGCTACGGCCGAGGCGGGGTTCGAGACCTGGCGGAAGCTCCCGGTCGCCGAGCGGGCCGGGATGGTCCGCCGGGCGGCCGAGCTGCATCGGGAACGTCGGGAGGAACTGGCCGCCATCATCGTCCGGGAGATGGGCAAGGTGAAGGCTGGTGCGCTCGGCGAGGTCGACTTCGCCGCCGACATCACCGAGTACTACGCGGATCAGGCGGAACGTGATCACCGCCGATCAGCCGCTCACCATCCTTGGCGAGGGCACCGCCGTGATCCGGCGCAGCCCGCTGGGTGTACTTCTCGGGATCATGCCCTGGAACTTCCCCTACTACCAGGTGGCCAGGTTCGCGGCGCCGAACCTGGTCCTCGGCAATGCGATCGTCTTGAAGCACGCGTCCCAGTGCCCGGAGTCGGCCGCGGCCATCGAGGCGATCTATCGCGACGCCGGGCTGCCGGAGGGCGCCTACCTCAACGTCTATGTCAGCAGCGAGCAGGCCGCGACGATCATCGCCGACCCGCGGATCCAAGGCGTATCGGTGACCGGCTCGCAGCGGGCCGGGGCGGCGGTCGCCGAGATGGCCGGGCGGCACCTGAAGAAGGTGGCCCTGGAGCTCGGCGGCTCGGATCCGTTCCTGGTGCTGGCCACCGATGATCTTGATGCGGTGGTGGCGGCGGCGACCGCGGCGCGGCTGGACAACACCGGCCAGTCGTGCAATGGCGCCAAGCGATTCATCGTGGTGGACGGGTTGTACGAGGCGTTCCTGACCAAGTTCACCGCAGCGATGGCCGCGGCGCCGGTCGGTGACCCGCTGGTCGAGGAGACGGTGCTCGGGCCGCTGTCGTCGGTGGCCGCGGCGACCCGGTTGCAGGACCAGGTCGATCGGGCGGTGGCGCAGGGCGCGACCGTCGCCACCGGCGGCTCCCGGGACGGTGCGTACTATCCGCCGACCGTGCTGACCGGCGTGACGCCCGAAATGGAGGCCTATCGGGAGGAGTTCTTCGGACCAGTCGGAGTCGTCTACCGGGTGGCCGACGAGGACGCAGCGGTCACGCTGGCCAATGACACCAGCTTTGGGCTGGGTTCGTACGTGTTCAGCGACGATCCGGAGCAGGCGGCCCGGGTCGCCGATCGGATCGAGGCGGGCATGGTCTACATCAATCTGGTGCTGGCCGACAGTCCCGAACTGCCGTTCGGCGGCGTCAAGAGCAGCGGTACGGCCCGTGAGTTGGGTCTGCTGGCGGCCGATGAGTTCGTGAACAAGAAGCTCATCCGTACCGCCGGCTAGCCCTTCGCCGAGCTGAAGGCCGGCGGCTCGATCATGCGCACCCGCGAGGAGAACCGGCGCACGCTCGCCGAGACCGAGAAGCGCGACGCCGACGCCGGTTGACGGCGACCGGGCGGTGACAGCGAGCACCGCCCCCCAAGGCAAGCTCGTCTCGACGGCGGGGCCCGTGCGGGGCGGTGGGGTTCGTTCCGGGCCGGTTAGTGCTGGCCCCTTTTCGTCCGACGGTTGGGTACGGGCGGGTGATCCCCCAGGCGGGCCGCAAGGATCACGGTAAGGACTCCACCGAATGACCGGGCCGAAGCGCCCGACACGCGAGGAGGCCACGCATGCCGCAACCCGCGTCCGGGCAGCTGCCCGCCACCCCGTCCAAGCCGCTCGGAACGATCGGGCGCTTTATCCGGCTCGGGCTGATCGGACTGGCCATCGTGCCGTTCATCCTGGGCAACCAGCTCGGGCTCGTCGCGTCGACCAAGTCGATCAGCGTCGAGGCCAGCGCCGATGCCCAGGTCCTGGCCAGGTTCCCAGATCGCAACTACGGCGACGGGATCCGGCTGCGGAGCCAGCTCAAGGTCCACGGCAACCAGCGCACCCTGGTCCGGTTCACCCTGCCGACGTTCACCGGCGGCGTGAAGTCGGTCCAGCTCCGCCTGCTCATCCGCGATCGGAGCGACAACGGCGGCTCGGTTCGCCAGGTCATGGGGACGTGGAGCGAGAAGTCGGTCACCTGGCTCAAGGCGCCGCCGCTGGCCCCGAAGCCGATCGGCCGGATCGGCTCGACCGGCCGGGCCGGGACCTGGCTGAACGTCCCGCTCCGGCTGTCCGGCCTGAAGTCGGGCCAGAAGGTCGATCTCGCGATCGTCGGTGCGAGCGCCAACGGAGCGCTCTACGCCAGCCGCGAGACCGGCAATGGCCCGAAGCTCGTGCTGGCCCTCGCCGATCCGTCGGCAAGCACCCCGACTCCGACCGGGATCTCGAAGCCACGGTCCAAGCCCACCTCGGCCCCGACCAAGGCACCGACGAGCGGGGCGACGAATGCCCCGCCGGCTGGCGTCCGGACGCCGGCGGTCGGCATCCTCATCGGGCGCGCTGAGCTGGCTGCGCTTCCCACGAGTGGGACCGCCTGGAACAACCTCAAGAGCTACGCCGACGCGGCCGCCGGTACGCCCGACATCCAGAACCAGGACGAGGACAACGACATCCACGTCCTCGCCAAGGGGCTGGTCTACGCGCGGACCGGGATCGCCAGCTACCGGAGCGGCGTCCTGAGCAACCTGAAGGCTGCGGTCGGCACCGAATTGGGCGGCCGGACGCTGGCCCTGGGGCGGAACCTTTCGGGCTACGTCATCGCGGCCGATCTGATCGACCTCAACAACTACGATCCGGCCTTCGACACTGGGGTCTTCCGGCCGTGGCTGCGCAAGCTGCTGACCGAGAACCTCGACGGCCGCACCCTGCAATCGACCCACGAGGATCGTCCGAACAACTGGGGCACCCACGCCGGAGCCTCGCGGGCGGCGGTCGCCCGGTACCTCGGCGACAGCGCCGAGCTCGCCCGGACGGCCCAGGTCTTCAAGGGCTATCTCGGCGACCGAACGTCGTACGCCGGGTTCTCCTACGGCGACCTGGCCTGGCAGTGTGATCCGGCCAATCCGGTCGGGGTCAACCCGAAGGGCTGCGTCAAGAACGGTGTCGTGATCGACGGGGTGACTCCCGACGACCTGCGCCGCGGTGGCGGCTTCCAGTGGCCACCGGCGCCGACCGGCTACGCCTGGGAGGGGATGCAGGGCGTCCTGCTCCAGGCGCTCATCCTCGACCGGGCCGGCTACGACCCGTTCGCCTGGGAGGACAAGGCGATCGCTCGGGCAGCCGCCTTCCTGTTCGACCGGGCCAAGTGGGTCCCGGGCGGCGACGACACCTGGCAGACGTGGGTCATCAACCACGTCTACGGGACCAGCTACCCGACGAGCGCTGCGCGGGCCGGCAAGAACACCGGGTTCACCGACTGGCTCTTCCCCCGCTAGTCAGCCGACCGAGGCTCCGCGATTGGGCGACGACCAACGTCGTCGCCCTTCGCGGTGCGTCTCGGCTGGCCGCCCGTCCCTCGCGATCCGGGGCCGCTCGAGCCTGACCCGCTCGGGTCTGACCCGCGACAGCGGCCGGTTCCTTCCCCAGAGCGACGGCCGCGGAAGGGCCCGACCGACGATCGCGGCCGACGACGAGTCGGCCGAATTTGGACGGCGGACCGCCTGCCGGCGGTGACCGCGCGCACCGCCCGGCCCGCTCCTGCTCCAGCCCTGGGGCCCGTGCGGGTGGGTCGGGTCCGCTCCGGTCCGCTTAGTGCTGGCCCCTTTTCGTCCGACATTTGGGTACGGGCGGGTGATCCCCATCGGGGGCTGTAAGGGTCACGGTAAGGACTCCACGGAAACGACGGGCCGCGAGCCCGACACGGACGGGCCGCGAGCCCGACACGCGAGGAGGCCCCGCATGCCGCAACCCGCGCCTGGGCAGCTGCCCCCCACCCCTGCCAGGTCTTCGGGAAGGATCGGACGCCTCGTCCGACTCGGCCTGATTGGGCTCGTCATCCTGCCCTTCGTCCTGGGTACCGAGCTCGGACTTGTCGCATCGACCCAATCGATCACGGTTGACGCCAACGCCGATTTGCAGATCCTGTCGCACTTCCCCGATCGCAACTACGGCGCCGGGGTCCGGCTCCGGTCGCAGGCGAAGAACCACGCCAACCAGCGGACGCTGATCAGGTTCACCCTGCCCAAGTTCTCGGGAACCGTGAAGTCCGTCCAGCTCCGGCTGCTCGTTCGCAACCGCAGCGATAACGGCGGCTCGGTTCGCCGGGTCCTCGGTCCGTGGGCCGAGAAGTCGGTCACCTGGCTCAAGGCCCCGCTCCTTGCACCGAAGGCGATCGGCAGCATCGGGTCGACGGGTCGGGCCGGAAGCTGGGTCAGCGTCCCGGTCCGACTCGCCGGGCTGAAGGCTGGCGCGACGGTGGATCTCGCCATCGTCGGCGCGAGCGGCAACGGAGCACTCTACGCCAGCCGCGAGACCGGCAACGGCCCGAAGCTCGTGCTGACCCTCGACGCCGCCCCGGCGGCCAAGCCGACATCGACGGCGGCGTCGAACCCGACGCCCAAGCCGCCCGCCAAGCCCGCCTCCGGACCGGCCACTGCGCCGACCTCGGCACCGGCGGGCGGTCAGGTCGGGCCACCTCCGACCGGGAACGCCGCCGAAGGCGGATCCCGGCCGGCATCCGGAGCCGGACCGCTCGTCTGTCCGCCCGGCCGGGTCAACTTCGAGAGTCGCGGCTGGTGGACGCCAACTGGCGTCAGCATCGACGAGTACCGTGGCATCGACATCGAGGTCTGCTTCCCGACTGGTGGCACGTTGAGCGGGAAGGTCCCGTTCCTCCTGCACGTCCAGCTTCGCGACAACCCGGCGGTCATCACCCTGCTCCGGGTTGCGATCGCCGACTCCGGCGGCAACTCGAACGGGTACGCCCAAAGTGTCCGTCTGAGCCCGGGCGCGGATGGCTACGGCGAGTGGTACATCCCGGCCCTCGTCGACACCACGGTCCGTGGTCATGACGGATGGCAGGAGTTCCGCTTCACGGCGAACATGAGCTCCGACCCGGACGGCAAGCGGCAGTACCAGTCGACCGGCCTCCAGGCGAACATCCAGAACGGTCACGGGCAGCAGAGCGCCTACCGGCGCAACCCGTGGTGGGAGGCTCGCGGCTGGTACGCGCCCACGGGCTACACCAACGCGCGCCTCTTCCAGATCCCTCCGACCGCGCCGGTGTCGGGCAGCTGGCCGGTCCGCTGGGCCTGTGCCCCATCCGGATCGCCGGCCACCTACCACGCCGCCTACGTCGACGCGGACACCCACGCCATCCCGATGAAACTGCCCCACGTCTACAGCGAAGGCTCCGGGGGGTTCAACGGGACGACCAACATCGACACCAGCGCCCTGTCCAACGGCCTCCACAAGCTGCTGCTCAGGTGCGACGCGAAGGTCAGCTCCGGGACGGACTCCGGTCTCCTGCAGGTCCTGTTCCGGGTCGCCAACTAGCGCGACGGACCGGGTTCCAATTCCGCGGGCGGTCGGCCGGCAACGGTCGACCGCCCGTTCATGTCCCGGATTGGCGCGAAACCCGTCCGGCGTGCGACCATCCGGGGCACGTCCAATGTCGTCCCCCGGCCCATCCAGGAGACCCCGACCCGTGAACCGCTTCGAGCCGAACCTTCGGATCCCCGGACCGACCGCCCTCCCGCCGAGCGTCCGGGAAGCCGGCGCCCGCCAGATGATCAATCACCGCGGGCCGGAGTTCGCGGCGATGCTCGAGCGAATTCTGACCCGGATGAAGCCGTACTTCGGGACAACGAGCGACGTGGCGATCCTGTCCTGCGCCGGGACCGGCGGGCTCGAGGCTGCCGTGATCAACGTCCTGTCGCCGGGCGATCGGGTCCTGGCCGTGTCGATCGGCTCGTTCGGCGATCGGTTCGCCAAGATCGCGACGACCTACGGCGCCGACGTGACCAAGCTGTCGGTCGAGTGGGGCGAGGCCGCCGACCCGGCCGCCGTCCGGGCCGCCCTCGCCGAGGAGCCGGCACCGGGCTACAAGGCGGTCCTGCTGACCCACAACGAAACCTCAACCGGGGTGATGAACCCGATCCCGCTCCTGTCGGCCGCGATCCGCGAGGTCGACGACAACGCCCTCGTCCTGGTCGACAGCGTGTCGGCCCTCGGCGCGGTCCCGTTCGAGATGGATGCGTGGGGCATCGACATCGTCGTGACCGGTTCGCAGAAGGCCTGGATGAGCGCACCTGGCCTGGCGATGGTCGCCGCCTCCGAGCGGGCCTGGACGGCGATGGAGACGGCGACGATGCCGCGGTTCTACCTCGACCTGCACGCTCACCGCGACGCGCACGCCAAGGGCCAGACGCCGTGGACGCCGGCGCTCGGGGTGGTCTTCCAGGTCGACGAGGGTCTCGCGCTGATGGAACGGGAGACGCCGGCCCGGGTCTTCGCCCGGCACGAGGCGTGCGCGGCCGCCACCCGGGCCGGTCTCCAGGCGCTTGGGTTCGAGCTGTTCGCCGATCAGCGTTTCGCCTCGCGGACGGTCACCGCGGCCCGCGTCCCCGAGGGCTTCGACTGGAAGACGTTCAACAACTCGGTCAAGGCGCGCGGCGTCGTCCTCGCCGGCGGCCAGGGCAAGGTTGCCGGGCATGTCTTCCGGGTCGGGCATCTCGGGTCGGTGACCCTCGGCGAGATCCTCGACGCGATCGGGGTCATCGAGGAGGCGTCGCTCGAGCACGGCCGTCCGGTGGAGGCCGGCGCCGCAGTCGCGGCCGCCCAGCGGGCTGCGCTCGAAACGATCGGCGCGCTCGCCCCTGTCGAGGCGTGAGGATCCTCATCGCCGAACCCGTCGCCCAGGAGGGCGTGGATCTCCTCCGCTCGCAGCACGAGGTCGACGAGCGACCTGGTCTGGGTCGAGACGAATACCTGGCGATCCTGCCCGACTACGACGCTCTCGTCGTCCGGAGCCAGGTCCAGGTCGACGCCGACATGATCGGTGCCGGGCGACGGCTCGTGGTCATCGGTCGGGCCGGCGTCGGTGTCGACAACGTCGACCTCGAGGCGGCGACCCGGGCCGGGATCGTCGTCGTCAACGCCCCGACCGGCAACACGATCGCGGCGGCCGAGCACACCCTCGCCCTCCTCTACGCGGTCGCCCGGCGGGTCGCCGCAGCCGACGCGTCCATCCGCCGCGGCGAGTGGAAGCGGAGCCAGTTCACCGGCGTCGAGCTGCGCGGCCGGACGCTCGGGATCGTCGGCCTCGGCAAGATCGGCCAGGCCATCGCGGCCCGGGCGCGGGCAATGGAGATGACCGTCCTCGCCGTCGATCCATTCGTGTCGGAGGAGCAGGCCGCCCATCATGGCGTGGACCTCGTCGAGCTGCCGGCCCTCCTCGAGAGATCCGACGTCATCACCCTCCACGTCCCGCTCGGCCGGGCCACCCGTGGCCTGATCGGGGCGAAGGAGCTGGCCCGGATGAAGCCGGATGCGATCCTGCTCAACGTCGCCCGCGGTGGGATCGTCGACGAGGCGGCCGTCGCGACCGCGCTCCGTGAAGGCCGGCTCGGCGGTGCCGGAATCGACGTCTTCGAGCACGAGCCGCCGACGAGCTCGCCGCTGCTCGAGGCTCCTAACACGGTCCTCACGCCGCACCTTGGCGCGTCGACGGCCGAGGCCCAGGTCCTCGTGGCCGAGGAGGTCGCCGCCCAGATCCTCGACGTCCTCGACGGTCGCCCGGCACGCTATGCCGTCAACGCCCCGCTGCTCACCCCCGAGACGGCCCGGGCGATCGCGCCGTACCTGCCGCTGGCCGAGATGCTCGGGCGGTTCTTCGCCCAGTTCGCCCGGGCCGGGGTCAAGACGCTGACCCTCGAGGTCGCCGGCGAGCTCGCCGGCTTCGACGTCACGCCGCTCACCGCGGCAGTCCTGCGCGGGCTGCTCGAGACCGCCACGACCGAACGGGTCAACCTGGTCAACGCCGGCGCCCTGGCCAGGGCCCGCGGGATCACGGTCGTCGAACGCAAGACCCCCGAGGCCGGCCAGTTCGCCTCGCTCCTGACCCTTTCCGGCGAGTCGCACGGGTCGACCACGACGGTCGGTGGGACGGTCGCTGCCGGCGAGCCGCGCCTCGTGCGCCTCGACGACTACTGGCTCGACATGGTCCCGGCCCCGACGATGCTCGTGACCCGCCACCACGATCGACCCGGGACCATGGGCCGGATCGGGATCATGCTCGGTGAGGCCGACGTCAACATCAGCGCGATGCATCTCGCCCGCTCGGCGCCGCGGGCCGGCGCAGTGATGATCCTGGCGGTCGACGAGGACGTCCCGCCGGAGGTCGTCCAGGCGATCCGGTCGTTCGAGGCGGTCATGGACGTCTGGACGATCCGGCTCGGAGGTGAACGCTGAGCGAGCCGCCCGCCCTGACCATCCCCGACGAGCTGGCGGCGAGCATCGTCCTCCTTCGCCACGGCGAGTCGACCGCGATCGTCGAGGGCCGCTTCCAGGGCCGGCTCGAGACGCCGCTGTCCGAGCTCGGCCGACGGCAGGCCGAGCTGGCCGGCGGCCGGCTCGCCGGGCCCGATCGACCGCCGCGGATCCCGGTCCCGGCTCGTCCCCCGCTCGACATCGCCCACTCGCCGCTCGCGCGGGCCGCCGAGACGGCAGCGGCGGCGGCCGTTGCCCTGGCCCGGGTCCACGGCCCGGCCGTGGTCCCCGACCTCCGCCCGGAGCCGGGGCTCCTCGAGATCGCCCAGGGCGAGTGGGAGGGCCTCCACCGCGACGACGTCGTCGCCCGCTACCCGGCCGAGCTCGAGGCCTGGCGACTCCGCCCGGCCGAGGCCAATGCGCCCGGCGGCGAGACGCTGAGCGCGGCCGACGCCCGCGTCCGGGCGACGCTCGGGCAAACGATCGCCCGGTTGGCCGATGCCGCACCGGGCGAGGGTCCCGACCGGACGAGCGTCGGCGGCTACCCGGCCGGACACGGGTCGGATGCGCCGTGGGCGCTCCTCGTTGGTCACGACGGGATCTTCAAGGTGGCCCTGCTTGCGCTGCTCGGCCTGCCGCTCGACCGGTTCTGGGCGTTCCCGTGGGGGCTGACCGGGATCACCGTCGTGGAGCTCGTCTCCGGCCGGGCCGTTCTCCGCGCCCACAACCTGACCGACCATCTCGGGCCGCTCCAGGCCGAGACGGGCGCATCGTCCACGGCTCGGGCCGAGACACGCAGCGAGGACGAAGCCGCCGCCCGCGAACGAACGGGCTCGCTCTAGGCTGCGGCCGCCCCGGTCAGCGCCGGCGCGTCCGGCGCTCGCGCCGCTCGCGGCGCCGGAAGATGAGCGCCAGGAGCGCGACCCGCAGCCGGCGCTGGGCGTCGCGCAGCGAGCGCAGGCGATCGTCGCCCAGGCTGCCCCGGCCGTAGGCGACCTCGACCTTCGCCCGGGCGACGGTCTGGAGATCAGGCCGGGCATTCGGAAGGACTTCGCCGAGCGACGTCGTGTACTCGAAGACCGTCTGGCTCGGTCGCGGGGCGAAGCCGAGCCGGCGGGCGAGCCCCACGACACTCCGCCACACGGCGTCGGGTTCGGACGCGCTGCGCGGCCCGCGCTGCCAGGCGATGAACGCAAGCCCGCCCATGATCACCGCCAGCAGCACCCCGATCACGATCAGCGTGCCACCACCGAGGCCGCCCCGGCTGTCGATCGTCCCGGCTGCCCCGGTGTTCGACGTCGGCCGGATGCTCCGCTTGGGGTCACCCGGGTCCGCTGCCAACGACGGTCGCGGGGTCGCCGGGCGGGCCGAGACCGTGGGTCCCGGCGGCAGCGGGACGTCGTGCGCGACCACCCCGCCGGTCGGGTCGAACTGCCACCAGCCGTAGCCCGGGAAATAGACCTCCACCCAGGCATGCGAGTTGCTCTTGAGGATGGTCTCGTTCCCGGCTCGATCGCGCGTTCCCGGCAGGAACCCCTCGGCCAGCCGGACCGGGATCCCGTTCATCCGCAGGAGGATCGCCATCGTGCTGGCGTAGTACTCGCAGTAGCCTGCTTGCTGAACGCAAAGCACTCGACGATCTGGCGCTGCCCGCAGTCGATGTCGCGGACGTCGGCGTTGTAGGTGAACCCGCCCTCGTAGACGAGGTAGTCGGTGATCGCCCGGGCCATGTCGTACGGCGAGTCCTTCGCCTCGGGATGCTTGGCCAGGATCGCCGCCATGAGCTTCTGGGTGTCGGGCCCGACGAGCGACTGGTCGTAGGGCAGGTAGAGCGTCTTGACCGCGGCCGGGTAGTCGGTGCCAGCGACCCGCAGCATGTTGGCCGTAAGGCCCTTCGCGGGATCGAGCTCGTAGTCGATGGCCACGTTCGCGGTGACCGTGTAGTCGGTGCCGTCGGCGGTGAGCCCGGCGAAGTAGGCCGGGTTGTCGGCCGGGTTCGCGCCGGTCGGAATGCCACTGATGGTGGCCAGGCGCGTCTCGACGTTCACGCTGACCGGCACGTCCGGCGAGAAGATCGAGCGCGGGTCGAAGTCCAGCTCGTGGACCGAGAACGTGACCGGGTGACGAGCCTCCAGGGTCCTCGGATCCTCCCCGATCGCGCCGAGCAGCGGCTGGTCGGCGGCGACCGTCGACTCGGCCGACTTCGACCAGCTCCAGGCCCGACCGTCGAACTGGTCGTAGGCCACGGCCCGCCAGTAGTAGCGCCCTTCATCGGGGACGTGGATCGTCAGGACCGGGCTGTTGTCGGTCGTCCACGATCCGGTGATCAGGGCCGTGCCCGCGAAGTCGACCGCGTTCAGACGGGTCCCCTGGCCGCTGCCCCGGAAGACCCGCTGGAACTCGCGTCCGAAGTCGATCAGCTTCTGGTCGACGCCCTTCCACATCGGGGCCAGCGGATTGGACGACGCGGCGCTGGTGAGGATCAGGGCGATCACGACCGCGCTGCCGACGAAGACCGCCCCGCCGCGGAGGTACAGCCCGCCGAGGGCCGCCGCATCGCCGATCCGATGGCGGATCCACAGGACGCTCTCGTCGTAGGCGTGGAAGCGGATCAGCAGGAACAGCGAGGCCAGGCTGTACACGACCAGGTAGGGCAGCTGGTCGCGCAGCGTCAGCGACATGTTCGCGACGAGCCCGACCCCGATGACGATCACGGCATTGAGCGGACGCCGATGGTGGAACGTGACATAGCCGGCGTACTGCCCGGTCCCCCACGCGAGCAGGCCCAGGACGAGCAGGAAGTGCCCGACCTGGGTAGTGAACTGGAGATTCCGAACGGCCAGGTCGAGCCAGGCGTCGACGACGCTGCGGCGGTCGCCTGGAACCAGCCCACCGGCCCGCCCTCGGCGCCGGGCAGTCGCGAGCCGACGATCATCGACACGATCAGGACGCCGAAGACGGCACCGAGCAAGTGGGCCAGCCAGCGCGACCAGCCGATCTTGGCGCTCAGGACACCCCAGCCGACCCCGAGTCCGATCGCCCAGGGCAGGAAGTCGGTCAAGCCGCGTGGCCCGATCACCCAGGCGGCATCGTCGATCGACCACGCGAGGGTGAGGCAGAGCAGGAGGACGAGCCCGACCGCCAACCAGCCCTCGGCCGGTGCGAGCTTGACCGGGCGCTCGTCGGCCGCTGCCGGCCGAGCCGTCCCGAACGTCGTGGCGGTCATCGGCTCACCCCGCCAGCTGCTCGCCGAGGGGGCGCCCCGCCTCGATCCGGTAGGCCCGCAGGTCGTGCTCGGCCAATGCATAGCGGAGGGCCCGAGCCTCCGCCGCGAGCGACGACTCGACACCATCGGCGCCCTCGTCGGCGGCCTGGCCCGCGGCCCGGTACCGGCTGGCGCTCGCCAGCCCGGCGCTGAGCGGGTCGACCGACAGGACGACGCAGGCCACGCCCCGGCCACGCAGGCCGGTCAGCGGCCGGATCCAGCTCCGGTCGAGCGACGAGGTGATGACCACTGCGGTCATCCCCCGTCGAAGCCGGGACAGGCCGCTGACGAGCCCCTCGGTGAGGGTCGAGCTCCCGTCCGCGTCGACGGCGGCCAGGAGCTGCATGATCTTGAGGTGCTGACGGCCACCACGGTCGGCGGGGAGCACCGACATCCGATGGCCGAACGCGGTCAAGCCGACCGCCCGGTTCTCGGTCAGCGAGCGGTCGGCGATCGAGGCCGCGGCCCGGATCGCGACCTCGGTCGTGGACTCCTCGCCGGTTCCGGCCTGGACCCGGCGATCGAGGTCCAGGAAGATCCACACGTCGGCGGTCTGCTCGAGGTCGAACTCCTTGACCTGGATCTCGTTGTGGCGGGCGGTCGACTTCCAGTGGATCCGGTTCATGCTGTCACCGGGCGCGTAGGGCCGGACCGTGGTCGCCAGCGGGCTCGTCTGGAGCGTCCGCTCGGGAGCCGCGTGGCTGCCCTCGAGGTTGGCCGCCGGAAGGCGCCAGAGCGGGAGCGGATCGACCCGCGGATAGACGATCAGGGTGACCGCCTGGCCGACGGTGGCCGACGCCTCGAAGAACCCGAACGGATCGCCGGTCCGAACCTGGAGGGGCTCGATCCGGAAGTGGCCGCGTCGGGTCAGCGGGACCTTGGCGATCCAGCTCCGCTCGCCGCGATGGCCGAGCGAGATCGCTCGACCGGGGATCGCGACCGGCAGGCTCGTCGGGTTGTGGACCTCGAGCCACGGCTTTGGCAGCCGCCCGGCGTTGCGCAGGGTATAGGTCACCCGGAGCTGATCTCCGACGTGACCCTGGAGCTGACCGACCGCGTAGCCGGCCTCGAGATCGGCCAGGCCGAGTCGAGTCAGGACGTAGCTCCCACCGCCGACGAGGATCGCCAGGTAGAGCAGGTAGAACAGGAACGGCAGGCCGGTCGAGAACGCGGCGACCACCAGGACGATGGCCAGGACCAGGAACTCGATCCGCCGGATCATGGCCGGCAGGTGTCCCGTGGCGCCGGTCAGCGCCGCGAGCCTCGATCCGCGACGGCCTCGGGCGGGCTGGCCGAGATGCTTCGTGGCCCCCCGACCGGCGCCCGGATCGGCTCGACCGGGAGCGTCTCGAGCAGCTCCCGGACGACCTGGCCGGCCTGGACGTCGTGGATCGTCGAGCTCGTCTTGATGATCAGCCGGTGAGCGAGGGCCGGCTCCGCGAGCAGCTTGACGTCGTCGGGGATGACGTAGTCGCGGCCGACGAGCCCGGCCAGGGCCTGGCTCGCCCGGTACAGGGCGATCGAGCCGCGCGGGGACGCGCCGAGGTAGACGTCGGGGTGGTTGCGGGTCCCGTTCACCAGCCGGACGATGTAGTCGCTGATCGACGACTCGACATGGACCTCGCGGATCGCCGCCTGCATCTCGCGCAGCTCCTCGAGACCGACCACCTCCTCGAGGTCGTCGAGCGGATGGGTCCGCTTCTGCTCGTCGAGGATCACGATCTCGTCGATCGGCTGCGGGATAGCCCATCCGGATCCGGAGCATGAACCGGTCGAGCTGGGCCTCGGGCAGGGCGAACGTGCCCTCGTACTCGATCGGGTTCTGGGTGGCGATGACGAGGAACGGGTCGGGCATCTGGTAGGTGACGCCGTCGATCGTCGCCTGGCGCTCCTCCATGCATTCGAGCAGGCCGACTGGGTCTTCGGCGTCGCCCGGTTGATCTCGTCGGCCAGCACGACCTGGGCCATGATCGGCCCGGGTCGGAACTCGAACTCCTGGGTCTTCTGGTTGTAGATCGACAGGCCGGTCACGTCCGACGGGAGCAGGTCCGGCGTGAACTGGATCCGCCGGAAGCGTGCAGCCGAGGCTGCGGGCAATGGCCTTGGCGAGGACCGTCTTGCCGGTCCCCGGGACGTCCTCGATGAGCAGGTGGCCACGGCACATCAGGGCGACGAGCGCCAGCCGGACCTCGTTGTGCTTGCCGACGATCACTCGCTCGACGTTGGCGACGACCTTCTCGCCGGTCTCCTGGATCTTCGTCGTCATCGTTCTCCCTCGCGGGGTGACCGGCGACCGCGTGGCCGACGGCGGACGGGATTGGCAGATGGAGCGGCGTGGGGACGGCCGGGTGGGCGGCCCGGAGGTGTCGAAGATAGTACGTCGGGGACGCCGAACGGGTTCGCACCGTGACGTCCGCGACCAACCGGGGTGCGTCTTCGCCCGGCGACGTGGGCACGTCGCTCCTCCTCGCAGTCCCATCATCCTAATAGGGCGTCCGGGATGGCGGAATCGTCCTCCTTCGAGGCGGCGTCCCAACTGGCGCGACCGTGAGGTGATCATCGCAGCCAGCCGTCTGGCTGTCGTTGGACCTCCGTTCATCCCCGGAATAGTGACAACCCGCCGACCCACAGCGTCATCAGGCAGCCGATCGCGCTCATCACGGCGAGGAAGAGCTCGCCCCCCGCGAACGCGGCAGCCGCCACGGCTCCGAACAGCCCGGCCAGGACGAGCGCGATCACCGCAAGCCCGAGGCGCTCGATGAGTGGTCGCCGCTCGGACTTCGCCGGCTCGTCGGACCGATCGTCGGTCACCTCAGTTGCCGATCGTCGCGAGGTAGCGGGTCATGAGCTTGCCGGCGATCGGCGATGCCTTGGCCGAGCCGCTGCCGCCCGACTCGACGAGCACCGCAATCGCGACCTTGGGATCGGTCGCCGGGGCGAACCCGATGAACCATGAGTGGGGTCGGGCCGAGCCGTCGAGCTGGGCGGTCCCGCTCTTGCCGGCGGTCAGGACGCCGGGGACCTTGGCACCGGCCGTGAACAGCCGCCCGTTCTCGCCCTCGACGGCCCGGACCATTGCCACGTTGATCTCGGCGGCGACCTCGGGCGAGAAGGCCTGGCGCCAGACCTCCGGCTTGACCTCGGTATCGCCGTCGCTGCCGGAGAGGCGGGTGACGAGGTGCGGCCGCATCAGCGATCCGCGGTTCGCGACCGCGGCGGCCACGAGCGCCATCTGGAGCGGGGTCGCGAGCGTCTCGCCCTGGCCGTAGGCAGCATTGGCCAGCTCGACGTCGTCGGCGAACCCGCCGCCGAACGAGCCGCCGCCGTTCGTGATCTGGCTCGACGCGGTCGGCAGGTCGAACGGGATCGGGGCACCGAACCCGAGCCGGGACGACCACGACGCAAGCGCCTCGCCGCCGGTCTCCAGGCCGGTCAGGGCGAAGTAGATGTTGCACGAGACCTCGACCGCCTCGTCGTAGGCGAGCGCCCGGGAGCCCGTGAACGGGTGATGTCCGTCGCGAATCCGGAAGCCCGACACGAGCAGACCGTTCTTTTCGGCCGGTGGCTGTCGCGCGAAGCGGGTCTCGGGCGTGATCGCGCCGGACCCGAGCCCGGCGATCGAGGTCACGATCTTGAACACCGAGCCGGGCACGTAGCGGCCCTGGACCGCGCGATCGAGGAGCGGCTTGGCGGGGTCGGCGGTGACCGCGGCGAAGGCTGCCTCGGCCGTGTCCGGGTTGGCGATCGCGCTCGCGTCGTAGGTCGGTGTCGAGGCCATCGCCAGGACTTCCCCGCTGCGCGGATCGAGCATGACCACCGAGCCGCGGTCCTTGCCGAGCAGCCGGACGGCCTCACGCTGGAGGTCGAGCGACAGGCCCAGGGTCAGGTCCTGCGGACGGTAGCGGTCGGTCGCGAACTTCGCCAGCAGCTGCTCGATCGGGTCGGGCGTCCGGATCCCGGTCAGCTCGGCATCGTAGGCGCGCTCGAGGCCCGCCGTCCCGTACAGCCGCGAGGCATACCCGACGACTGGTGCGACGGCGGTGCTCGGATAGACCCTGTACGGTTCGCCGTTGGCGTCGCGCTTCGAGGTCGCCAACAGTGCCCGTCCCGGTCGCGGATCTGGCCGCGGACGACATTCCGGGCGGCCGCGATCAGCAAGGGATCGTCCGGTCGACCGACGAGGTCGGCCGCGAACGGACCACCTGCCAGTAGCCGGCCGTGGTGGCCAGGACCGCGAACGCAACGAGGAGGACGATCCCGAGCTGGACGACGCCCCGTCCGATCGGGGTGGCCGCCGCCGAGCCGGCCTGTCGCGGCGCGCTCACGACACGCTCCGGCGCAGGAGCCGGTCGATCCGGCCCCGGCTCCGGCTCGGGGGCGGCGGTGGCTCCACGCCGCGGTCGGACAGGGCAAGCAGCAGGCCGACCACGACCGCGTTCGCCAGCAGCGACGAACCGCCGTAGCTGATGAACGGCAGGGTGATCCCGGTCAGCGGGATGAGCTTGAGGTTCCCCGCCGCGATGATGAACGCCTGGACCCCGACGACCAGGGCGAGGCCGGTCGCGAGCAGCGCCCGGAAGTCGTCGGCGGCCGCGGCGGCGATCCGAAGGCCCCGCTCGATGATCACGAGTAGATGCCGAGGATCGCCATGACCCCGATCAGGCCGAGCTCCTCGCCCAGCGCAGCGAGCGGGAAGTCGGTATGGATCGCCGGGATCGGCAGTCGACCACCGACCATCGGCAGGCCGCCACCGAGACCCGTCCCAAGCAGGCCGCCGCGCCCGAACGCGATGAGCGCCTGGACGACCTGGTAGCCGGCGCCGGCCGGGTCAGCGAAGGGGTCGCGCCAGATGTCGACCCGGATCCTGACGTGGCCGAACAGCTGGTAGGCGGCGAAACCACCGATGACGAGGAGGATCAGGCCGATGACGACATAGCTCGTTCGGGCCGTGGCCACGTAGACGAGCGCGAGGAACACGGCGAAGAAGAGCAGCGCCGCGCCCAGGTCGCGCTGGACGACGACGATCGAGAACGCGATCGCCCACATGACGAGCATCGGCAGGAGGTACGGCAGGGGCGGCAGGCTGAGCGGCCCCAGACGGGTGCTCTCGTCGGCCAGCAGCGGCCGGTACTCCGACAGGTAGCCCGCCAGGAACACGACCAGGATGACCTTGAGCAGCTCGGTCGGCTGCCCGCTGACCGGCCCGATGCGCAGGGTCAGGCGCGCCCCGTTCGACTCCTCGCCGAGCACGAACGTCAGCAGCAGCAGGCCGATCCCAGCCGCCGCCCAGGTGTACTTGTAGCGACGCAGCCAGGTATCGGAGCGGACGACGATCGCCAGGACGGTGATCATGCTCATGGCGATCAGCAGCCAGACGAGCTGGACCCCTGCCAGTCCGAGCGTGTTGCCCAGCGCCGACCCGGCGAGGTCCTGGGGCAACCGCTCCATGAGCAGCAGGCCGATACCACCGAGAAGGGCGACCGCCGGCAGGAGGACCTGATCCGTTCGGCGGCCGGCGAGGACCTGGGCGACGTGGGCCAGCCCGAGCGCGATAAGGTACAGGACCAGCCGGCCGCTGTCGGCCGGTCGCACGACCAGGCCGTCGCCCGCCAGCACGGCCCGCGTGGCCCCGAGCGACAGGCTGCCCACGATCAGGGCGAAGCCGACCAGGACGAGCAGGCCGAGCTCGCGCCGCCTGAAGCGGGGGCGGATCGATCCGAGCGTGAAGCCCCCCCCGCCGCCGACGTCGCGGTCATCCGTCAGCCGGCTCGTTCGAGCCGGAACCGGACCCGGCCGACCTGGAGCTCGTCGCCGAAGGCGACACTGGCCAATCCGTCGATCGGCGACCCGTTGAGATAGGTGCCGTTGCTGCTGTCGAGGTCCTCGAGGTACCACGCCCGTCCACGAAACGACAGGACGGCGTGCTCGGTACTGGCGAACGGGTCATCGACGACGATCGTGTTGTTGACGTCGCGTCCGAGGGTCGCGACGGCGTCGAGCGGGAACGTCGCGCCGATCGGCGGCTCGTCGACCTCGGAGGCGACGACGATCAGCCGGCCAAGGGCCGTGACCGGCTCCCTCGCCGCCGAGCGGAGGTCGCGCAGGAGGACGCGAACGACGCCGAACAGGAACAGGTAGAGCAGACCCAGGAACAGGAACCGGATGAGCCAGATCGTCGCGATCGTCGGATCCATCAGTCCGACGCGACGGCATCGACCACGAGCACCGTGTCGCCGATCTCGATCCGGTCGCCCACGCCGAGCGCGACCTCGGCCACCCGAACGCCGTTGACCCGGACCCCGTTGGTCGAGTCGAGATCGGTCAGGACGAGCATCCCGTGCCGTGCGCGGAGGTGAGCGTGGTGCCGGGACACCCGCGAGTCGTCGATCGTCAGGCCGTTGTCCGCCGACCGCCCGATCGTCAGCAGCGTGCCGTCGATCCGCACCTCGCGCTCGCGGCCATCGCTGCTGACCGCGCGCAGGAGCGCGGACGGCGCGCGGATGGCCGGGACCTCGAAGATCATCGTGTGCTCGCCGACGGCGGCCTCCTCGACGGCCCGCTGGCCCGTCGCGAACGACGCGCTGACCCGGATGTCGCCGACGGGCACCCGCGGATCGGCCACGAGCGCGACCGTCGGCCGCGTCGCGAGCGTGTAGCCATGGGCGCGGGCAAAGACGAGCGCCGCGTCGGCCAGGTCCCCGGCGACCTCGTCGGCGGCATCGCCCAGTGCCGCCAGGTCGGCCGGATCGAGGTGGACGGTATACAGGTCGGGGACCCGCACCCGGTGGTCACCGGTCCGCCGTTCGCGCTCCATCGCACGCTCGATCCGGCGCTGGATCTGGATCGGCTGGAGCCGGGTTCCGAACAGGCGAGCCGAGGGCCGTTCGAGGAGGCGCTCGAGCAGGCGCTCGAGGCCCGATAGCGGTGGCATGGTCGGCCGGAGTCTAGCAGGGGATGGCTCGATCGCCCCTCCATGCCCCTGACCTTCGGGACCACCCGACGGTACCTGCGGCGGAGGGTCCGAACCGGGCCCTGCGATATACTCTCCCCCCGATCGGAAGCGTTCGCGCCGATCCGAATGTTCGACCCCGCGCCGAGGGCAGCATGCCCGAAACTCTGACCGAATCGTTCTGCGAACGCTGTGGAACCCGCTACACGTTCGAGGCCGCCGCTCCGAAGGGGAAGCGGCTTGGCAAGCTCAAGGTCTTCTCGAAGGGTTTCGTCAACTTCGTCAGCAATGACGATCGATCGCTCGACGAGGCACTCGCGGAGGCCCGCAGCGACGAGCAGCGTGAGCTCACGGGCCAGCAGCTGGACGCCTTCCACCAGACGTTCCAGTTCTGCATGTCCTGCCGCCAGTACACGTGCGCCAACTGCTGGAACGAGGTCGAGAGTCGCTGCCTGAGCTGTGCCCCGCAGTTTGGTGGCGAGACCCTGGGCGGATCGCAGGCGGGCTACGATCCGCTCGCCCGGATCGGCTTTGGCCAGCCGACACCTGAGCTCCACCTCGGGAACGGCCACCTGAACGGTGGCGCCGAGCTCGCGCCTGCCGCATCCGCCGCGCCGACCGACTCCACCCCAGTCCTGGATGCAGCCTGGCCGACCGCTGACCAGGTCAACGGCGACGGACCGGCGCCGGCCCTCCCCTGGCCGGAGCTCGCGGCCCTGCCGGAGACCGTCGGACAGCCAGCCGATGGCGCGCCGGACGGCGACAGCTCGTCGATCGGTGCCGTCGATCAGGCCGGCACGCCGGCCTCGGCCACCGCGGTGCCCGGGATGGCCGCCTGGGAAGCCGCTCGAGCCGCGTTCATCGACCAGCCCGACGCAGCCCCGGCCGACGACGCGGTCGCCCCGAGCGCGGACTTCGTCGACGAGGACGTGGCACTTGCCGTCGCGGCGGCCGAGCTCGCGCGGCACAGCGCGGCCGAGGTCGACGCGGAACGCCTGCGTCAGGCAGATGCGGAGGCCGCCGCCGAGCTCGAGCGCCTGCGCCAGGAGGCCGAGGCCGAGAGCCAGCGCCAGCTCGCGGCCGAAGCCGAGGCCGAGCGACAGCGCCAGGCTGCCGAGGCCGAGCTCGAGAGCCAGCGCCAGCTCGCGGCCGAAGCGGAGGCCGAGCGACAGCGCCAGGCGGACGAGGAGACCGAGCGCCAGCGTGTCGCCGCCGAGGCAGAACGCGAGATGGCCGCCGCGGCTGAGGCCGAGCGCCTGCGCCAGGAAGCCGAGGCCGAGCGGAAGCGGATCGCCGCCGAGGCGGCGGCCGCCGAGGCGCTCCAGGCGAGCCAGGCTTCCGGGATCGCCGCCGCGAACGACGAAGCGCATCGAGAACGCCAGGCGGCCCTGGAGGCGGAGGCACTCCGGCAGCGCCTCGCGGTCGAGGCCGAGCTCCAGCGCGAGCGCGAGGCGGCCGACGCCGAACGCCTGCGACAGGCGGCCGAGGAGACCGAGCGACAGCGCCAGGCCGAGATCGCGGCAGCCGCTGCGCTCCAGCCAACCACGGCGGCTCCGATCCTCGACGACCGGGTCGAGACGCCCACCTGGCAGATCGTCGCCCCGGAGACGACGCCGACCTCGGAGCCCAGCCCGCTTGACGCTCCGCCGGCGGTCCTGGCGCCCCAGCCGCCCATCCCAAGCCGGCCGAGCGCGACGAACGGGGCAGCCGCTCCGACGAACGGTGCCGCACCCGTCAACGGCGCGCCGCAGCCGCCTCCGACCGGGACGGTCGACTGGCCGACTCCGGCGACGACGCCACCGCCCGAGTGGCCGATGCCGCAGGCCGTCGCTCCGCAGTGGCCGGTCGGTCAGGGAACCGGCCGTGGCGCCAACGACGACCTGTGGGCGGCATCGAGCCAGGACGTCCTCAGCAAGGCCGGCGCCGGCGTCCAGTCGTGCTCCAGCTGCGGGCTGCCGCTGTCGGCGAGCGCTCGCTTCTGTCGTCGCTGCGGGACCCAGCAGCACTGATCGCTCGCCGGGCGCCGGTGGCCCGGCCACGTGCAAGCGAGAGAGGCGATTGGCCTACCGATCCTCGGCCGTTGCCCGCCGATGCACCCAGACCGCGCCGACCAGGATCGCCTGGGCCACGTACGACAGCCAGATCATCGCCGCGAACACGACCACGAACGCTCCGTAGACCCGGAGCGAGCCGACGAGCCGCGGCGTGATGACGGCGAAGATCCCGGTCAGCACGGCCAGCGCCAGGCCGACCGCCAGGGCGGGACGCCGAACGGCTGCCCAGGACGGTGTCCTCGTGGGCACGATCCGAAAGACCACGGCGATCGCCGCCGAGAACACGGCGATCGTGCCGAGCGCCGAGCCGACGAAGGTCCGGGCGATCGTTGCCGCCTGGCCCACGATCGGCAGGTCGGACCGGGCCTGGTCGAGGAGCGAGACGAGGTAGACCACCAGCAGGACGGCTCCGATCAGGAGCACAACCGACAGGACACCGAGCACGCCTCGTTGGATCGGGTCGCGCTGTGGACTTCCCTGGAAGATCCGCGCGATCGCCTCGTCGAACGATTGGTAGAACCGGCTCGAGCCCCAGACGAGGCCGACCAACCCGAGGAGCCCGAACGAGACCGCCCCCGCCGTGAACTGGTCCAACGCCAGCCGGAAGAACTCCGCCAGCGGCGGGAACTCCGTCGCCAGGGCCTCGATGACCTGCTCGAGCCGGCCTGGATCGTCCTTGAGCACCAGCCCGAGGAACGATACGAGCAGGAGGATCGCCGGCAGGATCGCGAACAGTGAGTTGAACGCGACGCCGCTCGCGAGCAGGCCGCCCCCGGCCGCCGCATAGTCGTCGAGGATCGGCTTGAGCCAGCGAACGGGTGGAAGCTCAAGGACCCGGGCGGTCAACCGCCCGATCAGATCGGTCTTGGCTACTGGCGGCTGCGCGCTCACCCGGTCCAGTCTTCGAACAGGCCCGGCTGGAGCTGGTCGGCGCGGACGGTGCGCGGGGCGGCGATGAGCGCCCTGACCTGGCCGCGCTTGACGTAGCGTCGTCCACCCAGCTTGATGCTCTGGAGCTTGCCGGCACGAGCCCAGTCGCCGATCGTCGCCGCCTTGAAGTGGACGTTGGCCGTCTCGAGGATCTCGACCGCCTCGTTGAGCGTGATCCAGTCGGCAGCAGCTCCGGCCACGTCAGTCGCTCCCGCCCGACGAGGTCGTAGACGTGGTGCTGGCTGCTGCGGGCTCGGCCGACCCCTTGCTCGCTACCGGTCCGTCGGAGCGGCCCTTGTCGGCTGCTGCGGCCGTATCGGCTCCGCCGCCCGCGTCGCCGCTCTTCGCCGGGGAAGCCTCCCCGCCCGCGTCCGTCTTGGCAGCGGCCTTCGTCGAGGCGGCGGCGCGCCGATCCTTCTTCGCCCATCCCGAGCCTTTGAAGTGGACCGCGGGAACGTTCAACGCCTTGCGCATCGGGCCGCCACACACCGCGCAGCTGGCCGGCCCGTGGCCGTGGATCCCATGGACGACCTCGAGGCGGTGCCCGCAGGCGCTGCAGACGTAGTCGTAGGTCGGCACAGGTCGCGGCTCCTCCTCCCGGTTCCGGCCCGGGTCAGGCCGATCGGCGGGCGGTCATCCGCGGAGCAGGCGCATGCCGCACTTCGGGCAGTAGAAGGCACGCTCGTGGGCCGAGGCGAAGCCGCAGTGCGCGCAGACCAGGCCGCCCCGTCCAGCCGCCGGCACCGGTCGCTCGATCTGGGTGACGCCAACCGCATTCTGGTTGGCCAGGATGTTCGAGAAGAGGCCCGCCAGGAGACGCGCGCCGATCCGATCGGTGTCGCCGCGGACGCCCTTGCCGCCCCAGCCGACGACCGCTCGGACGATCATGTCGCCGGTTGCCTCGTCCCAGTGGCTGGCCACGCCGCCCACGACCGCGCTGTACTCGGGGTAGCCGGAGGTATCGATCTCGCCGTCGAGGAGCGCCCCGACGAACGTGTCGAAGGCAAGGTCGATCGCGTCGATCGACTCGAGCACGACGAGGGCATGCCGGGTGATCGGCGAGTGGACGTGATGGGCGTTGAGCCACTGCATCGCCTCCGACGGCCGAACGATCGTCGGCGTAGCCTGGCTGAACTCGAGCCGAAGCGGCTCGACGACCTCGATCTCGCTCTTGGCCAATCCGACCAGCATCGACGGCAGCTCGTCCATCGCCCGCGGACCGGACTTGAACCGAACGCCCTCGCTGCTCTTGCCCGCGTAGTACAGCTTCAGGACATAGTCCTGGGCGGACACTTCCTCCGGGATCGGCGATGGCTGGACGGTAGCGTCGACGGACGCCGGATCCCCGGACTTGCGCTTCAGGAACTCGAGCGGCACGACTGGAACCCCTGGTGATGGCGGGACTGGCCCGTATGGTAGCAGCGGACAACCCCAGGCTCGATAGACTTGCGGCGTGTCGACGGTCGAACCACAGCTCCGGCGCATCGATCCGCCCGAACGGGTGGTCGTGCACGCGACGGACCTCGGCGGGGTAGCCGTCCTCAAGCACGGCGAGATCTACCTGCTGACGGACCCCTTCGGTGACATCCACCGCGACTCACGTGGGCTCGGGCTGTACCGGGCCGACACTCGGATCCTGTCCTGCTCCGTGCTCCGGGTGGACGGCGCCCGTCCGACCCTCCTGCGCGGCGACGTCGACGAGAACTTCCGGAGCACGATCCAGCTGACGAACGCCGAGGTCCGGCGCGATCCCGGCGACAAGATGGAGGCCGATCGATCGCTCGCCCGGCAGTCGCTCGGGTTCACCCGCTCGCGAACCGTCGGAGCCGGGCTTCGCGAACAGCTGGTCGTCGCGAACTACACCGAGCACCCCGAGGCCGTGACGGTCGATGTCGCGCTCGGGGTCGATGCGGCCGACATCTTCGAGGTCCGCGGCTACCGGCGCGCGGCGACCGGGCGACCGCTGCCCATCGCGGTCGGCCCCGATCGCGTCGCGTTCGGCCATCTCGGGCTCGACGGCGTCGTCCGCCGGACCCAGGTCGAGTTCAGTGGTGCCGATGTCCTCGCCGTGACCGACCTCCCGGAGAGCGCCCGGATCCCCGGTGCCGCCGTCGTCCTGCGCTGGCGACTGGCCGTCGAGCCGCGGGACACCGTCGAGATCGGCTGGACGGTCTGGGGGGACGAGGCTCCGTCGGGACCGGACCGGCCAGATCGAGCTCCGACGGTGACCCTCGGACCCGAGCCGGCGCCGGTCGTCGACGAAACCGACGGCATCGCCGACTACGAGAGGTGGGGGGCCGGGATGGCCTCGATCGCCTCCGACAATGAGCTCTTCGACCGGCTCATCGAGCGGAGCGTCGCCGACCTGCGACTGCTCCTCAACGACGGGCCGGCGGAGGGCGAGCGCTACCTCGCCGCGGGCGTGCCCTGGTTCGCCACCCTGTTCGGCCGCGACGCGATCATCGCCGCCTACGAGTCGATCGCCTTCCAACCGGAGCTGGCGGTCGCCACGCTCGAGGTCCTTGCCGCGCGGCAGGCGGTCGCCGACGACCCGCAGACCGACGCCGAGCCCGGCAAGATCCTCCACGAGATCCGAACCGGCGAGATGGCCCGAACCGGCGAGCTTCCGTTCGCCTCGTATTACGGGAGCGTGGACTCGACTCCGCTCTGGTTGATCCTGCTCGGCGAGACCCACGACTGGACCGGCGACGACGACCTCGTCGCGCGACTCTGGCCGAATGCCCTTGCCGCGCTCGACTGGATCGATCGCTACGGCGACCTCGACGGGGATGGCTTCGTCGAGTACCGGCGCCGCGCCGAGCTCGGCCTGATCAACCAGGGCTGGAAGGATTCGACCGATGCGATCCGCGATCGGGACGGCGGCACGGCCGAGACCCCGATCGCGCTGGCCGAGGTCCAGGGCTACGTCCATGATGCCAAGCGCCGGATGGCCAGGCTGGCCCGACGCCGCGGCGAGACCGACCTGGCCGTCCGCCTCGAACGCGAAGCCGATGAGCTCCGTCGCCGGTTCGATGCGGCATTCTGGGTCGCCGATCGTGGCTTCTACGCGATGGCCCTCGACGGGACCAAGCGACCGATGGACGCGCTCGCCTCGAACGTCGGACAGGCCCTCTGGGGCGGCATCGTCGACCCATCGCGCGCGTCGGCCGTGGTCAGCACCCTGAGCGGACCGGCCCTCGATTCGGGGTGGGGCGTCCGGACCTATGGTGCCGGCCAGCCCGGCTACAACCCGCTCGGCTACCACACCGGCTCGGTCTGGCCGCACGACAACGCGCTGATCGTCGCCGGGATCAAGCGCTACGGCTTCGACCTCGAGGCGAGCGCACTGGCCGGCCAGATCTTCGAGGCGGCCCAGCGCTTCCCGGACCTGCGCCTGCCCGAGCTGTACTGCGGGTTCGACCGGCGCGATGTCGGCGTCCCGGTCCCCTACCCCGTCGCCTGCTCGCCGCAGGCCTGGTCGGCGGCGGCGAGCCTGCTCCTGGTCCGGACGATGTTCGGGGCACGGGCGAACGCCCCGGAGCGCACCCTCGAGCTCGTCCGGCCCCATCTTCCGACCTGGCTCGGCAAGCTCACCGTGACGAACCTTCGGGTCGGCGACGCGTCGGTCGACCTGCTGTTCCATCGCTGGCGTGGCACGACCAGCGCCGAGGTCCTTCGAAAGTCCGGAACGATCGAGGTCACGATCCGGGTCTGACCCCGCCCGAGGCGATCCGGATCCCGACCTTCGGGCGGCCCGAGCCGGCCAGCAGACGGTCGTAGACAGCTTCGTAGTCGTCGGTCATCCGGGTTGCCGAGAAGCGGTCGAGGACCGATGCCCGGATCGCCCGGCGATCGAGCCCGTCTACCTCGGCGAGCCGATCGGCCAGGGCAGCCACCGAGTCGTCGATCACGCCATCGATGCCGTCCCGGACGATCTCCGGGATCCCGCCAACCCGGCGAGCCACGACCGGCGTGCCGCAGGCAAGCGATTCGATCGCGACCAGGCCGAAGGGCTCGGGCCAGTCGCCCGGCATCAGTGAGGCGTAGCTCTCGGCAAACAGGCGGTCCCGGTCGCCCTGGCCGAGCTCGCCGAGGAGCTCGACCTCGGCCGACCGGGCGGCCGGCTGGAAGACGTTCTCGAAGTAGTCCCGCTCGGTCGGGACGACCGGCTCCTTGGCTGCCACCCGCAGTCGTCGACCGGTCCGCCGGGCAATCTCCACGGCAGCTGCCGCACCCTTCTCGGGCGCCATCCGGCCGACGAAGCAGAGAGCGTCCCCCCGGCGCTCGTCGAACGGGGCACCGGCGAGGCTGAGCCCGTCCGGGACGATCGTCCAGGGCACCTCCGGGTGGGGTGCCGCGTGCCCGGCGCTGAGCGCGCACAGCCCCGGCGGCGGGTCGGCCAGGAAGGCGCTCGCCCAGGGCCGGTCGAGGCGGCCGTGGATCGTAACGGCGACCGGGGTCGGGCTGATCCGCGCGAGGAGTACCCCGGCGAAGTCGAGGTGGGCGTGGATCACGTCGAACTCGTCGGCCCGGCGGAGGACGGCGTCGAGCGTGGCCAGGACGTACGGGCCGTCTTCGGCGGCTCGCCCAGCCGGACGAAGTGCCCGTTCGACCGTCGGCACGAGCCGGCCGGTGGTCGTCGAATTGCCGCTGGCGAACACGGTCACGTCGTGGCCGCGCCGATCGAGCTCGCGAACGAGCTCGTCGATGATCCGCTCGGTACCGCCGTAGCCCGGCGGCGGGACGGCCTCGAGCGGCGGCGCGACCTGGGCGATCCGGAGGCGTCGGCCGATGCTGTTCACCGGTCGAGTCTCCCACGTCCCGGCGGGACTCGTCGAATGGCCGACCTCGGGGCTCCGAGCTCAGCCCTCGACGAAGATGATCGCCTCGAGCGGCCGGAGCGTGACCGACCCTCGGTCAGCCGACGAGTCGCTCGCGCAGGCGGGCGACCTGGCCGGCCAGCTCGGCCTCGCGGGCGCGTGCTCCGGCCACGATATCGGCCGGCGCCCGCGACGTGAACGCGTCGTTGGCCAGCCGGGCTCGCGCGGCATCGAGCAGGCGCTCGGCATCGGCCAGCTCACGTTGGAGCCGGACTCGCTCGGCCGCGGCCGAGTCCGCGTCGGCCGATTCCGGCCCCGATTCGGGCCTCGAGGTCGCCGGCGATCACCGCCAGCGAACCGGGCGGCTGTGCCGCCAGGAACGCGGTCCGGTCGACGTGCCGCACGAGCGGCTTGAGGCGAGCGAGCCGCTCGATCGCCGGGGCGAGCGCGTCGAAGGTGTTGGCAAGCTCGGCCGGGACGAGGATGTCGCCCGGCCGGTTTGCACCCGGCGGGATCCGGGCGGTCGAGCGGGCGTTGCGGATCTCGGTCACGAGCGCTCGCAGCCGGTCGACCGCGGCCTCGGAGCGAGCGTCCCGGGCAGCGGCCCAGGCGGCCGGATCGGGCCAGTCGGCCACGATCAACAGTGTCGGGTCGTCGCCCGCGTGCGGGGTCGCGGTCCAGATCGCCTCGGTCACGAATGGCATGAACGGGTGGAGCAGGCGGAGCAGGGCGTCGAGCGCCTCGACCAGCGTCCACCAGGTCGCCTCGCGGTCCTCGGCCGGCAGGCTCGCGTCCGACAGGCGGACCTTGGCCAGCTCGAGACCCCAGTCGCAGAACTCGTTCCAGGTCGCCTCGTAGAGCGAACGGGTCGCCTCGCTGAGCGCCAGCGCGTCCAGCGCCTCGTCGACCTCGGCCACGGTCGTCGCGATCCGCGACCGCAGCCAGCGGTCGGCGGGACCCATCCGGGCCGGATCCGGCGCCCGCCGGCGGGCGTCCGCGGCGATCGACGCCGGTCGCGCCCCGAGCACGAACCGGGCCGCGTTCCAGAGCTTGTTGGCGAAGTTGCGGGCGTTCTCCAGCCGCTCCTGGCTGAACTTCTGGTCGTTGCCCGGCGAGGTGCCGTTGACGAGCGCGAAGCGCAGCGCGTCGGCACCCGACTCCGAGATCGCCTCGAGCGGGTCGACGACGTTGCCCTTCGTCTTCGACATGCGCTGGCCGTACGGATCCTTGACCAGCCCGTGGAGGTAGACGGTCCCGAACGGCACGTCCCCGGCGAGGTGGATGCCGAGCATCATCATCCGGGCGACCCAGAAGAAGATGATGTCGTAGCCGGTCTCGAGCACGGTCGTCGGGTAGAAGCGGCGCAGGTCAGGCGTGTCGTCGGGCCAGCCCAAGGTCGAGAACGGCCACAACCCGGAGCTGAACCAGGTGTCGAAGATGTCCGGATCCTGGGCCAGGTCGCTCGCCGGGCGGCCGCACGCCGCGCAGGCGTCCGGGCCGGCCGGCTCGGCCGTCACGGTGATGTGGCCATCCGGGCAGTACCAGGCCGGGATCCGGTGGCCCCACCACAGCTGGCGGCTGACATTCCAGTCGTGGATGCTCGTCATCCAGTGCTCCCAGACCTTCTCGAAGCGCGCGGGCACGATCGTCGTCCGACCGCTCCGGGTCGCCGCGAGGGCCGCCGCCGCCAGCGGAGCGGTCCGGATGAACCACTGGGTCTTGAGCCGCGGCTCGACGACGTCGTTCGAACGCTGGCAGCGCCCGATGAGCATCTCGTGGGGCCTCGCGCCCTCGAGGTCGCCCTGGGCGTCGAGGTCGGCCAGGATCCGCTTCCGCGCCTCGTAGCGGTCCAGTCCGGCGTACCCGTCGCCGAGCTCGTTGATAGTGGCGTCGTCGGCCAGGATCGTGATCATCGGCAGCTCGTGACGGCGGGCCGTCGCATAGTCGTCGTGATCGTGGGCGGGGGTGATCTTGAGCGCACCCGTCCCGAATTCGCGCTCGACCGCCTCGTCGGCGATGATCGGGACGTCGCGCTCGACGAACGGGATCCGGACCCGCCGCCCGACGAGCGCCCGGTAGCGTGGGTCGTCGGGGTGGACCGCGACCGCGGTGTCGCCGAGGATCGTCTCGGGGCGGGTCGTCGCCACGCTGATCCACTCGCGATCGCTCGGCGCGCCGCTCGCCTCGTCGATCAGGTGGTAGCGGATCGTCCAGATCGTGCCGGTCTCCGGGGTCGGGATCACCTCGAGGTCGCTGACGCTCGTCCGGCAGCCCGGGCACCAGTTGATCAGGGCCTCGGTCCGGTAGGCCAGGTCCTCGCGGTAGAGCCTGGCGAACGACTCGCGAACGGCCCGGGCCGAACCGTCGTCCATCGTGAACCGGAGCCGGCCCCAGTCGAGCGAGGCGCCGATCCGGCGCTGCTGGCCGAGCATGACCTCGCGGGTCTCGTCCATGAACCGCCACATCCGCTCGAGATACCGTTCCCGGCCGAGGCTCTCCCGGCTCTCCCCTTCGCCGGCCAGGATCCGATCGAGGACGTACTGGGCCGCGATCGAGGCGTGGTCCAGCCCCGGCAGCCAGAGCGTCGGGCGGCGGCGCATCCGGGCCCGGCGGATCATCGCGTCCTCGAGCGTGGAGGTCAGGGCGTGCCCCAGGTGGAGCGCCCCGGTGATGTTCGGGGGCGGCTGGGTGATCGTGAACGGCGGCAGCGCCGGATCGGCCCGCGAGCCGGCGCCGTCGGGCGCGAAGACGTCCGCGGCCAGCCAGCGCTGGTACGTCGCGGTCTCGAAGTCGGCCGGCACGTACGCCTTCGGGAGGTGGGCGTGTCGTGCGGACGGGTCGTCGGTCATCGGTTGGTCGCCTCGCCTGGAATCAGAACGACCCGCTCGTCCAGCGGACGAACGGGGTCGTGGTACCACCTGCTGGTTCGAGCCCGGGCGCTCGGCGGTCATCCCACCGGCGGCCTCCCGGCCTCCTCGTGACGCGCTAACGGGCGTCGTGCGCACGGCTCGCGAGCGACGTTCACGCCCCGGATCGCCGCGCGGCTCGCACCGTCCCGCGCTCGCTCAGGGCCCCTCGGGCGCTACTCCTCTCGGTCACCGCCGTGAGGCCGGGAGTGTAGCACGAGGCTCAGGCGGTCTCGCCTCGCTCGGCGAGCAGCTCCGCGTAGTTCGTCTCGTCGACGCCGCTGTCGACCTCGGACTTGGTCAGGAGCAGCGGCGTCCGACCCTCGCGGATCGTCTCCTCGGTGATGATGCATTTGCGGACGTCGGTCCGCTCCGGGATGTCGTACATCACCTCGAGCAGCGCACTCCTCGACGATCGAGCGCAGCGCCCGGGCGCCGGTCTTGCGGTCGAGGGCGACCTCGGCGGCCGCCTCGAGCGCGCCGGGCGTGAACACGAGCTCGACCTTGTCGAGGCTGAGGAACTTCTGGAACTGGCGGGTCGACCGCGTTCTTCGGCTCGGTCAGGACCCGGACGAGGTCCTCGGCGGTCAGCGGCCGACAGCGTGACGATGACCGGCAGGCGGCCGACGAACTCGGGGATCAGCCCGAACTTGAGCAGGTCCTCGGGCATCAGCCGCTCGAGGATCTTGCCCCGGTCCGTGCTTCGCGATCCGCGCCTCGGAGCCGAACCCGATCGACCGCCGGCCGACCCGCTCCTCGACGATCTTCTCGAGCCCGTCGAACGCGCCGCCGCAGATGAACAGGACGTTGGTCGTGTCGATCTGGATGAAGTCCTGGTGGGGGTGCTTGCGGCCGCCCTGCGGCGGCACGTTCGCGACCGTCCCCTCGAGGATCTTGAGGAGCGCCTGCTGGACGCCCTCGCCGGAGACGTCGCGGGTGATCGAGGGGTTGTCGGCCTTGCGGGCGATCTTGTCGATCTCGTCGATGTAGATGATCCCGCGCTGGGCCCGGGCGACGTCGAAGTCGGCCGCCTGGATCAGGCGCAGGAGGATGTTCTCGACGTCCTCGCCGACGTAGCCGGCCTCGGTCAGCGAGGTCGCGTCGGCGATGCAGAACGGCACGTCGAGGACCCGGGCCAGGGTCTGGGCGAGGAGCGTCTTGCCCGAGCCGGTCGGCCCGACGAGCAGGACGTTCGACTTCTGGAGCTCGACCTCGTCGACCGCGTGGCCGGCGTTGATCCGCTTGTAGTGGTTGTAGACCGCGACCGAGAGGACCTTCTTGGCCCGCTCCTGGCTGATCACGTACTGGTCGAGCGCGAACTTGATCTGGCGCGGGTTCGGGAGCTTGGCGGCCTGCGGGCTTGCGCCTTCGGCGCCTCGAGCATCTCCTCCTCGATGATCTCCTGGCAGAGGTTGATGCACTCGTCGCAGATGTAGACGCCCTGGCCCGCGATGAGCTTGCGGACCTGCTCCTGGCTCTTGCCGCAGAAGCTGCAGCGGTAGGGAACCTTCGGTCCCTTCGACGCTGCTCGTCGTGGTCACCGCGCCTCGGTCCCCGTGCCTACTGGTCGTCGCTCGTACCCGTCGCTCGGTCTTGGCCGCGCGTCGGTGCCGTCGTCGGGGCTCGTCCGGCCGCCTTCGCCGCCGGCGCGGCCCGAGCGTCGTGCGCCTGCGCGATCAGCGAGTCGCCGGTCAGCCGAGTAGACCTCGTCGATGATGCCATAGTCCTTGGCCTCGCTCGGGAGCACATGAAATAGTCCCGGTCGGTGTCCTTGATGACCTTCTCGAGCGGCTGGCCGGTGTGCTTGGCGAGGATCTCGTGGTTGACGCTGGACGAGGTACTCCCACTCCTTCATCTGGATGATCGCGTCCGGCGCGTTGCCGCGGAACCCGCCCGAGCCCTGGTGGATCATGATCCGGCTGTTCGGCAGGGCGTAGCGCTTGCCCTTGGCGCCGGCCGCCAGCAGGACGGCCGCCATCGAGGCCGCCATGCCGATGCAGATCGTGCTGACCGGCGCGCGGAGGTACTGCATCGTGTCGTAGATCGCGAGCCCGCTCGTCACCACGCCGCCGGGCGAGTTGATGTACAGGCTGATGTCCTTCTCCGGGTCCTCGGACTCGAGGAACAGGAGCTGGGCGATGATCAGGTTGGCGACGTGGTCCTCGATCGCGTCGCCGAGGAAGATGATCCGCTCCCGGAGCAGCCGCGAGTAGATGTCGTAGGCGCGCTCTCCGCGGCTGCGAGGACTCGATGACCATCGGGACGAGCATCGTGGGTTCTCCTCGGTGCTGCGGTCGGGCTGTCGGCGTCGGCAGGCGCGGCTCGGCGGCTCGGCTGGTCGACGGTGGACGTCGGCGGCGTCGATCGGCGTCGCGGATCGGTCGCGGCCCGGGATGGCAGCCCGGATCGGTCGCGTCGACGGCGGCGACCGATGCGCGGCCTGGGCCTCGTCGACGCCTCGGCCGGGTCGTCCTCGATGTGCGGGCAGCGGCGGGTGGTCGGGATGGGCGGCCAGCCAGTCGTCGACGAGCTTCTCGACGATCGCGTCCGGCGGAGCGTGCTGCGGATGAAGTTCCGGCCGCGCTCGCGACTCGAAGTAGCGCGAGGGTCTTCGGGTCGCTCGGCGTAGCGCTCGGCGGGCCGTGGTCGACCTCGGCCTCGACATCGGCGTCGGAGACGTCGACGCCCTCGACCTCGGCGATCTTCGAGAGGACGAGGAGCGTCCTTGACCCGCTTCTCGGCCCGCGGCCGGAACTCGGTGTGGAGGTCCGCCTCGGTCTTGCTCGGTGACCTTCAGGTAGGCCTCCTCGGTGATGCCCTGGCGGGCGAGCGTCGCTGCGGAACTCGTCGTGCATCACCTCGACCTCCTGGTCGACGAGGATGTCGGGCAGCTCGAGCGTCGCGTTGGCGACGGCGTAGTCGATGATCCGGTCGGCTGAACCCGTGGCGGGCCCGGTCGAGGGCGTTGCGCTCGAGCCGCTTGCGGATCGTCGACCCGGAGCGTCGGCGAGGTCGGCGTAGTCGCCCATCGAGCGGGCGAACTCGTCGTCGGCGTCGGGCAGGACCTTCTCGCGGAGCTCCTTGCAGGTCGACCTCGAAATGGGCCTGCTGGCCGGCCAGCGTCTCCTCGACGTAGTCGGCCGGGAAGGTGATGTCGAAGCTCGGTCGAGTCGCCCGACCGTCAGCCCGACGAGGTGGTCCTCGAAGCCCGGGATCAGGCGCTCCTCGCCGATGATCAGCGGCATCCGCTCGGTCGAGCCGCCCTCGAACGGCTCGCCGTCGCGGGTGCCCGCGAAGCCGATGACGGCGTAGTCGCCCTTCTGCGGCCGGTCGGTCCTCGACCGGGCGCGAGCGTCGCGTTCTGGTCGCGCAGCTCCTCGATGACGTTGTCGACCTTGGCGTCGTCGATCGTCTCGATCTCGGGCGCGAACGTTGAAGTTCCGGTAGTCGCCGAGCGTCGACCTCCGGGCGGACCTGGACCGTCGCCTTGAAGATCGAGCGGCTTGCCCTCCTCCGCCTGGACGACCTCGACGCTCGGCGTTCGTCAGGGGCACGATGTCCTGCTCGATGATCGCGTCGCGGTAGGCGTCCTGGACGAGATGCTCGACCGCCTCGTCGAGGACGGCGCCCGGGCCGAGGACGCGCTCGAGGATGGCCCGCGGGGCCTTGCCGGGCCGGAAGCCGGCGACCCGGGTCCGGCGGGAGAGGCGCGCGGACCGCCTCGCCGACGGCGCGGTCGAGCCGCTCGGCCGGGAGCTCGACCTCGAGGAGGACGGAGCTCTTGGGGGCGGGCGTGGCGGTGACCTGCATCGCCGCGCGAGTATAGGTCGCCGGGCCGTCGGACGCGGCGTCGCGATCGGCTGCCGTGCCGCGGCGGCCGATCGGCGGCCGGGCTGGTAGGCGAGGTCGGGGTCGAACCGACACGCCGCTCACGCGGCACCGGCTCCTAAGGCCGGCGCGTCTGCCATTCCGCCACTCGCCCACCGGGAGCATAGCGGGCGGGGCTCGTCTCAGGTCTCCGGTCGGGGGCGCCGGACACGACATCGATCGTCGGTCACACGACTCAGGCCACGCTGACGTTGAGCGTGACCGCGTTCGGCTTGAGGAGCGCGAGGTAGATCGGGCAGCGCTCGCGCCAGGCGTCGAGCATCGCCTCGATCCGCTCCGCGCGGCGACGACGACGAGACCTTGATGTCGAGCTCGAGGTCCGCCGAGGTCGGGCGCCACGCCGTCCATGCCCGAGCAGGCCGCGCAGCGTCCGACGAGCAGCGGGCGACCGCCGTCACGTCGTCGATGCTGGACGTCGAACTGCGGCGCGAGCGTGTCGTGCAGGAACGCGACCGCGCACCCGGCGAGCGCGCCGAGCAGGTAGGCGGTCGGGCTCGGCGCGAGGTTCTCGCCGCCGAGCGCGGCGGGCAGGTCGGCGTCCCAGTTGAACGGCCCGGCCGACAGGCGGGCTCGCCCGTTGACCAGCGTCGCCGTGACCGCCGGCGTCGATCGGGCGGCGGATGGGTCGGCTCGGAATCGGGCTCTCGGTCTCGGCGATCATCGTGGTCGCTCATCGTCGGTTCCTCCGCGTTCGCCGCCCGCACTCGGGCGAGCGGTCACGGCGACGCTAGGTGCGGGCCCGACCGGCGGGGAACCGCGCCAGCACCCAATCGCGCGGGCGCTCGCCGGCCGCCGTTGGCGGCCGACACGCAGCGAGGCGTCAGGCGAGCTGGCGCCGCAGGTACTCGGCGACGGCAGCGGCCCGGGCCGCCCGGCCGCTGAGCCCGAGCTTCGCGTAGATGTTCGAGAGGTGCCGCTCGACCGTCCGCACGCTCAGGCCGAGCGCGTCGGCGATCTCGTCGTTCGTCCGGCCGTCGGCGGCCAGCCGGAGGACGTCGAGCTCGCGGGGCGACAGCGCCTCGGCCGGCCCGGTCGCGGCAGTCGCTCGGCGTGCGGCCCGCGCTCCGGCTCGAGGAACGCCGCGACCTCGTCGATGAACACGCGCCAGGCCGGCTCGTCGGCCAGCAGGATGTGGTTGCGGCTCTCGAGCGGGACGAGGCGGGCGTCCGGGATCAGCGACGACACGCTCACGGCGTTGTCGAACGTCGTCGACCGGTCGCCGAGCGCCTGGAGCACGAGCGTCGGGGCGCGTGATCCGCGGCAGCTCGTCCTCGATGTCGACCTGCTGGCGGGCGATCCGGCTGGCCACGGCGTTGGCCGGCGACGTCGACATCCGCTGGAGGTCGTCGAACCAGCGCATCTGCTCCTCGGTCGCGTCGGGGATGAAGCGCGTGGTGAACACGCGCCGGAACACCGGGTCCTCCTTCGCCCAGCCGACGCGGATCATGCTCCGGTAGGTCTGCTCCTCCGCCCATTCGTCGCGCCGACCAGCTGACCGGCTCGCCGCAGACGGTGCCGTAGAGGATCAGCCGGCTGACGCGCTCCGGGTGGGCGATCGCGTAGGCCATCGCGACGGCCGACCCGCCGGACATGCCGAGCAGCGCGAACCGCTCGAGCCCGGCTCGCGGCGACGACCGCCTCGAGGTCGCCGAGCCGTGCCTCGAGCGAGAAGTCGTCGACGGTCCAGTCCGACATCCCGAAGCCGCGCTCGTCGTAGCGGACGACGGTCGCGATGCCGCCGAGGTCCTCGAGGAAGTGGCGCCAGACGGGGCTCTGCCAGTCGTACTGGAGATGGCTGAGCCAGCACGACACGACGACGAGCGGCGGCCCGCTGCCGTGGATCGCGTAGGCCAGCCGGACACCGTCGCTCGCCCGGCAGAAGCGGATCTCCTGGCTCGTCGGGGCGTTCGTCGGACGGACGGCTGGTGGACCGGTGTGCGACGGCCATGGCGGAGCCCATCGTACCCGCCCCCTCAAGTGGGGCCAATCGAATCGGTCAGGCCGGCGGGGCCGCCTCCCTCGTCGGATTGGGCGAGCTGGTCGGCGACGCGCCGGTGAGCCTCATCGACGGCGGCGCTGAACTTGTCCTTCTCGACGCCGATGACCTGGCTCCGAACGGACGGCACGGAGGGACCGGCCACGATCCGCCGGGCGAGCTGGATCCCGACGAGCCGCCCGACCAGCCTGATCGTCGACGCGATGACTTCGCTGCAAGCGGTTCGGACCTGCCGCTCGGCGAAGCTCCCACGCGTGTCGAGATACTCGGTGAACGAGTGCTCGAGCGCGCCGCGGACCGCCTCGCCGTCCGATCCGAGCCCCCGGAGGGCCTTGTCGATCTCGTCGGGCAGCATCGACTTCGGCAACGGGCTGGGCTCGCCGCGGACCACCCGCTTGAGCCGACCGAGGACCCGATTGGGACCGCCGAGCAACAGGAAGGCCGCACCGCCGGCCAGGGCGGCCGACCGGCCCGGCGCCCGACGGATCTTGGCCGGGACGTCGACCATTGCCCGGGTCGCCGGTCCCAGCTGCGAATACTCGGCGGCGAACTCTTCGCGCGCCGCTACGACTTCGGCCCGAGCGGCGTCCGTTCGCGCAGCCACTCCATCGTCTCCTTTGCGGTCTCGACGGTCTGAGTCGGATAGAACTTGCGGCCCCACGCCTCCATGTCGATTCCGCCGCGCCGGAACTCCAGCGCGCAGAGGACCAACCAGGTCGCCAGGAGGACCGCGATTCCGAGCGCGACGGCGACCTGCCAGCTGAACGTGATCGCGCTGTACGCACCGAGCGCGGCCCCGGCGAGCCCACCGACGATCAACGACGCGATCGCGCTGCCGATGATCGCGCCGACCGAGCGGTTACGCGTCTGGGTCCCGGCGACGAGCCCGACGAGCGCACCGAGAACGGCACCGACGACCATGCCGACGACCAGCGGGCGGGTGGCCGGGTCGAGCGCCGGGGCGACGGCCACCCCGATCGCCTCCCACAGCCGATTGAACACCCACAGGCCGGCGAGCACGGTCGTGACGATCCCGACCAGCGTCGAGACCAACAGGCCACGCCCGAGCCGGGAGCCGGGGACGCCGAGCGCGAGCAGGATCGACGCCAGCGCGACAGCCAGCGAGAGCTCGGTGAACAGGAGGACGCCCCAGCCAATCGAGCCGAACAGCCACTCGCCGATGAACAGGCTCGTGCTGACCGTGACGAGGATGATCGCGAACAGGACGAGCGAGATCGCCAGGCCGACGAGCGCGGCGACCCGCTTGACCTCTTCGAGGATATCGGCGAACTCGGCCCGGGCGAGCTCGATATGGGCGGCAGCCAGCCGGTAGGCGGCGTTCTTCGTGGCGCCGAACTGATCGCGGAACCCGCGCCGGGGGCCCCGACCGCGCGGAGGAGGCCCGGACGCGCCCGTGGGCGGCGGCGGAGGCGGCTCGTCGCCTCCCGCTCCGCCCATGTCGGCCGCCTTGGGAGCGGACCCGGACGCGGCGGGAGCGGGCTGGCGGCGGGATCGACGGATCGGCCGGCCCATCGGCGGCGTTCGAAGCCTCCGGGTTCGGGCTCGGCTCAGGTGGGCGCGGATCGGCGCCGGACGGATCGGTCTTGGGCGGCTGGTCGTCCAGGGGTCGGGCTCCGGGCAGGTTTCTCGGGGACCCTCGGATGATACCAGCGGCGCTCAGGCGGCTGGGGGGAAGGTCCGCCGATCGAGCTGCTCCGCCGCGTCGAAGAACCCGTACGTCCGGCGGACCGCCGGGTCGACCAGGCGGATCGGCCGGCCGGTCGCGATGCGCCAGAGCTCCCGCTCGAGCTCCTCGATCCGGTCGACGAGCTCGGCCGGCCCACGCGGGGTCGGGATGTCCGCGTAGGTCGGGCGGCCGGTCGGATAGCGGACCTCGGCAGCCGGCAGCCGCGGCAGGAACGCGAACACCAGGCGGGCGTGGGCGAGAGCGACCAGCGAGAACGCGTCGGCCGGCTCGACCCGGCTGCCGAGCTCGGCCTGTCGGGTCCGCTCGCGCTCGGCCTCGACCCGGGCGGCCTCGGCCTCGGCGGCGGTCGCGGGTGGGCCGATCCGGGCCTCGGCGAGCCGCAGGACGAGGTAGCGCAGCTCGTCGAGCCCGGCCATGTCCGAGCGGACCCAGCCATGGAAGCCGGCCTCGATCGCCTCGACGTGGGGCAGGGTGGCTTCGGCCAGGAACGCCGCCCCGCCCGCCGGCAGCTCACCGGCGTCGAGCACCCGGTCGAGGACGAACCGGGTGCTGCCGACCAGGTTACGCAGCCGGTCGAACTCGTGGAAGCCGCTCCGGTCGGGACCTGCCATCACCACCCCATTGTGACCCGGCGGATCCGCGAACGCGGCAGCGGATCCGCCGGTCCTGCGGAGCCTGGAGCCGGACGCGCTCTCGCGCACCTGGACGCAAGTACCAGCGGTACCACGACCGCGCCCCGTGCTCGATCGGGCTCCGGCTCGTGCGCTACGCTCCGGCCGATGGACCAACCACCGGCCGGCTCGACCCGCCGCCGCCTCGTCAGCGCCGAGATCCTGTCGATCGGAACCGAGCTCACCAGCGGTGAGACCCGCGACACGAACGCAGGCGAGCTGGCGAGATCGCTCACCGGGCACGGCGTGGACGTCATCGGGTTGAGCGCGATCCCCGACCGGCGCGACAGCGTCGAGGCCACCCTTCGGGCGGCCCTCGCCCGGGTCGACCTGGTCGTCTCGACCGGTGGCCTCGGCCCGACGCCGGACGACCTGACCCGTGAGTCGATCGCGGCCGTGTGGGGCGAGACGCCGACGATCGATCCGAGCCTGGAGGCGTGGCTCCGCCAGCTGTGGGAGCGTCGCGGCCTGCCATTTCCCGAGATGAACCTCAAGCAGGCCTGGCTGATCCCTTCGGCGCGGGCCCTGGCCAATCCCAACGGGACGGCGCCCGGCTGGTGGGTCGATCGGCCCGACGGCCGGGTTGCGATCGCCCTGCCCGGCCCGCCGCGCGAGATGAGGCCGATCTGGCGCGACACGGCACTGCCCCTCCTTCGCGAGCGCGGTCTCGGTGCCGACCGGGCGGTCCGGACGCTCCGTCTCACAGGGATCGGCGAATCGCTCGTCGCCGACCGGCTCGGCGAGGCGCTCCTCCGCCAGGCCAACCCCTCCGTTGCCACCTACGCCCGGGCCGATGCGGTCGACATCCGGCTCTCGGCGTCTGCCCCGCCGGCCGCCGGCGGCCGGCCAGGAAGGTCGGCGGAGGACCTGCTCGACGCGATCGAGCCGGCGGTTCTCGCCGCGGTCGGCGACCACGTCTGGGCCCGCGGCCAGACGACCTGGGCTGAGGCCGTCGGCGCCGAGCTCGACCGGCTCGGCTGGTCGCTGGCCGCCCGCGAGCTGGGACTTGGGGGCGCCCTCGTGGCGCTGCTCGGAGCGGACCCACGGCTCACGCGTGGCGAGGTGCTCCCGGCACCGCGCCGGGGGGCAGGATCGACCGACCCGGTCGGCCAGGCCGGCGAGGTCAGGCGGGCGGCAGGGTCCGATGTCGGGCTCGCGGTCGCGGCCCGGTCGCGTGGAGCGGACACCGCCGTGTCCGTCGCGGTGGTCACGCCGAGCCGGACCGTCCGCCGGCGGAGCATGGCCTTCCTCGGTGGCGAGCTCGGGCGGTCCCGGGCGGCGATCGTTGGCCTGGCGGCGCTGCTCGAAGTGCTCCGGAGCGAGAGCCGGCCGGCCGTCGACGGCTAGCGGCGGGCCGTCCGCTCGAGACCGGGCAGGTCGACGATGACGATCGCGTCCCGGTCGATCCGGATCAGGCCGTCGTCGACGAACTGCCCGAGCAGCTTGTTCACGCTCTGGCGAGTCGCGCCGATCATCGAGGCCAGGTCGCCCTGGGTGTACGGCCCGTCGAGCCGGATCGTCCCATCGGCGTCCTCGACCCCCGAGCCCCGGGCGAGGCGCAGGAGGCGGGCGGCCATCCGGCCCGTCATGTCGAGGAAGTGCAGCTCCTCGACGTGATCGGTCAGCCGGCGGAGCTCGCCGGCCAGCGCAGCCAACAGGGCATCACGGGTCGCTGGCTCCGTATCGATCAGGAGCCGGAACCGGTCGCGCGGCAGCACGAGCGTCTCCGTGGGCTCGAGGGCGACGGCGGTGGCCGAGCGCGGCGCGCCGTCGAGCAGGGCCAGCTCGCCGAAGAACGCACCGGGCCGGACCGTAGCCAGGATCGCCTCGTCACCCTCCTCGGACGGGAGCAGGATCTTCACCGCACCCGACGTGACGATGAACAGCGAGTCGCCCGGATCGCCCTGGTGGAAGAGCACCTCACCGCGCCGGAAGCGGCGGGTCCGCAGGCCCGATGCCAGTCGCTCGAGAGTCGCCCGGTCGAGGCCGGCGAACAGCTGGACTCGGGCCAGCGCGTCGACCGCCGTCCCAACCGCGTTCATGGTCCGGATGGTACATGCCGATCTGTCGGCCGACCGACAGGTTTCGCGTCGCTCAATGGTTGCCTCGCCGGAGGTTCAGCCCCGATACTCGGCGGGTGACCTGCCAGTCCCGGGCCAGCTGGCCTTCAGAGCCCTGTTCGACGTGCGCCTGACCGTCCTCGGTTGCGGGCCGGCGGCCCCGCAGCCGGACACGCCCGCCTCGGGTCTCCTCGTCCAGACCGACTCGACGGCGCTGCTCCTCGACTGCGGCCAGGGTGTGGCCGGCCGGCTCGTTCGGCACCTCGAGCCTGATCGAATGTCGGCGGTGATCATCGGCCACATGCATGCCGACCACTTCATCGACCTGTCGGCGCTGCGCTACCGCTTCCCGTGGGGCGACCGGTCGGCCGTCCGCGTTCCGCTCCTGCTCCCGCCCGGAGGCCTGGCCCGGTTCACCGACCTGGCCCGCGTCGTCAGCGAGCGGGTCGGGTTCTTCGACGACGCGTTCGAAGTCCGCGAGTACGACCCCGCGGCGGTCGATCGGATCGGCGACCTCGAGATCGCCTATCTCCCGGGTCGACACTACGTCCCGGCCTGGGGCATGTCCATCACGAGCCCGGACGGTGCCCGGCTCGTCTACGCCGGGGACACGGGTCCGAACCCGGATCTCGCTGCCTCGGCTGCCTTGGCCGATCTCCTGATCTGCGAGGCGACCCTCGGATCGGCCGACGAGGACGACCCGAACAAGCGCGGCCACCTTTCGCTCGACGAGGCGCTCGAGCACGGCCGGGCGGCCCGTGCCCGGAGCATGCTGATCACCCATTACCCGTCCGCCCGGCGCGAGGAGATGGCCGCCACGCTTGAGGTGCGCCGCGCCGAATCGGTTGCCCTGGCCCAGCCGGACCTCGTCATCGAGGTCGGGGCAAAGGGCCGGCGGACGGCCGGCGGTGCGGCCGGCGGACGGGCGAGCACGCCGAGGCGTTCGATCGCCGCCCACACCTGAGCGCCGCGATCGCGGCGAATCCCGGCCGGTCAGGAGATCGACAGGACCGGCGCCTCGTTCTGCACCGCCGCGACGCTCATCCGCGCCGCGACGGTCTGGGCCAGGGTGTTCAATGCCGCAGCGGCCGGACCGGGTTCGCGTTGGACAACGGCCGGGATGCCCACGTCGGCCCCCTGCCGGACGGTCACGTCGAGCGGGATGGAGCCGAGGAACTCGATCCCGTTCTCGCGGGCGAACCGCTCGCCACCGCCGCGGCCGAAGATCTCCGTGAGCTCGCCGCAATGGGCGCACGCGAAGCCGGCCATGTTCTCGACGATGCCGGTCACCGGCACGTTCATCCGGCGGAGCATCGCGTGGGCCTTCTGGACGTCGAGGAGCGAGACCTCCTGGGGCGTCGTCACCAGGACGGCGCCGCTGATCGGCACGGCCTGGGCGAGCGTCAGCTGCGCGTCAGAGGTCCCCGGCGGGAGGTCGATCACGAGATAGTCGAGATCGCCCCATTCGACGTCGCGCAGGAACTGCTGGATCGCCCCGCCGACGAGCGGCCCGCGCCAGACGATCGGCTGGCCCTCGGGGACGAAGAACTGGATCGAAATCGTCTTCACGCCGTGTCGCTCGAGCGGCAGGATCTTGTTGGTCGGGCTGGCCACCGGCTGGCCCTCGAGGCCCATCATCAGCGGGATGTTCGGGCCCGTGATGTCGGCGTCGAGCAGCCCGACCGCGGCGCCGGCCTGGGCGAGCGCGACCGCGAGGTTGACGCTGACCGTGGTCTTGCCGACACCGCCCTTGCCCGATACGACTGCGATGACGTTCTTGACCCCGGGCAGGAGCGCCTCGGGCTGGAGCGGGCTCGCCCGGCGGACCATCGCCCCCCAGGTGATCTCGATCGACTCGGCCCCGATCTGGACGAGCGCTTCGCGGGCGTTCCGCTCGATCTCGTCCTTGAGCGGGCAGGCCGGGGTCGTCAGCTCGATCGTCAGCGAGACCGCGTGATCGTCGATCACGAGGTCCTTGATCATCCCGAGGCTCACGATGTCGCGTCCGAGCTCAGGCTCCTGGACGGTGCTCAGGGCGTCGTTGATCGCGCCTTCGGTCAGGGCGGGCATGGGCTCGTGGACTCCATCGGCGACATCGCGTGGCGGTCATTCTGACGGCCGCTGCGTCGATATCCTAGCCCCGCTCGCCGGTCGACGCTGAGATCCGTCCCCGTCGGGCTCGCCGGTGGCTGAACCCCGCGTCGAGGAGTGATCCACAACGACGATATTCGCACCGGAATCGGCGATTCGGTTGCGAACTCCGCAGGCTGGCCGGGGCGTTGACACCCCATTCGGGGTGACCTACGATCCGCCCACCCAGTGCACGCCGGCGGGCGTGCAGGACGGCCACGTCGCTCTTGCTGAGAACGACCATCCCCGCCGCGTCGGGATCGGCACCCTGCGCTCCAGGAGTTTCGAAGGACCGTGCCCGCTGTCGATGTTCGCCTCGTCGATGTCGTCAAGCGCTTCGGTGAGGCGATCGCCGTCGACCACATCGACCTCGAGGTCGAGGACGGCGAGTTCTTCTCCCTCCTTGGACCGTCCGGCTGCGGCAAGACGACGACCCTCCGGATGATCGGCGGGTTCGAGGAGCCGACCTCGGGCCTCATCGAGCTCCGGACGAGCGATCCATCGACCGGCCAGTCGTCGCTCAAGGACGTGACCTGGCTGCCGCCCTACGAGCGCGACGTCAACACGGTCTTCCAGAACTACGCGCTGTTCCCCCATCTCACGATCGAGGACAACGTCGCGTTCGGCCTCCGGCGCAAGAAGGTGAAAGCCGACGAGGTCAAGTCGCGGGTCGCCGACATGCTCAAGCTGGTCGAGCTGCCCGGCTTCGAGCGGCGGAAGCCGACCCAGATCTCCGGCGGCCAGGCCCAGCGCGTCGCGCTCGCCCGGGCGCTGATCAATCGACCTTCGGTCCTCCTCCTCGACGAGCCGCTCGGCGCGCTCGACCTGAAGCTGCGCAAGCAGATGCAGGTGGAGCTCAAGCGGATCCAGCAGGAGGTCGGGATCACGTTCATCTACGTGACCCACGACCAGGAAGAGGCGATGACGATGTCGGATCGGATCGCCGTGATGAACCGTGGCCGCTACGAGCAGCTGGGCGATCCGGAGAGCCTGTACGAGCGACCGATGACTCGCTTCGTCGCCGGCTTCCTCGGCGTGAGCAACCTGCTCCCGGGAACGATCGACGGGAGTGCCGACAACCACACCCTGATCAAGCTGGCCGACGACACCCGGGTTCGTGTCCCGCGCAGCGGGGCGCTCGACGGAACGAAGGTCGACGCCGGGGTCCGACCCGAGAAGGTCCGCCTGCGCGACGCCCACGAGGAGGGCCAGGCCGGTCACAACATGTTGCTCGGCACGATCCGTGATGCGTCCTACCTCGGCGTCAGCACCTCGTACATCGTCGAGATCCGGGGCGGTGCGCGATTGACCGTGTACGAGCAGAATGTCGAACGTGCCACGAGATCGGAGCTCTGGGCGCCGGGCGAGGAAGTCCGGCTGACCTGGGCACCGGAGCACACCTTCGTCCTGCGTGCCGAGGACGGCGCAGGGTCGGCCTCGGCTCCGGCCGAGCCGGCCACCCCAGTCACGACCGAACCACCGGCCACCGAGCCGGCCGATGTCGGGGCCTAGCCGAACGAGTTGGCCGGCCCCTGGAGGAGATCCATGACCGAGCGCGTTCCCAGTCAACCGACCGGCGGCATCAGCCGGCGCCGCGTGCTCCAGGGGGGCGCCCTGGTCGGTGTCGCGGCCTTCGTGGCCGCCTGTCGCGCGACGGGCACCGTCACGAGCCCCACGGCAGCCGCCTCGTCGGCCCCGACCGAAGCTCCGTCGACAGGCGCGTCCGAGGCGCCCTCGGGAGCGGCCTCGGCGGCGCCGATCGGCGGCAAGCTCAACTTCGCCAACTGGACCGCCTACATCGACCTGACCATCGAGCCGGGCCCGGACGGCCAGGTCGGCACCGACGACGATGGCTACGTACTGCCGTCGCCAACCCTCGACCAGTTCAAGGCGGCGACCGGGATCGAGGTCAACTACAAGGAAGCGGTCAACGACAACGAGGAGTTCTTCGGGACCGACCTGCAGGGACCGCTCAGCCAGAACCAGCCGACCGCCTGGGACCTGATCGTCATGACCGACTTCATGGCGGCCAAGATCATCCGGCTGGGCTGGGCCGAGACGATCGACACGACCGGGATGACCAACTTCCCGAAGAACCTCGAGGACACCTACCTCGCCCGGACGTTCGATCCGGGCGCCAAGATGACCGCCCCGTGGCAGTCCGGGATGACAGGTCTCGGCTTCGATAGCGCCAAAACGGGCGATCTCACCAGCGTGAACTCGTTCTGGGACACGAAGTACAAGGGCAAGGTCGACTACCTGTCCGAGATGCGCGACTCGATCGGACTGGCCGCGATCAAGCTCGGCTTCGACCCGGCGACGATCACCGACGACCAGTACACCCAGTCGCTCGCGGAGATCGAGAAGGCCATCAAGTCGAAGCTGGTCCGCACGATCAAGGGCAACGACTACCTGACCGACCTCGCCTCGGGTGACGTGATCCTGTCGATGGCCTGGTCGGGCGACATCATCCAGCTCCAGGCGGACAAGGACACGCTCAAGTTCGAGGTCCCCACGGAGGGGGGCATGCTCTGGACGGACAACATGATGATCCCGAAGGGCGCCGTGAACAAGAAGCAGGCCGAGACGTTCATCGACTTCTACTACGACCCAGCGATCGCCGCCCAGGTCGAGGACTTCGTCAACTACGTGTGTCCGGTCAAGGGCGCCAAGGAGGCGCTGATCGCGATCAATCCGGACAACGCGAACAACCCGCTGATCTTCCCGCCTGCCGACGTCCTGGCCCGGGTCAAGGTCTTCAAGGGCCTCGACGAGGCGACCGAGAAGAAGTACCTCGAGGCCTGGAACAAGGTCATCGGCCTGTAGCGCCAGGGCTCGGACGAGGGAGGGGCGAGACAGCCGATGGGCGAGTGGGCGTTCCGACACCGCCACTGGGCGCCCTTCTTCCTGCTCGCCCCGGGCCTGCTCTGGCTGGCTGTCTTCTACGCATTCCCGGCCTTCCAGATGTTCCTTGCCTCGCTGTCTGTCGGGACGATCGAGACCGGGTTCACGTTCACGTTCCAGACCTCGAACTACACCGACGCGCTGACCCGTTACTCGGACCAGTTCTTCCGGTCGATCCTGTACGGCCTGGCCGCGACGATCATGACGTTCCTGATCGCGTACCCCCTGGCCTACGGGATCGCCTTCCGGGCGGGGCGCTACCGGAACCTCATGCTGTTCCTGGTCATCGCCCCGTTCTTCACGAGCTTCCTCCTCCGGACGCTGTCCTGGAAGATCATCCTGTCGGACCAGGGAATCATCCTCGGGCCGCTCAAGGAGATCGGGATCGTTCCCGAGGACTTCCGGCTGCTGGCGACGCCGGCGGCGGTCGTCGCCGGGATCACCTACAACCTGCTGCCCTTCATGACCCTGCCGCTGTACGTCGCCCTCGAGAAGGTCGACAAGCGCCTCGTGGAGGCATCCGAGGATCTCTACGCCGGTCCGTGGCGGCCGGGCGGGACGATCGTCGGCTTGATCGTCGGCGCCGGCCTGATCGGGGTCCTGACCTGGATCTTCGAGTGGTCGGTCCCGGCCGGGGTCGTCTTCGGCGGGGTCACTGGGGCCATCATCGGGACCCTGTTCGTGTCCCAGTCGTTCCTGTGGGTGATCCTGCCCTTGTCGCTGCCGGGGGTCTTCGCCGGCTCGTTGCTCACGTTCATCCCTGCGGTCGGCGACTACGTCAATGCCGAGCTGCTGGGCACGCCGACCGCCCAGATGATCGGCAACGTGATCCAGTCGCGCTTCCTCAAGGTCAATGACATCCCGACGGCGTCGGCCCTGTCGTTCACCCTGATGGCGATGATCCTGATCGCGGTGTTCATCTACGCCCGGGCGCTGGGCACCGAGGACCTGACCGGGGGAGCCGTCTGATGGGCGCTGCCGTCCCGGTCGCCCGAGCCGCCGGCCGACCGCTCAGCCAGCGGGTCGCCCGGATGTTCGACCGTTGGCTCCTGCCGATCTACGCGACCGCGGCCGTGCTCTACCTCATGCTCCCGGTCGCGGTCATGATCGCGTTCAGCTTCAACAACCCGGCCGGCAAGTTCAACTTGACCTGGCATGAGTTCTCGCTCGCCGCCTGGCAGTCGCCGCTCGCGCCGCCCGGCCTCGCGCCGGCGGTCGGCAACAGCATCCTCATCGCGTTCCTGTCGACGATCTTCGCCACGATTCTCGGCACGCTGATCGCGCTGGCCCTGGTCCGCCACCGGTTCCGCGGCCGGGGTGCCACGAACCTGCTGATCTTCCTGCCGATGTCGACCCCGGAGATCGTCCTCGGGTCGTCGCTGCTGACGCTGTTCATTGCGACGAACCAGTACGCGTTCATCCCGCTCGGGTCGTTCTACCCGCTCGGGCTGCACACGATCCTGATCGCCCACATCATGTTCAACATCAGCTTCGTCGTGGTGACCGTGAAGGCCCGGGTCGAAGGCTTCCCGCGCAACCTCGAGGAAGCCGGCGCTGGACCTCTACGCCAACGAGTGGACGGTCTTCTGGAAGGTCACCTTCCCGCTGATCCTGCCCGGGATCCTGGCAGCCGCGCTGCTGTGCTTCAGCCTGTCGATCGACGATTTCGTGATCACGAACTTCACCGCCGGCCAGGCTACGACCTTCCCGCTCTGGATCTACGGTGCCCAGAAGACCGGGGTCCCGGTCCAGGCCAACGTCATCGGCTCGATCATCTTCCTGAGCGCGGTCGGCCTGGTCGTGCTGTCGGTCCTCTTCCAGCGCCGCTCGGCGGCCCGGGGCTGAGCCTCCGCGCTCGACGGCCCATCGCTCGCGACCAAGGAGCCCTACCAGGATGATCGACACTCGCCCAACCCAGAGCGCCGCCCCGGCGCTGCCCGACCGCGGGGTCGTGCCGGCCGTCTGGGGCCGGATCACGAACCTGACCGTCGACCACGGCGAGGGCAGCTGGCTGGTGACGACCGAGGGCGAGCGCTACCTCGACTACTCGTCGGGGATCGGCGTCACGAACACGGGCCACGCCCACCCGCGGGTCGCCGCCGCCGTGGCCGCCCAGGCCAGCAAGCTCCTCCACGGTCAGCAGAACATCGTCTACCACGAGCCGGGCCTGCGCCTCTACGAGCGGCTGCAGCACGTCCTGCCCGGCGACGGCTGGGGTGCGTTCCTGTCCAACAGCGGCGCCGAGGCCGTCGAGGCGGCGGTCAAGCTGGCCCGGGTCGCCACCGGCCGACCGGCGATCATCGCGTTCCGCGGCGGCTTCCACGGGCGGACCGCCCAGACGATGGCCCTTACCTCGGCCAAGGACGTCTACCGGGCTGCCTTCGAGCCGCTCCCCGGCTCGGTCTACCACACGGCGTTCCCGTACTGCTACCGGGCAGCCGGCGGCGCCCATCCGCTCGCTGCCTGCACCTGCGACTGGGAGGCCGAGCTCGACCTGACGTTCCACCAGTTCATCTACCCCGACCGGGTGGCCGCGATCATCGTCGAGCCGATCCTCGGCGAGGGTGGCTACGTCGTCCCGCCGCCGGGCTTCCTGCCTCGCCTCCGCGAGATCACCCGCCAGCACGGGATCCTGCTCGTGGCCGACGAGGTCCAGACCGGCTTCGGACGGACGGGCAGGATGTTCGCGGTCGAGCACTGGGACGTCGAGCCGGACATCGTCACGATGGCCAAGGGGATCGCCTCGGGGCTACCGCTGTCCGGGATCGTCGCCCGGCGCGACCTGCTCGATCGCTGGGCGCCGGGTACCCACGGTGGGACGTTCGGCGGCAACGTCGTGAGCTGTGCCGCCGCCAACGCCACCCTCGATGTCATCCGTGACGAGGGCCTCGTGGCCAACGCCGCCGCGCGCGGCGAGCAGTTCCTGGCCGGACTTCGTCGCCTCGCCCCGAAATACCCGTCGATCGGCGACACCCGCGGGCTCGGCCTGATGGTCGCCCTGGAGTTCATCAAGCCCGGCATCGGCGATGGGCGCGTCCCCAACCCTGAGCTCGCCGAGCGGGTCCTGGCCGAGGCCCTCGAGCGAAGGCTCATCGTGCTGTCGGCAGGAACCTACGCCAACGTTGCCCGGATCATCCCGCCGCTCGTCACGACGGCCGATGAGGTGGAGCTCGCGCTTGGCATCCTCGACGAGAGCCTGATTGCCGCCGGGGCGTAACCGGCATTCGAGACGGCTGGCTTCGGGAGGGTGACCCTGGCCGACGCGCACAGCGCCCGGCTCCCGCGCTGGCTGATGCGGCTCGACCTCGAACCCGACCCGTGACCGCGGACCCGCAGCTCCGGCAGCAAGCAGAGCACCGGCTCGACATCCTGGCCCGCCAGCTCGAGCGCGTTGGGCTCGGTGGGCCCTTTCTGGTCAGCCCGCACGACGCGCCCGGTCGGACCACGCTCCGTCGAACGGCGGCGCGGGCGGCCGAGGCGGCCGGTCTCGGCGATCTTCTGGAGGATGCCCGTCGCCGCTTCGCGGACTGGGTGCAGGCCGCGTTCAGCCGGACCCGCTCGGACCTGAAGGTGATCCAATGGGTCGCGGGCACGTCGCTGGGTCCGACCGCGGATCGGGTCGACGTCCTGGCCGCCGTCGACGATGCCGTCCTCGGGACGGTCGCCCAGGGCCTGATCGCAGAGACGAACCGCGTCGAGCTGCTCGAGCCATACGCTCGTCTCGTGAGCGTGTCGAGCCGGCCGACCGCGGACCACCCCGACTGACGTCAAGCACGAGCGGCGAGAGCGGCCAGTTGCGGGCGGGGGCCCCGCTCCCGGCCCCGGTCAGCCCCGCAGCGCGGCCAGGACCTCGTCGTGGAGCAGGCCGTTCGAGGCGAGGACCGTGCCCGAGTCGATCAGCCGGCGCCCCTCGAAGTCCGTGACCCGGCCGCCGGCCTCCTCGACCACGACGAGCGGGGCGGCCATGTCCCACGACGACAGGTCGACCTCGACCATCGCCTCGGCCGCGCCTTCGGCGAGCAGCGTGTAGCCCCAGAAGTCGCCGAACCCGCGCTCGCGCCAGACCGCGCCGAGGAGCTCGTGGAAGCCCGGGGCGAGCCCGGACGTCTCGATGTCGTGCCCGGAGCCATAGAGCACCTGGGCGTTCTCGAGGGCCGCCACCCGGGAGACGTGGATCGCCCGCGGCCCCTCGCTGCCGGCGGCCCCGACCGCCCAGGCTCCCCCGCCCCGCCGGGCGTACCAGCGCTCGCGGAGCGCCGGCGCGGACACGACGCCGAGCTGGAGCTGGCCGTCGGCCTCGAGGGCGAGGAGCGTCCCGAACAGGGGCACGCCGCGGATGAAGTTGTGGGTCCCGTCGATCGGGTCGATGTACCAGCGGATCGGGGCATCGGCCGCCTCGGTGCCGTACTCCTCGCCGACGAGGCCGTGATCCGGAAAGGCGGTCGCGATCCGCTCCCGGATCAGCCGCTCGATCGCCTGGTCGGCGGCGGTCACGAACGATCGGTCCGGCTTGCGTCATCACCTCGATGTCGCGCCGGAACTGGCGGAGGGCGATCTCGTCGGCCGCATCGCAGGCCGCCTGGGCGAAGGCCAGCCAGTAGTCGAGCTCGTCGGACGAGGCGCGCGCCCAGCTCGCGCTCCAGGCCGGCCCGAACGTGGCCTCGACCGGGGCGCCGGGCTCCCAGGCCGGGGGCGGTTCGGCTGCGCTGCCGAGGTCGGGCGTGCGCCCATTCACCCGGCCGTGTTCGTCGGTCATGATCGGATCCTCGAGCCCTTCGGATCATAGAGCGGCTCGGCGGCGACCTCGAAGCCGATCCAGCGACCGAACACCTCGACCTCGCCGCGCGTGCCGACCGCCGCTCGATCGGGCGGCAGGTAGGCGTAGGCGATCGAGCGCTCGACGGCGAAGCCGTAGCCGCCGCTAGTCACCCGGCCGGCGATCGTGCCATCGATCCGGACGGGCTCGTTGCCGAGGCAGACCGAGCGCGGGTCGTCGAGTACGAGGCAGCGCAGGCGCCGGCGCGGACCGGCCGCCTCGCGCCTCGAGCAGGGCCTCGCGGCCGATGAACGGGGTCGCTCTTGTCGAGGGCCACCGCGAACCCGAGACCGGCCTCGAACGGGGTCTCGTCCGGGGTGATGTCGCTCGACCAGACGCGGTAGCCCTTCTCGAGCCGGAGCGCGTCGATCGCCCGGTACCCGGCGGCGACCAGGCCGTGCTCGCGACCGGCGGCCCACAGCGTGTCCCACAGGGTCAGGCCGTACTCGGTGGGCGGGTAGAGCTCCCAGCCGAGCTCGCCGACATAGGTCACCCGGAGCGCGAGCAACGGCACGCTCCCGACCGTGATCTGGCGTGCCGTGAGGTACGGGAAGGCGGCATCCGCGACGTCGTCGCGGGTGCAGGCGGCCAGGATGTCGCGTGCCCGCGGTCCCCACAGCCCGAGGCAGGCCAGACCGCTCGTGCGGTCGTCGACGAAGACCGACCCATCGCTCGCCTCGCGCTCGTCGAGGTTCTTCCGGATCCAGCCGAGGTCGTGGTTTCCGAACGCCGTCCCGGTCACGATGAGGAACCGGTCCTCGGCCAGCCGGGTGACCGTGAAGTCGCACTCGATCCGGCCGCGCCGGTTGAGCATCTGGGTGTAGACGATCGTGCCGACCGGCCGGTCGATGTCGTTGGCGCACAGCCGCTGGAGGAACGCCGTCGCACCCGGTCCGGTGACCTCGATCTTGCTGAAGCTCGACTCGTCGAACAGGCCGGCCGCGCGCCGCGTCGCGAGCGCCTCCGCACCGATCGCCGGCGACCAGTGCTGGCCGGCCCAGCCTCGCGGCCGGAGGCCCTCGTCACCGGCCGCTGCGTTCGACTCGAACCAGTTGGGACGCTCCCAGCCCGACTTCTCGCCGAACGCCGCCGCGAGCTCGACCAGGCGAGGGTAGGTCGGCGAGAGGCGGAGCGGCCGGCCCGCCTCGCGCTCCTCGTTCGGGTAGTGGATGTCGTAGTAGGTCGAGTAGACCTCGACGGTCCGGGCCAACGTGTAGGCCTGGCTGCGGTACTGGGACCCGAACCGGCGGATGTCCATCTTCCACAGGTCGAGCTCCGGTTCGCCCTCGACGATCCAGGTCGCCAGCTGGCGTCCGATGCCGCCGGCGCCGGCGATGCCGTGGGCGCAGAACCCCGCCGCCACGAACAACCCGCGGACATCGCTCTCGCCCAGGATGAACTCGTTGTCCGGCGTGAACGCCTCCGGGCCGTTGATCATCCGATTGACGCCCGCGTCGGCGATCGCGGGCACCCGCCGGACAGCCCCGTCCATGATCTCGGCGAAGCGCGGCCAGTCCGGAGCGAGCAGCTTGCCGTTGAAGTCCGACGGGATCCCGTCGAGCGACCAGGGCGCCGGGTGATGCTCGTAGCCGCCCATGCACAACCCGCCGACCTCCTCGCGGAAGTAGACCAGGTTGTCCGGGTCGCGCATCGTCGGCAGGCTCGCCCTCACGCCCTCGATCCGCTCGGTGAACAGGTACTCGTGGGCCATCGGGATGATCGGCACGTTGATCCCCGCCAGTCGGCCGATCTCCGGGGCGAACATCCCGCCGGCGTTGACGACGACCTCGGCGCCGATCGTCCGCTCCTCGCCGTCCTTGACGACCCGGACCCCGGTCACCCGCCGGTCGCGGACGTCGATCCCGACGACCCTCGTGTGGGGCTCGATCCGGACACCGCGCTGGCGGGCGCCGGCCGCCAGCGCCTGGGCCAGCCCCGACGGATCGAGCCAGCCGTCGGTCGGCAGGTGGACCGCACCGAGCACCCCGTCCGTGGACATCAGGGGGAAGAGCGCCTGCGCCTCGGTCGCCGAGATCAGGTCGAGCGGCAGCCCGAACGTCTTCGCCCAGCCGGCCTGTCGGGTGAGCTCCTCGAGGCGCTCCGGCGTCGACGCGAGCCGGAGCGAGCCGACCTCGTGCCAGGCGGGATCGACGCCCGTCTCGGCCGCCAGCCGGCGGTAGAGCTCGACCCCGTACATCATCATCCGGGTCAGGGTCACGCTCGAGCGGAGCTGCCCGACGAGGCCGGCCGAGTGGAACGTCGAGCCGGACGTCAGCTCGGCGCGGTCGACGAGGATGACGTCGGTCCAGCCAAGCTCGGCCAGGTGATAGGCGACGCTCGTCCCGCCGACGCCGCCGCCGATGATCACCGCCCGGGCATGCTCCATCCGTGCTGCTCCCATGGGCTCGTGGGCTGCCGCCCCAGGCCGGTAGCGTACCGACTCGTCAGGGTCGCCGGGGGCCGAGTCGGGTCAGCGGCGCCGGGCAGCGTCAGGGCCCGTGCCGCGCCTAGTGGCAGACGCCGGAGCCGTTGTCGCTGAACGTGCTGCCGGGGACCCCGAGGAAGTGCCACTGGTAGCCGCCGGGCTCGAGGTCGAGCTTGAGCACGCCGTACGACGACGCGTTGCGGACCTCCGAATTGACGTCCACCTCGCCGAACGCTCGAAGCGACTTGCCGCCCGTTCCTACGACAAACTCGCGGATCCCCCGAACCGGGTCGGCCGTGCCGTCCGGGGCCTGTGGCGCGAACCGCTCGTAGTCGTGCTCGTGCCCGTTCAGGACGAGCTCCGCGCCCGCGTCGTACAGGACCTGCCAGAACTCGCCCATGACCGGATCGTCGCCGTGCTCGGCGCCCGAGCTGAACCGCGGGTGATGCCAGATCGCGACGGTGCACTCGGCGGGGTGGGCGGCGAGGTCCGCCTTGAGCCAGGCGAGCTGGCGAGAGCCCTCACCGCAGCCGCCGACGATCTCGCAGTTCGAGTTGAGGACGATGACGTGCCAGGTCTCGGCGTCGTACGAGTACCAGCCATCGATCGGATCGCCGGCGGCGGAGCCGAAGTAGGCAAAATACGGAGCACCCTGCGCGGTCACGACGTCGTGGTTGCCGATCGCCGGCCGGGTCCGGTAGCGGAACCGGCCCCAGCTCGGCGTCGTAGCACCGCCGGAAGTCGACCGCCGAACCGGAGTTGTAGGCGTTGTCGCCGAGGGTGTACACGATCCCGGGGATCGTCGCGAGGAGGTCCGCGGTCTCGTCGTCGTGCTTCGACCGGCAGTCGGCGATGTCGCCGGCGCCGACCAGGACGGCGGTCGGCCCGACCGGGCCCGTCGGAGTCGGTCGGGGAGTCGGGGCCGGGGAGGCGGTCGCGGCGGCGGGGATCGGCAATCGGAGCCCATCCTGCGGCCGGATGTCGGCGCGCTGGCCGAGAAGGATGCCACCGGACACGAGCCCGGTGGCGCTCACGACGAGGAGCACGGCGCCGATGGCTCGCTCGAGCGAGGCGCGGGTTGGCATCGGCACCGCGATCGGGCCCCCTGTCTGGCCGCCCTGGATCCCGGGGCGGTCCCGGGCCATCCTAGCGCCTCCTTGGCGAGGAGCCGTTGCGCTGCGCTCCCGGGAATGATGTCCGACCGTCCGAGCATCACGACGACGCGTGCCTGGTCCACGGTTCCTCCTGCCGCCGGCCGGTCAGGCGTCGCCGGCCGCGTCGCGCAGCGCCCGCTCGAATACTGGCGTCGAGGCCCCGGCGAGGAGCCGATCGAAGTGCTCGCCGGCATATGCCACGAAGTCGACGTCGAGGGTGCTGATCCCCTGCTGGAGGACGCCCCACATCGCTTCGCGGAAGTCCGACACGATCCGCATCAGGAGAATCCGCGCGAGGCGATCCGGCCGGGCCGGACCACCGTCGTAGGTCTCCAGCAGGAGCCGGTCCTCGTCGGGCGAGAGCTCGTGATTGATGCTGAAGTTGCCCAGGTCGAAGAACGGGTCGCCCATCCCCGCGTACTCCCAGTCGACGATCCGGATCCGCGAGCCGTCGTCGATGAAGTTGGCGTTGAGCAGGTCGTTGTGGCACGGTCGGAGCTCGACCGGGTTGGCGAGCATCGCCAGCTCGATCCGGCGGCCGATCGCCCGGCTGAGATCGTACTCGAGCGGGATCGGCACGCCGCGGGCCACCGCCAGCGCCCGGTACGCCTCGACGATCCGGAGCGGGATGAACAACCCCGGGATCGCCGGCCCCTCGTGGACCCGGCGGATCGAGTCGGCGACCCGTCGGATCGTCGCCGGCTGTATGGACTGCCGCGTCCGACGACCGGCGAGCCCTCGATGAACCGGGTCACGAGATAGCCCTCGGGGCGGATGAACGCGGTCACCTCGGGCCCGACCCCGACGCCGGCCGCGGCGACGGTCGCCGCCAGCTCGACCTCGCGGCTGATCCCGAGCAAGTGGGTGTCGTTGCCGGCCAGGCGGAGGACCCAGCGGTCGGTGGTCCCGGGGCACTGACCAGGAAGTTCCGGTTCGTGATCCCGCCGGAGAGCGGGCTCAGGGTCAGCTGGAGGCCGGCCAGCTCGGGCACGCGACCGAGCGCCGCGACGAGCTCGTCGTGGAGCTCGCCATGGAGCTCGCCGTTCCCGGCTCCGCCGATTCGCCTGGCCCTGAGCTCATCGCCGAATCGGCGCCTCCGCGCTGAAGATGGCGCGGCGATCGTTCACCGCGCCATCGGTCCTCCCGCCCCGCGCGCTAGGCGATGAACGCCTCCCCGGTCGCGCTGTCGGCGGCAATGTCCTCGACCTTCCCGCGCTGGGTGGCGAGGTAATAGATCGCCCCGATGACGACCACGGCGATCATGATCAGCTCGAAGATCGGGATCGGCCGGGAGGCTGATCATCGGTGCCGAACGACCTTCGACGGCCAGGATCGGATTGAGAAGTCCCGGATCCGACCGACGTGCCGTCCGGCAGTGGATAGCTCGCGGTCCCGAACGAGCCGAACGTATCGGTCTGCCACAGGGCGATGTTGATGATCATGAGCCCGCCCCAGACGAGGGCGAGGATGTTGATGATCGTGCCCCAGCTCCCGAGCTTGAACCACGCGGCCTTGTGCGGCCAGCCCCGCCGGCGGGCAATGAGCACCCCGAAGTTGCACAGGAAGTAGGCTGATGTAGATCATCCCCGTCGCCGCGATGGCCAGTAGATCGCGGGCCGCGCCGTCACGAGGAACGGCATCGCCGCCAGCACGCCGACCGCGATCGCGGCGTTGGCCGGCGTCCGGAAGCGTGCGGATTGACGTGGCCCCAGACGCCACCGAGAGGCATCCGTCGGTCGCGGCCCATCGAGAACATCAGTCGAGACGTCGCGCCCTGGATCGCCATCGTGCAGACGTAGACGGCGGCAGGATCACGAACGAGGTAGAGTTGCCGAGCGTGATCCGCCGAGCGCGAACGTCATGTTCGCGCTTGATCGTGTCGCCGATCGGGTTGCCGCAACGCCCGGCGAACTGCTGACCGCTGCGGATCTCGGGGACGTCCTTGAACGACAGGATCATCGGCCAGCAGGAAGACCGCGCCGACGCGCCCGACAGCCAGATGGCAGACAGGACGCCTCGTGGAGCATGTCGGCTGGCGTCGACGGTCTCCTCGCCGAAGGTCCCGGCGGTGTCGAACCCGTACACGACAAACAGGCCCATGAACATCGCCGACGAGGAAGATCGGGCGAAGCTGCCGCGGCGAGGCTGTTCGTGGACGACGTGTCGACCAGGACCGACGACCGACTGGTGGTTCGCGAAGAACAGCAGGATCAGGGCGAAGACCAGCATGCCGAGGATCTCGGCGCCGACGCCGATGTTGTTGATCGATCGCGAGCAACCGCACGCCGAGACGTTGATGACCGTCGTCGTGACGAGCGTGGCGAGCGCCGATGAAGACTGCATGTCGAGCGCCGGGATCGGCGACGGGTCGGCCAGCTTGATCGGTCCGGGTAGATCGTCGACAGCACCAGCGGCACGGTCGCCGCGACGGCGGTCACGGTGATGACGCCAGCCCAGAAGTAGATCCAGCCGGTGAACCAGCCGAGCGTCCGGTGCGACAGCCGCTTCGACCACTGGTAGATCGAACCTGCGACCGGGAAGTGGCTGGCGAGCTCGGCGAAGTTGAGGGCGACGAACGTCTGGCCGAGGATGACCAGCGGCCAGCCCAGAAGATCGCCGGGCCCGCCGACGCCGAAGGCGACCGCCTGGTTCGTGAATGTCCCGGTCGAGACGCTAGATGTAGCTGAAGGCCACCGCGAAGTTCGAGATGAAACCGAGACTGCGCCTCAGCTCCGGCTTGATGCCGAGCGACTGCAGGTGCGCATCGTCCCGCGCAACCTGGTCCGAGGCATTGACTGGACCCGCCACGACGACCCTCCTCCACCATCGCGCCGCGACTGGGGGATGCCGCGGGCGAGACTGACCTCCGAGAAGAAGACGCGAGGGCACACGGTCGCCCGATCCGACTCCCTCAACGGTCGAGCTTGGGCCGGAGGATAGCACCGGAAGGCTCGCCGTCAACGACGAATCTCACGGGTCCGAACCCGCCGCCGGAGCTCACTTCGCAGGTTGCGGCGCCGGGTCCGCGGCCACTGTCGTATCGTGGCCCGGCGGCACGTTGCGGAGCCTTGAGATGCGGCCCGCCGGCCGCGTCGAACGGGAGGATCCCGGGCCGATGTCGACCGACCTCACGCCAGCCCAGGCCGACCGACGCGACACGCTCGTAGAGCGGATCGCCGGCGACGCCGTCGGGACGTTCGACCTGCTCAACGTCTACCTCGGGATGCGTCTCGGGCTGTTCCGCGCCCTGGCCGACGGCGGACCGGCCTCGTCGGCCGAGCTCGCTGCAGCGAACCGGGCTCCACGAGCGCTACGTCCGGGAGTGGCTCGAGCAGGGCGCGGTGGCCGCGATCCTCGATCTCGATCGGGACGCCGCTGAGCCCGGCGACCGGCGTTACTCCCTTCCGCCGGGCCACGCCGAGGTCCTGCTCGACCTCGACTCCCTGAGCTACTCCGCCTCGACCGCCCTCGCGCTGCTTGGCACGATCCAGGCGACCCTCCCCCGCCTGCTCGTGGTCTTCGAGACCGGCGAAGGCTTCCCGTTCGCCGTGTCGGGCGACGATGTTCGCGAGGGCGAGGCGTCGTCGAACCGTCCGATGTACCTGAACCTGCTCGGCCAGAGCTGGCTCCCGGCGGTCCCCGACCTCCATGCCCGCCTGCTGGCCGATCCCCCGGCCCGGGTCGTCGACATCGGGATGGGCCATGGCTGGTCGAGCATCGCGCTGGCCCGGGCCTACCCGAAGGTGAGCGTCGACGGCGTGGATCTCGATCCGGCTTCGGTCGCGGCAGCCACCCGGAACGCCGTCGAGGCCGGACTGGCCGATCGCGTCCGATTCGCCAATCGGACCGCCGCCGACCCCGCTCTGACCGGTCGCTACGACCTCGTGACGGCGTTCGAGTGCCTTCACGACATGAGCCAGCCGATCGCCGTCCTCAAGGCGATCCGCGGCCTGCTCGCCGACGGCGGGAGCGTCCTGGTCGCCGACGCTAAGGCCGACGAGCGCTTCCAGGCACCGGGCGACGAGCTCCAGCGCAACCTGTACGGGTGGAGCGTCCTCCATTGCCTGGCATCGTCGATGGACGGGCCGGGCGCGGCGGGGACCGGAACCGCGATTCGTCCGGCTACGCTGCGGGCGTATGCCGTCGAGGCCGGGTTCGGGACCGTCGAGGTCGTCCCGATCGAGCACGACACCTGGCGCTTCTACCGGCTCCGGCCGTAACCTCGACCGGCGCGCGCTAGGTCAGCCGGCGGCCACGGCGCGGAGCGCCTCCGGCAGCGGGCGGTGCTCCTCGACCGGCTTGACGTAGCGCGCGACCATCGCCGCCGTGTCGGCGACCTTGAGCTCGGTGAACAGGAAGCCGATCTTGCGCCGCTGCGCGGACAGGATCTCGTCCTTGGTCGGGAGGTCCCACAGCTCGCGCTTGAACGGCCCGATGGTCTTCTTCCGGCTCGAGTAGACGAACTGCTCGTCCGTCTGGTCGGGCTTGCGCTCGTCGATCGCATTGCCGAAGCACCACTCGTGGATCGCCCGATGGAGCTCGGCCGGGAAGGCCGGGTGCTCGAAGAGCAGGTTCTGGAAGCCGGTGGCGAGATGGATCTCCGCCGTCTCGACCGCCGGGAAATGGTGGAACAGCTCGTCGGGCAGGGTGCTCGCCCCGTGCTGGACGCAGCCGGCCAGGCCGTAGCTCCGGGCGACCTCGCCGAGCCGCCGGATGACCTCGAAGTCGAGCTTGACCTCGGCCACGGAGCCGTCCGGCAGCGGCACGCCGCCGTGGCTCGTCCCGGTCTGGATGCTGACCTTGCTGATCCCGATCGCTCCGGGGCGGCGGGCTTCGAGCTCGCGCCGGTAGCCGTCGAAATACGCCAGTAGCTCGGGCTCCGTCGAGTTCTGCTTGCCGACCTCGCCGATCTCGCCGCCGATGCTGATCGTCACCCCGGCGGGCTCGAGCTCGCGGATGAGCGCCGTCAGCTCGGCCGCCCGGCGGTAGTTCTCGCGCTGCTCGAGGTCGACGTCGGGCTGGGACAGGTCGACGAGCGTCGAGCTGTCGATGTCGATGTTGCGATAGCCGACCTCGATCGCCTGGCGGCAGGCAGCGCGGATCTCCTCGGTCATCTTCTCCGGGTCGGCCTTGTACTTCGCGGCGTTGAACTGGTAGTGGTCCCCCTGGATGAAGACCGGAGCCTGCCAACCGGCCGCGATCGCCCCGGCCAGGGCACTCGTGATGAACTCGGCCGGCCGCTGGTAGGTGTAGGTCTGCTCGCTCCGGGCGATCTCGAGGATGACCGCCCCGACATCGGCCGCAGCGGCCGTCTCGAAGACGGTCCGCGCCATGTCGAACGTCTGTGCCCGCAGGTTGATCGCCGGCACGGTGAACCCATGGACCTCGCCGCGAGCCCGGGCGACATACAGATTCTGGATGCTCGCGGAACGCGCCCCGAGCTCCTGGCTCGCTTCCCAGACCAGCCAGCGGGCGACGTCGACGGTCGGCGCATCCGACGAGAACGCCGAGGTCCAGGCGAGGTCGCGGATCGTTCGCTCGCGGAAGGCGGCGGCGTCATCGACGATGAGCCGGTCGCCGTCGAGATGGGCGGACCCCGCAAGGAGATCGACGAGCTCGGCAACGGACGTGGCGACGGTCGGCATGAGGAGGAAGGCTCCGGACAGGGGTTCTGGTGCCCCCGGATCGTACCGCGCCGACCGCCGGCCGGCTCAGAACCTGGGCTTGACCACCATCAGCGCAACGATCGTCACGATGAGCAGGCCGGTGAACATTCCCCCGCGCCTGATCTTGGCCACCGTTTCGAGCACGGCCGGCGGCGGGCCGCCGGACGCGGCTCCCGATGGGGGCGGCGTCGAGGTCAGCTCCACGAGCCGCATGGTGGTCGGCCGCTGGACCAGCAGCGAGTAGCCGAGCGCCACGAGGTAGAGGACGATCCCGAGCAGCAGCCAATGCGCCTCGAGGAGGTTGATCCCGGCTGCCCAGATGATGAGCAGGCCGGTGATCGGCATCGTCAGGGCGATCGGGATGACCAGCCGGTCGCCCACGCGCTGGTTCGCCCGGGCCATGAAGTTGGCGTGCTGCGGCTCGCGTCCGGCCTGCGCCCCGTAGAGCCCGAAGGCAAACGTCGGGCCGAACGCGACGATCGCGCTCAGCACATGGAGGAAGACCAGCCAGGGCACGAGCCAGACCATCGGGCGCACCTCTCACCTGCTGCCCGGCCGCCGCCTTCCGACGGATCGCGAGCACGGAGCCGAGGATACGGCATGGCGAAGCCCGCCCTGGCACGATCGCGCAGACGGTCAGTGGCGATGCCCGCTGCCCGCGGCCTCGGCGATCCGGGTCCGGTCGAGCGCTGCGCGGATCGCCGACCGGTCCGGGCCCCGTCCGACGGCCGTGCCCGACTCCGCGGCCGCCAGGCCGGCCAGGGCCACGCTCCGTCGCTCCCGCTCCGCCTCGAAGTCGCCGGTCCGACGCCCGAGCCTTTGGGCGAGGTCCGCCGCGATCCCCCAGGCGAAGTGCTCGAACCTGGCGATTCGCGGATCCCAGGTGGCGAGGACCGCGGGCGGCAGGCGCTGGGGGTGGCCGTGGACGTCGCGCGCCAGCGGGCGAACGTAGTGGGCAGCCGCGATCTTCGGCAGCGCGGCCAGTCCATGCGACGCTCGCGGGGCCGGCGGATCGGCCGAGGGCCGCGGGGCGACGATCAGCACCACGCCGAGGTTCGACAGCTCGTCGTCGGTCAGCCCGATCGGCCGGCGCCGGAGCAGCCCGAGGAGCTCCTCGAGACTGGCCGCCTCCGCCGTGGCCGCCAGGCCGAACCCAAGACCGATCGCCCGGACAACGAGGCGGGCCTGATCCCCGGTCGTGTCGGCCGGCGGACCGGCCCCGAGCTCGCCGGCCAGGATCGCGGTCGACGACGGATCGTCCGGATCGGTCATGGCAGGTTGCAAGCGCCGCCAGCCGAGAGCCTCGGCGGCGGCGATCCAGCTGAAGTCCTCTGTCGCCCCTTCGAGGGTTCGACGCCGGCGGGCCGTCGGGAGGAGGTCGAGGAGCGCCTCGAGAACGGCGCCCCGGCCGGCGTGGGCCGCCCGGGTCCGGCCGGGACCGGCGACCACGAGCGGGACGCCACCGTCGAGGAGCAGCCACAGCAGCCCGGCCAGCTCGGGGTCGAGGCTGCCTGCGCGGATCGCATCGACGATCGTCGGCCCGGCACTCGGCCGAGCCGCGGTCCGCTGCCGGTCCAGATCGACCCTCCCTCGTGAATCTCCGTGCCGTGGCGGCCGCCGGCCCACCGTACGCGGCCCTCGGATGGGCGTCAACCGGGCCTCGGCGGTGCCCGCTGTCACCGAACCGGGACGTCCGTGGCCCCCGGTCGGTACGTCCGGATGCATGCTCCCGGCCGACCGCCGCGACTATCGTCCTGATAGGCCGCGGCGCGTCATGGCGCCCTGACAAGGGAGACCGGGACCCGGTGTACGAGACCAGCTCATTCTGCGAGCGCTGTGGGCTCGACCGAGACCGTCTCGGCTCGGCGGGCGCCCGCGAGTTCAACGTCTGCCCGGACTGCTCGAGCTCGTGCTGCTCCAATTGCTGGAACCAGGTTGCGGGCGCCTGCCTCGCCTGCCGGCCCTTTGAGCTGGCCGGGGCGACGACGGCCGGGGCGTGGGCCCTGCGGCCGTCGACGATCGACCTCCAGGCGACGCAGAAGCCGAGCCGGGGCGACGAGCGGCCGAGCAGCTCAACACGGTCGATCCGCCCGGTCCCCGCACCGGTGGCTCCGGCGGTGGCGGCCGTCGCCGACAGCTCGGCCTCCGCCAAGACGTATGCCCGGCGCGGGATGGCCAAGGCCGCTCGACTCGCGCTGGTGATCGCGGTCGTGCTCGCGGTCGTGGTCGGGGTCCGCGCCGTGAACTTCAATGGTGGCGCGGTCGCGGCCCAGGACTCGGTCGCTCCCACGCCGACCGCCACGACCGAGGAATGGGTCATCACCGGCTCCTACCCGCCGATCGCCACCGCCGCGCCCGGCCTGACCGATCCGTCGCCGCCCGACAGCCGACCGGGCAGCGGGGGCACCAACCCGGCCCCGGCCGGCGGCGGGACCGGTGGTGGCGGCGGGGGTGGCGGCGGGAACCGGAGGACCCGGAGGCGGCGGCTCGACCCCGGGCACCACGCCCACGCCCGGTCCCACGGGCACCGCCGGCCCGACCGACACGCCGACGGCCGCAGCCGACGCCGGTCGACCGCCGACGCCGGATCCAACGGCCCAGTCGACGCCAGCCGACGCCGGATCCGACCCGGATCGCCGACGCCGGAGCCAACGCCAGATCCACACGCCGGACGCCGACGCCGACCGACGCCGGACCGGACGCCGACGCCCTGACGCCTCGGCGATCGCCCTCCACGACTCTCCACCCGCCCGGGCATATCACGGGTTGACACTGGCAAACGGAGAGGCGTACCATCCCCGGGCGCTCGCCGAGCGCCTCGTCACAGTCGATGGGAAAGGAGTCGAACCGCATGTGGAACGACCTCCTCGTCCGACGCGTCACGCCGCCCACCATGGCCGGCGCTCGCGGGAGATCCGCGCCCATCTCGAGGTGACCCCAGGCGGCTGAGCCGCCGGAGACAGAGCCACGAGCCGTGGGCCGGATCGGGCCCCACGGCTTTTTTCATGCCCATCCCCGGGCGTGACGACAGGAGCCGCGAGGCCCAGCGACGAGACCGTCGCCGGAAGGCCCGCGGCTCTCGTGATTCCCGGATCGGAACCGTTCCACTCCACCCGTCCACGTCCACCAGGAGCCACCACCGTGACCACCACGACGCCACAACTGAAGAACGTCCGAACGGCTGTCGTGTCGTCCGAGGGACGTGCGACCGCGACGGATCATTCCGTGTCGCCCGTGTCGCCGGCCGTCCCGGCGCTCCTCGTCGACCGGGTGACCAAGCGGTTCACCGTCGGCCGCCGGCGCAAGCCGGTCGTCGCCGTGGACGACGTCTCGCTCCGCCTGGAGCGGGGCGAGATCCACGGGATCCTCGGCGCCAACGGCTCGGGCAAGTCGACCCTCATCCGGCTCATCTGCGGTCTGCTGACCCTGGACGAGGGCCGGGTCGAGATCTTCGGCCTGGACCTCGAGCGGGACGAGCTGGCGGTCAAGCGGCTGATCAATCGGGTCAGCGTCGACGCCGCCTTCTTCAAGAAGCTCAGCCCGCTCGAGAACCTCAGCTTCGCCGCTCGCCTGTACGGCATCGATGCCGCAACCGGCAGGCGCGAGGCGATGGCGATCCTGGCCAGGCTCGGCATCGGCGAGAAGCGGGTCGGCCGGCCGATCGAGCAGATGAGCCGGGGAATGCAGCAGAAAGTCGCGATCGCGCGGGCGCTGCTCACCGCCCCGACCCTCCTCCTGCTCGACGAGCCGACGACGGGGCTCGACCCCCGCTCGAAGCTCGAGGTCCAGGGATTCATCGAGGAGCTCCGGGCGACCCATGACGCGACGATCGTCCTCACGACCCACGACCTGGTCGAGGCCGAACGACTGTGCAGTCGGATCTCGATCCTCAACGACGGCCGGGTCGATCGCCTCGTCGACGCCGGACGGGCTGAAGCGGATGGTCGCCGAACGGTTCGACCAGCCGGCCACGCTCGAGGCGGCATTCATGACCTACACCGGTCGCTCGCTCGACGACGACCTCGAAGAAGAGGAGGACAGCGATGAAGAGGACTGACCCCCGATCACTCGGGGCCTCGCGGCCCCTCCCCCACCACATCCGAAATCAGCGATCCACGAATGGAAGGAACCAGATGTTTCTCGATCCGTCCCTCGCCCGCGTGATCCACGCGGAGCGAGCGGAGCGGTGGCTGGCGGAAGCCGAGGTCCCTCGGCTCCTCGACCGACCTCCGCGCCGCCCCATCCGGCAGGCGATCGGGCGCTCGATGGTCCGCATCGGCGCTCGGCTGGCCGCCGAACAGCCGCTTGACGCGGTCCGGTCCCGCTGAGGGACCGGACCCGCCGGGCCCACCTGGAGACCACTCCGTTGACTGTCCTGACCCACGAGCTGAAGGCGAGCTACGCCTTCGTCGAGCGCAACTTCTACCTGACCCGGCGGTACTGGGGCTGGGAGCTGGCGTTCCTCGTGTACTCCGTGGCCGGTGCCCTGTCGATCTCGCTGATCGGCGTCGAGCAGGGCAGCGTGACCCTGCTCCTGTCGCTGATGATCGGGGCGATCTTCTGGAACTACCTGTCGGTGGTCTTCAGCTGGATCGCCGAGACCATCGCGGTGGAGCGCTGGGAGGGCACGCTCGAGTACACGATGATGGCGCCCGTCCGGCGCTGGACGCAGCTTCTCGGATCGTGCTCGCTACGCGATCGTCTACGGGCTCGTCCACACGGCGGCGATCCTGGTCGTGCTTATCCTGTTCTTCCCGCAGCTCGACCTGTCCCGGGCGAACCCGCCGACCGCGGCGGTGTTCATGGCCCTCGGCTCGTTCAGCTTCGTCGGGATCGGGATGATGGCCGCCATCCTGCCGCTGCTGTACGTCGAGCGCGGAGCCCAGATGTGCTTCGTCCTCCAGTCCTGCCTGCTGCTCGTCAGCGGCGTCTACTACTCGGTCGACATCCTGCCGCCCTGGATGCAGGTCCTGTCGCGCCTGTCGCCCGCGACGTACGTCCTCGATGGCGTCCGCAAGGCGCTCATCGACGGCGCGCCGATCACCGGCCCTGTGGTCGGACATCTGGCCGCTGCTGATCATGGCCGTGGTCTTCATCCCGCTCGGGATCTGGGCGTTCGGACGAGCCGAGCGCTACGCCAAGCGGACCGGCAAGCTGAAGCGGGTGGGCTGAGCCATGGGATCGACGCATGGTCGCTCCGAGACCCGGACCTTCCACTCGGCATCCACCGCCGGGCCGATCGTTCGGCCGTATCGGGGCCGCGAAGACCACCCGGCGCTGGCCCGGATCGGCACGGCCGCCCGCGCAGCCAATGGCAGTCCTGAACAGGTGCACGTGGCCCAGCTCGACAACTACTACGCCCACCTGACGAACTGCGACCTGCCAAGGGACTGCCGCCTCGTCGAGCTCGACGGACAGGCAGTGGCCTACGGCCGGACCTACTGGGTCGACCGGAACTCGGGCGAGCGCGTGTTCGAAGCCATCATCTGGGTCGACCCGGCCGCCGTCGGACGAGGCGTGGAAGCCGCGCTCCTCGATTGGCAGGTCGCCCACCTCGACGAGCTCGCGGCCGCGAACCCGCCGGACCAATCGGATCGGCCGGCGATCCTGGCGGCGTTCGCGGCGGGCAGTGACGCAACCACGCGAGAGCTCCTCGAGGGCGCCGGGTTCGTCAACGTGCGACGCGGTGCCAGCCTGGTTCGCCCGAACTTCGCGGACATCCCGGACCTGCCGCTGCCGAACGGGTTCGAGCTGAGGCCGATCGATCCCGCAGATCGGGCGATGCACCGGCGCGTGTTCGACGCGATGGTCGTCGCCGTCGCCGACCACTGGGGCAACAGTGCCGACGAAGGCTCCGACGCGAACTTCAAGCTGTTCGTCGGGGACCCACTCCTTCGGCCCGACCTGTGGCGGGTCGCCTTTCACGGTGACGAGATCGCTGGTCAGATCCTCAACTTCCTCGAGCCCGCCCACGACGACGGCACGATCGTCGGCTGGACGGAGTCGATCACCGTCCAGCCCCAGTTCCGGCGGCGGGGATTGGCCCGCGCCCTGCTCGCTGAGAGCCTCCGGACGGTCCGCGACGCCGGCGCAACGTGCGCGGCCCTGGGAGTGGACACGGACAACGTTCGCCGGGCACTCGACCTGTACGAAAGCATGGGCTTTCGGATCGTGTCGGACGAGTACGAGTACCAGCGACCTGCCCTGGCAACCGAGCCGCGAATGGGGGCAGCCAGATGACCTCGATCCACGCAGCGATGGACGACATCCAGATGCCAGGGGCCCCGCCGGTCGAGGGCCTCCGGTTCCGCCACTACCGAGGTCGGGCCGACCACGAGGCGATGGCCGACCTCAACACGGCCACCCGCGCCGCGAACGGGAGCGTCGAGGTGACGACCACCGAGGAGATCGACGTCAGCTATGCCCATCCGGTCAATTGCGACCTCGGCCGCGACTTCGTGGCCGCCGAGCTCGACGGCCGGATGGTCGGCTACGGGCGTCTGTACTGGGTTGACCGCAACGACGGCTCGCGTTCGTTCGACAGCCTGTGTCATCTCGACCCGACGGTTCGCGGACGCGGCATCGGGACCGCCATGTTCGCCTGGCAGCGCCGGCGGATCGCCGAGATCCACGCCGGAATGGCCCACGATCGCCCGACCGTCGCCACGACGTTCATCCATGGCCAGGACGTCGGTGGTCGCGCGCTTGCGAAGGCCTTCGGCTTCAGGGTCGTGCGGCGCTTTGCAGAGCTCGTCCGGCCCGATCTCGAGGAGATCCCCGACATCCCGCTGCCCGCCGGATTCGAGACGCGACCGATCGACCCGAGCGACGCGCCCCTGATCCGCCGGGTCTGGGAGGCAGGCGCCGAGGCCTTTGCCGATCACTGGGGCGAGAGCGCCGACGAGTGGTCGGAGGACCAGTACTCGGCGTTTCTGGAGTCGCCCCAGACCAGCCCGGAGCTGTGGCAGGTGGCGTTCCACGGTGACGAGGTCGCCGGCCACATCCTCAACTACCTCGGTCCGATCGAGCCGGACGGCTCGCGGATCGGCTGGACCGAGGCGATCGGGGTGCGCAAGGCGTACCGCCGACGCGGCGTCGCCCGGGCGCTCCTGGCGCGGAGCCTGCGGACCGTGCGTGACGCAGGCGCCGACCGGGCCGCGCTCGGAGTCGATACGGAGAACGTCAACCGCGCGCTCGACCTGTACGAGGGCCTCGGGTTCCGGGTGATCGCCGACGAGTTCGTCTACGAGGGCCCGGTCGACGCGACGGCGGTGGCCCGATGATCGCGCTGGCGGCTCTCGCGGACTGGGGCTGGGACGATCGGCACGCGGTCGCGTTCGCCGGCCAGACCAGCGAAGCCCACGAGCCGGGCCGCGTGCTCGTCGAGGACCGCGGCTCATACCTCGTCCGGACCGGGTCCGGTGAGGTCCGGGCAACGGTATCGGGTCGCTTCCGGTTCGATGCGGAGGTGCTCGGGCCGGCCGGCTTCCCGGTTGTCGGCGACTGGGTCGTGCTCCAGGCCACCGGCGACCCCGACCACCGACTCGTCCAGGGGCTGCTCCCCCGACGCACGGCCGTCGTCCGGCGCGCGCCGGCCGACCACGACGCGCCCGAGCAGATCCTGGCGGCCAACGTCGACCTCCTGCTCATCGTCACCTCGCTCAACCACGAGCTCAACACGCGCCGGATGGAGCGCTATCTGGCGATGGCCTGGAGCTCCGGCGCCCAGCCGATCGTCGTCCTCAACAAGGCCGACCTCGCCGAGGACGTCGACGGGATCGTCGCCTGGGTCGGGACGATCGCCGGCGCGGCCCCGGTCCACGCGGTCAGCGCGATGACCGGGTTCGGGCTGGACGGACTCTCGGCCCGTCTGGTGGAGGGCCGGACCTCGGCCTTGATGGGCTCGTCCGGGGTCGGCAAGTCGACGCTCGTCAACGCCCTGGCCGGCGAGCTCGTCGAGGCGACCGCGGCGATCCGCGAAGACGACGCCCGTGGGCGCCACACGACGACCCGCCGTCACCTCGTCCGGGTGCCGGGTCGGGGGCTCATCCTCGACACGCCGGGCATGCGCGAACTCGGGCTGGCCGACGACGACGGCGGGCTCGACGCCACCTTCGCCGACATCGACGCGCTCGCGACCGCCTGCCGGTTCAGCGACTGCCGCCACGAGCAGGAGCCAGGCTGCGCGGTTCGCGGGGCGATCGCGGACGGATCGCTGGACGCGGCCCGGCTCGCCAGCCGGCGCAAGCTCGACCGCGAGCTCGCTCGGGCCGACCGGGGGAACGACCCCCGAGCGCGTGCCGAGCGGCGCCGGCAGGGCCGGCTCATGCGCAACGCCGTCGGCAACCACATGAAGCTCAAGTACGGCGAGGATTGGTGATGGTGGAGTCCGGGTTCGAAGCTCGAAGTCCCCGGCGCTCCGGCGATCCCCGGACTGAGATTCACGACGTTCGGCGGCGACGCGGACGTGGGCCGCTTCACCGAGCTCATGACCGCGACCGAGGTCGCCGACGGGACGTTCGAGATCATGACCGAGCCGGCGGTCGCGAACTACCTGGCCAACCTGGCCGACTTCGAGGCGACCCGCGACCTGCTCCTGGCCGAGGTCGACGGACGGCTCGTCGGGGCCGCCCAGCGGCTCCGCGTCCCACGCGACGACGCCCTGACCTTCGAGCTGCTCGGCTGGGTCCACCCCGACTGGCGGCGGCGCGGGCTCGGGCGGGCGATGCTCCGCTACGGCGAGGCACGCCAGCGCGAGCGTGCGGCGTTGGAGCCGCGGTCGCCCGACGGCCGGCCGCCGGTCCTCTCGGCCTGGAGCCTCGACTCGACAGTCGGCAACGTCGCTCTCCTCGAATCGGAGGGCTACCGCCCGGTGCGCTGGTTCTTCGAGATGGGACGACGGCTCGACGAGCCGATCCCGGACGTCGTCCTGCCACCCGGCATCGAGCTGCGGCCGATCCGCGACGAGGCCGCGGCACGGGTCGTCCTGGCCGCGGATGAGGAGGCCTTCCGCGACCATTGGGGCGCCCGGGACCTGACCGAGGCGGATGTCCGCCGGATGCTCGGCGACCCCGACAACGACCTGTCGCTGTGGCAGGTGGCGTGGGCCGGCGATGACGTCGTCGGCTCGGTCATCCCCCAGATCTACCCGTCCGACAACGAGGCGGCCGGCGTCCGGCGCGGCTGGCTCGACCGGGTCAGCGTGCGGAGATCCTGGCGTCGCCAGGGCATCGGCCGGGCGTTGATCGCGTCCTCGCTCGCCGAGCTCCGCCGGCGGGGCATGAACGCGGCTTCGCTCGGGGTCGATTCGGGGAACTCGACGGGCGCCCTCGGGTTGTACGAGGGGCTCGGGTTCCGGCCGGAGAAGCGCTCGGCGGCCTATCGCAAGGCGATCGAGCCCGCCTGACCGGAGGTCCGGTGGCGACGGGCACCGATCGGGACCATCGGATGCAGGCAGGCTCGCCGGACGCCCGCTAGGATCGGGCGATGACCGCCCGTTCCGACCGTCGCCGCCGCGCGTCGACCGAGCTCCGGATCGCGCTCGTCCTGGCGATCTTCGCGCTGCTCGCGGGCTCGACCGAGAGCGCGCTTGCGAAACCGGTCGTCGGCGCGCCGGGCTGCCAGATCTTCCCGAAGACGAACGTCTGGAACCGGCGGGTCGACGCGTTGCCGGTCCGGTCCGACTCGGCGACGCTCATCGCGTCGATCGGGATCGGGCGCACGCTGCATCCCGACTTCGGCTCGTACAGCGGCTACGGCATCCCGATCACGGTCGCCAACAAGTCGACCCCGAAGAAGACGGTCAGGTTCACCTACAAGTCCGAGTCGGACAAGGGCCCCTACCCGATTCCCGAAGACCTACAAGCGCGAAGCCGGCTCGGACCACCACATCCTCATCGTCGACAAGGACGCCTGCAAGCTCTACGAGCTGTTCGCGGCGAAGAAGTCGGCGAGCGGCAAGTGGTCGGCCGGATCAGGCGCGATCTGGAGCCTGCGCTCGAACGAGCTCCGGCCGAACTGGCTGGACGAGCGCCGACGCCGCGGGTCTGCCGATCCTGCCCGGGCTCGTCCGCTACGACGAGTACGCCGCGGGCGTCATCGCCCACGCGATCCGGTTCACCGCCCCGACGACGCGCTCGGCACACATCTACCCGGCCCGTCACGACGCGGGCGACGGCAACGATCCGGCCCTCCCGCCGATGGGCCTGCGGGTCCGGCTCAAGGCCTCGGTCGACGTGTCCCGCTTCCCGCCGCAGGCCCGGGTGATCCTCGTCGCGCTCCAGCGCTACGGGATGATCCTGGCCGACAACGGCTCGCCGTGGTACATCACCGGCGCGCCGCACCCGCACTGGAACGACGACCAGCTCCACCAGCTCGGGCAGATCACCGGCGACATGTTCGAGGCGGTCGACACCACGGGGCTGACCAACTCCTCGCCGTAGGTCCGACGCCGTCGACCGCTGCGGTTCGGTCAGGGCAGGATCGGGGCCATGAACATCATGTCGTCAAGGTCGAGCTGACCGGCCTGGAGTCGGATCGACCCGTCGGCTGCGTCGTAGACCGTGACGGACGAGGCAAACCCAGCCCGTTGTCCGGCAGCATCAACACCGGGCGCCCCGATGACATAGACGAACCGGCCGTCGCCGCTCAACGCCATCGACACGTAATCGGCCTGGGCCACCCAGTTGCCCAGCTGTGCGAGGCTGCCGGCATCGAAGACGAACACGCCGGCTGATCCGAGCGGGTCGGGGCCGCCCTTCGAGACTCCAAGGGCATAGAGCCTGGATCCGTCCGGGGACAGCACCAACCCGGGCTGGAGGAACATCTTCGCGGCGGCCGCGGGCGCGAGCCACCGTCCGAACGCCCGGAGGGGATCGACGCTCATCGATCCGCTGGGCGCGGGGGCCGTCGCGACCGTCTTGGCGCCCGTCCGCAGGTCGACCCGACTGATCTGCCGCTCGAGCGGTGACCATACGTAGAGGCCCGTCCCGTCCCGCGTCGGCGTCCAGACGCCACCCTCGGCGGACGCCTCGACGGGCGTGTCGCCGAGGACGGTCCCGTCGGCGCCTATTCGACGCAGGTTCATCGGCCCGCCCCCGGTTGCCCAGCACAGCAGCCAGATGCCTCCATCGGGGGTAAGCCCCGCGTCGGCCTGGCCGTCGCCGCACTGCGACCCCGGTCGAACGACCGGCGAACGGTCGAGACTCGAACCATCCGGTGCTGCCTGAAACGCGTCGGTGGCACCGTGGTATTCGTTCGATGTCCGGTCGATCCAGTACCTCGCCCGCGTGACCAGGGCACGTCCGTCGTCCGGCGAGAACGCCATGCGCGCACCGAGGACATTCACCGGCGCGTTGTTCGGCCCTGTGGAAACATCGGGCAGGTCGAGCCGCTCGAGCAGCTTGCCCGCGACGAGGTCGACGACCACGAGGCCACTCTTCCAGACCGGCGGCTTCCGGAGGCTCCAGCCAACGTAGCCAAGCCGGCCGTCCGGTGAGAACGACACCGCGACATCGACATGGGGCGGCTGATCCTGGGGGACCCCGGGCCGTGGGTCCGGCGTGCCCGTGTAGTCGGCGATCGGCCGCGTGTCCGTCAGATGGCCGTTCGAGTCATACGTCCGCAGGCTGACGACGGCGTGGCTGTAGGCGCCGTTGATGACGGCATCGGTCGCCACGCACAGGCAGGCCAGCCGACCATCCCCGAGTCGACGGATGTCGCTGATGCCGTACGAGCCCGTGATCCGCGGGCCGAGCGTCCCCGTCGCGAGGTCCGCGATCGCGAAGTCACCGCCAACCCGCAGGAGCACGCTCGACACGGTCGGCAGGTCACCGTTCAGCGTCAGCTTCGGTAGGGGGCTCGCCGGGGCGTTCGGCGTATCACCCGGCGTGGCGACGGACCCATTCGGCGCGGGCGACTTGCCGGTCGAGACCTGCTGCCGGGGCAGGGTGAGCACGACCGCGACGAGGGACAGCACGACCGTCGCGACGATCGCCAGCGTCGCAGCACCGGCCAGCCGGGCGAGCCAGCCGTGTCTCGTGGTGTCCCGTCCGACCTGGTCGCGCCAGGTCGGACCGTTGAGCCGCTGCGGCGGCATCCGCCAGTCATCGGCCGTTCCGCGGATGAGGGCGGCCAGAGTCGCGTCGTCGATCGGCTCGTTCAAGGTCACCGGTCGGCGCTCAGGATCGAGATCATGCGTCATGACTCACCTCGGACCACAATTCAGCGCCCGTTCGCTGCACGGCCTGGCGGGCGGGGCGTCGTCGTGACGATGGAGGGCGACGACGATGCGCCTGAGGGCTCGGCCAGCAGCCCCTCGCGGAGGGCGGCATGCGCTCGCGACAGGATCGAGCCGACGTTTCCCGGACTGGTCCGGAGAAAGCCGCCGATCTCTGCGTAGTCGTACCCGTAGTAGTGGCGCAGGACGACCGCTGCCCGAGCCTCGGGCTTGAGACGGGCGAGGCCTTCGTCGACCATCCGCCGACGGAGAACCTCGACCGACGGGTCGCCGTGATCAGGGCTCATTCCCGTCACCTCGCCAATCCGACCCATCACCGGAACAGCAAGGCGGCGAACTCGCCGGCGCCGGAGCATGTCGAGAGCGGCATGGGTGACGATCCCGTGGAGCCAGCCTGTCAGTGGACGGTTCGCGTCGTATTGGGCCCAGCGCTCGAACGCTCGGGCAAACGTGTCGTGGGTCGCGTCGACCGCACTGTCCGGGTCGCGCAGGATCGCGTAGGCGACCCGGTAGACATCCCCAGCGTGGTCCCGGTAGGCCCGATCGACGGCCTGGCGACGAAGCTCTCGATCCATCACGCCTCTAGTACGTTACTGGCGGGGCGATCCTTGCAGGGCGGAGCGCCACATTGCCCACCGAGCGACAATCGGCCCGTGGCACGCTGGGCTGCGGCGAGCTTGATTCTTGTGGTGTCGCTGGTTGCAGGCTGCGCCGGCGGCGGCTCACCCACGACGGAGGCAACGACCATGAGCCAGCTTGCGCTGTCGAGCACGGCGTTCGTCGACGGCGGGGCGATTCCGGTTCGCCACACCTGCGACGGCCCGGACCTGTCTCCACCGTTGACCTGGTCCGGCGCTCCGAACGGCACAGCCGCGTTCGCGCTCATCGTCGACGATCCCGATGCCCGCGGCTTTGTTCACTGGGTGGCCTTCGACCTGGCCCCCGGGCAGGCCTCACTCGCGGAGGACGCCTCGCACAAGGGCGGGTTCGGCGAGGGCCGCAACGACTTCGGCCGCCAGGGCTGGGCCGGGCCGTGCCCGCCGTCGGGCAGCCACCAGTACGTCTTCGAACTCTTCGCGCTCGATCGGCGTCTGGGGTTGTCGGCGGGCGCGACCGCGACGGACGTCCGTCAGGCGATCGCCGGCCACATCCTCGGTTCGGGCCGACTCGCCGGAACCTACCGGCGCGGCGGCTAGGCGGCCCGTCGGCCGGTCGCTAGGCGAGCAGCCGGCGCTCGCTGGCGACGAGCTCCATCCAGACCCGCTCGCGGCGGATCGTCGTCTCTGGACCGTGGCCCGGCAGGACCCGGAGCTGGTCCTCGAGCGTCGCCAGCCGGCCGATCGACTCGACCATCGCCTCGGCCGAGCCGCCAGGCAGGTCGACCCGGCCCCAGCCGCCGGCGAACAGGGTGTCGCCGCTGACGAGCACGGCGGCGTCCGAGGCGAGGAGGCAGACCGAGCCCTCGGTGTGGCCCGGGGTGTGGAGGACCTCCAGCCGGATCTCGCCGAACCGGACGAACCCGCCTTCGGCCAGCTCGACCGCCGGGACCGACGGCGGGATGTCGAACGGTGCCCAGAGCGGTTGCGGGTTCGTCAGCCGGTCGCGATCCGCGGGGTGCACCGCGATGTCCGCGCCGGTGTGGGCGGCGACCGCGGCGTTGTCGCCGATGTGGTCCCAGTGGCCGTGGGTCGAGACGATCAGCTTGAGCGTCCAGCCGCGCTCGGTGAGCTCGCCGGCGATCCAGTCGAGCGACGGGATCGCGGTGTCGATCGCGATCGCCTCGCGCGATCGCTCGTCGGCGAGGAGGACGACGTTCGTGGCGATCGGGCCGACGACCCGGCTCAGGACCTGCATTGCTCAATGATGCCGGACCGAGTGCGTGAGGCCCGGGCGCGCGTGATCAGAGGCCGGGACCCCTTCCGCCGCATCGAAGGTTCCGCTACGCTCCGACCCGGGCGATACGGTCGCCCATGGAGGGGCGACTCGATGCGCTGTCCGGAGTGCTCGACCCAGAACGAGGCAGGGCGCAAGTTCTGCGCCGAGTGCGGGACGCGCCTGAGCTCGGCCTGTCCCACTTGCAGCGCGCCGAACGATCCCGCGGCGAAGTTCTGCGGCGAATGTGGGACAGCCCTCGTCGAGCCGGCAGTTCCCGAGCGAGAGTTGCCGGCGACGGCCGCCGCGGCCGAGCGCAGGATCGTGAGCGTTCTCTTCGCCGACCTCGTCGGCTTCACCTCGCTGACCGAGGGTCGTGACGCCGAGGAGGTTCGGGATCTCCAGGACCGCTACTTCACGACGGCCCGGACGATCGCCCAGCGCTACGGCGGGACCGTCGAGAAGTTCATCGGCGACGCGGTCATGGCGATGTGGGGCGCACCGACGGCGTACGAGGACGACCCCGAGCGGGCGGTACGGGCCGCGCTCGACCTGGTCGGCGCGGTCGGCGCGCTAGGGTACGAGGGCGCGAGCGCCATGCTCTCGGCGCGGGCCGCCGTGATGACCGGAGAGGCGGCAGTCACGATCGGGGCGGTCGGTCAAGGGATGGTCAGCGGCGACCTGGTGAGCGCTGCGTCGCGGCTGCAGGGGATCGCGCCCCCCGGCGGCGTCCTGATCGACGATGCGACCCGTCGCGCGACCGAGTCGGCGATCGCCACGGAGCCGCTTGGCGAGCAGCACGTCAAGGGCAAGACCGAAGCGATCGTGGCCTGGCGAGCACTCGGCGTGGTGGCGATGCGCCGGGGCGGCGGGCGGGTCGACCGCCTCGAGCCGCCGTTCGTTGGCCGCGATCTCGAGCTCCGCCTGCTCAAGGACATCCTCCACGCCGTCGACGAGGAGCAGCGGGCTCGGCTGGTATCGGTGACCGGCATAGCCGGGATCGGCAAGAGTCGTCTCGCCTGGGAGCTCGAGAAGTACGTCGACGGCATCGTCGACGACGTCTACTGGCACCACGGACGCTCGCCGGCCTACGGCGAGGGGATCGCGTTCTGGGCGCTCGCCGAGATGGTCCGCAGCCGAACCGGGATCGCCGAGTCCGACGACGCCGAGACGAGCCGGGCCAAGCTCGCCGCGGCGCTTGAGTCGTACGTCCCCGACGAAGCCGAGCGACGGGTGGTCGGCCCATGGCTGGAAGCCCTGATCGGGCTCCGCGAGGCGGGCGAGATCGATCGCGAAGCGGCGTTTGCCGCCGCTCGCCGACTCATCGAACGGATCGCCGAACGTGGCCTCGCCGTGTTCGTCTTCGAGGACCTGCAGTGGGCCGACAACGGGCTGATCGACTTCATCGAATCGATTCTCGAATGGAGCCGGAACCACCGGATCCTCATCGTCACTCTCGCCCGTCCCGAGCTCCTCGACAGACGTTCGACCTGGGGCGCCGGGCAGCGCAACTTCACCGCTCTCCACCTCGAGCCGCTGTCGAACGAGGCGATGACCCAATTGCTCGACGGTGTCGCACCCGGACTCCCGCGCCCGTTCGTCGGGCAGATCATCGAGCGGGCGGCGGGGGTGCCGCTGTTCGCGGTCGAGACGATCAGGATGCTCGTCGACGATGGGCGCCTCGTCCGGGAGGACGGTCGGTTCCGCCTCGAGGGGGCAATCGGGAAGCTGGCGGTTCCGGAGTCGCTCCGAGGCCTCGTCGGGGCCCGGATCGACGGCCTGCCGGCGGCCGAACGAGCGCTGCTCCAGGACGCCTCCGTCCTCGGCCAGAGCTTTACGATCGACGCCCTGGCGGCCCTAACCGGCCAACGCGTCGACGAGCTCGTTGATCGTCTGCGAGGCCTGGTCCGGCGCGAGATTCTCGCCCTCGACGAGGACCCACGTTCACCGGAGCGGGGACAGTACGTGTTCGTCCAGGGCGTCATCCGTGAGGTCGCCTACGAAACGCTGGCCAGGCGTGAGCGACGGGAACGACACCTGGCGGCCGCCCGGTACTTCGAGACCATTGGCAGCGACGAGCTGGCCGGCATCCTCGCCAGTCATTACTTCGACGCGTATCTGGCCACGCCGCCCGGAGCGGAGGCGGAGGCGCTTGCGGCCCAGGCCCGGGTCGCGCTGCGCGGAGCCGCCGAGCGCGCGGCGGCCCTCGGGTCGAACGACCTGGCCCTGGACTACGTCGAGAAGGCCCTGACCGTCACGCCCGATCCCGAGGAGCGGGCGCGCGCCTGGGAGGTTGCCGCGACCGTCGCCGATCACGCCGGTCGGTACGATGTGGCCGAGCGGTACGGGCGCCAGGCGATCGACTGGTACCTCGCCTCTGCCGATCCGATCGGCGTAGCTCGGGCTGCCATCGTGCTCACGCAACCCTATTTCGAGACCGGCCGGACGGCCGAGGCGACGGTCGTCCTCGACTCGACCCTGACCTCGTGCGCCGGGCTGGAGGACTCGCCCGAGGTCGTCCGCGTCGTCGCGGAGCTGGCCCGGGCGCGGATGCAGGAGAACGATCCACTCGCGCTCGATATTGCGGAGCGTGCGCTCGTGGCGGCTGAGCGGCTCGAAGCGATCCCGATCGTCGCCGAGGCCGTGGTCACGAAGGCTGCGGTGCTCGACTCGATGGGGCGCCGCATCGAGGCCCTGGCCCTCGTCCGCGGTGCGATCGAGCTGGCTGTCAGCCATCACCTGACACAGACCGAGTTCCGCGCTCGAGGGAACTACGCGAGCAGCCTCTCGTCCGACGATCCGCGAGCGGCGCTGGCCGCCAACATCGAGGTCCGGGAGCTCGCCCGGAAGCTCGGCGCCCGAGACCATTTCTTGTGGAACACCATGCAGTGCTACGGCATCGGGTCCGCTCTGGGAGAGTGGGACTGGGTCCTCGAGCTGGCGGCCGAGATCGAAGCGGGCGACCCGGGACCCGTGGGGCTCGAAGGGATCCATGGGATGCGTGCCATTGTTGCGGCCTACCGCGGCGATGCCGAAGAGGCGACGCGGGAGCGAACCGAGGCCGACCGGGTGGCCCCGGAGCAATCCAGGCCGGAGTTCGTCGCCAGCCGCCTCAGCGACAGGGCCGAGATCGCAGCGCTGGCCGGACACCTGTCCGAGGCGTACGACGGAGCGATGGCCGCGGCACGGATGACCCACTGGCTGTGGAGCGCTGCACCCGCTGCGCGCTGGGCCCTGTGGATGGGCGACCTCGACCGGACCCGTTCGGCCATGGAGATCGTGCGGGCGTCGGTCGATCGCGGTCGCTTCGCGGGTGCGGTTCGAGACGAGCTCGAGGCGGGGCTGGCGGCGATCGAGGGGCGGCGAGACGACGCCATCGCGTACTACCGATCCGCCGGAACCACCTTCCGCGAACTGGACGCGCCGCTCGACCTGGGGCGTTGCCAGCTCGAGTACGCGATCCTGATCGGGCCGGATGAAGCTGGAGCCCGTGCCGCGGCCCACGAGGCCAGCGAGGTCCTCGAACGACTCGGCTCAAGGCCGCTCCTCGCGCGCCTGGAGGCTGGCCTCACCCGGTGGCCCGAGACGGCCGATGGCTTCCCGCGTCGCGCGGATCGACCCGAAGTCGCTATTCGGTCCGCTGGCGACGGGCCTACCGACAGCTGACGCTCAGGGCGCCTCGAGCTTCGTCTTCATGCAGGCGAACGTCTGGCCGATGAGCTTGTTCGCGGTGCCCTCGATGAGCCTGCCGCCGACGCTGGCAAGGGTCCCCGAGATGTTCACCTCGGCCGCCCAATCCATCCGGGTCGTGCCCTCGGCCTCGCCGTGACTCAGCTTGATCGTGGCCACCGCGTCGGCTGCGCTGCCGGGCGCCTGGCCGTGGACCTTGACCTCGGCATGCTCCGGCGCGGCGATGACGATCATCTCGCCCTCGGCGTTGAACTTGGCGCTGATGAACCCGATCCCGACCTTCGCCTTCGCCTTGAAGTGGCTGTCGTCGATCTGCTCGACGGACTCGACGCCCGGACCGCATTGGCCGACCGCAGTCGGGTCGATCACGAACGACCAGACCTTGTTGCGGGGCGCGGCGATCTCGACGGTGCCTTCGAAGTGCATCGGTCCTCCGGGCTCGGAGCCGTCAGCCGCCGGTCTGGACGCCGTTGCCGACGTAGGCCGTCGGCTCCCGAACGAAGCTCGACCGACAGGCGATCGAGCAGAACGCGTAGACGACCCCGCCATGATCCGCGATGTGGCGGATGCTTGCCCGGTCGACCGTCATCCCGCAGACCGGGTCGAGCAGGACGATGTCGTCGACCGCAGGACCGTCGGCGACGATCGTCGCGGCGGACGCGTCGCCGCCGGCCAGCGTGGCCGGCCCGGGCGCGGCCACGAACGACGCCCGGCCGCGGCGGACCTGGACCAGCTCGGCCAGGATCGACACGGCCACCTCGGCGGCGGTCTCGGCCCCGAGGTCGATCCCGGCCGGCGCGCGCATCGCGAGCACACGGTCGGGTTCGATCCCCTCGTCGAGGAGCCAGGTTCGAACGGCCGCGGCACGGGTCGGGCTGGCGACGAGTCCGACGTAGGCGACGTCGAGCTTGAGAGCCGAGGCGATCGCCTCCTCGTCCCAGACGCCCTGGCTGGCGACGACGACGTATGGCCCGACGGCCGGGCTCGGGAGGGCGGCGAGGTCGTCGCCGACGACCACCCGGAGACCCGCCGGCAGGACGCTCGGGTCGGCGACCGGATCGATCAGGGTCACGTCGAAGCCCATCCCAGCGCCGAGCTCGGCGAGGGCGGCTGCGATCGGGGTCGTGCCGGCCACCCACAGGGCCGGGGCGGGCAGGTGCGGTTCCACGTAGATCTCCAGGGTGCCCCCCGAGTGACAGGTCATGACCTCGTCGACGATCCCGTCGCCGCGCCGGCTCTCCGACGGTGCCTCCTTGCTGATCCGGAGCAGGCGCGGCTGGCCGTCCGCGAGCGCGCGGAGCGCCTCACGAACGACGATCGGCCGGGCGCAACTCCCGCCGACGAACCCTTCGATCGACCCGTCGGGGTGGATCAGCCCACGGGCACCCGGGCGCGCCGAGGTCGGCCGTCGAACGGCAACCACCGTGGCCATGGCGTACGGGCTGCCGGACCGATCGAGCTCGACCGCCCGTTCGAGGAGCGAGACGGGCGAGGTCATCGGGGCGACCCCGCCGGGGCTGGGCGGGCTACGCCGTCACCCCCTTCTCGCGCAGGATCGCCCAGACCTTGGGCGGCGTGATCGGGATGTCGATGTTGCGGACGCCGAGGTGCCACAGCGCGTCGACGACCGCATTGGCGATGGCCGGCGGTGCGCCGACCGTGGCCGATTCGCCGACGCCCTTCGCCCCGATCGGGTGATGCGGCGACGGGGTGATCGTCTTGGCGGTCTCCCAGGCCGGCGTCTCGACGGCGGTCGGGAGGAGGTAGTCGAGGAACGTCCCGTTGAGGTTGTTGCCGAGCTCGTCGTAGCGGATCTCTTCGTACAGCGCGGGGGCGAGGCCCATCGTCAGGCCGCCGTGGATCTGGCCGTCGACGATCATCGGGTTGATGATGTTGCCGCAGTCGTCGACCGCCACGAACCGGCGGACCTTGACCTCGCCGGTCCCCTTGTCAATGTCGACGACGCAGATGTAGCTGCCGAACGGGAAGGTCAGGTTCGGCGGATCGTAGTAGTCGACCGCCTCGAGCCCCGCCTCCATCCCCTGCGGGTGGTTGGTGTAGGCCGCGAAGGCGATCTCCTGGATCGTCTTCGACTTGTCGGGCGAGCCCTTGACCGAGAATTTGCCGTTGGTCCACTCGAGGTCCTCCTCGTTGGCCTCGAGCAGGTGGGCCGCAAGCTTGCGGGCCTTGTCCTTGATCTTGCGCGAGGCCATCGCGGTGGCCGCCCCGGCGACCGGGGTGGACCGCGAGGCGTACGTCCCGAGGCCGTACGGCGCGGTGTCGGTGTCGCCGTACTCGATCTTGATGTCGGCAACCGGGAAGCCGAGCTCCTCGGCGATGATCTGGGCGAACGTCGTCTCATGGCCCTGGCCCTGGGTCTGGACGCCGATCCGGGCAAGGACCTTGCCCGTCGGGTGGACCCGGATCTCGCACGAGTCGAACATCTTCAGGCCGAGGATGTCGAAGTCGTGCGACGGGCCGGCGCCGACGATCTCGGTGAACGAGCTGATGCCGATCCCCATGAGCTCGCCGCGGGCGCGCTTCTCGGCCTGCTCCTTGCGCAGGTCGTCGTAGCCGATCATGTCGAGCGCCTTCTGGAGCGCGGCCGGGTAGTTGCCCGAGTCGTACTCCCAGCCGGTCGGCGTCTTGTACGGGAACTGCTCGGGCTGGATGAAGTTCTCCATCCGGAGCTGAGCCGGGTCCTTGCCGATGTCGTGGGCCAGGATGTCGACCATCCGCTCGATGGCGTGGACCGCCTCGGTCACCCGGAACGAGCAGCGATAGGCGACGCCACCCGGCGGCTTGTTCGTGTAGACCCCGTCGACCTCGACGAAGGCGTCCTTGAAGTCGTACGAGCCGGTGATCACGTTGAACAGCCCGGCCGGGAACTTCGACGGGTCCGCCGCGGCGTCCGTGTAGCCGTGGTCGGCGATCGTCTTGACCTTGAGGGCGGTGATCTTGCCGTCCCTGGTGGCCCCGAGCTCGGCGTGGATGTGGTAGTCGCGGGCGAACGAGTCCGCCTGGAGGTTCTCCGAGCGGTCCTCGATCCACTTGACGGGCTTGCCGATGAGGAACGAGGCCGCGACGGCCAGGACGTAGCCCGGGTAGACCGGCACTTTGCCGCCGAACCCGCCGCCGATGTCGTGGGTCTTGACCCGGATGTTCTGCTCCGAGATGGGCAGGCCGGCGCCCGCGGCAACGAGTGCGATCACCGTCCGGATGGCGTGGGGCGCCTGCGACGTCATGTGGAGGGTCAGCTGCTGGCGAACCGGATCCCAGTCGGCCACGCAGCCGCAGGTCTCGATCGAGGCCACGTGGATGCGCGGGATGTAGATGTCCTCGGAGACCCGGACGGCCGCCCCGGCCATCGCCGAATCAGTCGCGGCCCGGTCGCCCGACTCCCAGTGCCAGATGTGGTTGTTGGCCTTGTCCGGCCCGCGGTCGGGGCGGAGGACGAAGGCGTCGGGCTCGAGCGCCTTGTGCGGGTCGATGACGACCGGCAGCGGCTCGTAGTCGACCAGGACCGCGGCCACGCCGTCGGCCGCGGCGTAGCGGGACGTCGCGATGACCGCGGCGACCTCCTGGGACTGGTACATGACGGTGTCCACCGGGAGCACCATCTGCATGTCGCCGGCCAGCGTCGGCATCCAGTGGAGCTTGTAGCCTTCGAGGTCCTTGCCGGTGACGACGGCGGCGACGCCCGGGACCTTGAGCGCCTCGGACGCGTCGATCGACTTGATCCGCGCATGGGCGTACGGGCTGCGGACGATGTCGAGCCAGAGCATCTCGGGCAGGACGATGTCGTCGATGTACTCGCCCTTGCCGCGGATGAAGCGCGGATCCTCCTTGCGCTTGACGGAGTGACCCATCCCGCCGACTTCGGGGGTGGTCTGGAGCGTGGTTGCGGCCATCTCGTTCGCCTCGCTCAGCTGGCCGCGGCCGGCTCGGCCGGCGCGTCGGTGGGGGCGGCAGCCGCGGCGCGCAGCTCGGCGCCCGCCTGCTCGATCGCCTTGACGATGTTGACGTAGCCGGTACAGCGGCAGAGGTTGCCGCTGATCCCTTCGCGGATCTCGGCCTCCGACGGATCGGGGTTCTGGCCGAGCAGCCACGAGGCCTGCATGATCATGCCGGGCGTGCAGAAGCCGCACTGGAGACCGTGCTGATCCCAGAACGCCTGCTGGAGCGGATGGAGAGCGGCCCCGTCGGCCATCCCCTCGATCGTCTTGATCTCGCGGCCGTCGGCGCTGACGGCGAGCATCGTGCACGACTTGGCGCTCTCGCCGTCGACGAGGACGGTGCATGCGCCGCAATGACTGGTGTCGCAGCCGATGTGCGTTCCGGTCAGCAGGAACACGTCGCGCAGGAGGTGGACCAGGAGCAGGCGCGGTTCGACGTCCGCCTCGCGCGCCTGCCCGTTGACCGTGAGGTGGACCTTCTGGGTGGTCATCGCACGCTCCTATCGCTGGGCCAACGCGCGCTGGACGGCGCTGCGCAGGGCCCGGACGGTCATCTCCTCGACCATCGCCCGCTTGTACTCGACCGGGCCATGGGCGTCGGTGGCGGGACGGGACTCGGCGGCTCCGGCGGCGCCGGCAGCCCGGAAGACGGCCTCGGATGGTTGGGTGCCGATCAGGGCGGCCTTTGCTCCGTTCGAGGCGAAGGCAGTCTCCGCCACGGCGGTCAGCCCGATCTCCGCATCGGAGATGCGGCCGTCGGGCCCGATCGTGACCATCACCGCGCAGCCGACCGTCGAGAAGTCGCCGGACCGCCGCTCGATCTTGGCGTAGGCGCCGCCGCTCCCGGCGCCCCAGCGCGGGATGCGGACCTCGGTCAGCAGCTCGGTCGGCTCGATGGCGGTCTCGAACGTGTCGATGAAGAAGTCGCTCGCAGCGATCGTCCGCTCGCCGGTGCTGCTCCGGCAGACCAGCGTCGCCCGGGTCGCGAGCAGGACCGCCGGCCAGTCCGACGACGGATCCGCGTGGGCGCACGAGCCGCCGATCGTGCCCCAGTTGCGGACCTGCGGATCGCCGATGCCGGCGGCGGCGTCGGTCAGGAGCGGGTAGCCGGCACGGACGGTCGGGTCCTCGAGGATCGACCGATGGGTGGCCCGGGCGCCGATCCGGAGCGCATCGTCGGTCTCGACGATCCCATCGAGGCCGTCGATGTCGCGGATGTCGACCAGGAGGCCCGGCTGGGCCAGGCGCAGCTTGATCAGGGGCAGCAGGCTGTACCCCCCGGACAGGACTTTCGCCTCGCCTTCCCGCTCGGACAGGATTCGCAGCGCGTCGTGAAGTCCGGCTGGCCGGACATACTCGAACTGACCCGGGATCATCCGTCCTCCTTCGCGTCCCTCGCGGAACGTCCGAAACCTGCGTTCGCCGAAGCGGAGGCGCGTTCGTTGGTACGACCCAGCGCAGGATCCGGTTTGGACGGGCACGGGGAGGTCCAAATGGACCCGGGGCTACGCGCGCGGTCGTGCAAGCGAGGATAGGCCCGCGTTGTGGACGCGTCAACGCTTGGTTGTGGTCAGGTTGCCGTAGGGAGGACCCGGTCGCTCGCCACGGTTCCCGGGAGCCAGGTCACGACCCCGATCGACGAGGGCCGGACGCTCGAGCGACCACTGGCCGTCGCGCTCGATCGCCTCCTCCCGGATGAGCTCGGCGAGCCGCCGGTCCTTGTCGCCGCCGGGCGCCAGCCAGAGCTGGCGCCGGACGAAGCCGTGGAGCTCGTCGAGCGAGGCGAACCCACGCGCCGGGCGGTCGAACAGGCTGACCTCGGGACTCCGGCCACGGGCGCGGAGGAGCTCGATGAACTCGTTGAGCGCGGGCAGCCGCACCCGGGGCTCACCGTGGATCGGCGGCCAGAACGGATCGGCGACCGACGACGGCTGGCGCTCCATGAGGACCGCCACGCACAGCCGCGAGGCGGCCCCTTCGAGCGCGTCGACGAACGAGCCGATCAGCTCGATGTCGTAGCCGATGTGGGCGATGAGGGTCACGTCGGTGCGCAGTCGGGACGCCGGGGAGCCGGGCCGGGGCGGCCAGCGGTCGGCGACGACCCGGACGTTGTCGATCCCGTGCTCAGTCTTCAACTCGGCCAGCGCTCGTGCGCATCGCCTCGGACGGCTCGACGGCGACGACCTCCCGAACCCGTAGCGCGAGCGGGAGGGCGTAGCGACCCGCTCCCGCGCCGACGTCGAGCCAGGTGTCGGTCGGGCGGGCGAGCGCCAGGAGCGCATCGAGGACCGGCTCCCCGGTCCGTCGCGGATCCGCCCGGAAGAGGCTCGTGACCGGGCGGTAGAAGTCGCCCTCGTCGGGAACCTCGCGGTGGCGGTCGACCTGGGCGTGATCGCGTCGAACCCGGTCGGCCCAATCCAGCTCGGCCAGGTCCGCCGGCGTGTCGACATCGGGGTTCGTGCCACCGAGCTCGACCTCGGCGACGAGCTCCGGATGATCGGTCAGGATCGGACCGAGGCCGCGATCGCCAAGGGCCCGGGCGATCCACGGCCAGCCGGCCCGCAGCACGAGGACGGGGTTTGCGCCGCCACCGCCGACGTAGCGCGGCGCGACGAACCCGACCCCTGCCCGGACCTGCGCCTGGGCCAGGGCCCGGAACACCGCCGGATCGACGAGCGGCTGATCGCCCAGCACGACGAAGGCGCCGTCGAGCGTCCCGTCCGTGAGACCGTCGAGCGCCTCGAAGCCGAGCCGCAGCGAGCTCGACAGGCCGTTCTCGGGCTCCGGGTTCACGACCCGTCGCTCGTCCGTCCAGGCGACCGCGGCCTCGATCGCCCCGGCGTCCCGTCCGAGGACGACGACCGTCTCGGCCGGGTCGGCCGCACGGACCGCGGCCAGGACGTGATCGAGGATCGGTCGGCCGTCGAGCGGCGCCAGGAGCTTGCCGCCACCGAACCGGGAGCCGGTCCCGGCGGCGAGCACGACCGCCCCGATCCGCGTCGGCCTGGTCACCGGCCGGGTCGGGCCGCGCTCAGGCCCGCGCCGCCGCGAGCTCGAGCATCGGACGGCCCGACCCACCGTGACGGGCGGCCACGATCTCGGCCATGATCGCGAGGGCCGTCTCGGCCGGGGCGCGTCCGCCGAGGTCGAGCCCGATCGGGCCGTGGAGCCGGCCGAGCTCGTCGGCCGTCACGCCGGCGTCCAGCAGCCGCGCCCGACGATCCGCCTGGGTCTTGCGCGAGCCGACCGCACCGACGTAGCGGCAGCCACGCCGGAGCGCCTCGATGATCGCCGGCTCGTCGAACTTCACGTCATGGGTGAGGACCGCCACTGCATCCGCGGGACCCAGCCCGATCTCCTCGGCAACCTCGTCCGGCCAGCCGACGATCAGCCGGTCGACGCCGGGGAACCGCTCCGGCGTCGCGAACGCCGCGCGGCCGTCGATCACGACCGTCTCGTAGCCGACGAGGCGGGCCAGGGCCACGAGCTCGATCGCCACCTGGACCGCGCCGACGACGACGAGCCGGGGCCGGACCGGGAACGCCTCGACGAACAGTGATCGGCCCGCGAGCTCGACGGTCCGTGACGTTCCGCTCGCCAGCGCGTCGAGGCCCGCCCGCACGAGCTCGGCATCGAGGACCGGCTCACCGAGCGAGCCGGTCAGCGAGCCGTCCTCGCCGACGACGAGCGGCGCCGCGGCCGGCTCCCCTGCCCCGGGCTCGTGCGGACCGAACTCCGGGCCCGGCGCGTCGGCCGGCAGCGGCGTGACGATCGCCCGGCCATGCTCGATGTCGCGACCCGCCGTCACGACCTCGGCGGGGACGGTCGCCTCGACGAGCACGTCGATCGTGCCACCGCAGGCGAGCCCGACGTCCCACGCCTGCTCGTCGCTGATCCCGTAGCGGATCACCCGGTTGACGCCGTCCCGGCGGGCTCGCTCGATCTCCTCGTACGCCGCGCCCTCGACGCAGCCGCCGCTGACCGAACCGGCGATCCGACCGTCGGCCGCCGCGAGCAGGACCGCACCCTCCGGACGCGGGGCCGAGCCGAACGTCCGGACGACGACCGCCCGGCCGACCCCGACCCCGTCGGCCTGCCAGGCGGCGAGCGTGTCGAGCAGCTCCCTCATCGCGTCGTTCCCATCGCCTCAGGGTACGCCGGCGCGCTCATCGAGGTTCGCGGTCGAGCGGACGGGCGACCGCGGCCGAGGTCGGGTCGTCGGCCACCCGGACCGGGGCGACGCCGGCGACCTCGGGCCGGACCGACTCGATCAACGGCGCATGCAGCGCCGAGCGGGCGCCTTCACCGCCGAATCCGCGCGCCCGGCGGGCGGCCTCGCGCCGGGTCGGCGCATCCGACAGGAGGACCCCGAGCCGTTCGAGGCTGGCGAGCGTCCCCGCCGGGACGAAGTCGTCGATGAACGGCATGGCCGCCGACATCCCGCCGGCGAGCGGCTGGTAGCCGGGGGTCGAGGCGAGCGGGTTCAACCAGATGAGCCGGTGACAGCTCCGCTGGAGCCTGGCCGTCTCACGGGCGACGAGGGCGGGATCGCCGCGGTCCCAACCGTCCGACACGACGACGACCACCGCGCTGCTCCGGAGCACACGCCTCGCCCAGTGCTGGTTGAAGTCCCGGAACGACTCGCCGATCCGGGTCCCGCCGGACCAGTCGGTGACGGTGTCGGCGACCCGGTCGAGGGCCCGGTCCCGGTCCCGGTCGCGGAGGAGCCGGGTCACCCGGGTCAGCTTCGTCCCGAACACGAACGCCTCGGTCCGGACGGCCGACCCGGCCAGTGCCTGGCTGAACCGCAGGAGGACCCGGGCATGGCGCTCCATCGAGCCCGAGATGTCGCAGATCACGACGAGCGAGCGCGGGCGCCGAATGGGCCGTCGCCAGACCCAGTCGAGGACGTCCCCGCCGGTCGCGAGGCTGCGCCGGAACATCGCCCGCGGTGCGACGACCCGGCCGTGCCGGTGGAGCTCGCTCCGGCGGGTCCGTCGCCGCTCGAGGTTCGGCAGGAGCAGGTCGATCAGGCGCTCCGCATCGCGCAGCTCGGCCGTGGTCATCCGGTCGAACTGGCGGTGTCGATCGGCCTCGGACGCGCTGTAGGCCCGCTCGCTGATGATCGTCGGGCCATCGTCGGCGTCGAGCTCGCTATCCTCGAGCTCCTCCTCGGCGCCGATCGGCTGGCCGTCGCGCGGCGGCCTCCGGGTCGTCGCGCTCGTCGCCGCCCTCGGTGTCGAGCGCGCCATCCTCCTCGGCTTCCGCCTCGACCGGCTCGCCCGGCGCACCCGGCAGCGGTCCTTCCCCGGGCAGCCGCGTCCCACGCGAGCGCCAGAACCGATCGAACACCTCGTCGTAGATCTCGAGGTCGTCGCGGCGCCGGACGAAGACCGCGGACCCGGCCGAGCGGACCTGCTCGCGGTCACCGAGGTCGACCAGCCCGAGCGCCCGGGCGAAGTCGATCGCCGCGCCGAGATCGGTCGTCAGGCCGGCAATGCGCAGGGCCCGGGCGAACCGGACCGAGCTGCCGACGAACTGCTCGCCGTCGACGAGCAGGCTCGTTCGTCCGCCCGGCAGCGGCGGGAGGATCCGGCGTGGATCGGGTGCGCTGGTCACGCAGACGCGTCCCGGCTCAGCCGCCGGCGACGACCTCGTCGAGGATCCGCCGGCCGGTCTCGCCCCGGACGTGGCGGACGTCCTCCTCGTACTTGAGGACGACGCCGAGTGTCTCGTCGACGAGCTCGGGCTTGAGCTCCGTCGCCCCGAGCGCGAGCAGCGCCGACGCCCAGTCGAGCGTCTCGGCGACGCCGGGCACCTTCGTCAGGTCGGCTTCACGCAGCCGGTGGACGAAGCCGACGATCTGGCCGGCCAGCCGGTCCGGGGCGTTGGGCACCCTGGCGAGGACGATCTCGAGCTCGCGCTGGAACGTCGGGTAGTCGATCCAGTGGTAGAGGCAGCGCCGCTTGAGGGCGTCGTGGACCTCGCGCGTCCGGTTCGAGGTCAGGACGACCCGCGGGATCAGCTCCGCCCGGACCGTGCCGATCTCGGGCACCGAGATCTGGAAGTCGGACAGGATCTCCAGGAGGTAGGCCTCGAACTCCTCGTCGGCCCGGTCGATCTCGTCGATGAGCAGGACCGGCGCCCTGCCGTCGGGCGACTCGAGCGCCTGGAGGAGCGGCCGCTTGATCAGGAACTCTGGGCCGAAGATGTCGTGGGCCGTCGCCCGATCCACCTTCCCGGCGGCCTCGAGCAGCCGGATCTCGAGCATCTGGCGCGGGTAGTTCCACTCGTAGACCGCCGAGTTGACGTCGAGCCCCTCGTAGCACTGGAGCCGGATCAGACGAGTATCGAGGGACTTGGCGAGGGTCTTCGCCAGCTCGGTCTTGCCCACGCCGGCCTCGCCCTCGAGGAGGAGCGGCCGGCCGAGCTCGAGGGCCAGGAAGACGGCCGTCGCCAGCGATCGGTCGCAGATGTAGTCGGACTGCCGGAACCGCTCGACGATCCCGTCGACGGTGCGCGTCTCGGCGGGACGATCGTCGGTGGTCATCGGCGGAATCTACACGCCTCCCGGCGGGCGCGCCGCATCATCCAATTTGGGTGGTGCAAACGCGCCTACCGGGCGACTAGACTGCCGAGGCGCGTCTCACGATAGAACGCCGGTCCTTGCCCAAGGAGAAACCCGCGATGTGCTGTCTGGCCGCTGTCATGCTCATCCTCGGCCCGCGAGCGGCAGGCCTGATCTGGTGGCTCGCCGATCCCATCAAGTGGGGCACCGCATTCTCGAACGACATCTTTGGCATCCTCGGCTGGCTCTTCCTGCCCTGGACGACGCTCGCCTGGGTGTTCGTCGCCTCGGGCGGCATCACCGGCCTCGACGTCGGCCTGATCATCCTCGGGGTCTTCGCCGACTTCGGGACCTATGGCGGCAACGCCTACAAGCGCAAGGATCTCGGCTTCAACTACTGAGCTCTACGCGTAACGGGCCGCGTCGAGGGTCCAGTCAGCCGTCGGGTGCGTCGAGCTCGCGGGCGTAGGCCGGGAAGCGGAACCGCATCGAGCGGGTGAGGATCCCGCCGACGCCCAGCCGGGCCACGGTCGCGGCACTCGCCCGCTCGCCGGACAGGAGCCGGGGCAGGAGCAGGTCGGCCGCGGTCGCCTTCGAGTAGGCACCGCAGGTCGGCAGGCCGAGGATGTCCGTTCGGCCGATCCGGGCGAGCCAGAGCATCGATCCGGGGTGGGCGGGCACGCCGTGCCGGATGACCCGCCCGCCCAGGCGTTCGATCGCCACGAAGAACGGGTCCGATGGGTCCGTGCTCGCCGAGCCGGCGGTCAGCACGAGGTCGACCCGGGTCGGTCCGCGGCCGCGGGCGAGCGCCCGGAGCGCCTCGGTCACCGCCTCGGGCTCGTCCTCGACGTAGGCGACCGAGTCGAGCGTCGATCCGAGCGACTCCACCTTTAGCCGGACGCTGGCCTCGAACCGCTCGCGGGCCGGCGCATGGAGCGACTCCTTGACCACCACGCCGACCCGGCGCGGGCTGAACCCTGCGACCCGGACCAGCCGGCCCGGCCCAGCTCGAGCGGCGATCCGTTCGGCGCGCTCGATCGCCACGACCGGCACGACGTGCGGGGCCACCTTGACGCTGGCGACGAGATCGCCGGCGCTGACGACCTGCCCGTCGAACAGGCTGAACAGCTCGAGCGGATCGATCCGGTCGAGGCGCTCGACGAGCGCGGTCCGAACGTGGACGACGCCGTCGTGGGCAGCCACGAGGTCGATCCGGCTCTCCGCCGGGCCGCGAAGCACGAGCCCGGGTCCCCGGACCGCGTCGGCCAATCGCGCTGCGGCAGCATCCTCGTGGAGGTCGCCCGGCTCGATGACGAGGACGGCGATCCCGGCCGACGCGAGCGTCCGCGGGCCACCCTCGACCCGGACGTCGGGTCGGGCTAGGGTCGCCAGGTCGTCCGAACCGAGCCGACGGCCCTTCGCCCAGCGCTCACCGGCGACGACGAGGTCGCGGGTGAGCACCGCCCCGGTCAGGTCCCGCGACGGGCGGCGGCCCGGGACGAGCCGCTCGAGCCGCACCGCCCCGCCGGGTCAGTTACCGGCGGCGAGTGCCGCCTCGATCGCCCGACGCGTCTCGACCCGGGCCATCTCGGCCCGGTAGCTCGCGTCGGCATGGATGTCCGCGTTGACCGTGACGCCATCGGCCGCGTGGCCGGCCGCCGCGGCGATCGCCGTCGCGTCGCCCGACGACCCGAGCAGCGCCGTTTCGACCGCCGACGCCCGATAGGCGACGTCGCCGACCCCGGTAATCCCGATCCGGGCCGTGGTGACCGAGCCACTCGTCAGCCCGACGACCGCCGCGACGCCGACGATCGAGTAGCCCGACGCTCGCTGCTCGAGACGGCGGAAGGCCATCCCGGCGTCGGCCGGCTGAGCCGGGATCCGGATCTCGGTCAGGAGCTCGTCCTCGGCCATGTCGGTGGCGAACGCGCCCTCGAAGAAGCTCGTCGCCGCGATGACCCGTTCGCCCGCCTGCGAGCGGAGGGCGATCTGGGCATCGAGGGCGAGCACGACGGCCGGCATGTCCGATGCCGGATCGGCGTGGGCGACCGCGCCGCCGAGCGTGCCGCGGTTGCGGACCTGGACGTCGCCGATGCCGGGGATGACGAGCGCGAGGAGCGGCACGCGCGACCTGGCCAGGTCGGAGTCGAGCACGTCGCGATAGGTCGCCAGGGCGCCGATCCCGAGACCGCCGTTCGGCAGCTCGCGGATCGCCCGAAGCTCGGACAGCCCGCCGATGTCGACCACGGTCTCGCAGCGCGCCAGGCGGAGTCGCATGAGCGGGATCAGGCTCTGGCCGCCGGCCATGACCTTGGCCAGCCCGCGACCGGCAGCCAGCTTGTCGAGCGCCTCAGCGACGCTCGTGGGTCGGGCGTAGTCGAACGCAGCCGGGATCACGACTGGGCCTCCTTCCCGTGGATCGCGTGCCAGATCTTCGGCGCCGTCAGCGGCATGTCGAGGTGGCGGATCCCGAACGGGCTGAGCGCGTCGATGACGGCATTCGCCACCGCGGCCGTGCTGGCGATCGCGCCGGCCTCGCCGACGCCCTTCACCCCGAGCGGGTTGACCGGCGACGGCGTGATCGTCTCGTCGAGCTCAAGGTTCGGCAGCCACGACGCCCGCGGCAGCGCGTAGTCGAGCATCGTCCCGGACAGGAGCTGGCCGTCGTCACCGTAGATGGCCTCCTCCCAGAGGGCCTGGCCGACGCCCTGGACGATCCCGCCGTGAAGCTGGCCGTCGACGATCAGCGGGTTGATCTTCTTGCCGACGTCGTCGACCGCGACGTAGCGGACGAGGTCGACCTCGCCGGTCTCCTCGTCGATCTCGACGAGCGCGATGTGCGTCCCGAACGGCCAGGTGCAGTTCGGGGTGTCGTGGTAGACCGTCTCGTCGAGATACGGCTCCATGCCCTCGGGCAGGCTGAACCCGAGGTCGATCGCGAAGGCGATCTCCTGGAGGGTCTTCTTCTTGTCGGGCGAGCCCTTGACCCGGTACTCGGCGCCGTCGACTTCGATGTCTTCGACCGACGCCTCGAGCATGTGGGCCGCATACCGGCGGGCCTTCTCGCGGATCTTGCCGGCCGCCTTGACCGCGGTCGCCCCGCCGACGGCGCCGGTCCGGCTGCCATACGAGCCGTAGCCGAACGGCGTGCCCTGGGTATCGGAGTGCTGGACGACGATGTCGGCCATCGGCAGACCGAGCTCCGACGCGATGATCTGCGAATACGTCGTCTCGTGGCCCTGGCCCTGGGGTTGGGTGCCCATCGTCAGGATGGCCTTCCCGGTCAGGTGGATCTTGAGGTTGGCCGACTCCCACATCGCCGCCCCCCAGCCCTCGCCAACGGCGCCGATCCACTTCGACGGTGCGACCCCGCAGACCTCGATGTAGGTCGACAGGCCGACGCCCAGGAACTTGCCCCGGCGCCGAGCCTCCGCCTTGGCCTTGTCGAGCTCGTAGTAGTTGACGGCGGTCAGGGCCTTGTCGAGGGCAGGCTGATAGTTGCCCGAGTCGATGTAGATTTTGGCGCCGCCCGACGCCGTACCAAGCCCGGACGGGTTCTCGTACGGGAATGCGTCGGGCGGGATGAAGTTCTTGCGCCGGATCGCCGCCGGGTCCATCCCGATCTCGTCGGCGAACAGGTCCATCGCCCGCTCGATGACGTAGGTCGCCTCGGGCCGGCCGGCGCCACGATAGGCGTCGACGAACGTCGTGTTCGTGTAGACGCCCGTCACTTCGCAGTAGACGTTGGGGATCTTGTAGCAGCCGGACAGGACCCGCGCGTAGAGGGTCGTCGGGATGCCCGGGCCGATCGTCGACAGGCGGCCGCCCAGGTTGGCGTACGTCTTGACCCGAAGCCCGGTGATCTCGCCGTCGCGCTTCCCGGCGATCTCCAGGTAGGTGATGTGGTCGCGTCCATGGGTCGTGCTCTGGTAGTTCTCCTGGCGGGTCTCGACCCATTTGACCGGGCGCCCGCCGATGTGCTTCGACGCGAACATCACGAGGGCCATGTCGGCGTAGCAGAAGATCTTCGTCCCGAACGCACCGCCGACGTCCGGCGAGATGCAGCGAACCTTGTGCTCCGGGATGCCGGTCACGAAGGCGGTCAGGAGCAGGCGCTGGATGTGCGGCGTCTGGCTCGACATCCAGACCGTGTACTCCTCGGTCCCGGGGTTGTACAACCCGATGTCGCCGCGGACCTCCATCGGGTTCGGGATCAGGCGCTGGTTGACGATCCGCTGGCGCACGACGACCTCGGCGCCATCGATCGCGGCGTCGGTGCCGGCCTTGTCGCCGACGGTCCACTCGAAGACGACGTTGTTCGGGGCGTTCTCGTGGAGCTGCGGTGCGCCCGGCTGCATGGCCTTCTCGGCATCGACGACGGCCGGCAGCGGCTCCCACTGGACGGCGATCGCCTCGACCGCGTCGACGGCTTGCTCGGGCGTCTCGGCGATCACCGCCGCCACACCCTCGCCGGTCCACTTGACACTGTCCGTGGCGAGCGTACGCGGCATGTTGATGTTGTTCTGGATCCCGGCCGAACCGCCGGCCGGCCAGGCCATCGGGAGCGGGTTGTAGGGGATGTCCGCGCCGGTCAGGACGGCCACGACGCCGGGCATCGCCGCGGCCGCCTTGGTGTCGATCGATGTGATGTTGGCGTGGGCGTAGGGGCTGCGCAGGATCGCCAGGTAGGTCATCCCGGGCAGCTTGATGTCGTCGAGATAGCGACCCTGGCCGGTGATGAAGCGGGGATCCTCGACCCGCTTGATCGGGGCGCCGAGCACGTCACTGGTCATCGGAGCCTCCTGTCACGCGTTCGAGCCGGCGGGCGCGGCGGCGCGGTAGACCGCCGCCGCCTCGCGGATCGCCGCGACGATGTTGTGGTAACCGGTGCAGCGGCAGATGTTGCCCTCGATCGCGTGGCGGATCTCGTCGTCGGTCGGATCGGGGTTGTCCTCGAGGAGATCGGCCGCGGCCATGATCATCCCCGGAGTGCAGAAGCCGCATTGCAGCCCGTGCTTCTCCCAGAACGCGGTCTGGATCGGGTGGAGCGCCTCGACCGAGCCCATGCCCTCGATCGTCTTGACGGCGTGCCCGTCGGCCTGGACCGTGAAGACCGCGCACGACTTGACCGCCTTGCCGTCGAGGTGGACCGTGCACGCCCCGCATTGGCTCGTGTCGCAGCCGACGTGGGTGCCGGTCAGCCCGAAGTCCTCGCGGATGGTCTGGACGAGCAGTTGTCTGGGCTCGACCACCGCCTCTCGCTCGACGCCGTTCACCGTCAGCGTGACATGCTCAGCCACCACGGGGAGCCTCCTTCCGAGGTGCGCGGGGAACCGGACAGTGCCTCTCCGGGGACGGATGCGGGTCGGGAGAGGTGAAGCCCGATGGTGGCACCGCGGCGCCGCGGAATCAAGTTCGAAAACGCGCGACACGGGACCATCGGACGGCTCGGTCAGCCGGGCGCGACTCCAGCGGCGCCCGGATCGGCCGTAGCCGCGGCGTCGGGCAGCTCGGCTGACTCGTCCGACGGACTCCGCTCGGACCCTGCCGGCAGCCCTCGGAGGAGCGTCCGCGCACCCGAGATCCTCGAGGATCGCCCGCGCCTCGTCGGCTGCGGCAGCCGCCCCGGGGTCGTCCGGCGCGAGCATCGCCCGGGCGCGACGGAGCAGCGCCAGGTCGAACCGGACGCCCTCCGCCCGGAAGACGTCGGCCGCCCGATCGAGATCTAGTCAGCGCCGACTGGTCGCCACCGAGGATCGCGCTCACCGCGTCCGCCGCCCCCTTGATGGCCAGCCTCAGGCGTCCGGCCGTGCCCCGGCGCACGAGCGCCGCCGCGATCTCACCGACGCGAGCCGTGTCGCGTGCTTCGCTGGCCGCCGCCAGGGCCTCCGAGAAGTTCTCCTCGACGCCGAGCTGGTCCACGACTCGTTCGATTGAGCGACTGATCCGGATCGCCTCGCCGAGGTCACCCTCGGCCAGGGCGACCATCATCTTCGCCTCGAGCACCGTGAGCTCGACCTGGAGATCCTCGAGCGTGCCGAACTGCCGCTCGAACCGCTCGATGAGGTCACGCGCCTCGGCGATCTGGCCGCGGAACGCACGGACGCTGACGATCTCGGCCGGAACCGAGAAGTCCCACGGGCTCGCCCAGTCGCCGAGCGCGTCGAGCTCGTGCCCGATCGCCTCGATCCGATCCCATTCTCCGAGCGGACGAGCGCACGAACAGGCATTCCCTGCGGCCGAGTTCGACCAGCCGATGTAGCCGTGCTGACGCGCGCGAACGCTGGCCGTCCAGGCCACCTCCAGCGCTTCGGCGGGCGACTCCTGGACGGCAAACGCCGAGAGGTTCATCCGCGAGCGCATCTCGGCGTTGAACAGCCCCTCGCGTTCGGCGAAGGCCAGCCCACCGCGCAGGATCGCCATCGCCTCGATCGGCCGGCCGGCACCCGACAGCGCCCAGCCCCAGCTCGGCAGAAGCTCGGCCATCACCGCTCGCAGCCCGAGCCGCTCCGCGATCGGAAGCATGGCCTCGACCAGCTCGAGCCCGGCGGCATGGTCACCGCTCATCAGCTGCGCCCGGGCAACCTCCGCCGTCAGCCGGATTCCGTCGGGATCCTCGTCGGCGAACGCACCGAGCGAGGCCCGGACGGCCTCGGCCTCCCGCCGCGCGTCGGACGGGCGCCCGGCGCTGAGGATCGCGCCGGTCAGGGTGATCCCGGCCCGAGCTTCGAGGCCCCGATCGCCGCCCTGTCGACCGATGTCGACCAGCTCACGGGCGAGGCGCTCCGATTCAGCTGGTTGTCCGGCGGCATTCAGCGCCACCGAGAGCGGCTCAAGAAAGCGAGTTCGACCCGCCTCGTCGACCGCGAGCGCGACGGCGTCCGCCAGGTAACCGGCGGCGCTGGCGTGGGCACCGATCGCCGTCGACCGGGTCGCCGCCGTCTCGAGCGCCGTCCTCGCCTGTGCGCTGAGCTGCTCTCGATCGGCGTCGCCCGGGGCGCTCGCCAGGGCGTCCATGAAGTGGCAGGCCACCATCGCGGCGCGCTCGTCGCCCGGCGCAGTCTGGAAGTAGCGCGCGGCCGCGAGGTGGCGGGCGAGCCGCTCGCGTCGAGCCAGCCGGGTATAGGCGACCTCACGCAGGACGCCCTGGACGAACTGGAACTGGCCGCGCTCGGGCGACTGGGGATCGTCGTCGTAGAGGAAGACCTCGCGCGCGACGAGACCGTCGAGCAGGCGCCGCACATCGGGCTCGGACGAGCCGGCGAGGGCGACCAGGGCGTCGACGGTGAAGCTGACCCCGAGGACCGACGCAAGCCCGACGAGGTCGCGCGACGGCTCGTCGAGCGTGTCGAGCCGCGCCCCGAGCAGGGCCTGGAGGGACTCCGGGACGGCCAGCGAGCCGAGGTCGTCTGACCAGCCGGAACCGTCCCTCCGACTCGGTCAGCCGCCCCTGGTCGAGCAGCATCCGGACCGTCTCGACGGCGTACAGCGGGATGCCCGCCGCCCGATCCCGGATCGTCCGCAGCGCGACCTGGGGGATGCCCGGGACGAGGCCGAGCAGGAGCGTGTCCATCGCCTCGTCGGTCAGCGGCGCGAGATCGAGCCGGGTGTGGTTCCGGAGCGTCGCCCCGAACCCGGGTCGATCGTCGATGAGCTCCGGCCGGGCGAGGGCGAGGACGAGGATCGGCCGGTTCCGGGACGCGCTCAGCAGGCCCTCGATGAAGTCGAGCAGGCCTGGCTCGGCCCAGTGGAGATCCTCGAAGACGAGGACCGTCGTTCCGCGGTCGGCGATCCGCTCGAAGAGCGTCCGCCAGGCCCCGGTCAGCTCCTCGGTTCCGCCGGTCGATGCGTCGTCGCCGGCGAGCCCGAGCAGGGCTGCCAGGCGCGGCTCGACCCGGGCTCGCTCCTCCGGGTCCGGCAGGTACTCGGCGGCCATTGCCGCGAGCTTCGCCCGGGCCACCTCGGGTGAGTCCGACTCGGCGATCCGGGCCCTCCCGCGGACCATCTCGCCGAGCGCCCAGAACGCCACGCCGTCGCCATAGGCCGGCGACCGGCCCTGGTGCCAGTAGATGATCTCGACGAGCCCGTCGATGTACTTCTCGAGCTCCCAGGCGAGCCGGCTCTTGCCGATCCCGGCGATCCCGAGGATCGAGACGAGCCGTGCCCGCCGGTCGCGGGCGGTCGCGTGGAGGAGCTCCTTGAGCAGCCGGAGCTCATCGTCGCGACCGACGAACGGCGCCTCGAGCCGGGTCGACCGCCCGAACCCGCCGCGTCCGGCGACCACTCGAACGGCCCGCCAGGCCGCGACCGGGAGCTCCTTGCCACGCAGGAGCTGCTCGCCGGCCGGCTCGTACACGATCGCCGATTCGGACGAACGGACCGTCGCCTCGCCCACCAGCACGGATCCGGGCGGGGCCACCGACTGGAGCCTGGACGCCGTGTTGACGAGGTCGCCGGCCACCATCGCCTGGCCCTCCGCGCCGAGCGCGACGGCCGCTTCGCCGGTGAGCACCGCCGCGCGGACCGCGATCGGCGATCCGTCCGGGGCCCGCAGGCCGCCGACAGCGTCGACCAGGTCGAGTGCCGCCCGGACGGCCCGCTCCGCATCGTCCTCGTGGGCGACCGGCGTGCCCCAGACCGCCATCACGGCGTCGCCGATGAACTTCTCGATCGTGCCGCCATAGCGACCGATCCGCTCCCGGGCGAGAGCGAAGTAGCCATCGAGGAACTCCCGGACGGACTCGGGGTCGCGGTCATCGGAGAGGGCCGTGAAGCCGACGAGGTCGGCGAACAGGACGCTCACGATCCGGCGCTCGGTCGGACCGGGCTCGGCGCCGGGGACCGGTCGGTCGCCGGCCCGAGCCGACGGCGCGGACCCAGGCTCGGAGCCCGTGGACTCCGGAAGCGGGCTCCCGCAGACGCCGCAGAACCGGTCGCCCGACTCGGCCGGAGCGCCGCACACCGGGCAGCTCGCAGCCAGGCCAGCACCGCAGCTCTTGCAGAACCTGCGGCCTGCCCGGTTCTCGGTCCCGCACCGTTCGCAGATCATCCGCTCCCTCGCGCTCGAACGCGGCGAGGATACCTCGGCCTCATCGTCGATCGCGAGAGCGGCGCGACCGCCACGCGCCGAGCCCGGCGCTCCTCGCGTCGACGGTGCGCGGGTCGAGCGAGGCAGCGATCGCCTCCTCGTCGCGCCGCTCGACGATGCCGACGACCTCCCCCAGGAGTCCGATCTTCAGCCGCGCGACCTCCGGCTCCAGGCCGCGCAGGTCGCCCGATGGAGCGATCCCGATCCGGGCATCTCCCCGCCCACCGGACGCGGCATAGCCGACCGCCCAGACGACCGTGGCCTGGTCGTCGACGGTCGGCGATCGAGCGTCGACGACGCCCAGGATCATCCCCCGCTCGGGAGGCGCCCGGGTGATCAGCCGCCAGTTGTCCGGCCCGGCTATGAGGTCGAACAGGTGGCTGTCGTAGGCGGGCGCGAAGATCGTTTCCGGCCCGGCTGTGTCGGCGTTGCCGCCATTGATCGCCAGCGAGACGTGGGGTCGATCGCCGCTCCCGGCGAGGCCCGCGAGCAGACGCGTGTGGAGGTCGACGAACAGCCGGCGCTCGGTCTCGTCGGAGCCGATCTGCACGGCGTCGTCCTCGTCGACCTGGATGAACGGACAGCCCGCCGCCGCAAGATCGGCCAGCTCGGCGGCGAGGACGTCGGACAGCGCCAGGCTGAGCCCGGCCCGGTCCGCACCGGCGATCGAGAGGCGGCGGCCGAGCGTGTACGGGCCGGGCAGGCACTGCTTGACCGGGAGGTCGCCGGCGACCTCCTGGGCGAAGGACCACGCGTCGACGGTCAGCGGCCGATCCCGCGTCGGAGTCCCGCCAGGTCGCGCTGAGTTCAACCAGGCCTGCCCGACCGCGGCGATTGGATCCGCCCAACGCACGTGCGCGTCGCTCAGCAGACCCAGCCCGGCCCGGGTCTGCTCGGCAATGACGGCGCGGACGACCGCGTCCGCATCGCGCGCGTCGGGATCGGCCGGGTAGCCGCCGGCCAGGGTGGCGAACATCGGCTCGATCCTAGGCGATCGGACGCCATCGGGTACCCTGCCGACCATGCCCAGGACCGGGGATCGACTGGCCGGCCGTTACGAGCTTCTCGCGCCGATCGGGTCCGGCGGGTTCGCCACGGTGTTCCGTGGCCGCGACCTGTGGCTCGGTCGCGAGGTCGCGATCAAGATCCTGTTGCCGAACCACAGTGGCGATCCGGTCGTGGCCGCGAGGTTCGGTCGTGAAGCTCGCAGCCTCGCCGCGATCAGCCACCCGAACGTCGTGGCGATCCACGATGTCGGCGGCGGCGAGCCGGGCGGATCCGAGCCGTTCATCGTCATGGACCTGTGCGAGGACGGCTCGCTGGCTGACGCGCTCGCAGCCTCGGATCTCGGCCGGCTTTCCGCCGGCCGAGCTCGTCCCGATCATGGTCGACGTCGCGGCGGGCCTGGCCGCCCTCCATTCGCGCGGGATCGTCCATCGCGACGTCAAGCCGTCGAACATCCTGTTGGGAGACGGTCGGGCGAGGATCGCCGATCTCGGCATCGCCCTCGCCGAGCCGAGCGAGCTGACCGCGACCGACACGACCGTGGGCACGCTGGCCTACCTCGCGCCGGAGCAGCTGACCGGCGAGCCGGCAACCCCGGCCAGCGACGTCCACGCCCTTGGGGTGACGGCGTTCCTCGGCCTGACCGGGTCGCTGCCGCGAAAGACCGGGAGCCTGGCCGAGGTCGTCGCCGCCGGCCGGGAGCCGGCGCCACTGGTGTCGCGCCTGGCTCCGGACATCGGCACGAGCTTCGACCGGCCGCTCGAACGAGCGCTCGCTCGCCGCCCGGAGGACCGGCCGACGGCGGAACAGCTCGGACAGGACCTCGTCGCCGCGGCCGCCTGGCCGACGGCGCCGGTCGTGGTCCCGGCCGTCGCCGGCGACGACACGACCGTTGCCGAGCTGGCCCTCGCGGGTCGACCCGGTCGACCCGGTCGCAGCCCCGGAGCGTGGATCGGCCTCGTGATCCTCCTGACGGCCGGCGCAATCGCGATCGCCGCGCTCGCGTCGTTCGCCGGCCTGGGGCCTGGTGGCCGACCCGCCCCGACCGCGTCGGCCCGGGCGATCGCCTCGGTCCCGGCCACCCCGAGCCCGAGTCCGACGCCGAGCCCGAGCCCGACCCGAGCCCCACGCCGAGCCCGACGCCAAGCCCCACGCCGAGCCCGACGCCCCGCCCAACTCCGTCGCCGGACCCGTTCGCGGCGGCCGCGGTCGCCTCGGACGCCGCCCGGAGCGCGATCCAGGACGTGCTCGACGCAGCGCGTCCTCAAACGGAGGGATACCCGCGAGCTCGAGGCGCGCCTCGATCGGTTCGACCGCGCGCTCGACGACGAGGATGTCGGTCGGGCCCGCGACGAGGCGAAGTCGTTCGCCCGCGAGGTCGCCGACCGGCTCGGCGACGAATCGGGGGACGGTGCCGGCGACGCCCTCCGATCGGCGGCTGACGATCTCGTCGCCGCGGCCGGCGCCCTGCCCGACTGATCGCCTTACATGGCGCTTACATGCGAGCGGTTCGGCGGGTCGCTCGAACGGTATCCTCGCCCGGATGAAGACGATCCTGGTCATCGACGACGAGCGGAACATCGTCGAGCTGCTCCGGCTCTACTTCGAGAAGGAAGGCTGGGCGGTGCTCGCGGCCGGCGATGGCGAGGCCGGCCTCGACCTGCACAAGCGCCACGACCCCGATCTCGTCGTCCTCGACGTGATGCTTCCCCGGCTCGACGGTCTCGAGGTCTGTCGCGAGATCCGCCGCCGCGGCGACACCCCGATCCTGATGCTCACGGCCCGCGACGACGACGTCGACTCGATCGTCGGGCTCGAGCTCGGCGCGGACGACTACGTCACCAAGCCGTTCAACCCGCGCGCGCTCGTGGCGCGGGTGAAGGCGATCCTGCGCCGGACGTCCGGGACGGCCCGGGGGGGTCGACCGATCGAGGTCGGCCCGCTCCGGATCGACCCACGGCGGCGCGAGGCGACGGTCGGCGAGCGCCGCCTCGAGCTCCGCTCGCGCGAGTTCGACCTGCTCGCGGCGCTCGCCCGCGACCCGGGCGTCGTCCTGACCCGCGACACGCTGCTCGAGGACGTGTGGGGGACGGACTTCCCGGGCGAGACCCGGACCGTCGACGTCCACGTCGGCGAGGTCCGGCGCAAGCTCGGCGACGACGGGCCGCGGATCGAGACCGTGCGCGGTCTCGGCTATCGCCTCCTCCCGCCGGGGCGCGAGCCGCTCCCGGACCCGGCCTGACCAAGCGTGCTCGATCGCCTCAGCACCCGGATCGCCCTGGCCTTTGCCGCCGTTGCCCTGCTCACCCTGATCGGTGTCGGGGCCGCCCTGTTCGTCGCCCTGCGGACGCTCCACGCCGATGCCACCGAGGCCGCGCTCGCCCAGACGAGCCAGCCGCTGATGTTCCAACTCCGGGCGGCCACGCTGTCCGGCGACCTCCGCAAGCTGCTCAGCGACCTCCGTGCCCAGGTCGCCGACGAGGGCGTGTCGGTCGAGCTGGTCACGGTCGATGGGCGGGTCGTCGACTTCGGCGGCGACCCACTTCCCATCGACCGCTTCCCGATCGACGCCACGGCCGGGCGCGGGAACGTCGACACGGGCGCGATCCAGGGGACCGACGGGAAGTCGTACCTCTACGCGGCGACGACGCTGCGCAACCCGAACGCGGCCGGCCAGGTCCGCTCGATCGTCCTGGTCCAGCCCGACGGATCAGGGGCCGAGGCGCTCCGCGACCTGACCCGGACGCTGCCGTTCGTGCTGGTCCTCGTACTCGTGGCCGGTGCGCCGATCGCCTACCTCCTGACCCGGTCCGTGACCGGGCCGCTGCGCCGGCTGGCGCGGGCGACGGCCGACCTGCCGGCCGGCGAGCTCCGCCCGCTGCCCCTCGAGGGCCCGACCGAGGTGCGCGACCTCACTGAGCGTTTCAACGCCATGGGAGCCGAGCTGACCGACACGCGCGAGCGCGAGGCGAGGTTGCTGGCCGACCTCCGCCACGACCTGCGTACGCCGCTGACCGTCATCGGCGGGTTCGCCGCTGCGCTCTCCGACGGGGTCGCCGTCGGAGACGACGCGACTCGAGCCGCGCGGGCGATCGGCGAGGAGGCCGCCCGTTTGGAGCGGCTGGTGGCGGAGCTCGAGGCACTCGAGCGCCTGCGCGAGGGCGCTGCGGGGCTCCGTCCCGAGCGACTCGAGGCCGGCGTGCTCCTCCAGGAGACCGTGGCCCGGTTCGCGCCGGCTGCGACCGCCGCCGGAGTCGAGCTCGTCGAGGAACCTGGGGCCGGTCAGCCCGCGCCGCTGAGCTTCGTCGCCGACCGGCTGGCCGTCGAGCGGATCCTCGGCAATCTCGTCGCAAACGCCCTGGCCGCCGTCCCAGGGGGCGGGCACGTCTGGCTTGCGGCCCGGGCGGTGGCGGCGGTCGGGTCGTCGGTCGCGCCTGGCGTGGCCCTGAGCGTGACCGACGACGGCCCGGGCTTCCCGCCCGGCGACGTCGAGCGGGCCTTCCAGCGGTTCTACCGGGGCGACCCGAGCCGGAGCGGGACGGGCACCGGGCTCGGCCTGGCGATCGTCCGGGAGCTGGCCCGGGCGCACGGTGGCGACGCCGTGGCCGAGAACGTGGCTCCGCACGGGGCGCGGCTCAGCGTGATCCTGCCCGAGACGCCGGTGCCCGCGACGGACTGATCGGGTGCCGCCCGGACGAACCGGCCCGGGTCGGAGCCGATCGCCAGGCCGACGAGGATCGCGACGACGACGGCGAGGACGGCCAGCAGTCGAACGATCCCCTGGAGCCGTCGATCGATTGAGCCACCGCCGGCGGCCGTGCCAAGACCACCGCCCGGCGTCTGCCGCAGGGCGCCGGCCGTCTGGACGTTGCCGGGTACGAGGACGAACCCGAGCCACAGGCCGGCCAGGAGGCCCCCGATGTGGGCGGCGTTGTCGATGTTGCCGCCGCCGGCATTGAACCCGAAGCCGAAGATGAGGTTGATCACGATCAGCGTGCCGATCTGGCCGACCATCGCCCGGGCCTGGCGGTCGAGCAACGGGGCGTGGACGCGGGTGGCGGCGAGGACGACTCCGAACAGGCCGAAGATCGCGCCCGATGCTCCGACCGACGGAACGCCCGGGTCGCCCATGACGAAGCTGGCGATCGAGCCGGCGAACGCGCACAGGACGTACATCAGCCCGAACACCTTCCAGCCGTAGAACCGTTCGACGATCGGCCCGACCAGGTAGAGCGCGTACATGTTCAGGAGCAGGTGGAGGAGGCCGCCGTGGACGAGCGTTACGGTGAACAGGCGCCACCACTCCCCCGCCGCGATCGCCGCCCGGTCGAGCCAGAGCGCCTGCTCGATCCACTGGCCGTCTTCGGTCGAGGCGGTCAGCGACACGATCACCGTGAGGCCGATGATCAGGTAGGTCAGCGGGATCGGCAGCCCCGTCCCGCCGCGACTCCGGGCGAAGTAGCGGCTCGCCCCCCGCTGGTCGCCGGTCTCCTTGGCCAGCCAGCCGAGGCGCGACGCGATCTCGGCCTTGTCCTCGGCCGGAGCCCGCTTGTCGGCTTCACGGTAGGCCGCCGCCGCGCCGGTCAGGTTGCCGTCGCGGACGAGGGCCGCGGCGATCTGGCGAAGCGCGGGATACGTGCTCGGCGTCTCGCCGACATCGAGCACCCGTCGCCACGCGGCGAGCGCCTCCCCATCCCGATCGAGCCGGTACAGGACGTTGCCGACGCCGAGCGTCGCCGCGGCGGTGATCGCCGGGTCGTCGAACCCGATCACCCGCTGGTAATAGCCGCCCGCGTCCTGAAAGTCACCCGCTGCGAGGAGCCGGTCGCCGATCGACAGGAAGGTCAGCGCGGTCGCGCGGTCCAGCGGCCCGGGGGTCCGCGGGTCCCGACTGGATGCGGCGGCGGGCTCGGGGGCGGTCGGATCCATCGCGCGGACTCTAACAAGAGATAGGATCGACCGATGTGCGGCCGCTTCGCCCAGCAGCGCCCGACGTCCGAGCTGGCCGAGCTGTTCGACGCCGAGCCGCTCGTCGACGACCCCGGAGGTCACTTCAACCTCGCTCCGACCGACCCGGCTGCGGTGGTCGTCGAGCGGGGTGATCGGCGGGCGATCACGACCTACGCCTGGGGCCTCCTGCCGCACTGGGAGAAGGATCCGCGGAGCGCCGCGCGACGGATTAACGCGCGAGCGGAAACGGTGGCCTCGAGTCCGACCTTCGCCGACAGCTTCCGCAGGAAGCGCTGCATCGTCCCGGCCGACGGCTTCTACGAATGGCAGCGAGACGGAGCTGCTCGCCGGCCGTTCTTCATTCGTGGCCGGGACGGCGCCCCGCTGGCCCTGGCCGGCCTGTGGTCCGGCTGGCGCGACCCACTGACCGACACAACCCGGCGCACGTTCACGATCATCACGACGACCCCGAACGAGCCGATCGGCCGCCTCCACGATCGAATGCCGGTGATCCTTGGTCCGGCCGACTGGGCGCTCTGGCTCGATCCGGAGCTGACCGACGTCGGGGAGCTCCACGGGCTGCTCCGACCGATGCCCGACGACGCGCTCGAGGTCGTCGCCGTGCGACCGCTCGTGAACAACGTCCGGAACGACGGTCCGGAGCTGATCCTGCCCGCCACCGGCTGAGCGGCTGCGCCTGGACCGGTCGGCGGTCCGGTCACCGCCCCTGTCGAGCGTCAGTCGGCGGCCCGTTGCCAGCCCTGGGCCGAGGCGACCGAAGCGAGGGCGTCGGCCGGGTCCGCCCCGCGGTCGAGCTCGGTCGCGAACTCCCCCACGGTCCGGGCAAAGATCCCGTCCGGATCGTGGGCTGGCGCCTCGAGCTCGATCGCGTCTGCCGGCAGGGCCGGGCCATCGGCGCCAACGGGAAGCAGCACGATCAGGCTCGCCTGGTTGTAGGCAACCGCGTCGGCCACGACGACGCTGGCGGTCGCGTCGAGCGGTTCGGCGACGACGACGACCGAGAACGAACCGAGGTAGCGGAGGGCGAGCTCCAGGTCTCCCTGGTCGAGGCTAGCCGGGACGCCCGGCTCGAGAATCGTCGAGCCCTCGGGCTCCGCCGGGAACGGAGCATCGTCGGGCGTGGAGTCCGGGCCGGGTTCCGGGGGCGGAACGATTGCCGGCGTCGGACGAGCTGGGTCGCGGAGCATCGCCACGTGGCCGATGCCGTCCCTGGCCAGCGCCAGAAGGATCGCCTCGCCGGCCGGATCGTCGCCGACGCGACCCACGAGCTGGACCGTCCCGCCGGCCGCGGTGGCGGCTGCAGCGATACCGGCTGCCAGGCCGGCGGCTGCCGACGGGTGGTCTCCGGTCCCGGGCCGGACCAGCGGAGAGCCGATGACGACGATCACTCGGGGAGGGTACCGCGCCAGCTCGTGGGCGCTCGGGTCCCGGGCTCTGCAGCGACCGGGTCGATCTCAGCGGTGGTTCGGATTGGGCTCAGCCGTCGTCGCCGCCACCGCCCCCACCACCGCGATCGCCATCGCCTCCACCGCCACCGCCGCCACCGCCGCCGCCACCGCCATGGCCGCCGGAGTCCTCGGTCTCGCCGGGCTCAGGGGTCTCGGTTGGTTCGCCGGTCTTGCCCGGTCGTGGCGTCTTCGTCTCGCTCGGCTCGGACGTCTCGGTTGGCTCAGGGGTGTCGCCCGGCCCGGCCGAGTCGGTCGGCTCCGGAGATCCCGTCGGTTGCAGATCGTCAGTCGGACCCGGCGTCGGGGTGGTGGTCGGGACGACCAGCTGCCTCGGCGACGGCGGGACCGGGGGCGTCTGGGCCGGCGAGAGCAGCCGCGCGGCTCCGACCGCGGCAATACCCCCCAGGGACCCCACCGCGAGAATCGCGACGAGGACGAATGCGGCGGCCTGGGCCCGGACGGCGAACGGGCGTCCGCCGCTGAACGCGACCTTCCAGCTGTCGCCGAGCGCCCCAAGCATCGCGCCGATCCGTCCACGGCGCAGCGCCAGGCCGGCGGCGATCGCAGGCTGCGGCCGAGGCTCAGCAACGACCGCGGTCATGACCCGGTCGACGAAGCTCGCCGACGGGTGAACGTCGCCGGCACCCAGCTGCGCCTCGATCGTCCTGGCCGTTGCAAGCGCCTCGCCCAGCTCGGCCGTGGTCCGCTCGCCGTCATCGGCACCGGACAGCTCCACTGGCTCGAACGGGCGAGTCATCGATCGACTCCGTCAGGCAAAGCGGCCCGCAGCCGGGCAAGACCGCGGAACAGGTGCGTCTTCACGGTCCCGATCGGCCGGCCGGTCTCAGCCGCGATCTCGGCAAGCGACAGCTCGGCGTAGAAGCGAAGCATCAACGTCTCGCGGTACGGTTCATCGAGCTGGGTGACCGCGCGCCTGAGGTCGTCAGCGCGTTCTCCTCGGACCGCGATCAGCGCGGGGTCCGTCGACCCGCTCATCCCGAGCGCCATCGCCGCGAGGCTGGCTCGATCGGCACCGGCAGCAGCATCGCCCGGACCCGAGCCGAGCACGAGGTCGGGGTCGGTTGGGTCGATTCTCGCGACCGAGCGGCGGGTCTTTGCCCGACGGATTGCCGTCCGAATGGCGATCCGGCCGAGCCAGGCGCCGAACGAGCCGTCGCCACGCCAGCCGGCCAGCGACCGATAGGCAATCACGAACGACTCCTGGGCGGCGTCCTCGGCGTCATGGAGGTCGCCGAGGATCCGATGGCACGCTCGGACCACCGACGCCGACTCGCGCTCGACGAGGAAACGGAAGGCTTCAGGGTCTCCTCCGAGGACGGCATCGACCGCCCGGCGGGCGTCAACGTCCGCGGACGGTCGATCGATCGAGGCTGCAATGTCGGATCGAATCTGGTCGACTCCGGGCGGCGAGGTTCCCCGTCGCGATGATGCGAGGCCAAAGGCGCGATCGCCATGATCCGTTGGTCATGACCTCCAGGTCGGCCGGCCGGATGCGCGGCTGGCTGGACGGTCAGTCGTCCCCGCCATTGTCGTCGCCGCCGTCGTGGCCGCTCTGGCCACCGTGGTCGTCGTGGTCGTCGCTGGCATCCTCGTCGCCGTCGTGGCCACTCTGGCCGTCGTGATCGTCGTTGGCATCGGGAGTGCCCTGGGCTGCTTTCGCGGGGGCCTTTGGCTCAGCCGTCCCGGCCGGCTCCGGCGTCTCAGCAGGCTCAGCCGTCTCGGCAGGCTCGGCGGTCTCGGCTGCCTCCGGGGTCTCGGTCGGCTCGAGCGTCGCCGCCGGAGCTTGCGTCTCCTCCGCCGTCAGTACGACAGTCCCGGCGGGTACCGGCGCCTTGAAGATCGCGTCCGCACCGAGGGCGACTCCGGCCACGAGGAAGATGGCGACGGCGCCCGTGCCGAGAGCCTTGATCGATGTGTTCTTGTCCACGTTGTCTCCCAGACCAGGCTGCGCGGTATCGATCGAAGTTCGATCGCTACCTCCCCCGAGGCGCGCGGAGCCGGGAAGGTTTCAAGTGCCACAGAGGCGCGCCGGCGGCGGCGGTCGGAGGTTGGCGGTCAGGCCTCGGACTGCTCGTCGTCGTCGCGGATCACCTCGACCGGGCCGAACCCGACGACTTCGAGGCTCGAGGCCACCACCGCGGCATCGCCGACCAGCACGGCCGACGCCCGATCCAGGTGGATGTGCGCGCGGGCGGCCGTGACCACATCGGCCGCTCCGACCGCGTTTATCCGATCCCGATAGGTGGCCAGCTCGTCATCGGGCAGATCGTGGATGACCAGGCCGGTCAGCGCCTGGACGATCGGGCCGGGAGTCTCGAAGCGGAGGGGGAAGACGCCGATGAGGTAGTCCCGCGCAGCCCGCAGCTCTGCTTCGGAGACCGGCTCGGACCGGATCCGCTCGAGCTCGGCCAGGAGATCGCTCAGGGCGGCCGCGGTCACCTCGGTGTTCACCGCCGCCCGGGCTGCGAACGGGCCCGCCGCGCGGCGCAGATCGAAGCTGGCATGGGCGCCGTAGGTGTAGCCCTTCTCCTCGCGCAGCTTCATGTTCAACCGCGAGTTGAACAGGCCGCCGAGGATCGCCCCGAGGACCGACAGCGCGTGGAAGTCGGGGATCCGGCGCGGCACGCCCACGTGTCCGACGCGGATCTCGGTCTGCGGTGCACCGGGCTTGTCGACGAGCCTGAGTCGGCGTCCGCCGGGCACCGGCTTGGCGACGATGGGCCCCGGCGCGACGGCCCCGTCGGCTCGCGTCCAGCCGGCCATCAGCCGGTCAGCCAGTCGGGTCGGCTCGATCCCCTCGAGATCGCCGGCGACGACCAGGGTCATCCGACGCGGGTCGAGCCCTCGCGTCCAGGCCCGCTCGAGCCCGATTCGGTCGAGGGGCGTGACGGTCGCCCGCGTTCCACCGGAGGGTCGGTGGTAGGGCGAGTCGTCGCGGTAGATCGTCGCGGCGAAGGCCTCGTCTGCCCGACGCCGAGCATCGGCCCGCGCCTGGAGGATATCGTTCAGCCGCTCGTCCCGGATCCGTTCGACCTCGGAGGCCGGGAACGTCGGATGGGCGACGACCTCGACGAGCAGCTCGAGGGCCGGCTCGAGGCGCGACGCGGGCACCTCGACCCCGACCGTGTACGAGTCCCAGCCGGCGTCGGCATGGAGCCCGGCGCCGAGCCGCTCGGTCGCTTCGATCAAGGCGATCGCATCGTAGTTCTCGGTTCCCTCGGTCAGGGCCCGCGACGAGAGGACCGTGGCACCCGCCTCGGTCGCCGGTTCATCGGCTGCGCCGTTGAGCAGGACGAGCTGGGCGTTGACGAGCGGGCGGCCGGGCAGGTGGACGGTGAGCACGTTCAGGCCATTGGCGAGGACGGCTCGCTCGAATGGCGGGAAGTGGTAGGGCCGTGGATGGCCCGGGGTCGGTCGGGTCGCGACCACGACCGACTCGGAGCCGTTGGTCACGCGGCCGCCTCCTCATCGGATCGGTCTGCGTCGGCCTGACCGGGAACGACCGTGTCGAGCGGACCCGGGGCCTCCTCGGCGGGCGGGAGCGCCGGCACGTAGGTCATCACCACCCGGTTGTCGGCCCGGAACACCTGGGCGGCCGCGGCGCGGACCCGGTCCGGAGTCACCGACAGGTAGCGCCCGAGCATCCGGTTGATGAGGTCCGGATCGTCGAACAGGGTCGCGTACATCGAAAGCCGATCGGCCCGCTCCTCGACCCGCTGGAGGGCGCCGAGCTCCTCGGTCTCGATCAGGGCGTGGGCGCGTGCGAGCTCGTCGTCCGAGATCGGCTCGCGACCGATCCGGTCGAGCTCCTCGATGAACGACCGCTCGACGTGGTCGATCGAGACGCCGGGCCGGACGGTCGCCCAACCAGCCCAGATCGACGCCCCGGCCACGAACCCCAGGCTGAACCCCACGACGTCCTGGGCAATCCGCTCATCGCGGACAAGCCGGCGGTGAAGCCGGCTGCCCTGCCCGCCGGCCAGGATCTGGGTCGCCACGTCGATCGCGTCGAGGCGCTCGTCGCCGAGGGCCGGCGCTCGGAACCCGAAGAAGATCCGGGGCAGCGGGACCCGGTCCTCGACGACCTCGCGACGCTCCTGGCCGAGGATCGGCGGCAGGCTCGTATCGCCCAGCGGCGGGATCGACGGGTTGGCCGGGATCCGCCCGAAGTACCGCTCGGTCCAACCTCGTGCGGCCGCCGGATCCACGTCGCCGACGATCGACACGACGGCGTTGTTCGGCGCGTAGTAGGTCCGGAAGAAGGCCGACACGTCCTCGACCGAGGCCGCGTCGAGGTCCTCCATCGAGCCGATCGTCGGATGGTGGTAGGGATGCTCGGGCGGGTACAGATGGGCCTGGAGCTTCTCCGACCAGCTCCCGTACGGACGGTTGTCGTACGACCAGCGCTTCTCGTTCTTGACGACCTCGCGCTGGTTGTCGAGGTTCTCCTGGGACAGCGCGTCGAGCAGCGTGCCCATCCGGTCCGCCTCGAGCCACAGCGCGAGCTCGAGCTGGTGGGACGGCATCGTCTCGAAGTAGTTCGTGCGATCCAGCCAGGTCGTCCCGTTCATCGTCCCGCCGGCCGCCTGGACGAGCGCGATGTGCTCGGCCTTGCCGACGTTCCGACTGCCCTGGAACATCACGTGCTCGAAGAGATGGGCGAAGCCGGTCTTGCCCGGGACCTCGTGCTTGGACCCGACGCCGTACCAGACGTTCACCGCGACGACCGGGGCCAGGTGATCCTCGGCGATGATCAGCCGGAGGCCGTTGGGCAGACGCTCGTCGGTGAAGTTGACGACGGGGAATGTCACGCAGGCGATTGTAGAGGCCTCGCCCCGGTCGTCGCACAGGAGTGACCCGGCTTGACAGCCGTTCGCCCCGTGTTAGATTGTTGTCTAACACCTGTTAGGAGAGCGCAACAACGATGGTTCGCAGTCTTGCCCGAAGCCGTGCCGCCGATGTCCCGACCGTTCCGGCCCGCGCAATCGTCCGCGACTTCACGCGGCCCGCGACGACCCCGTACGAGGTCGAGCTCGACGTCCGGACGGTCTACGACTTCGTGTTCAGCCTGTCCGACGACGCCGGCTCGACCGACGACCTGCCGGCCACCGACCGGGCCTGGCTGAGCGAGGCGAAGGCCACCCTTCGCGCCCAGGCCAGCGACGCCCTCGACGTGTACGGGAGCGAGTTCTGCGTCGTCCTCGCCGGTCTAGCGGTGGACCGGCCCGAGGTCCGGGAGGCGGCCGACTTCGTCGGCGCTCATCGGGACCCTGGACGACGAGGCGATCGTGCGAGCGATCGTCGCGGACGACCTGCGCGACCCGGAGCGACGGCTGATCGCCGAGCGGGCGATCGGCGGGGACGAGGCGGCGATCCAAACCCTCGTGGCGAGCCTGTCCGATCACTTCTCCGCCGACAAGGTCCAGCGCTGGTCGGCGATCTTCCGGGATCCGCCCTCGATCATCGGGCCGGCGCGATCCGTCCTCGGGCTGTGGCTCCCCCTGTTCCAACCGATCGAGGATCGCGTGCGGGCGATGATCAGGCGCGACGCGGACGCCCGGGCCGGCGCCATCGCGACGCTCCGCCCGACCGACCTCATCGAGGCGACGACCGGCGGGATCCGCTGGCTGGCCGAACCCGGGATCCGCCGGGTGATCCTCGCCCCGTCGTACTTCGCCCGGCCGTACAACTTCGTCCTGGCGGGCGACGACTGGCGGATGTTCGGCTACCCGATCGCGGACGACGCGCTCGACGCCGGCGATCCACTCGCCCCCCCGGCGGCCGTCGTCCGGCTCCATCGAGCACTCGGCGACGAGACCCGCCTGCGGATCCTCCGGCTCCTCGCGGGCGCGCGACCATTACCTGACCGAGATCGCGGCGGCTCTCGAGCTGTCGAAGCCGACCATCAAGCACCACCTCGCGCTCCTCCGGGCCGCCGGCCTGGTCACCCTGACCGAGGAGGGCGGGCTGTCGTACTACAGCCTGCGGCGCGGGACGATCGAAGCGAACGGACGCGGGTTGATCGAGTACATCGGCAGCTGAACAGCGGCCCCGAGGCCGCGGCCGCTGCGGGTCGCGGCCTCGCGTGGGCCGTCATGTTAGACGAATGGCTTACAGGAGGACGAGATGGATAGCACGAGGAGCAGCGCGATGCAGACCGACCACGACCTGTTCGTCGTCCGCACGCGGATGGCCGCCGACCGGACGCGAGCCGCCACGGAGAGCCTCGCACGGGCCGCCGGCGGCAACAGGTCCGGCTCGGGCGCACGCGCCTGGCTCGGGCGCCATCTCGTCGCCGCGGGCATGGCGCTGGCCGGCGAGCGACCCGCCCCCAAGCCGACGACGACCACCGGCCACTCCCGCTGACGCCGGTTACGGTCGGTCGGTCGATGGGCCGAACGTACCGTCACGAATTGACCAGACGGGCGATAGGAGAGCGCAGAAGGGGCTGACACGATCGGGCGGTGCCCGACGACACCCTTGCCCTGACCCACCACGCCCGGCTCGTGCGTCGACTTGCGCACATCCTCCTCGGGCTCGCCGTCCTCGCCGGCTTGTTCTCCGTGGTCCCGCCGACCGCCACCCGGGCGGAGTGGTCCCCCGACGGCCCGTCGGGCGACTACGTACCGCGGCACGTCTGGCAGATGAAGAAGAACTGTGTCTGGGCGGCCGGCGAGATGCTCGTCGACAAGCTGACCCACGGCAACGTCCGGGTCGGCCAGACCGTCCTTCGTCGCGCGGCACGATCCAAGCGGGGCGGCGCGAGCCTGTCCGACCTGGCCCGCGGTGTTGCCCGGGCGACCGGGATCCGGCTGCACTCTTCGCCCGGGCTACGGCGACACGATGACCTGGTGGCAGCTCCTGGACCGGCTGGCCCATGGCGGCGGTGCCGTCCTGATCGGTGAGTACCGTCGCCTGCCCGATCATTTCACCCGCTGGTCGCGGAGCTTCGCCCGGCGCCGGAACAGCAGCCACGCCGTCTACATCCAGAGCTACGACCGGGTCCGAGGCAAGGTCTGGCTGATGGATCCCCTGGCCGGCGGAGACTACCCGGGCGAGTGGATCGACGTCGCGGCGCTCCATCGCTTCGCAGCGATCGACGGCGGCCGGGTCATGGCGGCGGCGACCCCGGCCCGGAGCCGGGCCCGCACCGCCCCGCTGACCGACCACGCCTACCTGCTCGGCGGGCCACGCCTGGCCGGCTCCGCGGTCGCCGGGTCGACCGTCGGCGTCCAGGTCAAGCTGTCGATCAAGTGGGGCTTCCCCAAGCCGGCGGCGCATCGATTCGTGGCCCACTGGGAGCCGATCGTGCCGGCCGACCCGGCCAATCCGGTGATCGCCTCACGATTCGTGGTCGACACGGGCATGGCACCGGGGGCGGTCCCGATCGAGCAACCCGTCATCGCTGACACGCTGTCCGACGCCGGCCGCCCCAGCCACGGCGGGTTCCGGTCGGCGGTCCCGGTCCCGACGATCCCGGGCCGCTACCGCCTGGTGCTCGGTCTCGCCGAGGCCGACCGCAAGGCGCCCTCGCGGTTGCTCCGGCCGGTCGACGTCCTGGTCCTCGCCCCGTACTCCGGCGCGGTGTCGCTGCCGAAGGCCGCCGAGGTCACCGCCGGCTCCGCGATCGCGCTGAAGCTCCGGGTCGCGAACCTCGGCAGCGTCGACTGGCGAACGCCCCCGCCCGACGCCGAGGACCGACCGCCCGAGGCGCGGCCGCAGACCCTGCTCGTCCTGACCTGGCGGTCGAAGCAGGGCACCGAGGAGCCGGCCGCGCAGACTGCCGCTCGAGCTGGCACCCGGTCAGGCCCAGGACGTAGAGCTCAGTCTCGTCGCCCCGGACACGGCCGGCGCCTGGACGCTCGTGTCCGACGTCGTCAACCTGGAGCGTGGAGCGCTGTCGACGGCCGGCGGCGAGCTGGCGACGATGAGCCTGGTCGTCGATCCGCGAGGGCTGTCCGCCGAACCCTGACCGGCCCCGCTCGGCCGGTGGTCCGGTCGCACCGTCGAGAGACGCTAGACTCCCGGGAGGTGAGACGACCGGCAGCCACGCGCCGCGGCCGTACCGCCGGGCGCCGGCTCGCCCGGCTGGGGCTGGTCGCCGTCGCCGGCCTGATCGGGCTCGCCGCGCCGGAAACCGTCGCCGCTCACCAGCTCACCGGTCGGATTCACTTCGCCGATCCCGCTTGGTGCCTACCTCGTCGGGGCGGCGCTCGCCGTTGGCGCCTCGTTCGCGATCGTCTTCATTCGCGACCCGAGCCGGACGGTGGTCCGGATGGAGCCGACGCAGGAGCGTCTCATCCGGGTGGCCCGAGCGATCCGGCTCGTGCTCGTAGGGATCGGACTCGTTGGCTGGTCGTGGGTCGTGGCACAGGTCGTGGCCGGCGGCCGCTCGCTCGAGAGCGACGTCGCGTCGCTGTTCCTCTGGACGTACGGCTGGGTCGGGCTCGTGCTCGTCTCGGCCTTCATCGGGCCGGCCTGGACCTGGCTGGACCCGTTCGCCTCGCTCCATCGAGCCGCCGCCGCCGTCATCCGCCGGCTCGGCCTGGCGGGCGGCGAACCGGCCGCCTACCCGGCTCGGCTCGGGCGCTGGCCGGCCGTCGTCGGCTTTGCCGCGTTCGTCTGGATGGAGCTCGCGATGCCGGCCACCAGGAGCGGCCGAACGCTCGGCCTCGTGCTGATCGCGTACACGGTGATCACGCTCGTCGCGATGGCCCAGTTCGGCCGCGAGACGTGGCGCCGCAACGGCGAGGTCTTCTCGATCTGGTTCGGGCTCGTCGGTCGGCTCGCGCCGCTCGCGCTGCTCCGGCCCGGCGAGCCTGCCGGGGGCTCGGACGGGCGGCCCGAGCGGATCCGGGTCCGGACCTTCGCCGCCGGCCTCCTCGAGCCGGGCACCGACCTGGCCGCGCTCGCGCTCGTCGCGTTGTCGACGGGCGCCATCCTGTTCGACGGCCTGTCACAGACCCAAGCGTACTTCGACCTGTTCGGGGTCCCGACCGTCCCCGAACAGACGCTCCTCCTGTTCGGGTGGCTCGCGCTCGTCGTCGGGCTGGCCATCGCGGTCAGCCGGATCGTCGGGCGTACGGCCGCTCGCCGCCGGGCTCGTGCCGATCGCGGTCGGCTACCTCATCGCCCACTACCTGACGTTCGTCCTGTTCGACAGCCAGCGCTTCCTGATCGCGCTGACCGACCCGTTCGGCCTCGGCTGGGACCTGCTCGGGATCGGCGAGTTCGAGCCGGCGACCGCCTGGCTGCCGGGCTCCGTCGCGTGGAGCCTTCAGCTCGTCGCGGTCGTCGGCGGGCACGTCATCGGCGCCTGGGCGGGGCACACGGTTGCGCTGCGCGAGGTCGCCCGGCCCGACGGCACGATCCGCCGAGGCAGAGGCACGGGCCGTCCGACGCCGCCAGGTCCCGCTGGCGCTGCTCATGGTCGGGCTGACGACCCTGACGCTGTGGTCGCTCGGGCAGGCGATCGTCGTCACGCCGACGCACCGTAGCGGCGCCGAGCGGCGAGCGCTGGCGAGCGTCCGCGGACGCTCCGGCACCCATTCGCCGAGCGGGCGCACCTCGGCCAGACGGTCGACGACAGCGGGGTCGAGCGCCTCGGCGGCGGCGACCGCCGTCTCGATCGCGGTCAGGCACAGGATCCCCTCGGCCGTCGCCGCGAGCCGGATCTCGGCGGCGTCGCGGACGGCGCCCGATTGCGGCGTCGGCGTGTTGACGACGAGGCGCACCTCGCCCGACTCGATCAGCTCGATGATCGGCGTGCCCCCGTCCTCGTCGGGCCGCACCGAACTTGGCGACCGGCTGGCGCGTCGTGGCCGAGCGTGGCGAGCGCCGTCCGGCGTCCCGGCCGTCGCGGCGAACCGGTAGCCCGCCCTGGCGAGCCCGGTGGCCAGCCGGCCGAGCAGCGGCTTGTCGCGATCGGCGATCGACAGCAGGGCGAGCGCGCCCATCGGCGCCCGGTCGGGGCGGGACGAGCGCGGCCCCGAGCGAGCGCCTTGGCGAGCGCGACCCGGGCGTCCCGGTGGAGCCCGATCACCTCGCCGGTCGACTGCATCCCGGGCCCGACCGACGGGTCGACGCCGCGCAGCTTGGCCGTCGAGAAGGCCGGCGCCTTGACCGCGACGAGCGGCGGGTCCGGCAGCAGCCCGCCGTGCCAGCCGAGCTCGGGCAGCGAGGCGCCGAGGGCGATCCGGACGGCCAGATCGACCATCGGCACCCCGGTCACCTTGCACAGGAACGGCACCGTCCGCGATGCCCGCGGGTTGACCTCGATGAGGTAGACGCCGTCGTCGCGGACGATGAACTGGGCGTTGACCAGGCCGCGTACGCCGAGCGCCAGGACGATCCGCTCCATCGTCGCCACGATGAGCTCGCGGTCGCCGATCGAGACGGTCTGCGGCGGGAAGACCCCGACCGAGTCGCCGCGAATGGACGCCCGCCCGCTCGACGTGCTCGAGGAGGCCCGGGATGAGGACCACCGTCCCATCCGACACCGCGTCGACGTCGACCTCGACGCCCTCGAGGTAGCGGTCGATCCGGACCGGTCGGTCGGGATCGACGACGGTCGCCATCGCGAGCTGCCGGACGAGGTCCGTCGGCGAGTAGGCAGAAGTCGATCGCCAGCCCGCCGATGACGAACGACGGCCGGACGATGACCGGGTAGCCGATCCGCTCGGCGAGCGTCAGCGCCTCCTCGACGCTGTGGGCCATGCCGCCCTCGGGCTGCGGGATGCCGAGCCGGTCGAGCAGGGCGGCGAACCGGGTCCGCTCCTCGGCCTGGTCGATCGCCTCGAGGTCGGCGCCGAGCAGCGGCACGCCGCCCGCGGCGAGCGGGCGCGGCGAGGTTGAGCGGGGTCTGGCCGCCGAACTGGACGAACGCCGGGAGCGTGTCGCCGGCCGGCCCGGTCTCGGCCTCGACCACGCTGCAGGACCGACTCTGGGTCGAGCGGCTCGAAGTAGAGCCGGCGTGCTGGCGTCGAAGTCGGTCGAGACGGTCTCCGGGTTCGAGTTGATCATGACCGCCGACCAGCCCTGGCGGCGGAGCGATTCGGCGGCCTGGACCGCGCAGTAGTCGAACTCGATCCCCTGGCCGATCCGGACCGGTCCGGAGCCGATGACGAGCGCGGCGGGCCGGGTCACCGGCGGAGCCTCGGGCGGCGACCCGGCGGCCGCGTAGGTCGCGTAGAAGTACGGCGTCTCGGCGGCGAACTCGGCGGCGCAGGTATCGACCATCGCGTAGCCCGGCCGGAGCCCGAGCGCCGCCCGGGCCGCCGCGCAGGTCGGCCGGCGCGACACCCGCCAGGGCGGCCAGCTCGCGATCGCCGAAGCCGGCTCGCTTGGCGGTCGCGAGGAGGGCCGCTGCGCCTGCGTCGTCGGGGTCGGCCAGCCGACCGCCCAGCGTAGCGACCTCACGCTCGAGGGCGACGGCTCGGCCCGATCTCGGCGAGGAACCACGGATGCGATCCCGGTGACGCCCTGGATCGCGACCTCGGGCACGCCCCGGCGAAGGAGCGCCAGGACCCGCCACAGCCGGGTGTCCGACGGGCCGAGGAACTGGCGGAGGACGATCGGCGCAGCCGCCCGCTCGGCGTGCCGGGTCGACTCGCAGGCCTGGCCGTCCACGTCGATCCAGCCGATCGGGGCGTCGTCCACGTCGCCGTCGTCGGTGTCGTCGTCGCCGGCCGCACCGGTCGTCAGGGCTGCCGCCAGGTAGGCCAGCGTCGGTGTCCAGGCCGGGTCCTCGGCAAGCGGGCCGACGCCGGCCTGCTCGAGTCCGCGGAGCGCCTTGTTGAGCGCCGAGCCGAACGTCCGGTCGATTGCCATGACCTCGCCGGTCGCCTTCATCTGGCTGCCGAGCGTGCGGTCGGCCGTTGGGAACTTGTCGAACGGGAAGCGCGGCAGCTTGACCACCACGTAGTCGAGGGCCGGCTCGAACGCGGCGACGGTGGTTCCCGTCACCACGTTCGGGATCTCGGCCAGCCGTCGCCCGGCCGCGATCTGGGCCGCGACCCGGGCGATCGGGTAGCCGGTCGCCTTGCTGGCGAGCGCCGACGACCGACTGACCCGCGGGTTCACCTCGATGACCGCGTAGTCCTCGTAGTCCGGGCTCAGCGCGAACTGGACGTTGCAGCCACCCTCGACGCCGAGCGCCCGGATGATCGCCAGGGCGGCGCTCCGGAGGCGCTGGTGGACGGGATCGGGCAGGGTCTGGACCGGGGCGACGACGATCGAATCGCCGGTGTGGACCCCGAGCGGATCGACGTTCTCCATCGAGCACACGGCGATGCAGGTGTCGTCGGCATCGCGCATGACCTCGTACTCGATCTCGCCCCAGCCGACGAGGCAGCGCTCGACCATCACCTGGCCGATCGGGCTGGCCCGGAGGCCCGATCGGACCCGCTCGCGGAAGGCGGCCTCGGTCTCGACGATCCCGCCGCCGGTCCCGCCGAGGGTGAACGCCGGCCGAACGATCGCCGGCAGGCCGATCTCGCGGAGGGCCGCGTCGGCCGATCCGTCGCGCTCGGCCTGGGTCGCCCCTTCGACGATCCACGACGGCGCGTACGGCTGGCCGATCCGGTCGAGGAGCGAGCGGAACAGCTGGCGGTCCTCGGCCATCTCGATCGCCTCGAGCGGGGTACCGATCAGCCGGACGCCGTAGCGGTCGAGGACGCCGGCCCGGGCCAGCGCGACGGCGAGGTTGAGCGCGGTCTGGCCGCCGAGCCCGGCGAGCAGCCCCTCGGGTCGTTCCCGGGCGATCACCGCCTCGATCGCGTCGACCGTGAGCGGCTCGAGATAGACCACGTCGGCAACCGTCGGGTCGGTCATGATCGTGGCCGGGTTCGAGTTCACCAGGATCGTCCTGACCCCTTCGCCGCGGAGCGCGCGGCAGGCCTGCGTCCCGGCATAGTCGAACTCCGCCGCCTGCCCGATCACGACCGGACCGGACCCGAGGATGAGGACCGACGCAGGCACGACGCCCCGGCTCACGGCTCCGTCCCGGCGCGGGCGGCACAGGCGGCGACGAACCGGTCGAACACGGCCAGTGCGTCGAGCGGACCCGGGGCGCCCTCCGGGTGGTACTGGACCGTCTCGACCGGCAGCTCGCGGTGGCGCAGCCCCTCGACCGAGCCATCGTTGAGGTTGACCTGGCTCACGTGGAAGCCGCTCCCCGCCGGGAGCGAGGCGGCAAGGACCTGGACCTCGTGGTTCTGGGCGGTCACCTGGACCCGTCCCGTGTCGACGTCGCGGACCGGGTGGTTGGCGCCGTGGTGGCCGAACCGGAGCCGGCCCGTGTCGGCGCCAGCCGCCCGGGCCACGATCTGGTGGCCGAGACAGATCCCGAGCAGCGGCCGACCGTCGACGAGGGCTGCCCGGGCAAGCGCCACGGGTCCCGCGAGGCGCTGCGGGTCGCCCGGACCGGGCGACAGGACGAGTCCGTCGACGTCCGACGCGAGCGCCTCGGCCGGCGAGATCGTGTGGGGCAGGACGCGGACGCGTGCCCCGCGTCGACGGAGCGAGCGCACGATGTTCGCCTTCAGGCCGTAGTCGACGATCGCGACCAGTGGTCCGCCGGACGATGCGTCGCCGATCTCGCGTGGCGCCTCGGGCGAGACGAGGTCGACGAAGTCCTGGTCCTCCCAGCGCGGCAGGGCCCGGGCGGCGGCGATCACCCTGGCCGGATCCGTTTCGCCCGGGGCGCTGACCAGCCCGGGGATCGAGCCGTGGGTTCGGAGGTGGCGGGCGAGGGCGCGGGTGTCGATCCCGGCGATCGCCGGGATGCCCTCGTCGCGGAGGAGCGCGGCGAGCTGGGCCGCCTTCTCGACGACCGCCGCGGTCGCGTTGGCGACGACGAGCGCCCGGAGCCAGGGCCGCTCGGACTGGTCGTCGTCGCGGAGCCGGCCGTAGTTTCCGATCAGCGGGTAGGTCATCGCCACGACCTGGCCGGCGTACGACGGGTCGGTGCAGACCTCCTGGTAGCCGGTCTGGCTGGTGTTGACGACGAGGTCCCCGCCGGCGGCGACCGGGGCGCCGAACGCGATCCCCGGGAACACCGTCCCATCCGCCAGGGCGAGCAAGGCCGGTCCCAGGTCGCCGACCCGTGGATCGACGATCGAACTCGACAGCGGGAACGGCGGCGCAATCATCGACGCGTCGGGCCGTGCGACGGGGTCGGGGATGGGAGGGCGATCAGGTCGCGGCGAAGCTGCGCGGACACGCTCGATCGAGCCTCCTTTCCGGCCTCACGGGACCGGTACGCCGGTCTCACGGGACCGGCTGCAAGGACCGCGCACAGGGTACCAGAGGTCCACCCACCAGACCGGGCAGGACCGATGCTCGTTAGGGCGACGAAGGCGCAGGCTGGAGCCTGCTCTGGTGCCGGGTCGCCTCAGGCGAGCAGCGATGGATCGAGCGCCGGGCTGCGCTCCTCGCCATCGGGCCCGCCGGCCGGTCCCCCGCCGTCGGCGGCGACCATGTCGGCCAGGCTGGTCAGCCGGGCTGCCGGTGACGTGGCGATCCAGACCGCCCCGATGACGCCGCAGATCGCGGCTGCGATGAGCGCCGCCCGTGGCCCGAAGACCGTGGCGAGGAGCCCGCCGAGCAGCGACCCGAGCGGCAGGGGCCCCCAGTCGATGAACAGGAAGGTCGCATTGACCCGGCCCATGATCGCGTCGCTGACCCTCGCCTGGCGCAGGCTGAGTGCATTGATGTTGAATAGCGGCGTCGCGGCGGCCCCGACGAACCGGCCGGCCAGCAGGAACAGGACCGCCGGCCCGTTGCCGGCCAGCGCGATCAGGATCATTGCCAGCGCGGTCGCGTAGGTCGACCAGGCGAAGGTCCGGCCGATCCCGAGACGGCTCGTGAGCACCCCGACCGACAGGGCGCCGAGCAGGAACCCGACATTGCCCAGCCCGTAGATCAGCCCGAACTGGGCCGCCGTCAGGCCGATCTCGGTCGTGGCGAACAGGACGACGACGGCGAGGATCATCCCGCTGCCGAGGTTGAGCGCTGCCGACGATCCGGCGAGGTCGCGCAGGATCCGGTCGCCCGCCACGCGGCGCAGGCCCTGGCCGATCCCGTGGACGAGACCCGACCACTCTGCCCGGAGCCGGGCCCGGTGCCCGACGCCCGACGCCGTGGAGGCTGTCGTCCGCGGCGCGAGCTTCACTTCTCGATCAGGACGAGAGGCGCCGATCGCGACCGCCGACACGAGGTACGAGATCCCATCGATCGCGGCCGCCGCCGCCCCGCCGAACAGCTGGATGATCGTCCCGCCGATCGTCGGACCGACGACCTGGGCGGCCGACTCGGACAGCTCGAGGCGCTGATTGCCGGCCACGAGACGATCCGCGGCCAGGATCGTCGCCACGTAGCTGGTGAACGCGACCGAGAAGAACACGCTGAGCGAGCCGACGATCAGGGCGACGATGCACAGGAACGCGATCGTGGCGACGCCGGCCATGAGCGCAACGGCGGTCGCGAGCAACGCGACGGCCCTGGCCACGTCGCACACGATCATCGTCCGACGTCGGTCGGTGCGGTCGACGAAGACGCCGGCCGGGAGCGACAGGACGAGATACGGCAGAGTCTCGAGGGCGGCCAGGATCCCGAGCTCGAACGGCCCGGCGTGAAGGATCAGGACCGCGATGAGCGGCAGGGCGACGAGCGAGACCTGGGTCCCGAAGGCGGAGACGGTCTGCCCGATCCAGAGCGCCTCGAAGGCCCGGCCGCCGACGCCGAGCCCCCGGCCGAACGACCTCATGCCGCGTCCTCCCGATCGTGATCGTCGGGCGGGGTCGGAGGGTCGAGCACGGGCGGCTCGTCGTGGGCACTCGACATGTCATGGGTCGTCCGGCTCGGCAGCGAGTCGCTCGGGCGGTCGACCGGGGGCAGGTCGACCCGGAGGCGACCGTCGAGGACGAGCCTGAGCATCGCGCCGACCACGGCCGGATCCCACTGGCGCCCCGCGCCGGCCCGGAACCGCTCGACCGTTTCGTCGATCGACAGCGCGCGCCGATACGGCCGATCCGAAGTCATCGCGTCGAGGGCATCGGCGACTGCCACCACCCGGGCGCCGAGCGGGATCGCCTCGCCGGCCAGCCCGGCCGGGTAGCCGGACCCGTCGTAGGCCTCGTGGTGATGGAGCACGATCTCCGACCCGGACCGGAAGAGGTTGAACTGGCGCAGGATCCGGGCCCCGATCTCGGTGTGCAGCCACATCGTCATCTGCTCGTCGTGGGTCAGCGGACTTGGCTTCAGCAGGACCCGGTCGGGGATGCCGATCTTGCCGAGGTCGTGGACCGAGGCGGCCTGCTCGATCAGCTCGATCAGCTCCTGGTCGAGGTCGAGCTCCTCGGCGATCGCGACGGCGTAGTGGGCGACCCGGGTCGAGTGATGGAACGTCGATGGGTCACGATCGTCGACGACCTCGGCCAGGCTGGCGACCGCCGAGCGAGTCTCTCGCTCGAGCTGGCGGATGTACTGGAGGGCGCGGGCGATGACCGCGCCCGGGATCGCGAGGAGCGTCGTCCAGAGCGGCTCGACGATCCAGATGAGCGCGAACAGGACGCCGATCATCCCGGCGCCGGCCTCGGCCAGGATCGTGCTGCTGCCGTTCGTCCGGATGAGGTAGGTCAGCGGGCGGCCACTCGCCAGGGCCATGATCGCGCTGGTCAGGACGTCGTTGACGAGGTGATAGACGACGCTGACGACCACGACCATCGTCACGAGCTGAAGGTGCTCGTGGTTCAGGACCAGGTCGCGCGGGTCCCCGATCAGGCTGACCGCGAACGAGGCGAGCGAGATCGTCAGGACGTGGCAGGAGGTGTTGAACGCGATCCGCTGGAGGGGCCGGCGGTGGACGACCTCCTCGATCAGGACCGCAGATCCGACCGAGATCGCGGCAAACGGCGCCGGGACGAGCAGGATCGCGGCGATGTGGGCGATGGTCGCGAGCGACACGATCCCGCCGTGGGGCAGCTCGACCGCGACGAACTCGAGGATGGTCGCGAGCACGGTCAGGACGATGAACGCGCCGAGCCACGGCTCGTCCTCCCACGTCCAGCCGGAGTGGGGCAGGAACAGGCTAGCGAACGCCGACAGCGACAGGATCGCGATGAATCGGGTGACGTCGAGCCGGACGTGATCGCGGAGCCAGCTTGCCAACCGCTCGAACGAGGACGAGCCGAATCGCACCTGCGACGGTGACGTGTCGTGCGAGACGCTCAACCAGGACCTCGGACCAACGGCTCGAGGGCTGCCGATCGTCGGCCCGCCGGCACCCCGAGCCCGTCAATTGCACCGCTTTGGGTACGGTCCGGGCACTCCCACGAAAGTCCTGGTCCCTGGCCTCACCAGCGGGCTCCTGACGCGGTCCCGCAGATCGCCGCTACCATCTGACGGTGCCCCGAGCGCGGCGATCCGCCCGCGGTGGGAGCCGTCACGGAGCCGCCAGCCCGGTCGTCCGGGGTCCGATGATCCAGACCTTCCTCAACTCGACGCCCTGGCTGTGGCCTGCCCTCGCGATGGCCGTGGCCATCAGCCTCGTAGTGTTCCGTCCGCTGGCCCGGGCACTCCACGCCCCGCGCGCGGTCGCGTTCCTGCTCGTCCTGAGCCTGAGCAGCATCGTCGCCCTGACCCTGACCCCGGGCGAGGACGCGTTCTCGCCCGAGAACTTCGCCAGCTGCTTCGTCCGGATCGTCCGGCCGATCGGGCTCGAGCGGATCTCGAACCTCGGCGAGCGCGGCCTCAACGTGCTCCTGTTCGTGCCGCTCGGGGCAGCCATCGCCGCGCTGCCGCGGTCGCCTACCAAGCTCGCGCTGCTCGTCGGCGCTATCGTGCTGCCGTTCGCGATCGAGGGCACCCAGTACGTCTTCCCGGCCCTCGACCGGAGCTGCTCCTCGTTCGACGTGATCGACAACCTGACCGGGCTCGTGATCGGGCTCGTCATCGGCGCCGTCATCGGCACGGTCGTGAGCCGGATCGCCAGGCCGCCGGAGCGTGCCACGCCGAGCAGTGGGGCGTAGATTTGCGCCAGTGAGCTTCGACGTCGCGGCGGATGCATACGACCGGTTCATGGGCAGGTACTCGATCCTGCTGTCCCCCCAGCTGGCCGACCTTGCCGGCGTGCGGGCCGGCCAGCGCGCCCTCGACGTCGGTTGCGGCCCAGGGGCGCTCACCGGCGAGCTCGTCGGGCGTCTCGGGCCCGCGGCCGTGGCGGCCGTCGATCCGTCCGAGTCGTTCGTCTCCGCGACTCGACTCCGCCACCCCGGCGTCGACGTCCGGCAGGCTTCGGCGGAGCACCTGCCGTTCCCCGACCGGGCCTTTGACGCGGCGCTCGCCCAGCTCGTCGTCCACTTCATGTCGGATCCGGTCGCGGGGTTGGCGGAGATGGCGCGCGTGACCCGGCGGGACGGTGTCGTCGCCGCCTGTGTCTGGGATCACGCCGGCGATCAGGGCCCGCTCAGCCTGTTCTGGGCCTCGGCGCGCGAGCTCGATCCCGAGGTGGATGACGAATTGCGGCTCGCCGGCACCCGCGAGGGCGACCTGGCGGGGCTGTTCGAAGCGGCGGGGCTCCGCGAGATCGAGGACTCGGTCCTGGCAGCCGACCTCGAGCACCAGAGCTTCGACGAGTGGTGGGAGCCGTTCACCCGCGGCGTGGGACCGGCGGGCTCGTACGCGGCCAGCCTCGATCCCGAGCGGCAGGCCGAGCTGCGCGAACGATGCCGCGGCCAGCTCCCCGACGGACCGTTCGTGGTCACCGCCCGAGCCTGGGCGACCCGCGGACTCGCCTAGCCGAGATCGCTGCCGCTGAAGCGCCACGCGGCGGATGGGAGCGTCGTCGACGCGCCCAAGCCGGGGATCGCCGTGCTGCTCGGCATTCGCGGTCTGATTAGAGCCAACTGGCCCTTGTCCAGCGTGGGCGGGCCGGGCACGCTGCCCCGATCACCGCGACATGACGGTGTGGGCGCTGATCGATCAGCGAACCCAGCGGATCGCACCGCATGGGAGACGCTCAAGCGTGACCATCGACAGTGCCGGTACGAAGGGCTTCCTGTTCTGCGACCTCCGGGGCTACAGCGCGTTCGTCGAGGCGAACGGCGACCGGGCGGCGGCCGACCTGCTCGATACGTACCGGACCCACGTCCGGTCCGCGATCGCCGCCCACGCCGGGGCCGAGATCAGGACCGAGGGCGACAGCGTCTACGTCGTCTTTCCGGCCGCCTCGGGCGCGGTCGAGGCCGGCTTGGCGCTCGTCGCCGCCGCGGCCGAGGCGAGCACCAAGGCACTGCCGATCCGGGTCGGGGTCGGGATCCATGCCGGGGAGACCGTGGCCACCACCGAGGGTCTGGTCGGTGGCGCGGTCAACATCGCCGCAAGGGTGTGCGCCAAGGCCCGGGCCGGCGAGGTCCTCGTCACCGACACCGTCCGGGCGCTCACCCGGACGTTCCTCCCCTACACCTACACCGGACTAGGGACGCAGCACCTCAAGGGCATCGCCGGGGGCATCCCGCTCTATCGGGTCGAGGCCGTGCCCAGCTCCCGCGGAGCCCGCCTCCGCCGCCAGCTGGGGGCGCGCCGCGGCCGGGTCCTCGTGATCGTCGGCTTGGTTGGCATCATCCTTGCCGGAGCCACCGGGGTCTACGCCGTCAACCGTCCTCCTGACTGCATCGCCCTCCCGGCCAGCACCGCCGACGTCGTCGCGCGGATCGATCCAACACGCACCTGCGTTGTCCAAACGATCGCGGTGGGCAGCCGGCCGAATTCGATCGTCGCGACCGACACTTCGTTGTGGATCGCCAATGAGCAGGACTGGACCGTCACCCGGATCGGCCTCGCGACTCGATCGACGGCGCATTGGTACGGCACGCCTGGTTCCCCGATCGCACTGGCCGCCCACCTCGATGGCCAAGTCGACGTCCTCGGGCTCGACGATCGGCCGGAGCTCCTCCAGAAGCTGTTGCCGCAGCGCCTCTTCATCATCTTCGAGGATCCGTCCAAGCCCATCTTTGCCCCCCAGCTCCCCGAATTGCGAAATCCCGTGTACTCCAACACCGGGTATTCGGGCATGGCCGCGTCAAATGCCTGGACCTGGATCGTCAGCGGAAACGGGAGTGTCATCCGCGTCTCTCCGAGGACCGACACCGGGCAGTTCAGCCGTTCCGTGATCGGGATCGTGCAGGCCGATCTCCCGGGGTTGGGTGTCGCCGATACTGGTTCGCTGCTGGTCGCCGCAAGTGGGGGGACCGCCTGGGTTGCCTACCAGGAGGCGCCCGTCCTGCTCCGCTTCGACGGGCCCGTGACCATGCCCACGGTCCTGACCCTGGCCGGAGCGAGGGGCACGCTCGGGATGGCGGCCACCCCCACCGAGCTGTGGCTGCTCCGACAGGATGGATCGCTCACCCGCATCGACGCCGGGAGCGGGAACCAGCAGACCGTTGCTCTCGATGCTCCGGCGACTGGACTTGCCGTCGGTCCCGAGTCGCTCTGGCTCCTCGACGACGTCGCGCGGACCGTCCGCTCCGTCGACCCCAAGACTGGCCACACCATCGGGACGCTCAAGGTGGGTGGGATCCTGGGCAGCGGGGTCTTCGCCGACGGTTTCCTCTGGGTGACAGTCCACGCGCCGTGAGCGCCGGTGAATTGCAACCCGGTCGCTGACGCTGGGCTGGCCTGCATCGCGACCATTACGACCGTCTGTGGGCACCTGACGGACGCCATCATCGGGCGGGCGGACACCGGACCGGCGTCATCCTCAGCTGGGGCCGCGCGACCGGCTAGGTCGAGCGACGGGTGGTCCGGGACGAATCAACGACCCCTCCGACGAACTCCGGAGGGGTCGCTTCGTGCGTGGCAGAGTGGTGAGCCGGGAGAGATTCGAACTCTCAACCAGCTGATTAAGAGTCAGCTGCTCTGCCGTTGAGCTACCGGCCCGCGGGGATCGTAGCGCATCGCGGGCTCGACCGGGCTCGGGCGGCCGCCGGCCTATGGGCCCGAGACGCGCTCTAAGCCGTGGGCGGGCCTGATCTGGAGCGGCTCTGACGGACCAGTGCGGCGTTCGAGCACGTCAATCGCTTCTGACGGTGGCACTGCATCGGGCGCTTGGCGCTGTGGTGGTCGATCAGACCTTAAGGAACGCGATGCGACCCTGGGCTCGGCCCCACGTGAGCTTCGCCCGGAGTCAGGCATCGGGTAGGCTCCGCCGAACACGAAGGCTCATCGGTGGGGGACTTCGGTTCCATCTGCTTGTCCTGCGGGACGGAGAACGAAGCCGGGACGAAGTTCTGCAGCGAATGCGGCACGCCCCTCGTAACAGATATTGCTCTGCCTGCGGGACAGCCAATCAGCCAACAGCCAAGTTCTGCCGTGAGTGCGGTGCAAGCCTGTCCCAGACAGCAGCTCCGCCCCGGGACCGCAACGCTGAGCCTGCGGCGATCGTGGTCCCGTCCGCAACTGGAGCGCCAAGTCCTCACCGTCCTGTTCGTCGATCTAGTCGGCTTCACGGCGCTTGTGGCCGGGCGTGACCCTGAGGACGTCGGCTCGCTCCAGGACCACTACTTTGCTTACCGCTCGGTCGATCGTCGGTCGTTACGGCGGCACGATCGAGAAGTACATCGGTGACGCAGTGATGGCGCTGTGGGGCGCCTCCGATCGCTCACGAGGATGATCCGGCGCGGGCCGTGCGTGCCGGCCTCGATCTCGTCGAAGCAGTCCGGCTCGCTGCACTTGGATGAGACCGGTCCGGCTCTCGAGGCGCGGGCAGTTGCCATGACCGGGGAGGCTGTGGTCAGGGTCAGCCATGCAGACCACGGCATCGTCAGCGGCGAGCTCGTCAACTCCGCGTCGCGGCTGCAGGCGGACGCCCAGCCTGGAACCGTTCTCGTCGACGGAACCGACTCGCCGCGCTGCCGGTGAGGTCATCGCCTTCTGAGACCGCGGGCAGCCGGAAGCTTCGAGGCCAACCCTCCGTCCTTCCCACTTGGCGAGCCCTCAACGTCGTCGCTTCTCAAGCGTGGTGGCGGTGTGTCCCCGCCGACTCGAGGCTCCGTTCGTCGGGCGGGAATTGAACTTGCGCGCTACTCAAAGAGCTCCTTCATACGACGGCGAGCCAGCGCCGTGCCCACCTTGTCTCGCTCATCGGGGTATCGGGAATTGGGAAGACCCCGCGGCTCGGCTGGGGAGCTCGAAAAAGTACGTTCGGACGGGATTGCCGAGCAAATCGTTCGGCTACAGGGCCGCTCCCCTAGCCTATGGCGACGGGATCACGTTCTGGGCACTCGGCGAGATGATCCGTAGCTCGAGCCGGGATCGCGCAGGGCGAGGACCGCGGGATCACCCGGGGAGCGGTTGGGACTAGATGCTCGACACAGATGTCGGCCGTGACCCAGAGGAGCGACGGCGGCTCGCGAACGGCATCGGCGCTCTGCTCGGATCTTCAAAAACGTCGGCGACGTCGAAACGGAGACCCTGTTCTACGTATGGCGAACCTTCCTGGAGCGAATCGCCGAGCGCACTCCGCTGGTGCTGGTCTTTGAAGGCATGCGCAATGGGCCGACTTGGGCCTCCTGGACTTCATCGTATTCATCCTCGAGTGGAGTCGCAGACTCCCGATCCTGATCCTGACCCTGGCCCGACCCAAACTCCTTGAGCGTCGATCGACTTGGGGCGCTGGGTTCCGGGCAACAACTTCACCCGACTGCACCTTGATCTGCTCCCCGACGATTTGCAATGCAGGCGCTTCTGGGGGGCCTTGGACCAGGGATTTCACGACCGCTGAGACGGCGGATCGTTGACCGGGCGGCCGGCATTCCGCTCTTCGCGATCGAAACGGTACGAATGCTGATAGACGGCGGCCAGTTGGTGTTGGACGACGGCCGAATCCGCATGGCGGGCGACGTCGGCCGCCTCGAAGTGCCTGAAGTCTCCGCTCCGCGGCCTCATCGGCGCACGACTTGACGCCCTCGGGCCCGACGATCGGGCACTCCTCCAGCATGCCGCGGTCCTCGGCCACAGCTTCACGCTTGAGGGACTGGAAGCGCTCACGGGACGATCGACAGACCAACGACGACCCCGCGTGGAGGCGCTCGTTCAACGTGATTTCCTCGGGATCATCTTGATCCACGCTCGCCCGAGCGCGGTCAACTCGTCTTTCTTCAGGCGCTCATCCGTGAAGTTGCCTATCAGAGGCTGTCCAAGCATGAGCGACGTTCAAGGCATCTGGCGGCCGCCCGCTACTTCGAGTCAATCGGAAGCGACGAACTCGCAGGGCTCTGGCGAACCACTACTACGAGGCTTTCGCGTCGTCATCTGGTGCCGAGGCGCAGCGCCCTCGCCGGCCAGGCTCGGGGTTCCCTAGAGCCGCCGCGGACCGGGCGTCCAAGCTTGGGTCGCACGACCAGGCCCTCGGATACCTCGAGACCTCGATCACCCTCGCGGTTGCACACGACCGAACGTGCCGCGCTTTGGGAGATCCAGCCGAAGGCGGCAGAGTGGGCGGCACGATCGGACCGAGCCGAGCGCTACGGCCGTGCCGCGGCGGACTTCTACCGGGCGAGCAGCGACCTCGTAGGGCTTGCGCGGGCAACGGCTAGGCTCAGTCGGGGACATCTGAACGCGCACGAAACCGAGAAGGCCGTCATCGAAGTCGGACCGGGTGCTCGTGAATATTGCCGCCATATCAAGAGGAGCCAGAAGCGATCGCTCTGCTCGCCGAGCGCGCCAGGGCGGCCACTATGATGGACGATCCTACTGCCCTGGAGTAAACCGCGTCCTAGAGGCCGCCGGAAAACTCGCTCTCGTTCCGGTCGTCACGGAGGCGCTGATCACAAGGGAGCCGTCCTCAACAGGCGAGGACGCGAATTGGAAGCGATGGCGCTCGTTCGGGAGCCGCCGACCTCGCGGAGAATCGCATGGACTTCAATGGACGCACTTGCGCGCCGCCGGCAATCTCGCTGCCGGGCTCATCCAAGACGTGCCACGAGAGGCCGTTGCTCAGCTGGGGGCCGCCCGCGACCTTTTTGTGCGTATGGGGAACCGGGAGCAGTACCTGTGGTCAACACAACTCCTCGGGAATCTTCACTTCTGGGCAGGAGCCTGGGCGCTCGTCGATCAGATCTGCGACGACCTGGAAAGGTTCCCACTTGCCCCCGCACGCGCGGGAGGGAGTCCTGGCCCGCGCCACTGTCGCCTCGGGTCGCGGTGATATCGAGCTGGAGGCGGCGAGCTGCGAGCCGAGTCCGAAGCGGCCGCCCCGGACGTTAGCAGGCCCGAGCTCCTGGCTGGTCGATTCGAGGACCGCGCACTAGTAGACCTCTTCGCAGGCGAACTCGCCAGTTCCTACGATGGGTTCATGGCCTCCGCCGATATTGCCGAGGGCCTGTGGGCTCCCGCTCTCGCAGCACGGATCGCGTCGGTCATGCGCGACCCGGGTCGAGCGAGAGCGGCGCTCGAAGCGGTCCGGAGGATCCCATGGCACGGCCGTTACGTAGCTGCAATTCGTCTCGAGCTGGAAGCATGTCTTGAGGGACTCGAAGGCCGGTCCGCCGAATTTATCAGGCTTCGGCGAAGCCTGCTCTGGGTGTTCCGCGACCTCGATCAGCCACTTGCTCTCGGCTTCAGTCAGATGGAGTTGGCAGTGCTCCTCGGCCCATCCGAACCCGCGGCGGCTCCGGCCGCCGAAGAAGGCGCGAGCGACTTTCACCCAGATCGGTTCGCCACCGCTCCTCGCATTGCTCGACTCAGGGCTCGCCTGGTGGGGACCAGTCAGCTCCATCTCGACCCGCGTCGTCCCACGCCTGACCGATGATCGCTGCTGGGCCCGGGTCATTGGCTCACAGCCCCGACATCGGCGGGAGGCCGACACGATCCACATGACCGAAGACGCCGAACGCCGCGCGCGACGGGTCGCCGAGATCAACGAGCGCGCTAGGCGGGCGTTCCTTGAGGGCACGGCCGAGTGGCATGGGAGCGAGCGAACGGCCGGCCGCCAACCGAGGCGGAACTGAACCGGATGCTGGTTCGCTCTCCCGCCGATCCGATGCCCGAGCGAAGCCATGACCGTTCGCCCGTCGGGACTATCGGGCGGGATACCCTCGAGCACTGGGATGCCGCAGGATGGCGGGCATGGTCATCCGCGCGGTACCGGGTTCTCGGCCCTTGTGGTCGGGATCGCCCTTCTGATGGGCGCCTGTGGTGGTGGTACCACGCCGGACGGCGGCGCGCCGAACTTGGTTGGCAGCCGACCTGTCGCAGACGGAAGAGCCGCTCGCGACCGAGGCCCCGCTCGCCAGAAGCCACCCGCGTCCACCGCAGCCTACCGCGAAGCCGACACCAAGCCGAAGAAGACTCCGCAGCCGACCAAGAAGCCATCTACCGACTACTACAAGCCGCCCGGTTGGGATGGCGATCGTCCGACGTTGACTGCGGCGACTTCGACACCCACGCCCACGCCCAGTCCTTCTTCAAGGGCACCGGCGGACGAAGTCCAACGATCCGTACCGACTCGACTCTAACCACGACGGCGTCGGCCTGCGAGTCGTCCTTCCCTACAGTGCGTCGATCCCTCGTCGCGGGCGTTCCTCGGCGTCGTCATCGGGGCTGGTGCCGTCCTCGCACTCCAGTGGCTGACCGCGGCCGGCGCTCCCGTCCCGACGGCGCCCGCCGATCGCTGGCGCATCAGCCGCACCGAGCGCCGACGCAGAGCGACCAAGATCGGCCTGCCGGACCACGGCCGGACGCCAGGCGCGATCAACCCGGCTGCGACCCAGGACAATCTCGCGTCGACTGTCTGCAATCCGGGCTGGGCGGCGACCGTCGCGCCCGCCATCCGCCTACACCGGCGCGCTCAAGCTGGCCCAGATCCATCGAGTACGGCTACGCCGATCGGAACCCGGCCCATTACCAGGAGGATCACCTCGTCCCGCTCGAACTCGGTGGCGCACCGCGCGACCCGCGCAACCTGTGGCCCCAGCCGAACGACGGTGACGCTGCCCGACGGAACGGCCATTGGAAGCAAGGAAAAGGATGACCTCGAGGACGAGTTGCACCGCCAGGTCTGCGCCGGGCACGATGCTGCTCGACGATGCGCAGCGGGCCATGGCGCGGGACTGGATCGCTTCATGGATCGCTGCAGGACGACCCTGACCGCCTTCTGGCGAGCGCCCGTCACTTCGTGAGTCTGATCTGGCCCGCAGAGACGACCTCGCCATCCACGACGATCCGGACGAGATAGGTCCCTGGCTTGCTCCGTCGATCGTCATCGGACTCGTTGTCGATCCTCGATCCACCGGGGTAGTTGATCGGCTGGTCCCCGACTACGGCGCCGGAGGCTTCCACGATCTGGAATACTCACCGTGCTGTGTGGATGCGTCGACTACTAGCTAAACTTGGCCGCGTAGGTCAACTAACCCTCCACTTGGTTGACGTGAGTCGCCCTGACGCGCATCGTTCGGTCCGTGGACCGGCGTGTGTACGACCACCTGAAGCAGGCCATAGAGGACCTGGGGGCGGCGTCGTCGTTCATGCGAGCGCCCGTCCGGCAGGCGAAGGATGAAGCCCGGGCCGCGCTTGCCGACTTCCAACGAGAGTCCCTCTCCCGGCTCTTCGAGAGGCGTCGATCATCCTTGGCGAGCGCCTCGAGGACATCCAGATCCACGATCCGGCCCTCAACTGGGAGCCGCTGCGAGAGGCCTGGAAGACCGTCGAGCGAGAGGCCGGGAGCGAGGCCTGGGACTAGCTCGCTTCAAGACCTTGGGTGACCGTCTTCCCGCGGGCGAAGCCGCGTCAGCTACGCCCTCGTTCGCCCCGACTCCGCGCCCGGACGGCGAACCCTTCTCGGGGGCCGGCGGACCCGGAGCGACCGGCGCCTCTGGCGCGCCGGTCGAGGCTTGATTTCGTGCCGATCCGGGGTGCTCTGCTCCGTGTGGCTATTCGCTGCTGAGCCGCAGAACGAGGGTGCCTGTGCCATCTCCGTTCTCGTCGAGAGTGCCGTCGCCACGGGCTGTCCTGAATTCTCCAGACCCACCGGTGACTGCCAATACCTTGTGGGGGGCGGCGCGTTCACGAAGGCGAATGTGATCGTCCCGCGATCCTCGAGTTGCATGACACCGCTGCAGTTGGAGAGACCCGTCTCGTCGACGAGGACACAGCTTCCGATCTCGTCGCCCACCGCCTTCGCGTTCTGAAAGAGCTGGTCATGGAAGACGATCACGTCCGCTGCTTGAGGGACCTGGCGCCCCGAGATCGGTGTAGTTGAACGGCTGGAACACCACGTGGAAGGTCATGGTCCGGCCGCCCCGCCGTCGTTTCTGGGCCGCACCCAAGGCCGAACCCTGGAGTAGCAGCACCGACGCCGCTAGCGACACTCCGACGGCCATGGCTCGCGTTCTGTTCCGCATGGGATCTCCTCGATGTTGACGGGGGACATCTCTAGGTATTCGCTTCATCGCTGCCCCATCTAGACTCTCGCTGCGCACTAGAGGCTCGCCAATAGATCGGCCCGCTTGGCGTTGTACTCGTCCTCGGTAACGAGTCCCGCGTCCCTCAGATCGTTGAGTGCCTTCATGCGGCCGGCGACATCGCTCGCGGGGGCGGGCTTCGCGGGGGCGGGCTTCGCGGCGACAGTCGCTCTTGGCTTCGGAGCCGGCGCGTTCTCGGCGACGTAGCGCTGTAACTGCAGCATCACGGCATCGACCTGTTTGATCCCTGGCGATCGATGGCCTGCTTCCGGTCGTTGTAGGCCTGGTTCTCCTGCTGCATGCTTCTTGGCGCTCGGAACGTCGGTTCGACTGGACGGAGTAGCGGGCAATGCTGACCGAACTTCCCGCCGCCTCTTGGTAGAACATGACGACCGGCCCGCTTCTCGGCGTGGACGGCCCTCAGGTCGGCGTGTTCCGCCGCGACTTCCTTCTTCGTGGCCTGAAGATCGCGCTTCTGATCCTTGAGTTGCAGGATCGCTTCCTTGGCCTCGTCCACGCTCCCGACATTGATCTGGCACCCGTCCTTGGTTTGGCGAACCGGGCCGGTTGCCTCGGGCGGTCGGACTGGCTCCGGCGGTGCCTCGCTCTGCGGGCCTGGGGGTCTGGCCGCCATAGGCCTTCCTCGGACTTCTTCTCCGCGTCGCGCTTGAAGAACTTCACGACCCACCCCTTTCGCCTAGCAGATCGTACCCCTGGGCTGCCAGGGTCCCGTCACCTAGAGTGGAGACGTGAGAAAACCGATCCTGCACCCCGGTGGAACTGCCCGACGACTGGCGCGAGTCGGTCATGGTCGAAATTCAACCTGGGCATCCCTCTCGCGAGTGGCGGGCCGGACGCGCTGCCTAACCTCCTGCCCGCGTGCGGACTCTGCAATCGGGACAAGGGCTCCAACATGCTCGCTCGGTGGTTGGCTAGGGCCTTCGTCCCCCGGCTCGCCCCCTAGACCGTGGTCGTCACGGAAACTGTCACGGGGCACTCGGAACACCTGTAGCTGGTGCGCCTCCAGCCCGCAGGACCTATCTCGTCTGACTGCTCCGTGCCCAGGATGTCCATTGGCACGCTTCGACCGTCATGGTCGTGCTCATGACGTTCGCGACGCTGACCACGTGCTCGATTGGCTCCATGCCGGAAGTCTACGCATCGCCGTCGCGGATGGGCGCATTCCGGACAGCCGGTGAGAATGCACCACATGATTTGGCCGGTTTCGCTCGGGCCACACGCTCGAGTAAGCGCTACGCTTCGACCCGCACGATTAAGAGTCAGCTGCTCTGCCGTTGAGCTACCGGCCCGCGGGGATCGTAGCGCATCGCGGGCTCGACCGGGCTCGGGCGGCCGCCGGCGGCACGCCCGCATTTGCGGAAGCGTACGGGTGCCCCTGCGAACAGAGCGCGTTCCGGACAGCCGATAACAGGGCCGGTCACGTTCTTCCGGCCGGCGCCAGACCCGGAGCTGGGATGACGACGCCGGCAAGCGCCAGTTTCAAGTTCGTCCCAGCGAGTTCTGGCTAGCGCGGCGGTGCGTCAGTCGATCGTCACGCCCACCTTGGTCAGCTGGTCGATAATCTGCTCTGCCGCCTCGTCGATGGTGCCGGCGGACCCGTGCGCCGTGAAGCTCACCGGGTCACTTACGCTCACGGCGATGGACCACGACTCACCGCCGTCGTCCGCGTTCCGGGTCACCTTCGGAGCCTCGTCCGCGTTCTCAGACCAGGCGAGAAGCCGCGCGTAGTTGCCGCCTGTAGCCATTCGAAGATGGTACGCGAGGGCGGCGCGTACGTAAGTCGTCAACGAGCGGTGACAGTTGAGAAGGCGCCACTGGAAGACCGAGATCGTGGCGAACCGGGTTGCAGATACCCCCAGTGCTACCCTCGTTTGCACGACGATGGCTTCGCGGCACGATATGGATGGTTCGATCACCTTCGGGACGCTGATGCGGCAACCGACGGCGTACCTGCCCGTGGCGATGTCGCTTGGTGCGCTCGCGATGATCGTCTGGTTCGTGGCGGTGCACGGCGTCGTGCACCAGCCCGACGAGGGCGCCCAGGCCCATCTGTGGCAGCTCCTCGTCGCCGGTCAGCTCCCGCTCATGGCCTACTTCGCATTCAGATGGCTTCCAATAGCGAGGCGCCCAGCGCTCGTGGTGCTCGCCCTGCAGGTCGCCGCCGTCATCCTGCTGGCGGTCGCTCCTCTGTGGACGCTCGGCGGCCTGTAGCAGCCAGGCTCACCCAGGAGCCGAGGCTAAATAGACACTGGCCGTGCACCGACCGGACGCAAAGGACAGACCCCGGCCCCCGAAGAGGCCGAGGTCTGCACCCCCAGCAGCCGACTCCCGGGTCCGCTGCCCTGCGAACTACGCCGGCACCCATACCTGTCATGTCGAGGAGGAGCCATGGCCCGGAGAGCCGGCGCACTCCTAGTAACGGGCCGCGTGCTCTCGCGTTACAGCGGGAGCAGCGCCACTGGCGAACGGCGATCGTCGCGTATCACGTGGAATGGATATTCGCCGGCGCCGGTCAGCGATCACGTCCGCCCGAGCCCGCGATCACGCCTCGTGCGGCCAGCCCGGCCGGGCCGACCGGGTCGTTTCGTGACCGACGGCTCTTGGCATCGAGGGTAGACAAGGGAAACACTTTCCACGTACGCGGGGGGCGATGACGCGCGGCCCACACGCCCTGGCCGCCGGGACCGCGCCGAGCCACTGGCGAGACCGACCCGCCGCATGGGAGGTCGCGTCACTGTGGATAAGCTGCGTCGCATCGATGTTGGGGCGATCCTCCTCGGGCTGATCATCCTCGGGGTGGGGATCTACTACACGCTCGTCAACGTGTTCGGCTTCGCGCTGGCAGAGCTGAATTGGGACATGATCTGGCCGCTTTGCGTCGTCGCACTCGGGATCGGGATCCTCTGGAGCGCCTGGATTCGGATGACTCCGCACGGGCAGGGACCGACAGGCGCCTGACCGAGCGAGGTTCGCCGGCTGTCTGGGGCTCGGCCGCGAACCGACGGCACGTCGCGTGCACATGCCCTAGGAGGTTGAGATGTCGATCCCGTGGCGAGACCGGATCGCGACACTGCTCGTCGCGACGGCGACGCTCATCTACTTGCTCTGGCTCATGGGCCCACTCGAGGGTCTCACGGCGAGTTCCATCGCGGTGCTCGTACTTGCGCTCGGGTTCATCGCATCCGCCTCGGCGGTCGTTCCAGGGTTCGCTGCCCTCCTCTCGGGGTCAAGGTTGTATCTGGTTCTCGCGTCGCTTGGCGGGCTGGTCGCGCTGGTGTGTGGCGTGCTGACTGTCACCCAGGCGACCGGGTCAGACTCTCGCTATCCTCGTGGTTGCGACGATCGGGCTATGGGTCGCCGCCACCGTTCGGCACACGATGGTTCACCATCCGACCGCGGCCGCAATGGGCTGACGATCAGGGCGACTTTGGGCCGAGGGACCGCCGTCATCGTCATCCTGACGCTCCGAGGCTAGGAGCATCTGCTCGCGACACACCTAGGGTTGGAACCGAGACACTGCCGTGACCGGCAGGGCCTTGCTTCACACCTGCTTCGGCACGCTTCCAGCAGAGATGAACCGGATGATCCTGTGTCCGAAGTCGGCGGTAGGCGCAAACATCAGAGGACAGCCTCCATCGATCACCGTGATGCCGTGCTGCCGGCCGTAATCGGTGGCAGCTACCGAGACACTGCCTGCGCCGAAGCCCCGATGCATCCAAACCTGCTTGATGCCCAGCTCGGCGCACTCGCGCATGGTGTCCTCAGCGATCTCGGGCCGTGTCCCGATCACCACTGCCTGGACCCCTCCGGGGATTGAAACCAGATCCGGATAGCATCGATCTCCCTCGACCTGGTGCGCGTTCGGATTGACCGCGAAGACCTCATAGCCACGCTCGCGCAATCGCCGGTAGACGACGTTGCTGCCGTGCTGCTTGGGCGTGCGGGAGACCCCGGTGACGGCCACTCGCTTGTTGGCCAGGAACGCAGATGCCGCCTCAGTGATGCTCTGCATGGCTCACCCTCCTCATTCCCGACCGGAGGCGCTGACGCTCTCCGAGAAGGCCTCCGGTTCGCTCTGATGCCGGCGGCTCCTCAGTGGACGCTCGCAGGCTCGAGTGCCTGGAGAGGGGTGAACCACGTGACGTCGACGCCGATCTTGTCCACCAATTCGAGGAGTCGAGGTGACGGGTCGCCGTACGTCGCCATCTTGTGGTCATAGGCGAATTCAGCGAAGAGAGCCTCCCGGGCTTCGCGGATGTGGAACGCATGCTCAACCAGAGCATCGGCATCCACATAGGCTTCGTGGACCTCGCATTCGGTCCCGTCGGTGCTCAGAAACCAGTCGTAGGCGAGCGTTCCTGTGTCCTTCTCCCGCGTCTGCCGCATGAGCTCAGCAGCCTGCCGCTTAAATCCCTCCAGCTGCCCATCGCGAACCTTCAGCCGGGCGCGTACTTCGAACTGGCTCATCGTCAACCCTCCTCTGAACTCGGGTCACTGCTGAACGCGGATGATCTCCAGTCACTCCGCGTTGATCGGGGCAGCGTCAGTGGCTGGCCATCGATGAACAAGGGCCACTTGGCCCTTGTTCTGACGGCTGGATGCCGCGAGGCGGCGCGAGGCCGGCGCGAAGCCAGCCGGGGTCTACCGCCTGTCCGGGTCGTACTCCATAAAGAACTTGCGGAATGGACCCTGGGCGTCCCAACTGCAGACGGTCCCGCGCCGGATTACGAAGGCATCGCCAGGCCGATAGGTGTGGGGCTCACGATCGACCTCCGTCACGGTGACCGAGCCCTCGATGACGACGCAGAGCTCGTCGGCCGGGTAGCGCGGCACGGTCTCGTGGTAGGTGTCGCACGCCCAGACGCCGGCCGTAACCGAACCGTCCGCGCTCGTGAATTGGGTTACTCCGCGATCGTTCGGTGTGCCCGAAATCAGACAGCCGGGCGCGACGACATGGGTAGGCACATACGCGGCTTGCGCCGGAGCAGGGTCGAGTGATACGACATTTGGCGTCACGGGAGTTCCCTCACTGCGGCGGGTCCTGCCCGAAGGCTACGCTTTCAGGCCGGCCTGCGACCGGGGTCTGTCCATCCGTGGCAATGGTGGTACCGAGCCTGGTGCTCAGGCGTCGACATACATTCGGTCCAGAGTCGACTCGGGGGAACGGCTATCCTCCATCTACCATTGGGCTCGGCGCCCACGTCCGCATAGAGGGCGCCCACGTCCGCATAGAGGCAGAGCGTGGAGCTCGGACCAGTCACTGATCGATCGCCAAGCGGACCGATCGATGGGCGGCCGACCCGCGGGTTCCTCTTCTCGGATCTCCGCGGCTATACGGCCTTTGTCGAAGAGAACGGGGCCGAGGCCGCGACCGACCTCCTGGCTCGCTACCGCCGCATCGTGCGGGCCGCGATCGCGAGCCACAGGGGAGCCGAGATCCGAACCGAGGGCGACGGCTTCTATGTAGTCTTTCCGTCGATCAGCGGCGCTGTGACCTGCGGTCTGGAGGTGATGGCAGCGGCCGCGGCCGATACGTCCGGTCCAACGCTCACGATTGGCATCGGGATCCACGCCGGCGAAGCCGTCGAGTCGAGCGAGGGCTATGTCGGGTCGGCGGTCAACGTGGCTGCCCGCCTGTGTGCCCTCGCCGGCCCTGGTGAGATCCTCGTCTCCGACACGGTGCGCGCCCTCACCAGATCCGTCCTCGATGTGACATTCGTCTCTCGAAGGGACGCCGTACGCTGAAGGGCGTCTCCGAGCCGCTCGTCGTCTTCTCCGTCCGATCGTCGCCCGAGGCCGACGCGAACCGAACCGTCGGGCGTGGGGCCCGCATTCGGAGATCGGGACAGTGTGATCAGTCGCTACCAGTTGACGCCGCACCCCGGTTGATCGACCGCCCGTCAAAGGCTGCTCACCCGGGGTCGAGCTCGCGCCTCATGAGCAGGCCGAACGTCCGGTAGCCGAGGCTCTCGTAGAGCCGCCTCGCGGGCACGTTCTCGGCGTGCATGTCGAGACCGATCGCCGTGGCACCACGCCCGCGAGCGGCGGTCTCGGCGGCGGCCATCAAGCGTCGGCCGACACCTCGATGGCGGAGGGATTCGTCGACCACGATCCCGAGGTCGAGGGCCGCCACCGGCCGGAGGATCGAGTAATCGGGCGGCTCGTCGATCGGTGCGAGCATCACGACGCCGACGACCTCAGCGGCCGACTCGGCGACGAGGACCAGGGTGTCCGGGTCGGCCAGCTGCGCCGTGGCCAGGCGACGGTAGGCCTCCTCGTCGGGCACGCGATAGAGCGCGGGGTCGAGCGCGGCGTGATAGCGGGCGCTGTCGAGGTGGAGCCGGGTAAGCGCCTCGGTGTCGGCGGCGGTGGCTTCGCGGACCACGATCGGGATCGACCGGCCCATGCTGCCGCGCTCAGTCCGGCTGGTTGTCGATCTGGGCCCTCTGGAGGCGGCCGGAGAAGTCGACGTAGATCGACTTCCACTCGGTGAACGTATCGAGGGCCGCGTGGCCCGCCTCGCGATGGCCGTTGCCCGTCTGCTTGATCCCCCCGAACGGCAGGTGGGTCTCGGCGCCGATCGTGCCGGCATTGACGTAGACGATCCCGGCCTCGAAGTCGCGCATCGCCCGGAAGGCGGTGTTCACGTCGCGCGTGAAGATCGACGACGACAGCCCGAAGCGGGTCTGGTTGAGGGCAGTCACCGCTGCGTCGTAGTCGGGCACCGCGATGATCGCCAGCACCGGCCCGAAGATCTCCTCCTGCGCGATCCGGTCCATCGGCTTGACGTCGCGAACGATCGTCGGCGCGAAGAAGTGACCGTGCTCGAGTCCAGATCCGCGCGCTCGGTCGCCACCGACCACGACCTCGCCTTCGCGGCGGCCGATCTCGACATACGACCCGACCTTCGCGACGGCCGCGGCGTTGATCAGTGGTCCGACGTCGGTCGTCGGCTCGAGACCCGAGCCGAGCCGGAGCGATCGGGCCCGAGCCTCGAGACGCTCGAGCAGCGGCTCGACAACAGACGTCTCGACGATCACCCGCGAGCAGGCCGTGCAGCGCTGGCCGGTCGTCCCGAACGCCGACCAGAGGATCCCGTCGGTCGCCAGGTCGAGGTCCGCGTCGGCCAGGACCACGATCCCGTTCTTGCCGCCGAGCTCGAGGCTGACCCGCTTGAGCCGCGCGGCGGCGAGCTCGGCGATCCGCCGTCCGGTGGCGGTGTTGCCGGTGAAGCTGATGAGCTGCACGTCGGGGCTGGTCACGATCGCGTCGCCGACCTCCGCGACCGGGCCCGGTCACGAGGTTGACGGTACCCGGCGGAAAGCCGGCCTCGGCCATGAGCTCGACGAGCAGCGTCGCGCAATGGGGCGTATCGCTCGACGGCTTGAAGACGACCGTGTTGCCGGTGACCAGGGCCGGCATCATCTTCCAGCACGGGATGGCGATCGGGAAGTTCCACGGCGTGATGATCCCGGCCACGCCGACCGGCTCCCGCACGCTCATCGCCCACTTGTCCGGCAGCTCCGACGGGGTCGTGTCGCCGAACATCCGGCGACCCTCCCCCGCCATCAGGTAGGCGATGTCGATCCCTTCCTGGACGTCGCCGCGCGCCTCGGGCAGGACCTTGCCCATCTCGCGGGTCATCGCCCGGGCGAGGCGCTCCTTGTGCTCGGCCATCAGCGCGCCGAACCGGTACAGGATCTCGCCCCGCTTCGGTGCCGGGGTCCGGCGCCAGCCCGGGAAGGCGTCCTCCGCGGCCCGGATCGCCCGGGCGGCATCGGCGGCGTCGCCGGACTGGAACCCGCCGACCACGTCACGGGTGTCGGCCGGGTTCACCGATTCGAACGTCCGGCCCGTGCCCGATTCGGTCCACTCGCCGCCGATGAACAGGCCATGGATCGGCGGCTCGGCGGTCGGCTCGGCTGCTGTCTGCGTCGCGCTGTCGGTCATCTCGGACCCGAATCTACACCGCGATCCCGACGGGGCAGCCCAGTCGGACGAACCCAGCGGGCCGCGAGCGTACGATAGGTCCGTGGCCGAACCCGACGCCGCGCCGGCGCCGCTCGATGAGGACCCGAACAAATCGGCGACCCTCGCGCTCCTGCGAGTCGTGGCCGCCTCCGCCGACGACGCGTTCATCTTCACCGACCTCGACGCCCGGGTCCGGGTCTGGAACGCCGCTGCCGAACGGCTCTACGGGATCGGCGCCGAGGACGCGATCGGGCGAGACATCTACGGGCTGACCGACGCCACGGTCGTCGGCGAGGTCGACATCCCGACCTGGCTGCCGCGCGAAATCGCACTCGCCACCGGAGCCTGGCACGGGCGGGTGATCGAGCGACCGAAGATCGGCCGGTCGGTCGGTCGGGAGGTCGTCGTCGAGGCCACCCTCAGCCGGCTCGTCGACGAGCAGGGCGGGATCAGCGGGCTGCTGAACATCAAGCGCGACATCACCGCCTCCTATCGGCTCGAGCGAGAGCTCGCGACGCTCGGCAGCCTGGCCACCGCGACCGGCCAGGCCCGCAGCCGCGCCGAGATCGCCCAGGCCGCGATCGACCTGCTGTGCACGGCCACCGGGGCCCAGTCGGGCTTGATCCTCCGGATCGACGGTGATCGGCCCCTCCTCGAGGCGACCCGCGGCATCGACGCCGTCGCCGGTGCACGGGCCGTCGAGCTGACCCGGCGCGGAGCTCCGCTGCTCGCCGCCGTCGCGCCGCCCGGTCGGGTCGTCATTGGCGACCTTGACTCGGTCCCGATCTCAACTGAGACGCGCGAGTGGTTGCGATCCAACGGCCTGGCCTCGATCGCCGCGGTCGGCATCCATCGGCGCGACGAGCTCGTGGGGCTGCTGACGATGGGCTGGACCGACCCGGACGCCGCCCGACCCTCGTCGGCGACGCTCCTCCTCGCGAGCGCCCACGTCGAACGGGCGCTCGAGAACGCTCGCCTGATCGAGGAGATCACCCGTCGTGCCGAGGCCGAGAAGGCGCTACTGCGCCGGCTCGACGCCCTCGACGAGCTGACCCGGATCGGCCAGGCCGTCGACACGGCCGAGGAGCTGGCCGAACAGTCCGCCCGGCTCGTCGGCGAGGCGCTCGAGGCCAGCGGGACGGGCTACGGGCTGTTCAACAGCGATGGCTCGGGCTACGAGATCTCGCGGACGGTCGGGGTCCGCAAGCCGATCGCGGACTGGCTCGCGACGGCGGCGCCGGCCGCGCGCTCGGCGGTCCGCCGCTGGATGGCCGGCGAGGGCAGCATCCTCGAGCGATTCGAGCCCGGCGTCGTGAGTGATGAGACCCTGGCGATCGCCCGACAGAGCGGCGTGACGGCCTACGCGGCGATCCCGATCCGGGTCGAGGACCAGCTCGCCGGCGGGATCGTGGCCTACTTCGAGGGCGCACCGGACGAGCTCATGGTCAACCATGCTGCGCTCGACTCGGTCGCCCGCGTCGTCGGGATCTCGCTCACGAACTTCCGACACCGCGAGCGGTTCGAGGGATCGGAGGCGCGCTACCGGACGCTGTTCGAGGCGTCGCCCGACGCGTTCCTGATGTGCGACGTCGACGGGACGGTCCTCGAATCGAACGACGCCGCCGCGCTCCTGTTCGGTCTCACGATCGAGGGGATGCTCGGCCGGCCGGTGACCGACTTCCTCGACGTCGATCCGACGGGTCGCGAGGCCGCCGGCGAGGATCGCCTCCCTGGCGGCCTCCGGCGTTCGACCGGCACGGCGCACCGGCTCGATGGGACCCGGTTCCCCGTGGAGACCGAGGCGTCCCGGGTCACGATCGGCGGGCGAGAGCGCCACCTCGTCCTCGTCCGCGACCTGACCGAGCAGCAACGCCTCCAGGCCGAGCTCGTCCAGGCCCAGAAGATGGAGACGGTCGGCATCCTCGTCTCCGGCGTCGCCCACGAGCTCAACAACCCGATCGCCTCGATCATCGGGCTGAGCACCGCTGATCGGTCGCGACCCGAGCGCTGTCGGCCGACCTGCGCGAGAGCGCCGGACTGCTCGTCGACGAGGCCCAACGGGCGCGGCCAGATCGTGCGCACCTTCCTCGACTTCGTCCGCTCGCGTCCGCCGGAACGACACCCGACGTCGCTCGGGCCGCTGCTCGACGACGGTCCGCGAGCTCCAGTCGTACTCGCAGATGAGCGGCGTCGAATGGGTCATCGACGTCGAGCCGGGCCTGCCCCGGGTCGCGATCGACCGATCGCAGATCCAGCAGGTCCTGCTCAACCTGACCTCGAACGCGATCCAGGCGATCCTGTCCGACCGGCCGACCGGCCGGCTCGAGATCACCGCCCGGCGCGGGCCGCGGAACGAGGGCCGAGCCATCGGTCCGGATCACCGTGACCGACGACGGTCCGGGCGTCGCCGAGTCGGACCGCACGAAGCTGTTCGTGCCGTTCTTCACGACGAAGGCGCCCGGCGACGGGACCGGGCTCGGGCTGCCCGTCTCGTTCGACATCGTCCGACGCCACGAGGGCCGGCTCCGGTTCGAGCCGGGTCCGGGTGGCCGCGGCGCGCGGTTCATCATCGACCTGCCGGTCGTCGCCGGCCTCGCCGGCGCCGGTCGCGACCCCGCCGCCGCTCGACGATGCGTCCGATCCGGGTCGACCCGGCGACGCGCCCGCGGCGGTGTCGGCGCCCGGCGTCCGGGGGCCCGGGACCGGCACCAGCCAGGCCGGCCGCGGCCGCGGGCCTCGTCCTCGACGACGAGGAGTCGATCCGGACCTTCCTGCGCAAGGCGCTCGCGGCGGCCGGCTTCGACGCGATCGTCGCCGCGGACGGCGAGACGGCCGTCGAGCGAGGTCCGCCGGGCGCGCCGATCGACGTGGCCCTCGTCGACCACCGGATGCCGGGCATGACCGGGATCGACGCCTACGAGGCGGCGGTCGCGATCCAGCCCGACCTCGCCGGCCGCTGGATCTTCATGAGCGGCGACGTCCTCAACCCGGATCTCCACGCGTTCGCCGAGGCACGCGGCATCCCGCTCCTCGCAAAGCCGTTCGACCTGATCACGGTGACGCGCTCGGTCGCGCGACGTCGTGGACCGGCTCGGCCTCGCCGAGCTGACCGCGGCGCTGCTCAGCGCGGGTAGGTGTAGAAGCCCCGGCCGGTCTTCTGGCCGAGGTGACCCGCCGCGACGAGGTCCTCGAGCACGGCCGGCGGCCGGAACTGCTCGCCGCCGAGCCCGTCGTGGAGCACGCGCATGATCCCGAGGCAGACATCGAGGCCGATGAAGTCGGCCAGCTCGAGCGGGCCCATCGGGTGGTTCAGGCCGACCCGCGCCCCCGTGTCGATGTCCTCGGCCGTGCCCGACGCCCTCCTCGAACGCCCGCATCGCCTCGGCGAGGAGCGGCATCAGGATCCGGTTGACGAGGAACCCGGGTCGATCAGCGCTGACGATGACCTGCTTCCCGAGCTCGGCGGCGAGCGCCCGGATCGCCGCTTCGGTGGCATCGTCGGTGGCGCTGCCGCGGATCAGCTCGATGAGCGGCATGACCGGGACCGGGCTGAAGAAGTGCATCCCGGCGAAGCGCACGCCGGCGCGCGCGGCGCCAGCGCCTCGGCCAGCCGGTCGATCGAGATCGAGCTCGTGTTCGAGGCGAAGATCGCCGTCGCCGGGGCGCCGCTCGTCGAGCGTCCGCCAGAGGTCCGGCTTGACGTCGAGGTCCTCGAACACGGCCTCGACGACCAGGTCGGCCGCGCCGACGGCCGTCGAGATCGTCGGTCGGGACGATCCGGGTCAGGATCTGCGTCGCGCTCCGTCGGCCTCGAGCCGGCCCTTGGCGACGGCCCGGTCGAGATTGCCGGCGATCCGGTCGCGACCGGCCTCGGCCCGGGCGAGGTCCGGCTCGTACAGGCTGACCTGCTTGCCGATCGCCGCGTGGACCTGGGCGATGCCGTGGCCCATCAGCCCGGCGCCCGCGACGAAGACCCGCTCGATGCTCACGCCCGGCAGCCTAGCCGCTGGAGCCGTCATGGCGACCGGTGGCGTCAGCCGGGTCGCCGTCGGAACCGCCCGGGACGAGCGCCGCGATGAGGCGATCGGCCGCGGAGTACGGGTCGAGCCGGTGCTCGACGACCTCGGTCGCGTTGCCTCGGTCAGTCCGGCGAGGCCCGGCGATCGCAGTCGCGCGCGCCAGCCGCTCGTCGACGATCGCCTGGATCTGCGTCTCGGCTCGGGCCCGCCGGGCGGCGGCGCCCGGATCGTCCCGTCCCGCCGGCCGGTGCCGATCGAGCGCGGCGAGCAGCTCCGGCGACGCCGTCCCCGGTCGAGGCGGTCGTGATCATGACCTCGGGACGCTTCGGCTGCGGCCGGTCCGCCGGGCGATCGTGCGCCGCCGGCGCCGGGTGCCGCCACCAGCATCGCCCGCAGCTGGGCCGCCGTTCGGTGCGGCCCCGGGCCGATCGCCCTTGTTGACGACGACGATGTCGGCGACCTCGAGCAGGCCGGCCTTGATCGCCTGCACCTCGTCGCCCATCTCGGGCGCCTCGAGGACGACCGTGGTGTCGGCCGCCGAGGCCACCTCGACCTCGCTCTGGCCGGTCCCGACCGTCTCGATGAGGATCAGATCGAAGCCGGCCGCGTCGAGGACCGCAGCAGGCCGCTCCGGTGGTCGCCGCCAGCCCGCCGGCGTGGCCGCGCGCCGCCATCGACCGGATGAACACGTCGCGATCGGCGGCATAGCGCCTGCATCCGGACCCGGTCGCCGAGGATCGCCCCGCCGGTGATCGGGCTCGACGGGTCGACCGCGACCACGGCGACCGCCCGGCCGGCCCGTCGGACCTCGGCGATCAGCGCCGCGACGAGCGTCGACTTGCCGGAGCCGGGCGGCCCGGTGATCCCGACGAGGTGGGCCCGGCCGGCGCGTCGGGTAGAGCCGGCGCAGCGCGACCTCGGCCGCCGCGGTCCGGTTCTCGATCGCCGTCAGGAGCCGGGCGAGCGCGCGTCGGTCGCCGGCCAGCGCGGCGTCGGCGAGCTCCTCCCCGCGGGCGGCCGCGTCGCCGGCCCACCCTAGTCGCGCGAACGGACGTTGGCCCGGATGAACGTCGGCGACCTCGCCGATCGTCGTGCCGGGGCCGAACACCGGCCGCCACGCCGGCCGCCTTGAGCGCCGGGATGTCGTCGTCCGGGATGATCCCGCCGGCCGTCACGAGGACGTCGATCGAGGCCCTCGCTCGCGGAGCAGCGCGCAGATCCGCGGCAGCAGCGTCATGTGGGCGCCCGACAGGATCGACAGGCCGACGACGTCGACGTCCTCCTGGAGCGCGGCCGTCGCGATCATCTCGGGCGTCTGGCGCAGGCCCGTGTAGACGACCTCGAACCCCTCGTCGCGCAGCCCGCGCGCGAGGACCTTCGCGCCCGCGATCGTGCCCGTCGAGGCCGGGCTTGGCGATCAGGACCTTGATCGGCCGGTCGGTCATGGCCCATTGTAGGGCCCCGGACAGGCGTCGCGGCCCGGTCGGAAGGCCGGGCCGCGACGGGTCTGCACTGTGTGGACCGAGGCTCAGGGCCTGATCCGGAGCACCTCCCCGCCACCGACCGAGACGCTCTGGTTCGTGACGTAGATCGCCCCGTTCCGGCCGACGGCGACGCCGCCCGGCCGGTCAGGCGACCCGGCACGAGCTCCGTGACGACCCCGTGCTTGACCTTGAGCAGGCGCCGACCGTGTCGGTCCCGGCGAAAGGCCGGCCACGCCGGTCTTGACGATCTCGATCACGTACAGCGTTCGTGCTTGCCCCAGGCGACCCCGACGATCGAGGTGAAGCCGTCCATGAACAGGGTGCACGGCCCGCTCGTGGCGGTCGGATCGCAGGTGACGTTGCGCGCCCACGGCGCGACCCGCCAGATCCGCGACGTCCCGGCCTGAACGGGAAGCCCTTGAGCTCACCGACGTACCAGTAGCCGTCGGGGCCGACGGCGACCGACGTCGGAACGGCCTCGGCCGGGAACGTGAGTCCGGGCGGGACGCCGAAGGACGGCGGCAGCGAGTCGGTCGTGATCAGCTCGTTCGGGAAGCGGGCGACCGTCTCGATCTTGCCCGCCGCGGTTAATCAGGAGCAGGTCGTTGCCGCCGCGTCGGTGACCAGCGTCCGGCCGTGCGAAAGTGCGGCGATCCCGTAGGGGTTCGACTCGGTCGGGTTTGGCGGCTGGTCGAGGTCGGTCGGATCGGGGTCGCTCATCTGGTAGGCCCCGATGTCGGCCAGGATGGCCGGCGTGTGGTGGCCGCGGATCTTGACGAGCGACTCGAACATCTTGTTGACGTTCTGGGGACCGCCGCCGAAGACCGCGACGATTCGGCCGTCGCGCCCGACCGCGACGTTGACCGACCCCGGAGACCTCACCCTCGGGCGAGATGACCGATGGCAGCCGGCCGCGAATAGTTCGGACGTGGTGTTGCGGATCGCGACGATCTTGCCGGTCAGCCCGTAGCCAGCGGGGCCGCCCTTGCCGGCGGCCGCGACGAGGACGCGACCGTCCCAGGTAACGGCGATGCCGCGGGGATTGTTGAGGTGCTTGGCGATGACCTTGACCGATGGCCCATGGGCCTCCATCGGGCCGGCCAGCGCAAGCGACAGGCCGACGATGGCCGCCAGCGCCAGCCCGACACGTCGGGCGCGGCGATTGATCACGTGGGTCCTCCTCGTCCGGGCCGGCGGTCGCCCGTCTCCATGGTGCGGAAGGCCCGCTCCGCACCTGGTTGGGCGTTGGGCTACCCAGCGTGGCACGCGCGCACCGGAATCGGCAACCCGGATCGCGATCGGATGGTGCGTCGACGCACCACTTCGTGGGCTCGGCGCGGTCAGGTCCGGGCGCCGCCGGAGACCGTGACGACCTCTCCGTTGAGGAACGTGTTGTAGGCCGAGCCGAGCCAGACGACCACCCGGGCGACGTCGTCCGGAACGGCCAGGCGACCGATCGGGACGCTCTTCGCCATCGTCGCCTGGCGCTCGGGCGGCACGGACGGCACGCCGTCCCGTTCGGTGACGATCGTCGTTGGCGCGACCGCGTTGACGAGGATCCCGGCCGGACCGAGCTCCTTGGCCAGTGACCGGGTCAATCCGACGATGCCGGCCTTGGCCGATGCGTAGTGGGCGGCCCGCGCAACGCCGACGACGCCCGAGCGCGACACCAGGTTCACGATCCGTCCGAACCCGGCGGCGGTCATCCCGGGAACGACTGCCCTGGACACCCGGAACGTGGCCCCGAGCATGTCGTCGACGACCGTCGCCCAGTCCCCGTCATCGATCTCGGCGAAAGCGTCGGACCGATAGTTCGACGTGTTGTTGACCGCGACGGCGACCGGCCCGAGCTCGACCTCGATCCGGGCCACCATTGCCGCGATCGCGCCCGCGTCGCCGAGGTCGCACCGGTAGGCGACCGCCCGACCGCCGGCCGCCACGATCTCGGCCGCGGTTGCCTCGGCCCGAGCCGCGCTCGCCCGATAGTTGACCGCGACGAACGCCCCTTCGTCGGCGAACCGACGACAGAACGTGGGTCCGGCTCCACCCCCGCCGCCGGTCACCAGGACGACCCTCCCGGCGAGGCCGGCGTCCACCCGGGTGGCCTAGACGCCCGGGGTCCGGCGCTCGAGGTGCGCCAGGAACTCGGAGCGGGTCTTGTCGCGCGACCGGAACAGCCCGAGGACGGCGCTCGTCGTCATCACGGTGCCAGGCTTGCGCACGCCGCGCATCACCGCGCACAGGTGGGTCGCCTCGATGACCACGCCGACCCCCTGCGGGGTGAGCTGGTCCTGGAGCAGGTCGGCGATCTGCTGGGTCAGCCGCTCCTGGACCTGGAGCCGGCGGGCGTACATCTCGACGATCCGGGGGATCTTCGACAGGCCGACGACCCGGCCCCTCGGGATGTAGGCGACGGCCGCGGCACCGAAGAACGGCAGGAGGTGGTGCTCGCACAGGCTGTAGAACGGGATGTCCTTGACGACCACCATCTCCGAGTAGTCGACCTCGAAGATCGCCCCGTTCAGCAGCCGGGCCGGGTCGACGTGGTAGCCGGCGGTCAGCTCGGTGTACATCCGGTGGACGCGGGCCGGCGTCCCGACGAGGCCCTGCCGGTCGGGATCCTCGCCGATCTCGGTCAGGATCTCGCGGACCGCGGCCTCGACCCGCCCGCTGTCATCGTGACCGCGGAGTCGCTCCGCCCTCGATCGCGAGCTCGGCATCGCCCGGCGCGTCCCCGATCTCGGTCTCGATCTCGGAGACGATCTTCTGGACGTGCTCGGGCAGGACGGTCATCGAACTCCTCTACGCCGCGGATGGTAGCGCCGGTTCCGTCGCGGATGCGGGCGGTGGCCCTGCTCTACGTTCTCGTGCCCGTCTCGCCCGAGCCGGTCGCGGGCACGTGATCGAGCGGCCGACCCTCGGCGCCGCGCAGCCAGGCCCGGGCGTTCTCGCCGAGCGACGGCCGGTGGTAGCCGCCCTCCTGGAGGATCGACGAGCCGGCGCCCGAGCGCGGCCACCCGGCGGCCGATCTCGTGATAGACGGCGGTCGTCAGGGCGAAGTCGCAGATCGGGTCGTGGCCGTAGGTGTCGAAGCCGAGCGAGACGACGACGACCGAGCCCGGCGTCGCCGCGATCGCCTCGAGCGCCCGGTCGAGGGCCTCGAGGTAGCGCTCGTCGTCGAGCCGGCCGGCAGCGGCAGGTTGAGGTTCGCGCCGGCGCCCGGCCCCTCGCCGGTCTCGTCGGCCCGGCCGAGGTAGTACGGGTACTGCCGGTCGGGATCGGCGTGGATCGAGACGTAGAGCACGTCGCCGCGACGCCAGAAGATCTGCTGGGTGCCGTTGCCGTGGTGATAGTCGAGGTCGAGGATCGCGACGCGCTCGCCGTCGGGCGGACGATCGACTCGGCCGCGATCGCCGCGTTGTTGAAGAAGCAGTAGCCGCCGTACATCGAGCGCGCGGCGTGGTGGCCGGGCGGCCGGCACAGCCCGTAGACCGAGGTCGCGCCGCCGTCGAGGACGAGATCGGCCGCGGTCAGGGCGACGTCGACCGCGGCGCGGGCCGCCCGTACGTCCCGGCCACGAGGGGTGTGGACGTGTCGAGGCCCCAGAACCCGGCCCGGCCGGAGATCGCGCGTCTCGCGGCTCGAGCCGCCGCCGGCTCCGGCGCGCATCCCTCGGACAGGCCGCGCACGGGAACGTGTCCGGCGATGAGCGCGGCCGGTCGATCCCCTCGGCGTCGACCTGCGGGCCAGGCCTCCTCGAGGAAGCGCACGAGCCCGGGTCGTGGACGGCGATGATCGGGTCCGTCGCCGTGCTCGGTCGGCGCCTCGAGCTCGAAGCCGCCGTCGGCCTCGAGCGCCGCCCGGATCGCTCGGCCCGCTCGGCGACCTCGTTGGCCGGGATCGACTGGCCCATGACCGTCTCGGTCACGATGTCGTGGCCGAGATGGGCGGGCGTGTAGACGACGCGCATCGGATCCCTCCGCGACGGGCTGGTCGGCTCGGCAGCTGCTAGCGGCCAGCGAGCCGGAGGATCGCCGCCGGCCAGCTCGGCCGGCCGGTAGCGGAGCAGGTTGTGACCGCGGCGGGAACGCGCGACGTCGATCGATGGCCGCCCGGCCGCCCGGCGGGCGTCCTGGAGCTCGGTCCAGCGCGGCCTCCTCGGTCGGCCGCCTCGTCGTCGACGGCCGACGAGCGCCCGATCGGCGGCTCGAGCGCCGCGCAGCGTCTCGATCGGCCGGTAGGCGAACATCGCCTCGACCGCCCGCTCGAGCGCGTGCGGCCGGTCGACCGGCACGACGTGGCCGGCCGGCATTTCGACGACGGCCGCCCGGGCCGCCCGCTCCTGGTCGGCGTCCCAGCGTCGCCGGGTCCCAGCTCGCGCCGGTCGGCGAGATAGGCCGCCATCGAGCGCATGACCTCGGGCGGCTCCTCGAGTCGCGGAGGAACTCGTCGGGCGTCCATCCCGGTCGCCGCGCCGACGTCCTGCCAGCCGCCGTCGACGAGGACGAGCGCCGGCGCAGCGTCGGCCGAGTGGCGCCGCGGCCCAGGCCGCGACGATCGCCCCGTAGCCGTGGCCGGCCAGACGACGCCGTCGGGTCGGTCCGCCGCATGCGCGTCGGTCCGACGAGGCCGGCGCCCTCGGCGACCGCGACGACGCCGTCGGCCAGCATCGCGGGGTCGTACTCCGGTCGTCGGCGCGTCCGACAGGCCGTGGCCGCGCAGGTCCATCGCGACGGTCCGGCGGCCGCCGAAGCCGGCGCGCAACGGGCAGCCCAGGCCCAGGCGGTGCCGGCCAGCCCGTGGACCAGCAGGACGGACGGCCGGCCGGGCTCGGCTGGGCCGCCCCAGTCGAGGAAGTGGATCCGCTCGCCTGGCCCGACCTCGACGAGGAAGCCCTCCGGCTCGACGGCCGGGTCGGCGGCGGGCGCGAGCGCGGCAAGGCCGTCGGCCGCGAGGTCCATCGGGCCTAGGATACGGGGGCCATGCCGAAACGCCGCCGAGGTGCCCGGTCCGCCTTCGCCCGACGACGCCGGGCCGACGCCCGGTTCGAGCAGCTCGTCGAACGCGCGCTCGACGGGATCCCCGAGCCGTTTCGCGGCGCCCTCGACGAGGTCGCGATCGTGATCGACGACGAGCCGAGCCCGGAGCAGCGGCGGACAGCCGGTCTCGACCGAGCGACGCGCTCTACGGCCTCTACGAGGGCATGCCGCGGACCGCCTGGGGCGCCGACCGGTGCCGGTCCCGAACAAGATCAGCCTCTTCCGGCTCCCGCTCGAGGAGGACTTCCCCGACCCGGACGAGCTCGCCGACGAGGTCCGGGTGACGGTGATCCACGAGCTCGCCCACCACCTCGGGATCGATGACGACCGGCTCGACGAGCTCGGCCTCGAGTAGACGAGGCGCGGCTAGCCTTGGGTGGTCGCCAGCGCGAGCAGCGAGGCCAGCGCGGCGACGATCGCGCCGATCGCCATCGGCCGGGTCATCCGGGGCGCCGGGTCGCGCCGAGGTTCGCCCGCCGGAGCCTCGCGGGCCCCGTCGAGCCCGCTCGAGTATCCGGTCAGCCCGAGGAACGCCACGACCTGTGGGGCCGAGGTCAGGGCGCCGATGGTGAACGTCAGCGTCCAGTAGGCGAACAGGGCGATGAACGCTGCCCCGGCCACCAGCGTGAACCCGCCGGTGTCCGAGGTGTCGAGGGTCTCGAGCTCGGCGCGGAACGGCTCGAGGGCGCGCAGGGCCAGGTCCAGCCCGGCCGACGCGGCGAACACGAGAAGGAACTGGGCGATGGCGGCGAACAGCGACGCAACGACCGCCAACCGGAACCTGGCGCGGGCAAGCCGGACCGAGCGCCGGATCGACTCGAGCGCCGCGACGTCGCCGATGACGATCCCGACCGGGACGTAGACGAACGGAGCCATGATCACCGCCGTCAGGAGGGTCGCCCCGACCGGCGCCGCGTCGGTCGCCTCGCCGAAGACCGCGTCGAGCGTGAGCTGGAGCACGATCGTCACGACGTAGCTGACGGTTCCCACGACGATCGAGGCCCGCACGACCCGCCAGAAGACCTGCCGGGATCGGCGCAGGGCCTCGCCGAGGGTCAACGGACGGCCGGCTCGCGCGCCGCCGAGGATCGCGATGCCGAGGATGTCCGCCTCGATCGAGATCGCAACGATCGCGAGGAACGAGATCGTCCAGGCCAGGATCATCCAGCCGCCGATCCCCGTCGGCGGCTCGGCGAACAGGTCGACCCCGGGAGCGAGCAGGGTCAGCAGGCTCGGTCCCATCGTCAGCAGGCCGAGCAGGCCGATGTAGAGCGAGGCGTTGCGAAGCGGGATCCGGGCCTGGGTCACCAGGTCGAGCGAACCCGAGAGGACCGCGCCCACGGCCGGCCAGACCGGTGGTCCCGGAGGCAGCACCGGCTCGGGCGCGAGTGGTTCCGGCGCCAGCGTGGGCGCCGGCGGCGACTCCGATGGCCCCGCCAGATCGACCGTCGCGTCGGGCTCGAAGGCGGCAGCCGGCTCCGCGGGCTCGGGCGCTGACGCCTCCGTGCCGTCGTCGGTCACGACGATCCAGCGGGCAGCGGAGCGGCCGCTGCCAGGAGCTCGCCGAGACGATCCATGGCCACGTTCCCGCCCGACGCGACGACGCAGACGCGGTCACCGTCGCGGATCGGGATCCGCCCGGCGAGGACCGCCGCCAGGGCGGCTGCGCCGGCGGGCTCGAGGACCTGCTTCATCCGCTCGGCGGCGAACCGCAGGCCGGCGAGGATCGTCGGATCGTCGATGAGGACGATGCCGTCGAGGTAGCGCCGACACATCGCGAGCGTCCAGGCTCCGGCAAACGGCGCCCCGAGCCCGTCGGCGACGCTCCGTGGCTCGATCGGGACGACCTCGCCACGCTCGAGGGCGAGCGACACGGCATTCGATTCGACCGGCTCGACGCCGTACACCCGGACGCTCGGGCGGCGCTCCTTGAGAGCAGCGGCCACGCCGCTGATCAGCCCGCCCCCGCCGATACCGACAACTACGACGTCGACCTCTGGAACGTCCTCCAGGATCTCGAGCCCGATCGAACCGTGGCCGGCGATCACATCCGGATCGTCGAAGGGGTGGGCGAAGGTGAGCTCGCGCTCGTCGCGGATCGCCTCCATCCGGGCGAACGTCTCGCCGACGTGCTCGCCGTGGAGGACGACTTCGGCGCCGTAGCCGAGACAGGCTTCGACCTTCGATCGGACGGCCCCGGCTGGCATGACGACCACAGTCGGGACGCCGGCTTCCCGGCCGGCCCAGGCATAGGCCTGGCCCGCGTTGCCGGCCGACAGCGTGATGATCCCGGCACGCCGTTGCTCCTTGGTCAGCGCCGCGACCTTGGCCGTCATCCCGCGCGGCTTGAACGAACCGGTCTTCTGGAGGTGCTCGGCCTTGACGTAGAGGCGATCGTCGGCAAGTCGTTGACCGGCGGCGTGGGCGAACCGGGCTGCCGTCGCCGAGCTCAGCATCGGGGTCCGGTGGACCCGCCCGCTCACCACCTCGCGCGCGGCGAGGATCCGCTCGATGGGCACGAGCTGGTCGGGCATCGCCGCAGTATCGCAGAGCACACGCTCGGGCCGGCCACGACCCAATTGTCCTAACTTGCGTGTTTGCGCAAGTCGTGATACGGTCGACGCGTGTTGGACTACCTCCCGGTATCTGCCGAGGCGGATCGCGAGCGTTACGCGGCGATCGGACGGGCCCTGGCGGATCCCAAGCGCCTGTGTGTCCTCGAGTCGCTCGCGATCGGCGAGCTGTCGGTCAGCGATCTCAGCTCGCGGGTCGGCTGCCAGGTTCCCAACATGAGCCAGCACCTCGCGGTGCTGCGCAACGTCGGTCTCGTCACGAGCCGGCGCGAAGGCAACACCATCTTCTACCGCCTCGCCGACCCACGGGTCCTCGAGGCGTATCGACTCATTCAGACGATCGCCGGCTAGGCGCTCGTGACCCGCCGAGCGGGAGAAAGGATCCGCGCCAGATGGCCGAGATCAAGGTAGTGACCGATGCGACGTTCGAGGAAGTCGTCCTCAAGAACGAGCGCCCGGTCGTCGTCGACTTCTGGGCGACGTGGTGCGGTCCGTGCAAGATGGTCGCACCCGAGATGGAGAAGATCGCCGCGAAGTACGACGGTCAGGTCGACGTGGTCAAGGTCGATGTCGACGCGAACCCGGGCCTGTCGCGGGCGTTCAACATCATGAGCATCCCCACGATCGCGTTCTTCAAGCCCGGGGCCCAGCCCCAGGGCGTCGTCGGCTTCCGGCCGATGGAGCAGCTCGAGCAGCAGTTCGGTCTGGCCGAGTTCGCCACTCCGGTGGTCGCCGAGGCCCAGCCAGCCGAGCCGCAGGCCTGATCCCGGCGGGCCGCAGGCTCGCCTTCAACCGATCGCCACGAGACCCTGGCTGCGCCGGGGTCTTCGTCTGACCGGGGCTCAGTCGGCGGCGATCCGCCAGGCGCTCTCGAACCAGGCGGTCACCCGATCGATCGCGTGGTCGTCGAGGACCGCCGGCGCCAGCGTGACCCAGCCCCGGCCCCGGGCCGACGGGCTCGTGTCCGGCGTCCTGATCGCCGCCTCGGCGACGGCCGGTGCGAGATGGAACGAGGCTCCCACTCCGCCCGCCTCGACGACGGCGAAGAGCCGGTCCGCGCGCAGGTAGTCGACCGAGCCACGACCCGGCTCGGTCCGTCCGGGCACGCCCAGGCTGGCGCCCGCGGCGGCCAGCGCCTCGGCGAGGGTCGCGCTCACCGGATCAGGCTCGACCGGCTGAGCCGAGGACAGCCGCGAGATCGGCCACGTGGGCCTCGTAGTGGTCGATCGTCTCGCTGAGGAAGAACTCCTCGTACTCGGCGTTCTTGATCCAGCGGGTCTCAGGAACGACCGTCAGGTAGCCGCGCAGCTCGCCCGGGACCGTCCGGAAGCGGCGCCGGACCTCGTCCATCGGCAGGGCCAGCCAGGCGACCTGGATTTCCTGGTTGATCTCATCGCCACGAGCGTCCCAGTCGGCATCCCACTCGACCTTGGTCGGGCTCGACTCGTTCACGGCGAGCTCGCGGGCGACGGTCAGGCTGAGCTCGAGCCCGCTCGTGAGGTGGGCAATCAGGTCGCGCCCGGACCAGCCGTGGGCGCCCTCGGGCTGGACCGACAGCTGGTCGTCGGTCAGCTCGTCGAGCGCCTCGAAGGGACGCCAGCCATCGCGCTCGTCCTCCAGGAACGACAGGGCATCGAGGTACATCCCGACGATGGTACCCGGTGCCACACCCGGTTCGGGGCTGCGTCGGGTCAGACCGCGACCGGTTCGCGGTACTCGCCGAACACGGCCCGGAAGACCCCGCAGATCTCACCGAGCGTGGCGTAGGCGGCGGCACACTCGATGAGCGCCGGCATCAGGTTCGTGTCCGTCGATCCCGGTCGCCCGGCCAGCTCGCGGAGGCGGGCGATGCTCGCCTCGACGGCCTCGCCGTCGCGCTCCCGGCGGGTTCGCTCGAGCCGGCCGAGGTGGGTCCGCAGCGACGCCTCGGACACCTGCAGGATCGGGATCTCGAGGACCTCGTCGGGGTCGGCCTGGCGGTTGACCCCGACGATCCCCCGCTCGGCGGCGTCGAGCTCGCGCTGGAAGCGGTAGGCGGCGTCGGCGATCTCGCGCTGGGGGTAGCCTTCGGCGATCGCCGCGACCATCCCGCCCCGCCGCTCGATCTCGTCGAGGTAGCGCCAGACGGCCGCCTCGGTCTCATTGGTCAGGGCTTCGACGAACCAGGATCCGCCGAGCGGGTCGATCGTGTTCGCGACCCCTGTCTCCTCGGCGATGATCTGCTGCTGACGGAGGGCCAGCAGGGCGGCCTCGGCCGACGGCACCGCCCAGGCCTCGTCGTAGGCGTCGGTGTGGAGGGACTGGGTCCCGCCAAGGACCGCCGCGAGCGCCTGGATCGCGACCCGGGTCAGGTTGTTGAGCGGCTGCTGGGCGGTCAGGCTGACCCCCGCCGTCTGGGTATGGAAGCGCAACCACGTCGAGCGTTCGTTCTCCGCCCGGTAGCGCTCGGTCATGAGCTTCCACCAGATTCGGCGGGCCGCCCTGAACTTCGCGATCTCCTCGAAGAAGTCGTTGTGGCTGTTGAAGAAGAAGCTCAGCCGCGGCGCGAAGTCGTCGATCCGGAGTCCGCGCTCGATCGCCGCCTCGGTGTAGGCCATCCCGTCGGCAATCGTGAAGGCGAGCTCCTGGACGGCCGTCGAGCCGGCCTCGCGGATGTGGTAGCCGCTGATCGAGATCGTGTTCCAGCGCGGCATCTCGCGCGTCCCGAACTCGATCGTGTCGGTGACCAGCCGGAGCGACGGCTCCGGCGGGAACAGGAACTCCTTCTGGGCGACGAACTCCTTGAGGATGTCGTTCTGGAGGGTGCCCTCCAGAACGGCTCGCGGAACGCCGCGCTTCTCGGCCGCGGCGATGTACATCGCCCAGATCGGCGCCGCCGGCGAGTTGATCGTCATCGACGTGCTGATCCGGTCGAGCGGCAGGCCGTCGAGCAGGACCTCCATGTCGGCCAGGCTGCGAGACCGCGACGCCGCACGTCCCGAACTCGCCCTCGGCCTCCGGGTCGTCGGTGTCGTAGCCGTACAGCGTCGGCATGTCGTAGGCGATCGACAGCCCGGTCTGGCCGGCGTCGAGGAGCTGGCGGAAGCGGGCGTTCGTGTCCTCGGCGGCCCCGAACCCGGCGAACATCCGCATCGTCCACAGGCGGGCCCGGTAGCCCGTCGGGTGGATGCCCCGGGTGAATGGCGGCTCGCCCGGCAGGCCGACGTCACGAAGCGGGTCGCTGCCCTCGATCGACCACGGTCCGTAGAGCCGCTCGACCTCGACGTCGCTGATCGTCGAGAAGCGTGGCTGGCGCTCGGGGGCGCGCTCGAGGGCGGCGGCGAGACGGGTCGCCTCCCAGGCGCGGCGGCGGGCCGACCAGCTCATGGCGCCGACGATAGCACGGGCCCTGCGCCGGCCCCGGAGCGGTCAGTGGAAGGCGTCGGCAGCGGCCTGGATCTCCGCATCGACGGTGTCGGCGGCCAGAACGACGCGGACGAGCCCGGGCCGGTCGCCCGGCCAGATGAGGATCCGCTGGAACGACGAATTGCCGTTGAGGAAGTCCATCCGGTGGGCGGGCTGTCCGGCGATCGTCGGGGTGCTCGTCTGGAGGTCGTGGATCTTCTCGTTCAACTGGGCGCCGCTGAGGTACGACTCGTAGACGATGTCAGGGGTGAGCCCGGCTGCATCGAACACGACGAGGCTCATCGCCTTGCCGCTGCCGCGATCCCAGGTCGCGGCCCCGAAACGGGCCTCGCCGATCCCCGCCTCGGCGAGCTTACCGAGCGTCGTGGGCGAGCAATAGCGCCCGGACTCGCGAACCGTCGCCGGCTCGCCGGCCAGCAGGGCGGGAACCGCCGCCTCGAGCTCGGGATAGGCGCCGGACATCCGCTGCTCGTCGGCACCGCTGCACGGCTGGGCCGGGTCGAACGAAGCCGGCGCCGCCGCCGAGCTGCAGGCGGTGACGACGACGAGAGCGAGCAGGGCGAGCACAGGCAAGCGCACGGGCATGGTCGGGAGCACGGTCGGAATTTAGCGCCGCGACCGGAACCGCGCCCGGAGCACGACTCGTGCGGGACGGCCCTCTTCGCAGACCTTGCCATTCGGTACCTCCGTCCTGTGGTGGTGCGTCGGTGCGCCCAACCATCGCCCGCCTCCGGCCGGGACGAGTCGGCTATTGGCTCGGGCCCGGTTGATCGGCTACGGTTCAGGCACGCCGTCGAGCGAGCCGCGGGAACGAACCCTGAGGCGTCGGTCACGGGTCTGGAGTCGAACAAGCCGAATGTGCAGGACCGGGCAGGGCATATCGCCACGACCGGTCAATCAACGGCCCGACGATCCCAGGCTACGAACCGAGCAACCATGAGCGATCGGCCGGCAGGCCCGGTGGACTCGGAACGACGGCAGGAATAATTCTTCTCTTCCAGAGCTTCCCACACGATCGCCTCCGAGGGCACCGGGGGCGATCGTCGTTTCCGGCGTGGCGCGCCGGTCGGGTCAGTCGGTCGGCGGCCCCGGCGGCGTCCTGATCGCCCGGCTGCGACGGACGATCCCCCGCCGGTCGAGATCCTCGCGCAGGACCCGAGCGGCGGCCAGCAGCTCCGGGTTGCGGCTGATCGTCGAGGCCATCCAGTCGACATAGGACGGCTCGAAGCCGGCGATCTCGCCGAGCGTGTGACCGTGGAACTTGCCGAACGGCATCTCGGTCGCCAGCGCCTGCTCGAGGCTCGGTCGGGGCGGAGGTCGGAAACGCCGAACCCGCGACCTGACGAGCGGTCCGTTCGGATCCGATGCCCGGCGCGGACCGGTGTCGGCCGCTCGCGAGCGGATCGGGGGCTGGCCGGGAGGATGCGCGTCGACGACCGTCGGCTCGGGAGGTCGTGGCGTTGCGCGGATGGAGGATGTCGGACGTGTCGAGTCGGGCGGTGACCGGCCTGGTGGGCTTCGGAGGCGGCGGCCCCCCGGAGCGCCTGGCCTGGGTCCCCGTGCGCGCCGCCGTGCAGCGGGCTCTCACGGAGCTGCTCGTAGGCGCTGTTGATCTCGGCCATCCGCCTGGTTGCGGCTCGGGCCGCCGCCGGGTCGCGGCCCGACACGTCGGGGTGATGCTCCCGGGCGAGCCGTCGCCAGGCCGCCTTGATCGCACTGGCCGAGGCCCCTGGCTTGAGCCCGAGCACGGCATGAGGTTCCCGCCTGGTCACCCGACCAGTCTACCGGGCGTCGCTTGACAGGCCGGGCGGCGTGTCGTCCCCTTGGGTCGTGCCTTCCAAGCGTCGCGCCGGCATCGTCGCCGGCCTGACCATCGCTCCGCTCGTCGCCGCATTCCGGTTCGCGCACGTCTACCGGGTGCGGGCCGGGTTCCCGCTCCGTCGCCCGCCGCGGTTCAGCCCGGCGGACTTCGATCTGCTGTTCGAGGAGACGACGGTCCCGTCCGCGGGCGTCGACCTCCCAGCCTGGTTCATCCCCGCCCGGGGCAGTGCTCCCGGTCCGGGCGTCGTTCTCGTCCATGGCTGGGACTCCGCCCGCGACCGGACGCTGCCGACGGCGCTGTTCCTGCATGCCGCGGGATTCCATTGCCTGACGTTCGACGTTCGTGGCAATGGCGCCAACCCGGCCGAGAGCCTGCCGGTCAGCCTCGGCGAATACGGGCTGGACGCCGCAGCCGGCTTCGCGGTGCTGGTGGATCGACCCGAGGTCACGCGTGGAGCGATCTGGGGCCACTCGATGGGCGGTGCCGGCGCGATCCTCGCGGCGGCTGCCGATCCCCGGGTCGCGGCGGTCGTCAGCGTCTCGGCGCCGTCCGACCCACGGCGGATGGTCCGCCAGACGTTCCGCCTCGCCCGGCTGCCGTTCCCGGGACCCGTGGCGACCCCGCTCGCCTGGTTGACGAGCCGGGTCTTCGTCCGACCGCGCGGGCACGCGCTCCGGGCCATCAGCGCCCGACACGCGGTCGAGCGCTATCTCGGGACCGCTCCTGATCGCCCACGGGCGGGACGACTCGGTGATGCCGGTCGAGCACGCCGACCGGCTCGCCCGGGCCGCCCTCGACTCCCGACGCGGCTCGCCGCGGCCCGCTGCGGTCGAGCTGCTCGTCGTCGAAGGGGGCGCCCACAGCTGGTCGTACGAGGACGAGGCCTATCGCCGGACCGTCGCCGCGTTCCTCGCTCGCGAGCTCGGCGGGCCGCTCAGCCCCGAGGCGGCCGCCGACGCCGCCGCCGCAACGGACGCCCGCCGCCTGCCCGAACCGGAGACGTCACTGGTCGGAGATCGGGCGGCGGCACCGGGTCGCGGGCGATGGCCGGCAGGTCGGCGGCCCCCCGCCCATGACGGCCTGGGACGCCATCCGGACGAAGCGGGCGATCCGGCAGTTCGCGGACCGCCCGCTGCCGGACGAAGCGATCGATCGGATCCTGCGCGCCGGGCGTCGAGCCGGCAGCTCGAAGAACAGCCAGCGCTGGGACTTCATCGTGGTGCGCGACCGAGCCAGGCTGGCCGAGCTGGCGCCGGTCGGGCCGTGGGCCGGGCATCTCGCCGGGGCTGCCGTCGCGATCGCCCTGGTCACGCCCGATCCGCGCGCGGCGGGTCAGCCGCTGTCGATCATGTTCGATCTCGGCCAGGCGGCCGAGAACATGATGCTGGCGGCCTGGGAGCTCGGGATCGGCAGCGTCCCGGCCACCGTCTACGAGCAGGACCTGGCCCGCCGAATCCTGGCCTACCCCGCCGACCGCTGGTGCGAGTACCTCCTGTCGTTCGGCTATCCGGCCGATCCCGCCGCGCTCGCCGCCCCGCTCCGGCCGGGCGGGCGGCGGCCGCTCGCCGAGATGGTCCACGAGGAGCGCTGGTAGCCCTGCTGGCTACTGCCACTCGAAGCGGCGCGCGGCGAAGCCGAAGCAGGCCACCGTCCAGACGGCGAGGACTGCGACGCAGACCCCCAGCGGCGCATAGGCCGCCCCACCGACCATCACCTGGCGGAGGGCGTCGGACAGGTAGGTCAGCGGCAGGAACCGGGCGACCGTCTGGAGGGCGTCCGGCATCAGCGTCGATCGGGAAGAACGTGCCTGACAGGAACATCATCGGGAACTGGACCGCGCTCGTCATCCCGTTCGCTGCGTCCTCGGTCTTGGCGATGGTGGCGATGACGTAGCCGAGCGAGGTGAACGCCAGCGAGCCGAGGATGGCCAGCGCCGCGATCGCGACAAGGCTGCCGACGATCGTGATCTTGAACCAGGCCACCCCCACGCCGACGATCAGGATGAACTGGACGAGCGCGATCAGCAGCCGCATGATCACGTTCGAGCCGATCAGCTGCCAGCGCTTGAGCGGGGTGGCCGCGAGTCGCTTGAGGATCAGCTTCTGGCGATCGGCGACGAGCGGGATCGCGGCGAAGATCCCGGTCTGCATGAGGGCCATCCCGAGGATGCTCGGGACGAGGTACGAGACGGCGTTCAGCCGGTCGGTCTGGATCGGCCTGGGCTGGCTGGTGATCGCAACCGGGCGACCGCCGAGGTTGACGATCGCGAGGGTCCCGTTGACGTACGACACCATCGCCCCCGACGAGCTCTGCTGGCTCGGGTCCACGTAGTACGTGATCGTGGCCGGCTTCGACTGGTCGACCGTGGCCGCCGCGACAGCGTCGGCGTAGCCCTTCGGGACGACGATGACGCCCGAGTTGTCGCTGTTCTTCATCGCCTGGAGCGCCGGGTCGAGAGCGGAGTCCACGAGCTTGACGTTCGGGGCCGAGGCAAACGCCGAGCGGAGCTGGGCCGCCGCCGGCGAGGCATCCTGGTCGACCCAGGCCACCGTGATGGTGTTGTTGCTCCCGGAGAAGATGAGCCCGAACAGGGCGACGAACAGGAGCGGGAACGCCAGCGTCCAGAAGAGCGCCTGGCGGTCGCGCAGGTAGCCCCGGATATTGGCGATGGTCAGGGCCCGCAGCGCCTTCATCGCCCTTCGCCGTCAGTCCCTGAGCGCCCGGCCGGTGAGCTCGAGGAAGACGTCCTCGAGGGTGGCCTTGCGAATGCCGAGGTTGTCCGGCTCGAGGCCACGCGACTCGGTCAGCGCCAGGAGCGCCCCGATGGTCAGCGGGACGTCGTTCGTGTAGAGCGACGTCGACTCCTCGTCGTGCTTGACCGAGGTCACGCCGGGCAACGCGGCCAGCTCGCCGTCGTCGAGTCCGGCGAGCGTGTCGAAGCGCACTGCGCGCTCCTTGAACCGTCGGTCGATGAGCTCGCTCGAGGTACCCATCTCGAGGATCTTGCCGTGGTCCATGATCGCCAGCCGGTCGCAGAGGTGGTCGGCCTCCTCCATGTAGTGGGTCGTCAGGAGGATCGTCTTGCCCTGCTCCCGCAGACGCTCGACGAGGTCCCACAGCGACCGGCGAGCGGCCGGGTCGAGACCGGTCGTGGGTTCGTCGAGGAAGACGACCTCGGGGTCGTTGACGAGGGCAAGGGCGACCGCGAGCCGTTGTCGCTGGCCGCCCGACAGCTCCCGAGTCAGCGCGTTCCGCCGCTCGGTCAGGTCGAGGAACTCGACGAGCTGCTCGGTCGGCAGGGTTCGCGCGTAGAAGCTCCGGAACAGGTCGAGGACCTCGACCACCGTCAGCTTCGGGTAGAGCTCGGCCGTCTGGAGCGTGACGCCGATCCGCTCCTTGAGCGCGTCGGGCTGCCCCACTGCATCGAGGCCTAGGATCTCGAGCTGACCCGCGTCCGGCTTGCGCAGGCCCTCGAGCATCTCGACCGTCGTGGTCTTGCCGGCGCCGTTCGGCCCGAGCAGACCGAAGACCTCTCCGCGTCGTACCTCGAACGAGACGCCGTCGACGGCGTGGATCTCCCCGTAGGTCTTGCGCAGGTCGCGGACCTGGATGACGGACGTCGTGGCGAGTCGGGGCGGCAGGTCGACTGACATGGGACGCGAAGCCATACCCGTGCGTCTGCACCGCGTCCGTCGACGACGAGCCGATCTAGACCAGATCGCCCTCGGCCGAGGGAGCGGGGTCCGCCTCCGGGGCCGGGGCGCCGATCGCCAGGTACGACTCCAGCGCCCGCTCGAGCCCGATGTCGCGCCCGGCCTGCTCGGACAGCAGCCACTTGTGCTCGAGCACATCGCAGTACGCCTGGACGAGGTCGCGTCCGGCGTCGACCGCTGCCGCGCAGCCGGGCGACGGTCGGCTCGTACACGTGGTGGAGCCAGCGCGCCGCGCCTTCGGCCCGGTCGAGCCGGCGCTTCTCGAACCATTCGACCCACGCCCGGTACTCGCGCAGATCGTTCATGAGGATCCTCGCCTGGCCCTCGAGGGCCCGGATCCCGGTCAGCCGCTCGAGCTCGCGGGTGTGGAAGCGGCGGGTGGTCACCGCGACCCGGAGGCGAAGCTTGCCGTCCCGATCGCCGGGCTCGAGCTCGATCTCGTCGACCGAGAACCCGAGGTCGTTCAGGCGGCGGACGCGGGCTCCGACCGCGAATCGGTCGTCGGCGCCGAGCTGGACCTCGGCGTGGAGCTCGTCCCACAGCGGCACGGTACCGGCTGCGGACGCTCTCGGCGGCCAGGATCGCCTCGTCGATCTCGTCCTGGCGATCGTTGTAGACGGCCAGGTCGGCCAGGCCGAACGCCACGTTCTCGACGAGGATCTCGAGGTCGTACGCTCGCTGGCCGTCGGACAGCGAGGGGTGGACCTCGCTCGTCTCGGCATCGACGAGATAAGCCTGGATCTTGTCGCCGTCACGTCGGAAGAGCGTGTTCGCGAGCGAGCAGTCGCCCCAGTAGACCCCGCCCCGGTGGAGGTCGACCAGCAGCGAGGCCATCGCGTCGAGGAGCCGGTCACGGTCGGTCGTCGAGCCCGACGGGAGACGCATCAGCAGGCGGCGGTACTGGAGCGAGTGGGCCAGGTACGTCGTGACCAGGATCGCCTCGGACCGCTCCGGTGCCTCGGCCAGCCCGGTCGGGATGACCGCCGGCAGTTCGGCCGCCTCGAGCCGGCGGAGCACCTCGTACTCGCGCCGGGCGATCTCGAGCGGCTCCTCCTTCAGCGCGTAGAGTGACGCCGCCATCGGCGACGAACCGGACGAGGTGGCGCGACGGGCCGACCTGGAGCTCGCGGAAGTCGATCGCGGCCGCCGGCCAGTCGGCGAGCGGAAGCTCCCACGGCAGCTCGAGCAGGCCGGGCGGCGCGGTCCGCAGTCGAAGGTGCGGGAAGCGGGGCTCCGCGCCGGCTTCGGTCAGAGTCGCTTCCGCAGGTAGGCGGTCACCGTCGCGTCGTAGCCCATCGCCTCGTACAGGTGACGAGCCTCCGGCCGATGATGAGCCGGCAGTCACCTCGATGAAGGCCGCTCCGGCGTCGCGAGCGATCCCGTCGGCGGCCGCCATCAGGTCGTGGCCGACGCCCCGACCCGCGCGCCCCGGCATCGACGACGAGGGCGAGCACCCGGGCGATCGTGTCGTCGTGCTCGAACCGGGGCATGACGTGGACGGCCACGAAGCCGAGGATCTCGCCGGCGTCCTCGGCCACGATGACATGGCCGCTCGGCGGCGGTGAACCGCGCGATCCGATCGGCGAGGGCCGAAGTGGCCGCCGGATAGCCCTCGTCGGTGAACAGCGCGGCGATCCGGGCGGCGTCGGCCACGCTGGCCGGGCGAAGGGTGATGGGCTGCTCGTCGATCATGACCCGGATGGTACCGCGACGACGATGAGCTGCGGCTCTCCGGTCGGGCGCCCGAGCACGAGCACCGCCTCGCCGAACGGTCCGTGGCCGGACCGGGTCCGGATGCCGGCCGACGCGAGGCGGTCGAGGGCGGCCGGGAGGGAACCGTCGACGGTCGCGAGGAACAGCACCGCCGGTCCCTCGCCTCGACGGGCCAGCGCGGCCGCGAGCAGCCCCTCGGTGCCCGGCTCGAGGAGGACGACGGTCGGTCCGTTGGTCATCGGACGACCCACCCGGCCGGTGGCGCCGAGCAGATCGTCCGGTGCACCCGGCTCGAAGATCACGGCCGAAGCGGCGCGCTCCGACGACCGCTCCGGCGAGCTCGCAGACGCTCGATCGAGCTCGACGGTCGCCCAGCCGATCGCCACGATCTGGAGCGCCACCCCACCGAGCTCGACCCGACGACGACCCTGGCCATCGACGCCGGAGCCAACGAGACCGGCCTCCTCGGCGAGCGTCGCCCGAGTGCCGCCGGATCGGCGGTCACGGCTTGAGCAGCTCCATGGCCGGACCGCCGAGCACCGCGAACCCGACCCGCTCGTAGACCGCCAGCGCCGCCGCATTCTCCGCGTAGACACCGAGGTAGACCGTGCTCGAGCCCGGCGCCGGCTGCCGACTCGGCCAACGCCCGGGTGATCGCCTCGCCGAGGCCGAGGCCCTGCCAGGCCCGCCGGACGCCGATCGCCGACAGGTAGCCGAGACCATCACCGTCGTGTCGGCGGCCGACGGCGACCGGCTCGTCGTCGATTCGGATCAGGCGCACGTCGACGTTCGGGTTGCCGAGGTCTGCCTCGATCTCGGCCCGGAGCGCGGCCTGTCGATCCGCGGCGATCGCGAACGCCTCGGCGATCACCATGGCTGCGGCCGACGGCATCGGGCCGCCGCGCGGGCCGGCCGATCATCGCCGAGCCGCTGGATCGTCGCCGTGGCGGGCAACGGCCGGGCCGGTCGGGTCCGTGGGTCCTCGACGAGGATCATCACCAGGGCCCCTCTTCCGACCTCGACGAAGCCCGCACTCAGCAGGCGCTCGGCCAGGTCGATCGGCCGGCGGAAGCCGGGCGCCAGCCACACGTACGGCTCGCGCCCGCGCTCGTCGAAGACGCGCATGACATCGGCCAGCCGGTCGCCGAAGGCCGCCGGGTCGTCAGGCCAGCGAATCGCGCCCGACCCGGTTGTAAAAGGGGTCCGGGTCGGTCGGGTCGAACAGCCCGAGGGCGTCGCCGAGGTCCACGAGCTCGCGACCGGCACCGATTCCGTGGACCCGTGTCTCGTGGATCTCGAGCCGGCGCAGGAGGGTATCGTCGACCCCGTACCATGGAGGCTCGGACCGGTGCTGCCAGCTGGCCATCGCCGAACGATATCGTCGCGACGGGCGTCGCCGCACGTTGACGCCGAGAACCGATCTGGCGTCGACGACGTAACCGCCATCGACGGAGGTCGGACCCGACGCTTCGTCAGATCCTGGAGGAGGTGCATCTTGCGCCGACAAATGACGACATCGGCGACCGGCGCCGGCCTCGTCCTGATCGTGGCCCTGGTCGCGGCCGGCTGCTCGTCGAGTGCTGCGACGGGGGCGCCGAGCGCGGCTCCGCCCACCAGCGCCCCCGGGTCCTCGGCGCCGGGTTCGGCCCAGCCCGCAGGAGGCGGAGCCAGCGGGAGCGCGGTTTCGATCGAGGACTTCGACTTCAACCCGGCCACGCTGACGGCCAAGGTCGGTCAGGAGATCACCTGGACGAACACGGGCGGCGCTTCGCACACGGTGACGTTCGACAGCGGCGGGGTGGACAGCGGAACCCTCAAGGCCGGCGCCACCTTCAAGCACACCTTCGACACGGCCGGCACGTTCACCTACCACTGCAACTTCCACTCGTCGATGAAGGGAACGGTGACCGTCGGCGGATAGGCCCGCCGACCGCTCAGGCCGGTCTGGGCAGGACGAACAGGGTCGCCCCCGACGGCAGGTCGATGACCGTCGGGGACGGGATCGAGGCGGCGACGAACAGGTCGACGTAGCCGGCCTGATCCCACATCCGCGTGCCCTGGTACAGCTCGTCGAGCTGGATCCCCCACAGCATCGCCCCATGCAGCGAGCGTGACTCCTCGACGGTCGACGGCAGGCACCAATCGAGGACGACGAGCTGGCCACCGGGCCGGACCGTCGACCAGGCCGAGCGCAACGCCCCCGGACGGGTCGGGCAGCTCGTGCAGCGCGTCCTGGAAGTAGACCAGGTCGAACTCGGGACGGGAGGGCCATCGTCGCCGGGTCGCGGTTCTCGATCGCGATCCGGTCGCCCAGGCCGGCCTCGGACACGCGGCGCATCGCCCGCCCGACCGAGTCCGGCTCGTACTCCACCCCGACGAGCGTCGTCTCCTCGAACCGACGAGCGACGGCGATGAGCCAGCGTCCGCCGCCACAGGCGACGTCGAGGACCCGGCCCCCGGCGGTCAGCCGGGCCGCCAGCTCGGGCAGCGCCGCGAGGGCCTCCTGGAAGAAGACGGCGATGTCCTGGGCGGTCACGGCCTCGATCGCCCGGTGGAAGCGCGGCGGTCGCTCGGGGATCGTTCGCCCGGTCCGGAAGTGCTCGATCATCCGCTCGTAGTCGAGGCTGCTGACGACCGTCGACACGAACTGGCCACCGAGGTATTCCGGGCGCTCGTCGTCGAGCAGGATCGACATCACCTCGTCGTTCGGGCGCGCCAGCCGGCCGTCGTACTCGATCAGCTCGACGGAGTGAGCCAGCCGCACCCAGACGTCGACCGGCTCGGCCAGGCAGCCACACGCCGTGGCGAGCTCGGCAGGGTCGATCCCGGTCGGGCCGGCCGCCCGGATCCGCTCGAACAACCCGAGCTGCAACCCGAGGTAGGTGGCCCAGGTCAGGTAGAACCCGCCCAGACTGGCGGCCAGCTCGTCGAAGCGATCGTCGATCGACATGGCGGCGATTGTCGCACGCTGCCCGGGCCGTATCGGCCTGCCGATTCGTCGCAGTCTGAGGCCGTTCGGGTGACCCGGAACACGCTCCCGCGAGGTAGCAAGTCAGGCCGGTGCGGTGTACGATGACGCGAGCCGTTCGCCCAAGCGGCACAGGAGCCACCCCATGCGAACCCTGTCTCGACCGATCGGTCTCGGTCTGGCCGCACGCGGCGACGTGGAGGATGTCGTTCGCTGGGCGCGCGAGGCCCGGGACGGTGGCCTCGATTCGATCTGGATCCACGATTCGTACTTCGAGCGCGATGCCGTCAGCTTCTCGACTGCCGTCGCGAGCGCCCTCGCCGCGGACGGCGAGGACGATGGCGAGGCCGGCTTCCGGGTCGCCCTCGGCGCGGTCAACCCGTTCACCCGGCACCCCGTGGTCCTGGCGATGACCGGGTCCGCGCTCGACGAGATCCTCCCCGGACGGATCGTGATGGGCCTCGGGACCGGACTCCCGCTCCGGCTCAAGCAGATGGGCATCCCGTACGAGCCCGAAGCCGCCGTGGAGCGCGTATCGCAGGCGATGGACCAGCTGCGCGCGCTGTGGGCGGGCGAGCGACTGCCGTCGGCTACGGCGGGCCTGCCACCGATCCAGCCGATGTTCCCGCCGACCCACCGGATTCCGCTCATCGTCGCCGCCTACCGGCGCGAGTTCGTGACCCTGGCCGGCCAGAAGGCCGACGGCTACCTCGCCCGGCCGGCCGAATCGATCCCGTCCCTGCGGGGAATCCTCGAGCGACTCCGCACTGCGGCGACCGAGGCCGGGCGCGACCCGGCGGATATCGAGACGGCCGGCTACCTGCTCTCCCTGGTCGACGAGACCCGACGCGAGGCGCTCAATCGGGCAAAGCGAGAGCCGTTCGTCATCTACATGATGTCGGTCCTGTCGGATGTCTCGCTCCGGCGGGCCGGCTTCGAGGCCGACCTGCGCGACCGGATCGCGGCGGCCTGGCGAGCCGAGGACTACACGACCGCCGGGAACCTCATCCCGGACGAGCTCCTCGACGCGTTCATGCTGTGCGGCACCCGAGAGGATGTCGCGGCCAAGGCCATGGCATTCCACGCGGAGGCCGGGCTCGGGCTTCCGCTCCTTCAGCCCGTCCTCCAGGAGGATCACCAGGTCGATGAGCTGATCGCCGCGGCCGCGCTCTACGCCGCCCTGCCGGCACCGGCCGAGAGCCGCGCAGTCGAGCGGCCCGAGACGGCCGTCGGCCTCGCGGACGACCGTCAGCTCGGCGCCGGGTCGGTCGTTCGCCGCCGCGTCGGGGCAACCTGGGAGGTGCTCCGACCGTTCGCCTACACGGCCTCGGTGATCCCGGTCCTGGCCGGCGCCGCGCTTGCGGCGGTCGACGGCCTGTTCGCCTGGGCCCCGTTCGTGGCCGCCCTCCTCGGCGGAATGCTCATCCACTCCGGCACCAACATCGTCAACGAGATCTACGACGTTCGGCAGGGCATCGACACGATCACCAGCCCGCGCGCCAGCCACGCCATCGTCAAGGGCCGGCTGACCGAGCGTGGAGCGTTCGCCCTTGCCTTCGGGGCCTTCGGGCTGGCGATCCTCATCGGCCTGTACCTGGTTGCGCTGCGTGGCCCGGCGATCATCGTTCTCGGCCTGATCGGCCTGGCCGGTGGCTACTTCTACACGGCCCCGCCGTTCCAGTACAAGTTCCATGCGCTCGGCGTGCCGCTCGTCTTCGTCCTGATGGGCCCGCTGATGGTCGTCGGCTCGTACTTCGCGATCACCGGTGCCTGGTCGGTGACCGCGCTGGTCCTGTCGATCCCGGTCGGCTGTCTCGTGGCGGCGATTCTCCATGGCAACGAGTGGCGCGACATCAGCGAGGACACCCGGGCGGGCATCGTGACCCTGTCCTCGCGGGTCGGCCGGGAATGGGCTCATTACTCGTACGTGGGGCTCGTCCTGGCCGCCTACATCAGCCTCGGCCTGGCGGTGGCCGTCTCGCTGATCCCGCCAACCACGATGATCGCGATCGCTTCCTTGCCCTACCTCGTCCGGGTGATCCGCGCGGCCGAGCTCGGCGCGAGCGGACAGGCCCGGGCGATCGCGATGATCGACCTGCGGACGGCCCAGCTCCACTTCGCGTTCGGTGGCATGCTCGTGGCCGGGATCCTCCTGTCCGGGTTCGGGCATGCCTGACCCCGAGCGGTCCGGGGCGGACCAGCGGCCCGAGGACCGGCCGGGTCGCCTGCCGCTCGCCGTCGGACTCGGGGCCGCGGCGGTCGCGTTCGGCGCGACGTTCAACGGTCCCCGCGAACGGTTCTGGCAGCGGATGACGGTGACCGGGCTCGTTCTGGGCGGCTGGGCCCTGTTGACCAGCCGCCCGTCGCGCAGGGTCGGGATCGGACCGTGGCGGATCATCGCCGGCCTGCTGTCGGCCACCGGGCTGTACCTGACGTTTGCCGCCGGCGACCGCTTCGCGAGACGCTACGTCCCGGGCGGCGACGCCCAGATCCGCGACATTTACGCGCTCCGGACCCTCCGCCCGCGGGCGGAGATCGCGACCCGCCTGGCGCTCGTCATCGGCCCGGCCGAGGAGGTGTTCTGGCGCGGCCTCGTCCAGTCCGCGCTGATGCGTCGGTTCGGACGGTGGCCGGGCGCCGCGCTCGCCGCGGCTGCCTACGGCGGCATCCACGTCACGACCGGCAACTTCACCCTGTTCGGGGCCGCCGGGATCGCCGGGGCCCACTGGTCCGCCCTGTACGCTGCGGGAGTCCCGCTCGGGACGCTCGTCGTCAGCCACGTCGCCTGGGATGTCTGGATCTTCCTCGTCCAGCCGACCGGCGAGATCGAGGCGATCGGACCGAGCGGACGGGTCGTGTCGGTCCGGATGGCCCCGGCTGCCTGACCGAGCTCGGGGCGGACGCCTCCGCCCGAGCCAGATGCAACCAGCTGCCGTGGATGGGTGTTATTGACGGGTGATGGACGAACCGACCCTCCTCGCTGCGCTCGCCGCCGATCTCGAGCTTGCGTTCGACGAGCTCGTTCGCGCCCGCCAGGACCGGCTCTACTCGATCGCGCTGCGGATCCTCGGCGACCCGACCGAGGCGGAGGACGTTGCCCAGGACGCGTTCATCCGGGCCTATCGGGCGCTCGCCGCGTGGGACGCCACCCGGATCCGCGCGCTGCGACTCGATCCGTGGCTGGCGACGATCGTCACGAACGTCGCCCGCACCCGGATCAAGCGGCGGGCGCCGGCCGGTGCTCAGCCATCGCTGACGTTCCTCGACGAGCTCGACCACCCGGTCGCCGCGACGCGGGACACCCCACCGGACCGGTTGGCCGTGCGCGAGGCTCGTCGGACCTGGGCCGCCCGCCTGCTGGACTTGCCTGAGCGCTACCGGCTGCCGGTCGTCCTGCGCCACGTCGACGGCCTCGACTACGACGACATCGCGATCGCCCTCGACCGACCCCAGGGCACGGTCAAGGCCCAGGTGCATCGTGGCCTCGCCCTGCTCCGGGCAACGATCGATGCCGAACGGCGAACCGAGGCCGAAGCCAACGGCCGCCCCGGATTCGATGCCGGCTCGTCCCACGCCCTCCCCACCGCACGCCTCCAGGAGGTCTCGTCATGACCACGTCGGTCCAGCTTCCGGACGACGAAGCCATCGCCGGGCAGCTCGCTGCGCTCCGGACGAACGCCCCGCCGACGCTCCGACCGCGGACCCTCATCGAGCTCGGGCTGGCGGACGCCTATGCCGCGATCGACTCGCCGATCGGACCGCTCTTCGTGGCGTTCAACGGGCTCGGCGTGTCGGCGGTCGAGCAGGCGCCGGATGGCCCCGCGTTCGAGCGCGAGCACGTCGCCCGGTCGGGCCGGCCGGCCCATCGGGTCGCCGCCCTTCCGCCGCGTCTCGCCGCCGCAATCGAGCACCGGCTCGCCGGCGACCGGCGGGTCCGGATCGCCCTCGACCTCCGCGGCCGGACCGACTTCGAGCGCGACGTCTGGGCGAAGGCGCTCGAGATCCCGCGCGGCGAAGTCCGGCCGTACGGCTGGATCGCCGCCGAGATCGGCCGACCGAGAGCCGTCCGGGCCGTCGGAACGGCACTCGGCCACAACCCGTTCCCGCTCATCGTCCCGTGCCACCGCGTGGTCCGCAGCGACGGCCTCATCGGCAACTACTCCCTCGGCGGCCCTGGGAACAAGCGAACGATCCTGTCGTCCGAGGGCCTCGACCCCGACGAGCTCGAGTCGCTCGCCCGGGCCGGGATCCGCTACATCGGCTCCGACACAACGAAGATCTACTGCCTCCCGTCGTGCCATGCCGCGCGGCGCGTGACGGACCGGCACCGGGTGACCTTCCACTCCGCCGCCGAGGGTGAGCGGGCCGGCTATCGCGGGTGCCGGCTGTGCCGGCCGGCGTCGGCCACGGCGGCGGCCTGAGCGCGCCTGGCGGTTCGTGCAGCCGGCCGTCCCTGCCGCTATGCTGGCGACTTGGACCAGTCGACTGAGCCAAACATCCGGATCCGCCGTCGGACGGCAGCCAGCCCAATCGCCGTCTGGGCAGGCCTCCTCACGCTCTACTTCGTGTGGGGCTCGACCTACATCGGGATCCGGGTCAGCGTGGAGACGATTCCCCCGCTGCTGATGGCGGCGACCCGCTTCCTCATAGCCGGAGCCGTCCTGCTCGGCTGGGAGGCCGTCGCTGCCATGCGGCTCCGGAACGACCCCTCGGTCCCGCTCGATGAGCGGCCGCGGCTCCCGAGCCGACGAGAGCTGCGCGACTCGGCCATCGTCGGCGGCGCACTCCTTTTCGGCGGGATGGGCATGGTTGCGGTCGGCGAGACGACCGTCCCGGCCGGGATCGCGGCGATCCTCATTGCGCTCCTGCCGGTCTGGGTCGCCGTCCTTGGCCGGGTCTTCTTCGGCGAGCGGCTGCCGCTCACGGTGATCGCCGGGATCGCGATCGGGCTGGCCGGGGTCGTCATCCTCGTCGCCCCGGTCGGGACGAGCGGTGGACTGGCCTTCAACCCGTTCGGGATCCTTGTCCTGCTCCTGTCGCCGCTGTGCTGGGGCTCCGGGTCGCTCTACTCGTCGCACCGGGCGATCCTTCCGCGTCGACCGCTGACCGCGACCGGTCTCCAGATGATCTGCGGCGGGGGTCTCCTGCTCCTCGGCTCGATCGTGTTCGGCGAGCTCGTGACGTTCGACGTGGCGGCCGTCACGACGCGTTCCTGGCTCGGGCTGCATCTACCTGACGACGATCGGCAGCCTGGTCGGGTTCACGACCTACGTCTGGCTCCTCCGGGTGGCGCCGCTGCCCAAGATCGCGACGTACGCCTACGTCAACCCGGTCGTCGCCTTCATCCTGGCAGGCATCCTCCTGGGCGAGGCGATCGAGCCGCGGACCGTGCTGGCCGGCGCGGTCATCATCTTCGCCGTGGCGCTCATCGTGACCGCCCGGAGCCGCGCGACCGGCAGCCCGGACGAGCCGCAACCTGCCGTCGAGGGCGAGACGACCGGGGCCGCTCCGGTGATCTCCCCCGGCTGACCCAAGGGCTCAGCTCTCGCCGAGGACGGTCCGACTGACCCGACGGGCGAGAGCCATCGTGGTCAGCATCGGGTTCAGCCCGAGAGCGGTCGGGAAGAGCGAGGTGTCGGCGACGTACAGGCCCGGGATCAGCCCGTCGCATCGGCCCGAGCCGTCGGTGCGGACGCGTCCGTGCGGGTCGCAGGCATGCGTCCTCGGGTCGACCCCGAACCGGGCCGTCCCCATCTGGTGGGCACTGAACACCGACCCTCGGTTCGGTCCGAAGTCGAACCGTTCGAGGCGCGCCACGAACGCCTCGAAGGCGCGCGGCTCGACGCCGTCCGGGTGGTCGGCGACCCGGTGCCACGCTGCTGGCGTCCCGGCGGCGACGAGCTCGCGGGCACCGGCGGCTCGGGCGATCCGGGCCATCGTCACGCAGTCCGTGGCGCAGCGTGGTCACCCCGACCCGGTCGACTCGATAGTCGATCCGGGCGCCGCCCGACGGGGTCGCCCGGACCCGTCCGGTACCGCCATCGCGGGTGATCGCGATGAACGGCGCGACGTACCGGACCCGGCCCAGGAGCGCCGCGCTCGGTCCCTGCCCCTCCCATGGCAGGGCCAGGGCGATCAGCCCGGGATGACCTGGGGCGGATTCGACGACGTAGCCGTTCCGACCATGGACCGCATCGACGTAGGCCAGCGAGCGGGTCGCCTGCAGCGGCCCGCGCCACATGTCGATCGGCTCCGGGAAAATGCCTGCGAGCACCGACACGGGCTGGAGCAGGAGGTACCGCCCGAGCGCCCGGTGGCGGACCCCGGACCGCTCGAGGATGACCGGCGTGCGCAGCCCCCCGGCCGCCAGCACGACCTGGCGGGCGCGGACCACCACGGTCCGGCGCTCGAGCGCAGCGATCCCGGCGGCAATGGCCCGGGCCGACGGCGCCTGCCAACCGATGGTCGCCTCCACGCCGGCCGCCCGGCCGCCTTCGATGAGCACCCGCTCGACCCGCGCGTCGGCCAGGATCCGGGCGCCCGCCCGGTAGGCGTCGGCGAGGTGCGCCCGCAGTCCGGACTGCTTGGCTCCCGCCCGGCAGCCGAACAGGCATGACCCGCACGCTCGGCAGTCGACCGCGTCGCGCACGGTCGGGCCCGCCTCGAGGCCGAGCTGCGCGGCGCCGCGGGCGAGGGCATCGTCCTTCGGCGGCCGGACGGTGCAGACGGTCGCCGAGAGCTCGGTCGACAGCGCGGCGAAGTCGGCGTCGCCTTCGGCCCCGTCGAAGCCCGCGATCCCGTGCGCCCGGGCCCAGCCGGCCCGGACCGCGTCGGGTGCCGCGATCGTCGTCATCCAGTTGATGGTGGTCCCGCCGCCGACGCCGGCTCCGGCCAGGATCGACACCGAGCCATCCCAGGTCGCGGTCAGACCGTGGTCGAGGTAGAGCCGGTCGAAGCCGTCGAGCTCGGAGCGGGGCATCTCGGGCTCGGGCACGAACGGGCCGGCTTCGACGACGACGACCGATCGTCCGGCCTCGGCCAGCGCGCGGGCCATCACCCCGCCCGCGGCCCCGGATCCAACGATGACGACGTCGGCTTCCAGCGCCAGCAGCTCGCCAGCCTCGCCCGGCGCGGGCAGCGGGAGCGGCTCGATCGGCGTCGGGTCGGCCGTCATCCCTGGGTCGTCCTGGACGTAGCCGATCGCCTCCAGGTGGGGATTCGGGTTGCCATCGTCGCCAGGGTCGGCGTAGGCCAGGAAGCTGAGCAGACGCCGGAAGGCCTGGAAGGCCGATCGGCGCAGGGCCAGCCGCGAGCGACCCCAGGCGAGCAGGTACTGGTCGAGCGACGCGGCGTCGAGGTCGCTCAGGCGGACCGGCCGGCCGGCGAGGACGAGGTTCGCCGGGCGCGACTCGAGCAGACGGAGTGCCAATCGGAGCTGGCGGACCTGGTCGGGGTCGAGGCCGAGCTCGAGCGCCTCGGCCGCCATCAGGGCTCGCCGCGGCGCCTGACCCGGGACGAACGCCTCGGCGAGGACAGCGAGGGTCTCGAGCTCGGCCTCGCTCCAGCCCACGGGAGCGGCCGGCCCGGTCATGGCCCCCGGACGCCGGGCTCCCAACCCTGGGCCGGCCAGGGCTCGCAGCGGAGCGGTCGGTCCTCGCGGTAGCCGAGGGCATAGTCGGCCTGGATCAGGGTGTGGAGCTGGCTCGTCCCCTCGTAGATGACCGCGGCCTTGGCGTTGCGCAGATAGCGCTCGACCGGGAACTCGTTGCTGTAGCCGTTCGCCCCGTGGATCTGGATCGCGTCCAGCGCGGCCTGGACCGAGTGATCGGTCGCGTGCCACTTCGCGAGGCTCGTCTCGCGGGTGTTGCGCAGGCCCTGGTTCTTGAGCCAGCCAGCGCGCCACACGAGGAGCCGCCCGATCTCGGTGCCCTTGGCCATGTTCGCGATCATCTGCTTGACGAGCTGGTGGCGGCCGATCTCCTGGCCGAACGTCTCGCGCTCGTGGGCGTAGGCCAGGCTCGCGTCGAGGCAGGCCTGGGCGAGCCCGACGGCGCCGGCCGCGACCGTGTACCGACCCTGGTCGATCGCGCTCATCGCGATGAGGAAGCCCTCCCCTTCCTCGCCCAGCCGGTTGTCGGCCGGCACCTCGCAGCCGTCGAGGTTGACCAGGCCGGTATTGCCGGCCCGGATACCGAGCTTGCCGTGGAGGGTGCCCGTGGACAGCCCCTTGAACCCTCGCTCGACGATGAACGCGGTCACGCCCTTGTGCTTCATCGTTCTGTCGACCGTGGCGAAGACCAGGAAGTGGTCCGCAAGATCGGCCAGGCTGATCCAGATCTTCTGGCCGTTCAGGACGTAGACGTCACCTTCGCGTCGGGCCGTGGTCTGGAGCGCCCCGGCATCAGTCCCGACGCCGGGCTCGGTCAACCCGAACGTGGCCAGTTTCTCGCCGCGCGCCTGGGGCACGAGGTAGCGCTGGCGCTGGACCTCCGTTCCCCATTGGAGGAGGGTGAGCGAGTTCAGCCCCACGTGGACACTCTGGACGACCCGGAACGCGGTGTCGCCTCGCTCGAGCTCCTCGCACAGCAGCGCGAAGCTGATGTAGTCCATCCCGGCCCCGCCGTACGCCTCGGGGATCGGCGCCCCGAGGAAGCCGAGCGCGCCCATCCGCTCGAAGACCTCCGGGTGGACCTCGCCTTTCTCGTCCCACTCCCGGATGTGGGGCAGGATCTCGGCCTCGACGAACGCGCGGGCTGACTGCTGGACGAGGCGTTGTTCGTCGGTCAGCGAGAAGTCGATCACGAGTGGGCAGTCCCTCGAGACGGGTCGATCGCGACCCTCGGCGTCGGCGTCGCCATTCTGCCACCGCGCCAGGCCGTCAAGATGACGGTCATGGACGAGGACGCGCTCCGCGCCTGGCTCGACCGCCAGACGGCCGACCACGAGTTCAGCGGGGTCGCGCTCGTGTGGCGCGACGGCTTGCCGGTCTTCTCCTATGCCGGCGGTCTCGCCCATCGCGGCCACGGCGTCGCCGTGACCGGACGGACCCGGTTCGCGGTGGCGTCTGTGACGAAGCTGGTGACCGCGACGGCAGCCCTGCGCCTGGTCGAGCGCGGCCTGGTCCGTCTTGACCAGCCGCTGATCGGGATCCTTCCGGCGGAGTGGCGGCCGGCCGCCATGACATCCGAGCACACCCTCCATCACCTGCTGTCGCACACCTCCGGGCTCGCCGACTACCACGACGACGGCGACCAGGGCTGGGAGTCGTTCTCGGCGTGCTGGGATCGGATCCCGACCTATCGCGTCCGCCGTGCGGCCGACCTGCTGCCGCTGTTCGCCACGCTCCCGGCGATCTCGGCCCCGGGCACGGAGTTCCGTTACACCGATGCGAACTTCGTCCTGGCCGGGCTGGTCATTGAGGCGGTCACCGGTCGCGGCTTCGCCGACGTCGTGGCCGAGGAGGTGCTGGCGGTCGCCGGCATGGTCGACTCGGGGCTCGAGGGCCTCGACGAGGAGCCCGCCCGCCTCGCCACGGGCTATCTCACGAGCGATGACCCGTACGGAACCTGGCTCGCCAACACGTTCAGCGTCCCGGTCGCCGTGATGCCCGATGGCGGCCTGATCTCGACGGCCGATGACCTTGCCCGGTTGGTCGACGCGCTGCTGGCCGGTCGGTTGCTCTCACCGACCATGGTCGCCGCGATGATGACCTCCACAGGGGCCGCCGTCGGACGACGTGATGCAGTACGGCTACGGCTGCGAGCTCGTCGTCGAGCACGGCCAGGTCACGATCGTCGGGCACGGCGGATCCGATCCAGGGGTGTCGACCCGCGTATCGCATCACCTCGCAGCCGCCACCACGATCGTCGTGCTCTGCAACCAGACCCGTGGGTCGTGGGCAGTCGCCCAGCGGCTCAACGCGGAGCTCGGCCTGACCGATCCTCGCAGCTGGGACTGACCGATCCGCGGACCCTCGTCTGCCGCGCCGGTCCCAACGCGACGCTCGAGCCCCCATATACTCCGGCAGCATGGACGAACCCCAGACGCTCGAAACAGCGCCGTCGCACGCCTCGGCCCACATCTCGCCGGTCCTCGGACGCTACTTCGAGCGGAGCTGGAGCCACGGGTCGGGCCATCACCTGTACGACACGGCCGGCAAGGCGTATCTCGACTTCGCCAACGGGATCGCGGTGACGACGCTCGGCCACGGCCACCCCGCGGTCAATGCCGCCATCCACGCCCAGGTGGACCGCCTGATCGGGCCGACCGGCGCGATTGGGTATAGCGAGCCGGTAGCCAGGCTGGCCGACAGGCTGGCCGCGACGCTGCCCGTGCCGATCGACACGATCTTCTTCCTCAACTCGGGCTCGGAGGCGATCGAGGCCGGGCTCAAGCTCGCCCGGCGCGCGACGGGCCGGCCGGCGATCATCGCGTTCCAGGGCGCGTTCCACGGTCGGACGTTCGGCGCGGCCTCGGTCACGAGCTCCAGCCTGAACTACCGGGCGGGCTACGAGCCACTCCTGCCGGCGGTCTACCTGACTCCGTTCCCGGCGGTCTACCGCGACTTCGGCGGCGACGAGGAGCTGGCAACACGGACCTGCATGGACGCGCTGTACCGCCTGACGTCGACGATCGTGCCGGCGACCAGCGTCGCGGCAATCCTGATCGAGCCGATCCAGGGCGAGGGCGGCTACCAGCCCGCGCCATTCGGGTTCCTGCGCGAGCTGCGCGCGTTCTGCGACGAGCACGGGATCCTGCTGATCGCCGACGAGGTCCAGACCGGCTACGCCCGGACCGGCCGGATGTGGGCGTTCGAGCACGCCGGGATCGTCCCGGACGCGGTGTGCATCGCGAAGGCCATCGCCAATGGGCTGCCGCTCTCGGCGCTCGCCACCCGGCGCGAGCTCCAGGAACGATGGGGCAAGAGCGCCCACGGGTCGACCTACGGCGGCAACCCGGTCGCCTGCGCGGCGGGGATCGCGGTCCTCGAGACGATCGAGCGGGAGGGACTCATCGCGAATGCGGCGGCCCGGGGCGATCAGCTCCTGGGCGGTCTCGAGCGCTTCCGGGCCGAGGACGCCCGGATCGGCGACGTGCGTGGGCTGGGCCTCATGATCGGCGTCGAGTTCGTCACCGATCGGGCCACTCGCGAGCCGGACGGGGACACTGTCGAGGCCCTCCTCGCCCAGTGCGCCGACGACGGCCTGCTCGTGCTCTCGTGCGGACCGGCCCACCAGGTCGTCCGCTGGATTCCCCCGATCGACGCTTCGGCGGCCGAGGTCGACGAGGCGCTGGGGATCTTCTGGGACGCCCTGGGCAAGGTCTGAGGGCCGGACAGCAGCAAGCGCCCGCCGGTCGGCGGGCGCTCTCGGAAGAGGCTGGAGCGATGGACCGCGTGGGCCGGGTTGGGCGCGGTCGGGGCCTTAGCGGTTGCGGGCCAGGAAATTCATCACGTCTTCGTAGCGGAAGCGTCGATCGCCCCGCTTGCAGACGCGATAGAACGGAAGCTCGCCGCGATCCCCCAGGCGCTTCACGGTGTTGACGTGAAGGTGGAGCATGTCGGCGACCTCGCTCGCGGTGAGCATCGGCCCGAGTTCGTTGATGGCCATCGATGCCATGGTTCGTTCAGCCTCGTCTAAGCGTCTTCCGGCCATATTCATGCCCGTCCGGATGCGACGGGTGGACTCCGGCCGGCTGCTGGGGGAGCGTATGGGTGCGGGCGCCCCAGCGCCAAGCCGTACGTTGGTCCCATCTGGGGGTACCAGACCGCCCCGAACCGCCGGTCGTGGACCCGGAAACGCCGACGCCCCCGATCGGTCCTGGTGGACCAAACGAGGGCGTCAGTGACGTTCGCCGGAGGGGGCGATCAGACGGAGTTGCCTACGTTGCTGATCATGTTCGAAAGCGTTCCGCCGAGGAAGATCAGGGAGATGATCGCGACGATGGCGATGAGAACCAGGATGAGTCCATACTCGACGAGGCCCTGACCTTGCTCCGTCGGCCGCTGACGAGGTCGTCCCGGGACGACTCGTTCTCGGACCGCGTGCATGTCTCTCTCAGCACCTCCTTTCCGTCCGAAGTCCTCCCAATGAGGGAGGCTTGGGGGTGGTGCGACCCCCGGGTCTGTGTTACCCGACCGAGAGACCCGGTAGGCCCATCGGTGTGGCCATCGTCGCCGTGGGTCCTGATAGTGTCAAGGCGCCGTCTGGGCTATCCGTTGCGGTAATGCCACGTACCAGAGTCCCATCCCACTGGCGCGTCCGCGCACCGGCCGGAGGACCCGGAATCAGTCGGCCGGAGCCACCTCGAGGGCGGGCCGGAAGTCATCGGGGACGCCGACGATCGCCACGCCGCCGAAGATCGCCTGCGCGTCGATTACGAGCGTCGGCAGGCTCGGATCGACGTCGTCAGGATCCCGCGCGTCACCCGCTCCTGCGAGGAGCGCGCGGCTGTGGACCTCGACCGGCCAGGTCGTGGGAACGGCGATCTCGAGACCGCCGAACATTGCCCGGACGCGCAGCTCGGCGCCGTCCGGATCGAGCGTCGCCTGACGCAGGTCGAGCGTCCCTCCGCCGTACCAGGCGGTGACGTCCCCGCCGCGGAAGGCGGCCGATCGACTGACGACGTCGAGCGAGTCGAAGATCGCCGCGATGTCGAGCTCGTCGGCCGTTTCGTCGAACGTGTCCCGGCCGTCGCTCGCCCTGCGCGTCTTCTCGCGCATGGCCGCGAGGGCCGGAGCGGCCAAGCCAACAAGCGAGAGCACGCCGAGCAGTCCGATCACGCGTCGCATGGTGTCCTCCCCGTCGTTCGATCGCCGGCCCCGTCGTTCGATCGCTGGCCTCGTCCGGACCGGCCCCGATCCAGCTTCACTATCGCACGCTTCGTCCGGACTGGCGTTCGGTCGGACACGGCTACCATGCGCTGATGCCGCCCGACCCAGCGGACGGGCCCGACGATGCGGGCACGGCCGTGCTGAGCTCGTCGTCCCCGGCCCGATCGTGGCTGGCCTGGCTCGCGCCGTCGATCGTCGGCCTCGTCTCGCTGCTCGTGTACCTGCGGACGCTCCTGCCCGGCATCGCGTTTGGCGACTGGGGCGAGATGCAGACCGTGTCGCACGTGCTCGGGGTCGCCCATCCGACGGGCTACCCGACGTATGTCCTGCTGGGCTGGCTCGCCCAGCTCGTCCCGATCGGGTCGGTCGCGTTCCGGCTGAACCTGCTGTCGGCGGTGCTCGTTGCGGGCGCCCTGGCGACGGTCTGCGCGATCGCCGGACGACTTGGGGTCCGGCCGATCCTGGCCATCGCCGGCGGCGCTCGCGCCTGGGCGCGGTCGGGACCGTCTGGGCGGCAGCCACCGTCGCCGAGGTCAACCCGCTCCATCTGCTCCTGTGCGCACTGCTCATCCATCGGGCCCTCGTCTGGGCCGGCGCGCCGACGGCCGCGTCGACCTCGTGCTCGGGGGCCTGCTCGTCGGTCTCGCGCTCGGCAACCACCTGCTCACCGCTGTTCGTGGCGCCGTTCGTCGTCCGTCTTCGTCGCCTGGGTCGGGCGGCGCGAGCTGCTCGCGCGGCCGTGGATCGTCGTGCCCGGCCTGCTGGCCGTCCTCGGCCGGACTGTCGGTCTACGCCTACATCCCGCTCGCGGCGAGCGCGTACGCCGCCGCTCCCGTACAACCACCCGACGACGCTCGACGGGCTCTGGTGGCTGGTCAGCGGGCGCCAGTTCCGCGGACCAGTTCGACTTCCTCGCAGCGAAGGGCCCCGGGGTGTTCATCGAGTCGCTCGGCGCGCTGCGCGACCTCGCGCTGGCCCGAGGCGACGGCGGTCTTCCCGGTCCTCGGCCTGATCGGGATCGGGTCCTCCTCGTGCCGCCGGACGGCATTCGGGCTCGCTCTGTGTCGCGATCATCGTCAGCGGCGCGTACGTCTGGGCGAACTACCTCCGCCTCGAGCACTACCTGCTCGTGCCGTGGCTGATCATCGCGATCGGCGCGACCGTCGCGCTGGAGTGGATCGCTCGTGGCGCGACCCGGATCGTCCGGCGGCTCGGCCAGACCGACCTGCGCCTCGAGCGCGCGGTCGGCGCCACCGTCGGCCTGATCGCGCTCGTGTCTCGCGCTGGCCCTGGCCGGGCTGAACTTCACTGCCGCCGATCGGAGCGACGACCAGTCAGGCGATGCCTACGTCGACGCGGCCCTCGCGGCGTTGCCGGCCGACGCGGCGATCCTGTCGTACTGGGATGCCTCCACCCCGCTGTGGCATGCCAAGTTCGTCGAGGGTCGCGCGGCCGGACCTCCTGATCGTCGATGACACGAACATCGTCTACGAGGGCTGGGGAACTCGCGAGGCGCGGATCGCGTCGCTCGTCTGCGAGCGACCCGTGTACGTCCTCCGGCTCGACCCGCGCGACCTGCAGACGTTGACCCGGGACTACGTGCTGACTTCGCTCACCACGGTCCCGGTCGCAGCCGGTGGACCGTCGGCCGCCACTACCCGCTCGATCTACCGGGTGGAACCGCGCGATCGAACCACCTGCGGGGGTTGACCCGCCCGGCCTGACCGACGGGGGGCTCGGGGCGCGGTTGGCCAGGCGGTGCCCCAGAAGTCGCATCGTGGGCGCCCTTCGTACGGCTTGAAGGTGCCCCGGGCGCCCGATAGCCTCCCGCGGATGACCTCTCGCGGCCGAACCATCGTCCCCGCCCTGACCCCGCTCGCGAGCGGACCGGTCCGGCTCTACCTGACCAGTGCGACGCTGCTGTTCGTCGAGCTCCTGCTGATCCGCTGGATCCCGGCGACGGTCCGCTACATCGGCTTCTTCTCGAACTTCCTGCTCATGGCGAGCTTCCTTGGGATCGGTCTCGGGATCCTGCTCGGCCGGCGGACGAGCCGCTCGTCCCGCCCGCCGTTCGCCGTCCTGCTGTTCGCGATCGTCGCGCTCATCCTGAACGTCCAGCTCAACGTCCAGATCCGCTCCCAGGACGAGCTGTTCTTCGGCCTCGCCGAGAACGGCGCCGCCGACGTCAACTTCCTGGTCCTGCCGCTCGTGTTCGTGCTCGTGACGGCCGCGATGGCCGCCCTGGCGCTGCCCCTCGGCCCGCTCCTGCGAAGCATGCCCCCGTTGCGCGCCTATGCGATCGACATCGTGGGGTCGATGACTCGGGATCGCCCTGTTCACCGTGCTGTGCGCCGCCGGCACGAACCCGCTCGCCTGGTTCGGCGTCGTCGCGCTGCTCCTGATGCTGCTGGCGCTGGGCGCCGGGATCACGCCCGCGACCCTCGTCAACGGCGCGGCCACGATCGGCGTGCTCGGTCTCCTCGTCGGCCAGGCGGGTAGCGGCGACATCTGGTCGCCCTACTACCGGATCAGCCAATACGCCGACGCGTGCGGGATCGTCAACGTCAACGTCAACGGCATCCCGCACCAGGCGCTCCACCCGGTCGTCGACGGGCCCTGCCCCAAGGAGCCGTTCTACGACCAGATCTACGAGTGGTTCCCGGGCCGGACCTACCAGAACGTCCTGGTCGTCGGCGCGGGCAGCGGGACGGACGCCGCGCTCGCCCTTGCCCGGGGCGCGGGTCATGTCGACGCGGTCGAGATCGACCCGGCGATCCAGGCGATCGGCGCCGAGGTCCACCCTGACCATCCCTACTAGGATCCGCGGGTGACCGTCCACATCAACGACGGCCGGGCGTTCCTCAGGAACTCGACCGACCGCTACGACCTCGTCGTCTTCGCGCTGCCCGATTCGCTCACGCTGGTGTCGCACGACGGCGAACGTCCGCCTCGAGTCGTTCCTGTTCACCGAGGAGGCGTTCCGGAGCGTCCGCGACCACCTCGGCCCGAACGGCGTGTTCGTCCTCTACAACTACTACCGCGAGCCGTGGCTCGTGGCCAAGCTCGACACGATGCTCCGGGATGCCTTCGGCTATGCCCCGCTCCTGCGGCTGTACGGTGGCGTCCAGGCGGCGCTCGCGAGCGGTCCCGCGGTCGCCGCCCTGGCCGGCGGTCCGCCACCCGGCGACCGGGTCGATCCGGTGCCGACGGCGGGCGTGCCGGATCCACGGCCGGCGACCGACGACTGGCCGTTCCTCTACCTGCGCGTTCCCGATGTCGCGCCGTACTACCTCGCGGCGCTGGCCTTCGTCCTCGTCTTCGCCGCCACTCGCCGTGGTCGGCGCGGCCCGCGCGACCGACACCCCGATCCGCCGGTTCAGCCCGCACTTCTTCGTGCTGGGGATGGCCTTCCTGTTGCTCGAGACCCGGAGCCTCGTCAGCTTCAGCCTGCTGTTCGGGACGACCTGGCTCGTCAACGCGCTGACGTTCTTCGCGATCCTGGCGTCCGTCCTCCTCGCCATCCTGGTCAACTGGCGCTGGCCGATCCGCCGCCCGGGACTCCTTTACGTGGGCCTGTTCGGGGCCCTCACGGTCGCCTCCCTCCTCCCGCCCGAATCGCTGCTGCTCGACCCGCCGGCGCTCCGCTACGGTGTCGCGGCTGCGGTGGCGTTCGCTCCCGTGTTCTTCGCCAACCTCGTGTTCAGCCACTCGTTCCGGGAGACCAAGACCGCCGACATGTCGTTCGCCAGCAATCTCCTCGGCGCGCTCGCCGGTGGCGTCTTCGAGTACCTCGCCCTGCTGGCCGGCTACCGCTCACTGCTGTTCGTGGTCGCCTGCCTCTACGTGATCGCGTACCTGCTGGCCACCCGGGTCCGGGTGCTCGCGGACGTCGATCTCGTGACCGAGCGTCCTGGGCCTGCACAAACGATCGCGGCGCCCGGGGCCTGAACAGCGCGAGATCGTCGTTCAGCGGCTGGATCGGGCCGTCTCGTTCTGGGCCGCGTCGACGAACGCTGCTCGGAGCGTCTGGGCTGGATTGGCGTCCCCGGCAGGATTCGAACCTGCGACCTTCCGCTTAGAAGGCGGTTGCTCTGTCCACTGAGCTACGGGGACGAGAAGGGCTGTTCAGCTCACGGACGAACATGACGGCCCACCCCGCGCATTCTGACGGACAAGTCCGAACACGCGCGGCAGGATGGTCATCCGGATGGTGCCTGGGCTCGCTCCTGGCCCTCGGCCGGCGGTCCCGGCGTGGTCAGGACACGCATGATCGATGGCTTTACGAGCCGGCGGACGATGTCGAGCACGATCGCCACCGGTGGCAGTTGCAGGTACGGGTAGGCCAGCAGGACGGCCAGCAGCGGCGACATCACCGGCAGGGCCATCGTCGAATAGTGGAACTGGCTCGACGGCCAGATCGCGGGCACCGCCAGCCAGCCCGCCGCCCGCCGATCGCGCAGAGCGAGCGAGTACGAGCGCCACGATGCAGATCGCGAGCAACATCGGGTGGTAGAAGGCCGACAGGCCCTGGAGCGACTCGACCTCGAGTCGGCTGGAGATCGAGCCCAGCTCCCGCAGGTAGTCGAGCCAGAGCCCGGGGGCCACGAGGATCGTGGCCGCGTTGAACAGCACCGCGATGCCGATCTGCCGCCAGCGGGTCTCGCCGAACAGCGGGATGAAGGCGTAGACCTTGAGCCCGGTCGCCAGGGCGGACGCGACCGAGTTGTTCGCCACGAGCAGGGCCAGGACGACCAGCTGCGGGTTCCCCGAGAACAGGCCCTCGGCGATCGGCGGGAACAGCAGCCACCACAACGGGAAATGGAGACGACGAAGGGTCCACACGGTCGCCGCCAGGGTGAGCCCAAGCCAGCAGTACGTGAACAGCTGCTCCCCGAGCAGGCTCGCGGGGGCCATCAGTACGGTGGTGACGGGCGACCCCGCGTAGTGGTAGGCATAGCCATTGACCGACAAAGAAGCCGCCCAGGGATCTGAGCCGTCGAGCCACGCAACGACGCCCCGGTAGTAGATCGTGGCGTCGATCCCCAACGGGAAGTTGAGCCGCACGAAGAACGAGATCCGGGCATAGGTCTGCCAGACGAACCACAGGAACAGGAGCACGTTGCCCACCCGGCGGACGAGCGAGCCGTACTCGAGGTACCAGGCCGCGACCCGCAGCCAGTGCGTCCTGACAGACGTCAGCGCGGGGCTGGTGGTGGGCATCATCAAGCCAGGGTCTCGCCGGCGCGAATCTCAAGCAACGACGGGCGGAGCCGGAGCCGGCGGAGCAGCTGGGCGTTCGCGGCGACGATGATCGTGGAAGCGCTCATGGCGACCGCGCCGACCGCCATCGACAGGTCGATCCCCCACGGCGCAAGGATCCCGGCGGCGACCGGGATCGCAACGAGGTTGTAGCCGGTCGCCCAGGCGAGGTTCTGACGCATCTTCGAGTAGGTTGCCCGGGACAGTCGGATCGCGCCGACGACGTCGCGCGGGTCGCTCCGGACGAGGACGATCCCGGCCGCCTCGACGGCGACGTCGGTTCCCGCCCCGATCGCGATCCCGACGTCCGCGGTCGCCAGTGCGGGCGCGTCGTTGACGCCATCGCCGACCATTGCCACCGTGCGTCCACCCTGCTGGAAGCGCTTGACCGCGGCAGCCTTGTCGCCCGGCAGGACCTGCGCCGCCACCTCGTCGATCCCGAGCCGACGAGCGACCGATTCGGCGACGGCCTGGCTGTCGCCGGTGATCATCGCAACCTTGATCTTCATTCGGTGGAGGTCGGCGATTGCCTCGGCCGACTCCGGCCGGATCTCATCCTCGATGGCCAGGGCACCGACGACGCGCCCATCGGCGACGACATGCAGAACGGTCTGGCCGGCGCCCGCCCAGGCGGCCGTGGCAGGGAGGGGCTCGAGACCAAGGTCTGCGAGGAGACGCGGCCCACCAACTTCGACGGTCCGACCGGAGACGGTGGCTCGAGCGCCCCGGCCGGCCGACGCCTCGAAGTCGGTGGCGATCGCCGCTGCTACCCCGCGCCGCTCGGCCTCGACGACGATCGCACGGGCCAGGGCGTGCTCCGAGTCGGCCTCGACCGACGCGGCGAGCCGGATGAGCCCTGCGTCGTCGCCGCCGACGGCAGCGACGGCTGCAACCACCGGCTGTCCCCTGGTCAGGGTCCCGGTCTTGTCGAAGACGACCAACTCGATATCGCGCGCTCGCTCGAGGGCGATCCGATCCTTCACGAGCAGGCCGTTCCGTGCGCCGAGCGAGGTGCTGATCGCGATCACGAGCGGGATGGCCAGCCCCAGGGCGTGCGGACACGCGATCACGAGCACCGTCGCCGTCCGGACGAGGGCGCCTTCTGGGTCGCCCTGGAGCCACCAGAACGCAAGAGTCACCAAACCGGCGGCGAGCGCCACGTAGAACAGGATCGCCGCCGCGCGATCCGCCAGCGCCTGTGCCCGCGATCCCGAGGCCTGCGCGGCGGCCACCATCCGCATGATCCCCGACAGCGCGGTCTCCTCCCCGACCGCGGTGACGCGAACGCGGAGGCTGCCACCGGCGGCGACGGTCCCCGCCACGACGTTGTCACCAGGCTCTTTCGAGACCGACCGTGACTCACCGGTGATCATCGACTCATCGACGTCGGCGGCGCCGTCGACCACGACTCCGTCGGCCGGGACGCGGGCTCCAGGGCGGACGAGGACGATGTCGTCGACTCCCAGCGCGATGAGCGGGACGGTCTCTGCGCCGCTCGCGGTCACCCGCTCGGCAGTGTCCGGCAACAGGTCGGCGAGGGCCGACAGGGCGCCGCGAGCCTGCGCGATCGAGCGCATCTCGAGCCAGTGGCCGAGCAGCATGATCGTAATGAGGGTCGCGAGCTCCCACCAGATCTCGACCTCGAACCATCCGAGCGTGCCGGCCCAGCTCGTGACGAACGCGACGATGATCGCGAGCGAGATCAGGGTCATCATCCCGGGCCGGCGGGCGGCCAGCTCCGACCGACCGCCTCGGAGGAAGACCAGGCCGCCGTAGAGGAAGACGATCGTTCCGAAGAGCGGCGGGATGAGGGCGGAGCCCGGGAACGTCGGCGCGGTGTAGCCGAGCCAGTCCTGCGGGTCGCCGCTCCAGATGAGGACGGGGATCGAGAGCGCGAGGCTCAGCCAGAACCGGTCGCGAAACATCGCCACCGAGTGACCCTCGTGGCGATCGTGCCTGGTGTCAGGGCGGGCGGCGCCTGTCCCGGGATGCTGGTTGTGGGCTCCGTGGTCCATCCGGCGCGAACTCCGGTCGCATACTCCCTGGGAGTATCATGACACGGCGTTGCAACCCGGGTCGGGGCCAGCGGGAGGGTCGCGATACCAGCGCGCGAGTCGCGACAGATGCGTCAGCGCGGGCGGCATTGCCGTTCGTCAGGACTAACCGCCGAGCGTGCGCCTGGCGGTCTCGAACTCGTCCTTGGTGATCTCCCCGCGCGCGTATCGCTCGCGCAGGATGTCCATTGCCGTCGGGCCAGCTGGGTGCGCACCTTGAGTCGACCGAATGATCAGCCAGAAGCCGATCAGGACGACGATCGCTACGACCAGGATGCCCACGAGCATGGTCAACTCGGCCGTCCCGTTCCAGCCATTCATCATGTCCCAGCGATCCATCATCCTTGGTTGCCCTCCGTTCGCCGCTAACACGATCCTGCGCTTGCGAGACGACTCGGCGCCCCTGCCATTGGAACCAGACTGGTGGGGCCGACGGACTGCGCCCTCGCGCGACGGTCAGTCGATCGTCGGCCGTGCGACCCGGCTCCGGAGGTACGATCGGGGCGCGTGCAACACGCAGCAGGCTCGAATCGGGAAGGCGCAACTCACATGCCCCGTCTCCAGTCCAAGAGCTTCGCCAGCCCGGACGAGATCCGTACGTTCCCGAAGGGTCGAGCGGAGGTCGTCAGCCTTGACGACGCGACGGTAGGGCGGTCGAGCTGGAGCCCCGGCTGGCGCTGGTCGGTCGACCTCGCCCCGATCATGGGCACCCGGAGCTGCCAGATCCATCACCTCGGCCATTCGGTCTCGGGGTTGCTCCACGTCGTCATGGACGACGGCGACGCAATCGACATCCCGCCGGACTCCATCTTCGAGATCCCGCCGGGTCACGACGCCTGGGTGGTCGGCGAGGAACCGTGGGTGACCGTCGAGTGGACGAGCGCCCGGATCGTGGGGATCGCACCGGAGGGGCCCGGCGAGCGTGTCCTCGCAACCGTGCTCTTCACCGATATCGTCGAACTCGACGGCCCGACTCCAGGCGATGGGCGACGACTCCTGGCACGAGCTGCTGCGCCGTCACAACAGCCGCCTGCGTGACGACCTGAACCGCTTCCGAGGTCGCGAGCTGAAGACGACCGGCGACGGGTTCCTGGCGGTGTTCGACGGCGCGACGAAGGCCGTCCGCTGCGGAGCCGCGATGGTCCGCTCGGCCCAGGCGCTGGGCCTGTCGATTCGGGTGGGCATCCATACGGGCGAGGTCGAGTTCGTCGGCAGCGATGTCCGCGGGGTCGCCGTCCACGCGGCCGCGCGAGTGATGTCGCTGGCCGGGCCCAATGAGGTCTTCGTCTCGTCGACGACGAGCGACCTCCTCGAGGGCTCCGGGCTCGTCCTCGAAGACGCCGGGGCGCACGAGCTCAAGGGCCTGTCGGGACGCCGCCAGATCTTCCGTCTTGCGCCGCTGTTGGAGGCAGAACCAGCGGGCTGACGCCTCGCCCGGGGTCGCCCGTCAAGGCCGAGGTCGCGGCTCAGGCCCGCGCTGCGGTTCGGACGGATGATCGTCCGCGACCGGATCGGGAGTCACGTTCTTCATCGGTCGCGGCGGACCGAAGAACCGGGCGTCGATCAGCTCGGCCACGGGATCCGCGTAGCGGCGGTAGGCCTCGCGCGCCGCCCACATGGCGACCCAGCCGGCGGGAACGTAGCGGCTGGGGACCAGGATCCAACCTGCGGTCGCCAGCTCCCGTGTCGCCGGATGGGTCGCCGCGCCGCGGATGAGTTCGCGCGCCACCGCCGGCTTCCGGAGGTCGCGGACCAGGCCGGCGCGATCCGTCCGGGCTCGCTGCGCCACCTCGCGGAGGGTCGCCGAGCGTGCCGCTGCCACGGATCAGGTTGCGCGTCTCGGGCAGAGTTGCGAGGCGAGCGAGCTTGAGGACCTTTGGCATTCGACCTTCCCGGCGGATGATCGGCAGGCCACGATCCTAACCCGCGCGCCGCCTACCCACCCTCCCGATGACTGGGCGGCTCCGGCTCGGCGATCGGCGGCAACGAGCGGCTGACCCGGTGATCAGCCGCGACCCACGGCCGTGGGTCAGGAAGCTCCACGCCCAGCGCGACGATCACGACGATCCGGTTCGCGAACCCGATCAGGTAGATGATGTGGATCCCGAGCCAGAGCAGCCAGGCGGTGAAGCCGCCCTGCCGGCCGAACGGCCCGAGCCACGGGATGTTCGTCACGCCCGGCCAGCCGCCCGATGACCGCGACGTCGCCGCTGTCGCGGTAGCGGAACGGCGGGTGCGGCCTCGCCGGACAGCCGTCGACGGATCGCCGCCGCGGCGTACGTGCCGCCCTGGATCCCGCCCTGCGCCACGCCCGGCACCGGCCGGTCCGGCTTCCACGGCTGGATCGCGGCGTCGCCGATGACGAAGATCTCGGGGTGGCCGGGGATCGTCAGGTCCGGGCGGACGACGATCCGGCCCGCCCGGTCCGTCTCGGCGCCGGTCGCCGCGGCCGACGGCCTGCGCGAAGATCGACGCCTGCACGCCCGCCGCCCACAGGACGGTCCGGGCCGGGATCTGCTCGCTCGCCGCCGTCGGCCGTCGACCCGGACGCAGCTGTCGTCGATGTAGACGACCCTGGTCCGCGTCCGCACGATCGACGCCGAGCCGCTCGAGCTGCCGCTGGCGCCGAGCGCGAGCGATCGGGTGGGTAGGTCGGCAGGATCCGATCCATCGCCTCGATGAGGATGATCCGGGCGTCGGGCGGGCGGATCGATCGGAAGTCGCGGCGGAGCGTGTCGTGGGCGATCTCGCCGAGTGCGCCCGCCAGCTCGACCCCGGTCGGGCCGCCGCCGACGACGCACGAACGTCATCCACTCGGCCCGACGCTCCGGGTCGTGCTCGCGCTCGGCCGCCTCGAACGCGATCAGGATCCGGCGCCGGATCTCGGTCGCGTCGTCGATCGACTTGAGGCCCGGCGCGATCGCGGCCCAGTCGTCGTGGCCGAAGTACGAGTGGCGGGCGCCCGGTCGCGACGATCAGGGTGTCGTACGGGATCGGGCCGCCGTCGGAGAGCAGCGACCTCGCGCCGCTCCGGGTCGATCGCCGACGGCCTCGCCGAGCAGCACCGTCGTGTTCGTGTTGCGGCGCAGGATCGAGCGCAGCGGCTGGGCGATCTCGCCCGGCGCCAGGGCGCCCGGTCGCGACCTGGTAGAGCAGCGGCTGGAACAGGTGGTAGTTCCGGCGGTCGACGAGCGTGACGTTCAGGCGCGGGTCCCGCCGAGCCCGCGCGCCGCGTACAGCCCGCCGAACCCGCCGCCGACGATGACGACCCGGTGCGCGACCATCGGCCTTCTTCTAGCCGATCGCGCAGGACGGGTCAAGGCGACGGCGGGTTCGACGATCTAGCCGGGACGGAGTCGAGACGAGCAGATCCGCGACGGCCCGTGAGCGGGAACGGCTGGGCCGCCGCCGAACGATCGGTTCGAACGAGCGGCGGCCCGATGAGTCCTGGTGGCCTCTTCGCCGGCAGTACCGGACGGTGGGGACGGGCCCTCGCCGGACACCCCGGGCGCGGAGGGCGGCAGGGACGCCGTCCTCCGAGCCCGGTTCCGACCGGCGCGGTTCCGCACACAGCCTCGGACTCCGCGCTAGGGTACGACGGCGCCCGGTTCGAGCCAAGGGCCGGCTGGCAGGGGTGGGCCGATCGGACCACTTGAATCGCCGGACTCCCGTGCTATGCTCCGCGACCCGTCGGCCGACCGGGACCGTATCGTGAAACGCAAAGGATCGGGTCTGCCCTTGCCCGCTCGCTCAGACTCGGCCGAGTCGCTCCGGTCGATCGCGCCAGCCACAACCGTCGTGCCGCCCGTCGTCAGCCCATCGGCGGAGTGCCCAGCTCGCCCTCGACCTGCCGGGCCTCGCGCCGCGCGAGCTGCCCGCGCTGCCGATCGCGCCGGAGTGGAAGGACCAGCAGCGGCTGTGGGGCCACCGCGCTCCACCCCATGTGCTCCTACCTGGCGAGCTTCCCGGCCGCCCTGACCCACGCGTTCATCGCCCGCTACTCGCGACCTGGCGACGTCGTCCTCGATCCGTTCAGCGGCCGCGGCACCACCCCGCTCCAGGCGTGCGCGGAAGGCCGGATCGGGGTCGGCAACGACCTCAATCCGTTCGCCCACCTGCTGACCGCGTCGAAGGTCGACCCGGCCCCGCAGGCCGAGGCGCAGACCCGCCTGACGGAGCTCCGCCTGCGCTGGGCCGGCGAGGCCGATCGTGGCTGACGCTCGCGCTCCGCGTCATCGGCTGCGCCCGGTCCGGAGGGGCACCGGGTGCCGGCCGCGGGCAGCGGCCTCGGGCCGCTCGACGCCGGGTCGACGGTCGAGCCGGTCCCGGTCGAGGTCGCCCTGTGCTTCGCCCCGCGAACGTTCGCCCAGCTCCTGTTCGTCCGGTCGTCGCTGCGCCTCGACGATCGGGTCGACCGGTTCCTCGCCGCGGCGATCACCGGGATCCTCCACGGCAAGAGCGCGACCTACCTGTCCGAGGTCATGCCGAACACGTTCAGCATGGCCCCCCGCTACGTGCGGGACTTCGTCGCCCGGACCGACTTCAAGTCGCCCGACCGCGACGTCTTCGCCTGTCTCGAGGCGAAGCTCGGCCGGCTCTACCGCGAACCGCTGCCGCCGCTCCGCGGGATCGCCCTGCTGGGAGACGCCCGGGATGCGGGCGAACGCGCCGGGCTGCGCTGCGCGCGCGCGGGTTGCCCGATCGGGCACGCCTCGTCGTGACCTCGCCGCCGTACCTCCGCGTCGTCAAGTACGGCTACTACAACTGGCTCCGGACGTGGTTCCTCGGGTTCGACTCCGCCGCGATCGACGCCGCTCTCGACGATGCTCACCACAAGACGGCGTACCTGCGGTTCCTCGGCGACGTCCTGGAAGGCCTCCGGCGAGCGCTGGCCGATGACGCCGTCGTCGTCCTCGTGATCGGCGACGTCGAGGCCGATCGCGGTCGCCGGATCGCCACGGGGATCGGGCTGGCCGAGGCCGTCTGGACCTCGGCCGCCGAGCCGACCGGCTACCGGCTGGCGGGGATCGCCCTCGACGACGTCCACTCCGAGCCGGAAGATGACCCAGGCTCTGGGGCGACGAAGCCGGCCAGGCCACCAAGCTCGACCGGATCCTGATCCTCGGCGCGTCCGAGGCCGGCCGACGCCGGGCCGTCAACGGCGCCAGCCTGCCGGTCGATTGGGAGCTGGCCGCCTCGCCGCCTGCGCGCCGTCTAGAATTCGCTCATGGAGCGGATGTACGACCCGGGTGAGCTGGCCGCGATGGACCCGCTGGTGCTCATCAAGAACCTCGATCACGTCCGGATGACGAGCCGCCGGCTCAGCTACATCCTCCAGCAGCAGGTTCACCTCTATGCGCCGGAGGCGAACCAGCTCCGCGATCAGATCGACCGCTACGTGGACGCCGAGCGCCAGATCGAAGGCGAGATGGCCCGGCGCCGGATCCGGGCCTAGCCGCGGTCCCGGCGACGAGCACGACCCCCGGCCGGCTGGCCGAGGGTCGTGGAATGAGTCCGGTTCGTCGCCGCACCTCCGGCGACTGGCTCGAGTTCGCGCCCGCGGCGCTCCTGATCATCGACGGGGCCAGGGCTGGCCGGGACGGAGTCGACGGCTCGGGTGGCGGGGGTTCGGTCGGGCCGCCCTCGGGACGGGCGATGATCGGAACGTCGATCACCTGCTCGGCTCGGCTGACGGTCACGGAGGCTGGAGCCTCCACCATCGAAACTCCGACGACCGGGACGTCGACGACGAGCTCGGTCGACGTTACGCCGTGGACCGTTGGCTCGACGGCCGCGTCTGCCGGTCGCCCGGCTGGCCCGGGCGGCGGATCGGCCGAACGGCCGCGACGATCACCCTCCTCCACGGCAACCTGACCGGCGATCCGGGCAAGCTCGAGGGTCTGGTGGAGGCTAAACCCGATCCCGTGCTCCTCGAGCTCGGCGAACCGCCAGCCGCGGTAGAGGCCACGACCGGCGACGGCGCACATCTCGTCGTACAGCTCCGGCCAGCCGACCCTCCGGCGGCGGTAGCAGAAGCGGACGAATTCGATTGCGTCCGGAGTCAGGCCTGGCGCCTCGGTGGGTCTGCTGGAATCCATGCGATATGTTCCCCTCCTCTCCAGAGCTCCAGGGCGCGCTCGACCGCGGAAGCGGGCGGTCCGACCGCGATGTAACGGGGTCCCGGCGACCCTTCTCCCGGAGGGTCCGACGCCGTAGGACTGCCATGTTAGGAGCCGCCGCCCGATGACGGTAGGGGGTTTGTCCACCATCTCGTCCACCAACTTATCCACACGAACGGGCGTTCGACGAACCGGGCGGGACCGCGCGGCTCAGGCTCGCCGGCTCACCCCGAGGCCGGGCCGGTCGGACAGCCGCCAGCGGCAGTCGGCGCCGAGCTCGAGGCCCTCGAACGGGTCCGCGGCGAGGAGCAGGTTGCCGTCGAGATCGACCCATTCCGCGAGCGACCGCGACGGCCGCCGATGCGGCGATCCCGACCGACGTCTCCTCCATGCAGCCGAGGAACGTCCGGAAGCCGAGCTCGCGGGCGCGGGCCGAGCATCCGGGCGGCCGGACCGACGCCGCCGCACTTGGCCAGCTTCACATTGACCCCGGCAACGACCCCGACGAGCCCGTCGAGGTCATCGATCGTCACCGCGCTCTCGTCGGCCACGATCGGCAGCGGCGACTCGGCCTGGAGGGCCGCGAGGTCGTCGAGCCGGCGGGCCGGGAACGGCTGCTCGATGAGCTCAACCCCGTAGCTCGACGAGGGCCGGGCAGCATCCCCCTCGCGTCCTCGAGCGTCCAGCCGGTGTTCGCGTCGACCCGGATCGGGCCGTCGTAGGCGGCCCGGACCGCGGCCAGGGTCTCGACGTCGTCCGGACCGCCCACCTTGATCTTGAGCGCCGGGAAATGGGCCGCCCGGGCCGCTCGCTCGGCGACGAGCGAGGGTCGGTCGATCCCGATCGTGAAGTCGGTCGGCGGGATGTCGGCGCGACAGGCCGAGCACCTCGTAGACGGGGATGCCCGAGGCGCTTCCCGACGAGATCGTGGAGGGCGATGTCGAGGGCGCACTTGGCGGCCCCGTGATGGGCGATCGCGGCGGCCATCGCCGCGCCGGCGTCGTCCAGCGCCGCTCGTGCCTCGGACAGGCTGGTCGCCGAACCGGCCAACCGGTCCTCGAGGGGCTCGACCGCCGCGAGCAGGCGCGGCAGGACGGCCGCCATCGTCGCCTCGGTCTCCCCGTAGAAGGCATCGGGATAGCCTTCACCGACCGCCTCGATCCCGGGGGCGACCGTCCGACTTCAGCTCGACGATCACCGAGGTCATGCCGCCGGTCTCGGCCGGGTCGAGCGCTCGGGCGATCCGGAACGGGTCACGGAACGGGATCCTGTGGACCTCGTGGCGTCAGGGTCAGCTTCACGGCCGAGCCTCCAGCGCAGAGCGGAGCTCCTCGAACAGGTGTCGGCCGCCGAAACGGTACGGATCGTCGGTCGGCAGGCCGGTCAGCTCGGCCGTCTCGGCGATCGCCCGCCGCGCCGCGGGTTCGTCCGGGAGAGCGACGTGTTGAGAGCCACCGCGACGACGCGTGACGGGGCGACCAGCCCGGCGACCTGCTCGTGGAGCCGGATGAACTCCGGCAACGGGGCGAGTGGGAATGTCCGATCCGGCAGGTGGTCGAAGTCGTGGCCGGCGAGGCCCGGCTTGTGGACGAGGACCATCGCCTCCGGCGTCGCGCCGTGGATCAGGCCGAGGGTCACGCTCGAGTAGGCCGGGTGGTCGAGCGATCCCTGGCCCTCGACGAAGATCCAGTCGCCGAGCTGCTCGCCCTGCTCGACGAGCCATTCGGTCGTACCTTGCAGGAAGTCCGCCACCAGCCGGTCAACCGCCACGCCCCAGCCCTCGATCATCATCCCGGTCTGGCCGGTCGGAACGAAGACGCTCGGCAGGCCCGCTTCGGCGGCGGCCCGTCGAAGCTCGAGGGCGACGCGACATCTTGCCGATCGCGCAGTCGGTCCCGACCGTCAGTATGACGTGCTTGCCGGGGCCGTGTCGCCGGCCGACGGCGGTCTCCATTCGCTCCGGCGGACGTCGGTAGTCGACGATCCGGGCCCCGGACGAGGCGGCCGCGGCGGCGAACTCCGGATCATCGCCGACGAACGTGTGCAGGCCGCTGAGCACGTCGAGGCCGGCTCGAAGGGCCGCCACGATCGTCGACCGCCAGTCCGCCGGGCAGCCGACCGCCGGTCGGTGCGATCCCGATGAGGAGAGCGGTCGGGCGCTAGGGCGAGCGCCTCGTCCAGGGTGGCCACCGCCGGGATGTCGAAGCGCGGATCGTCGCCGGCTCGTCGCGAGACGCTGCCGGCCGGCGATCGTCGAGTCGAGCAGGGCGACGACCGTGTCGCTTCCGTAGCGCATCACCCCGAGCGCGGTCTTGCCGTTGTGCGCCCCGAACTGGCCCTCGGTCGAGGATGACGAGCCGACGGTCGGGCGACGGACGCATTGGGCCTCGCGCTGGCCCGGCGCGGCCGGGGGTCGGGTCGGGCCGTTGGTACCGCATACCGGATTCGAACCGGTGATCTCCGCCTTGAGAGGGCGGTGTCCTGGGCCTCTAGACGAATGCGGCGCCGCGATCGCGGGCCGGCGGCGAGCGCCGGACCGGCCGGGATGATACCAGCGACCGCTCGGTCCGGGCAAACCGCGGACCGGCCCGCCCGAGCTCGCGAACGGCTACAGCCGGTTCGTCTCCAGGAAGGCCCGGACGGCCTCGGCAACCTGCAGGAAGCTCGCCTCACCAACGACGAGGCCGTAGTGCGAATGGGCTCCGAACGGCTCGTACGGCGCGTTCGAGCCAGTCGGCCAGCCGCTCGCTGTCGGGCTCCGGGACCTGTCGGTCGAGGCCGGCCCCGATGACGAGCTTGGGGACGTCGGCGACCGCCCGCCGGTCGACCGGGACCCCGGCCAGCATCTGGCGCCTGGCGGCCCCCGCCTCGTTCGGCTTCTGGCCGAGCAGGTGATGGATCCGCAGGACGTCGGCCAGGGTCAGGTCGCGCCGGTCCCGCTGGAGCTTCTCGGGCAGCGTCTCCCAGCCGATCAGCGCCTTGCCGTAGGCCTCCGGGATCTCGCGCAGCTCGTGCTGGCGGACCGGCGGTCGAAGGTCGCGTGGCAGCTCGGCCGACAGCAGGACGAGGCCGCCGATCTCGTGGCGCTCGGCCGCCTTCAGCGCGAGCAGGCCGCCCATCCCGTGGCCGATCACGACCACGCCCGGACCGAAACGCTCGATCGCCGCGACCACGTCATCCGTGTAGGTATCGAACGACAGCGTCGCCGGATCGGCGGTCTGCGACCAGAAGTGGTTGCGCAGGTTGAGCGCGTGGCCCTCCCAGCCGCGACCGGCGAAATAGCCGAGGTAGCGCTCCCAGACCCAGGACCCGGCGAGCTCGCCGTGGAGGAAGAGGAGCGGCCGGCGGCGCGATCGGCGTTCCGGCAGCCACGACTCGATGTACAGGCCGCGCTCGACGAGCTCGATCTCGTCCTTGCGGACGGGCCGACCGGGAGGCGGGGCCACGGGCGTCGGTCGAGCGGAGAGGCGGAGGGGGGAATCCGCCTCTCCGCTCGAACCCGGAATGGCGTCCGGAATCACCTCGGGCATGCTACACCTCGGTTCCTGGTCGGGCTGGGCCGTTCGCGGCCGGCGGCCGGCACCGGTCCTACCATTCGTGGGGGTTGATGACCAGGCCGGTCACCGGCTTGGGAAAGAAGTAGGTCGACTTCTGGGGCATCACGTCGCCCGCGCCGGCGACGGCGGCGATGTCGTCGACGGGGGTCGGCTCGAGAAGAAACGCGGCGTCGGCACCGTCCACGGCTCGATCGACCCAGTCGATCGCCTCGGCCGCCGACTTCGTGTAGGCGACTCGCCCACCGGCTGCCGTCGCGGCCGGATCGATTCCGGCCAGCCGCTCGAGTGTCACCTGGAGCAGGGTCACATCCAGCCGCCGAAGCGCCTCGCCACCGGCCGGGACCAGGGGCTCGAAGGCCTCGCGCCGAGCGGTCAGCAGCGCGCCGCTGGAGCGGGTCCAGAGCCCGAACCGACCGCGCCCGCCCAGGGCCAGGCCGGCCGGCCCGAAGGCGGCCTCGAGATCGGCCGAGCCTTCCGTCCGCTCGACCTCGAAGAGCGCCCCGAGATTCGCCCAGATCGTCGCGATCCCGTCTCCGCCAAGCCCGCGAACGACGCGGTGGGTCGGCAGGACCGTCAGCTGCCCGGCGGTGGTCTCGAGGAACAGCATGAGGACGTAGTCGAACGCGGGGTCCTCCTCGCAGGCCCGACTCATCCGGCGTTCGTCGCGGTAGCGCAGGGCGGTCTCGTAGCGATGGTGGCCATCGGCGATCGTGATCGGCCCGCGCCCGGCAGCCGCGGCCAGGCGGGTCGCCGGTCCGTCATCAGGTCCTTCGTCGGGAGCGGCAGTCGCCAGCACCCACAGCCGGTGGGTCGTGCCATCGTCGTCGACGAGGTCGATCGCCGGCGGCCCAGCGGTGACCTCGGCCAGGATCGTCGCCGACTCCCTGGTCCGATCCTGGTACAGCCCGACGACCGGGCTGAAGTTCGCCCCCGTCGCCCGGAGCAGCTTGTAGCGATCCTCCTTCGGGCCGGACATCGTGCGCTCGTGGGGCAGGACTCCGCTGCCGGCTCCGAAGGCCTCGAGCCGGAGACGGCCGAAGAAGCCCCGCTGGGTCCGCTCGCCATCGGTCCCAGGCACCCGGTAGACCTGCTCGTAGACGTACAGGCTCGGTCGCGGATCCTTCCGGAACGAGCCATCGGAGCGCCACGCCGCGAACGTCCGGGCGGCCCGTCGATAGCGATCGTCCGGGCCATCGCCGAGCTCCTCGGCCGGGAGGTCGAGCCGGACGACGTTGCGGGGGTCACGCGCCAGCAGCGCCTGCTGCTGGGCGGGCGAGATCACGTCGTACGGTGGGCTGACCACGGCGCCGAGGTCGCCGACCACGTCGGGCTCGAAGCGAAGGCCGCGGAACGGGCGGATCTCGGGCACGGTCCTCCTCGGGTCCACGTCGACGGGGCCGCAATCGTACGACAGCCGGGCAGCCACGGCGATTGCCGGATCGCGGAGTGGATCGTCGATCGGGGCGCGGACCCGGAGCGACCGACGTCCGAGGCCGTCCCGCGCGGGCGCAGCCCGCAGACCGATGCTAGCCTCAGGCCGTGGCCCTTCACCGAGCGTCTCGTCTGCCCGTGCTCGCCGTCCTGGCCGCGATCGGCTGCCTGATCGTCTCCGGCTGCGGGCGCGCCGCGGTCGCTCCATCGCCCACCCCGGCCGACTTCGCGGGGATCGTCGAGCACCTGACCCAGGCCGGGATCACGGTCCGCAACGTCGTCTCGGGCGACGCAGGCTGCCCGGATCCGACCCTGGCTCCGACCGCGATCGCCTTCGACGCGAGCGGGCTCGACCAGGTCCAGCCCGTCCGCGCCCGCGTCTACATCTTCCGCAACCGCGACGCGTGGCAGCGCCTCGCCGGGTCGGTCGCGACCTGCGCGAAGTCGTACGTGACCGATGCCAGCACGTACGAGTCCCTGGCCGTCTCGCCGTTCGTCGTGTCGGGCCAGGGTCCGTGGGCCGACGGCTTCTCGGCTGCCCTGGAGAAGGCGTTCACCGCCGCCGCCGGCAGCGGTGACTGACCGGACCGGGCCACGTGTCGTCGTCCTCGGGGCGACGTCCGACCAGCCCTGATTCCGACCCACGACCGGGACCACCGGGTGAGGGCCAGGCACGGCTGATCCGGCCACGATCCGGGCATGGATCGACATCTCGCGCGCTCGCGGCGACTCGTCGGGAGCCTCGTCGTCGTCACCATCCTCGCGCTGGCCATCGGATCGACTCCGGCTGCGGCCCGAGCGGTGGTCGCCGCGGCCGGAGCGGGCCTGGCGACGTTCTCGGTGTCGCCCGGCCTGCGGGCGGAGCAGCTCATCGTCGTCGGCCCTGGCGCCCAGGCCGGACTCGACGGCGCCGTCGAGTCCGGCCCGACGTCGGCGACGGCGATCGCCGTGGCCAGGCCAGAACAGCCCAAGCCGGCTCCGCCCAGGGCGGCAGCGGCTCCCCCGGCGTACTCCGGCGCGAACCACGTCTGGAGCGCGGCCCTTGGGCTCAACCGGTCCGTCGCGGCGTTTCCGTGCTCGCGCTCGCGCCCGCCGGACATGGCGATCTACCGCTGGGGTTGCGCCGGGCACAACAACGTCTACCTCTTCGCCCACGCCGGCGGCCCGTTCGGACGGCTCCACGACCTGTACGTGCGGGGCGACCTTCGGCGCGGGCTGACGGTGACCTATGCCGACGCGAACCGGACGGTCCATCGCTACAGGGTCGCCTGGTGGAAGGTGGTCCTGCCGACGAACGGCGACTTCGCCTACGCCGCCCAGTCGAGGCCGTCGATGACGCTCCAGACCTGCGTTGGGGCGAACGACCGGTACCGGCTCGTGGTTCGCCTCTACCAGGCGGATTGACGGCGGTCCGGGTCAGACGACCCGGAGCCCGAGGATCTTCCGGGCGATGACGAGGCGCTGGATCTGGCTGGTGCCTTCGCCGATCTCGGTCAGCTTGGCGTCGCGCAGATAGCGCTCGACCTTGTACTCCTCGACATAGCCGTACCCGCCGTGCACCTGGATCGCGGCGTTCGTCACCCGCGAGCTGACCTCCGACGCGAACAGCTTCGCCTGGGCCGCGACCAGGGCGTAGTCGCGGTCGTGGTCCTTGAGCCAGGCCGCCCGCCAGACCATCGCCCGGGCAGCCTCGATCTCCGTGGCCATGTCCGCGATCATGAACGCGACGCCCTGGAAGGTCCCGATCGGCCGCCCGAACTGCTCCCGCGTCTGGGCGTACGGGACTGCGGCGTCGAGGGCGGCCTGGGCGAGCCCGACCGCCAGGGCGCCGATGGCGATCCGCCCGCCGTCGAGGATCCGAAGGAACGTCCGGAAGCCGGTCCCGCGCTCGCCGAGCATGTTCGTGGCCGGGACGCGAACGCCATCGAACAGGAGCTCGCCGGTCGCCGAGGCGTGGAGGCCCATCTTCTCCTCGAGCCGTCCCACGCTGAAGCCAGGCATGTCGGCCGTCACGATGAACGCCGAGATCTCCGGCTCGTTCGACCCGGTCGTCCCGGTCCGGGCGGTAACGATGTACGTCCCGGCCTGCCCGGCGTTCGTGATGAACCGCTTGCCGCCGTCGATCAGCCAGCTTCCTCCATCCGGCCCGTCCTCGTGCCGGGCGACGGTCCGGGTGCCGCCGGCATCCGAGCCCGCCTCCGGCTCGGTCAGTCCGTAGCCGCCGATCACCGTGCCGGACGCCATCGGGACGAGGTAGCGTGCCTTCTGGTCCGCGGTCCCCGCGAGGTGGAGCGGGCCACAGCCGAGGCTCGTGTGGGCCGCGACGATCAACCCGAGCGAGCCCCATACCCGGCCGATCTCCTCGATCGCGATCGCGTAGGCGAGCGTGTCGAGCCCAGCCCCACCTTCGTCCTCGGGGATCGGGATCCCCAGCCAGCCCATCTCGCCGACGCGGCGGACGACGTCGACTGGGAACGCGCGAGCCCGCTCGTGCTCGTCGACGAGCGGGGCGACTTCGGTGACCATGAACTCGCGGACCGTCTCCCGGAGGAGGACGTGCTCGGGAGCGAGGTCGAGATCCATCGTCGCCAGCCTACATCGGCGGGCCGCACCAGCCGGCGACGAGAGCGCACGCACGAGCACGGTGCTAGCCTGATGCGATGCCGGCAACCGAGCGCCCAGACGAGACCTCCGTCATGGGACACCTCGAAGGCGAGCCCGGGTCGAACGGCCACCACTCGTCCCCGACCTTGCGACGGGACCTGGTCGTCCTGCTCCGCCAGCTCGGTCCTTCGTCGCCCGATCGACTCGCGGCCAGGCTCGGCGCCAGCCGGACGGGGGTCCTCCAGCAGCTCCGCGCACTCGAGACCGCCCAGCTCGTTGTCCGCCGGACGGAACGCCACGGTGTGGGCCGTCCGCGTCACCTGTACGACGTGACCCCTGAGGCCCAGGCCTTCTTCCCGAGCAACTACGACGGGCTCGCCGCGAGCCTCATGGCCGCCATCGAGGCCGTCGGCGGTGACGACCTCATCGAGGAGGTGTTCGCGGCCCGCAGACGGCAGGCCAGCGGCCGGATGCGTCAACGCCTTGCCGAACGCCTTACACCGGACGCGTCGCTGACCGATCGAGTCAAGGAGCTGGCCACGATCCAGGACGAGCTCGGCTACCTCGCCCAGATCGAGGTAACGGCCGACGGATCGATCCGCCTCGTGGAGCACAACTGCGCGATCTTCCAGGTCGCCAAGGAGAACGAACGAGCGTGCCAGGCCGAGCTCGACCTGTTCGGCGAAGTCCTCGGGGCGGACGTGGTCCGGATCTCGCACATCGCCGCCGGTGACCGCTGCTGCACCTACCGGGTGGTCGCTCGGCCCGACTGAGCACCGCTCCAGCGGCCACCGGAGGGTGGTGCGCGCACGCACCACCCTTGCACCCACGGCTATGGACTGAACGTCACCGGTCCTCACACAATCACCCGCGAGGGATCGGCGTGCGCGTGCCCGACCCCTGTCATCACCGGCTGCGCGCGATCGACCGGGGGCGCAAGTAGCTGATGGGATCGAGCCTCGGACCAGTGGCGACCGCCAGGTCGGCGGATGTCCCGCATCGGGCCGTCGACCGTTCCTTCGACCCGGGCCTGTCGTTCGACGTCCACGGCGTCGGCCTCCGGGTCCGGTCGGACATGCCCGAGGCGCTCGCCGTCATCGAGGCGACCTACGAGGCATTCCGGGTCGACGACCCGCTGGCCGACGTGGCCGACTTCGCCCTGACCGATCTCCGCTCCGGTGGGCCCTGCCTGCTCCAGGCCCCGACCGGCGAAGCACGACGCCTGGCCGACCCGACCGGCGGCACGATCGCCCTCCTCGAGGCGCTGGTCGGGACCGTCGTCGAGGGCCTCCATCGCCAGGGCCTGCTCGCCGTCCATGCCGGCGCCGCCGCCGGGCCTTCTGGCGTGATCCTGATCGCCGGACGCAGCGGCCAGGGCAAGTCGACCCTGATCCTCGGGCTGGTCCGGCGTGGCCTCGAGCTGATGTCGGACGAGCTGGCGCTGCTCGATCCCGCCGCGGGCCTCGTCCATCCCTATCCCCGGGCGATCCACGTCCGACCGGCCACGATCGGCCTGATCCCCGAGCTGACACCCCTCGAGGCTCGCCCCCGCCACGAGCTCGGTGGAGGCAGCGAATGGTCGGTCGCGCCGGCCGAGATCGCAGCGCTGCTCGGCGGTCGGTTGGGTGTCGCGGCGCCGCTGGCGGCCGTGGTCCTGCTCGAGGGCGCGCCCGATCCCGCGGCTCCGCCCCGGATCCGTGACGAGTTCCCGGCCGTCGCCTCGCTCGAGCTCCTGAGGAGCACCTGGGCCGCCTCAGCCGACTTCAGCGCCACCCTCGATGCCGTTGGTCGGATGCTCGCGGCCGTGCCGTGCTTGCGCCTCTCGGTTGGCCAGTTCGACCGGACGGTCGACGGCCTGATCGAGCATCTCGGGATCGTCCATGACTGAACCGATCCGCGACCCGCACGACACGGCCATGCTCGGCCTCTACGAGTCGTACCGCCGGGCGGGAACCCGGGCCTGGCTGGCGACCCGCGGGACGAGCATGCGACCGCTGGTCGGTCCGGGCAGCCGGATGCTGGTCGACTTCGGTGCGACCCCGTCGCAGGTCGGCGAGATCGTGGTCTTCGAGCGGGGTGATGGCATCGTCGCCCATCGGGTGGTCGGCCACCGCAGGCGCGACGGATGCGAGCAGCTCCTGGTCAAGGGTGACGCCGAAGCCTACTTCGACCCGCCGATCGCCCGCGACGACGTCCTCGGGATCGTCCGTGGGGTCAGTCGCGGCGAGACCGACCCGCCCCACCGTCGCGGGGTCGGCGGCCGGTCATCGTGGGTCATCGCCGGCGTCTCCCGCTGGACGGGCCGGGGGGCGCGCGTCGCCCGTCGGATCGCCGTCCATTCCCCCGATCCCATTCGCGGGGCCGCGCTGCGCGCGATCCCGACCCTCGCCCGGGTCCCGACCCGGCTGGTCGTGGCACCAATCACCCAGGAGCACGGTGCGGGAAGGAGGTGATAGCGCATGGAGTACGAGAGCCCCGAGATCATCGCAACCTACGTGGAGGACGAGCTGGCCGCCGAAGCTGCGGTCAGCACGTGGTATTGCGCGAAGCCGCCGACCTGATCTAGGTCGATGCCGGCTCGGTGACGCAGCCGCGTCACCGCCCGGCCTCACGAAGAGGGATCCGAGACATGGATTACGAGACCCCCGAGGTCCTCGCGACCTACGTGGAAGACGAGCTGGTCGCCGAGGCGGCGGTCAGCACCTGCTACACGACTCAGCCCGTCTAGGCGCTGAGGCAAGTTGCCGACCCGGTGAGCACGCGCCGCCGGGTCGGCAATCGCCAGAGGTGAGCCATGGAGTACGAGACACCCGCAGTCCTCGCGACCTATGTCGAGGACGAGCTCGCCGCCGAGGCGGCGGTCAGCACCCGTTACTGCGTTCAGCTTCCGGACTAATCCGAACTCATCAGATCCGGCCCGGGTTCGGTCGACTCCGGTCGACCGGCCGGCCACAGGAGGGACTTCGATGGACTACGAGCGCCCCGAGATCCTCGCGACCTACGTCGAGGACGAGCTCGTCGCCGAGGCGGCTGTTTCCACCCGCTACTGCGTCGAGCAGCTCCCGGGGACCTAGCCGGCCCCAGATTCAACGCGACTCGGGCGGGGAGGATCACCTCCCCGCCCCGTCATGTCAGCCGTTGATCACACGCCTGGGGGTGGTGTCGGCGGACACCGCTTGCTGGGCGCAAGTCTCGACACGCCCCGTACTGCCGCCGACAATCGGGTGACCCGAAAGTACCGTCGGCGACATCGTCCCCGCGCTCCGGCCGAGAGGTGAGCCCAGATGACCATCGATGACCGACCGCCGACCGGGCCGACCGCCCGGCGCGACGTCACCCTGCAGCGGGTTGGCCGCGAGGCGATCCTCCACGACGGGCAGAGCGGCAAGGCGCACGTGATCAACGGATCGGCTGCCCAGCTCTGGGAGCTGTGTGACGGCCGTCCGTTCGACGAGCTCGTTGCCGCCTTCGCCTCGGTCTACGGGCGCGAGCCGGCCACCGTGGCCGACGACGTCCGGCGGACGCTCGCCAACTTCGAAGCGCTCGGTCTGCTGGCTTGAGGCTCGCGGGGGGCGCGCCGGGCGGAGGGCCGTCGACCGACGGCGCGACGGCGGCGGCCCGCTTCACGATCCAGGGGATCGAGCTGATCGTCCGCTCGAACGACCAGATGATCCTCGATCGTGTCCGCGACACGTACGGCTGGTTCACCGCCGGTGGCCGGACCGTGACCGGCCGCGGACCACTCGCGACCGTCCAGGTGGCGTGCCTGCGCCGGGCCGATGGCTCGGCCACGGTCGTGGACGCCGAGGGGCGGGCCACCCTCTGGGAGCAGCCGGACCTCCCCCTCGTCGCGCTGTTCGACGCAATCGTCGCCGGCGTCATCGCCGCCCTGTCGCGGACGGGCATCCTGGCGATCCATGCGGGGGTCGTCGGGCTCAACGGACGGGCGATCCTGATCGCGGGGCGGAGCGGCCGGGGCAAGACCACGCTCGTCCTGGGTCTGCTCCGGCGCGGCCTCGACCTCCTGTCCGACGAGCTCGCCCTCGTGGCCGTCGACGATCGGACGATGCTGGCCTACCCGCGCGGCCTCCACGTCCGCCCGACGGCCCTCGGGCTGTTCCCCGAGCTCGGCTTCATGGCTGAGGTCGAGCCGTACGATCTTGGCGGCGGCAGCGAGTGGTCGGTCGGGCCGGACGCCCTTCGGCGCGCTTTCGACACCCGGGTTACCGATTCGATCCCGCTCGCGGCCGTCATCCTGCTCGACGGCGATCCAGTCGCGGATGCCGAGCCGGACCTCGGATCGGTGTCGCCGGCGATCGCGACGATGGAGCTCGTCCGCGGGACGCCCGAGGCGGCCTGGGCCTTCGACGAGGTGCTGGCCCGCCTGCCGCGGATCGTCGGCGACGTCCCGTGCGCCAGGATCCGCTCGGCCCGCCTCGAGGACACGGTCGACGCGGTGCTCGACTTCGCCACCGGCCACGCCCCGATCGCCCGATGACCGAGATCGATCCGCGCGCTCTCGCCAGGGCGGGTCTGTTCCAGCGCTACCGGACCGATCGGGTCACGGCCTGGATCGAGGTCACTGGCTCGAGCATGGAGCCGATCATCCATCCCGGCAACCGGCTGCTCGTCGCGTTCGGGGAACGCCCGGAGCGGACCGGTCAGGTCATCCTGTGCGCGGTCGACGGCGCGTTCGTGGCCCATCGACTCGTGTCGCACCGGCTCGTTGCGACCGGATCCGAGGTCCCGACGGTCAGGCTGATCGCCAAGGGCGATGCCGAGGCCTACCCGGACCGATCGATCGCGCCGGGCGACGTGTACGGCGTCGTTCGCGCAGTCCGTCGAGCCGACGGACGGATCGTCTCGGTCGGGCTCGGTGATACGCCCGGGGCGATCGTCGCGCTGGCCTCGTGGTGGGGCGGCAGCGCCGCCGGGCTCGGCCGGCGGGTGCTCCGGCATGCCCCGGCCCGCACGGCTCCGCCGCTGCTCCGGACCCTGCTCGTCCTGTCCCGGGTCCCGACCCGGGTGATCACGGCACTGATGCCCTGGCTCGTCCAGGAGACGCGTGCGGAAGGGAGGTGACGTCCATGGAGTACGAGAGCCCCGAGATCATCGCCAGCTATGTGGAGGATGAGCTCGTCGTCGAGGCCGCGGTTTGTACGCGGTACTGCGACTTCGCGAGCAACTAGCCAGCCAGTAGCCGGCGGCGGATGGCGCCCCACGGCGCCGTCCGTCGGCGATTCGACCCGGCACTCATACCTGGCCAATCCAGGAATCAACGTGCGGGAGGGAGGTGACGTCGAATGGAGTACGAGAGCCCCGAGATCATCGCCAGCTATGTGGAGGATGAGCTCGTCGTCGAGGCCGCGGTTTGTACGCGGTACTGCGACTTCATCCAGCTCCACTAGAAGTTCGTGACCGGCGACGGGCGACACCCCAGGTGGTTGTCCGTCGCCGGCCCTCAACCGGCGCTCATGACCCGGCCTCGTCCGGGAAATCCATGTGGGAGGGAGGTGAAACGAAATGGAGTACGAGAGTCCTGAGATCATCGCCAGCTATGCTGAGCAAGAGCTCGTCGTCGAGGCAGCCGTTTGCACGCGGTACTGCATCGAGATCAAGCCAGCCTGACCTGAGCACCGGCGACGGGCGAACGGCCCAGGCTGACCGCCCGTCGGCCGCTCTTCCGCCGACCCGAGAGGCCCGACTCCGCGATCCCATGACCTACGCCATCGAGACCGAATCGCTCACCAAGCGCTTCCGGCCGCTCAGGTCGTACCGCGACCTTGTGTCGCCCGCGAGACGGGTCGAGCGGACCGCCGTGAGCGAGGTCAGCCTGCAGGTCCCGCCGGGCCAGGTCTTCGGCCTGCTCGGCCAGAACGGCGCCGGCAAGACGACCCTCATCCGGATGCTGACGACGCTCCTGCTGCCGACGTCCGGCACGGCCCGCGTCGCCGGCCACGACGTTGCCCGCGAAGCCGGCCTGGTCCGGGCGAAGATCGGCCTCGTCAGCGGCGACGAGCGGTCGTTCTACTGGCGCCTGACCGGTCGCCAGAACCTCGAGTTCTTTGCCGCCCTCCAGCACCTGTCGCCCGCGCTCGTCACCCCGCGGATCGACGACCTTGCCGGCCGGCTCGGCATCGCCGAGCACCTCGAGCGCCCGTTCGGCCACTTGTCGACCGGCCAGCGCCAGAAGCTGGCGATCGTCCGCGGGCTGATGCACGAGCCGGCGATCCTGTTCATGGACGAGCCGACCCGGTCGCTCGACCCGATCTCGGCGGTCACCATCCGCGAGTTCGTGGCCGAGCACATCGTCGGCGAGCTCGGCTCGACGGTCATCCTCGCCACCCACTCGATGCCCGAGGCAGAGGCCCTGTGCCGGCGGCTGGCGTTCATCCAGGACGGGCGGATCATCGCCGAGGGCAGCGTGACCGAGCTCCGCCGGGCGATCGGCTATGGGATCCGGTGCGAGCTCCGCCTGAGTCCGCGGACGGGCAGCGCGGGGATCGACCTGACCGCCCTGCCCGGCGTCCTGGCGGTCCTGCCGACGACGGTCCCCGGTGTCGATGCCCAAGGCGACCCGGAGCCGCTCGTCGTCCGGCTGACCCTGGCCGAGAACGACGCCCTGGCGGGCGTTCTTCGGGCGCTGATCACGGCCGGCGCCGATGTCCTCGCCTGCGAGACCCGCGAACTGTCGCTCGAGGAGATCTACGTCCACACGCTGACGGCCGGGACGGCGGCGACCCAGCGGCTCGTCAGCCAGCCGGTGGCCCGATGACCGCCCTCACCGCGCGCAGCCCGCTCGCCTGGCTGACCGACGCCCTCCGGGTTCCGGTCGCGTTCTTCCGCCGCGACCGGATCATCGAAACGAGCTACCGGGCCGGGTTCGTCCTCCGCCTCGGCAGCAGCATCGTCACCGTGCTCGTGTTCTTCTTCATCAGCCACGCCTTCGGCGCGGCGGTCAACACCGAGATCGAGACGAACGGTGCGGGCTACTTCGCGTTCGTGATCGTCGGCGTCGCCCTGTCCGAGTTCCTGAGCATGACCGTCGGCGGCATCGGGGGCAGCCTGCGTGAGAGCCAGACGACCGGCACCCTCGAGCTCATGCTCCTCAGCCCGTCGCGGCTGTCGGTCCTCATGACGTCCGCCGCGTTGTGGCTCCAGGCCTCGGCGGCGATCGGGGCGGTCACCTACCTCGTGGCCGGGGCGATCCTGGGCGCCGACTTCTCGCATGCCGACGTGCTCGCGACCGCGAGCACCCTCGTGCTGACGATGATCGGCTTCACCGGGCTCGGGCTCATCGCCGGCGCGGTCGTGATCGTGATCAAGCGGGGCAACCCGGTCGGCTGGCTCATCCGCGGGGCGTCGGTCGTCCTTGGCGGGGTGTTCTACCCGACCGATATCCTGCCCCCGTTCCTCCAGGCACTCGGGCAGCTCCTGCCGATGACCCACGCCCTGACCCTCCTGCGCGGCTCGATCTTCCTCGGCCTCGGGATCAACGAGATGATCCCGTCGTTCGTGGCGCTCGTCGTGACCAGCCTCGGCTATTACGCCCTCGGCCTGTTCGCCTGCGCGACCGCGATCCGCTACGCGCGGACCGACGGCAGCCTGGCCCAGTACTGAGCCCGGGCGAACCGTGCGCTCCCTGACCGACCTCGACCGCGAGACCAGGGCCGTCTGTCTCGGCGCCCGGACGACCGTCACCGCGCCGGCCGCGGCCGAGCTCCGGGCCCTCGTCAAGGGCGGCCTCGACTGGGGCCGGATGTGGGACCTCGGCAACCGCCACGACGTCCTGCCGCTGCTTGCGGCGAGCCTCGCCGGCCCGTCTGGGCCGACCGCCGTGCCGACCGAGTGGCTCGAGCGAGCCACTCGGCGGCGCCACGTCACGCTGCTCAAGAACGGCCACATGGCCGAGACCCTCGAGCGAGTCCTCGACGGGCTGGCCGCGGCCGGCGTTCCGGCGATCCCGGTCAAGGGCCTCGTCGTCGCCGAGGCCTTCTACGGAAGCCTGGCCGCCCGCGGTGCCGCGGACCTCGACGTGCTCGTCCAGCCCGCCGACCTTCCCACCGGCCGCCGGGTGCTGGCCGATCTCGGCTACCGGCAGCGGCCCGAGCCGACGTTCGTCGCCCTCACCCACGAGTTCCACGACCCGCCGTACTACGTCGGGTCGGGCACCGACATCGTCCGGCTCGAGCTCCATTGGGACCTGTGGGCCGATCGCTTCTTCCGCTCGGACATCGATGGGCTGTGGGCGCGCTCGGCCGAGGGCACATTCCTCGGCCAGCCGAGACGGCTGCTCAGCACCGAGGACGTGCTGCTCCACCTCGCGATCCACCGGAGCCGGTCGGCGTTGCGGCTGCGCTGGCTGTGCGACATCGCCGAGCTCGTCCGACGACGAGGCGACGATCTCGACTGGGACGCGGTCGTCGAGCGAGCCGAGCGGATCGGTGCCCGGACCGCGACCTGGATGGTCCTGTCGTTGGCCGAGCGGTTCCTCGGCGCGGAGCCGCCGGCCGGAACCCTCGAGCGGTTCCGGGTGGGCCGGGCGAAGCGGGAGCTGCTCGAGCGGACCTGCGGTGCCGACGCCACGTTCCGCTCGGACCTGCCGGCCGAGTCCGACCAGACCCCCCACCTTACCCTGCGCGTGTTCGAGCAGGACGGCGCCGGGCAGATCGCCCGGGCGCTCGGGTCGAGCCTCCGCCGGTCGGCGCGCAAGATCCTCCACCAGGCGGGCGTCCGCCGGGTCCGTCCCGACACCGTCTGACACTCTCACCGTCCGCGACGGGACGTCGGCCGAGGATCAGGCTTCCTCGCGCTCCACGACGACCCGCGGGGCGGGGCGGCGAGCCGCCACCGGGACGTCGGACACGTTCGGCACGAACGACGCGGCGAGCGACGTCTCGGCCACCCGGCGCTGGTCGTCGAGGGTGAGGATCCCCAGCCGGCCGAGCGTGGCGAGCTCGTCGCGGATGTACGTCTTGAGCATCTCCGGCCCATCGGTGTTGATCGTGAACCGGATGTCGTTGCGGCGGAACTGGTCGAAGATCCAGCGGAACTCCTCCCAGCCCGAGACGACCCGGGTGTTGAGGTTCGAGGTCGGGCAGATCTCGAGGACGATCCCCCGATCGGCGAGCATGGCCATCGCCCGCGGGTCGTAGGCCGCCTTGACCCCGTGGCCGATCCGATCCGGCTCTAGCAGCTCGATCACCCGGGCGACCTCCTCGACCGGTCCCGCCTCGCCGGTGTGGACGGTCAGGCCCAGGCCGTACTGGCGGGCTCGCCGGAACAGCCGGCGGTAGTCGGCGACCCGGAACGTCGACGACTCGGGTCCCGCGATGTCGATCCCGACGACGCCCCGGTCGCGCCAGGCAATCGCCTTCTCGACGAGGATCTCGTTGAGCTCGAACGGGAAGGCCCGATCGAGGCAGAACAGGAGGCCCGGCTTGACCGGGTACTCGAGGGTGGCTCGGTCCATCCCGCGGAGCGCCGCCGCGATGATGTGGTCGAGGTCCTGCTCCCCGCCCCGGTTCCGCTTCATCGGGTTGAACCGGAGCTCGGTCGTCGTGACGTTGTTCTTGCGATAGGCCCCGCCGACGACCTCGTACACGGCTCGCTCGACGGCCAGCGGGCTCGACTGGATGAGCTCGGTCCAATGGAACAGCTGGAGGTAGCCGTCGAAGCTGCGGGCGTGTCGCGAGGACACGGTGATGAGGTCGCGGAACTCCCAGTAGTCCTTGGTCGGGAGCTTGATCCCCTGGGCGTGGGCGATCCCCCACATGATCGCCGGCGTCACCGCCCCACCGAGGTGGCAGTGGAGCTCCGCCAGGGGGATCTTCCGCGAGAGGAGGGACATCCCGGTCAGGATAGCGCGCTCCGGTCGGCGGGCGAGGCCGCTCAATGTGACTGCTGGCCTGTGCGGTAGGGGCCGGTCGGACGTAGGCTGGCAGGCGAGGACCGAGGGAGAGTCGCGTATCGTTCCTGGAGGAGGACACCCGATGGTCACGATGCGTCGCCGCGTCGCCGGTTTCGCCGGCGCGACGCTGTTCCTGATCGCCGCCTGTACGAGCGGCGCGAGCCCCACCCCTGCCCCCACGACCGCGCCGACCACCGCGCCGACGACGGCCCCTTCCACGGAGGCGAGCCCCACCACCGCCCCGAGCCCCACCACCGTCGCGACCGTGCCGGACGGCCAGCTGATCTTCGCCGGCAAGCTGATCGTCTGCTCGGACATCCCGTATCCGCCGCTCGAGTTCTTCGACGATCAGGGCAACCCGACCGGCTCGGACATCGACATTGCGACGGAGATCGCGAAGCGGCTCGGGCTCACCGTTGAGATCCAGAATTCCGTGTTCGAAACGATCATCGCGGCCGTCACCGGCGGGAAGTGCGACATCGTCGTCTCGGACCAGAACATCACGAAGGAGCGGCTCGGGGCGGTCGACATGATCCCGTACTTCCAGGCCGGCCAGTCGTTCGTCGTGGCCAAGGGCAATCCCAAGGGGATCAACACCCTCGACGACCTGTGCGGCAAGTCGGTCGCCGCCGAGACCGGCACCACCGAGGTCCACTACCTCAACGGGACCGGCGACTACAAGAGCCAGGGCCTGTCGAAGGCCTGCACGGACAAGGGCCTGGCGGCCATCGACGCCAAGGAGTTCCCGAAGGACACCGATGCCTTGGCTGCCCTGCTCGGGGGCCAGGTCGACGTCTACTTCGCCGATACGCCGCCGGCGGCCTACTACACCATCCAGCATCCCGAGCAGTTCGAGCTGTCGGCGATCCCGCCACTCCAGCCGATCAAGGCCGGGATCAGCGTCGCCAAGGACAAGACCGGGCTGCGCGACGCCGTGAAGGCCGCCCTCCTGTCCATGGTCGCCGATGGGACATACTTGACCATCCTCAAGAAGTACAGCGTCGAAGGCGGCGCCCTCCAGGCGAGCGACATCAAGTAACGGATCGGCGTCGCACCCGAGGCTGCTCGCGATGCGTCCTGGTACCGAATCAGTCGACCGGCCTGGCATCCGGCGGGTGAAACTGCTCGCCGGATGCCTGCTCGTCGCCGTCGTCGTCGCCGGCTGCCAGGGCGGCTCCTACCAGTACCGTTGGAACTTCTTCTTCGACTCGGTCCTCCAGCCGGACCACTTCATCCTGTCCGGCATCTGGCTGACCGTGTCGATCTCGGTGGTCAGCCAGATCATCGGTGTGATTCTCGGCGTGTTCGGCGCACTCGGCAAACAGTCGAAGCGCCGCGCGATCCGCTGGCTGGCCAACTTCTACGTCTGGATCTTCCGAGGGACCCCGCTCCTCGTGCAGATCAGCCTGCTGTACTTCGGGCTGAGCGTCGCCCGGATCTACGGCTGGCCGGAGATCAACCTGTTTGGCTTCGCAATCCCGGGAGCCGTCCAGGCCGGGATCTTCGCCCTGGGCGTGAACGAAGGCGCCTACATGACCGAGATCGTGCGAGCCGGGATCATCTCGGTCGACCCTGGCCAACTGGAGGCGGCCAAGTCGCTCGGGATGACCACCGGCAAGGCGATGCGCCGGATCGTCCTGCCCCAGGCCGCCCGGGTCATCATTCCGCCCCTCGGAAACGAGTTCAACAACATGCTCAAGACGACGTCCCTGCTGGTGATCATCAGCGTTCCCGAGCTGTACGTGATCTTCTCGCGGAAACAGGGCAACTTCTTCGCGCCATTCGAGTTCTTCCTTGCGGCCGCGGTGTGGTACCTGCTCCTGACCACGATCTGGAGCGTGATCCAGGCCTGGATCGAGCGCCGGCTCGGGCGGGGCGTCGGCGGCGAGCGACCACCGAGCATGCGCGAGCGCATGTTCGGCCTCGGGCGGGCGGTAGATCCGAGCATGGTCAGCGGCGGTCGCTGATGACAGCCGACGAGACCATCCTCGGAGCGATCGGCGGAGTGCCCCAACCGTCGTCCGAAGTCGTCGTCGAGGCGACAGACGTGGAGAAGTGGTTCGGCCGGCTGCAGGTCCTCAAGGGCGTCTCGATGACCGTCAGCCGCCGGGAGGTCGTCGTCATCATCGGGCCATCGGGTTCCGGCAAGACCACCTTCATCCGCTGCATCAACCATCTCGAGAAGATCCAATCCGGGCGGATCTCCGTGAACGGGCACTTGATCGGCTATCGGGAAGACAATGGCAAGCTCGTGGAGGACAAGGAGAGCAATATCGCCCGTCAACGCCAGGAGATCGGGATGGTGTTCCAGCGCTTCAATCTCTTCCCGCACAAGACGGCGCTCGAGAACGTGATCGAGGCGCCGGTCCACGTCCGTGGCCAGAAGGAGGAAGAGGCGAAGACGGTGGGCCTCGCGCTCTTGACACGCGTCGGCCTGGCCCACAAAGCCGACGCCTATCCCGCCGAGCTCTCGGGAGGGCAGCAGCAACGGGTGGCGATCGCCCGGGCCCTGGCGATGAAGCCGGCCCTGATGCTCTTCGACGAGCCAACCAGCGCTCTCGATCCGGAGATGATCGGCGAGGTCCTGGAGGTCATGAAGGAGCTTGCGCTGGAGGGGATGACCATGATCGTGGTCAGCCACGAGATGGGGTTCGCCCGCGAGGTAGCCGACCGGATGGTGATGATGGACGACGGCCAGATCATCGAGGCCGGCACGCCCGAGCACTTCTTCAGCGCCCCCCAGCAAGAGCGAACGAAGAACTTCCTGTCGAAGATCCTCTGAGCCCCAGGCCCGGAGGTGCGCAGCTGCCGGACGGCTCAGCGCGGGCGCATCAGCCGGCCAGGGCGTCCGGCACGACCCGACCCTCGGCATCGAGCGTCGCCTGACGGCGGAGCGGCTTGAGCTCGGCGCCCGGGACCTGGTCGCGGGCGTGATAGCTCGACCGGACGAGCGGGCCCGACTCGACGTGCCTGAACCCGAGCGCGAGCGCCTCCGCCTTCATCTCGGCGAACTCGTCGGGGTGGTAGTAGCGCTCGAGCGGCAGGTGAGCCAGGCTCGGGCGGAGGTACTGGCCGATCGTGAGGATGTCGACGTCGACCGCGCGCAGTGCCTCGAACGCCTCGGTCAGCTCCGTCGACGGGTCTCGCCGAGCCCGACCATCAGGCTCGACTTCGTGTGGACCGCGTAGCCGATCTCGGCGGCCATGTCCTTGGCCCGGCGCAGGACGCACAGGCTGCGGTCCCAGCGGGCGCGCTTGCGGACCGGCTTCTGGAGCCGGCGGACCGTCTCGAGGTTGTGGTTGAGGATGTCGGGCCCGGCCTCCATCACGACCCGCAGCCGGTCGTCCGATGCCGTCGAAGTCGGGGATCAGGACCTCGATCCCCATCCCCGGGCAGGCAGCGCGCAGTCGAGCGGATCGTCGCGGCGAAGATCCGGGCGCCGCCGTCGGGCAGGTCGTCGCGGGCGACGCTGGTGACCACCACGTGCTCGAGACCGAGCGCCGCGACGGCCTCGGCGACCCGGCGCGGCTCGTCGTCGTCGAACCAGGTCGGCCGGCCGGTCTTGACCGCACAGAACCCGCAGGCCCGGGTGCAGGTGTCGCCCAGGATCATGATCGTGGCGGTCCGCTGGTCCCAGCACTCGCCGATGTTCGGGCAGCGGGCCTCCTCGCAGACCGTGTTCAGGTTGAGCCCGCGGAGGAGGCCCTTGAGCTCGTGGTAGTTGTCGCCCGACGGCATCCGGGCCCGGATCCAGTCGGGGTGGCGCCGAAGCGGGAGGGTGCCGTCGGCAGCTGGCCCGCGGGCCCGCCGCCCAGGGCGATCGTCGGCGGCTCGGCTGCGCCGTGGGCATGACCGGCGACACCGGGACTGCCGGGTCGAACATCGGGAGCTCGCGGGCCATGGTTCGGAGTGTACCGGTCGGTCAGGTCACGACGGGCTCGAACGTGGCCCGGAGTCCTGCCTCGAGGTCGCGCGGTTCGAAGCCGAGCTCGCGTCGCGCCTTGTCGTGGCGACGCCCAGTAGGTCACCCCGTCGCCGGCCGTGACGACCTCGCCGATGTTGGCCGGGATCCCGAGCCGGCCACCGAGGAGGCCGGAAATCGGCGCCGTCGCGCCGCAGGAAGCCGGTCGGGACCGCCAGGCGCGGCAGTCGTCGGCCGCCGGCCGGGCGGCGATCGCCAGTGCCTCGATCGAGCCGGATGGGCTCGCCGGCCAGGACGTACGACTCGCCGGGTCGGCCGCGTCGGCGACGGCCACGATCCCGCCGGCCAGGTCGTCGACGTGGACGAAGCAGACACCAACGGTCGTGAGCGCGAGGTAGCGAAGGCGACCCCGGTAGGCGGCCACGAGCTGACCGCCGAGCTCCGAGTGATCGCCCGGACCGTAGACCTGGCCCGGCATCGCGATGACGATCGGCGCGCCGGCCGTCGATCCGCGCCTCGGCGACCACATGGGCCCGGTACTTGGTCTCGTCGTACCAGCTCAGGAACCCGTTCCGGGTGTCGCGCCGGTACGTCTCGTCGACGACCTGCCCGCGCGTGTTGCCGAAGACGTTGACCGTGGAGACGTAGACGATCCGGGGCATCCCGACGGCGATCGCGGCGTCGAGGACGCGCGCCGTCGCGCCGACGTTCGCGTCCTCCATGGCCGGCCGCTCGCTCGGCCGGATCCCGATCCGGTACGAGCCCGCGGCGTGGATCACCGCGTCGGACGCCGGCCATCAGCCCGGTCAGCTCCGCGGTCGACGACAGGTCGCTCGGGACGAGATCGACAGCCGAGACCGCGACAGCGCGCGGGCGCGATCCGGGTCGCGGACGGCCGCGACGACCGCGTCGCCGCGCGACCGGAGCCGCGGACCAGCGCGGAGCCGACGAACCCGGCGCCGCCGGTGACGAAGACGCTGCATGGCCCGCGCCCCGCTCCGCGCGGTCGGTCAGTAGATCGGCGGTCTCGGGCCCGACGCCCTCGAGCCAGGCCTTGATGTGCGCAGCAACGCAGCGCCGCCGGCGCCGTCGTTGGCCCGGTGGTCGACACCGAGGACCATGTTCATGACGGGCCGGATCGCGATCGACGTCGCCGTCGTCGGTCGAGACCACGACCGCGCGCTTGGTGATCGCCTCCATCGTGACGATGCCGACCTCGGGCACGTTGATGATCGGCATCACCAGGTTGGTGCCGAGGCACCCGGTGTTGTCGACGGTGAACGTGCCGCCGCCGAAGTCGTCGAGCCGGAGCTTGTTCGCCCGGGCCCGGGCCGCGACGTCGAGGATCGCGGCGTTGAGGCCGTGGACCGAGAGCTGGTCCGCGTCCCGGATCACCGGCACGATCAGGCCGTCGTCGACCGCGACCGCCACGCCGATGTTGATCCGGCGCTTGGCCAGCAGGCCCTCGTCGGTCCAGTGGGCGTTGAACGTCGGGTTGCGCTTGAGCGCCTCGACGCCGGCCTTGACCACGAACGGGACGTAGCTCAGCGAGATGCCTTCCTTGGCCTGGTAGTCCCGCTTGGCGCGCTCGCGGAGCGCGACGAGGCCGTCGCGTCGACCTCCATCTGCACGTAGGCGTGGGGCACCGCCAGGGCGCGCGTCATCTGCGCGCGATGCCCTTGCGCATCTGGGTCATCGGGACGAGGACCTCGTCCGCGCCCGCCGGGAACGTCGATCGGCGCTGCGCGGTCGGAGCGCGGCGCGGTCGCCGGTCCGGCGGGCCGGGGCCGCGCGGTCGGAGCCGCGGCGGAGGTCGCGGCGAGCGGCCGCTGGGCGCCGACCGGCTGCCGGTCCGCGGTGGCCTCGACGACGGCGATGACGTCCTCGCGGGTGATCCGCCCGCCGCCGCCGGTCCCGACGACCTGCGCCGCCTCAGCCCGTGCTCGCGGAGCAGGCGGCGGACGGCCGGGGTCATGCGCGCGTTGGGGTCGCCGTCGGCTGGTCGTCGGCGCGCGCCGTGGCGGCGGCCTGGAGCCGCGGCGGCCATCGGGACCGCGGCGGGCGCGGCGGCCGGTCGCTCATCCGAGCCGGCCGGACCGTGCGCCGGCTCGACGGGCCGGCGCCGGGGTCGCGGCGGGACCGCGGGCGGTGCGCGGTGGCACGGCCGTCGCGGCGCGCGCCGGCTGCGGCCGGCGCCTCGGTCCGCGCCGTCGCGCCTCGTCCTCCGTCTCGATGACCGCGATCTCGGCGTTGTTGGGGACCGTGGCGCCTTCCTCGCGAGGATCTCCTTGAGCACGCCCTCGAACGGGCGACGGAACCTCGGCGTTGACCTTGTCGGTGATGACCTCGAGCAGCGGCTCGTACTTGGCGACGTGGTCGCCCGGCTGCTTCAGCCACTTCCCGATCGTCCCCTCCGCCACGCTCTCGCCGAGCTGGGGCATCGTCACCTTGGCCACTGGATCTCGTCCTCCGATGAAGCGCCGTTGCGAGGGCCCTGCCCTTCGTTCCTAGTGTCGCGCATCGCGGCGGGCATGCCGCAGGCGCGTGCGAGGCCTCAGCCCGGCTCCTCGTCGCGGTCCTGGTCCTGACCCAGCCGAGGTGCTTGCGGAGCCAGCCGACCGACGCGAGGTGGTAGGTCGACGCCTCGTCGTACGCCGGCAGCGTCTCGGTCGCGGCGACGTTCGTCGCGATGCTGTCGTGGCTGATGGCCGTGATCCGCTCGGCCGCGACCATCGCGTCGTGCTTCGCGTCGCCATCCCGCCGACGCGCACGCCGTGGAAGATGTCGTCGGCGTCGGATCCAGACCTCGCGCACGGTGCCCGGCGCGTCCGTCGCAGCGACGACGGGCGTGCCGCAGACGATCGGCGCGCGAGCGATCGCAGCTCTCGACGCGGCCTCGGATGCGCGTGGACGATCGACCGACTCCGTCCACGCGCGCACACGGGCGACCGCGACGCTGCGTGATCGAGACGACCTGGGACCAGATCGCCGCGCTCCGGATGGAGCGTCACCACCTCGCCGAGGCGCCCGCCGCCAGTGCTCGACGTCGTCCGTGGCCTCGTCGCCGTCCAGGCGCAGGTGATGGGCTCCGCCGAGCTCGCGATCCAGCCCGCGTCGAGGCCTGCGACGGGACGACGTCCGCGACGCCTGTGGCGCGACCGGACGCTGGTCAAGACGTGGGCGATGCGCGGGACGCTCCACCTCGTCGCGTCGGACGAGCTGCCGGAGCTGGTCGGGGCCCTGGGACGCGCATCAACTGGCTGCGGCCGGTCTGGCTCCGCTACTTCGAGGTCACGCGGACGAGATGCTCGCGCTCCAGGACGCGATCGGCGACGTCCTCTCGGACACGCCGATGACCGCGCGCTCGGACGTGGCGGCCGCCCGTGACGCGGTCGCCGAGCGCGTGGCGTCGGCTGGGGACGTTCCTGAGCGGCCGCGACGCGGCGTGGCTCAGGCCGGACGCCAGCCGTCGTGCCGCTGTGCTCGGGCCCGGCGACGCCCGGACGTCGAGCGACCTCGGCCCCGGACGATCGCCGAGCTCGCCGCGCCCGGCCAGCCCGACGGGCGAGCTCGCGCGCTGCTCGGCGCTCAGGGCGGCGCGCCGCTGCGTCCAGCCGGCGCGCCGCTCGGCGACCGAGCGGGCGACTCGAGCGTCGCGGGCACGAGGTGCTGGCCGACGGCACGAAGGCCTCGACGACCTCGAACGCGGCGACGTCGACGCGACGTCCGGCTGCTGCCGGCTTCGACCCGTACACGCTCTCGCTGCAGAAGGAGGCCGAGCCGCTGCTGCCCTGGCGCGCCGGCCGCTGGTGTCGCGGACGGCCGGCTGGATCAGCCAGGTCGCCTCGTCGGCGGCGCGTCGCCGGGACGTGGACGCACGAGCGAAGAGGCCGGCTCGCGATCGATGTCGCGCCTGGCGGCGCTGACGAAGGCGAGCGGCGGCATCGACGAGGAGGCGGCGCGGATCGGCGCCTTCCTGGACGCGCAGCCGGACGTCGCGATCGGCGAGCCGCCTAGCCGGCGACGTACCGCTCGTACGCCCGGGCCACGAGCGCCTCGAGGTCGGCGATCAGCGCCTCGTCGACCGCCGGAAGTTGAACGCGGACTTCCCCTGCCGCCGGCAAGCAGGGCCGGCGAGCAGCCGTCGAGCAGGTCGGGCCAGTGACCATCGGCATCAGGAAGAAGCTGACGTGCTTCGACGCCGGCTTCACGAACGCGAACCAGTCGTGGGCCTTCGCGCCGGGCGCCGCAGCGTCGGGATGCTGTAGATCGTCGCCGGCTCGAGCCGCTCGCGGTACGGGTCGAGGATCGCTCCAGCCGGGCCTCGACGGCGGCGAGGTCCGCGCATGCCAGCGGCGCCTCAGTACGCGGCGAGCTTGCGGATCGCGTCGGCGATCTTCGCCGGGCTGAGCATGAACCAGTCCTCGAGCGCGTGGTTGTACGGCACGCCCGGGACGTCGGGCCCGGCGATCCGCGTCACCGGGCCGTCGAGGTAGTCGAACGCCTCCTCGGCGACGATCGCGCAGATCTCGGCGCCGTAGCCGCCGAACCGGTTGTCCTCGTAGGCGACCAGGCACTTGCCGGTCTTGCGCACCGACGACAGGATCGTGTCCCGGTCGAGCGGCCGCAGCGACCGCAGGTCGACCACCTCGACGTCGATGCCCTCGTCCCCCACCCGCTCCGCGGCCTCGAGGGCATACAGCGTCATCAGCCCGTAGGCGATGACCGTGACCTGGCTGCCGGGCCGGCGACCGCGGCCCAGCCGAGCGGCACCGCGTAGTCGCCGTCGGGCACCTCGCCGCGGACGCTTCGGTACATCTTCTTGTGCTCGAAGAACAGCACGGGGTCGTCGTCGCGGATCGCCGTCCGCAGCAGGCCCTTCGCGTCGTACGGCGTCGACGGGATGACGACCTTCAGGCCCGGCACGTGCGTGAAGAACGCCTCGACCGACTGCGAGTGGTACAGCGCGCCGTGCACCCCGCCGCCGTACGGAGCGCGCACGACCATCGGCACGCTGAAGCCGTTGTTCGAGCGGTAGCGCATCCGCGCCGCCTCGGACACCAGCTGGTTGAAGGCCGGGTGGATGAAGTCGGCGAACTGGATCTCGGCGACCGGCCGCAGGCCGTTGATGGCCGCGCCGATCGAGGCGCCGATGATCATCGACTCGGTCAGCGGCGTGTCGATGACCCGGTCGTCGCCGAACTCGCCCCACAGCCCGTCGGTCGCCAGGAACACGCCGCCCTTCTTGCCGACGTCCTCGCCCAGGACGATGACGGACTCGTCGCGCCGCATCTCCTCGGCCATGCCGTCGCGGATCGCCTCGATGAACGTGCGAACCGGCATCAGTGCTCCGCCCCCGGCTTCGCCGTGCCACGGCGGCGGCGTCTCGCCCGGCCAGTGCTCGCCGTAGACCCAGTCGAGCGCCGTCGCCGGGTCCGGGTCCGGCTGGCCCTCCGCGTAGTCGGTGGCGTCGTCGACGATCCCGGGATCTCCGCGGTCATCGCGGCCTCGATCTCGTCCGTCAGCACGCCCGCGTCCCGCAGCTGCGCCCGGAAGATCGGCACCGGGTCGTTGGCCTTGCCGGCCTCGAGGTCGTCCGCCGATCGGTACTTCGTCTGCTGGTCGTCCGACGAGTGCGCTGTCAGCCGCGTCACCTTGGCCTCGATCAGCGTCGGGCCGCCGCCACCGCGAGCCAGGTCGACGGCCTCACGCGCCGCGGCGTAGCAGGCGAGCACGTCCGTGCCGTCGACGATCACGCCGGGATCCCGTACCCCGACGCGCGGACCGCGACGTCCTTGACGCTCAGCTCCTTCTCGGCCGGGACGCTGATCGCGTAGCCGTTGTTCTCGACCACGAACACGAACGGCAGCTTGTGGATCGCCGCGAAGTTGAGCGCCTCGTGGACGTCGCCCTGGTTCGAGCTCCCCTCGCCCATCACCGCGACCGCGACCTGGCCGGTGTGCCGGATCTTCGCCGCCAGCGCGATCCCGACCGCGTGCAGGATCTGGGTCGCGACCGGCGACGACGACCGAGACGAGGTGGTGTTCGGCGTAGCCGTAGTGGCCGGGCATCTGGCGGCCGCCCGACGACGGGTCGCTCGCCGTCGCGTACTGCGCGGTCATGATGTCGCGCGCGCTCATGCCGAAGGCGATGCACGTGGCGATCGAGCGGTAGAAGGGGGCGATCCAGTCGTGGCCCTTCTGCAGGGGCCAGGTCAGCCCGACCTGCGCGCCCTCGTGGCCCTGGCCGCTGATGACGAACGGGATGCGGCCGGCGCGGTTGAGGATCCACATCCGCTCGTCGACCGCCCTGGCCAGCGCGACCGTGCGGTACATGGCGACGAGGTCAGCGTCGGCGAGGCCGACCGAGGCGGCGAGCGGGCTCGTCGCGGCGTCTCCGCTCCGATCCGTGACCGTCATCTCGTCCTCCGTGGGCCGGTCAGTGCCCGGCGTCGCCGCCGCGGTCGCGGCCAGGCTAGAAGTTGATCGACCGTCCGTCGACCGCCATCGAGGTCTCGCCGAGGATCTCGCTGAACGTCGGGTGCGCGTGGGTCGAGGCGCCGATCTCCCACGGCGTCGCGTCGAGGTAGAGGGCCAGCGACGCCTCGGCGATGAGGTCGGTCGCGTGCGGGCCGATGATGTGGATGCCGAGCGTGTCCTCGGTCTCCTTGTTGCCGATGACCTTGGCGAAGCCCTCGTACTCGCCGCCGATGATCGCCTTGGCGATCGCCTGGAACGGGACCTTCGCGACCTTGATCGGCAGGCCGCGCTCCTCGCACTGCTGCTCGGTGAGGCCGACCGACGCGATCTCGGGCCGGCAGTACGTGGCCCGCGGCTGCATCGACGTAGTCCATCGGGTGGACGTCGGGGTCGCCGGCGATCGTGTGGGCGGCCGTGATCCCCTCGTGCGCCGCCGTGTGGGCGAGCATCAGGCCGCCGACGATGTCGCCGATCGCGTACAGGTGCGGCTCCTTCGTGCGCATGTGGCCGTCGACCTTGACGATGCCGCGGTCGACCTCGGCGCTCGTCGTGTCCAGGCCGACGTCCTCGACGTTCGTGGCGCGGCCGGCGGCGACGAGCAGGATCTCGGCCTCGATCTCGCTCGCGTCCTTGCCCTCCGGGCCCGACGGTGAGCTCGACGCAGTCGCCCTCGACCTTGACCGACTTGGCGGTCGAAGCGGGCGTTGGTCATGACCTTGATCCCGCGCCGGCTGAAGCTCCGCTCCAGCTCCTTGCTGACGTCGCGGTCCTCGAGCGGCACGATCGCCGGCAGGTACTCGAGCACGGTCACGGTCGAGCCGAGGTCGTGGTACATCGACGCGAACTCGACGCCGACCGCGCCCGCGCCGACGATCACGATGACGCTCGCGGGCAGCGTGTCCATCTTGAGGACGTCGTCCGAGGTCACGATCCGCTTGCCGTCGGGCTCGACCCCGGGGAGCGACTTCACCCGCGAGCCGGTGGCCAGGATGATGTCCGTCGCGTTGAGGACGCGCTCGCCCTTGGCGCCCGGCGTGCCGTCGTCGCCCGCCATCTGGACCCGCACCTTGTGCGCGCCGTCGAGCTTGCCGCGGCCCTGGATCCACGTCACGTCGTACTTCTTGACGAGCGTCTGGACGCCCTTCCACATGCGCGTGACGACCTGGTCGCGGCGCTTGGCCATCTGGGCGTAGTCGATGGTGGCCTCGCCCGGCAGGTTGAGCCCGAAGTCCGCGGCGTGGCGGAGGCGCTCGGCGAAGGCGGCCGACTCGAGCAGGGCCTTGGTCGGGATGCAGCCGCGGTGGAGGCACGTGCCGCCGAGCTTGTCCTCGTCGACGAGCGCCACCTTGAGCCCCAGCTGCGAGGCGCGGAAGGCGGCGGCATAGCCACCGGTGCCGGCGCCGAGGACGACGAGGTCGAAGTCGTTGGAGGAGCCGACGGCCATCGGTCAGCGAGGCCTCGGGGGTCAGCGCGGGCGGCTGCGGACGGCGCGGACGGCAGGCGCGTGAGTCACCGCGCCGATGGCACGCGCCGCGTCCCGAGCGGCGCAACCGAGCCCGGCCGAGCCCGACGCGGCGCCGATGCTGTGCTCGATTCCGGCCTCCCGGCGACGGCCCGCGCGGGAGCGCCCTGGACGGATCGCGCGGTAGCAGCTTCGTCGCGGCCTCCTCACCGGTCGTCGCTACGTCGCGGGCTCGATCCCGTTCGGCATCGTCGTCGCCCGCCTGACCAACGCCCCCGACCCGCGGACGCTCGGCAGCGGCCGGACCGGCGGCACGAACGCGCTGCGGGCGATGGGCCGCAAGCGGGCGCCTGGTCGTGGTCGGCGACGTCCTCAAGGGCGTCGTCCCCGTCCTCGTCGCTCGCTACGTGACCGGCGCGATCCGGCGGTCGAGGTCCTGTGCGCGATCGCCGCGATCCTCGGCTCGACGCGCTCGATGTTCGTGGGCTTCAAGGGCGGCCGCGGCGTGGCGACCAGCGTCGGCACGATGCTGGTGATCTTCCCGCCCGCGATCCTGGTGGGGGCGCCCGTGTTCATCGGCGTGATCCTGATCACGCGCTACGTGTCGCTGGGCTCGCTGCTCGCGTCGGCGGCGCTGATCCCGGCGGCTCCTCGTGGCTGGCCGCCAACGGCGACCGTCCCGTTCGCCTACCCCGTGTACGCGACCCTCGGCACGATCCTCGTCTGGCTCGCGCACGCCGACAACGTGGACCGCCTGCTCCACGGCACCGAGCGCCGGTTCGACCTGGGGCTGCTCAGCCGGCGACGCTCGAGCGGCGGCTGACCGGCGGCGCCCGGTCGGACAGGCCCGAACGGGAATCGAACGACCCGGTCCGATCACCGGTTCGGGCCGGGTCCATGCCGATCGTCCGCTGAGAGGTCTGGTCAGCCGCCGCGCATCGTGCGGAAGCAGTCGCAGCAGTAGACCGGCTTGCCGCTGGTCGGGCGGAACGGGACCTGGGCCTCGCGGCCGCAGTTGGTGCAGGTCGCGGTGAACATCTCACGCGGACCCCGGTCGCGGCTGCCGTAGCCGCCGCCGCCGCCGTAGCTGCCACCGCCGCCGGCGCTGTAGGAGCCACCGGCTGCCGTAGCCGCCTGAGCTGTAGCCGCCGGTCTCGGCGTTCCGAGCCGCCTTGCGGCTGGCCCGACAGCTCGGGCAGCGGCGGGGCTCGGTGAAATTGCTCTGTGCGTAGAAATCCTGCTCGCGGGCAGTGAAGACGAACTCCTTCCCGCAATCGGCGCAGGTCAGGTTCTTGTCGTTGTACACCTAAACGAAAACTCCTCTGGGTAGCCGCGCGATCCGTCGGATTTCTCGCGTCAGCCGTGAGAGGAGTCCGGTCGTCGAGCTACGTGCTCTGGTCACGGCCCAGCCGTGACGTTTGATCGTCGGAGTGTAGGCCCTCGTTCCGGGCCTGACAGGGGGGAAATTGTGCGGGGAAGCCAGTGCCGTGAGCCTGCCAGAGCGGCGCGGCTGGCAGCGGCGATCCGGACGCCCCGCCTCACGCCCCGGGCTCGGCCCAGCCCAGCGAACGCTCGACCGCTCGGTGCCAGCCGCGAAGGAGTCGTTCGCGACGAGCCCGCTCCATCGCTGGCTCGAACCGTCGATCGATCGCCCGCGTCGCGGCGAACGCCTCCGGACTCGGCCACAGCCCGACTGCCAGGCCGGCCAGCGCGGCGGCGCCGATCGCCGTGGTCTCGAGCTGGACGCGGCCGCTCGACGGGAATGTCGAGCAGGTCGGCCTGGAGCTGGCACAGCCGGTCGTTGGCCGACGCTCCGCCGTCGACCCTGAGGACGTCGAGCGGGATCCCGGCGTCGGCGCGCATCGCATCGACGACGTCGGCAACCTGGTAGGCCATCGCGTCGATCGCCGCTCGCGCGATCTCCGCAAGGCCCGTGCCGCGGGTCAGGCCGACGAGGGTCCCGCGGGCGTAGGCGTCCCAGTACGGCGCCCCCAGCCCGACGAAGGCGGGCACGAGGTAGACCCCGCCGGTATCGGTCACGCTGTCGGCCAGGGCGGCGATCTCGGACGCGTCCCGGCCGGCGCGCAGCCCGTCGCGCAGCCATTGGACGGCGGCCCCCGCCACGAACGCCGAGCCCTCGAGGGCGTACGTGCTGGCCGGCGTCGGCCGCGAGGCGCCAGCCGACGGTGGTCAGCAGCCCGTTCGCCGAGGCAACCGGCCGGGCGCCGGTGTTCATCAGCAGGAATGCCCCGGTCCCATAGGTCACCTTCGTCGCGCCCGGTTCGAAGCATGCCTGGCCGAACGTCGCCGCCTGCTGGTCGCCGGCACACCCGGCGATCGGGATCGACCGCCCGAACAGCCCCGGGTCGGTCTCGCCGAAGACCGCCGACGACGAGCGCACCTCCGGCAGCAACGCGTGCGGGCACGCCGACGATCGCGCACAGCTCCGGGTCCCATTCGAGCCGATGGATGTCGAACAGGAGCGTCCGGCTGGCGTTCGAGACGTCGGTCGCGTGGACCCGGCCACCGGTCAGCCGCCAGATGAGGAACGTGTCGACAGTCCCGAAGGCGAGCTCTCCGCGTTCGGCGCGACCGCGCAGGCCCGGCGTCCGGTCGAGGATCTCGGCGATCTTCGGCCCGCTGAAGTAGGCGTCGATCGGGAGGCCCGTTCGGGCCCGGAAGAGCGGCTCGTGGCCGGCGGCTCGCAACGCGTCGCAGCGCGCCGCCGTGACCCGGCTCTGCCAGACGATTGCGTTCGCGACCGGCCGCCCGGTCGACCGTTCCCAGACGATCGTCGTCTCGCGCTGGTTCGTCACGCCGAGTCGCGGCGATCGAGGCTGGATCGGTCATGGACTCGGCCAGGACGCGCTGGGCGGTCCGGAGCTGGGTCGACCAGATCGCCTCCGGATCGTGCTCGACCTGGGCGGGGCCGGGAAAGATCTGGGGCAGCTCCTCGGACGCCGAGGCGCGGATCCCACCGCTTGCGTCGACGAGGATCGCCCGTGACGACGTCGTGCCCTGGTCGAGCGCGAGGATCAGCGACGCGGCCATGGCGACCGGAGGATCAGGCGCCGACCGGCACGCCGTCCGGCTCGGCGACCGCCGCTACCGCCCCATCCCGCGCTGGCTCCGAGCCGGGGACGTCGTACTCGCGATGGGCCGAGGCGAGGTATCGGTCGATCGCTGCCGCCTGGTCGGCCGCCGTCCAGTCGAGCTCGGCGCCGAGGAGCTCGGCCACCCGCGGGGCGATCGAGGCGCCCCGATCCGCGAGCTCCTGGGCGAGCCGGGTCCGACGGGCCAGGACGTCGTCGAGCGACAGGGCGGCCTCGACCCGGACGGCACGGACGACCTCCACCTCGAGGTGTGAGATGTCCGGTCCCAGCGGGCGGAGCAGGTCGAGCTCACGCCCGAGCGAGACCACCTCGCTGGCCTCGGTCCCGTGCCTGGCGACGAGGCGCTCGGCCCGGCCGGCATCCAGGCCGGTCTCGGCGGCCAGCTGGACCGCCAGCTCGTCGAGGGCGGGGAGCGGCGCCGCACCGACGAGCGGCTGCTCGGCGGTCCGCGAGGGCCGGGCCCGCGCGACGTCCTGGCCGAGTGCGGTGTCGACCGTCTGGGCGGCCATCAGCCGGTAGGTCGTGTACTTCCCGCCGCCGATCCTGACGAGCCCGTTCGGGTCGACCCGGATCCGGTGCTCACGGGACGCCTTCACGGTCGATCCGGGGTGGCCGCCGGGATCGGTGGCGAGGGGGCGCAGCCCGGTGTAGGCCCCAACGAGGTCCGCCCGGCTGAGGTCGACGTCGAGCGTCGCGTTGACGTTGCCGAGGATGGTGTCGACCTCGGCGGCTGTCGGCATCGGCCGGTCCACCGGCCCGTCATCGTCGAGGTCGGTCGTCCCGATCACCCACCGATCCGGCCACGGGACGAGGAAGCAGACCCGGCCCGGGATGCGCAGCGTGAGGCCATGGGCGCTCGGGATCCGGTCGCGCGGCACGACGAGGTGGGTCCCACGGCTCGGCCGCACCGCCGGGCCGGAACCGCCGGCCGGGAACGGTCCATCGGCCCGACCTGACCACACCCCGGTGGCGTCGATCACCCGCTCGGCCGCGATCTCGAGCTGCTCGCCGCCGAGCTCGTCCCGGGCTGTCACGCCGGCGATCCGGCCGGAGCGCTCGATGGGCCCGGTCGCGCTCACCCTGGTGACCGGCAGGGCCCCCTCGATCCGCGCGGTCCGGGCCACCGCCAGCGTGTACCGGGCATCGTCTTCCTGGCCATCGTGGTAGACGAATGCGCCGCGCAGGCGGTCCCGCTTGAGGACCGGGGTCGCCTCGAGCGCCTCGTCGACCGAGAGGTGACGGTGCCAGCCGCCGTCGGACGCCGCGCCGAGCAGGTCGTACAGGGTGAGCCCGGCGTCGTAGAACGGACGGGTCAGCGGCCCACCGTAGAGCGGGAAGACGAACGGCTCGATCCGGACGAGGTGCGGCGCGAGCCGCAGGAGCCTGCCTCGCTCCGCGAGCGCCTCGCGGACCAGCCCGATCCGGAACTGCTCGAGATAGCGGAGGCCGCCGTGGATCAGCCGGGACGACCGCCCGCTCGTGCCGACCGCGAAGTCATCGCGCTCGATCAGGGCGGCACGCAGGCCGCGGCTCGCGGCGTCGAGGGCGATCCCGGACCCAGTGATCCCGCCACCGACCACGAGCAGGTCCCACCGCTCGGAGGCGAGGGTCTCGAGGTCCCGCCGGCGGGCCGCGAGGACGGCGCTCATCGGTCCGGGGGCCGGCGGACGAGGCGGATGAGCACGACCGCGGTGCCTGCGATCAGGATCGTGATCAGGAGCGGCGTCCGGAAGACGATCCGCTGGACGTCGGTTGGCAGCAGGCTTGTTCCGACCGCCAGCCCCAGCACGACCCCGACGACCGCGACCGCCACGAGGAGGACCTCCCGCCAGCCGACAACGAGGCGGTCAGCCACGATCGGCCTCGGCCGGGATCCCGATCGGAGCGACGAGGATCCGACCGGCCAGGGCCGCCCCGCGCTTCGTCAGGAGGCCCGTCTTCGGTCGATGGAAGGTGACGGTCAGGTCGGCCCGGACGGCGGGATCGGACGGCTCACCGCTCGTCAGGTCGACCGCCGTCGGGGTGTCGACGGCGACGACCGGCACGCCGGCTTCGCGTGCCCGCCGGATCAGCTCGACGCCGGACCGGATCGGCTCGCGCAGGGTTCCCCTGACCCCGGTCCCGAGCAGCGCGTCGACGACGACGCCGGCCTTCTCGACGCCCTGGGCCAGGATCGACAGGTCGCGTGGGACCGCGACGTGGATCCGGGTGACGGTCGGCTCGCCGGCCAGGCGATCCCAGTTCTTGGCCGCGTCGACGGTGCCCGGCCGGTTGTCGCCGGAAACGAGGACTGCCACGACCGGCAGCCCGATCCGGCCGAGCCGGCGCGCGGCGACCAGCCCGTCGCCGCCGTTGTTGCCGGGCCCGCACAGGATGAGGATCGGACCGAGATCCAGCCGGTCCTGGTCCGCGCCGACGGCCCGTACCGCGGCCGCTACGGCCGTCCCGGCGTGCTCCATCAGCCTCGAGCCGGGAACCCCGAGCGCCTGGGCCCGGCGATCGGCTCCGGTCATGGCCGCGGCGCTCATCGGCGCCCGGTCCTTCGTCGCCGACCAGCGGCGGACGAGGTCGCGCAAGCCGGCCGACATCAGCGTCGGGTCGTCGGCCGGGAGCGGCTCGGTCTGCGAGCGGCTGATCGTCGTTTCCACACGCGCAGCGTATCCGAGTCGTCCCGGATCTGACCCGGGCCTGCGCTGAGGCCTGATCGGCGACCGCGCCGGTCAGGCCATCGGGAGCCTCGCGCGCGGTGGTCCGGGATCCGACGCGAGCTCGACGAGCCCGTCCCTGGCTAGACCGTCCAACGCTTCGTGGACTGCGCTCCGGTCGTGACCGCCGATCGGCCCGTCGAACGCCGTCCAGCTGCCGTCGTCGGCGTCTCGGAGCCGGTCGAGGACACGGCCGCGCAACCAGCGTCTCGAGCTCTCGAACGGAGCCGGCCGCTCCCGTGCCATCGATCGGCTGTCCGTCGGCCGGCCCACGGGCGTCCCGGCCGGGCCGACCGCGAGCCCCGCATCCAGCGAATAGCGGCAGGCCAGTCGAACGGGGCAGTCGTCACAGCGCGGCCGACGCGGCGCGCAAACCGTCGAGCCAAGGTCCATCAGGGCATGGGTCCAGTCGGCTGCCCGTTCCGGCCGATCGGTCGTCGCGAGGGCGTCTGCCAGCGCCTGGAGATCCGGCCCGCGAACCGCCTCGGGATCGCCCCCGACGACCCGGCCGAGCACCCGCCGGACGTTCGTGTCGACGGCGCCGACGGGCAGCGCGAATGCGATCGAGGCGATGGCCCGGGCCGTGTACGGACCAACCCCGGGCAGGCGCTCGAGCCCGGCCACGTCGCGCGGGAACTCGCCGCCGAGCTCGCCGACAACGATCCGGGCCGCTCGCTGGAGGCTGATCGCCCGGCGGTTGTAGCCGAGACCGCGCCAGGCCCGCAGCACGTCCGCCGGGCTTGCCGCGGCGAGTGCCTCGACCGTCGGGAACCGAGCGACGAACGCCTCCCAGGCGGGTCCGCCGCGCGCCACCTGGGTCTGCTGGAGGATCGTCTCCGACACGAGGACGAGGTACGGGTCGGTCGGGCCGCGGAACGGCAGGCGGCGACCCTGGCGGTCGTACCAGTCGAAGACGGCGGTTCGGAACGCGACGCGATCGAGATCTTCGAGCCGGTCGAGGGCCGTCCTTGCCTCGGTCACGACGGTGCCGACGCCCGATCCCCGTCGTCCTCGCCGACGATCAGGCGGCGCATCCCGGCGTGCGGGGCATAGAGCCAATCCGGCATGTACGTCGCGGCATACACGAACTCGTCACATTCCTTGGCGACGGCCAGTTCGTCGATCAGGGTCACGTCCGGGGCGAAGGGCGCGCCGGCCCGGCGCAGGCCTGCTCCATAGGCCCGGAGCAGCCGCTCGCGCGAGCGCCGCCGCCAGGCTGCGAGATCCAGCCCCGTGTGCTGCTGGTCCGGGGACCAGCCGCGGCCGACCGCGAGGCGTTCGGCGTAGGTCGAGACGTGGTCGAACGACAGGAGCAGGCCGGCAACGTCGCGCATCGGGGAGGCCAGCCGGCGCCGCTCCTCGATCGGGCGCATCGGCTCGCCTTCGAAGTCGATCAGCACGAAGCCGGCGGGCGTCCGGAGGATCTGCCCGAGGTGGAGATCGCCGTGCACGCGGGTTACGAGCTCCGACCCGGCATGACGTTCGAGCGCTTCCAGCCGACCGCGGATGGCCGGCGCCCAAGCCGCGAGGTCGCGTCCGACGGCGGGGTCGGCGGCCAGCAGGACGAGGGCCTCGTCGAGCCGGCGCTCGCCATCGAGCCGCCATGTCCGGAGATCGTCCGGCGCGACCCGTCGCGGCGCGAAGGCCTCGACCTCGCCCGGATCGGCCAGCACCGCGTGAAGCTCGGCCAGGACGGTGCCCAGCTCGGCAGCGTCCTCGGTTGCGTACTCGAGGGCGACGGCGCCCGGGGCGGCGATCCAGCCGGCCAGTCGCTCGGCCGTCGTCTCGAAGGCGTCCTCGGCATCGGGCACGAGCTCCTCGAGCATCGCGACCGTGGCCACCGACCCGTCGGGGCCAACGTACTCGGCCGAGCCGCCCAGCGCCGGGACGATCCGGAGCACGCGCTCCTCGGCCAGGAACGCCGTCAGCTCGAGGTCCGGGTTGAGGCCAGGGACCACCCGCCGGAACGCCTTCAGCAGGAGTCGCTCGCCGAGGACCGTCGAGGTGTTCGATTGGTCGGCGCCGAGCGATCGTTCGGCCCAGTCCGCCAGCTCCCGCGCCCCGCCCGGAGCGAACGCAGGGAGGGCCAGCCCGGGCCGACAAACGAGGACGCCGCCGGCCTCGGTTCCGAGCACGCGGCCGCCGGCGATGGCGACGGCGAGTGCGCGCCAGACGCCATCGCCCGGTTCGGCCTCACGGGCGCGATCGGATCCGGCGACCGCCACGAACGGCACGACATAGCGATCGGTCGCGGCGGACTCGTCCACGACCTCGACGATGGCCAGGACGGCCGTGCCGCTCTCGAAGGCCGAGTCAGCAGACCGTCCGGCGCGCCCAAGCTCCACCGTGTCGACCGCCCGGATCGCCGCAACCCGCCGGCCCTTGCCCCCGTACCAGCGCCGGCCGTCGACCAGCTCGACGGTCAGGGCGACCTCGATCGCCGGGTTCAGGACTTGATCATCACGTGCTTGACGACCGTGTAGTCCTCGATCGCGTACATCGACTGGTCCTTGCCGTAGCCGGACTCCTTGAACCCGCCGTGCGGCATCTCGGAGGCCAAGGTGAAGTGGTCGTTGATCCAGACGGTGCCGAACTGGATCGCCTTGGCGACCCGGAGGGCCTTGCCGATATCCGCCGTCCAGACCGAGCCGGCCAGCCCGAACCGGACGTCGTTCGCCCAGGCGATCGCCTGGGCTTCGTCGCTGAACCGCTGGATCGTGACGACCGGTCCGAAGACCTCGTCCTGGACGATCTCGCTCTTCTGGTCCGGACCGGCGATGACGGTCGGCTCGAAGTACGCACCGGGCCGGGCCGGGCGATGGCCACCGGTCACGATCTCCGCGCCCGACTTGGCTCGGTCGACCATCCCCTCGACCTTGTCGGCCTGGGCGCCGGCGATGAGCGAGCCCATCTCGATCTCGTCGCCTTCGGCCGGGTCGCCCCACTTGATCGTCTTGACCTGGTCGGCCAGGTCGGCCACGAACCGGTCGTAGACCTTCGGGCCGGTGATGACCCGGCACGGTGCGGTGCAATCCTGGCCCGCGTTCCAGTAGCTGAACACCTTGAGGTTCTCGATGACCGCCTCGACGTCGGCGTCGTCGAAGACGATGACCGGCGCCTTGCCACCGAGCTCGAGATGGAGCCGCTTGACCATGTCGGCCGCGGTCCGGGCGATGTGCTTGCCGGTCTCCGTGTCGCCGGTGACCGAGATCATCCCGACCTTGGGATGGGCCACGAGCGCGTCGCCGATCGCGGCACCGGTCCCGGTGATCACGTTGAGCACTCCGGGCGGCAGGATCTCGGCGGCAATCTCGCCGAGGATCAACGCCGTCAGCGGTGTCCGCGCCGACGGCTTGAGGACCACCGTGTTGCCGGCCATGAGGGCCGGGCCGATCTTCCAGCCGGCCATCATGATCGGGTAGTTCCAGGGCGCGATCGAAGCGACGACCCCGACCGGCTCGCGCCGGATGAGGCTCGTGTGATCGGCCAGGTACTCGTTGGCGGCCTTGCCCTCGAGCACCCGGCCCGCGCCGGCGAAGAAGCGCAGGTTGTCGACGACGACCGGGACCTCGTCGATTGCCGCCCCGACCGGCTTGCCCGCGTTCTTCGACTCGACTCGGCCGATCTCCTCGGCGCGCGCCTCGATGGCGTCGGCCAGCTTGAGCATCAGCAGGCTGCGGTCCTGCGGGGTCGTGTGCTGCCAGCTCTCGAAGGCCCGGGCGGCGGCGCCGGCCGCCCGATCGACGTCCTCGGGGCCCGATGCCTGGACGTTGGCGATCACCTGGCCGTCGGCCGGGTTCTCGACCGCGAGCGTCTGGCCACTGGCGCTGTCCACCCAGGCGCCGTCGATGAACTGCTGGTGCGTCTTGACGCGCTCGAGGGTGTCGGTCATCGGGGGCCTCCTGGGTGGGTGGATGACGATCAGGCGATCGGGGCGTGCGATGTGGGACCTGATTGTGCGCTCCCGTGGGAAGCGCGTCTCAACCTGCGGGCTGCCCAGGCGCCGACGGGACGAACCCACGCGGCGAGCGATCGTCAGCTTCGTCTGACCGTGGTTCATCGCCTGGTTCCTGAATCAGCAAGGAAGTCGACCGGCAGGTCGCCGAGAAGACCAACCCGCCGAGCTGACCTCGCGCCAGCGTCGGAGCCTCAGCCCTAGGCAGTCCCCGCGGTCGCCACCTGCTCGATGAGGTCGGCGGCGCGGACGGTCCCCGGGTGGGCGCGGAGCCGGGCCGAGATCGCGCCCAGCCGGGCGTGAAGCGCGCGATCCGCCAGGAGCCGGTCGATCGCCGCGGTCATCGCCGCCGGCTCGAACGTGTAGGTCGGCAGGCGGACGCCGAAGCCCGTCTCGTCGACCCGCTGGGCGTTGTCGTACTGGTCCCAGAACAGCGGCAGCAGGATCATCGGCCGGCCATCGTGGAAGCACTCGGTGACGGTGTTGTTCCCGCCATGGGTGATGACCAGGTCGACCTTGGGCAGGATCGCCCGCTGGGGAACGAACTCGCCGCCCACCATGTTGTCGGCCAGCGCGTACTGGTCGGCCTGGGCCCCTTCGACACGATGTAGCGGTGGGGCGTCGCGGCGAGCACCTCGACGAGCCTCCGCATCAGGTCGACGTCGGCCGAGCCGAGACTGCCCAGGCTGAGGTAGATGAGCGCGCCCTGGCCCCCGGCGAGCTCGGCCGGGATCTCCCAGTCGGCGTCCGCGGTTCGGGCCGACGACTCGAGACGATGCCAGGTCGGGGCGAGCGGCGCGGACCGGGCGTAGTCCGCCTCGGCCGGGTAGAGGTACAGGTTGAGGTGCGGCGACTCGTGGATGAACGCCCGCCCCGATGGGCCGTCGGGCAGGCCGGGTGCGCCGTGCTCGCGGCAGAACGCGTCGAAGTCCGCCCACAGGTCGGCGTGGACCCGGCGGTACTCGGCTCGGAAGGCCGGCCAGCCCGATCGGTCGTCGGCCGGGTAGCCGGAGAAGACCGGCGGGACCTCCGGGTCGAGCAGCTCGGCCGGATTGCACGAGGCGATCCGGACCCACGGCCGGCCGAACGCCGGGAGCGCCGGGAAGGCCACGACGTTGTCCTCGACGATGACGTCCGGGTCGAGCTCGTCGAAGATCTCGAGGAGCCGCGGGTGGACGTACTTCGCGCCATCGACCAGCGCCGCCCAGGTCGGCTGGATGAACCCGCTCAGCTGCTCGATGGTGGGCGTTCGGAACACCGGTGCCGTGTCGCGGATGAAGTCCTTCCAGAACTGGCCCGGGACCTCGGGTACCTCGGGCGGCGGCCCGAGCCGCATGAGGCGCTCCTCGAACCCCTTCGCCTCGAGCGTCCCCGCGAACGACTCCTCGACGATGAACACGACCCGATGGCCGCGTTCGCGCAGGACGGTGCCGATCCCGGCACAGTTGTTCGTCGGGCCAAACGCACCCTCTGGGAAGAACACGATTGTCCGCGGGCCCGGTCATGGCGGCTAGGATGCCATCCGGTGGGGGTCAACGGAGGAGGTTTCGCGGAGTGACGCACGGACGCTGGACGGAGGTCGGCGAGCGCGTCTTCGTCGGGCGCTATCGGTTCTTCCGTCAGAACATCGGCGTCCTGCTGACCGACGACGGCCCGGTCGTCATCGACACCCGGAGCACCGCCGCCCAGGCGCGCGAGATCCTCGACGACCTCCGGGCGATCACCCCGCTCCCCGTGGCTGCGGTGATCGACACTCACCATCACTTCGACCACACGTTCGGGAACGCCACCTTCCGACCGGCGCCGATCTGGGGCCACCTGCGATGCGCCCAGCGCGTGCTCGAGACGACGGCCGCGGACCTCGCCGAGCTCGCCGACGAGTCGCCCGAGATCGCCGAAGGCCTGGCGGACATCGTGCTCGATCCGCCCGATCGGACGTTCGGCGACGAGGGCGCCGATCTCGTGGTTGGCGGCCGCCGGTTCGAGCTCCGGTTCCTCGGCCGCGGCCACACCGACGACGACATCGTGGTGGTCGTGCCGGACGCCGGCGTCGTGTTCGCCGGCGATCTCGTCGAAAACGGCCACCCGCCGGGTTTTGGCGACGGCTTCCCCCTCGACTGGCCGGCGACCCTCCGGGCCGTCCGCGAGCTCGTGCGGGGCGCGGTCGTCCCGGGCCACGGCGACGTCGGCGACCTCGCCTTCGTCGACCGGACGATTGCCGACGTGGAGGCGATCGCCAATCTCGCTCGCCAGGTGGCGGCCGGGTCGCTCGGCTTCGACGATGCGGTGGCGGCCGCGCCCTATCCCGAGCCACACGCCCGCGAGCCGATCGAGCGAGCGCTGGCCCAGGCGCGCGGCGAGCTCGATCTTGGGTGGTCCGCATGACCGGCCGAAGCCTCGTCGCTGGAGTCGACTGCTCGACGCAGGCCACGAAGGTGCTGATCGTCGACGCCGAGTCGGGTGAGGTCGTCGGTCGAGGCCAGGCAGGCCACGAGGTGACCGGCGACGCCGGTGCGCGCGAAACGGACCCGCGCGTCTGGTGGGCGGCGCTGCGGACGGCCACCCGCGCGGCGCTGGCGGCGTCAGGCACGGCAGGTACCGTCGAAGCGATCGCGGTCGGCGGTCAGCAGCATGGCCTGGTGGTCCTCGGTGACGGTGGGCTGCCACTGCGGCCCGCGATGCTCTGGAACGACACCCGGGCAGCGGAGGACGCGGCGCTCCTGACCGAGCGGCTCGGCCCCGAGCGGTGGGCGGACCTGACCGGTCTCCGGCCCGTTGCCTCGTTCACGGTCGCGAAGTGGGCCTGGCTGCGCCGGATGGAGGCTCCGATCGCCGCCGCGACGGCGGCCATCCGACTCCCCCATGACTATCTGACCGAACGCCTGACCGGCCGTGGGTCGACCGATCGCGGCGACGCCTCCGGGACAGGCTGGTGGTCAGCGCGGACCGGAGCCTACGTCGACGAGGTGCTCGAGCTGCCCGAGATCGGTCTCGACCCCCGGCTGCTACCCACGGTCGCTGGGCCGACCGAGCGGGTCGGCGAGATCGGACCGGCGACCGCCGACGAGCTCGGTCTCGGGGCGGGCACGGTCGTCGGACCGGGCACCGGCGACAACATGGCCGCCGCGCTCGGGCTCGGCCTGTCGACCGGGCAGCCGGTCATGAGCCTGGGAACGTCGGGCACGGTGTTCGCGGTGGCGGACCGCCCGGCCGCGGATCCAACCGGGATCGTGGCCGGCTTCGCCGACGCGAACGGCCGGTTCCTGCCGCTCGCGGCCACCCTGAACTGCACTGTGGCCGTCGACCGGATTGCCGGCTGGCTCGGGCTCGACCGTGAGGACGTCGCTCCGGCCGGCTCGGTGGTCGTCGTGCCGTACCTCGACGGCGAGCGCACGCCGGACCTGCCCGCCGCGAGCGGCACCCTGACCGGGCTGCGCCATGCCACGACGCCGCAGCAGATCCTCATGGCGGCCTACGAGGGCGCCGTGATGTCGCTGCTCGAGGCCCTCGACGCGATCGGCCGGGCGGCGGGCGGCCTGGACCCGGACGCGCCACTGATCCTCGTCGGCGGCGGAGCACGCGGGGCGACCTGGCGCGAGGTCGTCGGCCGGCTGTCCGGTCGCCCGCTCGTGATCCCGGACCTCGACGAGGCCGTCGCGGTCGGGGCCGCCGTCCAGGCGACGGCGGTCTGGCGGGGCGAGCCTCCGGTCGACGTGGCCCGTCGCTGGCGAACGAACGCCGGGACGACCCTTGACCCGCGACCCATCGACGAGTCCCGGCTGGCCGAGATCCAGGCGGTTCGGACGGCACTCGGCGGCGGCCGAGCGCTGCCCGGCTTCTCCCGGTGATCGAGCTGCGCGACGGCCCGGCGGCACTGACGATCGATCCGGACCACGGCGGCCGGCTCGCCTCGCTGACGGTCGCTGGACGCGAGCTGCTCGTTCCCCACTCCGCCGGGGTAAGCGCGATCGGCTGGGGCTGCTACCTGATGGTCCCGTGGCCGGGCCGGCTCCGCGACGCCGAGCTCGACTGGGAAGGCCGGACCTTCCAGCTCGAGCGGACGCTCGGCCGTCACGCGATCCACGGCGTGGCCTACGACCGGCGCTGGACCGTCGAGCGAGCGTCCGGCCGGTCGGCCGAGCTGACCTTCGGGCTCGAGCCCGCCGGCTGGCCGCTCGGTGGGACCGTCCGCCAGTGGGTCGAGCTCGACGCGAGCGGTCTGACTCTCGAGGCCGAGGTCGTCGCCGAGCGATCGATGCCGGCGGCCCTCGGCTGGCACCCCTGGTTCCGGAGGGACGAGGGCGAGGTCCGGATCGAGCTGGACTCCGACGAGGTCCTCGTGACCCGCGAGCTCATCCCGACCGGTCGGCGGACCGCAGTGCGCGGGATGACCGACCTGCGCAAGGGGCCGGTCGTCGGCCGGCGCAGGCTCGACCACGCCTATGTCGACGCCCGCTCGCCGGTCCGCGTCCGCTGGCCGGACTTTGAGCTGGACGTCGAGTTCGCCCCGCCGGCGACGACCGTCGTCGTCCATACCCCGCCGGTCGGTCTGTGCGTCGAGCCGCAGACGGCCTGGCCGGATGCGCTCGACGTGCGGCTGCGGCGCATCCCCGACACGGGCCTTGCGGCGCTCGGGCCCGGCGACCGCCTCAGGGCGACGATGCGCCTGCGCTGGCGCGCCATAGGCTAGCCGCGGGACGGGCGGCTCGGTGCCGGGCGCTCGAACGCCGGGCGCTCAAACGCCGAGCGCTGGGCGCCGGGCTCTGGGCGCCGGGCGTGTCCCGCTCAGCCGCCGATCCGGACGACCCAGCGCCCTCGGGCGCGGCCGGCCAGGATGGCGTCGAGCGCGCCGTCAAGGTTGTCGAGATCGACCTCGGTGAGCGCCGTCCCGAGGTCGCGCGGGCGGAGATCCTCGGCGATCCGGTCCCACGTGCGGCGTCGGTCGGCGATCGGCTGCTGGGCTGAATCGATCCCGATCATGGCCACAGCGCGCAGGATGAACGGGAAGACCGTCGTCGAGAACGGGGCGCCGCTCGTGTTGCCGCTCGCGGCGACCGCTCCACCCCACTTCAGCGTGCGCAGGACATACGGCAGCGTGGCCGCTCCGACGCAGTCGACGGCCGCCGCCCAGCGCTCGCTCTCGAGCGGCTTCGGACTCTCGGCGGTCACCTCGTCGCGGCCGAGGATGCCGACGGCGCCGAGAGCGAGCAGCTCGGCGTGCGCCTCGGGCTTGCCGGTCGCCGCCCAGCACTCGTAGCCGCGCTCGACGAGGATCGCGACGGCCGTCCGTCCGACACCGCCCGTGGCGCCCGTGACGAGGACGGGGCCATCCTCCGGGACGAGGCCGTTGGCCTCGAGCCGGGCGACCGACAGCGCGGCGGTGAAGCCGGCCGTCCCGACGGCCATCGCCTCGCGGCTGGTCAGCCCGGCCGGGAGCGGCACGATCCAGCCGGCGGGGACCCGCGCGTACTCGGCGAAGCCACCGTGCCGGGCGACACCGAGCTCGTAGCCGTGGGCGATCACGTCGGACCCGACCGAAACCGCCTGATCGTCGCTGGCGACCACCGTCCCGGCGAGGTCGATCCCGGGGATGAGCGGGCTGATCCGGGCAACCTTGCCGGTTGGGATCGTCGCCAGGGCATCCTTGTAGTTGACGCTCGACCAGGCGACCCGGACGGTCACGTCGCCGGATGGCAGGTCGGCCGCCAGGAACGTCCGGGTGCCGCGCTCGACCCGGTCGTCGACCTTCTCCGCGACATAGGCCCGGAAGCTCTCGGGGACGCCGGTCGGGGTGGCCATCGGCACAAGGATAGCCGGGTCCGGAGCGTGCTCGGCTGGCGCGTCGCACGCGTTGGCTCGCCCTCGCCGCGCCTATACTCGTCGGCGCTCCGGGCTCGTGCGACACCGGCCGTGAACGGCAGCGATCCGCCGAGGGAGGCACCACATGAGCGACCTGGTCGTGATCACCTTTGCCAAGCAGGACGACGGGCTCGCCGCCTTGAAGCACATCCGGAGCGTCGAGGGCAGCTCGGGGCTGACATTGGCCGATACGGCAGTCGTCGAGAAGGACGCCGACGGCAAGATCCACGTCAAGAACGAGGTGAGCAGCGGGACCGAGGCCGGCGCCGTCGGCGGTGGGTTCGTCGGCCTCCTGGTCGGGCTCGTGTTCTTCCCGGTCCTGGGCATCGCGATCGGTGCCGCGATCGGGGCGGCGATCGGGCACAGCCTCCACACCGGCGTCGACCAGGACTTCGTGAAGGACATCCAGGCCGAGCTCAAGCCCGGAACCTCGGCCCTGTTCGCGGTCGTCAAGACGAACCCGTCGGCGCTCGCCGCCGCGGTTCGCGGCTTCGATGGGAAGGTCTATCAGACGAGCCTCGGTCCCGAGCTCGAGGAGTCGATCAACGAGGCGCTCAAGACCGGCAGCTGACCGCGATGCCGAGGAAGGTTGCGTTCCGGTACGAGCCTTGAGCCGGAACGGGGCCACGACCATCTCCGGGCCAGGGAACCGCCAGCCCATCGCTTGAAGCCGGAGTCTCCACGATGACCCAGACCCGCGCCACCGAGTACGACCGCGCGCTCGCCGAGAACGCCCGCTACGCCGCCCAGTTCGATCGTTCGGCGCTCCCTCGCCTGCCCGGTCGGCGACTGGCCGTCCTCGCTTGCATGGACGCTCGGTTGACCGTGGAGGACGTCCTCGGCCTGCGGACGGGCGAGGCGCACATCATCCGCAACGCCGGCGGCCTGGCGACCGATGACGCGATCCGCTCGCTCGTCATCAGCCAGCATCTCCTCGGAACCGAGGAGATCATCGTCATCGAGCACACCGGCTGCGGGATGCTGACCTTCGAGGACGAGCCGGTCCGTGCCCAGATCGCGGCTGCCCAGGGCGCGAGCGTCGATCTGCCGCTGCTCCCCTTCCCCGAGCTCGAGGCGAACCTGGCCAGCCAGGTCGACAAGATCCGTTCCCATCCGTGGATCAAGGACGTTCCGGTCCACGGCGTCGTCTACGAGGTCGAGACCGGCCGGATCAGACCGATCGACTGAGTCAGGTGCGCCGGGTCGGGCTCTTCTTGCTCGACGTTCCCGGCGGCGTCGAACGCGCGGACGTAGTACCGCGCGCCTCTGACCCGCTTGACGATGACCGACTTGCCACTGACGGTCTTGATCGGCTTCTTGATGCCAACTTTGTAGACCCGGTAGCCGGTCACCCCGAAGGCGTCGTTCGAGGCCGTCCAGTACAGCCTCGTCGTCGTCCGGTGGAGCGTGGCCTTGAGCGTCTTGGGGGCGGTCGGTGCGGTCACGTCGGCGCCGGCCGGCGGGGTCGTCGCGCCGGCGGACGCCGGCGGGCCCTGGTTGCCCGAGCCGTCCACGGCGATCACCTGGTAGGCGTAGGCGGTCAGGGCCGCCCGGCCCGGGTCGCTGAAGCTCAGACCGGTCGGGTTGGCAACCTCCACTCCGTTGCGCAGCACCCGGTAGTGGTCGACGGCGTAGTTGTCGGGCGCCGCCGACCAGCTGAGCGCGATCGCGAACGAACTCGTCGCGGTGGCCACGACGTCACCCGGTGTCCCCGGCGCGATCGGGTCGACGACGCTGACCGAGGCCGCGCCCGAGCCGGCCGACAGGGTCGTGATCCGGAGGCCGGTGACCGGGTCGTCGAGCGTGCTCCCGACGGCCAGCGGGGCGTCGCTGTAGGTCGCGGTTCCCGGCGTGGTGTCGATCAGCTGGGTCTGGCTGACGCCGTAGGCCGGCGTCGGGTCGTCGGGCGAGATGCGAATGGTCACGCCGTTGACGGCCGGGTCGGTCGCGCCGAAATTGTCGAAGGTGGGTCCGTGGACCGAGCGGAGGTCGAGGTAGAACGAGGTCCCATCGTGGCGGTCGATCCGGAGCAGCCGGTCGCTGCCGGCTGGACCGTCGAGGACCGACCCGAGGGCGTACGGGCCGCCCGGGCCGACGACCCGGATCTCGCTCGTCGGGAGCCAGCCGAACTGGCCGAGATGGGTGGCGTGGTTGTGCTTTGTCGCGCCGCTGCCCATGACCGTGAACGGGTCCCCGTACTCGGACGAGCTGCAGGTCGTCGAGATCGCCACCCGGGATCCTCCCGACGTGCAGCTCAGGCTGCTCGCGTGGTGGACTCCGAAGTTGTGGCCGAGCTCGTGAGCGACGACCCGCAGGCTGAACGAGCCGTTGTTCCAGCTGTCGGACCCGGGCATCTGGCCGAGGCCCGACCAGCCGCAGGACGGTGCGTCGGGGAACGCATACACGAAGTTCGTGAAGCTGGCCAGATTGACGCCGGCGGTGGTCGCCGCAGCCCGGGCCTGGGTGCGCCAGGTGAATGGGTCGCAGGTCGTCTTGCTGGCGGCGATCTGGTAAGGCCCCAGGACCTGGCCGGTGACGGTGACCGCGCCGCGCGACTCCTCATCGAAGTAGTTGGCCGCCGATCCGGCGTTGCTGAACGCGACGCCGCCGGCGACGGACGCACTGACCGGCACGTCGGCGTCGACATCGCTGAAGTCGAAGAGGATGACCGCGACCTTCTTACTCGCCGCGGCAGCCACCGTGCCCGCAGCCAGCTGGACGGACTGCCCGTCGGCCGCCAGGACCGCGCTGATCCTGCGCCGCGGCGCTGGGCTGACCCGGACCATGCTGCCCGGGTTTCCGGCCATCGCCACCCGGACGAGCCCGTCGCTCGACTCACCCTGGACGCGGACCTGGGCGCCGTTCCAGGCCTCGGGCGGCGTCCCCTCGATGGCCAGCGGGACGAGCCCACCTCCAGGGGTCTCGACGGCATATCCGTCGCTTCCTTCCTCGTCGGCGAAGTCGTCGATGTGGAACAGGCGGAGGGTTCCCCGGAGGGTGACGGCGGTGCCGGTCGGGGGCAGACCACTCGCCCGGACCCAGCCTCCGAGCGAAGGTTCCCGGGCCGCGGCAGGGTCGTGGGCCAGGGCCGTGCCCGTCGCGCTGAACGCGAGGGTGAGGGCCGCGATCATCGCGGTCGAGCGGCGCATCGGTCCCCTTCTCCGGCCATCGTGGCCTGCCCGTCCGGGCTCGACCGGAGTGTCGATCAGGCCTGCCGGCGCGGGAACGACCCATCTGGGCAACCGGCTCGACCGATGGTCCGGTTCGTTGACCGAAGGCACCAGGATCGACTTGGCTGGATCAAGGGGCTGCGGCGGCTTCGGTGGGCGTTGGCTGGTCGGTCGGCGTCGGCCCCTCGGTCGGCGTCGGCTCCTCGGTCGGCGTCGGCTCGGGGCTCGCCGTGGGTGTCGGCTCCCCGGTCGGGGTCGGCTCCGGGTTGGTCTGAATTGCCCACAGCATCTGGCGGAGGGTCTTGCGCGAGGTGTGGACCTGCGCCGCCACGTCGCGGCCGACGTAGCGGTAGTGCCACGGCTCGTAGGCGTAGCAGGTCACGGTCTTCTTGCCCTTCGGGTAGCTCATCACGAAGCCGTACTTCCAGGCGTTGCGCGCCAGCCAGGCGCCCTCGCGCGAGCGCGCCCAGTCCGGGTACAGCCAGGCTGGACGACCGCCAACGCTCTTGAAGTCGATGGCCGTCCCGAGCTGGTGCTCAGAGTGGCCGGGCCGGGCGCTCGTCTCGAGGGCTCGACTTCTGCCGCCCAGGCGGACCCACTTGGCGAAGGTCCAGACCTGGGTCGAGTAGCTCCGGTAGGCCGACTCGACCGCCAGCCGCACGCCCGACTTGCGGCTCGCCTTGACGAGGCCCCGGAGGTCGGCAAGTGCGATCCTCCTGATCGATCCACCGCCGGACAGGCCGGCTCGACTGACGCTGGTCAGGCCAATCGGCCGGTAGCCCCTCGGCAGCCGGTACTTCGTGTCGAGGAGGGTCCGCGCCCAGTCCGTCCGCGCCTTGAACTTGGTCGTCACGTCGGCGACCCGGCACTTCGGCAGGGCTGTCGCGTCGACGAACGAGGCCCCCGGGCCAAAGGCAACGCCGATGATCGTTCCGGCCACGACCAGCGCGATCAGACGCGTTCGCAGGTCGCGACGGAGGGGCAGGCTCGGGTCGTCCATGGCCACCAACACTAGGCCATAGCGTGGCCTCCGGAACGCGGCCGAAGGTCCCGGACCGCTCCGGACCTCGTGGCCAGCCCACTCAACCGGCCGGCGCGGCCCGGCCTGGCGGTGAGCCGGAGGGTTTGCGGTATCCTGTGCCGCGCGTCACTGGCGAGTGGCCAAGCGGTAAGGCGCCTGACTCTGGATCAGGAGATCGAAGGTTCGAATCCTTCCTCGCCAGCCACAACACGACCGGCGTTATGCTCTGCGGGTCGTGGACGAAGTTAGGCGCTGGCTCCGGGCTGCTGCCCAGCCGGCCGTCGTCGATCAACCTCTATGGGACCGAGGTCACGGCGGCCCGGCAGGTCGCCGCCGCCAATCGAGAGAACGAGCGCCTCCTGCTCAACATCCTGCCGCCGTCGATCGCTGACCGCCTTCGCCACGGCGAGGTCGTGATCGCCGATCGGTTCGATGAGATGACCGTCCTGTTCGCCGACTGCGTTCGCTTCACGGAGCTCTCGAGCAACCTCTCCCCCACGGAGCTCGTTGCGCTCCTCAACGACGTCTTCTCGCTGTTCGACCAGCTCGCCGAACGGTACGGGCTCGAGAAGATCAAGACGATCGGCGACGCCTACATGGTTGTTGGTGGACTTGGGCTCGATCGCGATCGCGCCGACCACGTCGCCAGAGTCGCCGATATGGCGCTGGACATGCTCGACGAGGTCAAGGCATACCGCAGCCGGACTGGGAGCCCGCTCGAGGTCCGGATCGGCGCGCATCTCGGACCGACCGTGGCCGGCGTCATCGGCCTCATGAAGTTCATCTACGACGTCTGGGGCGACGGGGTCAACACGGCCAGCCGCATGGAGTCGCAGGGTGAGCCCGGACGGATCCAGGTGTCCACGACGATGTCCGAGCGACTGGCCGACGAGTTCGCCTTTGAACCGCGAGGGACCGTCGACATCAAGGGTAAGGGGCCGATGGAGACATACTTCCTGACCGGCCGCTCGGCTCGAGCAACGACGCCCGAGGTCGCCCACGGGTCGGCCTGACCGCGACTACGTGACTGCTGGCTCCTCGTGCTCGACCCACTGCGCCCGCCAGGGCGGCGCGCTGACCGCCTGGCCGAAGTACACGCGCTCCCGCCAGACGAGGCCATCGCGCAGCTCGTAGACGCTGATCGCCAGCCACCGCGAGCCATCAGCGTAGTGCACGATCGACTCGCTCCACCAACAGTCGCCCGAGCCGCCGACCCGCCGCGGTTCGACCCGCGGTGCGCCCTCGGGACGCTGAGTCCTGGCCCCCCGGTAGTTGGCACTGCTGGTCACGATCTCGCCGGACTGTGGCCAGGCCTCCTGCCAATCAGGATGGCGCAGCGCCTCCATCGCGTCGAAGTCGTCGCGTGCCCCGGCATCGGCGTAGCGGCGGACCAGGTCTCCGTCGGTCGACTTACGGTCCATCATCGCGTCGTCATGGTAGCGCTCCGGGCTCGTTCGCTCGACGGGCAACCGTTGGCGATCCCAATCTGGCCAGTGACTCCTGCCGCCCCACCTCTACCATGGTTGGATGATGCCAGGTCGCTGCGGAGCAGTAGCCCAACTCTCGGTGGGGCGCGACAGGACCACCGACCGAGAAACTGATCCAGTTACCCAGGACGGGCACCGGCGTAGCGCGTCCACGGATCGTTTCCGTTGACCGAGGCACCCACGCTACAGGTCGGCGACGTCCCGCTTACGGTCGCGGACGTGGTCCACGTCGCGGACGGCGCCCGGGTCGAGCTCACACCGGCGGCCCAGGAGCGGATGAGGGCGGCTCGCGGGGTCGTCGACCGGCTGGTGTCAGGGGACGAACTGATCTACGGCCTGAACACCGGGCTCGGGCACCTGCGTGACACACGGATCGCCCTCGACACGCTGCGCACCTACCAGGAGGCGATCATCGTCAGTCACGAGGGCGCGATCGGGCCGCCGCTGCCGACCCGGGTCGTGCGAGCCGCGATGCTGGTGCGGGTCGCCGGCTTCGCGACCGGTGGCGCCGGCGTCAGCCCCGAAGTCGCCACAACGCTCGTGGCGATGCTCAATCGAAACGTGCACCCGATCGTGCCGACGGTCGGTTCGGTGGGCGCCTCCGATCTCATGCACATGGCGGCGATCGCCGTTGTGGCGGCCGGACTGGGCGGGCGTGCTGAGGTCGGCGGGGAACTGATGAGCGGGCCGGAGGCCATGCGTCGGGCCGCGATCGAGCCGGCCAGATTGGAGCCGAAGGACGGTTTGGCGCTCGTCTCGGCCAACGGCGTCGCGATCGGTCACGGTGCCCTGGTGGCCGCGCGGGCGAGCGGTTCTGCGGCGTCAGCCGACCTTGCCGTGGCAGCGTCGCTCGAAGCCGTCGGTGGCAACCTCTCGATCGTCGACCCGATCGTCGTGGCGGCCAAGCCGGCGGACGGCCAGATAGCGTCGGCGGCTCACATCCGAGCCCTCCTCGTCGGGAGTGAGCGCCGTCTGCCGAGCGCACCCGGGTCGGTCCAGGATCCCCTCTCCTACCGGGTCGCGCCCCAGGTCCACGGGGCGCTTCGGGAGTTCGTACGGTTCCTTGCGTCTGCGATCGACGTCGAGCTCGCCGGCAGCGGCGACAACCCCTTCGTCTCGATCGAACAGGCCCGCCTGATCAGTAACGGCAATTTTCACCCGATGGTCCTCGCCCTGGCCTCCGATGCGACCCGACCGGCCATCGGACATGTCGGCCTCCTCTGCGACCGCCGGATGAGCCATCTCTGGTCGTTGATCTGGCAGGACCCCAAGCTCGCGACGGCCGACGGACTGCGGACCTCAACGGAGGGGGGCGGGTTGCTCCTGCGTTACGCGGCCGCCGCGCTGTACACCGAACTCCGTGGGCTCGCTTCGCCGGTCACGCTCGACCTGCCACCACTCGATCTCGGGGTGGAGGACCACGCGACCAACGCGCCGCTCTCGGTGCGTCGCACGGACGAAGCGCTCGATCGTCTCGGCGACCTCATCGCGGTCGAACTTCTGCTCGCGCGCGACGCGATTGCCAGGAGCGGACGGGTCGCCCGGCTTGGCGATGGCGTTGCGGCTGCGTTCCACGAACTCGACGACATCATCGGCGAGCTCGGCGACCGACCCTCGAGTGACGTCGTCCACGGCGCCGTCCGGGCCGCCCTCTACAGCCGCGTCGTAGCCGCTGCCGATGCTGCGGTTGGCCGGTGATTCCGGACGTCCGCGACCGAAGCCTCGCCGCTCCCGTGACACTGCTCGGGGTGGCCGTGCTCGCGTCGTTCACGGCGAACGTCGACCTGAGCATCGTCAACCTGGCATTGCCGACGATCGGTCAGAGCTTCGGCGTCAGCCAGTCGCAACTCGCCTGGACCGTCGTCGCGTATGTCTTGCCGTACGCCGTCTCGATCCTCGCGGTCGGGCGTCTGGGCGATCGTTTCGGCCACCGCCGAGTTCTCGCGGCGGCGGGCCTTGTTTTTGCGGTGGGCTCGCTGGTCGCGTCGACCGCCGGCGTCTACCCCCAGCTCCTTGCGGGTCGCGTCCTGCAGGGGTTCGGCGGGGCCGGCCTCCTGACCATCGGCCTCGCGATCGTATCCGCGAACTTCTCTGGCGCGGCCCGAGGTCGTGGGCTCGGCTTCTACTTCGCGGCCGGTGCGACCGCGGCCGTGGTGGGCCCGTTGGTCGGCGGTGTCCTGGCCTCGGCCGCCGGCTGGCCAGCCATCTTCTGGATCCAGGTCCCGCTCGCGCTCGGCGTGACGGGCATGGCGCTAGCATTCGTGCCAGGGCGTGCAGGTGGCGGGCGTCGCTCGCTCGACCTGCCCGGCCTGGCGATGGCCAGCCTCGCCTTGTTGGGCGTCAACGTCGCATTGCTTCAAGGTGAGGCGTGGGGCTGGGTCTCAGTGCCGATCCTGGGTGCTTGGTCTGTCGCCGCACTGGCGATCGGTCTCTTTGTCTTGCGTGAGCGGTCCGCGGCGGAACCCGCGGTGCGCCTGTCCATCTTCCGAAGCCGCATCTACGTCGCCTCGGTGCTCGTCGGCGGTGCGGCCTGGTTCGGGATCCTGTCGGGGACCATCCAGCTCTCGATCTACCTGCAGGTCGTGCGTGGACTGACGCCCACCGAGGCTGCCCTGGTCCTGACGCCGTGGCCGCTCGTCGCGGGGCTCCTCTTCCCGCGCGCGGCCGGCATCGTGGCGCGCGTGGGACCCGAACGAGCGATGCTCTGGACGCTCGCGGCGGCGACCGCGGCTGCTGGTTTGATGGTCCTCTTCGACCCGACCACGCCCCTCCTGATCGTGTCGCTCGTGGCGGCGTTGGGAGGTGCTCCGATCGCGATCGGGGTGACCGCGAGCACGGTCTGCGCGCTGGCCGAATTCCCGCCAGCGGAGGCGGGCGTCGCGTCGGGTGTCTTCAACAGCCTCCGCCAGGTCGGCTCGGCTTTGGGGGTCGCGATCCCGGCCGCAGCGTTCGCCCTGGCGGCACCGAGCAGCACTACGGGGGCCGGCGCCATGGCTGGCTCGACGGCCGCGTTCACGAGCCGGCTGGTGGTATTCATTTTGGTCCTCGCGGCGGTGCGGGTGATCGTGCCTCGGGAGCACCGGGTCGCGACCGTCGCGTCAGGTGCGTGACGTATTCGTGACCGATGGTTCCCATTGAAACGCTCCTGCGCGAGGTCCGCGTCAACGCCGACCACAACGCCCGCAAGCGATGTCCTGGCGGCGGTCGAGCAGAAGATGGCCCTCGTCATCATTGCGATGGAACGGGACTTCCAGAAGATCCGAGTCGGGGGCGCGTCGGGCTCGTTGGTCGATGCGATCCAGGTTGATCACATGGGCCGGCGCATGCGGCTCATCGATCTGGCGACCGTCACGGTCCCGGATCCGCGCCAGATCGTGATCCGGCCCTGGGACCCGGGCAGCCTGCGGGCGATAGGCACGGCGATCAGCCTGAGCCGAATTGGGCTCACGCCGACGATCGACGGCGGGGCGATCCGGCTCTACGTCCCAGCGTTGACGGAGGAGCGGCGCAATGAGCTCGCCGGGCTCGTTCGCAAACGTGTCGAGCGAGCCCACGTCCAGATCCGGACGATCCGGCATGAGGCGCTCGCGTCGGTGCGCGCGCGTGATCGCAAGCATGTCGCCGGCTCGGACGAGATCCGCCACGAGCTCGATCTGCTCCAGCGGTCGAGCGAACGCTCCGCCGCCGAGATCGACCGCCTCGGGCGGGCGAAACAGGAGACCATCCTCCGCATCTGAGCCGGGGCTCCGGAGGGCGGTAACGGCACCGTCTACAAGGCGGGCTCGTACGACCTCGCCGTCGCTGGCTTCGGCCGCCATTGACCGGCAGGGGCCGGGCTCGACCCGCTAGGCTGCACTGCATCGTCTGGCCACCCCGGACGAGGAGGCCATGCCCACGCCCCAGCTCCTGGACCCGCTCCCGATCGTCGCGGTCTTCGGCGTGTTCGCGCTCGTCACGATGGCCTGCTACGAGGGCGGGTTCCGCCTCGGCCGCTGGTGGCAGGTGCGGACGCCAGGGGAACAGGAAGGTCCCACGGGCATGCTCGTCGGCTCGATCCTGGCGCTCCTGGCGTTCCTCCTCGCGGTGACGATGGGCATGGCTTCCGACCGATTCGACACGCGGCGTGCGGTCGTCCTGGCCGAGGCGAACGCGATCGGGACGACCTACCTGCGGGCCGGCTATCTGCCGGAGCCGGCCTCGAGCAGGATCCAGGAGCTGCTCCGTGAGTACGTGCCGCTGCGGATCAACTTGACCGACGCGGACAACCTCGAGGCCGAGGTCGCGCGCTCGACGGCGATCCAAGCCGAGCTGTGGGCGATCGCCGAAGACGTCGCCCGCACCACCCAGAGCGGAGACCTCGTCGCGATCTTCATCGAATCACTCAACGAGATGATCGACCTGCACGAGACTCGGATCACTGCACGTTTCGCACGTGTCCCGGAGACAGTCCTTCTCCTCCTCGTGGGAGGGTCCGCATTGAGCCTCGGCGTCGTCGGCTACAGCGCGGGCCTGACGAAACGGCGCAGCCTCCTCAGCGCCGCCGTTCTGGTGCTCGCTCTCGGCGCGGTCATCACGATCGTCGTCGATCTCGATCGGCCGCGGGAGGGCTTCATCCAGGTGAGCCAACAGCCGCTCATCGATCTCCAGGAGCAGATCGGACCACCCTGACGCTGGCCAGGCGGCACGCGTTCAGACGCCGTCTGGCACGGTCGGCCCGATTGCCCTCTCCGGCCAGTGACCGCGCCGGTCCTTGATCAGCTGCTGGAGGTGCAGGAACCCGTAGATCAGGCCCTCGGGACGCGGCGGGCAGCCGGGGATGTAGATGTCGACGGGCATGATCCGGTCGATCCCCTCGATCGTCGAATAGCTCCGCTTGTAGCGACCGCCGGAGCAGGTGCAGTCGCCCAGGGCGATGCACCACTTGGGCTCCGGCATCTGATCCCACAACCGGATCAACGGGCCGGCCATCTTGGTCGTGCAGGTGCCGGCGACGATGAGGACGTCGGCCTGGCGCGGACTGGCCCGGAACGGGAACCAGCCGAAGCGGTCCATGTCGTTCTTGCTGGTCGCCGCCGAGATCATCTCGATGGCGCAGCAGGCGAGCCCCGACAGCAAGGGCCACAGGCTGTTCACCCGGATGAGGTCGAGGACGACGTCGGCCCTCGCCGGGATGACCTCGAGCGCACCCGACCAGCGCGCATCATCGCGCCGGCCGAGGCCGCTCGCCTCGAACTCGGCGAGGTGCGTGATGTCGCTCGTCTGGCCGCCGTTGTAGGCCGCCGGGTCGACCGCTTGCCACAAGGTGTTCGGTACGACGATCGCATCCGTCGAGACGTCCAGGCTCGCCTGATCGCTCAGCTCGAGGCCCTGCGGCTCAATGTCGGGGCCAGCCACGACCCTGCCTCCCTCTACCGCCGACCCGTCCGTCCCTCAGCCGAAGGTGAAGCAATACGCCTCGACGCCCGCGTCGAGGAACTCGATCTCGAACCGGCGGTCGGCGATCGGCCCCGATTGGCGGATCAGTTGGTAGGTGCGCTGGTCGGAGATGATCCCGCTGCCGTCGGCGGCCACGTCGCTCCCATGAGCGTCCTCCGCGAGTTGGTCGTCGAGGAAGACCCGGAAAGGGATGGACGCTCCCCGGGACGCAGGTCCCATGACCAGGTTGACATCACGTGCGTGGAACTGGAACGCCAGCCGTCCGTCGGGGTCGTTCACCACCCCGGCGTGCCGGGCGACCGTCCAGTTTCCGGCGAGCCCCCAGTAGTTGAGGGGTAGCCGCTCGGGCGCGATATACCCATGCGGCTCGTCGAAACGAGCGACATGGTCCTGAGCGAAGCCGGTGCTCTGCCCGTAGCCGACATAGGTCTCAGGCGACTGCTAGCGTCCGCCAGTCGGCGGCGACTTCGAGTCCGCTTGGTTCGACTGCCACAAGGTCCTGGTCGATCCTCTCTGGGCCGGCGTCAAGAAGCAGCTGCTGGATGACCATCTCGGTCATCGCGTACTCGCCCTCGCCGAAGTGGTGGAAGCGGATGCGTCCGTCGACATCCGCGATGTACACGGCCGGCCAGAAGTGGTTCGCGAACGCGCGCCAGACCCCGTATTCGCTGTCGATCGCGATCGGGTACTCGACACCGAAGTTGCGCGACTGCGTGACGACGTTGTCGAGGTTCCGCTCGAAGCCGAACTCTGGCGTGTGGACGCCGATGACCGTGAGGCCGGCGTCCCCGTATTTCGCCGCCCAGGCCCGGACGTAGGGCAGCGTGCGCAGCCAGTTGATGCAGGTGTACGTCCAGAAGTCGACGAGGACGACCCGTCCGCGGAGTCCCTGGGGCGTCAGCGGCTCCGAGTTGAGCCAACCGGTCGCACCTTCGAACGACGGCAGTTGCCCCTCGATCGGCAGTTCGGGTGTGTCACCGGCCAGGCGGTGGGCGAGGGAACGGAGCAGACCGAGTCTCGGCGGCGCGGACATCGTCGCCGCGCCGGATACGGGATCAGAGCTGCCAGGTTCGTCGGACATGTGAGCCCTCCCGGAATTCCGCTCGGTGTCTCCGACCGCGCGCTCCCCGGACCGTGCCGGCCCCAGGCCATCCTACGGTCGGGACGGCATTCGGGCCATAACCAGTGGGTTAACAGGCGGGTTCCTGCCATCCCGTTGGCTCCCGGCAACCGGCTCCGCCCGCCTCGACCGAACTGCCGCGGCCTCACGATCCGGGTGCCGCTACACTGCGGCGGATGATCCGGGAGACGATGTGACCAGCCGGACGCTGACCGTCGGCGGGAGCACCTACCCGCTGGTCTTGCCGAACACCCGCGATCCGCGCCTCCATGTCGCCGCGGTGATCATCACGATCCACGTCCTCGGGCAGATCGGGCTGCGCTTCCAGGTGAGCGTGCCGCAGATCCTGGCGGCGATCCTGACCTGCGCGGTCATCGAAGTCGTGCTGACCTTCCGCCAGAGCCGGACATTCGTGTGGCCGGCCAGCGCGATGCTCACCGGCAGCGGCGTCGCCCTCATCCTTCGCGTGGTCGGAACGCCCCCGGACGACCACTGGACCACCTATGGCTGGTACATCTTCGCGGGCGTCGCGGGCCTCTCCCTCCTGACGAAGTACGTCATCCGCTACCGCGGCTCGCACGTGTTCAACCCGTCGAACATCGGGCTGGTCGTTGCGTTCGTCGTGCTCGGCAGCTCGGTGGTCGAGCCGCTCGACTTCTGGTGGGCTCCGCTGAACGCCTGGATGATCGCGGCCTACGCCGTCATCATCACCGGCGGGCTGCTGATCACGAGACGGCTCCAGCTCCTCGGCCTGGCCGCGATCGTTCTGGGTCACCCTCGCCGTCGGCGTCGGGATCCTCGCCGCCTCGGGCCACTGCATGACCGCCAACTGGTCGTTCGTGCCCGTCTGCGGGTACGACTTCTGGCGGGTGATCGTCACGTCACCGGAAGTGCTGATCTTCCTGTTCTTCATGATCACGGACCCGAAGACCGTCCCGGCGGGACGGGTCGGGCGCGTCGCGTTCGGCCTCCTCGTGGCGGTGGCCAGCACGCTCCTGATGGCGCCGCAGACGAACGAGTTCGGGACCAAGGTCGGGCTGCTGGCGGGCCTGGTCGTGCTCTGCGCGGCACGCCCGATCCTCGACCGCCTGCTCCCCGAGCCGCGATCGGCCGCAGACGACCTCGGCCGGTTCGCGGCGCGACTCGCGACGGGTGGCCACGCCGGCGTCGGGGTGGCGCGAGGCGCTGCCCGGGTCGGACTCATCGGCGCGGCCGTCCTGGTCGTCGGCGTCGGCATCGTCGTCGCCGGGACCCCGGCCCGCGGAGTGATCGTTCCGGACACCGCCGAGGTGCTCGGACGGGTGCCCCACCAGGTCGATCCGGCGACGTTCCCCACGATCGTCGTCGACCAGGCCGTCACCGACTGGGACCACGAGATCGCCGGCCCCGGAGCCCAGCAGATCGTGCTCACGCTGGCCGAGAACCTCGAGCTCGAGAACCAGGCCCTGCTTCGAACGGACGAGAGCATCCTCACGGCCGTCGATCACGGTGACCGGCTCAAGGAGATGCAGGGTCGGCTCCAGGATGCCGCGAGCCGGGGCCAGACCGTCATCGCCCACTACCGGTTCGACTCGATCCGGATGACTCTCGTGGTGCCGTTCGGGGTCCAGACGGGCCTGAGCCTTGGCTTCGACTCCCGGGGCACCGTCACCGAGGAGACCTACGACGCCGCCGGCAGCCTCCTCGGGCGACAGACGTCCCCGTTTGCGAAGACGTTCGTCGATGCGCCGGGCCACCGGAGACCGCTGGCTCAACGTGGCCGCCCTGCCCCCCGGCGCCGGCGACTGATCGGGACGGCGAGCGCGTTGCGCTCGCGACGGCTCAGACGCCGAGGGCGCTGGACGCCATCGCGGTCCCGGTGACCCGCGCCTGGATCTTGGCGAACGCCGTGTCGCGCGACGTGGAGGTGTCGTCGCCGAACGGCGAGAAGCCGCAGTCGTCCGTCGTGCCCAGGTGGCTCGGATCGATGAACCGCGCCGCCTCGAGCACCCGATCGCGGACTTCCTCGGCCGTCTCGATCCGCGGGTCGAGCGGGTCGATCACGCCGACGAAGATCCGGCGGTTCCCGGTGGCATGCTCGCCCAGGATCCTGAGCACGCGCTCGCGATCGGCCTCGCTGGCGAGCTGGACGTAGAACGTGTCCAGGTTCAGGCGGAACAGCCCGGGCAGCAGCTCCTCGTAGTCGACGTCGGCGCTGTGGGTCGAGTCCTGGTCACCGCCGGGACAGGTATGGACGCCGACCCGCGCTCGTTCGGCGTCGGTGAGCTGCCCGAGAACCCGGTTGTTCAGGTCGACGAACGCGTTCAGCAGCCCCTTCGGACGGATCGAGCTTGACCGACAGCCGTGCCTCGGTGAAGTCGATCTGGACGATGGCGCCGCGCTCGAGGCAGCCGCGGATCTCGGCTGCCGCCTCGGCTACGAGGTCGTCGAGGAATGCGTCGCGCGAATAGCCGTCGATCCCGTCCGGCGGATACATGAGGCTGAGCGCCGACGCCGAGATCACCGCCTGCTTCAGCCGGGCCGTGGTCTGCCCCCGAGCGCCGTCGAGGTACGACCAGGCCTGCGTGGCGTAGCGGAACGGGCCGGCCGTCAGGAGCGGCAGCTGGCGGGTGTGGCCGTCCTCGAACGGGATCGTCACGCCGCCAGGGGCGAGGTTGGCCAGGCCGGCCACCGGGTAGGTCGCGAAGCTTGGCTTGCGCTGTTCGCCGTCGGTGACGACCGGTGACCCCGTGGCCTCGAAGCGTCGAAGCGTGTCGCGCACGGCGTCATCGAACAGGGCTTCGAGCTCCGTCGGCCGGATCGTCCCGGCCGCTGCCGCCTGCATGCCGTCCTGGAGCGCCTGGGGCCGGGGGATGCTGCCGATCGGTTCAGTGGGGAGTGTCATGGCTAGATGCTAATCGAAGGCTGAGGCTGACCAAGGCATTCCGGCACATGAACCGGGCCGCACGGTCGGGCGACCCGGATCGGGCCGTGCGGCATACTTGCGCCGACTCCCCGCTTGAACTGACAGGAGAAGCTGCGCATGGCACGCGACGAAGAGCGCCTCGTTCGCTCACAGGAAGATCCGATCGTCGGTGGACTGCCCGACGTGCCGGGAATCCTCACCGCACTTCGGTTGACCCCCGAGCTCGGCATCCACCTGCGCGGCCTCGCGGACGAGCTGCTCGTCAACGATTTCGCCGGCGCCACGATCGGCCGCGCCGAGCGAGAGATGCTGGCCACCGCCGTCTCGGCGGCGAACGACTGCTTCTACTGCATGGACTCGCACGGCGCCTTCGCAAGCGCATTGCTCGAGGTCGACGGCGCGACCGGAACGCGTGCCGCTCGTCGACGCGATCAAGCTCGGATCCTCCGAGGGCTTCGACGACAAGATGCGCGCCCTCCTCCACATCGCGCGCACCGTGCGCCGGGAGCCTCGCGACCTGACTGCCGCCGACGTCGCGGCGGCCCACGCGGCCGGCGCGACCGATGCCGACGTCCAGCTCGCGGTCCTCATCGCGGCCGCATTCTCGATGTACAACCGGATGGTCGAGGGCTTTCGCGCCAGGACCCTGCCGAGCGCCGACGCCTACCGCGCTCGCGCGGCCGAGATCGCGGAGCACGGCTACAGCGACCAGCGGGTCACGTCCGTTCCGGGGTAGGGTCGGCGGCACTGACGCCGGTCCGCGGCCTCCGCGCTTGTCCCGAGGCCGAGGCCACGACGGCGCCTTGGAGTCCGAGGCCAGTAGTCCGCCTCGAGGCGGACTAGTAGATCCACGGGATGAGGCGTTTCGTCCTCCGCTGATACGCCCGATATTCGGGGTGCACGGCGCACAGCCAGGCCTCTTCGCGCTGCGCCTTGGCGGCGAACAGGAGGAACAGCAGGCCCGCTGCTGCAATCGCCACGGGCGAGGCCGTCACCAGTCCCCAGCCGACGGCGGCGAGCACGAGCCCACTGTAGATCGGATGACGGATCAGCCGGTACGCCCCGGTCTCGACAAGCGGCGCGCCGGCGACCGGCTTCGGGAACGGGGTGAGGCTGCCCCGAAGATCCCAAACGCCCCGGCCGGCGACCAGCATGCCACGGAGAATCGCCGCGAAGCCCATCGATGAGACGACTGGACCCCAAGGGCTTCTGAGTCCGCGATCAGCCATACCCTGGAACCCGGCCGCCGCGATGAAGAGGAACAGCAGGACCTGGGCGCCGACCCATCCTTCCCCACGAGGACCGAGTGCCGGAAGTCTGGAGCTCACCTAGCGATCCGGCGCCCAGCGAATGGCCCGGTCAACACAACCCGCCACAGGAGAGTCAGTCTCCAACCGTGACCGGGACGCGATGCGGGGCCGGGTTGGCGTAGCCCCCCACGTTCCAGCCGGACGGATCCGGCCCCGCTGCGACCCCGCCCGCGGCATCGCGCGCTCGGCAGCACAGCACGTACTCCCCGGGCGCGCTCGGCTGCCAGTCATAGGTCCACGATCGCCAGGCCCAGGGCCCGAGGTCGGCCGGCCCAAGCGTGGCTTCGTCCCAGGTGGCGCCGCCGTCGACGGACACGTCCACGGCCACCAGCGGCGCCCTGCCGGACCACGCCCGCCCAGAGAGCGGGCACGGCCCCGCCGCCAGGACACGACTCCGGGTGAAGAAGTCGGGGATCCCCGGCGGGATCATCAGCGCCCTGGGAGCGATTCGCGTGAGCGGCAGCCCGGGCTCATCAGGGTCCTGGCGCAGCCGATAGGACTGGACCTGCTGGTAGCCCGTGAAGGCCTCGCGGATGACGGTGACGCTCGACAACCACTTGACGCTGGCCATCCCGTACCAGCCCGGTACGACGAGTCGAACCGGCGCCCCGTGCTGGGGCAGCAGCGGCTGCCCGTTCATCTCGTAGGCGAGCAGCACCTCCGGGCGGCTCGCCTCGTCGAGGGTCAGGCTCCGGGCGTAGGCCTGCTCGGTGCCGCCCTCGACGCCTCGGTCGAGGCCGCTGAAAACCACCTCGCGAGCCGTCGCATCCAGGCCGGCCTCGCCGAGGAGCGGCCAGAGCGGCGTGCCCGCCCACTCGGCCGTCCCGACGGCCTCGTTCAACCAGGGCTGGCTGAGCGGGCGAGGATCCATGAGCGCCCGCCCGTTCCCGGCGCACTCCAGCGTCACGGTGTGGCCCACCCGGGGTCGAGCCCGCAGCTCGTCCAGGGTGAGGCTGCGCGGCCGGGTCACGGCGCCGCCAATGTCGAGCCGCCAGCGATCGGGGTCGACGTCCGGCACGTCGTAATGGATCAGCAGGTAGTGAAGGCCGGCTGGCGTCACCGGGTAGCGCAGGGCCTCGAGCGGCAGGCCGTGGTTGCGCGTCGCGAGCTGGAGCTCCTCGACGGTCAGCTGCCCTTGGTCGCCGAAAACCGGATCCGTCGAGCGCCCCATCGCCTCTCCTATCGACGCCGGCCAGGATGGGTCGGATCGAGCACGTCCGAGACGGGAACGGCCATGGCCAGGATCTGATCTCGACTGGCGGTCATGTTGTGCACCAGTTGGCCGTGCTCGCGAGTGGCCTCGATCACCACCTCCTCGGCGCCGGTCGTCTGCCAACCGCAGACGCACCGAACGGTCAGCTCATCGGTCTCCATGGTCTCCTCCGGGTGCAGTCAGGCGAGTGTCCGAAACGGCTCCGGCACGTAGCCGGCCAGGGCACCGACCCAGTCCGGCGACAGCTCCGCGCTGACCACCGGATCGTCTCGGACCAGCCAGGCGAGGTGGCGCAGCCCATGCTCCAGCACCTGCCCGTGGGCGATCGCCGGCGGCGCGCTACGGGCTCCGGAGCGGGCGAGCTCGGCGCGCTCTATCGGCGCGGACTCCATCGTGCCGACGAGGTCCCGATCGATCGCCACCAGGAACGTGAGGATCACGGCGTCGCGGTCCCGGCGCCACGATGTCGAGTGGATGAGGATCGGCTCGCCGATCGCGCTGCGCACGATTCGATCGACGATCTCGACTGGATGCTCGGCTTCGCCGATCTCGATCAGCCACGGAGCGCTGCCACACGGCCCGGTGAGCTCCAACCGACCGCCGTTCAGCCACACCACGAAGACCTCGGCCTGGACCGGTCCCTCGATGTCCAGGCCGTCGGGCATCCGCGTCATCGCCGGATAGTACGACGGACCGTCGGTCTGGCCCGCCCGCGGATCTACGCCTGCGGCTCGTTGCCGTCGCGGCCGCGGCCGAGGTCGCCACGCACGGCGGCCGCGCCGTTGACCGAGGACCAGGCGCTGATCGCGTCGGCGAGCGCGACCGATCCGGGACGGACCGCCAGGCGGTCGTCGGCGCCCCGGATCCCCGGCCCGAGCTCGGCGAGCCGACCGCGGTAGGCGGGCTTGTCGCCGTTCGACCGATCGGACGGCGGGTAGACGTCGAAGTAGCCGTCGGTGCTCACGACGATGTCCGCCTCAGGCGGTGAGAAGGGTGTTCGAGCCATGTTCCGGTTCCGATCCAATCGCGCGCTTCGGACCAACGGAATCGGAGCCCGGCGCCGTGCGACGTGTGCACCCACCGTGGGGCCAGCGACCCGATCCGTCAACCGGACCCGGCCGCTGGGTACCAGCCGCCACCTACGTCCCCGACCGAACCAGCCTGAGAATGGATCGGACGCTTGGGCGCTGGCCGTAGAGCAGGACACCTGCCGCGTAAAGCCGGGCCGCCAGCCACAGAGCGACGACGATGCTGACGATGAGCAGGACCACCGACAGGAGCACCTCCCAGGCCATGGCCTCGCCGGTCGTGATCCTGCCGAGCATCATGAACGGGCTGACCAGGGGCACCTGGGAGAGCGCCACGATCCAGCCGGCCCGGATGTCGAGCAGGCCCATCGCGGCGTACACCCCGAGCATGTAGCCGCCGGTCGCGATGAGGGTCATCGGCATCACGATGGAGTTGACGTCCTCCTGGCGGCTGACCAGGGAGGCGACACCCGCGTAGAGCACCGCGAACAGCAGGAAGCCGAGGATGCCGTACAGGCCGAACAGCAGCAGGAGCTGGATCGTCAGGCCCTGGGGCAGACCTGTGGCGCCGCCCGTCTCTCCAAGAACCTGCGTCGCGACTGCGTCCTGCACCAGCAGCGCGACCGCGCCCGTGACGAGCAATGCGGCGTACTGGGTCAGCGCAACCGCGCCGACGCCGAGCACCTTGCCGGTCAGGAGCTGGAAGGAGGTGGCCGCGTTGAGGATGACTTCCATCACCCGCGATGACTTCTCCTCGACGACGCTCATGGCGATCCAGGTGCCGTACAGGATGATCATCATGAAGATCAGGATCGTCATCCCGAACCCGAGCATGTCCCGGCCGATCATCTCGCTGGTCCCGCGGGGCGGGCCGGCACGCGCCGGATCCGGCCACTCAACCGCGAATGGCGCTGGGGTGAACAGGGTCGCCTGGTCCGACGACCGGACCCCCAGTCGCGCGAGCCGATCGGCGACGGCGATGGCCGTCGAAGCCTGCCTGATGAGCCCGGCCGTGCGGCCGGTTGCACTGTCGCTCGTGTAGAGGGTGAACTCGAGGTCGGAGTTGACCGACCGACCGATCTCCAGGACTGCCGAGTACTCGCCGGCACCCACGGCCTGCCGGGCGGCGGCCAGGTCGGGACCGAGACGACCGCGTAGTCGGGCGGGCGATCCGCGGTCGCGGCCCCGGTGTCGGTGGTCGCGTTGAGCAGCGCCGACAGCGTCGCGACGGGGTCGCTCGTGACGTCCGAGGTGGCGACGTGGACGGCGATCTTCTGCTCGTCTTGGAGGTCGATCGCCCGGATGATGATCGGGGCGAACGCGATCGCGAGCACGGCGACGAGCAGAACGAGCGTGCCGAACAGGAAGCTCCGCGTGCGAACCCGGACGGTGTACTCCCGCCTGGCAACGGCGGCGATGTTGCCCAGGTTCGTCATCTCGCGACCTCCGAGCCGGCGAGTGTCTTCTCCTCGACGTCCAACGCGCCGACGCGCTCCACGAACACGTCCTCGAGCGACGGATCGGCGACCTCGAATCGGAGCACGTCCTCGCCCTTGGCCAGGGCCGCCCGAAGGACGACCTGCGGATCCGTGGCAGTGTCGACCCGAACCTCGGTGAAGTCGCGCCCAGGACGGGTGACCGTCACGTGAGGCAACGAGCGGAGCCAGGCGAGGTCCTCCCCGGCCGAGGTCGAGACGCGGACGACCTGGTGGCCGGTCGCGCGCTTGACCTCATCGATCGGCCCGGCGGTGACGATCCGGCCATGGTCGATGATCGCCACCGAGTCGCACAGCTCCTCGGCCTGGTCGAGCTGGTGGGTGCTGAAGATCAGGGTCTTGCCGCGATCACGAAGCTCGAGGAAGGCGGACTTGAGCAGCGCCACGTTGATCGGGTCGAGGCCCACGAACGGCTCGTCCATGAGCAGGACGTCGGGGTCGTGGAGCACGGTCGCGATGAACTGGACCTTCTGCTGATTGCCCTTCGACAGGCTCTCGGCCCTCCGCTCGGCATGCTCCGCGATCCGGAACCGAGCCAGCCAGTCGAGCGCGACGCGGCGCACATGCGCCCGGCTCAGCCCGTACAGAGACCCGAAGAACACGAGCTGGTCGAGGACCGGCATCCTCAGGTACAGACCGCGTTCTTCGGGCATGTAGCCCCACGTTCGCCGCGGCCACGCCCGCGCGTCGCGGTCATTCCAGGCAACCGTCCCGCTGTCGGCTCGAAGGAATCCGAGGACGATTCGCATCGTCGTCGTCTTGCCGGCGCCGTTCGCCCCGAGGAAGCCGAGAGATCTCGCCTGGCTCGACCGCGAAGCTCACGCCGTCGAGCGCCTGGACGGTCCCGAACCGTTTCGTCAGCCCCTCGATCACGAGTGCCATGCGTCCGACACCTCCGTAGGCTCGGATCCCCGCGGGCACACCCCGACACGTGACAACAATGACAGCGGCGCGACGCGTCAGCCACTGCCAAATGACACATTCTCGGCCGGGGCCGTCGGCGGCGGCCGTTGCACGACGGCCAGCCCACCAGGCTCGTCCCGGCGACTGTGTGGGCCCGAACGTGACGGATGTAGAGTGCGCCAGGGAGGTCAGCCATGCTCACGATGGCGGTCGGTCAAAGCGACGACGTCGATCCGATCGACGCGATCGCGACCGCCATCGACCAGTGCCGAGCCTCGCTCGGTGGGTTGAGCCCGCAGGCCGGGATCCTGTTCTCGGCGTTCGACAGCTTCGACCCGGCGATCGTCGCTGCCGTTCGAGAGGCCTTCCCGGGCGTCGCCGTCATGGGCTCGACGTCGGCGGCCGAAATCTCCTCGATCAACGGGTTCCAGGAAGACTCGATCACGCTCGCGCTGTTCGCATCGGACAGCGTGGACATCACCGTCGGGCTGGGCAGCGGCCTGGGCACGGACGTGGACGCGGCATGCCGGGCCGCGGCGAGCCAGGCGCTTGCCGGAACGAGCCTCGAGCCAAAGCTTTGCATCGTCCTGGCCGAGGCGTTCGTCGTGGATCCACAGCTCACGCTCAATGCGATGTCGCGGGCGCTCCCGGACGGCGTCGTTCTCGTTGGCGGGACGTCGGCCCGGCGCGACTTCGTGACCGTCACGCCCACCTACCAGTTCGGTGCCGGCCAGGTGGCCCAGGACGGGGTCGCCGTCCTGTTGTTCTCGGGACCGCTCGCCTACTCCACCGCGGTCGGAACGGGCTGGCGCACGATCGGCGCCACGGGCACGGTAACTCGCTCCGAATACGGCGCGGTCCACGAGATCGACGGGCGTCCCGCGCTCGAGTTCCTGGCCCGCTACCTCGACGTCACCGGTCCCGCCTCGTTCGGGAACCCGCTCGCGGTCGTCGAGGCCGGCGGCGACGAGTCCTATCTTCGCGCGATCCAGGGATCCAATCCCGCGTCCGGGTCGGTGATCCTGGCCGGCTCGATCCCGGTCGGCGCGACCGTCCAGCTGACGACCGCCGACACGGACGACATCCTGGCCGGCACGAGGGACGCCCTGGCCAGGGCGAGCGCGGGGTTCCCGGCCGGCTCGCATCCCGAGGCGGCGCTCATCTTCTCGTGCGCCGTCCGGAAGTACCTGCTCGGCTCGAGGACCCAGGTCGAGGGCGAGCTCGCGCGGTCGGAGTACGGAGCCTCGATGCCGCTGGCCGGGATGTACTGCTTCGGAGAGATCGGTCCCGTTCGGGGTGCGGCGACGAGTCGCTTCTTCAACGAGACGTTCGTGACCCTGCTCCTCGGAACGTGAGCGACGACCAGGCGCCCGAGCCCTCGCCTGAGCGTCTGCGCAAGGAGAGCGCGCGGATGGCGCGCCGCGTCAGCCAGCTCGAGTCGACCCTGGAGCAGGTCGAGCAGATCCGCGACACCAACGCGAGGCTGCTCGATCGTCTGATGGGCGAGCTCGACGCCGAGCGAGCGCGATCGCACGCCCTCCTGCTCAACGTGCTCCCGCAACCGATCATCGATCGGCTCAACTCCGGAGAGCAGCTCATCGCCGATCGCTACGACGATGTCGCGGTAGTCTTCAGCGACTTCGTCGGGTTCACCGAGATCTCGGCCCGCCTGCCGGTCACGACGCTCGTGTCGTCGCTGAACGAGCTGTTCTCGGCCTTCGACCGGGCCTGCGCGACGTTCGGCGTCGAGAAAATCAAGACGATCGGCGATGCCTACATGGCGGCCGCCGGACTCCCGGGATCGAGCAGCGATCACGTCGGCGCAGCGGCCGACCTCGCGCTCGCGATGCGCGCGGCGGTGGCCGACGCCGGGCCGCCGTGGCAGGTCAGGATCGGCCTCCACAGCGGGCCGGTGGTGGCCGGCGTGATCGGAACGAGCAAGTTCGTCTACGACCTGTGGGGCGACGCGGTCAACGTCGCGAGTCGGCTGGAGACCACGGCCCTCCCCGGTCGAATCCAGGTGTCCGCGGTCGTCGCCGCCGCTCTCGGCGACGACTTCGAGCTCGAGGAACGAGGCGCGATCGAGCTCAAGGGGAAGGGCTCGACGCCGGCCTACTTCCTGCTCGGGCGCAACGTCCCGCGACCGAGCCGCGCGACTTCGTTGCGAACGGGCCTCCCCCGACAGGGCTGATCGGCACTCGTCAACGGCGTTCAGGCCCGCGACGATTGATCAGCGTGGGTAGATGGTCTCACGCTCGTCCTGAGTCGGACAAAGGGGATGACATGGCTGCGATCTCAACCCCGGCGAGCAAGGAAGCCGACCTCGCCGGTCCGGGCATCGGCGACTACCGAGAGCTCGAGCGCCTGCTACCCACCGACTATCACCCACTTCTGACGCCACGCGAGACGCAACGAGCGATCTTCGAGGTCAAGGGCTACATCGAGACGCAGCTGTGCCGGGAACTCAACCTGATGATGGTCCAGGTGCCGCTCATCGTTGACTCCGAGTCGGGCGTGAACGACATGCTCGATCGCGACGGGTCGCGTACGCCCGTCACCTTCCACATCTCAAACGACTACGACCAGCATCCGATCGACGCTCAGGTGGTGCAGGCCGCGACCAAGTGGAAGAGAGGAGCCCTCGAACAGTTCGGATTGACCGTCGGTGAGGGCATCTGCACCGACATGCGGGCGGTCCGCAAGGACTACTTCCTCGATCACGACCACAGTGCGTACGTCGATCAATGGGACTGGGAGAAGGTCGTCACCGCCGAGCAGCGGAACCTGGCCTACCTCGAACAGACGGTCCGGACGATCTGGACGGTCCTCCGCGGCGCTGAGCACCATGTCCAGGAGCTCTTCCCTCAGCTGCGGACCGATCGCTATCCGAACCTGCCCGAGGAGCTCGTCTTCATCCACGCCGAGGACCTTCTCGATCGGTATCCGGACCTGCCCCGCAAGCAACGCGAGACGCGCATCCTTCAGGAGATCCCGGCGGTCTTCATCATCGGGATCGGCTGGAGGCTGGCGGATGGGTATCCGCATGAGATGCGTGCTGCCGACTACGACGACTGGGCGACCGAGACGACGTCGGCGGAGGGTCAGCCAAGACACGGGCTGAACGGAGACATCCTCGTCTGGAACCCCGTCACGAGGCGTCGCCACGAGCTGACGTCGATGGGCATTCGGGTAGACGCCGCAACGCTCCGCCGCCAGCTCGAGATCACGGGACAGCTCGACTGGCTCGAGCTGCCCTACCACCGCGGGATCGCGAGCGGCCGGCTGCCGCTCAGCATCGGCGGTGGGATCGGCCAGTCGCGGACCCAGATGCTTCTCCTCAGGAAGGCGCACCTGGGTGAGGTCAGCGTCAGCGTCTGGCCAGAGGTCCTCAAGGACATGTGCCGGTCGCGCGACATCAACGTCATCGAGTAGCGGACCCAGAGCGCCATGACCGCCGCCATCAGCGCCGACCATCTGACCCGCCGTTACGGTCGCCGCCGTGGGGTCGACGATCTCAGCTTCGAGGTAACCGAGGGCGAGGTGTTCGGGTTCCTGGGACCCAATGGAGCCGGCAAGACGACGACCATTCGGGTGATGATGGGGTTCCTTCGACCGAGCGCCGGTCGGATCACGATCTTTGGTCGCGACTGCTGGCGCGATGCGCCGGCCGCCCATGGCGACCTGGCGTTTGCCGGCAGCGAGCCGGCCTACCTGGGCGATCTGCCGGCCGGCGAGCAGCTCACCTTCCTGGGCCGCCTGCGCGGCCTCGAGCCGCGAGCGTGGCGGCCCCTGGCCGAGCGGCTGGAGCTCGACCCGACAGTTCCGATCAAGAAGCTGTCGCGCGGCAATCGCCAGAAGGTGGCGGTGATCCAGGCGTTCATGGGAAACGAGCGGCTGTTGCTCATGGACGAGCCGACCACTGGTCTCGACCCGGTGCTGCAGCGCGAGTTCCTGGCCCTGGTGGCCGAGGCCCGCGAGGCGGGCCGGACGGTCTTCATGTCATCGCACAACCTGCCCGAGGTGGAGCGCAGCTGCGATCGGGTCGGCGTGCTCCGCGAAGGTCGCCTGGTCGATGTCACGTCCGTCCAGGGGCTGCTCGCTTCGCACTGGCGAGCCGTCAATCTCGTCCTCGGTTCGGTGCCCACGTCGGACACGTTTGCGCTGCCCAACGTCCGCGTCCTGGCGATCGTCGGCCAGACCGTGCACCTGATGGTCCGCGGCGAGGTCAACGAGCTCATCCGGCGGATCGCTCAGCTCGACGTCAAGGACGTCTCGATCGCGACACCGGACATCGAGGACGTCTTCCTCGGGTTCTACGAGGAGCCGGGGGCACCTCGGGCCGACCTGGCACCGGTCGAAGGAGCGCCACGATGATGGGCGACGTCGTCCGGCTGGAGCTGCGCCGAAGCCGCTCGCTGGCGGTCTGGCTCGGGCTCGTGGTCCTGCTCTACGGCGCCTTCATCGCTGCCTTCTACCCGGTCGTCCGCGACAACGTGAAGCTGCTCGACCAGTACATGGCGGTGTTTCCGAAGCCCCTGATGGCTGCCTTCGGGCTCGAGGGCAGCCTGTCGGACCATGGGGTCTTCTTCACCACCTATATCGGGAGCATGCTCTGGCCGGTCGTGGCCGCGATGGCCGGGGGCATCCTCGGCACGCGGACGGTCGCGGCCGACCTCGACCGCGGGTTCCTGGAGCTTCCGCTGGCGACCAGGATCGACCGCGTCCGGTACCTGACCGGAGCAATCGTCGGCCAGATCCTGGTCCTGGCCGTGCTGGCCCTGGCGGTCATGGCCGGCATCCTCGCGGTCGGGGCAGTCGTCGGCGCCGGCTTCGATGCCGGGCGCTTCCTGCTCGAGGCTCCCCTCCTGTTCGTGTTCGGCTGTGCCGTCGCCGCGCTGGCGACGCTGCTATCGGTCGTCACGCTCAGTCGCGGGATGAGCGCAGGCATCGTGGCCGCGACGCTCCTGGCCATGTACCTGCTCGACGCCGTCTCGAGGTTCGAGGCTGGCCTCGACTGGCTCGGCGTGCCCAGTGCCTTCCGCTACCTGCGCTCGACGTCGGCTATCGACCAGGGCGTCGCACCGATCGGCGAGCTCGCCCTGTTCGGGATCCTGGCCGTCGTCCTGTGGAGCCTGGCGGTCTGGCTCTTCCGGACCCGGGACCTGGTTGCCTAGCCGCGGACTGGCGGCCGAACGGCCCGCGACAACCAGCCACCGATCAGTCCTCGACCGTCTCCAGCCATCCCTCGCGGATGGCGCGTGCCGCGAGCTCGGTCCGCGACGTCGACCGTGGCCCGTTCGTAGATCCGCGTCAGGTGGCTCTCGACGGTCTTCGACGCTGATGCCCGAGACGCGCCGCGATCTCGTCGTTCGAGTACCCGTCGACGACGAGGGCCACCACCTCGACCTCACGCAGCGCTCAGGCGACGATAGCCGCCGGGCGTCGGCCGGACCGAATAGGCGACACCGCCCGCGGCAACCTGGCGGATCGCGTGGACCAGGTTCGCGAATGGGTCGGTCTTCAGGACGTAGCCCGAGGCCCCCAGGCGCAGGGCCGCATCGACGAACTGCGGGTAGTCGAACGAGGTGAGGATGACGACCGCCGGTCCGCCCGACGCCGCCAGGCCGCGGAGGAGCGCGAGACCCGTTCTGCTCGCCGAGCCGGATGTCGACGACGAGCACATCCGGCCCGAGCTCGATCAACGTGGCAGCCGATTCGAGCGTGGCAGCGACGCCGACGATCTCGATGTCCGTCTCGCGTTCGAGGAGCGCAGCCGTCCCGTCGCGGACCACCGGAGTGATCGTCGACGACGCCGACCCGGATCCGCGCGGCCGCAGGCCGAGTCAAGTCGACGACCAGCTCAGGCCGACCGTCGGTGCCCCCATCCGGCGGGCGGCGGACGTCGATGGTTCCCCCGATCTGTTCGGCCCGCTGGCGCATGTTGAGCAGCCCGTAGTGTCCGGAGCGGCTCGCGGTCGTCGCTGCGTCGGCGGCGATGCCCGGAACCGTGATCGGTGATCGACAGCGACGCCCGGTCTGGGCGCGGCCGCGTAGCGGACGACGATCGGCGGCTCGCCGTGCGTGACCGCGTTCGACAATGCCTCCTGGGCGACCCGGAAGACGGCGAGCTCCACGTGGGCAGGCGGCCGCGCCGGCGTCCTTCTCGAACCAGCCGGACCTGCTCGCCGGAGGCCTCACCCACGCGCTCGCACGAGCCACTCGAGTGCCGGACCTGCCCCCAGCTCGTCCAGGACGGGCAGACGGAGCTCGCCGCACACCTCGCGCAGGCGATCCGCGATCGAGCGAGCCAGCGTCGCGGATGCTGCATCGCCAGCCTCGTCGAGTCGGCGCACGAGCACGGTCATCTCCTGCAGGGCGTCGTCGTGCAGGTCGGCCGCGAGCCGGGCTCGCTCGACCTCGGTCGCGGCCACGACCGTGTCGCGCTGGATCCTCATGCGTCTCGATCCGGGCGTTCGTCTGGAGCACGACGACCACCACGAGCAGCCAGATCAGCGGGATGCTCAGGCCGAGGCCGGTCTGTGCGTAGCCGACGGTGTAGGCGATCACGATCGGCGTCAGCGCCGCGAGCATGACCGGCAGCCGATCCGACCATCGCGTGGCATCCGGGCGGTTCGTGGCCAACTCGACTCGCCGTCCCGAGACCAGGATGACGGCCGGCGCCAGGGTGATGACTGGGAACAGGACCAGCTGCAACAAGATCAGGACGCCGAGCGAACGGGGCTGCGTGACCCCGTGAGGCCATGACCGCCATCAGCCCGGTCTCGGGTGGCGACGCAGGTCCCGGCGGCGGTCCAGGCGATTGCGGCCGCGAGTCGTCTTCGACGCTGCGGGCTGACATGCTCGATGAAGCCGTCGGCCAGGACGACCACGGCGCCCGATCGACAGCAACCCCGCGCCGATGAGGCCCGACCACCCGACGGCGGTCGTCCAGCTGAACCCGGTCGTGGCCGGGAGCAGGATCAACGGTGCGGTCGACGCCACCGCGATTGGAATTGCCAGCGGACGGAGTGCCTCGCCCGCCTGGCCGCGGCCGACCCAGATGGCGGCCCCGAAGAGCAGGCCGATCCCGACGATGAACAGGAACTCGACGGGTGCGCCAACTTCAGGTGGGAACGTCCACTGCGTCCAGCCGCCGGACTGATCGGGGATTCCCAGCTCGAGGAAGTCGCCCCTGAGGTACGCGTCCATCGTCTTCTCGGGGATGTCCTTCGGCAGCGTGAAGTTGACGTCGTGGACGACCGTCCCCGGCTGGATCGCGCCATAGACGCTCGACGCGGGATCGACCGAGTCGACGACGAGCTCGGACCCTTCGAGCCGAAGCTGGATCCCGGTGAATGCGACTTCGGGAGCAAGGAGGCCCGGGACTGCAAGCACAGGCACAGCCCTGCGATCACGACCGCTGCCCAGTTCCGGATCCGCTCGCGCATGGCTCGACCAAGGTAGCAGGGCCCGAGCACCAGCCCAAATCGGGGATCTCCCTAGCCCTCGATCAGGGGAGTCTCGACTGGATCGGCCCGGCAAGGGTCCCTAGGGTCGTGGTCACGAGCGGCGCCGCTGCGTCCAGGTCGATGGGGTGGAAGCGTGAACCACTGACGACGTCCAGCAGGCCGGCGGCGGCCGCAGCCGGAGATCCGATCTGGGCGGCGTACGAAGCCCACGCAGCCGAGCTGCGCCGGTTCGCCGCGCTGCGGCTGCAGGACCCCGTCGCGGCCGAGGATATCGTCCAGGAGGCCTTCGTCCGCATCGCGCGCGAGTCGCGAGCCCAACGGTGGCCGGAGCAGCCGCGAGCCTGGCTCTACCGGGTCGTGCTCAACCTGATCATCTCCGGGGCCCGGCATGCAGCGGTCGCTCGCCGCCAGCTTGTCCAGGAGTCGCTCGGACGACGCGACCCTCGAGTCACCGGAAGTCCACTTCCTCGCTTCTGAATCTGCAGCGGACCCTGGGGGCTGCCCTCGAGGCCACGGGTCCGGATGGCCGGAAGGGCTTGATCCTGGCCGCCCAGGGATACTCGGGTCGGGAGATCGCCGAGGTCCTCGGGCGCAGCGAGGAGCGACCCGGACTCTCCTCTGCCGAGCCCGGAGAGACGTCCGCCGGAGCTGACGAGCCAGGAGGACCTGCGGATCGCGGTCTGAGCGCGTCGACGGCTCATCCGTCGAGTCGAGCGGCCGAACGGCCCGCGCGAGAGTACCGTTCGGCACTCGTCAGGACGCTGGGCCCGAGCCTACTCTGCGGTCGGAGGTGGTCGATGGCCGTCGCCGTGAGTCCGACCGCGCACGAGCGGGACGTGCCCGAGCCCTTCGAACCCCTGGCCATTGCGCGCGATCGATGCAAGGGCTGTGGGCTGTGCGTCGGGATCTGTCCGAAGCACGTCCTTGCCCTCGACGAAGCGGTCGTGAACCAGCTCGGCTATCACCCCGTCCGACTGACCGATGCCGCGGCGTGCACCAGCTGCGCCTTGTGCGCCCGCATCTGCCCAGACGCCGTGTTCGCGGTGTTCGCGCGACCGAAGGTGGCCTGACATGGGCGACCTCAGCGCGACGATCGACAGCCCGCGGTCGGTCGACCGAACCGTCCGTCCGGTGTTGATGAAGGGCAACGAGGCGATGGCCGAGGCGGCGATCCAGGCCGGCTGCGACGCCTACTTCGGCTACCCGATCACGCCCCAGGCCGAGCTGCTGGAGTGGATGGCACGCCGCATGCCCGAGCTCGGCAGGGCGTTCGTCCAGGCCGAGAGCGAGCTTGGTGCGATCAACATGGCCCTCGGGGCCGCGGCGACGGGCGCCCGCGTCCTGGTCTCATCCTCGAGTCCGGGCATCAGCCTGATGGCCGAGGCGATGAGCTACATGGCAGGGTCGGAGCTGCCGATGGTCCTCATCAACGTGATGCGCGGCGGACCCGGGCTCGGCAGCATCGGACCGGCGCAGTCGGACTACTTCCAGGCGACGCGGGGCCACGGCCACGGCGACTACCGGGTGCCGGTGCTGGCGCCGTCGTCGATTGCCGAGGCGGTCGTGCTGGTGGCCGATGCGTTCGAGCTCGCCGAGCGCTACCGGACCCCGGTGATGATCCTGGCCGATGGCGTTCTCGGCCAGGCGATGGAGCCGGTCGTCCCCACGTACCGGTTCCCGCCCCGCGGCCCCGGCGGCTGGGAGCTCGGCGGGGCTGATGGCCGGCCGCCGCGCGTGCTTTACTCACTGCGCCTCCAACCCGAGGCTCTCGAGGCTCACAACAACCGACTCCAGGCGAAGTTCGCCACGATCGCCGAGCGCGAGGTCCGTTGGGCGGACGAAGGCCTGGCCGATGCCGAGGTCGCCATCGTCGCGTATGGGACGGCGGCCCGGGTCGCCCTCACGGCGATCGAACGGGCCCGCGATCATGGCATGCATGTCGGCCTGTTCCGGCCGATCACCCTGTGGCCGTTCCCGTCCCGCGCCCTTGCCGATATCGCGCCGCGCCTGCGGGCGATCGTCGTTCTCGAGCTCTCGGCCGGGCAGCTCGTCGACGACGTTCGGCTGTCGGTCGAAGGCCACGTGCCGGTCTTCTTCCATGGACGCACCGGCGGCATGGTCCCGACCCCGGGCGAGGTCGTCGTCGAGCTCGAGCGGGTATGGGCGCTGACTGCGCCCGTGGATGACGGGCGGTGATGTGATGGCGATCGTGACCCCGGAAGCGAGGCGGATCATCTACCAGCGACCGGACATCCTGGTCGAGCGGTCGACGCACTACTGCCCGGGCTGCGGTCACGGCATCATCCACCGACTCATCGCCGAGCTCCTCGACGAGATGCAGCTCGGTCCCCGGCACGATCGGCGTTGCCTCGGTCGGCTGCAGCGTCTTCGCCTACGACTACCTGTCGGTCGACTTCGTCGAGGCGCCTCACGGCCGGGCGCCCGCCGTGGCCACCGGGGTTCGGAGGGTCCGACCCGACGCGTTCGTCTTCACCTACCAGGGCGATGGCGACCTGGCGGCGATCGGGACGGCCGAGATCGTCCACGCGGCTGCCCGTGGCGAGCGGATCAGCGTCGTCTTCGTCAACAACGGCATCTATGGGATGACCGGTGGCCAGATGGCCCCGACGACCCTGCTCGGCCAGCGGACGACGTCGAGCCCGACCGGCCGTGATGCCGTCAGCGCTGGCTACCCGATCCCGATCACGGAGATGCTGGCGCTCCTGCCGGGCGTGTCATACGCGGCTCGCGGCTCGATTGCCGATCCGCAGTGGATCGGCCGCACGAAGGCGATGCTGAGACGGGCGTTCGAGCTGCAGCTGGCCGGCGGCGGCCTGTCGATCGTTGAAGTCCTCTCGACGTGCCCGGTCGGGTGGGGCATGACGCCGGCGGAGGCCATGGAGCACGTGGCTCGTGAGGTCGTCCAGACCTATCCACTCGGCGTGCTCGTGGATCGCTTCAAGGACCGAGCCCTTCGCGGTGGGGAGGCCTGACCATGCAGCACGCCACGATCTTCGGCGGATTCGGCGGCCAGGGACTGCTGTTCGCCGGTCATGTCCTGGCCCAGGCGGCCGTGATCGAGGGCCGGACCGCGTCCTGGATGCCATCCTACGGTCCGGAGATGCGGGGTGGGACTGCCTCGTGCACCGTGATCGTCGCCGATCGGCCGATCGGCTCCCCGATCGTCGACCGCGCCGACAGCGTCGTGGCCCTGAACCCGCCGTCGCTGGCGAAGTTCGAGCCGCTCCTGGTATCGGGGGGTCTCCTGATCCTCAATTCCTCGTTGATCGAGGCCGATCCCCAACGCAACGATCTCGAACTGCTGGCCCTTCCCTGCTCTGACCTGGCCCGCGCCGCGGGCGACGATCGACTGATCAGTGTCGTGGCCCTCGGCGGACTGATCGCTCGCCGGCGGATCGTCAGCGCCGAGTCCATCCGCCAGGCGGTGGCCGAGGTCGTCGGCGGGCATCATCCAGAGCTGGCCGCTGTGGACCTCGCTGCCTTTGCGAACGGCTTCGACGAGGCATCTCGTCTGCCCGGAGCCGCCTGACACCGAGGCCGGCGTTTGTGCTCCTCTCGTACAAACCGAAGTGATAGGCTCGTGCCAAGGGCCTGCCGGCGATCGCGGGTGGCCTGTCGCAGGGAGGGTCAGGCGTGGACGAGGGCTTCTTCTCCGAGGTTCGGGGGCCGATCCCGTTCGGCGGCCTCGACTCGACGGACCCGCTGACGTTCAAGGTCTACCAGCCCGATCAGCTCGTACTTGGCAAGCGGATGGCGGACCACCTGCGGATCGCGGTCTGCCTGTGGCACTCGTTCAACTGGCCGGGCTCCGACGTGTTCGGCAGCGGAACGTTCGACCGACCCTGGCTCAGCCTGCGGCTCGAACCGATGCTGGCCGCCCGAGTCAAGCTGGAGGCGGCCTTCGAGTTCGTCGAGAAGCTCGGCGCTCCGTTCTACTGCTTCCACGACCGCGACATCGCGCCGGAGGGCGGAACGTTCGCCGAGTCGAAGGCGAACCTCGACGCGATGATCGACGAGGCGGAGGCCCACCAGGCCCGGACCGGCGTCAAGCTCCTGTGGGGCACCGCCAACCTGTTCAGCCATCCGCGCTATGCGGCCGGCGCCGCGACCAACCCCGACCCTGAGGTCTTCGCCTACGCCGCGGCCCAGGTCAAGGCGATGCTCGAGGCCACGAACCGCCTCGGCGGTGCGAACTACGTCCTGTGGGGAGGCCGCGAGGGCTACGAGACCCTGCTCAACACCGATCTCGTCCGAGAGGAGCGCCAGCTCGCCCGGTTCCTGGCGATGGTCGCCGAGCACAAGCACCGGATCGGGTTCAAGGGCACCCTCCTGATCGAGCCCAAGCCGCAGGAGCCGACCAAGCACCAGTACGACTACGACGGAGCGGCCGTCCACGGGTTCCTCGCCCGGCACGGCCTCGAGGATGAGTACCGGCTGAACCTCGAGGTGAACCACGCGACGCTGGCCGGGCACAGCTTCCACCACGAAGTCACCTACGCGATCGCCCACGGCATCTTCGGCAGCGTCGACGCGAACCGGGGCGACTACCAGAACGGCTGGGACACGGACCAGTTCCCGAACTCGGTCGACGAGCTGTCACTCGCCGTCTACGAGATCGTCCGGGCGGGTGGCTTCACGACCGGCGGGTTCAACTTCGATACCAAGCTCCGCCGCCAGAGCATGGATCGGACCGACCTGTTCCATGCCCACATCGGCGGGATCGACACGCTCGCCCGGTCGCTCCTGGTTGCGGCCCGGATGATCGAGAGCCAGGCGCTCGAGCGGCTCCGCGAGGAGCGCTACGCGGGCTGGTCGGACAAGCTCGGCAAGTCGATCCTGTCGGGCAAGGCGCTCATCGAGGAGCTGGCCGGCCGGGTCGCCGTCGGCGAGATCAACCCAAAGCCGACGTCGGGTCAGCAAGAGCTCCTCGAGAACATCGTCAACCAAGCGATCTGGACCGCCGACGAGCCGGCCCGGACCAAGGCCGGTGCCGGCCGCTGAACCTCGGCGACCGCCTCAGCCGTGGAGCTCGGCCAGCTCGGTCCGGGTGACCTCGCCGGGTAGCTTGCCGATGATGATCATGGCCAGGACCTCGTCCATCGTCACTTTGGTCTTGTCGACCGTGCCGACGAGCCTGCCCTGGAGCATGACGCTGATCCGATCCGACAGGTCGAACACGTCGTGGATGTCGTGGCTGATCAGGAAGATCCCGATGCCTTCGCTCTTGAGCTGCGCGACGAGCTCGCGGACCTGGGCGGTCTCGGCCGGGCCAAGGGCTGCCGTCGGCTCGTCCATGATCAGGATCTTGGCGTTGAAGTGGACGGCTCTCGCGATCGCGACCGACTGACGCTGACCGCCTGACAGCGACTTGACCGGTGTCTTGAAGTTCTTGAACTTCGGGTTGAGGCGGCCCATCACCTTGCGAGTGGCGGACTCCATCGCCGAGTCGTCGAGCGAGCCGGACCGGGTCGTGAGCTCGCGCCCGAGGAACATGTTCGCCGCGGCGTCGACGTTGTCGGCCAGCGCCAGCGTCTGGTAGATCGTCTCGATCCCATACTGCTTGGCGTCGCGGGGATTGGAGATCGTGACCGGCTCGCCGTTGATCAGGATCTGCCCGGAATCGGCCGGGTGGGCCCCCGACAGCGCCCGGATGAGGGTGGACTTCCCCGCGCCGTTGCCGCCGACGAGGCCGATGACCTCGCCCGGATAGAGGTCGACGGTGACGTCGTCGACGGCGTGGACCCCGCCGAACGCGATCCGCATGTTGCGCATCTCGACCAGCGGTACGCCCCTGGCCGACGGCGCCGCCTGGGTCGCCGAGGCCGTGGCAGCTGGGGCTGGGACCGGCGGGGGCGTCGAGACGGTGCCGTCCGCCGGGATGGAGGGTTCGGTCATGCCCATCGTCGTGTCCTCCCGTCCACTCAGCGCGACCGCCGACGCAGGGCGGTGTCGGCACCGACCGCGGCGACCAGGACGACGCCGACGACGATGTCCTGGATCGGCGAGTCGACCTTGAGCAGGACCATGCCCGACTGGAGCGACTGCATCACGACAGCACCGAGAACGGCGCCCGGGATCGTCCCGATGCCGCCGGCGAACGACGTCCCGCCGATGACGGCCGCGGCGATGACGTAGAGCTCGCTCTGGACGCCGAGCCCGGTGACGGCCGCGTTCAGCCGGGCGCTGAGGACGACCCCGCTGACGGCGGCCAGCGTCCCCATGATCGTGAACGTCAGCATGATCGTCCGACGGGTATTGATGCCGCCCAGCTCAGCCGCTTCCGGGTTTCCGCCGATCGCGAAGACGTAGCGTCCGAACCGCCGGCGGGTCGCCAGGAAGGTCATCACCATGGCGACGACGATGAGGATGAGAACGGGATTCGCGATCCCGACCGGGGTATTCGGGCCCTTGCCGTACTGCTGCGCGAGCGCCTCCGGCCAGAAGTAGTTGTTCGCGACCCAGACGGCGCCGAGGACCGCGCCGCAGCCGAGCACCACCAGGACCCCCTCGGCCCACATCGGCCGAACCTGGAACCCGTAGCGTCGCCGCCGGCGTCGACTCGCGATGAGCGAGTAGACGATTCCGACGCAGGCCAGGATGCCGACCCCCCAGCTTGCCGCCTCTCCAAGCGAGCCGACGGGCCCGCCACCGAACAGCTGGAACGTCGTGGCGAGCGGTGAGATCGTCCGGCCCGACGCCTCCTCGAAGGCCAAGCCGGCCCAGATGAGAAGGCCGCCGAGGGTGACGATGAATGACGGCACCCCGAGGTAGGCGATGATGAAACCCTGGAGGGTCCCGATCGCCGCTCCAACGAGCAGGCCAAGGGCCAGCGCGACCACCCAGACGTACGGCGCGTTCACGCTGACACCGAGGAGATCCGGGAGCCACTCGGTCTGGATCATCGCCATCGTCATCGCGGTGAAGGTGAGGACCGATCCGACCGACAGGTCGATGTTGCGCGACACGATGACGAGCACCATGCCGGTCGCCATGATCCCGACCGAAGCGCTCTGAACGGACAGGTTCCAGAGGTTGCGCGGCGTGAGGAACAGGCCGCCCGACATGATGTTGAACGCAATCCAGACGACCAGCATCGCGGCAAGAAGGCCCAGAAGGCGAGTATCGACCTCCAATGACAGGAGGAGCGAGCGCAGCGAGCGGGTCGGCTGCTCGCTGGGGGCGTCCTTCGGGACGGTGTACGCCTCAGCCATCGTTACGCCTCGCGTTAGGCCCTGGAATTGGGAGCGCCCTGCGCCGCGGTGTTGCCGCGAGCGCAGGGCGCGTCGTTCACGAAGTGGCGCAGAAGGCTACTTGCAGGCGGCCGGGGCCGTGGCGGCGTCGACGCCCGCGCAGAGCTTGTCCTTGGTGATCCAGCCGGCATCGAGGACCACGTTGAGGTTGTCCTTGCTGATCGGCTGGGGGGTCAACAGGATCGAGCTGAGCGAGTTCCCACCGGGGGTGGTGAACGGCGCGGCGCCCGTGATCTTGTCGACGGTGACCTTGTTGCAGAGCTGGACGGCAGCCTCGCCGGCAGCCTTGCCGAGCAGGCGGGAATCCTTCCAAACGTCGACGGTCTGGTTGCCCAGCGCGACGTTGTTAAGCGCCGCCGCGTCCCCGTCCTGACCGGACACCGGGACCTTGCCGGCGAGACCCTGGGCCTTGAGGGCCGCAATCACGCCGCCGGCCATGCCGTCGTTCTCGGACAGAACCGCGTCGACCTTGTTGGCGTTGGCGGTCAGGAACTGCTCCATCTCGGTCTGGGCGAGAGCGGGCTTCCAGTTGTCGGTATAGGTCTCGCCGACGATCTTGATGGCGCCGGAGTCGACCGCGGCCTTGATGATCTCGTCCATGCCGGAGCGCAGGAAGTCGGCGTTCGCGTCGGCCTTGTTGCCCTTGATGATCACGTAGTTGCCCTTGGGCATGGCCTTGAACACCGCATCGGCCTGCATCTTGCCGACTTCCTTGTTGTTGAACGTGATGTAGAGCGCCTTCGGATCCTCGATGAGGCGGTCATAGGCGATGACCGGGACCCCCTGCGAGGCCGCACTGGCGACTGAAGGCTTGATCGCGGTGCCGTCCTGGGCGAGCACGATCAGGACCTTGGCGCCCTGCGAGATGAGCTGGTCGATGTTGGTCGCCTGGGTCGCCGCCGACGACTTCGCGTCGTTCGAGATGTACTCGGCGCCGGCCGCGGCGAGCGCCGCCTTGATGGCAGGCTCATCCCACTTCGCCCAGCGCTCCTCCTGGTAGTTGTTCCAGGAGACGCCGACCTTGCAGCCCGCGGCTGAGCCGGCGCCACCGGAGGCTCCCGCGCTGGGTGCCGAGCTCGAGCCGGTGCTCGAGCAGGCCGCCATCAGGATGGCGGCGGTCGCTACGAATGCCGCAACTCTGCGGTTGACCATGTGACTTACTCCTCCTCGATGCAATCCCCGGTGTGTCGCGAGAATTGTCCGCGTTAGGCTAACACCTCCACAGCCTTTCTCCGATGGGATTCGGACGATGGTGCCCGGTCGCGACCGTCCTCCGGCGGATACGCATGACAGGCCACACCGATCGATTCACGTTCAGGCGCTCGCCCGCTCGGCCAGCACGTCGCTGCGCCGAAGCCAGAGTGCCGGGTCGCCGAGAAGCGGCTCGAACGCGAATTCGGCCGCCCCGAGCAACGGGGCATCGATCCCGAGACTGGCCGGGACGACCCGCACGAGCCTGCGCGGCGCTTCGAGCGCGAGCCGGTCCAGCTCCGCCTCGAGCGTGTCGTCGACGAACGGATGGATCCGGCCGAAGAGCCCGCCGAGGACGATGAGCCGCGGGTTGAAGATGTTGACCAGCCCGGCGAGTCCGAAGCCGATCCAGCGACCGACCTCGTCGAGCGCGCCAAGCGCGACCGGCGAGCCCGATTCCGCCTCACGCAGGACGGCGTCGAGCTCGCGCCGGCCGCCGCCCGGCTGATGGCCGGCACGGCGGAGCAGGGCGTCCGCCCCGACCTCAGTCTCCCAGCAGCCGACCGAGCCGCAGCGACAGGACAGGCCGGCGGGATTGACGGGGATGTGACCGACCTCGCCGGCGTAGCCCGCGACGCTCGGGAGCGGGTCACCGTCGACGATGAGCCCACCGCCGACACCGACCTCGGCCGAGATGAACAGGACGTGATCGGCTCCCCGGGCCGCACCTCGCCGAACCTCGGCCAGCGCCCCGAGGTCAGCGTCGTTGGCGACCGCGATCGGCACCGAATCACCCAGCGCGAGCCCCAGCCGATCGCCGAGCGGGACGTCCCGCCAGCCGAGGTTCGGGGCCATCGACACGAGCCCGTCGGTGCGCCGGACGACCCCGACGATCGCGACGCCGATCCCGACGAGGGGATCGACGTTCGGTCGACGGGCGCGGACCAGCGTGACGAGCTCGACCAGGTCGGCGACAACGTCCTCGACCGAGATGTGCTCCTTCGGCCGGTCGACCCGAACCCGTTCGAGGATCTCGCCGCCCAGGCCGACCAGCCCGACCGCCAGCGAGTCGACCGCGATCTCGAGGGCAAGGACCGCGGCGTTCTCCGGGTTCGGACGGACGACCGGCGACGGGCGACCCGGCGTGCCCAGCGGCGCCGCCCGCTCCTCCGAGACCAGGTCGGCAGCCACCAGCTCGCCGATCAGGCCACGGATCGCGCTCCTGGTCAGTCCGGTCCGCGCAACGAGCTCGGAACGCGACAGCGGACCACGCGCGTGGAGCTCGCGAAGGATCGCGCTCAGGTTCGCCCGGCGAACCGTCTCGCTGCGCTGCCCGAGCTCGTCTCGACCGATCGTCACCGGGTTTGTGTTCCTCTTGTTCAAATGTCGATGCCAGACTGTTCCATTGCGCCCGGCGATGTCAAGCGGCGTACAGGACCACGACTCGCCGGGCTGGGCCGAGGTCCTCGGAATCGATCCGCGCCAAGTCGCGGTACCATCTCGGCCGCGAGCAAAGGAGGAGGCACGGTGACGCGCCGATCGAAGGGCCGGACCGCCGTCGCCTGGACGCGACGGCCTTCGGTCGCGGGGACAGCCGACCAGTGACACGCCCGGGCCGTGGCTCGTGACGACCGCGGACCGGTGATCCCGTGAGCCGAAGGACCGTCAGGCTGGTCGGCGGCCTGGCCCTGATCGCCCTGGTGGTCGCAGCCGCCGGCGGGTTTGCCCTGACCCGGCTGAGCGGGAACGCCGCTCTCGCGCCACCGCACTTCGTCGAGGAGGCGGCCGCCGCCGGCATCGATCACGTCTACGACGGCGACTTGGTCTACGCCGTCGGGGGCGGCGTGGCGACCTTCGACTGCAACTCCGACGGGAAGCCCGAGGTTTACCTTGCCGGCGGCAGCCAGCCTGCCGCGCTGTATCGGAACGACAGCCCCGTCGGCGGAGCCCTGCGCTTCAGCCGGGTTGCCGATCCGGCGACGGATCTCAGCGCGGTCACCGGCGCCTACCCCCTCGACGTCGACGGTGACGGACAGGTCGACCTGGCCGTGCTACGGGTCGGCGGGAACGTCGTGCTGCGCGGTCTCGGCGACTGTCGCTTCGAGCGGGCCAACGAGGCCTGGTCGTTCGACGGCGGAGACGCCTGGTCGACCGCGTTCAGCGCCACCTGGGAGGGCGGCGCGAGGCTGCCGACCCTCGCCGTCGGCAACTACGTTCAGCCTCGACGCCGGCGGGCCAGCCGAGCGGTAACTGCGACGACAATGAGCTCATCCGGCCCAACGCCGCGGGCACCGGCTACGCGCCGGCGCTCGCGCTGACGCCCGGCTACTGCACGCTGTCGATGCTGTTCAGCGACTGGAGCCGGAGCGGCCGCCGCGACCTCCGGGTCAGCAACGACCGCCACTACTACGTCGATGGCGAGGAACAGCTCTGGAACGTGACGAACGGGCAGCCGCCGCGCGCCTACACGGACGCCGACGGCTGGCTGCCGATGCAGATCTGGGGCATGGGCATCGCCAGCCACGACATCACGGGCGACGGCTACCCGGACATCTTCCTCACCAGCCAGGGCGACAACAAGCTCCAGACGCTCGCCGCCGGCCCGGCCGGCCGACCTACGGCGACATCGCGCTCCAGCGCGGGGTCACCGCCACGCGCCCGTTCACCGGCGGCGACGTCCTCCCCTCGACGGCGTGGCACCCGGAGTTCGAGGACGTCAACAACGACGGGTTCATCGACCTGTTCGTCTCCAAGGGCAACGTCAACGGCGCAGCCCGACTACGCCGACGAAGGATCCGAGCAACCTGCTCCTCGGCCAGCCCGACGGGACGTTCGCCGAGGCCGCCGAGGCGGCCGGCATCGCTGAGCTTCGACCGCGGCCGCGGAGCCGCGCTCGTCGACTTCAACCTCGACGGCCTGCTCGACCTCGTCGAGGTGCAACTCGGGGACCCGGTCAAGCTGTGGCGCAACGTCGGCTCGGGCGACGCCGCGCGTCCCGCCGCGATGGGCAACTGGCTCGCGGTCAAGCGTCACCAGCCCGGGCCGAACCGCGACGCGATCGGGGCCTGGATCGAGGTCCAGGTCGGCGACGCCACGCTCCAGCGCCGCGAGGTGACGGTCGGCGGCGGGCACGTCGGCGGGCAGCTCGGCTGGATCCACGTCGGGCTCGGCACGGCGGACCGAGGCCGAGGTCCGGGTCACTGGCCGGACGGCGAGGCCGGGCCCGTGGATGACGCGTGGCGGCCGAACCAGTTCGTCGAGATCGACCGGGGAGACGAGCGCGCCGCGCCCATGGCTGCCGGCCCGGCCAGCTGACCGAGAGCGGACGGATGACCACGGCGCCATGGCGACCCGCGCGACTGGCCGACGATCCGGCTGCCGGACTTCGGGATGCCCGACGACGAGCCCGAGATCCCGGCGGCGCCACCTACGAGCCCGGGTCGAGCCCGCTGCGCGAGCGCGCGGATGCCCGCGGCTACGACCGACTGGTCGTCTACGCCGACCGTGAGCACAGCGCGAACCTCGCCTTCCTGACCGGCTTCGACCCGCGCTTCGAGGAGGCCGTCCTCATCCTCGGGCCGGCCGGCGACCCGGCCATCCTCGTCGGCAACGAGTGCTACGGGATGGCCGGCGCAGCGCCGCTGCCGATGCGCCGCGAGCTGCTTCCAGGACCTGAGCCTGCCGAGCCAGCCGCGCGACCGCTCGAGGCCGCTCGCGGACATCCTCGCCGACGAGGGCATCCGGCCGCGGCGGCAGGGTCGGCGTCGTCGGCTGGAAGACCTACGCTAGCCGGCGACGATCGAGGTCCCGGCGTTCCTCGTCGACGAGCTGCGCCGGCCGGTCGGGCCGAGCGGGACTGGTCGAGAACGCCACCGACCTGCTCATCGACGCGGCCGACGGGCTGCGGGTCATCAACGAGGTCGACCAGCTGGCTGCCTTCGAGTACGCGTCCTGCCAGACGTCGCACGGCGTCCGCAGGCTGCTCGTACGGCCTCCGACCCGGGCATGACCGAGCGCGAGGCCGTCCGGCTGCTCGACTGGAACGGCGCGCCCGCTGTCCTGCCACCTGATGCTGACCGCGCGGGCCGCGGGCGACCGCTCGGCCTGCTCAGTCCCGGCGACCGACCGATCGAGCGGGGCGATCGGTTCACGACGGCGTTCGGGATCTGGGGCGCGCTCACCTGCCGGGCCGGGTTCGTCGTCGAGGATGCCGCGGAGCTGCCCGACGGCGATCGGCGACTACGTCGAGCGGCTCGTCGGCCCGTACTTCGAGGCCGTCGCCGAGTGGTACGGGGCGCTCCACGTCGGCCAGACCGGCGGCGCGCTCCAGGAGATCGTCGACCGCCGCCTCGGCGACCCGTTCTTCGGCATCTTCCTCAACCCGGGTCACCAGATCCAGCTCGACGAGTGGGTCAACTCGCCGATCGGACCGCGACTCGACGATCGAGCTGCGGTCCGGCATGGCCTTCCAGGTCGACATCATCCCGGCCACCGGCACCGACTACTTCACGACGAACATCGAGGACGGCATCGCCCTCGCCGACGCGTCGCTGCGGGCGGCGTTCGCGGCGCGGCTACCCGGCGGCCTGGGCGCGGATCGAGGCGCGCCGCCGGTTCATGGCCGACGCGCTCGGGATCGACCTCCATCCGGACGTCCTGCCGTTCTCGAACATCCCGGCCTACCTGCCGCCGTTCCTCCTCCGCCCCGACCGGGCGATGACCCTGGCGGTCTAGCCGCGCCACCGGGCGGCTCGGGGCCTGCGACGCTCGCAGCGCCGCGGCTCCGGCCGGGCCCGCAGCGTCATCGCTCGCGGAAGCGGACCCGCTCCGGGCCGAGGTCGGCGATCCGGCTGACGCCGAGCAGCTGGAGCGTCCGGACGATCTCCTTGCGCAGGATGTCGGCCGAGCGCTGGACGCCGCGCTCGCCACCGGCCATCAGCCCGTAGAGGTAGGCGCGTCCGACGAGGCACCGCCCGGGCGCCGAGTCGCCACGGCGGCGACGACATCGCCACCGCTGAGGACTCCGCCGTCGAGATAGACCTCGGCGCGATCGCCGACCGCAGCGACGATCGCCGGCAGCTGCTCGATCGGCGTCGGCGAGCGGTCGAGCTGGCGACCGCCGTGGTTCGACACGACGATCGCGTCGGCGCCGCGATCGACGACGGCGGTGGCATCCTCGACCGTCTGGATCCCCTTGACGATGAGCGGCCTCGACCAGGTCTCCCGGAGCCAGCCGAGATCGTCCAGCGTGACCGACGGGTCGAAGACCCTGTCGATGAGCTCGGCCACCGTGCCGTTCCAGCGATCGAGCGAGGCGAACGTGAGCGGCTCGGTGGTCAGCAGGTTGAACCACCAGCCCGGGTGGAGGGTCATGTCGGCGAGCGTCTTGACCGTCAGCGTCGGCGGGATCGTGAGGCCGTTGCGGACGTCCCGCAGGCGCGCCCCGGCGACCGGCGTGTCGACGGTCAGGATCAGCGCCGAGTAGCCGGCCGCATCCGCCCGGGCGATGAGGTCCCGGCCCGGGCCCCGGTCCTGCCAGAGGTAGAGCTGGAACCACTTCTCGGCCGTCGGGGCCGCGGCGGCCAGGTCCTCGGGTGAGGTCGTGCCCATCGTCGACAGGGCGTACGGGATGCCGACCCGCTCGGCCACCCGGGCGACCGCCGGCTCGCCCTCGTGGTTCATGAACCGGGTGAAGCCGGTCGGGGCGAACACGAGCGGCAGCGCGGCGGGCCGACCGAGGATCGTCGTCGACGGGTCGACCTTCGACACGTCGCGCAGGACGCTCGGGACGAACTCGACCCGCCGGAACGCATCGCGCGCCCGGAGGAGGCTCGTCTCGGTCTCCGCCGCGCCATCGACGTAGTCGAACGCCGCCCGGGGCGTGTGTCGGCGGGCGATCCTCCGCAGGTCCGCGATCGAGGCGGCCCCGGCCAGGCGCCGATCGACGAGCGACCACTGGACAGGCTGCGTCCGAAGGTACGGGCGCAGCTCAGCCCAACGCGGCAGGCGCCGATTGGTCATGACCAAAGGCTAGCAGCGTCCTCCTGACGCCACCCGGTCCCGGGCACCGGCCGGCTCAGTACGAGGTCGAGTCACCACCCATGCCCGGGATCCGGTCCCGGTTGCCGTAGGCGCTGTAGCCGTAATGGCCGATGTCGAGGGCGAGGGCGATCAGCACCCAGATCCAGTCGGCCCCGCTGAGCCCGTTGCCCGGGGTGTTCGCGGCCAGGATCGTGTACATCAGCGTGGTGAACGGCAGGAAGATCAGGCCGAGCAACGGCCAGATGAGACTCCCGAAGACCGAGTCGACGATGTTCGGCCGGGCGATCCAGTAGACGGCGAACGCGATCCGGGGGAAGAACCCGGCCAGCAGCGCGAACAGGCACATGTGTCAACTCCCTCCGCAGGGGCGACCGGGGCCGAGCCTCCTGGCCGGCCGCGCCCTCCACGCGGTGTCATCAAAGCCGCTGGCGGACCGTCGCGCATCCTCCGAAACGGGTGAAGCCGGGCACGGCCCCGGTCGGCGCAGCGACGAGCCACTGAGCGTTGCCGAGCGTCATCGAGTAGGTTGTCGCGGTGGATGCCGCCGGTCACCCATCGTCCCCTTCCCTGGCCGATGCCATCGCCCGCCTCCGCGGCGCAGGGCTGCTGGCGGCCACCCAGACGACACCCGATCAAGCCCAACCCGCGGAGGCCACGCTGGCCGTCGCCGGCCGGCCCTGGGCCGCCGTTCGCCCCGTGCTTGCGCCGGTCGGGTTCGCCGAGGTCGGACCGGACTCGGCCGGCAGCCGGCTGTTCGCCGCGTACGACCCGGCGGACGACCGGTGGCTCCGGCTCCGGCTGGAGCCCACCGGACCCGACGCCCGGGGCCGGAGCGCGCGGGATCGACGAGCACCCGGGCTCATCGTGGCGGTCCTCGGTCCGGACGGTGCCGGCAAGTCCACCTTGACCGCCGACCTGGCCCGCGCGTTCATCCTGCCGACCACGCTCCTCTACGCCGGCCTCTACCCGGCCGACCGGCGCCGCTTCCGACTGCCGGCGCTGGGGACGATCGCCCTGCTCCTCCGGCTGTGGCGGTTAGCGCTCGATGCGGCCTGGCAGCGGTCGCGAGGCCGCCTCGTGCTGTTCGACCGCTATGCGTCGGACGCGCGGCTGCCGTTGCCGGCCGGCGCCGGCCGGCGCACCCGCCTGCGCCGCGGGCTCCTGGCGATGGCACTCCCGGCACCCGACCTGACGATCGTCCTCGACGCCCCGGTCGAGGTGCTGCTCGGACGCCGCGACGAGCATCCGGCCGAGGTCATCGCGGCCCAGCGAGAGCGCTATGCCGAGCTGGCTCGGAACGCTCGTGATGGCGCCGTGGTCGACGCCTCGGCCGACGCTTCGGCGGTCCGACGGACCGTCACCGCGCTGATCTGGGCGCGGATCGTCCGACGCCGTGGCGGCCACCATGCCTGACGGCTCCGCACTTGCCCGGATGGCATTCCCGTTCATGCCTGCCGACCCGGCGCGGCACGGCAGCCTGGTCGAGGCGGGACCGGGCTGGGCGCTCGAGCTGCCGGCGTCGGCGTCGGGGCTCGACGTCGTCGTCTGGGGCCGGGCGCCCGATACGGCCGCCTCGTCCGCGGGAGCCGTCCGCTCCGCCGTGGCCCGCGAGCGCGCGCTCCGACGACTCCCCCGCCGGCTTCCGGCCGGATTTCGGCTCGGAGCGGTCCATCGGCTGCCGGCCGGCCGGCTGTCCGCCGGGTTCCGGCGGGACCTTCGCTCGGCCATCCGTGCCGGGGCCCTCGTCGAGCTTCAGTCCGGTCCGCCCGTCGAGCGCGTGCTCGACGCTGCGCTGAGCGCCGCCGCCAGTCGGCTCAGCGTGCCGGCTCTTCGGTTCGGCTCGGGTGGAACGCTGGTCGCCCGGGTCGATGCGGATGGCGCCGTGGGCCTCCTCCGGCTCGCCCAGACGGGCACGCCAGGGGACCCCGGGCGACTTGCCGTGACCCTCGAGCTGCTCGCGGCGCTGCGCGTCCCATTGGCACCCAGATCGCTCGGACACGGGACGGCGGCCGGAGCCTCCTGGACGATCGAGACCGTCCTGCCCGGTCGACGGCCGGCGCGATCGAGCCCCGCGCTGGCCCGCCAGGTCGCCAGTGCCCTCGCGGCCTTTCCGCGCGCCGACGGACCGCCGCTCGCCCTCGATGACGACCTGCGTGGGATCGCGGCCAGCCTGCCGCGCCATGCGGAGCGGGTCGTTCGGCTCGCCGAGCGGGTCGCGACGGAGACGGTCGGCCTGCCCGCGATCCTCCGCCACGGCGACCTGTGGACCGGCAATTTGCTCGTCGATCGCGGTCGACTGACGGGGTTCGTCGACTGGGACGCGGCCCACCCGGCCGGGGTCGCCGGCAGCGACCTGCTCCAGCTCGTCGCGGTCGACCTGCGTGGGCGCGACCGCCTCCAGCTCGGTCCGGCCTTCCTGGCCAGGCCGTGGGATTCGACCGAGTTCCGGGTCGCGGCGGCCGACTACTGGCCGGCCGCCGGGATCGAGCCGACGGCTCGGTCGATCGAGCTGGCCGGCCTGGCGTGGTGGGCGGCCGAGGTCAACGCGACCCTCGCCCGCCTCCCGAACCGGGCGGCCGACGAGCGCTGGCTGGCCGACGAACGTCGGCCCCGTCCTGACCTCGCTCGGGGTCTGACCGAGCCGGCGCTGCGCAGCCCGCGTCGGTTGGCCCGCGGCGTCAGTCGGCTCTCGCATCGACGGCGCGGAACAGCCGGCGCAATCCCGGAGCGTCGCGCCGCTCGACCGACCTCCAGAGCAGGCGTCGATAGTGGCCGCGCGCGAGCTGTGCGGGTGGGAGCGTGCTCGACGCCTTGAGCGCGCGGTGCATCCAGCACAGCTGGAAGAGCGGCTCGATGAGGTCGCCGTCGAGCCCGGTGCCCGCACCGTACCGGCCGACCGCAGCGACGAGTCGATCCGACAGGGGGCCCGCCTCGAACAGCTCGTGCTCCACGCCAGCCAGCGCGTTTCGCCCGGCCCGTCCGGCGCGCGACGCCGACCGCCGCGCTGCGGACGAAGTAGAACAGGTCCCAGAGCGGCATCCCGCGCGGCACCGCCGCCTCCCAGTCGATGAGCGTCGGCTCGCCAGCGTCGCCGACGAGGACGTTCCAGGTGCCCGCGTCCCCGTGCTGGAGGACGAGCGGGAACGGACGCCCGGACCGGCCGATCCGGTCGACCGCCGCCGCCAGGGCCTGGCGCTCGGCGGACGACGGGCGGTAGATCGCCGCGTAGCGCTCGATCATCGTGCGGAGCTCGTCGGCAACCTCGGCCGGCGTCAGCGTCGACGAGTCGGCCGTCGCGATCCCGAGCGAGACCAGCCGGTCGATGACGGTGCCGATCAGCGGATCGTTTGGGTCGTCGCCGAGGCGAGCCTTGAGCGGCGCTCCGTCCACGATCGACTCGGCCATCAGGGCGAGACCGGCATGGTGCCCGAGGAAGAGCGGTCGAGGACCGAGCCCGCTGAGCTCGGGCGCCCGGGACCCGAGGTCGCGCAGGGCCGCCCAGGCCGCCTCGAGGCGGGCGTTGAACCGCCTGTCGCGGACGAGCTTGACGACGAGATCCGGGCGGTCGCGTCCAGGCGCGACGAGGAACAGCAGGATCTTCTTCGTGCCGTACGAGCCGGGGTCGAACAGCGCCCAGCGATGACCGTCGACGTCCAGCCCCGCGGCCGTCGCGGCGGATCGGATATAGGCCGGTGGTCGGTCGATGGGTCCGGCCGCCGCAGGTGGGCGAAGTGCCCCCGCCTCGGTCGCGAGATCCGTCGACGCACGCCCTCGCAGCCGCCTGACGATCCGGCGGAGCCGGGAGCGGACCTCGAGATCGTCGTTCCAGCGTGCGGTCACGAGCCCGACCAACGCCCGGTCCGAGGCCGGCACGACCGCACGGATCTCTCCACCGCGCAGGCCGAGCCACAGCACCGTCGTTATCGGTCACGCCGGCCGGCAGTGCCGGCTGCGCCGACCCAGCGGTCGACCCGCCCGGGCCGAGCCGGACGAACAGGCAGCCGCCGGGGGCCAGGACGCGCTCGATCTCGGCGGCGACGTCCGGGTCCGCCGCCACCCGCTCGGACCAGGCCTGGTCGACCGTCGCGACGAGATCGACGCTGCCGTCGGCCATCGACCATGGCGGCCCGCCGGGCTCGTCGGCCACGACCACCAGGCGGTCCCGCGCGATCTGGGTCAGCGCGGTCGCAGAGGCGTGGGTCGGCCGGCCGAGCGCGAGGATCGTCCCCAGGTCGCGAGTCGGCAGCGCATAGCTCCAGATGGCTCCGCTGGCCGAGTCGCGGGCGTTCTCGTCCCGGACCGAGGTCCGGCAGCGCGGCGACCCGGACCGCGGGCCTGCCGGACGCCGGTGCAGCGGGCGGATCGACGTCAGCCGTCGGCTCGTCCCGCGTGCTTCTCGTCGATGACGTCCTGGTAGAGCCGCTCGAAGGCCGCCCCGACGACCGGCCAGTCGTAGCCCGCCCGGACGTAGTCGCCGCCGGCCTTGCCGAGTGCCGCGGCACGAGCCGGATCGCGCAGCAGCCCCACGATGTGGGCAGCCAGTTCGGCGGCCGTCTCACCGACGAGGAAGGCTCCGGAGTCGAGCGCGAGGCCTCGTCCCCCTATGGAGGTGACGACACAGGGCAGGTCGGTCGCCATCGCCTCGAGCAGCTTCGTCTTGATCCCGGTCCCGTTGAGGAATGGGCCGACCCAGACGCTGCTTCCGGTCAGCCAGGCGCGCATGTCGTCCACGCCGCCGGTCACCTCGACGCCGGGGAGCTCGGCGAGCGCCGTAACCCGCGGCGAGGGATCACGCCCGACCAGCGCCAGGCGAGCCTCCGGCACCTCCGCCCGGACGAGCGGCAGGATCTCGCGGGCCAGGAAGTCGGCGGCCTCGACGTTCGGGGCGTAGCCCATCGCGCCGTGGAAGACGATCAGGTTCGGGTCGCGCGTGGCCGTCGGGTCCGGGGCATAGGCGCTGGCGTCGAAGCCGATCGGGATGAGCGTCATCCGGAGGCTCGGGTCGAGCGCGAGCATCGTCTCCAGGTCGTCCTGGTTGCTCGGGACGACCCGGTCCCAGGGCCGATACCAGGTCGCTTCGAACCGGCTGATCCGGGCGACATCCGCGTGGAGGACCGCCCGCCGCAGGCCGCTCGACGCCTCGGACCGGGCGATCACGTTGAGGTGCCAGGTGTCCATGACACCGAGGACCCCCGGCAGGCCGTTCAGCTCGTCGTGCAGCCCGGCCAGCTTGCCGGGTCCGACGTGGACGACGTCCGGCTTGAAGGTGGCCAGCTCCTCGCGCAGAGCCGGGCGGAGGAGGCTGGCAAACCGGGCTGCGCGGAGTGGACGACCCGAGATCGTGGCAGTCAGGGTGTCCCAGGCGTTGCCGAGGATCCCGGGCTTGTCGTAGCGTACGACCCGGATCTGCGGGTTGACCTGCCGCGGGGCGGTCTGGTCGGGCATCTGGAGGCCGATCAAGCGGACCTCGTTGCGCTTGCTGAGCTCCGGGATGAGGCCCATCAGCTGGCGGCGGTAGCCGGTGTTGGTCGGCGAGAACGGCACATCCGAGGCACAGACCAGGATTCGCAACGCAGGCTCCTCAACTTGATCCGGTCGATTGCCCTTCCAGGGCATTCCAGCGCTCGGCCAGGCGCTCCCAGACGAGTCCGGCGACGATCCGCCCCAGCCGCTCCTCAGAGACCGAGGCGTCGACGGTCCGTATGTCGGACCGGTCTGACGAATGGACCGCGTCTGCCGCCCCGCTCTGCGCCGGCAGCGCGGTCGTGCCGAGGACGATGACGAGGTCCGGTGCCGGCGAGGATAGCGCGTCGGCCAGCCTGCTGCGCCCGACGCCTTCGCCACGCACCCAGCCGATCGGCAGCTCGTCGAGCGTCCCTGCCCGGAAGATCACCAGGCACTGCCCGAGCTTCAACCGGTCGCGCAGGCTCCGACCGAGCGACCGACCGGCGGGTGGCACGGTCGGCATCCGGACCGGCAGCGGCACGGCCTGTCCGACCTGGGTCGCCAGCCCGGCCGTCAGGATCGGAGCGCCCACGAGCACCAGCCCGAGTCCACGCGGGCGGCGCAGGCGAGCAAGTCGCCCGGCTCGCAGTCGGATCGGCCCGGTTGCCCGCCGGACGAGGCTGTCGACCGGATGGCGTCGCCGCCACGAGGTGGTCAGTCCGCGACCGAGCCGGTCGAGCTCCGCCCACCCCCCGCTCGTGACGGCGTCGACGACGCGGCCGAGCGACCAGCCGGCCGGCAGGAGCGGGGCGAGCGCGGCCGCCACCGGTCCGCCCGTTCGCCCGGCCGGAGCCAGCTCCTCGAGCCGTCCCCGGGTGGCCCCGTCGATGGCGGCCTTGTCGACCAGTCCGTGGAGCAGGAGCGTCCAGAACCCGTCGGCGGGATCGAGGACGAAGGCGGAGCCAGCCGGTCGACGACGGGCGAGGCAGGCTGCGGTCACGGTCTCCGGGAGGCGGAATGCGAAGGCGGTCCCGAAGGCGAGCTCGGTCACCAGGTCGAGCTTGAGCCACTGGTCGGTCGTCTCGTCGTAGGCGACCCTGAACTCGTGCGAGCCGTAGCCGGCGGACGGGAGTCGCGCGTACCCGACTGCACGGGCGACGAGGCCGAGTCGGCCGAGGTCGCCCGGGGCGACGAGGATGTCGACGTCGCCTGGCCGGCCGTCGAGCTCGGATTCGCCGCGCAGCAGGCTCCACTCGATCCTCGAGTCCTCGAGCGCCACGAACAGCGCCTCGAGCCGTGGGTGGACCTTGGCCAGGCCCGGCTGGGATGAGCTCAGGGGACGTCCTCGCATCCGGCTGCGGTCGTGCTCCGATCAGGTCCGGTCGCGCGAAGTCGCTCCGGCACAGGCGACGCGTTTCGCGGCGCCGCGGCATCATACGGGCACCGATCCATCCCGGCCAACCGCGCCGGCCGCTGGGGTGTTGACAGGATTTACCGGTACTATCGTCCTGGGGATGGCCGACAGGGCACCGGATCGGTCAGGATCAACACGGTTCGTTCCGGGTCGGTTCCGCGACGCGCGCGGACACCCGCGGCGTTCCTCGACAACGCGGCATGGCGACGATCGTCGGGTGACGGTCGAGCGGAGGAGATCTGATCGTGGAGCGAGTACTCGTGACCGGCGCCGGTGGGTTCATCGGCCATCACCTGGTGACCTACCTCAAGGAGCGCGGCTACTGGGTGCGCGGCGTCGACCTCAAGGAGCCCGAGTACACCCCGATCGATGCCGACGAGTTCGAGCTGCGCGATCTCCGGCTGCGCGAGGAGGCCCTCGACGCCACCCGCGGCGTCGATCATGTCTACGCCCTGGCGGCCGACATGGGCGGGATGGGGTTCATCTCGGCCAACCACGCCACGATCCTGTACAACAACTCGCTGATCAACCTGCACACGATCGAGGCGCGCCCGCCAGCACGGCGTCAAGCGCTACCTCTACAGCTCGTCGGCCTGCGTCTACCCCGAGTACCTCCAGACCGAGGCCGACGTCAAGCCGCTGCGCGAGGAGGACGCCTACCCGGCCCAGCCCCAGGACGCCTACGGCTGGGAGAAGCTCATGACCGAGATCCTGTGCCGCTACTACACCGACGAGCACAAGATCGAGACCCGGGTCGTCCGCTTCCACAACATCTACGGCCCGAACGGGACTTACGACGGCGGACGCGAGAAGGTCCCGGCGGCCCTCTGCCGGAAGGTGGCCAAGGTCGAGTCGGGCGGCTCGATCGACATCTGGGGAGACGGCGAGCAGACCCGCTCGTTCTGCCACGTCGACGACTGCGTCGAGGGCATCTACCGGCTGATGCTGTCCGACCATCGCGACCCGCTCAACCTGGGCACGGACCGGATGGTCAGCATCAACGAGCTGGCCCGGATCATCATCGCGATCTCGGGCAAGGACGGGATCAGCCTGAACCACATCGACGGACCGCAGGGCGTCCGGGGGCGCAACTCGGACAACACGCGGCTGCGCGAGGTCCTCGGCTGGGAGCCGAAGATCGACCTCGAGGATGGCCTCGCGCCCGACCTACCGCTGGATCGAGGAGCAGGTCCAGGCTGCGGCAGCGACGCCCGTCGCCGCGGGCTGACCCCGGCAGACGACCTCCGCCAACCGTCAGGATACCGGGCCGACGCTCGACGTCCGGGGCTCGTAGCGGCGCAGGTCCTGGGTCGTCCGGACGAGCGCCCGCAAGCGTTCGAGATCGCCCGACAGCAGCCCGTGCGCGCGGGCCTGGACGAGGACGTTGCCGAGCGCCGTCGCCTCGACCGGCCCGGCGACCACCGGCAGCCCGCAGGCGTCGGCGGTGAGCTGGCAGAGCAGCGCGTTGCGGGCGCCGCCGCCGACGAGGTGGACGACGTCGACCGCGCGCCCGGACAGGCGCGCCGCGTCGCGCGACGGTCCGCGCGATACGCCGGCGCGAGGCTGTCGAGGATGCACCGGACGAGCGCCGGCCGCGATCGCCGGCGGCGCGCTGGCCGGCCGCGCGGCAGGCGGCCGCGATCCGCGCCGGCATGTCGCCCGGCGGCAGGAACGACCGGGTCGTCGGGGTCGATGACGCGGACCGCCGGCCGGCAGCTCGCCGGCGGCGGCGAGCAGCGCCGGCGAGGTCGCTCGCGGCGTCCCGTCGCGCTCCCAGGTCCGCATCGACTCCTGCAGCAGCCACAGGCCCATCACGTTGCGCAGGTAGCGGATCGTGCCGTCGACGCCGCCCTCGTTGGTGAAGTTCGCCGCGCGGCTGGCCTCGGTCAGGACCGGCGCGTCGAGCTCGACGCCGACCAGCGACCAGGTCCCGCAGGAGATGTAGGCGAAGCCGGTCGTCCGTCGGCGGGCACGCCGACGACCGCCGACGCGGTGTCGTGCGACCCGACGAGCGTCACCGCGCGTCGCGGCGCGAGGCCGGTCGCGCTCGCGACGTCGTCGCGGAGCGGCCCGAGCGCGTCGCCCGGCTCGCGGAGCGGCGGGCAGGATCGCGCCGGGCAGCCCGAGCGCCTCGACGAGGTCGGTCGTCCCAGTCGCGCGGTCGCGGCGTCGAGCAGCCCGGTCGTCGACGCGTTGGTGCGCTCGGCGCCGCGCACGCCGGTCAGCCAGTAGCCGAGCAGGTCGGGGATCAGCAGCATCGCGCGGCGCGGCTCGAGCGCGGCCGTGCCGCGCGACGGCCGCGAGCTGGTAGAGCGTGTTGAACGGCAGGAACTGGAGGCCGTTGCGCGCGTAGAGCGCGTCCGGCGGATGACCGCGTGGACCGCCGCGACGCCGCCGTCGGTGCGCTCGTCGCGGTAGTGGAACGGGTCGCCGAGCAGCGCGCCGGCCGCGTCGAGCAGGCCGTAGTCGACGCGCCCACGAGTCGATCGCCGACGCTGACGAGCCGTCGGCCGCCGCGGCCGCGCGGCCGGCGCAGCCCGCGAGGACCTCGTGGTAGAGCCGCAGCGACGTCCCAGTGCAGCCCGTCGGGCAGCGCGACCGGGCTCGTTGGGGAACCGGTGGACCTCGTCGAGCTCGAGCGTCGTCGGGCCCGACCCGGCCGACGATCGACCCGCCCGCTCGACGCGCCGAGGTCGACGGCGCGACGACGACGCCGGCGCCACGGTCACCGCAGGAACGCGGCCGCGACGCCGGCGTCGACCGGGATGTGGAGGCCGGTCGTCTGGGACAGGTCGCCGCCGGTCGAGCGCGAAGACCGCGGCGGCGACGTGCTCGGGCAGGACCTCGCGCTTGAGCAGCGTGCGCTGGGCGTAGAACTCGCCGAGCTTGTCCTCGGGGATGCCGTAGTCCGCGGCGCGCTCGGCGCCCCAGCCCTTGGCGAAGATGCCCGAGCCGCGGACGACGCCGTCGGGGTTGACGCCGTTGACCCGGATGCCGTACTCGCCGAGCTCGGCCGCGAGCAGCCGGACCTGGTGGGCCTGGTCGGCCTTGGCCGCGCCGTAGGCGACGTTGTTCGGGCCGGCGAACAACGCGTTCTTGCTGACGATGTAGACGATGTCGCCGCCGATCCCCTGGTCGATCATGACCCGGGCCGCCTCGCGCGAGACGAGGAACGAGCCGCGGGCCATCACGTCGTGCTGGAGGTCCCAGTCGTGCGACGGTCGTCTCGAGCAGCGGCTTGCGAGATCGACAGGCCGGCGTTGTTGACGACCAGGTCGACGCCGCCGAAGGCGAGCGACGGCCGCGCGCGAACGCCGCCGCGACCTGCGCCTCGTCGGTGACGTCGGCGGCGACGCCGACGGCGACGTCGGGCCCGCCGATCTCGGCGCGCGACGCGCCGCGGCGCTGTCGGCGTCGAGGTCGGCGACGACGACGCAGGCGCCCTCGGCGGCGAGCCGGATGCGCGATGGCCCGCCCGATGCCGGAGCCCGCGCCGGTGACGAGCGCGACCCGCGTCGGCGAGCGGCTTCGGCTTCGGCATGCCGGGCGAGCTTGGCCTCCTCGAGCGCCCAGTACTCGATCCGGAACTTCTCCGCCTCGGCGATCGGCGCGTAGCGTCGAGATGCGCCTCGGCGCCGCGCATCACGTTGATGGCGTTGACGTAGAACTCGCCGGCGACGCGGGCGGTCTGCTTGTTCGCGCCGAAGCTGAACATCCCGACGCCCGGGCACGAGCACGATCGCCGGGTCGGCGCCGCGCATCGGCGGGCTGTCGGGCGTCGCGTGGCGCTCGTAGTAGGCGGCGTAGTCGTCGCGGTAGGCCGCGTGCAGCTCGCGCAGCCGGGCGACGACCTCGTCGAGCGGCGCGTCGGCGGCAGGTCGAGCACCAGCGGCCGGACCTTGGTCCGCAGGAAGTGGTCCGGGCACGACGTGCCGAGCGCGGCCAGCCGCGGGTGCTCGCGCGCGGCCAGGAAGTCGAGCACGACGTCGCTGTCGGTGAAGTGGCCGACCTGCGGCCGGTCGGTCGAGGCGAGGCCGCGGATGAGCGGCAGCAGGGCCGCCGCGCGGGCGCGCCGCTCGGCCGTCGGGCAGCGGCTCGTAGCCCGGCGATCGACCGGCGCCGAACGGCTCGGGCCGGCCGTGCTCGGCGATGAACCGCTCGGCGGTCCGGATGATCTCGAGCGAGTTGCGCCTCGCACTCGTCGGACGTGTCGCCCCAGGCGGTGATGCCGTGGCCGCCGAGGATCGCGCCGATCGCCTCCGGGTTCGCCGCGCTGGATCGCGGCGATGTCGAGGCCGAGCTGGAAGCCCGGGCCGCCGCCACGGCACCCAGACGACCCGGTCGCCGAAGCACTCGCGTGGTCAGCGCCTCGCCGTCGGCGGCGGTCGCGAGCGCGATGCCGGAGTCGGGGTGCAGGTGGTCGACGTGCGCGGCGTCGACCAGGCCGTGCATCGCGGTGTCGATCGACGGCGCCGCGCCGCCGCGGCCGTGCAGGCAGTAGTCGAACGCGGCGACCATCTCGTCCTCGCGCTCGACGCCCGGGTAGACGTCGACCAGCGCGCGCAGCCGGTCGAGGCGCAGCACCGCCAGGCCGGCCTCGGTCAGCGTGCCGAGGTCGCCGCCGGAGCCCTTGACCCACAGCAGCTCGACCGGCGTCGCCGGTCACCGGGTCGATCGCCGGTGCCCTTGGCCGAGGTGTTGCCGCCGGCGTAGTTCGTGTTGCGCGGGTCGGCGCCGAGCCGGTGCGACCGGTCGAGCGAGCTCGCTCGACCGCGGACGCGTCGGCGCCTCGACGCTCATGCGCCCCACCCGGCCTGCGTTGCCGCCGACGCGTTCGGCGACGATCCGCTGCGGCGTAGCCGGAGCGCGGCGTAGGCCGCCATCGGGTCGGGGTCGAGGCCCATGCCGCTCGCGGACCTCGGCGAGCAGCGGCCGGACGTCGGTGTTGTAGGCGTCCATCAGCACCGCGTTGGCGCCGAGCACGTCACCGGCGTCGCTGCGCCGCCGCGAGCGCGTCGCGGTCGACGAGCAGCGCCTTGGCGGTCGCCTCCTGCACGTTCATCACCGAGCGGATCTGGCCGGGGATCTTCGGCTCGATGTTGTGGCACTGGTCGAGCATGAACGCGACGCCCGCGCTCGGGTCGCAGCGCGCCGGCCTGCACGACCTCGTACATGATCCGGAACAGCTGGAACGGGTCGGCCGCGCCGACCATCAGGTCGTCGTCGGCGTAGAAGCGGGAGTTGAAGTCGAACGCCGCCGAGCTTGCCGGCGCGCAGCAGCGACGCGACGATGAACTCGATGTTCGTGCCCGGCGCGTGGTGGCCGGTGTCGACGACGACCTTGCGCCTTCGGCGCCGAGCGCGAGGCAGTGGACGTAGCGCGGTGCCCCAGTCGGGCACGTCGGTCGTGTAGAACGCCGGCTCGAAGAGCTTGTACTCGAGCACCATCCGCTGGTCCGTCGCCGAGCCGCGCGTAGACCGTCGGCCAGCGACTCGGCCAGCCGGTCCTGGCGGTCGCGGATGTCGTCCTGGCCCGGGTAGTTGGTGCCGTCGGCGAACCACAGCTTCAGGTCGCGCGAGCCGGTCGCGTCCATGATGTCGACGCACTCGAGCAGGTGGTCGACCGCCTTGCGCCGGACCCGCGGCGTCGGGGTGGCAGACGCTGCCGAGCATGTAGTCGTCGTCCTGGAACGTGTTCGAGTTGATCGTGCCGAGCGCGACGCCGAGTCCGCGGCGTGGCGGCGCGAGGTCGGCGTAGTCGTCGACCTTGTCCCACGGGATGTGCAGCGCCACCGTCGGCGCGACGCCGGTGAAGCGGTGCACCTGGGCGGCGTCGGCGATCTTCTCGTACGGGTCGCGCGGCACGCCGCGCTGGGCGAAGACCTTGAACCGGGTCCCGGAGTTGCCGAACGCCCACGACGGCAGCTCGATCCGCTGCGCCGCAGGGCGTCGACGACGGCCGATTCGCTGGTCACGTCTGCCTCCGTCGCCTCGTCGGGCGATCTGCTCGATGCGGCGTCCGCCGGATCGATGGCAGGGCGCCGCGGCCGTCGATCCGACCGGACGCGGCGACGATGTCGGAGGAGTGGGCACCGTCGGCCGGAGCCGGTCGTCACGAGTCGGCGCATCGGCCGATCAGGTGGTCGTCGCTGCGACAGCCTGCCACAGGTTTCGATTGATTTCAATTGCTTTCTTGACATTGCGTATCCGCTTCGGCTACGTGCGTCGGCAACCACTCGAAACCCCGATCCGTGCCCGCACGAGTCCACGTGGAGAGGTCCGTGACCGTGCCGACCGGCGCCGTGCCGGGCGATGTCTTCGCCCGCGAACGCCAGGACGACATCGCCCGCATCGTCGAGGAGCACGGCCGCGCCCGCGTCGCGCGACCTGGCCGACCCGGTTCGGCGTCTCGACGGTGACCATCCGCAAGGACCTCGTCGTCGCTCGAGGCACGAGGGCCGGCTCGTGCGCACCCACGGCGGCGCGATCGCTGCCGGACCGGAGCCGGCCCGAGCCCGCCTTCGACGTCCGCGAGCGCCTGCAGCGCGGACGAGAAGGCGCGCATCGGCGCCGCGGCGGCCGCGCTCGTCCAGGACGGCGAGAGCATCGTCATCGACGCCAGCACCACGGCGCCTCGCCGTCGCCCGCCGCATCAGGGCCCGCGGCGGCTGGAGCCAGCCTGACCGTCATCACCAACGGCCTGCGGATCGCCTCGGAGCTCGCCGGGTCACCGGGGATCAGGTGCTCATGCTCGGCGGCCGCGTCCGCTGGGAGGCGATGTCCGTGGTCGGCCAGCTGGGCGACGGCCTGTTCGAGCGGATCAACGTCCAGACGGCGTTCGTCGGCGCGGCCGGGTTCACGATCGAGTCCGGGCCTGAGCGACGCCACCGAGGAAGAGGCGCAGATCAAGCGCTCGATGGTCGCCGCCGCCGCGCGAGGTCATCGCGATCGTCGACCACACCAAGTGGCAGCGCGCGGCGTTCGCGACGTTCTGCCCGACCGACCAGATCGACAGCGGTCCTGACCGACGACGCGGCGCCCGGCCGAGATGGTCGCGCGAGCTGCGCGCCGGGCATCGACATCGACTGGTCGACGCCGCGGCCGGGCCCACGCCGGCGCCGGGCAGGCGATCGCGACCGGGCGTGCCCGTCGAGCCAGAGCCGTCGCCGGCGACCGGCCGTCCGCGCGCCGCCGCCGATCGCGCGGCATCTCGAAGCGGTTCGGCGGCGACCCAGGCGCTCGACGACGTCTCGCTCGAGCTCCTGCGCCGGCGAGGTCCATGCGCTCGTCGGCGAGAACGGCGCGGGCAAGAGCACGCTGGTCAAGATCCTGGCCGGCGTCCACCAGCCCGACAGCGGCACGATCCGGCTCGACGGCGAGCCGCACGGTCATCGACGGCCCGGCGCACGCCCGGGCGCTCGGGCATCGCCGTCGTCCACCAGGAGCCGCGCCTGTTCCCGGACCTGACCGTCGCCGAGAACGTCTTCATCGGCCATGCGCCGCGCGGGCCGCTGCGGACCGATCGACTGGGGCGCGACCCGGCGCGCGGCGCAAGGCGCTGTTCGAGGAGCTCGACGTCCGGCTCGACGTCGGCGCGCCGGTCCGCGGCCTGTCGATGGCCGACCAGCAGCTCATCGAGATCGCCAAGGCGCTCTCGGTCGACGCGCGCGTCCTGATCCTCGACGAGCCGACGGCGTCGCTCTCGGCCCACGAGGTCGAGCGCCTGTTCACGATCGTCCGCCGCCTGCGCGACCGCGGCGTCGCGGTCCTCTTCGTCAGCCACCGGCTGGACGAGGTCTTCGAGCTCTGCGACCGGGCGACGGTGCTTCCGCGACGGCCGCCACGTCATCACGACGCGCGACGTCGCGAGCTGACCACGGCCGACCTCGATCCGGCACATGGTCGGGCGCGCGGTGTCGCTCTTCCCGAAGGTCGAGACGCGCCGATCGGCGACGTCCTGCTCGAGGTCGAGGGCCTGACGCGGGCCGGCGAGTTCGAGGACATCAGCTTCTCGGTCCGGGCCGGCGAGATCGTCGGCTTGGCCGGGCTGGTCGGGGCCGGCCGGACCGAGGTCGCCCGGGTCCTGTTCGGCATCGACCAGCGCGACGCCGGCGAGATCCGGCTGGCGGGCAAGCCGGTCACGCTTCGCGAGCCCGTCGGAGGCGATGGCCGCCGGCGTCGCCTACCTGCCCGAGGACCGCCACCAGGACGGCCTCGTGCTCGACTTCTCGATCGCCGAGAACGTCACCCTGCCGATCCTGCCGCGCCTGTTCCCGCGCTGCTTCCTCCGCGCGTCGCGCGAGCGCGCGCGTCGCGCGACGACTACACCGAGCAGCTCAACGTCCGGATGACCGGCGTCGACCAGCTCGGTCGGCGCCCTGTCGGGCGGCAACCAGCAGAAGGTCGTCCTCGCCAAGTGGCTGGCCTCCAAGCCGCGGGTGCTGATCCTCGACGAGCCGACGCGCGGCATCGACATCGGCGCCAAGGTCGAGGTCCACCGGATCATCTCCGAGCTCGCCGCCTCGGGCCTCGGCGATCATCCTGATCTCCAGCGACCTGCCCGAGGTCCTCGCGATGTCCGACCGGATCCTCGTCCTCCACGAGGGCCGCATCACCGCCGAGATCGCCGCGCGCCGACGCGACCGAGGAAGCGCGTGATGTTCGCGGCGACCGGCAGCAGGCCGCCGACGGCGCCGTCGACGGTCGGCACGCGGCCGGATCGCCCGCGATGACGGCCGTCGACGCTCGCCGGCGCCGGCGCGACCGGCGATCGCTCGGCTCGCCGGCGTCGCCCGTCAGCGCGAGCTCAGCCTCGTCGCTGATCATGCGTCGTGCTGGGCGTCCTGGTCGCGATCCAGGCGCCGCAGTTCCTTGACCGTCGAACCTGACCGACGTCGCCGGTCCTGCCGTCGATCATCGCGATCGCCGCGGTCGGCGAGGCGATCGTCGTCATCACCCGCAACGTCGACCTCTCGGTCGAGGCGACGATCGGCCTGGTCGCCTTCGTCGTCGCCGACGTCGCTTGGCAGCCAGCATGCTGCTCGGCGCCCGAAGCGATGGCGTTCGGGCTCCTGCTCGGGCTGGTCCTCGGGCATGGTCAACGGCGTCCTCGTCGCCGGTCTTCAAGGTCCCTTCGATCGTCGCCACGCTGGGCACGCTGAGCATCTATCCGCGGCATCGACTTCCTGGTCGCCGGCGGCCAGCAGGTCACCCTGGCCGACCTGCCGCCCGGCTACACCGATGCCGGCGCGCACGACCGTCTTCGGCATCCCGCTCTTCGTGCTCGTCGCGGTCGTCGTCGTCGGTCATCGGCCGGCTGGTCCTTCGCTAGACGCGCGTTCGGACGGTCGGTCTACGCGGTCGGCAGCAACCCGGAGGCGGCCGCGATCCTGGGCATCCGCGTCGCGGCTGCGTCGTGCTTCGTCGCGTTCGCGCTGTGCGGCCTGCTGGCCGGCGTCGCCGGCGTCATGTGGGGCATCGACTTCGGGACGATCAACGCGACGTCGGCGACCGGGCGTGACGCTCCAGATCGTCGCCGCGGTCGTCGTCGGCGGGGTCACGATCTTCGGCGGCTCGGGGACGGTCGTCGGCGCGGCGCTCGGGCGCGCTGTTCCTCGGGTTCATCAACAACGCCCTGATCCTCGCTCAGCCTGTCGCAGTTCTGGCTCCAGGCCATCTACGGCGCCGTGATCCTGATCGCGGTCGCGCGCCGACGCGGTGCATCGCTGCGGCGGCTCCAGCGCGCCAGCGCTCGCGGAACGCGCGAGCCGATGAGCGCGCGCCGTGACGTCCGGCCAGCCGGGCGCCGATCCGCTGGCCTCGGCTGGCTCGCGCCGCTGGGAGACGCTCCTGCTGGTCGTCCTGCTCGGGCTGATCGTCGTCGGCAACGCGCTGTCGCCGTTCTTCCTGACGCCGCGGCAACTTCGTCGAACCTATCGCGGCCCGTGATGGAGGTCGCGATCATGGCGCTGCCGATGACGCCTGATCATCATCGCCGGGCGAGATCGACCTCTCGGTCGAGTCGATGGTCGGGCCTCGCGGCGCGGTCCTCGGGCTTCCTGTGGGCGGCCGGGCGTGCCGCTGGAGATCGGCATCGCGGTCGTCCTCGTCGTCGGCGTCGCTCGGCGGCCTGTTCAACGGCCTGCTCGTCACGCGCGGCCGGCCTGCCGTCGCTCGTGGTCACCCTCGGCACGCTCGCGCTCTTCCGCGGCCTCGCCCTGGTCGTCCTCGGGCCGCGCGGGATCAGCGACTTCCCCGCCTGGTTCACCGACCTTCGGCTTCGGCTACGTCCCCGGGACGCAGATCCCGTGGACGCTCGTCGTCTTCGTCAGCCCTGGCGGTCATCCTCGGGATCGTCCTCCACGGCACGTGGATCGGGCGGCAGATCTTCGCGATCGGCAAGAACACGGGCGCCGCCCGCTACTCGGGCGTCCGGGTGCGCCCGCGCAAGATCGGCGCTGTTCGTGCTGTCCGGGCTCGTCGCCGCCCTCGCCGGGCGTGATCCTGACCGCGCGCTTCTCGAGCGCCCGCGCGGACGACGGGCCAGGGCATGACCCTGACCGTCGTCACGATCGTCCTGCTCGGCGGCGTCGACATCTTCGGCGGCCGCGGGCACGATCCCGGGCGTCGTCCTCGCGGTCTTCACGCTTGCCGTCCTGCAGAACGCCCTCCGCCTCGCCGGCGTGTCGGTCGACATCCAGAGCATCGCCGTCGGCCTGCTCCTGATCGTCTCGGTCGTCATTCCCACCCTTGCTCGCCAGGCCAAGTCGGCTGTCGATCGCGCGTCCGCGGAGGTCGGCCCCCGCCGGCCGACCCGGTCGGCCCGTGGTGAGGCGGTCGTGTCCATGTCGTAGAGGAGGAACATGGTTTGATTCAGGTCACGGACATCGGGCGACACGGCGCTCGCCGTCGTCGCGCGGCGTCGCTCGGTCGGCGGCGCTCGCCGCGTCGCCGTCGCGCCGAGCGCGCCGCAGCCGCACCGCGGCGGCTCCGCGTCGGCCGCGGCCTCGGCATCGGCGGCCGGCATCGGCTGCCGCGGTCGCGGCAGCGTCGGTCGCTTCATCCCGAAGCAGATCAACAACCCGTACTTCGACGCCGCGCAAGGCGGCGCCGACAAGGCGGCCGCCGAACTCGGCGGCGACGGTCACCCAGGTCGGCCCGAGCACGGCCGACGCCGACCCGCAGATCCCGTTCATCCAGACGCCGACCACCCAGGGCGCCAACGCGATCATGATCTCCGCCGACGACGCCGACGCGGTCGCGCCCGCCCTGCAGGCAGCCGATGGCCGCCGGGCATCAAGGTCGTCGGCTACGACTCCAGCCCGGCCGTCGGCGCCTACAACGTCTTCGTCAACCAGGCCGACTTCAGCGGCATCGGCGTCGGCCTCGCCGACTGGGCGTGCGACCTCGCACCGAGCTGCACCGGCGAGATCGCCGTCCTGTCGGCCGCGCAACGGCGACCAACCAGAACGCCTGGATCGACGCCATGAAGAAGACCCTGCAGGATCCAAGTACGCGGGCCTCAAGCTCGTCGACGTCGTCTACGGCAACGACGACCCGCAGAAGTCAGCACGCACCCAGGCGCAGGCCCTGCTCACAGCGCACCCGAACCTCAAGGTCATCGTCGCCCCGACCACGGTCGGCATCCTGGCGGCCGCCCAGGTCGTCGTCGGCGCCAGAGCAAGTCGGACACGGTCAAGGTCACCGGCCTCGGCTTCCCGACGGCATGGAGAGCCTACGTCAAGGCCGGCGCCTCGCCGGAGTTCGGCGCTCTGGAACGTGCCGGACCTCGGCTACCTCGCCTACGCACGTCGCCGACGAGCTGGTCAAGCGGCGACGATCACCGGCAGCCGGGCGAGACCTTCACCGTCACGGCCTCAACGGCGGCCAGCCGTACACGATCGGCGAGGACAGCGTCGTGGTCCTCGGCCCGCCTTCGCTTCAACAAGGACAACATCGACCAGTACTGTGACCGAATCCGGCTTCTAGCGCGTCGACGCACCGCGCACCGAGGCCCCGGGAGCGCATCGCTTCCGGGGCCTCGCCTGCACCTGGAGGATGGCCATGGAACGGATCGGGTTCGCGATGCGCCTGCTGCCCGGCGCAGGAGGCCGAATACCGCCGGCGGCACGCCGCGGTCTGGCCCGAGATGCTGGCCGAGCTGCGGGCCGCCGGGCGCGCGCGAACTACTCGATCTTCCTGCGCGGCGACGACCTGTTCGGCTACCTCGAGGTCGACGACTTCGCGCGCTTCCAGGCGTGCCATGGCCGCGAGCGCGGTCAACGCTCGCTGGCAGGCCGAGATGGCCGCCTCATCGACCCGCTGACCGACCCGGCGACCGGGTTCCACCGGCGGCTCGACGAGGTCTTCCACCTCGACTGAGGCCGGCGGCTATTGCTGGTAGCGCTCCACGACGTCGGCCGGGCGGGCTTCCGCTTCGTCCGGGTCGAGACCCGCGGAGCGCCGAGCCTGGCGCTGGTGGAGCAGGTCGTAGCAGCGGTCGAGCTCGACCTTGATCGCGTCGAGCCGAGCGATCGCGGCCGTGCCCAGGCCGCTTCCGTCGGCGGCCTCCTCGTACAGCCGCTCCTCCTCCGCCGAGAGCGAGTTGATTTGCTCGAACAGGTCGATGTCGGCCATGATCTGCCTCCTGTTCCCAGCGTACCCGTCAGAAGTCGTGCCGGCCGGCGAAGTGGGCCTCGACCTCGGGTCGGGTCCGCTCGTACAGCGCGATGCGCTGTCCGCCGGGCGCGCGGAACGAGCAGCACGGACCCTGTGGGATCTCGAGTCGCCCGGCCGGCGTCCAGCCGCGTGACTCGAGCTCGGCCAGGGACCGATCGAGACTGGCGACCCGGTAGATCAGGATCGGCCGGTCGTCATCGAGATGGTCGGTCAGCAGGACGCGCGGCGGTCCCTCGGTCAGCTCGATCATCGCCACCCGCGCGCCCATCCCTTCGACGGCGAAGACCAGCCGACCGCCGAGCACGTCCGTGAAGTACTTCGCGTCGCCCGCCACGTCGGCGCTCGGGACGTACAGGAAGTCGAGCTGGTCGAACGCCGCCATGCGCCCATCGTCAGCGCCCGGTCAAGATCAGGCCTTGGTGAAGAACAGCTGGAGCTCCATGATCCCGTGGTCCTCGATCGACACGACGGCGAACGAGTTGGGGGCCGTGATGCCGTAGTCCGCGAAGTCGATCGGGAGCGAGCCGGTGACCGCGATGACGTCACCCGACAGCTTCGCCTTGAGCGGGACCTGGACGTCCTTCGTCACGCCGTGGAGGGTCAGCTGGCCGTTGGCCGTCACGCTGATCTCCTGGCCGTCGGCCGGCACCGAGCCGAGGTCGATCGGCGAGCTGAGCTTGAACGTCGCCGTCGGGAACTGGTTCGTCTGGATGCCCTGCCGTCCGAGCTGGCCGTCGCGCCGCGGGTCGTCGCTGGCGAGGGCCGTCAGGTCGGCCTCGATCGTCACGTCGGTGACGGTCGACCCGGAGATGCGTCATCGTGCCCGTGACGTTGGGCGTCCGCCCGACGGCGGTGTTCCCCCGATCGAGGCGAGCGTTCTCGACGACCCGGTAGCCGACGAACGAGTGGGTCGAGTCGGCGGCCGACGCGATCGAGGTGTCGACCTTCCAGGTGCCGTCGACCCCACCCGTCGACGGAGCCGACGAGCTGCCGGCGGCGCTCGACGGCGATGCTCCGGCGGCCGTCGAGGGCGAGGCCGTTGCTGCGATCGACGGGACGGGCACCGAGGTGGAGCCCACGGCTGCCGGTCCGGCCGGGCGGAGGAACAGATACCAGATCGCATAGCCGCCGGCCAGGATCAGGCCGGCGACCACGAGGGCAATGGCCACCACGGCCACGTTGCGGCGCGTCTCGCCTGTCATCCGATTCCTCCTCGTCCAGTGCGCCATGTCGCGCCGCTCAGTACGTCGATCGCCCATCGACGATCGGTATGGTGGCATCTTCCTGAGAGGATCCTGTCGAGACGATTACGGGCGGATCCGGCGCGCGGCACCCGCGGGCTGGACCAGCTGGCGCAGGTACCGGTCCGGCCTGGGCCCACCGGCTGGCTGGCGCCGCGCACCTGGGCGGCGCAGACTTCTACCCATGACCCACTCAGTGCGCGCCTCGATCAAGGTCGCCGCCGCGGCCGCCATCGCCCTGACCATCGCCGCGGGCAACGCCGTTGGCGCGAGCGCGACGGAGTTCCCCAAGGGCTGGGAGGGCTTCCACAGCTACACCGAGCTGACGACGGAGATCGCGGCCGTGGCCGCTGCCCATCCCGGACATCGTGTCCGTGTTCTCGATCGGCAAGAGCTACAAGGGTCGCGAGCTGTGGATGGCCAAGGTCTCCGACAACGTCCTGGTCGACGAGGCCGAGCCGGAGGTCATGTTCGACGGCGCGATCCACTCCGACGAGCACATGGGGGTCGAGATGACCCTCCACATCTTCCATTGGCTCGTCGACGGCTACGGGATCAGACCCGCGGATCACGAACATCGTCAACACCCGCGAGGTCTGGATCATCTTCGATGATCGAACCCGGACGGGGCCGAATACGACATCCAGGGCGGCAAGTTCCACTTCTGGCGGAAGAACCGCCAGCCGACGCCGGGCTCGACCGCGATCGGCACCGACCTCAACCGCAACTTCGGCTACAAGTGGGGCCTCGGTGGCCGGACGAGCGCGCAACCCCCAGGCGATCACGTACCACGGCCCGCGCCCTTCTCGGCGCCCGAGACCCGCGCGATCCGCGACTTCCTGGCCAGCCGGGTGGTCGACGGCCGGCAGCAGATCCGGGCAGCGATCACGTTCCACGAGACCGGCCGGCTGGTGATGTGGCCGTACGGCTACACGAAGACCAACGTCCCGGCCGACATGACCGCCCATGACCAGGCGGCGCTGGCCAGGATCGGCCAGCACATGGCCACGACGAACGGCTACAGGCCCGAGCAGGCGAGCGACCTGTACATCACCCGCGGCACGACCAGCGACTACATGTACGGCATGTACCGGATCTTCGCCTACACCTTCGAGATGTCGATCAGCGACTACCCGAGGCCCTCGATGATCGCGCCCGAGACCGGCCGCAACAAGGAGGCCGTCCTCTACCTGATCGAGCAGGCGGGTGCCCGCTCGCGTGCTCGGGGCGGCCGTCCGGATCGCCCGCTGCGGCGCCTTCGACGACGATCTCGAGGTCGACCGGGGCTGGCGCGTCAACCCGGACGGCACCGATACCGCGGCACCGCGAACGCGGCCGGTTCGCCCGGGCCAACCCGGAGCCGACGACGAAGGCCGGCAAGAAGCAGCTCGGCACGACGCCATCCGGTCGCGGTGCGCCTTCGTGACCGGCTGGCGGGCGGGCACGTCGCCGAACGCGAACGACCTCGACGGCCTGACCACCGTCCGATCGCCGGCCATCGCGCTGCCGTCGGCCACCGGCCAGCGGCTGTCCTTCCGCTATGTCTTCGCCCACGACGCGCGCGTCGAGCTCGGCCGACGCATTCAGCGCGATCGTCGAGGCCGGAGGATGGCACCCAGACCCTCGTCCTGAGCGTGACCGGCGGACCGTCCGACGTCGACGGCACCTGGCAGAGCGCCTCGATCCTGATGGACGCGTGGGCGGCCAGACGATCCACCTCCGGTTCCAGGCGGTCGACGGCGGACCGAACAACCTCGTCGAGGTCGAGGTCGACAACGTCCGGGTGACGCCAGCCGAGCTGACCGGCCCGACCGGTGAGCCGCACCTCTGAGGCCGCCCGCTACCGGGTCGGGTGTTCAGCTGGGTGGACAATGGCGGCTACGACTGGGGCCTGGCCTACTCTACCGAGGACCTCCACGTGACCCCCCTCGGGTTCATCGCGCTGGCTGTACCTGAGTCCGACGGCGCCCGCGGCGAGCCCGGTCGTGCCTGGGGTGCGGGGTGCTTGAGCGCCCGATCAAGGGCGCGACCCGCCGGCGGATCGTGCTGACGGTCGCGGCACTCGCGACTGTCGCGTTCGCTCTGTCTGTGGCTGTAAGGCTCCCTGACGATACGCGTCGTGGTTCGCGCCTAGCTGCTGCCTCTTCGCAGCCGACGAGCCGCCTCGCATCACCCCTGCTCGATCCCATCTCCCGGGCAACGGCACCGCCCGCACCGGCCACTGCTCGATTGGCGGCGCCGGTGCCCCGAATCGCAGTCGTCCCGATCGTCGGGTTCTGGTCGACCGACCGGTCGTTGTCCACGGACCAGGTCCGCGCGGCCCTGGCCGGTCGAGATCGCCGGTTCCGGTTGGTCGTCGTCGCGGATCCCGACCTCGCGGCTCTCGCGGCCACCCTCGGCCTCGAGACCGGCCCGGCGGTCCTGGAAGTTGCTCCCGGGGCCGTCGTTGCCGCCGTGCAGGGCCGGAGCGACGCCCTCGGGTTCGTCCGGGCAGGCGACGTTCGGCCGTCGGTCCGGGCGCTCGGAGTTGACGGCCGGACCCTGTTCGGGAACGCCCGCGTGCGTTCGATCGCGGAGTGGCCGCTCACGGTCCTCGGGGCGGGACATACGGCGGCGTCGGCAGCCGCGCCAGATTTCGACCCCGCAGCGACCTGGACGCTTGTCGCGGCCGGCGACGTCATGAACGACCGGGCCGTCTACCACCGAACCGTGCTCCTGGGCGACGGGCCGGACTTCCCGTGGAACGGCGGAACGGCGAGGATCGTCCGGCGAAGCTGCTGCACTGGCGGTCTCAGCACCGTCAAGGCGCGTCGGACCGGCGGTGCCGGCGCCGTGGCGGCGCTCTTCAGGGACGCCGACCTCGCCCTCGTCAATCACGAAGGGCCGGCACCGGACCGGTTCAGCTACCACCCGACCGGGCTCGTCTTCACGTTCGACCCGCGCCTCGAGGTCGGTTTTCGCAACGCGGGCGTGGACGTTGTATCACTCGCGAACAACCACATCCGCGACGCCGGCTCGGCCGGGGTCGCCCAGACGATCCGTGCCGTCGCGGCGGCGGGCGTCATCCCCGTGGGCGCGGGCAGGAACATCGAAGCGGCCCGTGAGCCGGTCTGGTTCACCGTCGCCGGGGTCCGGGTTGCGATCCTCGCCTACGACGCCGTCGATCTGCCTGCAGCCGGGGCGACTCGCACCCGGGCGGGCGCCGCGCCGCTCGACCTCAGACTGTGTCGTGCCGACATCGCGAGGGTTCGGGCGGCCGGCGCCGGGGTCGTCATCGTGATGCCGCACTGGGGCACCGAGTACACCTCGCGTCCCACAGCGCGTCAGCGCCGCCAGGCCGCCGCCCTGATCGGTGCCGGCGCCGACGTCGTCCTTGGCTCGCACCCGCACTGGGCGGGCGCCCTCGAGGCCATCGGCGACGGTGTCGTCGTCTACTCGTTGGGGGACTTCATCTTTGACCTGCCACGCTCCGAACAGACCGACGAGGGTCTGATCGTCACGCTGACATTCATCGGCCGGCACCTCGCTCAGATCGACATCCACCCGACGATCGAGCTCGACCGCTCCCAGCCGAACCTCCTCGATCCGGCCGGGGACGGCCGAGTGATCCTCGACCGGATCCGCCACGCCTCGAAGAGATTCCTGGACTGGTAGGCCCGAAGTTAGTCCAGACGACGGCGCCGTCTCGCGGCTTCACCCGGGCCGACGGCTACGATAGGCGAACATGGACGACCCCTCGGCGCTCATCGAGCGAATCCGCGCCGGCGTGATCGGCGATGACGAGGCGGTCGTCGGTCCGTTCGGGCTGCGCCGGGTCACCTACGCCGACTACACCGCCTCGGGTCGCTCGCTGGGGTTCATCGAGGACTTCATCCGCGACGCCGTCCTGCCGCTCTACGGCAACACCCACACCGAGTCCTCGGGGACGGGGCTCCAGACGACCCGCTTCCGGGAAGACGCCCGGCGGATCATCCGGGACGCCGTCGGCGGGACGGACGAGCATGTCGTGCTGTTCGCCGGATCAGGCTCGACCGGGGCGATCGACAAGCTCATCGACTGCCTCGAGATCCGGTTGCCGGCCGACCTCGACGACCGCTACGACCTGGCCCGGCTGATCCCGCCGAGCGAACGGCCGATCGTGTTCATCGGGCCGTACGAGCACCACAGCAACGAGCTGCCGTGGCGCGAGTCCCTGGCCGACGTCGTCGTGATCCCCGAGGACCACGACGGGCGGATCGACCTCGGACGGCTCGAGACCGAGCTCATCGCCCACGCGCCGCGTCCGCTCAAGATGGGCGCCTTCTCGGCGGCCTCGAACGTGACCGGGGTGATCAGCGACGTCCGGGCGATCTCGATCCTGCTCCACCGCCACGGGGCGCTGTCGTTCTGGGACTTCGCCGCCGCGGCGCCCTACGTGTCGATCGAGATGGGTCCGCTCGAGGACGAGGATCCGCTCGCCTACAAGGACGCGATCTTCATCTCGCCCCACAAGTTCATCGGCGGACCCGGGACGCCGGGGGTCCTCGTCGCACGGCGCGAGCTGTTCCGGAACCGTGTGCCGTCGGTGCCCGGTGGCGGGACGGTCGCCTATGTCAACCCGTCCGAGCACGTCTACCTGGCCGACATCGAGCAGCGTGAGGAGGGCGGCACGCCGGCGATCGTCGAATCGATCCGGGCCGGGCTCGTGTTCGGGCTCAAGGAGGCCGTCGGCGCCGAGACGATCCGCGAGCTCGAGGAGTCGTTCATTCGGCGGGCGATCGCACGCTGGTCGAGTCACCCCAACCTCGAGATCCTCGGCAACCCGGCCCTCGACCGGCTGTCGATCGTGTCGTTCGTGGTCCGGATGCCCGAGGCTGGCCGCGGCGGCATGGGTCACGGCGGCCACCGTTACCTCCACCACAACTACGTCGTCGCGTTGCTCAACGACCTGTTCGGGATCCAGTCGCGTGGCGGCTGCTCCTGCGCCGGGCCGTACGGTCATCGGCTGCTCGGGATCGACCTCGACACGAGCCACGAGTTCGAGCGCGAGATCGGCCGCGGCTGCGAGGGGATCAAGCCCGGCTGGGTCCGGGTCAACTTCAACTACTTCATCAGCGAGGTCGTGTTCGAGTTCATCCTCGGCGCCGTGGAGCTCGTCGCCAGCGACGGCTGGCGGCTCCTCCCCCACTACCGGTTCGATCCGGCCACCGGGCTCTGGCTGCACGCCGCCGGGACGGCCGAGCCACCGCTGAGCCTGCGCGACATCCGCTACGACGACGGCCTCCTGACCTATCCGGCGCACCGCCGGACCGAGCCCGAGTCGGCGCTGGCCGGCTACCTCGCCGAGGCCCGCCGGATCCTGGCCGACCCGCCGGCGCCGGCCCGGCCGCCCGAGCGTCTCGTCGTCGACGACGATTTCGAGACGCTGCGCTGGTTCCCGCTGCCCGACGAGATCGCCCTCCCGACCGGCTGACCCTCGCGCTGCGCCGCGCGGCTGGCATCGTCAGAACCGCCGGATCGTGCTCCCTCGTGGCGACTTCTCGACGACGATCCGGGCCGGCAGGCGTTCGGCGAGCTCGGCGACGTGGGTGACCACGCCGACGATCCGATCCTCGCCGCCGATGACCTCGACGGCGCCGATCACGACCTGGAGCGTCTCCTCGTCGAGCGTGCCGAAGCCTTCGTCGAGGAACAGGCTCGTGACGCGCGAGCGGGCGCTCGCCGCGAGCGACGGGACCTGCTCGCTGAGGGCGAGGGCGAGACCGAGCGACGCGAGGAACGACTCGCCACCGGACAGCGTCTTCACGCTCCGCCGCTCCTCACCGTTCCAGGTATCGACGACGAGGAACTCGTCGTCGACCACCTCGAGCCCGTAGCGCCCGCTCGACAGCTCCTCGAGATGGACGCTCCCGGCGCTCGCCAGCGTCGTCAGGGCCTCCTCCTGGAGGAAGGCCACGATCCGGTCCTGGCGGAGCTCAAGGGCGAGCTGCTTGAAGCGGGCACCGCGCTCGCGAAGCGCCTCGATCTCCGTCTCGAGCTCCCCCCGCCGAACGATCCGTTCCTCGAGATCGGTCGCTCGTCGACCCGCGACCGCCGCCACACCGATCGCGGCCGTGTTGGCCGCCTCGACGGCTGTCACGAGCCGCTCGAGGTCGGGGGCATCGGGCGCGAGATCGCCGACCGCCCGCCGCGCCTCGTCGAGGAGACTCCCTTCGCTCGCCGAGCGCTCGACGACCGTGGTCGAGCAGCTGACGGCGAGACCCTCGAGTCGATCGGCGATCGCCAGTGCGGCCGTCGCGAGCGCGGGCGGATCGTCAATGGGCAGCCGGCTGCGCAGCTCGGCGACGGCGGTGGCAACCACAATCGCCGAGCCGGCGTCGGCGGCCCCGGCGGCTGCCGTCGCTCGGGCAGCGCCGCCCGATCGGCGCGCTCGACGACGCCCGGCGGGCGGGGCTCCGGAGCGTTCGAGCCCGGCGGCGACAGCTCGCGCCACGAGGTCATCGAGGGGCAGGGCGTCGAGGCGAGCGCCCTCGGTCGACAGCTGGGCGCGGGCCTCGGCCAGCAGTCGGTCGATCGTTCGGAGGGTCTCGTCGGCCGCGGTCGCCACCGTGCGACGGGCCTCAACGTCGGCGGCCAGCACGCCGAGCTCGGTCGCGCGCCGGTCGAGCTCGGCGATCGGGTCGTCCGGCAGATGCCCGCCAAGATCGGCGACGAGGGTCGCCTCGATCTCGTCGAGCCGGCGGGTCTCGTCGGCGAGCAAGGACTCGGCATGGGCGATCCGGTCGCGCTCGCGCTCGACCCGGCCGGCCGCCTCCGTCGCCGCGCGCTCGGCGGCGCGACAGGCCGCGGCAGCCTCCGCGGCGGCCACGCGGGCGCGCTCGAGGGTATGACTCGGCGGCTTTCAGCTCGGGCGCACCGTGACGGTCCGCCAGCCGCTCGAGCGGGCGACCGCAGACCGGGCACGGGTCGCCGATCTCGAGCCCGGCGACGATCGCGGCGATCCGATCCGCTGCTCGAGCGCTTTCGAGCGCCTCGGCCGCCGCGCGCTCGGCGGCTACGGTGGCGCTCTCGCGCTCGGCCGCCTCGGCAGCGGCGGCGGTCGCGGCGAGCGCCTGTGCTTTGACTGGCTCGAGCGCGGCGACCAGGTTCTCGGCCTCGGCCCGACGCTCGGCCAGGGTCCCCCGTCCGGCGGCGAGCGTTCGCGCCCGCTCGAGCCGGCCGGCGATGGTCGCGGCGTCACCCCAGGCGACCTCGGCGTCGGCGAGCGTGCCGACGGCGGCGGCGGCCAGCTGCGCCTCGCGCCGAGCAGCGTCCTCGGCGGCCGCGTGGCCCTCGACCGCCCGGGCGATCGCCTCGGCCAGGTTACCGATCGTGGCACCGATCGTGCGTGCCTTCTCAGCGCCCTGGCCCGCCTCGGATCCGAGCCGCCGGAGCTCGTCGAGCTCGCGCTCGAGCGCCGCGGAGCGGGCCAGGAGGCCCGCGACGGTCTCGCGCGCAACGGCCAGCCGGGCGGCCAGCGCGCCGGCGTCGCCCAGCTCGCGGCGAGCCAGCTCGAGCCCGTCCGCCGTCGCCTCGGAGTACTCGGCCTCGAGGATCCCGACCCGGGCGGTGACCTCGCCACCCAAGGCACGGGCGAGCTCGCCGGACTTCGCGGCGATTCGCTCGAACAGCCCCAGGTCGAGCAGGTCGGCCAGGATCTTCCGGCGCGTCTTCGCGTCGCCGGCCAGGAACTCGGCGAAGCGACCCTGGGGCAGGAGGACCGCCCGGGTGAACCCGGCGTAGTCGAGCCCGACGAGCTTCTCCAGGGTCGCGTCGGCCTCACGGACCCGATCGGCGCCGTCCCCGGCCTGGCGCCAGCCCGACGCGGTCGTCGAGTCGGACCGCTCGACGAGGATCTTCGTCTTCGCGTCGGCGGTCACGCTGCGGGCCACCCGGAACCGCCCGCCGTCGGCCTCGAACTCGAGGACGACCGCCGCCCGCGGAGCCCCCTGGCTGACGAGCTGCCGCACACCGTCCCCGACCCGCTCGGCCCGGCCGTACAGGACGAACGTCAGCGCATCGAGGATCGAGCTCTTGCCCGAGCCGGTCGGCCCGGTGATCGCGAACAGGTCGAGCCCCTCGAAGTCGACGACCTGCGGCTCGCGAAACGCGGTGAACCCGCGGATCTCGAGCCGGATCGGGCGCATCGCTCAGTCCTCGCCGTCGCGGACGAGGGTCAGGACCTCGTCGAACGCCGCGAGGAGGGCCGGATCCGGCTCGACGCCGTGGGTCAGCCGCTCGTAGGCCGCGAACTGGGCACGGGGATCGAGCGCGCCGACCCCGGCGGTCCGCGAGCCCGGCTCGTCGTCGGCCGACCGGTCGTAGACGAGCTTGACGTCGAGCGCGTTCGGGAGCGCCTCGCGAACCCGGTCGGCGATCCCGGGAACGGGGCCCTCGGTCTCGACGAAGACGCGCAACCAGGCGTCGGCGATCGACTCGGCCGCCGAGGTCACTGCGTCGAGCGTGCCGCGCAGATCGATCAGCCGGCGGCCGGCGGTCAGTGGGACCTCGCGAACCGCCGCCGGCGTCCCCGGGCTGGCATCGACGATCGCGACCGACTTCTGCTGGTCGATCTCGCCGAAGTCGAGCTGGAGGAGCGAGCCGGAGTAGCGGCCCGGCGCCGCGCTCCCGGCCACCCGCTGGGGCCGATGGATGTGGCCGAGGGCGAGATAGCTCGCGGCCGCCGGCAGCCGGGCCGGCGAGACCGCGTACTCGAGCCCGACCGTCACCTCGCGCTCGCCGCCGCCGAGCAACGATCCGTCGGCGTAGAGGTGGGCCAGCAGGACGTTCACCCGGTCCGGCCGGAACGCGGCGGCGAATGCGTCGAGCAGGTTGCCCATCCCATCGGCATACGTGGCGTACCAGCTCTCGGAAGCGTCGAAGAGCGCGGCGGTCGTCGCGAACTTCCGCTCCGGCACGAACGGCACGCAGGCGACGAGCGCGGTCGTCGTGCCGTCGCGCGACACGATCTCGATCGCGCCGCCGGCGTCCGGCCGATGGACGTTGCCGACGACCGTCGCCCCGATCGCCCGGTAGAGCGGGGCGAACGCCTCGAGTCGCTGGGCCGAGTCGTGGTTGCCACCGATCGCCACGACCGGGATCCCCGCCTCGTGGAGCCGGACGAGCGTCTCGACCAGGACAGCGTCGGCCTCGGGGCCCGGTGCTCGCGAGTCGTACAGGTCGCCGGCGACGAGCAGCCCATCGACCCTCTCGTCGATGGCGATCCGGACGACCTCGTCGAGGACCGCCGCGAACTCCTCCGTGCGCGGCCGGTTGCGGATCGTCCGGCCGAGGTGCCAGTCGGAGGTGTGCAGGAGCCGGATCGTCACGCGCTAGTCGGCCTCGAATGCGGCGAACGGGTCGCCACCGGCCGGCGCCGCCTCCTCCGCCCGGGTGGCCCAGCACGGGAACGGGAAGCGGACCTGGAGCGGGGTCGGGATCGACGGCTGCTGGACGATCACCGAGCCCGGCTTGAGGATCCCGGCCCGGGCCCGGGTCACGGCCGGCAGGAAGCCGTACTCGGAGCGCTGGGCCTCGGCCGTGTCGAGCCGGCCGACGACCCGGAACGCCGAGTTGGCGATGACCCGGCGCTCGACCTCGGACGCGGTCTGCTCGGCGCCGATGAGGACGATCCCGAGGCTCCGGCCGCGCTCGGCGACGTCGAGCAGGACCTCCTTGATCGGGCTCCAGCCCTCGCGCGGGGCGTACCGGTTGAGCTCGTCGAGGACGAGGAAGTGGAGCGGCTCGCGGCGGCCCATCCGCTCCTTGTGCTCGAACAGCCGCTTGATCATGACGCCGGTCACGAACCGCTTCGCCCGGTCGTGGAGGTTGTGGATGTCGATGACCGTGACCTGGTTCGCCTCCCAGTCGATCCGGTGGCGGGCCGGATCCTCGGCGGCCGTGCCCCAGATGAGGTGGCCGACCCGGTGGCGGGCGGCCTCGAGCCGGCGCTGGAACGCCGCGACCGTGCCCTCGGACAGCCGGCCGCGCCAGCCGGCGTCGTCGTCGTCGAGCTTGAGCGCGATCGCCTCGCACAGCTCCTCGAACGAGCCGATCCGGACGCCGTCGAGCTTGACCGTGGCCGGTGCCTCGGGATCGTCCTGGCACCAGCGGTCGAGGAGCGACTCGACCCGGGCGACGAGGTCGGCGATCTGCGACCGCTCGTCGTCGCCCTCGGCGAACAGGAAGCGCAGGTAGCGCTCGCGGACGAACTCGCGGATCGTCCAGTAGTAGGCGGTCACGCCCTCCGTCCGGCCCTCGACCTGCGGGATTGCCGCGCCGCCCGGTCCGCCGGCGCCACCCGACCCGCGGCGCCGGGTCGCGGCGGGGCCCACAGCCCGACCGACGCGAACGGCCCGACCGGCAGCCCGAGCCGCTCGTACTCGGCCCGGGCGTCGGCGTCGAGCAGGGCGTTCGGGCGGTCGAGCCAGAGCAGGTCCTCGCCCTTGACGTTGAACACGAGCGCCTTCGTGTTCGTGGCGTACGCGCCGAGCGCCTCGGAGTGGAACAGGGCGTAGAGCAGGAACAGCGCGTAGGTCGTCTTCGTGGCCACGCCGCTGATCCCCGAGATGTTGACGTGCGCGCCGCGCGTGCCGTCGAGGAAGTCGACGTCGAGGTAGACCGGCTCGCCGTCGCGCGACAGCCCGGCCGGCAGCCGCCGGGTCATCCGGTCGAAGTAGAGCGCCTCGTCGCGGTCCTTCCCCGGGCGCGCTTGACCGGCCGGCCGGGCAGCGGCGGCACGAAGATCTCCGGCTCGAACCGGGTCGCGACGACGAGCGCCGCCTGGGCGGTCTCGGCCGGCAGGATGCCGCGTTCGACGAGGAACGCGTCGGAGTCGAAGCTCAGCCCTTCGTGTCGGGCGCGCACCTCCTGGACGATCCCGCTGATCCGGACCGACCCGATGCCGGGGACCTCGGTCTCGAGGATGACGGCGTCGTCGAGCTGGAGATACGAGCCCTCGCCGACCCCGACCCAGAACTGGAGCGGCGTCGAGTCCTCGGTCCCGAGGACGAGGCCGACCGGCTCGGAGACCGTCGGGGCGGGAACGAGCCGCTCGATTCGGCCGCGTCCGCCGTCGTCAGGGCGATCTCCACCGGCCGCTCATCGATCATGCGACCGCCGCCCGGTAGAGCTCGGCCTGGAGCGCGCGCCGGAGCAGCTCGGGGTTCCCGAGCCGTCGCCGGAGCTCGGCTTCGAGCGCGCCGACGGGGGTCAGGTTCTGCGGCGCGCGGGGATCGATCCCCGGCCGGCCGGCGTAACGCGGCAGCTCGAGCGAAACGCGATCGGCCAGCTCGCGGGCACGGGCGATGCCGAGCGCCATCCGGACCTCGCAGCGGACGATCCCGGACAGCTCGTGCCATGGCTCGCGCAGCTCGATCAGCCGCTGGTACCAGGCGAACCGGTCGAGGACCTGGCGCCCGAGCGCGAACAGCGGAGTCCGCTCGCCGGGCATGAGCCGTGGCAGGAGCGCCGCCGGCTCCCCTTCGAGGTACGTCCTGACCATCCGCTTGGCGATCCCGACGACGGCCGCGTCCGGTCCGTGCGGGTAGTGGAGCGGCCCGTCGGCGAGGACGAGCCCGGTCGGGGCGAGCTCGGCCGCCAACCGGCCCTCGGCTTCGCGCATCTCGTTCTGAAGGACCTGGAGCGGTGCCTCGGGATCGTCGCCCGGGACGGCAATCGCGCGGTAGGAGATGGCCTCACCGGTACCGATCCGGACGACGAGGTCCGGGCTCGCGATCGCCGCTCCGAGGGCGAGGATGCGTCCAACCACCGGTTGCTCGAACGACGCCGGCCCGTCACTCCGGACCGCACCGACGGCGTAGGAGCCGGCAAGCCCCCATGCCCGACGACCACCGTCCTCGGCCAGCACCCGCAGCTCGACCCGGCGCACGCCGTCGACGAACAGGAGTGGCCCGCCCGGTCCCGCCTCCGGCACGATCGCGCTCGACCAGTCGGCCGTCTCGATCGTGGGATCGACCTGGATCTCCGTGCCCTCGCCCGCCGCCAGGGTCGCCTCGACGTCACCGCCGTAGTCGGGGCTCCATGGGTCCGCGCGCAGGGTCACCATCGACGTCAAGCCTACCCGAAGCCCGTGCCGGCTAGGCCGTCATCCCGCCATCCATCCGCGTCAGACCGATAGTGCGAATGCCCCACGGGGGCGGCCGAACGGGTGATGGCCGGTGGGTCCATCCGACGCGGACACTTGGCGGCGATGTCGACACTGGTCGTCGGGGCTGACCGCGCCCTGATCCCGCGCCTGGCGAGGACCCTGCGACGGGCCGCCCGCAGGGCCGTCGAGGACCCCCATGTCCTCCTGGCCATCGGCCTCACCGTGCCGACGATGCTCGTTCATGCGGTCGAGCCCGGGCCGGCCTCGGCCGGCGTCGTCGCGGCCTGCCTCCTGTACGTCGCGATCCAGACGATCCTGTCGACCGCACCGACGATGGGCGCCCGGGTCGGCCGTCTCACTCGACCGCTCCCCCGTCTCGTGCTCGCCGTCCTCTTCGTGACAGCCGTCGCGAACCTGACCGGAGACACCGGCTTCCGGCCGCTGAACGCCCTGTACATCCCGGTCGTCACCATGGCGGCCGCCTTCGGCGGTCGTGAGGCGCTCACGATCGGCGCGCTGGCCGCCCTCGGCTACGTGGGGCCCGCGCTCCTGGCCGGCGAGCACCTCGACAATGCGGTCCAGCGGGGCATGGTCCTCAGCTCGGTCTGCGTCGTGCTCGTCATCGGCACCCGGCGGACGGTGTCCTCGCTCGAGCAGGCGCTCCAGCGGCTGCGCCAGACGATGGCCGATGGCCGCCGCCGGGCCCGCCAGGTCGAGGCAGTCGAAGCGGTGGGGCGGACACTCGCCGTGCGCGGCCCCGAGGTCGATGCGCTCGAGCAGGTCATGGACCTGATGCACGAGGATCTCGGCTACAGCCACGTCTCGATCTACCTCATCGACGGCGCTGAGCTCAGGCTCGGGGCGCAGCGTGGCTATGCCAAGCCGATCGAGACCTTCGACGGAAGCGTCGGCGTCATCGGCCGGGTGATCCGCAACCGCCGGCCCGAGCTCGTCACGGACGTCGCCCACGACCCGGACTTTGTCAATGCCGCCGGCGACGTGACGAGCGAGATCTGTGTGCCGCTGATCGTCGACGATGCCCTGCTCGGGGTGATCAACGTCGAGACCAGCCGTGGGTCGCTCGACGAGACCGACCTCGGATCGATCCTGCTCGTCGGCGACCGGCTGACGTCTGCGCTCGCCCTCGCTCGTGAGCGACGCTCGCTGGCCGAGCGGGCCGACCTCTTCCAGCGGCTGACCGAGTTCGGGGCGTCGGTCACCGGCAGCCTCGACTCGGAGACCCTCTACCCGGCGATCGTCGACGGTGTCCGACGCGTGCTCGAGTCGGACATCGCGGTCCTCACGGTGCTCGATCGGGCCACCGGCCACTACTCGATCCGGGCGATGAGCGGCGGCGCGGACATGTCCTACCTCGGCGCGGAGATCCGGCCTGGCGAGGGCGTCGCCGGCCGCGCCATCCGTGATCGAACCGTGGTCGTCGACGACCACTACACCCGCGAGCGGTTCCCGGAGGACGTCCGCACGGCCAGGGTCGCGGGGCCGATGGTCGCGATCGGGCTGCCGCTCGTCCGGGACGGCGTCGTCGTCGGGGCGCTGAGCGTGACCCGGTTCGACCTGGACCTGCCGTTCAGCCGGATCGAGCGCGAGGCCGGCGAGGTCCTCGGCCACCAGGTCGCGCTGGCAGTCACCAACACGTTCCTCCACAGCGACGTGATCGAGGCGTCGATCCGCGACCCGCTCACCGGCCTGTTCAACCGTCGCCATCTCGACGCATCGGTTCATCGGTTCCTGGCTGCCCGCCGGCGGCTCGAGCCAGAAGGCCCGTCAGCCGGCCGCGGTCATCCTGTTCGATCTCGACAACTTCGGCGCGTTCAACAAGCGCCACGGCCACCGCGTCGGCGACACGGTCCTGCGCGGCTTCGGCGAGTTGCTCCTCGAGCGCTTCCGGGCGAGTGACCTGGTCGCGCGCTACGGCGGCGAGGAGTTCGTGGCGATCCTCGACGGGGCGACCCTCGACGACGCGGTCCGGATCGCGAACGAGATCCGGTTGGCCTGGTCGGCCCGGTCGTTCATCGGGGTGGACGGCGAACCCCTCCACGCGACGGTCTCCGCCGGCTGTGCGAAGCTCGAGGACAAGGCGACGAGCGCGGAGGACCTGTTCACGGCGGCCGACGTCGGGTTGGCGATGGCCAAGGGCGCCGGCCGGGACCTCGTCGTCGCCGCCTGATCAGGCCGGCGCGCCGCCCGGCAGCCGGACGACGAAGCGCGACCCACCTCCGGGGCGCTCGCTCGCCGTGATCGTCCCGCCGTGCTGGTCGACGATCCAGGCGCCGATCGCGAGGCCGAGACCGGTCCCGCCGGGTCGGGCGTCCGGCGCCCGCCAGAAGCGGTCGAAGACGTTGGCCCGGTCCGCGGGCGGGATCCCCGGCCCATCGTCGTCGACCGTCAGCACTGCCTCCCGTCCCTCCCCGCGGGCGGTGACGGTCACCGTGCCGCCGAGCGGACCGTGGCGGATCGCATTGTCGACGAGGATCGTCACGAGCTGGCGGAGGCGGGCCGAGTCGCCGACCACCTGAACGGGCTCCGGGTCGAGGGCGATCCGGACCTGGGATTCGGCAGCCAGCCCGGCCAGTGCCCCGGTTGCGTCCGCGGCGACGTCGGCCAGGTCGACCGGCTCGTGGGCCAGCTCGACCGCGCCCGAGTCGCTCCGGGCGAGGAGCAGCAGGTCCTCGACGAGCGCGGTCAGGTGATCCGTCTCCGCGGTGATGTCGTCGACGGCCGTGCCGACCTCACGGACTCGCTTGTCCGGGTTCCGCCGGAGGTGCTCGGCGCTGGCCCGGACGACCGCCAGCGGCGTCCGGAGCTCGTGACTCGCGTCGGCGGCGAACTCACGCTGGCGACGCAGCGCATCTCGGATCGGAACGAGGGCGCGGCGGGCGATCACGGCTCCGGCGGCCAGGGCCACGACCAACGCCACGAGCCCGCCGACGGCGAGCACGGTGATCATGGTCCCGACCGTGTTCCGCTCGGCGGTGATGTCCTGGCCGACCTGGAGGACGTACACGAACCCGCCGCGCTGGATCGGCTCGCTCAGGATCCGAACCGGCGTCCCCTCGACATCGATCGTCCGGATGTCGATCGCCCCGGTCCGACGGGCGGCGACCACGCCGTTTGCGTCCGGCAGACCGCTCGGGATGTCGAGACCGCTCGGCCCGTAGAGCTCGCCGTTCGGCGAGCTGACGAAGGCGAACGTGCCCGAGGACGGACCCCCGAACGCGAACCCGACGGGCGGTCGTCCGGGGCCCGGTCGATCGGGATCGCGAGCGATGACCCGGGCGAGCAAATCGGCGCGCTGTTGGAGCTGGGCCGTCGCCGTCGCCTCCAGCGAGCGGGCGACGGCGATCGACAGGACGATGCCGAGCGCGACGAGCACGATCAGGACGATCCCGCCGCTCCAGGCCACGAGCTGCCAGCGGACGCGCCGCAGGAGCCGGGCGTCGCCGGACTGGACGCCGGTCACGCCGAGTCCTCGAGCCGGTAGCCGACGCCGCGCAGGGTCCGGATCCGGCCGCCGGCCGACCCGAGCTTCCCCCGCAGGTAGTGGACATAGGCATCGACGGCATTTGGCGTGACGGCCACGCCCGACGGCCAGACATGATCGAGCAGCCGGTCGCGAGTGAGCGCCTCGCCCGGGTGGCGGAGGAAGTACTCGAGCAGCGAGAACTCGCGCGGGCTGAGCTCGACCCGGTGGCCGTTCGCGGTCACCTCGCGGCGAGCCTCGTCGAGGGCGATCCCGCCGACCTCGATCCGCAGGCCGCCGCGGACGGCCTCCGGACCACCGGCCCGCCGGGCCAGTGCCCGGAGGCGAGCCGCCAGCTCCTCGAACGCGAACGGCTTGACCAGGTAGTCGTCGGCGCCGGCATCGAGGCCGGTCACCCGGTCCACGACCGTGTCGCGCGCGGTCAGGATCAGGATCGGCACGGTCGAGCCACCCGCCCGAAGGCGACGTGCGACGTCGAGCCCCGAGCCGTCGGGCAGGCCGATGTCGAGCACGATCGCCTCGAACCCGCCGACCTCCGTCGCGAGCTCGAGCGCCGACCGAACGTCGGTGGCCAGCTCCACCACATGGCGGTCTTCTTCGAGCAGGCGGCGGAGGAGCCGGCCGAGACGTGGATCGTCTTCAACGACGAGCAGGTGCACGAGCCGAACGCTACCCGGCCCGGGCCTGCCGTGCTCGGCCGGCATGACCCGGCCGAACCGGACACGGCCTCACTTGGGCACGACCGTCACGCTCGTGGCGGCACCCAGGTTGAATCCGCGGCCGCCGGTCCCCGGCGACGCATTCGGGCCGTTGCCACCATTGCCGCCGCCCCGCCCGACCTGGACCTGGACCTGGACGTTCGCGCCGGTCGTCACCTCGGCGGCCGTCGCCGGGGCCTGGCTGTGGTAGGTCGTCGAGCTGTCGAGCGGAACCTGGATCGTCTGGCCCGAGGCGAGCTTCAGGGTCAGCTGGTCGGCGGTCACCGCCACGACCTCGCCGCTGAGCGTGATCCCGCCGCCGCCCGCGCCGAGGAAGCCGCCCTGGCCGCCGCCCTGGGACTGGCCGCCCTGGCCGTTCCCCGGGAACTGGCCAGCCTGGCCGTTCCTCCCTGGAACCGTCCTGTTCCCCGCCCCGGCGACGGCGGTGGCCGGAGCCGTGACCCGGCCGACCGCGAAGCCGATCCCGCCGATCGCGAAGATCGCCGCGACGACGAGGACGACGTCGACCGCACCGCGCTTCCGGGTCGGCCTGCGGACGGCGGTAACGGGCGCCGTGGCCGTCTCAGAGCCGGCGCCGGAGGCGGAGCGGCGAGCGGTGCGCTCGTCGTGGTCGGTGCAGGTGGCACGACGGGCGGCGGCGCCCACACGGGCGTCGGCTCGGTTGGGTCGTTCGGTCCGGTCATCGGTTCTCCTCCTCGTAGCGAAGTGCGGCGATCGGGTCGAGACGAGCGGCCTGCCGCGCCGGCCACACGCCGAAGATCACGCCGACGGCGAGGCTGAACAGCACCGCCACGACGAGGGTCAATGGGCTGAACACGAAGCCCCATCCGGCGAGCGCGCCGATGAGCGCCGTCGCGAGGAGGCCGACGAGGATCCCGATAAGTCCGCCGACGAACGACAGGACGAGGGCCTCGATGAGGAACTGGAAGAGGATGTCGCGGCTCCGCGCGCCGATCGCCTTGCGAATCCCGATCTCGCGGGTCCGTTCGCGGACGGACACCAGCATGATGTTCATGATCCCGATCCCGCCGACGATCAACGAGATCGAGGCGATCCCCGCCAGCAGCACCGTCAGCAACCCGGTGATCGAGTTGACGGTCGTCAGCAGCTGGGCCTGGTCGAACACATTGAAGTCGGCCGTGTCGGCGGCTCCGAGCCCGTGGCGCGCCTTGAGGATCGTGGTGATCTCGGCCTTGACCGTGTCCATCTGGTCGGCCGACGCGACGCTCACGGCGATCGATCGGACCGAGTCACCCGATACGAAGTGGTCGCGGACCGTCTGGAGCGGTACGAGGATCTGGTCGTCCTGGTTGAGCGGCCCGGTACCACCCTTCGACTGGAGGATGCCGATCACCCGGAACGGGATGCCCCCGATCGTGATGTCGGTGCCGACCGCGCTGGCGTCGAGGCCGAGATCGTCCGCAGTCGTCGCCCCGAGCACCGCCACCCGCATGCCGAGCTCGGTCGACGGCCCGGTCAGGAACGCGCCCTGCCAGATCGTGTTGTTGTGGACGGTCGCGTAGTCGGCGGTCGTGCCGATGATCGACGTGGTCGTGTTCGAATCGCCGGCGACGACCAGCTTCTGGGTCGACAGCTCGGGCGCGACCGCCGCGACGCCGGGGATCTCGCCGACCGCCGTCGCGTCGTCGATCGTCAGGGTCGTCGCCGAGCCGGCAGCGCCCCGGGTGCCAAAGCTGACGGCGCCGCCCGGGTTGATCGTGAGGAGGTTCGTGCCGAGGCTCTCGAGCTGACGGGTGATCCCGCTCGTGGCCCCCTGTCCCACCGCCACAAGCGCTACGACCGAGCCGACGCCGATGATCACCCCGAGCATCGTCAGGGCGGCCCGCAGCCGGCTCGACCGGAGCCGGGCAAGCGCGAGCCGGACGAGATCGAGCGGGCTCACGCCACGAGCCTCCCGTCGCGGACGTGGACCTGGCGATCCGCGCTGGCCGCGACATCACTGTCGTGGGTGATTAGGACGATCGTCCGCCCGGTCGAGTGGAGCTCGCGGAGGATGCCCATGACCTCGGCCCCACTGGCGGTGTCGAGGTTGCCCGTCGGCTCGTCGGCGAGGAGCAACGCCGGCTCGGTGACAAGCGCCCGGGCGATCGCCACCCGCTGCTGCTGGCCGCCGGACAACTCGGTCGGCTCGTGATCGACCCGGTCGCCGAGGCCGAGCCGCTCGAGGGCGGCCGTCGCCCGGTCGCGCCCGATCGCGTCGTCCGACGCCCTGGTAGGCGAGCGCCGTCGCGACGTTGTCGAGGGCGCTCGTCCGCGGCAGCAGGTTGTACGACTGGAAGACGAACCCGATCGACCGACTGCGGACGGCCGCCAGACCGTCATCGTCGAGATCCTCGACCGCCGCTCCGTCGAGGAGGTAGCGGCCGGTCGTCGGTCGATCGAGGCAGCCGACGATGTTCATCAGCGTGGTCTTGCCCGACCCGGACGGCCCGACGACGGCCAGGAACTCGCCCCGCCCGACGACAAGGTCGACCCCATCCAGCGCGCGGACGTCGATTCGACCGGTCTGGTAGACACGGCTGATCCCGGCGAGGGTGATGAGCGGTTCGGTCATGGCTGAGTGACGGGCTGCTGGTTGCCCCCGTTGTTGACCCGGCCGCCGTTGCCGCCGCGGGGGAACGCACCGCCACCACCGAACAGCCCGCCGCCGCCGTTGTTCGTCGTGGTCTGGGCCGCCGTCGTCCCGATGACGACGGGATCGCCGGCCTGGAGGCCGCTCTTGATCTCGGCCTGGGTTGACGTCACGAGTCCGACCGTCACGTCACGGGACTGGGCAGCACCGTCGGCGCCGACCACCAGGACCGTGTAGCCGAGTACCGAGCCGTTGAGCGCAACGGCAGGGACCGCAAGGACATTGTCGGCTTGGGCGATCGTCACCGCGGCCTTGGCGCTCATGCCCGGCCGGGCCGCCTCGGGCGCCCCGGTCAGCTCGATCGTCACGCCGTAGGTCACGACGCTGCCCGACTGGCTCGCTGCAGACGGGGCGATGGCGACGACCTTCCCGGGGACGGTGGCGTCGATCGCATCGACGGTCACGTTGGCCGCTTGCCCGACCTTGAGCGAGGGAAGGTCGCTCTCGGTGAAGTCGGCGGTCGTCTGGAGCGCGCCGCTGGCCAGCGTGATCGCCGGCCCTCCGGTGATATCGGCGCCGGCGACCGCGGTAACCGCATCGACCGTCCCGTCGGCCGGCGCGACGATCGTAGCCCGGGCGATCTGCTCCTCGAGGTCGGCGACCTGGCCCTGGGCCTGGGAGTACTGGGAGAGGGCGTTGTCGTAGCCGATCCGGGCCTGGCGCCGGGCATCGGTGCCCGTGGCGTCCTCCCATTGACCCTTGGCGATCGTCCGCTGGCTCCGGGCGGCGGCGAGGCTGGACCTGGCGGAGCGCAACTGGCGCTCGAGCGACGTCGTGTCGGCGCGCGCGAGGGTGTCGCCCTTCTTGACGATGTCTCCGACCTTGACCTTGACCTCGGTGACCGACCAGGTTCCGTTGCCACCGCCGCCGGTGGTCGACGAATTGGTGACGGTCGGCGCAATCCCGAAGTCGAGGGCGTAGGTCGTGGCCCGGACGAGGCTCCCATTGGCGACGACGGTATCGGCGATGTCGGCCGTCGCGGCTCGCGCGGTCAGGTACTGAGCCTCCGATGCCCGGCTGCCGCCGGGCCCCCCGGTGACCGCCAGGACGACCGCCCCGGCGCCAACCGCCAGCAGCACGACCGCCGCCGGCACCTTCCATCTCATGCGTGTCCGCCTCAGCTGCAGCGTGGTTGACGGCCCGACGGGCGGGCCGGGTACGGTCCCCAGTACACGCGGGCCGGCTGAGACGGTCCTGAGAACCGGCTGCGGGCCCGATGAAGAATCCTTCACCGATCCTTGGCGTTGGACAGGGCCGCCTCTCAGGCAACTTTCAGCCGCGGTTGACATCCTTCTCACGTGAACCGCGAGACCGCCCAGCCGCAGCATGCCGTCCGTCGGCGCGTCGCCCGTCCCCGGACGTGGTCGATCCGGGCGAGCGACATCGGCGCGGTCGTCGTCGCCAACGGCCTGCTGATCGCCGGCATGTGGATCCGACACGGCGGACTCGGCGAGCTCCATTCGGCGGCCGGCATCATCACCGCGGCCGGCCAGCTCGCGGCGCTCTACGGCACGTATCTCATCCTCATCCAGCTCCTCTTGATGTCACGCAGCCCATGGCTCGACCAGATCTTCGGGATGGACCGCCTCGCGTCCGCTCACCGCTGGGTCGGGTTCGGCTGTGTCTGGCTGCTCGCCGCCCACGGGCTCCTGACGATCGTCGGCTACGGCCTCGGGGATGGGCGCGGCGTCGTGAGCGAGGCCTGGATCCTCGTGACGACATATCCGTTCGTGCTCTGGGCGGTCGTCGGGTTCGGCCTGTTCGTGACGGTCGCCGTCAGCTCGATGCGGGCGGCGCGCCAACGACTGTCGTACGAGGCGTGGCACGGGATCCACCTGTACGCCTACCTCGCCGTGGCGCTGACCTTCGCCCACCAGCTCGTCGTCGGGGCCGACTTCGCCGACGATCCCGTCGCACGCCTCTACTGGATCGGGTTGTACGCGGCCACCGTGGCCGCGATCCTCGCCTTCCGGTTCGGACAGCCGATCCGGCTGTCGTGGCGCCATCGGCTGCGCGTCGCGAACGTCGTCCGGGAGGCTCCCGGCGTCGTCTCGATCTACCTGACCGGACGCGACCTCGATCGGCTCGCCATCCGCTCCGGGCAGTACCTCATCTGCCGGTTCGCCACCCGGGACGACTGGTGGCGGGGCCACCCGTTCTCGATCTCCGCCGCACCGAATGGAGCGTGGCTGCGAGTCACGGTCAAGGACCTCGGCGACGACACGGCGCGCCTCCAGCACGTGCGGATCGGGACCCGGGTCTTCATCGAGGGACCGTATGGCGCACTGACGAGCGCCCGGCGGACGCGATCGAGGGTGCTGCTCATCGCGGGCGGGATCGGGATCACCCCGCTGCGGGCCCTGCTCGAGGAGCTCCCCGCCCGGCCCGGCGACCTGACCCTCGTATATCGCGCCCGCCGCGAGAAGGACGTCGTCTTCCGCACGGAGCTCGACACGATCGCCGAGGTGCGCGGGATCACCGTCCACTACCTCGTCGGGCGGAGAGGCACGTGGGGCGTGCCGAACGAGCCGCTCGGCCCCGCTTCGCTGGCATCGCTCGTGCCGGACGTCGACCAGCGCGACGTCTACATGTGCGGCCCGCTCTCGATGATGGACGCCACCCGTCGGTCCCTACAGGTCCTGGGCGTGCCGGCGGCCAACATCCACTCCGAACGCTTCGCGTACTGACCGAGGATCGAACTGCCATGCCGAAACGCGCCATCGTCGCGATCGTCGCTACCGCCCTCGGGCTCGTCCTGCTGTTCAGCTTCAAGACGCCCGACGACCCCGGCCTGGCCGGCACGACCGGGGCGAACGGCCGGACGATTGCCGCTCCGACTGCGGCGGCCAAGCCGACCACGCAGCCGAACGGCGGCCAGACCGGCGGAGGTGCTGTCGCGACGCCACGGGCGACCGGCGCGCCGGCTCCGGCGGCCACGGCGACTCCCGCACCGGCCGGTGGCGCCCTCGCCGACGGGACCGTCGACGGGCCGGTCGTGAACACCCGCTTCGGTCCGGTCCAGGTCGAGGTGACGATCGCCGCGGGCAAGGTCACCGACGTGACGGCGCTCGAGCTGCCGTCGGATCACCCGCGCTCGGCCGCGATCAGCGACTACGCCGGACCGATCCTGCGCAGCGAGGCGCTCCAGGCCCAGAGCGCCCAGATCGACCTCGTCTCGGGAGCCACCTATACGAGCATGGCCTACGAACGATCGCTCCAGGCCGCCCTCGACCAGGCCCATGGCTGACCCGGCCGTGATCCACGCCGTTCCGCGCGGGCCGGTGCCGCGGACCCCTGAGCGAGCCAGGCCGATCCACCGTGTCGAACGGATCATGGGCACGGCGATCGGGATCGACGTCCGCGGCGCGGGCGTTCGGCCGTCGGTCGTCGACGACGCATTCGCCTTGCTCCGCGACATCGACGCCCGCTACAGCACCTATCGTCCGGACAGCGAGATCAGCCGGCTTATCGGCGGCGAGCTCGAGCGAGGACGGCTGCGCGCCGGACGTCCGGGCGGTCCTCGGATTGTGCGAGGACCTCCGCCGGACGAGCGACGGAGCGTTCGACATCCGGCGTCACCGACCGGATGGACGGCCCGATCCGACCGGCCTCGTCAAGGGCTGGGCGATCGAGGAGGCCGCTCTCGTGCTCGACGCCGGCGGGGCACGCGACTACGCGATCAACGCCGGTGGCGACATCGCCGCCCGTGGCGATGTCGAGCCGGGTCGCGCCTGGCGAGTCGGGATCCGCCATCCGCGCCTGGCCGACCGGGTCGCGGCGGTGCTTGCCGTCCGCGATCTCGCCGTCGCCACCTCAGGCGGGTATGAGCGTGGTGATCACATCGTCGACCCGTGGACCGGGCGCTCGCCGCGCGAGCTCCTGAGCGTGACGGTCGTCGGCCCGAGCATCACCTCTGCCGATGCCTACGCCACGATCGGGTTCGTCAAGGGCCTCGAGGGCCTGGCCTGGATCCACGCCCATCCCGGGTACGGGGCCTATGCGATCAGCGCCGACGAGCGAGCGATCTGGACGCCCCTGATCGACCCGCTGATCGCCTCGGCGGAAGCCGCCTGAGATCGCCTGACCTCAGGCGTCGGGCAGGACCTTGCCGGGGTTGAGGATTCCGAGCGGATCGAGCGCGCCCTTGATCGCCTGCATCATCGCAACCGCGCCATCGCCACGCTGGAGGACGAGGTACCCGCGCCGAGCGAGACCGATGCCATGCTCGGCCGTCACCGTGCCGCCGAGCTCGATCGCCGCCCGGTAGAGCGCGTCGGTCGCCCGGTTCAGCTTGGCCTCGCCGTCCGGGTCGTCCCGGTCGAGGATGATATTCGGGTGAAGGTTGCCGTCTCCGACGTGGCCGAACGTTGCGATCGTCAGGCCCTGATCGGCCGCCACTCGCTCGATCGCCGCGAGCAGCTCGGGCACCCGGCCGCGGGGAACCCCGACGTCCTCCATCCGGGCCACTCCGAGCCGCTCCATGGCGTGGAACGCCATCCGCCTGGCCTGGCGCAGCCAGTCGGCCTCCTGGGCATCCGCCGCGATGAGCGTCGCGCTTGCTCCCGCGGCGTCGCACGCCGCGGCGGCGGTCTCGAGGGCGGCGATGGCGGCCGCTCCGGGAAGGTCCGACTCGATGAGCAGCATCGCGGCCGCGTCGCGATCGAGGCCGAGCTGATGAGCGTCGTCGACCGCCCGGATCGTCGTGCGGTCCATGAGCTCGAGGGTGCATGGCTCGACGCCGGCAGCTGACAGGCCCGAAACTGCCCGACCGGCCGCGTCGAGGGTCGGGAAGAAGGCGATCAGCGTCTGGGTGGGTGGCGGTGCCGGGCGCAGCCGGAGAGTCGCCTCGGTCACGACGGCGAGCGTGCCCTGGCTGCCCACGATGAGCGGGATCAGCCCATACCCGGCGACATCCTTGACCGTCCGGCCACCCAGCCGAACGACCGACCCGGAGGCCGTCACGACCTCCAGCCCGACGACCGAGTCGCGGGTCACGCCGTACTTGACGCAGCACAGGCCGCCGGCGTTCGTCCCGAGGTTCCCGCCGATCGTGCACGTCTCATAGCTGGCAGGGTCGGGGGCGTAGAACAGCCCTTCGGCCGCGACCGCCTTCTTGAGGTCGGCGTTGATCACGCCCGGCTGGGTGATCACGACAAGGTTGGCGCGATCGATCTCGAGGACCCGGTTCATCCGGGTGAATGCGATCGTCAGGCCGCCGGCGACTCCGGCCGCCCCACCACTCAACCCCGTGCCGGCACCTCGAGGGACGACCGGAACGCGGTGGCCGGCGGCGAGCCGGACGAGCTCGGCGACCTCGTCGGTGCGGGTTGGCAGTGCCACCGCGATCGGGAGCGGCGGTTCGAGGTAGGCCGTCTCGTCGCGTCGGTACGACTCCCGGTCGACCTCGTCGGTCAGCAGCCGGAGGTCAGGCAACGCGGTGCGAACGGCGTCGAGGAACGCGGCCTGGACCGTGGCGGCTGGGGCAGACACGAGGGTCAGGATACTGGCACCATCTCCCTGTCCGCGACCGTCAAGGGGATCCCGATGAGCGAACGTACGAAGCGGCAGCTGAAGCTGCTGTCGACCGGGCTCGTCGTCTACGGGGTTGTCGGGATCGTCCTGACGATCGTCCTTCTTGGCGTCTCGCTCACGATCGGCTCGCGCCTGGAGACCCTGTCGGGCCGGTTGTCCGACCGCCTCGAGACCATCTCGCAGACCGTCGACAAGACGGCCACCACGCTCGAGCACGCCGGCTCGACGTCGGGGAGCTTCGCGACGACGCTCGACCAGGGTGTCTCGACGATCGGGCAGGTCGAGACCACCCTCGGCGAGGTGGTCGGTGCGGTCCGTGACATCCAGACCGCGGCCACCGCGGTGTCGATCCTCGGCCAGACGCCGCTGGCGGGGTTGTCCGACCGGTTCGGGCGGGTCGCCGGACAGCTCGAGACGCTCCAGGCCCAGGTCGGCACGCTCGGCGACAACCTGGCGGGCAACCAGTCGAACCTGGCGGCGCTCGGAACGAGCACTACCGACCTGGCCGCTCAGCTCCGTGCGGTCAGCCAGGTCCTCCAGTCCGGTGAGATCGAGGACAGCCTCCACGAGATCGTGTCGATCATTCGCTGGAGCCTATCGCTGCTTGCCATCTGGTTCGCGGTTCCGGCGATCGCCGCGCTGGCGTTCGGCATCTGGATCCGCCGGGAGCTTGCGGCAGGAGGCTCGGGGAGCGGCTCGGCGGTCCCCGCGGCCTGACCGGTCAAAACGACGATGTCGGCCCACCCCAGTCGTCGCGCAGGCTCGTTCCCGATCCGGGCTCGGTGGCGATCCCGATGATCTTCGGCCGGTGGACGAGCGCGAACGGGAAGCGCCCGGCCAGGCGCCGGTCGGTCAGCCAGCGGACGCGGACGTTGGTCATCGGCATGAACGGCGGGTCGGTGCTGTCGACGAACGCCGTGAGCGATGCGTCCTCGTGGAGGTACGCATAGCCGTAGATGATGTGGGCGCCCGTCGTCACGACCAGCCGGCGGCGCTGCTTCCGGATCACCCGATCCCCGATGTGGGGCGCGGCGTCGAAGCCCTGTCCGATGATCGCGATGTCGTCGAGTCGAACCCGGAAGTCGGGGAACGTGATCCGGGTGGGCTCGCCGAGTCGCGACATCAGCACGACGTCGGTGGCGGTGAAGAAGCCCTCGAGCAGGTTGACGTAGTCCGAGAGCCGGGCGAAGTTGCCGAGGTCGACGGCACCCTCGGCGCGCAGGTACGTCCCAATGAGCTGGACGCGGGTGGTCGTCGGGACGCGCTCCTGGGGCGGCGCCTCGTCGAGGGGTGCCGTCCCGAACCCGTGTCGCCGGGTCCCGTTGCCGTCGAGCTCGTCGAGCGACGGCGAGATCCGGTCGATAGTCTTCCAGATCATGGCCGGATCGTGGACTCGTCCAGGCTCGGTGCGCCATCGACCGTTGGTCCTTCCAGACCGGGTACGGACGCCGATCGTCCTCGCCCGCGACGACCCGACGCGGGCCTAGCGCGACGACCCGAGCACGACGACCTCGGTCGGCTCGCTCTTGCCCCTTGAGCGCGAGTCGGCGGTGCTCCAACCGCCGACGAACGCGACCGCGGTGTGGACGCCCGCCCCAACCGGGATCCACGACGGCGTCCTGACGGCGGTCAGGCGCGCAGCTCGACCGGGGTCAGCCCGAGTTCGAGCGGCTGTCCGTCGCGGGCGATCCGGAGCGGGACACGCCGGCCGACGATCCGGTCGTCGAGCAGCCGTTGGAGGTCGGCGACGCCCTCGACCGCCCGCCCGTCGAGCTCGAGGATGAGGTCGCCGGTCCGGACGCCGGCGGTCGCCGCCGGGCTGTTGTCGAGCAGCTGGACGACCTCGAGCGCGTTCGCCCGGCCGAGCTCGTGGGCGAGCGCCGGGGGGAGCGGCCGCGTGCCGCCGACCACGCCGAGGAACGCCCGGCGGACGCGCCCGTCGTGGACGAGAGCGGCGAGGATCCGCTCGGTAGTCGGGTCGATCGGTACGGCCAATCCGAGCCCGATCCCGGCGACGGCGCTGTTGATCCCGACGACGCGCCCGGTCGAGTCGGCCAGGGCACCCCCGGAGTTGCCTGGGTTGAGGGCCGCGTCGGTCTGGATGACGTTCTCGACCAGCCGGCTCGCCCGGCCGTCGCGGGAGGCCATCGACCGGCCGAGCGCGGACACGACGCCGGCCGTCACCGTGCCGGCGAACCCGAGCGGGTTGCCGATCGCGATGACCAGCTGGCCGACCTTGAGCCGCGTGGCGTCGCCGAACGGCGCGGCGATCGTGGCGCCGTCGACGCGAACGACGGCCAGGTCCGATAGCGGATCGCGGCCGACGACCCGGAACGGGCGCTCCTGGCCGTCGACGAAGGTCGCGGTCCCGCCGTCCGCGCCGCTGACCACGTGGGCCGATGTGACCAGATAGCCGTCCGGGGTGAAGACGACGGCCGAGCCGGCCCCCTCCCGCGCCAGCCGTTGCCCGCTCTCCCGACCCGCACGCTGGCAACCGACGGGATCAGCCGCTCGGCGACCGAGCTGACCGCCCGCGAATAGGCATCGAGGACCTCGGACTCGGCGACCCGGGCGGCGAGCTCGGCGTCGCCGTCCTCGAGCTGTGATTCCACTAGACCTGCGACCACGATCTTGGCTCTTACGCCTCGCCCGTAGCCTCGGCGCCGCCGACGGTCACGGTCCGCTCCTCGGTCCCGCGGAGGATCCGGACCTCGTACGGTCCGGATGCGGCCGCGATCGCCTCGACCAGCTCGTCGGGGTCCGTGATGTCCTTCCCGGCGACCGCGACGATCAGGTCGCCCTGGGCGATCCCGGCTCGCGCAGCCGGGCTGCCGTCCTCGACATCGCGCACGAGCAGGCCATCCCGCTCGGGTAGGCCCACCGACCGCCGCAGCCGGCTGGCGACATGCGTCGGCGCGATCGCGACACCCAGGCGCGGCCGCTCGACCCGCTCGCCTCTGCCGAGGGCGTCCACCCGCTCACGGAGGGCCGCGTCGGCCGGCAGGGCGAGGTAGAAGCCCTCGCCGAGGCGGTTCGTGTTGAGGCCTACGAAGTTGCCATCCGCGTCGACGATCGGCCCGCCCGACGAACCGGGCGCCAGCGGCGCATCGTGCTCGACGCTGCCGCCGATCCGCCGCCCACCTGGACCCCGGAACGCGCGGGCGACCGCCGACACGGTCCCGAACGTGACCCGCGTGCCGCCCGTCGGCGAGGCCGCCGCCCCGAAGACCGCCGCACCCGTGGCCAGGCCATCGCCGGCTCCCCAGCGCAGCGGGGTCGTGCCGGTCGTGTCGACCTCGATCACGGCCAGGTCGCCGTCGACGTCGATCCCGGCGAGCCGGCCGGCGGCCGACCGGCCGTCAGCGAACGTGACCGTGACCTGCTCGCCACGGACGTTGTGGGCATTGGTCAGGACGCGACCGTCGGCGATGACCACGCCGGAGCCCCGCTGGTGCCGGCCGATCGCGACGACCGCCGGTCCGACCGCGGTCGCGACGGCCTGGATCGCCGTCTGGAGTTCATCGATCACGCTCATGTCTGGTTCATCGCTCCTGAGTCTCGATTGGTGCTCGCGCCCGGACGTTGCCCCGGTCGATAGACTAGTGACTTGCAAGTTACTACTGTGAAGCGAGGCTGGCAAGCACCGCCGTGCGATCGATCCCCTGGCCTACCATGACCCAGATGGCCGATTCGTCGGAGCCCTCGCCCGCGTCGTCTCTCGAGGTCGCCCTCGACCGCGTCGGCGACCGCTGGAGCCTGCTGCTCGTTGAGGCGCTGCTCGACGGTTCGCGCCGCTTCAACGAGCTCGGAACGGCACTGCCCGGGATCGCCCCGAACATCCTGTCGGACCGCCTTCGACGGCTCGAGCGTGAGGGGATCCTCCGGGCCGCCCCGTACAGCCGGCGCCCGCCCCGGATGGAGTACTCGCTGACGGCCGAGGGTCGCGACCTGGCAAGCGCGCTCCGCCTCCTGGCCGACTGGGGCGCCCGGCATGTCGGCCGCGAGGGCGGCCACGAGCCGCTTCGCCACGCGACCTGCGGCACAGCCCTCGAGGCTCGCTGGTACTGCCCGACCTGTACGGTCGTCGTCGAGGACCGCGACGCCGCCGAGATCCGAACCGTCTAGGGCGGGCTCGCCGTCATTGAATCGCAAGACCGCGCCAGGCAGGCTTCGGGCGCCGCCGATAGAGCGGCACGATCACCGATACCGCAGCCGACGGAGACCCCTTCGATGACCAGCCTGCTCGACCGGCACGATCCTGACCACGAGCTCGAAGAGCACGATCGTGGGCTCGTCTACGACCTGACCACGCTCGATCGCCGCGAGCTGCTCAAGCTGCTCGGGTTCGGCGGCGTCAGCGCGGGGCTGTTCGTCCTCGCCGGCTGTGCCCCGGCCGGGTCGTCGGCGTCGGCGACGGCCGCCGGCTCGAGTGCTGCCGCGACAGCGGTCGGCGCGAGCTGCGCGGTCATCCCCGAGGAAACGGCCGGTCCCTTTCCGGCCGACGGCTCGAACGGGCCGGATGTGCTCAACCAGAGCGGCGTCGTGCGCAAGGACATCCGGTCGAGCTTCGGGTCGTCAACGACGGTCGCCCAGGGCGTCCCGCTGGCGATCGAGCTGACGATCCAGGACGCGGCGTCCTGCAAGGCGCTGGCCGGCGCGGCCGTCTACCTCTGGCACTGCGACCGCGACGGCAACTACTCGCTCTACTCGCAGGCGGCCGCCGGCGAGAACTACCTGCGTGGGGTCCAGGCGGCCGACGACAACGGCCTGGTCAAATTCCAGAGCATCTTCCCGGCCTGTTACTCGGGCCGCTGGCCGCACATCCACTTCGAGGTCTACCCGAGCTTGGAGATGGCGACCGACGAGGCGAACAAGGTCGCCACGTCGCAGATCGCCCTGCCGAAGGACGCCTGCGACCTGGTCTACGCGACCGATGGCTACAGCCAGAGCGTGACCAACCTCAACCGGGTCAGCCTGGCGTCGGACATGGTCTTCGCGGACGATGGCGGGGTCCACGAGCTCGGGACCGTGACGGGCTCGGCCAGCGCGGGGATGACCGTCGCGCTGACCGTGCCGGTATCCTCCTGACCGACGAGGGGGCGGACCGGGCCGGCCGGACGAAGGTCCGTCAGGCCGCCGGCAGCTCGATCCGCTCGGTCGGCCGGACCCGGGCCCCGACCGGGCCATCCAGGACGACCCATGCGCCGAGCCCGCCGAAGATCGCCATCGCCCCGGCGACGATGAAGAAGGTCGTCGGCCCGAATGCGCCGTAGAGGACACCGCCGACGATCGCGCCGGCCGCGCTGCCCAGGCCGAACGTGGCGGCCTGGACCATCGTCTGACCAGTTGCCTGGAGCTCGCCGGGCAGGAGCCGGGCGATGACCAGGACGAGCGCGGCCGCCAGCGCTCCGAAGCAGAGCCCGGTCACGATCCGCGTCGCGTTGATCGCGATCGGCGACGGCAGGACGCCCCACGACGCGATGCACGCGCCGTAGACGACGCAGGCCACCAGGATCAGCCAACGCAACCCGGCCCGCCGGCCGATCCAGCCGGCCAGGACGAGCCCCGGGATCTCCGCGAACGAGGCGATACCGAAGGACAGGGCGACGTCGGACGGTTGCCCGCTGAGCTCGACGATCCGGATCCCGACGAAGATGGTGGCTCCGAGCAGGCCCGTGTAGGCGAGGGCCAGGAACCCCAGGACGGCCCACAGTCGCGGCTGTACGGCGAGCGCCCGGCTGACCGACCCGAACCTGCCGGCCGCGCCGCTTCCGCCTGGGTCCGTGGCCGTCGCCCGGACCGCCGGATCCCGGGTCCGATCCGGCACCCGCGTCAGCAGCAGCGACAGGACGCCGGACCAGGCCAGCACGAGGACGGGCGCGGCTGAGTAGCCCGTCCGGTCATAGAGGATCCCGGCAACGATCACCCCGACCGCGAACGACAGGCTGGCGAGCGCCCGCAGCGCGCCGTACTGCCGCTCCGGCGCGGGCAGCGCTCCCACCGCGAGCGCGTTGCCGAGGGCGAGGAACATGGCCGGGAAGAGGGCGAAGCTCGCCAGGATCGGGGCCAGCACCGCCAGCGGCAGCGGGAGGAGCAACGCGACCGCCGCGCCCGAGGCAAGCGCGACGCCGAGCTCGAAGGCGTAGACCCGGCCGACCAGGACGTCCGCCAGGTGCCCCCAGGCCGGGACGAGCGCGGTCGCCGCCAGGGCGGCGAGGGCCGACAGCAGACCGATCGTGACGGTGTCGAGGCCGTTCGAGCGGAGGATCACCGCCGTGAACGGGGCGAGGGCCGCCGACCACGTCCCGATCGCGAGATAGAGGAGGCGGAGCGCCCCGGGCGCGGACCGGACCGCGACCGGGCCGGTTTCCCCGGCGGGCTTCACCGGGCCAGCTGCGCGATCGCTTCGACGGAGGCCGGGTTCTCGAGCGCGGACGTGTCGCCCGGATCGTCGCCCAGCCAGGCGGCCCGGGCGACCCGACGCATGACCTTGCCGCTCCGGGTCCGGGGGAGGTCGGGAACGGCGACCACCGCCTTCGGGCGGACCGGCTTGCCGAGGTCGTGGACGACGAGCGCGGCGACCTCGCCAGCGAGCGTCGCGTCCCAGGTCACGCCGGGACGCGGAACGCACAGGACGACGATCGCCTCGCCCTTCAGCTCGTCGGGGACGCCGATCGCGGCCGCGGCGGCCACCGCCGGATGGGCGACGGCGCAGGCTTCCACCTCGGCCGGGCCGACCCGCTTGCCGGCGACCTTGAGCGTGTCGTCGGAGCGCCCGTGGATGTACCAGTAGCCGTCGCCGTCGGTGGCCGCCCAGTCGCCGTGGATCCAAAGCCCAGGCTGGCGCCGCCAGTACGTCTCGAGGTAGCGGTCGTCGTCCGGCTCGGCCCAGAAGCCGCGGGTCATGCCTGGCCACGGCGCGCGGATCGCGAGCTCGCCGACGGCGCCTCGGACGGACCGCCCGCTGGCGTCGACGATGTCAGCGGCCATCCCGATGCACGGGCCGTTGAAGCTCGTCGGGCGGATCGGCCGGAGCAGCGAGCAGCCGACGATGCCACCGCCGATCTCGGTCCCACCGGAGTAGTTGACGATCGGCAGCCGTCCTCCGCCAACGACCTCGAAGCACCACCGCCAGGGGTCCGGGTTCCACGGCTCGCCGGTCGAGCCGATGACCCGGAGCGAGCCCAGGTCGTGGTCGCGGACGGGCGTCTCGCCGTGGATCCGGAGCGCCCGGATGAGCGTCGGGCTCAGCCCGAAGTGGGTGATCCGGTGGCGGGCGACGAGCGACCACAGCCGTCCGGCGTCCGGCCAATCCGGGGCGCCCTCATACATCACGAGCCGGGCGCCGAGGAGCAGCGCGCCGCTGATGGCCCACGGACCCATCATCCAGCCGAGGTCGGTGAACCAGCACAGGGCGTCGCCCCGGCGCAGGTCGAACGTGTGGGCGAGGTCCTGGGCGGCCTTGAGCGGAAACCCGCCATGGACGTGGACGGTGCCCTTGGGCAGCCCGGTCGTGCCGGACGTGTAGATCACCATGTAAGGCGCCTCGGGATCGGTCGCCGGGACCGGATCTGAGCTCGCCTCCAGGGCGCCAGCCTCGCCGTCGGTCGGCCCGGCCGCCCATTCGACGTCCCTGCCCGGGGCCATCGACACTTCGAGGGCGTCGCGACCCATTCGGCGCACGACGATGACGGTCTGGACCGAGGGCGCCGCCCCGACGGCCTCGTCGGCGACCGGCTTGAGCGGGGATGATCGCGCCCCGCCGGAGGAAGCCATCGGCGGTGATCAGGTGGGTCGCCTCAAATGCGTTCAACCGGGCGGCCACCGCCGGTGCGGCGTAGCCGCTGAAGATTGGGCTGAAGATCGCCCGCAGCCGGCCGAGCGCGAGAACGGCGACCGCGGTCTCGGCAAGCATCGGCAGGAGGATCCCGACGCGGGTCCCTTCGCCGATGCCGGCGGCCTCGAGCCGTCGGGCGGCCAGGCGGACCTCGCGATCGAGCTCGCGCCAGCTGAACGTCCTCGTCGTTCCGTCCTCGCCCTCCCAGGCGAGCGCCGCGTCGTCGGGTCGACTGGCGGCCCACGGTTCGGTGGCCGCGACCGCGTGGTTGAACGCGCCGCCGGTCCACCAGCGCGCCCGGGCCGGTCCGCCGGCCAGGTCGAGGACGGCCGTCGGACGGCGCTGCCAGGCCACGCCGATATCGTCGGCCGCGGCCCCCCAGAACCAGCCCGGATCGGACAGCGCCCGGGCCTGGAGCTGCTCGAGCCCCGCGCCGGCGGGATCGGCCGTCGCCTCGGTCGTTCCCGCGAGCGTGTCCCGCACGAACCGGGCTGGTCGCGAGTCGGCCCGGTCGGCTGCAGAGGGTTGCCAGGGCGCCTCGCTGCCGGGTCGTGCGAACGCTCGATTGGTCACGGCCGAAGCGTACCCGGACCACGCCCCGCAAGACGGGGCTGCTGGCCGCCTCCGGCCAGCCTCGGTACCATGACCGCTCCCGTCAGGGCCGCACCGAGGAGACTCCATGGCACCAGTCGCGATCGAGGCGGTCGGTCTGACCAAGTCATACGGCGATGTCCATGCCCTGGCCGGGATCGACCTGAGCGTCGAAGAAGGCACGGTGCTCGGGCTGCTCGGTCCGAACGGCGCGGGCAAGACGACGGCCGTCCGGATCCTGACCACGCTGCTCTCGCCGGACGGCGGGCGGGCGACCGTCGCCGGCTACGACGTGGTCCGCGACTCCAGTGCGCTGCGCGGGGTCATCGGACTGACCGGCCAGTTCGCTGCAGTCGATGGCAACCTGACCGGGCGCGAGAACCTCGTCCTGGTCGGCCGGCTCTACCACATGAACGTCGCCGAGGTCCGAACCCGGGCCGCCGACCTGCTCGAGCGGTTCGAGCTGGCCGACGCCGCCGACCGGCCGGCACGGACGTACTCGGGCGGGATGAAGCGCCGGCTCGACCTGGCCGCCAGCCTGGTCGGCCATCCGTCCGTCCTGTTCCTCGACGAGCCGACGACCGGGCTCGACCCGCGCTCCCGGATCGCCCTGTGGGAGGTCATTGCCGGCCTCGTCGCCGAGGGCACGACGATCCTGCTCACGACCCAGTACCTCGAGGAGGCCGACCGGCTGGCCGACAAGATCGCGGTCATCGACCTCGGCCGGGTCATCGCCGAGGGCACCCAGGACGAGCTCAAGGCACGGATCGGCGGCGAAGTCGTCGAGATCCGGCTGACGAAGGTCGCCGATCGCCAGGGCGACCTCGACCGGGTGCTCGAGCTGCTCCGCGACCTCGCGTCGGCCGAGCCGGTCCTCGACCACGAGGCGCACGCGATTCGACTCCCGGTCGACGGCGGTTCGGCGATGCTCGCCGAGGCCGTCCGGCGGCTCGATGCGGCCGGGCTGACCGTCGGTGAGCTCAGCCTCCATCGGCCGACGCTCGACGACGTGTTCCTCACCCTCACCGGCCACCACGCCGAGGGCGGGCCGACCGAAGAGGACGACGAGAGCGAGGGCGGCAACGGCAGCCGACCCGGCCGGCCGATCCGTCGCCGCGGGCCACGCCCGGGAGGGACGCCCGCATGACCGCCACGACCCGCCCGACCACGACGGTCCCGCCGGCCGCGCCACGACGCGCCGAGCTCTACTGGACGTTCGCCGACGCGGCCGCGATGACCTGGCGCAACCTCCTCCAGTACATCCGGATCCCGCAGCTGCTCGTGTTTTCGACGATCCAGCCGGTGATGTTCGTCCTGCTCTTCGTGTTCGTGTTCGGCGGGGCGATCGCGGCGTCGGTCCCGGGCGGCAACTACGTCAACTTCCTGATGCCCGGAATCTTCGTCCAGACGGCAGTCTTCGGCTCGACCGCGACCGGGATCGGCCTGGCGGAGGACCTCGGGCGCGGGATGATCGACCGGTTCAGGTCGCTGCCGATGGCGCGCTCGGCGGTCCTCGCCGGGCGGACGTTCGCCGACATGATCCGGAACGTCTTCGTCGTCCTGCTGATGACGGTCGTCGGCGTCCTGGTCGGGTTCACCCCGCTGACCGGCGGGCTGCCGGCGTTCATCCTGATGCTCGTGCTCGTCATCCTGTTCGGCTATGCCTTCAGCTGGATCTCGGCGCTCATCGGCCTGCTGGTCAAGGACACCGAGTCGGTGCAGGCGGCCGGGTTCATCTGGATCTTCCCGCTGACGTTCTGCTCGAGCGCATTCGTCCCCATCGACACGATGCCGACCTGGCTCCAGCCGATCGCCGAGATCAACCCGATCACGGTCACGGTCAACGCCAGCCGGACGCTGCTGAGCGGGACGGCCACGCTCGACACGATCCTCCCGCCCCTGTTCTGGATCGGCCTGATCCTCGTCGCCTTCGTGCCGCTGTCGGTCCGGGCGTACCGCCGGGTCTAGAGGCGAGTGGTGACGGACGGCACCGTCCACTCGGGTCGGGGACTCGACGTAGCCGGATCGTCGACTATCGTGACGCTGCGATGGTGCCCATCGGCCGTGTCACCCTGCTCTCGATCGTGGTCGGTCCAGCCCTCCCCTCTCGCGGCGTCATGGATCACCACGGGCCGCACAGCCCGATCGAATGGGCCCTCTACGCGCTGCTCGTCGTGGTCCTGATCGGGGTCCTGATCGTGGCGATCCGCCAAGGCCGCGCCGAACGGCCATGACGATGGGTCGACTCCTGACGGCGATCGTCGTCGCCTCGCTCTGGCTTGTCGCTGCCCAGCCGGCACTCGCCCACTCGGAGCGTACCGTCGGCCGCTTCACCCTGCTCATCGGCCAGATCGGCGAGCCGTTCCTCCAGGGACCGCGCTACGGGTTCGAGCTCTGGGTGACCGAGGCCGGTCGCCGGGTCGATGGAGCCGATCGAACGCTCAGGGCCGAGGTGAGCCGCGACGGAGTGGTCGAGCCCCTCGCCTTCGTCGAGCGTGAGGACGCGGGCCACTACGAGGCCGATTATTCGGCGCGAACCGAGGGCCTGTATGACCTGCGGCTCGTCGGTACTGTCGAGGGCGATCCGATCGACGAATCGTTCCCGTTCTGGCTCATCCCGCCCGACGGACCCATCGCGATCGGGGGCCCGGCGACCGGGCCGGGTTCGCCGGTCGAGCCGGGCCTGGTGCCGCTGGCCGGACTGGGCGTCCTACTCGTCGCCGCGGTCGCGACCGGTCTCGTGATCGCGGCGCGACGGGCGACGCCATCTCGACCGGCCGAGCGATACACCGAGCAACCCGAGGAGCATTGACCCGACGGCCCCCGAGACGGCCAGGCCGGCCACCTCCGGAGCCCGACCGGTCGACGACGAGGCACTCGGTGCGGGTGAGGGGCCGCGGCCATTGATCGCTCGCAGGTAGTTCACGAGGTTCCAGCGGTCGGTCTCGGTCAACGTGCCCGACCAGGCAGGCATGCCACCGGGCAGGCCCTCGGACATCCAGAGGTAGATGTCGGCGTCGGTGTGCTGGTCGAGGTGACCGCTTCGAAGGTTTGGCGGGGGGATCTGCGTCGTCCCGGCATCGACACCGCCACCGAGCGCGTCGACGCCGTGGCAGCGGGCGCAGTTGGCCTCGTACAGCACCGCCCCGGCGTCGACCGAGTCGACGGTATCGGGGACGGGATTCGCAACGGCGGTCGAGCCACCGCTGAAGTCGAGGATGCCCGACACGACCAGGATGAGCGCGGGGATCGCCGCGGCAACCGCGCCCAGCCGGGCACGGGCCGCCCAGACCGGACGTCGATCCCGGATGTAGCCCGAGAAGGCCGCCAGCAGGACGGCAGTCACGGTCAGCTGGATGCCGACGATGAGCCCGATCGTGATCGCGCTGCCGCCACCGGGCGGGACCGGCGACGCGGACAGCAGGATGCCGTGCGGGATCACCTCGGTCCTCCGATCAGGATGGCGGCCAGGCCGAGCGCGACCCCGGTGACGCTCGCTCCGACCAGGGCGGGGCGCGAGGCGTCCGGAAGCGTTCGTGGCAGCGTTCCGCCGCCGAGCCCATACCCGAGCCCGACGATTCCGAGCACGAGCAGGAGGAGCGCAGCCAGGCCACCCGGATCGATGGGCGGCGTGGCCCGACCCTCGGCGATGCCGTCGGCGTCGAGGGCGAACACGAACCGCTGGCGGGCGGTCTCCGGCCCGGATCCAGTCGTCGCGATCACCGTCGCATCCCAGCGGCTGCCGACCGGCAGGCTGGCATCGGTCACGAACGTCGGGCTCGGGCGGCTGAAGTCGGGGCGCATCGTCGTCCGCGACGTGCCGCGATCGAGATCGAGTCGCTGAAGCACGAGCTCGACCACCGTTCCCTCGGTCGGGGCGACCGGCAGGCCGGCCAGGAACCGGTTCGGCCCGGGGCGACCGGGCAGGATCGCCAGGCTCGCCGGCTCGGCCGAGACGACCGAGCTCGCGGCGGGCGCGATCTCGATCGGCCGGTCGCCGCTCGTCGGCGATCCGCTCGTCAAGTTTGCCGTAACGGCCAGGACGGCGACGCCAAGGATGAGCTCGGCGAGCAACCGGCGCGACAGGCTCAGGCGCCTGCCGATCTCCCGGCCGCCATCGAGGTAGTTGGCCAGGCCGAATAGCAGGGCGGCCGCGAACAGCAGGATCTTCACGAGCAGGTTGATCCCGTACGGCGTGTCGAACCCGAGCAGGTCGCGGGTCTGGACCCAGTCCGCATAGATTCCGGTCAGGGCGAGGATCACGACCGAGACGAGGGCCAGGGCCGAGAAGCGCGGGATGACCTTGCGCAACGCTCCCGGCTCGAGCCGGCTCCCGCCTCCGAAGTCGGTGAGAGCGCCGAGCATCACCAGGCCGCTGAGCCAGATGCTCGCCGCGGCCAGATGGACGACGTCCATGATCACCGGGACCGGCGAGACGAACGCCGAGGCGTGGCCGCCGGCGGCGGTGAGCATGAGGCCCACCAGCCCGGCAACGCCGCCGACGACGAGCGCAGGGCCGGCCGCGCGGCCACTTCCCAGCCGCGCAACGATCAGGACGACGATCCCGCCGAGCACCCCGACAACAACCCTGGCGGACATCAGTTGGCCAACGCGCGACCCGCTGGCAAATCGGATGTAGTCCGTCCCATTCGCTCCGCCTCCGCCGGGGAGCGAGTCTGCCGCGACCACGACGAGCAGCACGCACCCCGCCGCGCCAACGAGAAGCGCGATGCCGGAACCATAGGCGGCCCCTCGTGGGATCCGACCGAGCGCGGGCCGCAGGACGAGCCAGGCCAGGATCGCCAGCCCGAGGGCGAGCATCGACCCGCCGTAGGCGAGCACCTTGCCCTGGATCTCGGCCGCCGCCGTCCCGCCGGAATGACCGCCATGCAATGCCCCTGAGCCGTTGACCCCGCTGGTCCCGCCCGTGCCGATCGCAACGTTTCCGACCCCGAACGTCAGGAAGCCGTCGGTGGTGTGCCCGTCGGCGGCCGAAAGGGCGCGCCAGTTCACCGTGTAGAGGGTGTCGGTCGGGAGCGCTGTACCCGCCGCGATCGGCGCGACGAGCGTCCGCGGATCGGCTGGATCGGGTGCGCCGGCGTCGACCAGGATCGCCTTCCCGGTTCCGTCGAGCAGGTCGAGCGAGGTGTAGTTCGGGTCGATCGGCTCGCTGAACACGAGCCGGATCTCGGTCGGCGCGACCGCCACGACGTCGCCCGCCCCCGGCGAGCTCGAGACCAGCTGCGAGTGACCGAGCACCAGGAGCCCGGCGGCGCGGTCGATCTCCGGCCCGGCGAGGACCGGGCCGGAGACGAGGAGCAACGCGGCCGCGCTGAACGCGAGGAGCGTCCGGCGAGCGGCCGCCTGGGATCGCATCGAGACGAACGCTACCCCACGGAGCGGCGTCGCGAGGCTAGCGCAACGCCGAGCGCGAGCAGACCGACCACGAGGCCGGTGCCGCCGAGGATCAGCGCGATCGTCACCTGGCTGGCAGCGTCGGCCCCCTTCTTCGCCTCGGCCGACAGCTCGGCTGCGGTGGGCAGCGTCACCGGGAACTGCCCGGATGCCGCCTCCTGGACCTCGTTGAAGCCATCCGGGCTCGAGGTGAACGACTCATCCACCGCATTCCCCTCGATCGTGCCGAAGATGTGGAAGGTGTACTTGCCCGCTGCGGTCGGGATGAACACCGACTGGTACCAGCCAGGATCCTCCTCGCGCTCGACGAGCGGAAGGTCGCGTTTCGCCTCCCCGTAGATCACCTCGGCCTTGAGCGTGGCGTCCAGTCCGGACACCGGCTGGTCGGCCTTGGTCACGTGGAACTCGAGGCCGCTGCTCTGGCCGACGTAGACGGGCTCGTCGATCAGCCCGACCTCCCACGAGTAGTCGCCGACGTCGCGCTCCTCGTGGGCGAGGACCGGAACGACGACCGATCCGATGAGAAGACCGGCAAGGCCGGCGCTGCCGAGGCGCCGGACCATGGTCCGGCGCGCGGCAATGGACAGGTTCATGACTGGTTCACTCCTGATCGCGTGGCGCCTCCGGCATCGTCGGAGCGCCGGGCTGCTCGCGCGGCGACCGGGGAGGACCCGGAACCGCACGATGGGTTGGTCAGGAGGGCAGCGGCGGGGCTCGCCCGGCATCGAGCCGGACGAGCGACCAGGCTCGGATGCGGAGGGCAGCGACGATCGCCCAGCCGGGAGCCGGCCTTCGTGCGGCGTGACGGCGAGGACGATCTCGGCGTGGGTGAGCCCCGACGCGCGCCTCGAGCAGCGCGATCCGCAGGCGGACGAGAGCACCGAGCGCCGACGCCGCGAGGGCCACCAGGCCGATGACCGGCAGGGCAAGCGGATGCTCGGGCCCGATGAGGGCACCGAGGCCGATGAGGTGACCATGGCCGAGGACGTGCTCGAGGTTCTCTTGCAGGGCGAACGCGACGGCCACCGTGCCGAACAGCAGGATCCACAGGCCGGACAACTCGGCCAGATACCCGCGTGTCGTGGGAAGCCCGGTAATCGCTCCGGGGCGCCGCGGGCGCCGATCTGCCAGCCGGCCGAGGCGGCCCAGGCGGACAACCGCACGCAACCCGAGGACCGTTCCCGCGACGACCACGAGTACCGAGAAGAACGGCCAGTACCCGTCGTGGCCCGCCGTTGCGCATCGCCGCGGCGAACCCTGCCCCGACCCCGTTCTCCAGCGCGAAGACCGCATCGTGGGCGACCGCCAGGCAGACGATCGCCAGCAAAGCGAACCGTGCCAGCGCGAAGGACCGGACCGAGCGGGCCGACGCTTCGAGGGTCATGACATCCACCGCACAGCCTGTGGCATGGGCCCGATCATAGTCGGCCCGTTGGCAAGCGCCCCCGAGAGGGGGCCACGAGACCCTCAATTGGCTCGCACGAAGACCCTGGTCGGTGCCTCGGGACACCCCAAATCAGTTGACTCGGCCCGGATGCGGCCATCGATCGACGCGGGGATCACGAACCAGCCGGTGCGGGGGCGCCCCACAGGCCACGCCCGGCGTCGCGAGCCATCCGCTCGGCGGCGACGAACCGGTCGGCGTACTTGACGTCCGGTGGATCGGTCTCGACCTGGGCAAAGCCCTGCCGCACGAGCTCGAGGTTGACGAGCGTCCAGCGGTCGCCGTCGACGAGCCAGACGTAGCGCAGGAGCCGGTCGTAGCGGTCGGTCTCGGACACGTCCTTCTCGAGGATGACCGTCCGGCCGGCGACGAGGGCCGGCGTTCGCCCGGCTGGCTTCGGGACCCATCCACTCGACCGACGAGCCGGGCTTCACCGTCTCGGGCGTGTCCATCCCGATGTAGCGGAGATGCTCGTCACGGCCGCCGACATTGACGACGATCGTGTCGCCGTCGACGATCCGGACCACCCGCGCCGGCTCGGTCGGGCCCGTCGGCCGGAACGTTTCGCCGGCGATGGCCAGTGACGGCCCGGCCACGCCACCGTCGGCCGCGGCCGGAGAGACGCCCGGAACCACATCCGGCGCGGACCCGCAGCCGAGGACCCCGAGGCCGAGGAGCACGCTCAGCGCTGCCGATCGCACGAGACGATGGACCATGATCGCGACCATACCCCGTCCCGCTCGCCGAGGGCTCTCGCCTATCATGGCGGTCCCGTGACCACCGTCCTCCTCGTCCGCCACGGCCTGACCGCGCTCACCAGCTCGACCCTCGTCGGTTGGACGCCGGGGATCTCGCTCGACGCGACGGGCCGAGCCCAGGTGGCGATGCTGGCCGCGCGACTGCGGCCAATCTCGTTGGCCGCGATCGTCAGCTCGCCGCTCGAGCGCTGCCGGGAGACTGCCGAGGCGATCGCCGCCGGACGCCAGCCGCCACCGCCATTCGAGCTCGACGAGCGGCTCGGCGACGTCCGCTACGGCGACTGGACCGGCCGGACGTTCAAGGAGCTGCGACGCGAACGGCTCTGGAAGTCCATCCACGTCGATCCGTCGTCGTTCCGCTTCCCGAATGGCGAGGCGCTCCACGAGATGGGCGCCCGGGCGGTGGCCGCCGTCCGCGACTGGAACGAGCGCCTCGGATCGGATGCCACGTACGCCATCGCGAGTCACGCCGACCCGATCCGGGCGATGCTGGCCGATGCACTGGGGATCGGCTTCGACGCCTATCTTCGGCTGGCGGTGGGACCCGGGTCGCTCGAGCGTCATCCGCTACGGTCCGGACGGGGCCACGGTCCTCCGTTTGAACGACACCGGCAGCGATCCGACCGACCTCGTCCCGACGAATAAGAAGGTGCGGAGCGCCCGCAGTCCGTCAGCTGACGGGCGCTCGGGCCGTCCGGCCAAGATGTCGTAGAGTCAGGTCATGCCCCGTCGCGTCTACACGTTCGATGGTCCCGACCGCTTCGTTGCCGGCACGGTCGGCGAGCCGGGAGGCCGGACGTTCTTCCTCCAGGCCAGGAAGGGCGGCGATGTCGTCAGCGTCGTCCTCGAGAAGTCGCAGGTGGCGGTCCTCGCCCAGCAGCTCGATGCGCTGCTCGACATCCTGTCCGACCGCGGCGTCGACAGCGTCCCGGCCGAAGCCGACCCGGCCAGGGCGGATGACGCTCCGCTCGGCGAGCCGCTCGTCGAGGCCTTCCGGGTGGGCGCGATGGCGCTCGCCTGGGACGGCGAGGACGATCGGGTGGTGATCGAGGCGGCCGCCCTCCCGGAGGACGGCGAGTCGTCGCCGGACGACACCGACGAGGATCCCGACGGTCCCGACCTGGTCCGGATCCGGATCGACGGACCGACCGCCCGGGCGTTCGTCGAACGCGCAACCCGGGTCGTCGCTGCCGGGCGCCCGCTCTGCCCGCGGTGCGGCGAGCCGCTCGATCCGCAGGGCCACATCTGCGCTCGACCGAACGCCTACCTGAACTAGGCGTGGACCCGCTTCGGCTTCTCCGCGAGGGGGAGCTCGAGGTGCGTGGCCGCCTAACCGTCTCGTCGAACGCCGCGCTCGTCGGGATCGTCCGGCTTGGCGACCCAGGACGGCGAGCCCGCCGGCCGGCTCGGTGCCTCCGGCGGCCTCCTCGGGCGACTCCTCGGCGACGAGGTCGCCGGCACGACCAGGCGATGGCGGCCGTCGTCTACAAGCCGATCGCGTTCGAGCGGCCGCTGTGGGACTTCCCCGACGGAACGCTCGCTCACCGCGAGGTGGCCGCCTACCTGGTCTCCGAGGCGACCGGCTGGGCGATCGTTCCGCCGACGGTCCTGCGCGACGGCCCAGCCGGTCCGGGAATGGTCCAGCTCTGGATCGACGAGGACCCATCGATCGACGCCTGGGGGCTCGTCGAGACGGCACGACGTGCGGCTGCGCCGGATGGCCCTGCTCGACGCGGTGCTCAACAACACGGATCGGAAGGGCGGTCACATCCTGCCCGTTCGAGAGGATGGCGACGTCCACCTCTACGGCGTCGACCACGGCGTCTGCTTCTCGGTCGATCCGAAGCTGCGGACCGTCCTCTGGGCGCTGGCGGGGACGCCGATCGCCCCGCCCGAGCTCGAGGTCATGGCCCAGCTCGGACGCGGAGCTCGACCGCGGGCTCGGCACGGCGCTCCTCAAGCTCCTCGACCCCGAAGAGGTGGCGGCGACCCGTTCCCGGCTCGACGAGCTGCTCGGCTCGGGCCGGTTCCCCCAGCCTCCGACCGACTGGCCGGCCGTCCCTGGCCGCCCTATTGACGGGTACCAACGGATCGCAACCCGTGGTACCCCGGGGGTCTGTTCGATCTCCCGCATCCGTGGGAGGGTGGGCGCCACGCCGGGGAGTCCGACATGCCGATCCGGTTCGAGGCCTATACGTCCGAAGGGGTTCGCCGGGGGATCGGCGACCGGTGATGCCCGGCTCGGCGACATCATCGAGCTCGCAGCGCGAGCTCGAGGTGACCCAGGGCCATCTCGCCCCGCTCGACGGATCCGCCCCGATCTCCGATCCATCGTCCGGCGTCAGGGTCGCCACCGACGACCTGTTCGTCGTGGTCGCGCCGGCCGACACCCCGGTCATCGTCCACCCGGCCTGGCACGACGTCGTGCTCGTCTGCGGCCCGTACCTCGTCACGGGCCGGATGCCGACGATGCCCGGGTTCGATCCCGCCCGAGCGCTTGCGCGACCGACCGGCTCGTTCGTCCTCCTCGATCACGTCAAGCTGTCGCTCGCGGCGGAACCGGATGGCGGCTCGATCGAGCACGGGCTGGCCTGGGTCAATCGCTATGTCGTCGAGCGGGTCGAGAGCGACCTCGAGCTCGGGTTCTTCTTCCCGGGCGCCGAGTCGATCATCGTCCAGGACACATACACCCCGGGCGCCGGGGTCGACCCGGCCACGACGGACCCGCTGCCGAGGCCGGATCCGCGGAGCCCAGTCCGGCCGAGCCCAGTCCGGCCGAGCCGCCGAAGTCCGGCCGAGCCCAGTCCGGCCGAGCCCAGTCCGGCCGAGGCTCAGACCGTCGGCGGGTAGCCGGTGATCCCGCGGATCGCGCCGTAGAGCGGCTTGAGGGCCGGGTACATCCGCCGGTAGACCTCGCGGTAGAGCTCGTCGTAGGTCGCGTGGGCGCCGGGTCCGGCTCGCGGACCTCGGCGACGCCGGGTCATCGCCGCGACCGCGGCCTCGAACGTCGGGATGGATCCCGAGCCCGACCGCGGCGTCGATCGCCGCCCCGAGGCCGGACGTCTCGTAGGTGTGCGGCCGCCCGGTCGGCAGGCCGAACACGTCGGCCGCCAGCTGGACCGCCGCCGGGCTCTGCGCGCCGCCGCCGGACACGCGCAGCTCGCGTGAGCCGGATCTTCGCCCGCCGCTCGGTCCGCTCGGCGCCCTCGCGCAGGGCGTAGGCCAGCCCCTCGAGGATCGCCCGATAGAGGTGGGCCCGGGTGTGGACGTCGCCGAAGCCGATGATCGCGCCCTTCGCCTCGGGCCCCGGGATCGCGGACGCCCGGCGACCAGTACGGCTGGAGCGTCAGGCCCATCGAGCCGGGCGGGACGGCCCGGACGAGCTCGTCGAACAGCGACCTCCGGCTCGACGCCCGATCGCCGCCGCCCGGGCCACCTCGCGGTCGCCGAACTCGCGCTTGAACCACTCGACCATCCAGAAGCCGCGCTAGACCTGGATCTCGAGGTTGCACGCGCCGGGGATCGCCGCCGGATAGGGCGGGACGAGCGGGATCGCCTCGACGTAGCGTCGGTGGGTCGTGTTGATCGTCGCCGCCGTGCCGTACGACAGGGCCCCGATCGTCGGGTCGAGCGCGCCCGGCCCCGAGCACCTCGCAGGCCTTGTCGGCGGCCGCGGCGATCACCGGCAGCCCGGCCGGCAGCCCGGTGGCCTCGGCGGCGGCCGGCGTCAGCTCGCCGAGGCGACCGCCGGGCGGCACGAGCTCGGGCAGCATCGCCGGGTCGATCGGCGCGACCGTCCATTGCCAGTCGCCCGGCCGGGCCCACGCCAGCCGCTTGTAGTCGAACGGCACGTAGCCGACCTGGCAGCGCGACCGAGTCGACCCACCGGCCGACGAGCCGACTGGTCAGGAAGCCCGAGAGCGAACAGGTAGCCGGCGGTCCGCGGCCCAGACCTCGGGCTCGGTGGCGGCGGATCCAGTTGGCCTCGGCAGTCGGCCTGGAACGCCGCGACCGTCTCGCGGACGCCGAGCGCCCGGAACGCGAGGCCCGTCGCGCCGCCGATCGGCGGCAGGCCCTCGGTCCGGCGCTGGTCGAGCCAGACGATCGCCGGCCGAAGCGGGATCGCCGGCCGCGTCGACGACGACGACCGTGCGCGCGCTGGGTCGTCAGCGCAACCCCGGCGAGCGCCGAGCGGTCGGACGGCCGGCTCGGCGAGGACCCGTCGACTGGCCTCGCCGATCGCTCGCCACCAGATCTCGGGGTCCTGCTCGGCCCAGCCGGGCTGCGGCGAGACGTACGGCTCGATCGGGATCCGGGCCTGGCCGACGATCTCGCCGCGCGGGATCGAAGACGAGCGCCCGGACGCTCTGCGTCCCGCAGTCGATCGCGAGGATCTGGTCGGCGGCGGTCACCGGGGTCGGCCCGGTCGACGCCGGCACGGAGCCCCGAGGAGCACGCCCGGGTTCATCATCCCGTCGGGATCGAACCGGGCGCGACGATCGTCGCAGCGCGGCCATCCCGAGCTCGCCCTTCTCGGCGGCCAGGTACGGGCGCGTGGTCGCGCCCGACGCCGTGCTGGTGGCTGATCGTCCCGCCGTGCTCGACGATCACCTGGCTCGCGGCGGTCTTGAGCGCGAGCCAGCGCCGAGGGTCCCCTCCGGGCCGGCGGCGACTGGCGGAAGACGTAGGTCGACGTAGATGGCCGTCCCGGACGCGTAGACGTGGGACAGGTGGCTGAAGGCGTGGACGCGCTCGTTCTCGCCCTCGAGCCCCGCGGTCGAGCGTCTGGACGATCGCCGCGGCCAGCTCCGGCGCTCGGCGCCCAGTCGGCCGCGGTCTCGAGCGTGTCGACCGCATAGCCGGCATCCCACAGCGCGTTGCGCAGGTACGGGCTCCGGAACCGGCTGGCCTCCCAGGCCCGACCGAAGGCGTCGGGCGCCGGGACGCCGCCGTGCTTCCGAACGATCTTCGACGCCTCGCCGGCCGTCGCCTCGGCCACCCGGGTCCGGCCGGCCAGCCCGACGAGCAACAGGCAGCGGATCCGGCCCGGCTCCGCGTCGTCGGACCCAGCCGCATCGCCAGGCCGAGGCGCCGCCGCTGGCCGGCCAGGCGCAGGGTGGTCCGCGTCTCGGCGGCGTCGACAACCGGACCATCGACAGCGGCAGCCGGGCCCCGGCCAGCTCGCGGACGGCCGTCGATCCCGCGTTCCCAGTCAGGCGATGAACAGCGCGATCGTTCGCTCGTAGTCCGGCATCGGCACCGTCCGGACCGTCGCCTCGGCCACGATCCCGAGCCGACCCTCCGACCCGAGGACGACCTGGCGGAGGTCGGGGCCGGCAGCCGAGGCCGGATGGGTCGGCAGGTCGAGGGTGCCGGCCGGGGCCTCGAGCCGTCCGCCGGCGAACAGCGCCTCGATCCGGCCGAAGCCGAGCGAGCGCTGGCCGGACGAGCGGGTGACGACCCAGCCGCCGAGCGTCGAGAACTCCCAGGACTGCGGCTAGTGACCCAGCATCCGGCCCCGGGCCCGGAGCGCCGCCTCGAGCGCCGGACCGGTCGACGCCGGCACCGAACGTCGCGAGGCCGCTCGCCTCGTCGAACGACGCGCAGCCCGGCCAGCCGCTCGAGATCGACGGCCAGGATCGGCTGGTCGCCACTCGCGGGCCGGCCCAGGTCGGCTGGCGACAGGCCGCCGACGACGCTCGTCGCCGCCGCCGTACGGCACGACCGCGGCGTCGACCTCCGCGGCGTACCGGAGCAGGCGTCCGCGGACCTCGTCAGGCGAGGTCGGACGACCGATCCCGTCCGGGACGCGCCCGAGCCGGCCGCTTCGAAGCGCGACCCAGTCGCCGAGGCTCTGGCCACGGGCGTGGCGGACCCGGTCCTCCGGATCGCTCGACGACGAGCGCGTGGTCTGGCAGGCGGCCGGCGGGAACCGCCGCGACGACGTCGGCCAGGTTCGCGTCCTGGGTGCGGTCGCCCGGACCGACGATCCCCTCGAGGTGGGCCAGCGCCTCGCGCGGGATCGTCGCGCTGACCGCCTCATCGCCCCAGCCGTTCCAGCGTCGCGCCATCCGCCCATGGTGCCGCATCGAGTCGAACGCGGGGCGGCGGCTCGCGGCCGGTCCGGCGTCCGATCTCCCAGGATGCGCCCGACGTGCCCGCGTGAACGGTCGCGTAGACTCGGGGCGATGGCCAGCTGCGACTGCCCGGGCTCGGGCAACGTCTTCGACGAGCGGACGGCTCGAGACGACCTTCGGAGCTACCTCCGCGACGGGCCGGATCGGACGACCCGTGCGCTCCTCGAGGCGATCCGGGCCGAAGGGATCGAGGATGCGACGATCCTCGACATCGGCGGCGGGGTCGGCGCCGTGCCGTTCGAGCTGCTCGCCGCCGGGGCGGCCAAGGCCGAGGCCGTCGAGGTGTCGGAGGCCTACGTCGCCGTCGCCCAGCACGAGGCCGAGCGACGCGGTCTCCAGGGCCGGGTTGCCTATCGCCGCGGTGACTTCGTCGTCCTCGCCGCGACGATCCCGGCCGCGGACGTCGTCACGCTGGTCCGGGCGGTCTGCTGCTACGACGCGATGCCGGCCCTCCTCGGGACGTCCGTCGAACACGCCCGGCGGATGCTCGGGCTCGTCTATCCGCGCGACTCCTGGTGGACCCGGATCGGGGCCCGGGTCGCGAACGGCTGGTTCCGGCTCACCCGCGATGCGCTGCGAATCCACATCCACTCGGAGTCCGAGATGGATGGCCTGATCCGGGCGGCCGGCTTCGAGCGCCGGGTCCTCCGGCGCCAGTCGCTCTGGCAGATCGCCCGTACGTTCGGCCAGACGGAGCGCCCGCGCAGTCCTGATCTGGCCGGGACGAACGGCCAACGACCGGCCCCCGATCGGGGGATGCCAGGGCGCCGGTTTCGGCGGCTACGGTTCGCGACGATGCCGCCGCTCGTCGGATCCAGCTGGCCCGCCACCCCCGTCGGATCACCTCCATCCGCCGCGATCCGATGCTGAACCTGCGGCGCGATCACGCGCCTGACCCGATCCCGGTCTCGTGCCGCCAGTGCGGTCGTGGGCCGAGCCGGCCGGGGGCGACGATCTGCGGCCGATGCGGCATCCCGTTCGGCCAGGCGCCGCGGGCCGACGCCGAGCTACCGACCTGTCCGATCTGCTACGTCACGGTCTCCGACGACGGCCTGCTGCCCTCGCTCGCCGGGGCGGCCGGCACGTCGCGATCGCCCAGCACATCGCCGAGCACGACCGGCATCCGGTCGGCGACGACACCTGGCTCGAGTCGCTCCGCCAGGGCGACCGGATCCGGGTCGGCCGCTGGTACGCGCCGTTCGATCTCGTCCGACGTTACCTGGTGACGGGCGTCGTCGACGGCGGTCGGGGCCGGACGTTCCAGCACGACGCGATCGTCAACGCGATGACCCAGCTTGCGCGCTGGGGTCAGGGTGCCGCGGCGTCGATCATCGGCGACCAGGCCGACTGGCGCGAGGCCCGCGAGGAGGTCAGCGCCCTCCTGGAGCGCTACCACCGCCGCTGATCGCGGCCTCGACAGGCGCCACGGGTCGACGCGTCAGCCCTCGCCGCGACGGTGGAGCCCGGCGCGCCGACCGAGCCAGCCGCTCGCCGGGTAACGCCGTGATCGGGCGCGCGGGCCCAGGCCGCTCGCCGTAGTGCGCCGGCCCGCCGTCGTTGTGGGTCGGGCGACCGCTTGGCCGCGACGGAGCCGATCGACCATACCGGCCCGGACGATTGCCCGGCCGCGCCGCCGGCGCGAAGGCGCCGATTGATTGACCAGGTCGATGGGGGCTGTTCGGCCGCGGCTGGCCGTGGCCCGATCGATGGGGCACCTGCCCCGCCCCGCCGGCGCGGCACCTGCCCGGCCGGTTTCCCATGTGGCCGAACTGGGCAGTCCGGGCGGCGGACTGCCCGTGCCTGGCTGGACCACCGGCGGGTCGTCCGGCGGCGGTCTGGAGACGGATCGGCTGGGGCCGGATCGATCGGTCCGGCTCGAAGCCCGCGACGACCTCCACCGCGATCTTCGTCCGCAGCAGCGACTCGATCTGCCAGAGCAGCTTCGATTCGTCGACGCAGACGAGCGACACGGCGTCGCCGTCCATGCCGGCCCGGGCCGTCCGGCCGATCCGGTGGACGTAGTCCTCGGGAGCCATCGGCAGCTCGAAGTTGACGACGTGGGGCAGGGCGTCGATGTCGATCCCGCGGGCGGCGAGGTCGGTGGCGACGAGGATCGCCACCCGGCCCGCCTTGAAATCGGCCAGCGCCCGGTTCCGCTGCGGCTGGCTCTTGTTGCCGTGGATCGCCGCGGCGGCGATCCCGTCCCGCTCGAGCTGCTCGGCGAGCCGGTTGGCGCCGTGCTTGGTGCGGGTGAAGACGAGCGCCTGGTCGACCCGTCCGGTCCGGATCGAGGTGGCTCAGGAGCTCGCGCTTGCGCTCGCGGTCGACCGGATGGACGACCTGACGCACGAGCTCGACCGTCGTGTTCCGCGGCGTCACCTGGACCTCCGCGGGACGGTCGAGGATCCCGTCGGCAAGGCGCCGGATCTCGTTCGAGAAGGTCGCGCTGAACAGCAGCGTCTGGCGACGCGGCGGGAGGAGGGCGATGATCTTGCGGATGTCGCGGATGAAGCCCATGTCGAGCATCCGATCGGCCTCGTCGAGGACGAGAACCTCGACCCTCGACAGGTCGATCGTCCGTTGGCCGACATGGTCGAGCAGCCGGCCGGGTGTCGCCACGACGATCTCCGGCCCCGCCCGCAGGGCGCGGACCTGGGCGTCGTAGCCGACCCCGCCGTAGATGACCGCCGAACGGATCGGCCGCCGGGCGCCGTAGGTCCGGACGCTCTCCTCGACCTGGATCGCGAGCTCGCGGGTGGGGGCCATGATCAGGCAGCGGATTGCCGGCCGGCCGGCAGCGCGTCGGTCGGTCTGGGTGCCCGCGCCACCGGATGCGATCGCCGCGGGTTGCATTGAGTCGCTGGAGGATCGGCAGCACGAAGGCGGCGGTCTTGCCGGTGCCGGTCTGGGCGCCGGCGAGGACGTCACGGCCCTCGAGGATGAGCGGGATCGCCTCGGCCTGGACGGCCGTGGGCTCGGTGTAGCCCTCGTCGGCGACCGCGCGAAGAAGCTCGGGCGTCAGCCCGAGTGGTGCGAATGACATGAACGAACGCTCCTGAGCGGGCCCTCCCGCACGAGCGGGGCCCGGTCAGGGCGTGGGTGGTTCGGGATCGGACGGTGGGAAGACTTGAGGCGCAGACCGGTAGCGCCCGTCGGAGCACGAGGCGCCAGCATAGCCGACGTTGGCGGGACGCGCTGCTCGTGCCCCGGCGACCGCTGCCGTAAGCCAGCGGTGAGGGAGCGCGGCTACGATGATCGGGTGCCCGACTCCGCCGCGGACCTGCTCGCCGATCTCGATCCGGCCCAGCGTGACGCGGTCCTGGCCACGACCGGCCCGGTCTGCATCCTGGCCGGGGCGGGAACCGGCAAGACCCGGGCGATCTCGCGCCGGGTGGCCTACGCCGTCGAGTCCGGCGCCGTGGCGCCCACCCACGCCCTCGTCGTCACGTTCACCGACAAGGCCGCCGGCGAGATGCGCGACCGGCTGGCGGCACTCGGCCGACCGGGGATCGCGGCGGCGACGTTCCACTCCGCGGCGCTCCGCCAGCTCCGCCACTTCTGGCCTCGGACGTCGGGGCTGGAACTGCCCGGGATCCTCGACTCGAAGGTCTCGATGCTGGTCGACCTGGCCCGGGCGCTGCCCGGTGGCTACCGCTACGTGGCCGTCCGCGACCTGGCGGGGGAGATCGAGTGGGCCAAGGCGCGCCGGGTCCCACCCGCCTCGTACGAGGCGACGGTCGAAGCGGACGGTCACGATGGCCCGCTGCCGGCCCGGTTGTTCGCGCCGCTCTACCGACGCTACGAGACGGCCAAGGAGCGGACGGGCCGGATCGACTTCGAGGACATGCTCGAGCTCACGGTGCGCCTGATCGAGGACGACGAGTCCGTGGCCCGGGAAGTCCGCGACCGCTACCGCTGGTTCAGCGTCGACGAGTACCAGGACACGAACGCGCTCCAGCAGGCACTCCTCGATGCCTGGCTCGGGGGACGCGAGGACCTGGCGGTCGTCGGCGACGCCGACCAGACGATCTACACGTTCACCGGCGCCTCGTCCGAGTGGCTGACCGGGTTCACCCGACGCTACCCGTCGGCACGCGTGATCCGGCTCGAGACGAACTACCGCTCGACCCCCCAGGTCCTGGCCCTCGCCAACCGGCTCCTCGCCCGCGCCCCCCGTGCCACAGCCGACCGCGAGCCGGTCAAGCGGCTCGTCCCGACCCGGCCGGACGGTCCGCCGCCGACGATCCGCCAGTTCCCGACCGGCGACGAGGAGGAGCGCGCGATCGCGACCGAGGCACGCCGGCTGATCGCCGCCGGGGTCGACGCCGACCAGGTCGCCGTGCTCGTCCGGACGAACGGCCAGCTCGTCGGGTTCGAAGCCGCGTTCCGGGCCGCCGGCGTCCCGTTCCAGCTCCGCGGCGAGCGCTTCTTCAGCCGGCCCGAGATCCGCCGGGCGATCGCGGTCGTCCGGTCGAGCCGGCGCGTCGGGGTGGAGCTCCCCGTCGAGACCGAGCGAGCGGCGGGCCCGGGGGCGGCCGCGCCTCGGACCGGGCTGACCGAGCGGCTCGAGGCGAGCTGGGCGCGGGCGCTCGACTTCCACGCCGACGAGGTTCCACCAGGCGAGGAGGCTCGCCAACGGCACGGGGCGCTGCTCGCGCTGCTCGAGGTCGGCCGGGAGCTCGAGACGGCCGACCCGGATGCCGACGCCGACGCCTTCCTCGCCGAGGTCGCTCGTCGGGCTGCCGCCGAGGCCGACGGCTCGGCCGGCTCCGGCGTCGAGCTGCTGACGTATCACCGGGCAAAGGGCCTCGAGTGGGACGCCGTCTTCCTGCCCGCCCTCGAGGAGGGCATCCTCCCGATCCGCCAGGCGAACGAGCCGGCCGAGGTCGAGGAGGAGCGCCGGCTGCTCTACGTCGGGCTGACCCGGGCGAGGATCCACCTCTGGCTGTCGTCTGCCCGGCGCCGGGACGGCCGAACGAGCGAGCGGCGTCGGTCCAGGTTCCTGCTCGAGGTCATGCCGCCAGCGGGCCGGACCGGGACCGGCGCGCGGCCCGCCGTCGCCGGGTCACCGGCCCGAGCGGCGACGCCGTCCAATCACGGCGAGTCGTCGTCGCTCAGCCTTGTAGGCGGCAACGGTCAGTCGGCGCTGTTCGAGGCCCTCCGCGCATGGCGTCTCGAGCGGGCCCGGGCCGATGCCGTGCCGCCGTACGTGATCTTCCACGACTCGACCCTGGCCGCCATCGCCGAGCGCCGGCCGCGGGACCTGGCCGAGCTGACCGAGATCGCAGGTGTCGGCCCGACCAAGCTCGATCGCTACGGGGCGGAGGTGATCTCGATCGTCGCCACGGCGCCCGGCTGAGAGGCCACTGGGCGTTGCCGGGTCCTAGAGGCCCAGGGTGCTCGTCTGGGCCTGGTCGGCCGAGCCAGCCGACCCCGGCGCTGGAGGGTCGCTCGTCTCCTCGGGCTCTGGTTCCACCGTCGGATCGGCTTCCGGGCCCGGATCGACGCGGCGCGCCATCGGGGGCGCACCGAACACGGGCCGGGTGCTCGGTCCAATGACCCGCACCGCGATCGCCGTCGTGATCGGCACGGTCAGGACGATCCCCACACTGCCGATCAGGGTCCGGACGACCTCGACCGCGATGATCTCCTCGTTGAGCGGGAACCCGAGCCCGCGGACCTGGATCGAGAACAGGACGAGCAGCGGCAGGGCCGTCCCGAGATAGGCGAACACGAGCGTGTTGACGGTCGCCGACAGGTGCGCGATCCCGACGTTCATCGTCCGGCCGTAGAGCGTCCGCCGGCCGATGGTCGGATCGACCGAGCGGAGCTCCTCGACCGTCGCCGCCTGGCTCATCGCGACGTCATTGAGCACGCCGAGACCGCCAAAGACGACGCCGGCCAGGAGCAGTCCCGACAGGTCGATCGTGTTCCCGGCCAGCTGGTTGATCGCCAGGACCTCCTGCGAGCCCTGCGCCGGGGTGAACTGGGCGAGGACCGAGACCGTCGCTGCGAGGGCGCCGGTGATGAGCAGCCCAGCCATCGTCCCGACGATCGCGGATCCAGTCATCCGGTTGAGCCCCTGGGTCAGGACGAACGACACGACCGTGACCACGGTCCCGAGCCCGATCGCCAGCACGAGTGGGTTCCAGCCGGTGAGGAGGAGCGGGATCAGGACCCGGATCGCAAGCACCAGCGACAGGGCGAGCGCGACGAGCGATCGGACCCCCCGCCAGCCGGCCACGGCGATCGTGACGATCGCGAACAGGACGGCCAGCCCGCCCATGAGCGGCAGCCGCCAGCGATCGATGACCGAGAACGTCGTCGTACCGTCCGGCTGCTCGTCGACCGAGACGACCACCTCGTCGCCGACCACGTAGTTCGGCAGCTGGAGCTGACCCGACGGTCCCTCGAGATTGGCCGTCTCGCGCTCACCCCGGCGGGGTCCCTCGAGGAACTCGATCGTCGCGGTCGGAGCGGCCTGGTCCGTCGGCGGCTGGAGCTCGACGATCCGAGCGTGGATCCGCTCGGAGACGAGACCCTGCGCCTCGGGCGGGGTGAGGTCCGGAAGCAGGACGAGGAACGCCGCGATCGCCAGCAGCCCGAGCCCGAACAAGACGATCTCGCGGTCGGTCCGGCGGCGGCCGCCCGCCGGGCGGCGCTCGCTGCGGCTCGACTTGGTGGGCGTCGGCTCCACGGTCATCGGCGGGAGCCTACCATCGGCGGCCCGCAGCGTACCTTCGGTCGTTTGACAGAACGGTTGTTCTGATCCATGATCCATGAGTCAACGCCCGCGCGGCGTCGCAGGTCAGAGCACCTCAACCTCCGCTCCCGCGACGCGCCCAGGCGACCAGCCACCAGCACCGCTTCGATTTCGCGCAACCTGCGCGCCGAGCGGACCAGCGGGACGGCGCCGGACCGGATGGTTCGTGCGACGCCCGGGAATCAACAAGGAACTCATGCTCTCTCGATCCATGACCCAGTCGACCTCGGCACGCGCCGGGTCGATCCGCCGGATGCGCCGGCGGACCAACGCCGCGGCCGCGGCGAACACCGGCCGCATCTTCTGCTCGACGAATGGCTGCGCCAGCTTCCTCGAGCTCGACCCCGTCACCAGGACCGCGACCTGCCCGGTCTGCGGCTTCCGGCGCAGCACCCACTGACCTGACTTCGGGACCGCCGCTGCGGTCCCGCTCCATGACCCACGCCGATCGGCCTCCGATCGCCGGCGCAAGATGGGCCCCACGGTCGCCGAGTCGACCTGCTGAAGGAGGCCCGCCGGAATGTCGAGCGTCGTCATCGACCGTGCGCGCCTCGGGCGCCTGATGGACCGCGAGCTGGCGACGTTCGCCGCGGACAACCCGCGTTCGCTCCTGCTCCACGAGCGCGCCCGCGACTCGCTCCTCGACGGCGTCCCGATGAACTGGATGATCCGCTGGGCCGGCGGTTTCCCACTGTTCGTCGAGTCGGCGAGCGGGGCGCACTTCCAGGATGTCGATGGCCACGACTACGTCGACTTCTGTCTCGGCGACACCGGGGCGATGGCCGGTCACTCCCCTGCCCCGACGGTCGCCGCGGTCGAACGCCAGCTGCGGCGCGGGATCACCCTGATGCTCCCGATCGAGGACGCGATTGCCGCCGGCGAGGAGCTCCGGCGCCGATTCGGTCTGCGCTACTGGCAGTTCACGATCACGGCGACCGACGCGAACCGGTTCTCGCTCCGGCTTGCCCGGCACATCTCGGGCCGGACGAAGGTCGTCGTCCACGATCACAACTACCACGGCTCGGTCGACGAGACGTTCGCCTCGCTCGACGAGGACGGCCGGGTCGTCGCCAGCCAGGGCAACACCGGACCGGCCGTCGACCCGGCCCTGACGACCCGGGTCGTGCCGTTCAACGACGTACCGGCCCTCGAACGCGCCCTGGCCGACCGCGAGGTCGCGGCGGTCCTCATCGAGCCGGCCCTGACCAACGTCGGGATCGTCCTGCCCGAGCCCGGCTATCTCGATGCCGTTCGAGAGCTGACCAGGGCCACCGGGACGATCCTCATCATCGACGAGACCCACACGATCTGCGCCGGTCCCGGCGGCGCGACCGGAGCCTGGGGACTCGACCCGGACATGCTCGTGATCGGCAAGACGATCGGTGGTGGGATCCCAGTCGGGACCTACGGCTTCACCGAGGAGATCGGCGAGCGGATCTCGTCGAGCATCGCGATCGAGGACTCGGACGTCGGCGGCATCGGCGGGACGCTGGCCGGCTATGCCCTGTCGATGAGCGCGGTCCGGGCGACCCTGACCGAGGTCATGACCGACGAGGCATTCGAACGGATGATCCGGCTCGGCGAGCGCTGGACGGCCGGCGTCGCCGACGTCATCGCGACGCGCCGGGTGCCCTGGCACGTGACCCGCCTGGGTTGCCGTGCGGAATACCACTTCATGCCCACGGTCCCGCGGACCGGCGCCGAGCAGTACGCGGCCAGCGACGGGGACCTGGAGCGCTTCCTCCATCTCTACGCAATGAACCGACGGATCCTCATGACTCCGTTCCACAACATGGCCCTGATGTGCCCCGCCACGACTGAGGCCGACGTCGACCGCCACACGGAGGTGTTCGCGGCCGCGGTCGACGAGCTGGTCGGCTGAGGCGCGACCGACACATCCGCGCCCAGCCGGCGTCTCATTCGCGGACAGCCCAGCCGACAGTTCCTGGGCGACGTCCAACAGGTCCGCTCGGCTCGCGGACGGGGGCGCCGGATGAACAGATTGCGGAACATCCCCGGGTCAACCCCGGGGAGGCGCCGCGCCGCCACCATCGCGATCGGGGTCGTCCTCGTGGCACTCGTCGCGGGGATCCTCGCCACGGGCCGGCCGGGTGGTTCGCCCGCCGGCGCATCGACAAACCCGGGCGCGAGCCAGGCGGCCGGCTCCTCGGCGAAATCGACGACGGCTCCAGGGCCGACCGGATCCGAGCCACCTGAAGACGCCTGGTCGGCCGCCGTGCTGCCGCCGCTCGCGGCCGTCGCCGACCTTCGCGCGGATCGAGCAGACTCCACCGGGATCCGGCTCGACACGGCCTTCACCCTGGCCAGCCTGGCTGGGGCCGACCCGCGGAGCCTGGCCGCCCGGCTCGAGACGGACCCCGCGCTCTCCCTGTCGGTCGCGGCCGGCCCGACTCCGACGACGGTCAGCCTTCGCCCGGCCCAGGCGCTCGTGGCCGGAGGTACCTACCGGTTCACCCTCCGCGCCGAGGACGGCACGGTCGCCGGATCGTGGGCGTTCCAGTCGCGGGCGCCGCTCCACGTCGTGAACACGCTCCCCGGCGATGCCACGACCAACGTGCCCATCGACACGGGGATTGAGGTCACCTTCGACCAGGACGGCGCCGGCGACATCGCGAACTCGTTCTCGATCTCGCCCAAGGTCAACGGCCGTTTCGAGCGGAACGGCCGGACACAGGTCTTCGTCCCCAGCGGCCTGCGCCGAGCAACCCTCTACACCGTCACGATTTGTCACGGCCTCCCCATTCAAGGCTCGGACCTGACCCTCGAGAAGGATGTCCGATTCCGGTTCGAGACGGCCGACTCGACTGCCTCCCGGTCGGTCCGTTTCCGCGTCGGACGGGATGTCCTGGAGTCGAGCCCAGCCGACCGCCCGGTCCTCGGACTCACGGTGATCCTGCCCGAGGACGCGGACGGCCCAAGCGTCAAGTCGCCGACCAAGGTCGACGTCCGCGTCTATCGGTTCCCATCGCTCGAGGCGACGCTGGCGAGGATGCGCCCGTTCATCGATGCGCCGAACTGGACCGAGGCGACCGATCCGAGCGTTCCGACGTCCGGATTGCCGCAGGTCATGTCGTTCTCGGCCGCCCTCCAGACGATGCCGAGCTCGGCGGATCACGTCATCGTGTTCCCGACCCGGCTGCCACGGGGCTGGTATCTGGTCGATGTCGGGAGGGCGACGCGGCGTGCCCAGGCGTTCCTCCAGGTGACTGACGTGTCGGCCTGGGTGAGCGTCCTGTCGGATCAGACCGTCGTCTGGGTCAATGACGTCAACCGCGGCCGAGCAATCCGCGACGCCGACGTACGCGTCGCCGGCGGACCGTCGATCGGCCGGACCGGCTCGAACGGCCTGCTTGTCGGTCGGACACCCGCCGAGCTCGTGCCGGCTGCCAGCGAGGCGTCGGCCACGACGGCGTCGCCGATCCTGATCGTCCGTGCGCCGAACGGCCACGCCCTCCTCGTCCCCTTCGACACCGACCGGAACGGCGGTACCTATCGCGGCGAGTGGTCGAAGGGCGGCCCCGGACAGGACAATCCGTGGTGGTCGCTCCTGTCGACCGACCGGGCGGTCTACCGCCGCGACGATCGGGTCGAGGCGTGGGGATTCCTGCGCCAGCGCCGGGACGGCACGATCCCGGCCAGGGTCGACCTCCGGCTGATCCTGGCCCAGAACCAGGACCAGGCCGACCCGGCGGCAGTCGTCCGAGCGGTCGTCCAGCCGAGGGCAAGCGGCGCCTACGCGGCGTCGCTGCAGCTCAGCGGCGTGGCCCTCGGCAGCTACGTGCTCGAGGCCGTGGTCAACGGAAGCGTGGCTTCCCGGACCTGGCTCGACGTCGGGATCGTGCGCAAGCCGGCCTACCGGCTGTCGGTCGAACCCGCCCGGCGCGCCGTGATCACCGGCGACACAGTCCGGACGACGATCGCGGCGAGCTTCTTCGACGATCAGCCGGTTCCGTCCACCCCGTTCACCGTCAGTGACGAATTGGAGACGACTTCGACGACCGCACCGACCGGCGACGACGGGCGGGTCACGACCGACTGGAAGCCGACGCTCGCGGAGGAGGTGGAGGGGTCCGAATGGCGGACGCTGTCGGCGATCCCCTCCCGTCCCGAAGAGGGCGACATCAATGCGGACGCCACGATCCTCGTCTTCCCGAGCTCGGTCAACCTGGCCGCCGATGGATCGATCACAGGCAAGCGACTCGTGGTGACCGGGTCCCTCCACGAGGTGGACTTCGCCAGGCTCGAGCGCGAGCTGGCCGGTACGAGCAGCAACTATCCGGATCTCGACCCGAACGGACAGCCCGTCGGCGGCGCCCGCGTGACGGCAACGGTTGCGGAGCTCATCCCGGTCCGCCACCTCGTCGGCTATGACTACGACTCCATCGCCAAGCGGGTCGTGGCGCGCTACGAGTACGACGTCCGACGCAAGCCGCTCCGAACGCTGGCGGCGACGACGCAGGCCAACGCGTCCTTCCGGCTGTCGGTCCGGGTGCCCAACGCCGATCACGGTTACGAGGTCGTCCTGACGACCGTCGACGGCGCTGGACGGACCGAGCGACGGACGATCCAGGCCTCCCGCTCGTCGGTCGACCAACGGTCCGACCTGCCGATCTTCGAATTGATCCTGGGGCCGCGTGAGCGGGACCTCGACTACCGGATCGGGGAGCCGGTCAAGCTGACGATCACCGACGGCACGCGGCCGCTGCCGAGCGGCGGCTCGAACCGCTACCTCTACGTCGTGTCGAGGCAAGGTCTCCGATCGGCGACCGTGACGTCCAGCCCACGGTTCAGCCGCCGATTCGCCGCGGATGATGCACCGGCCGTCTTCATCATCGGCGTCCGGTTCACCGGCCACACCTACGCGGCAAAGGCTGCCACCTGGGCCAACTTCGATACTCGCGAGCGACGGATCAACGTCGCGCTGTCGAGCGACCGATCCAGCTATCAGCCGGGTGACGTCGCGACCGTGAGCGTCCAGACGACCGACGAACGGGGCCAGCCAATTCCATCAACCGTCACCCTGCGTGCCGTCGACGAGAAGCTATTCGTGATGGGCAATGCCCAGGTAATCGACCCGCTCGGCGATCTCTACCTCCGGGTCGAGAGCGGGATCGTCCGCCTCACGGCCACGCACCAGCTGCCGACCGGAGACGGGTCGGAGGGTGAGGGTGGAGCGACCGGAGGTGGCGGCGGCGGCGGCAGCGAAGCGCGCGATGACTTCCGCGACACATTGTTCTTCCGCCAGCTCGAGACCGGTCCCGACGGCCGGGCAACCGTCACATTCCAGGTCTCGGACGACCTTACCTCGTGGCACGTCAGCGCCAGCGCGGTCACGAGCTCGCTCAGCGCCGGCGAGGGCCAGCTGATGCTGTCCGTCGGGCTCCCCTTCTTCGTCGAGGCGACGATCGCCGACGAATACCTTGCGTCGGACCACCCTGTGATCCGCGTTCGAGCCTTTGGCTCGGCCCTCCATGCCGGCGATCCCGTCGTCTTCCGGGTGAGCTCGACCTCGCTGGGGCTGGCGACCACGGACATCAGCGGGACGGCGTTCAAGGACGTGTCGGTACCGCTCCCGCCGTTGTCGATCGGCAAGCAGTCGATCACGATCGGGGGACAGACAACCGGGCAGAGTGGCACGCCGCTGGCGGATGAGCTCGTCCGGTCGTTCAGTGTTGTCCAATCGAGGCTGTCGGCGGCCTCGGTCGCCTCGGCGACGCTGACCGCGGATCTCCGTCCGCCGGGCGGCCCCGACATTACGACCTACACGTTCAGCGACGCCGGTCGCGGTCAGTTCATCGCCTTGCTCCAGACGCTCGCGGCGGATGACGGCGCGCGGGTCGACCAGGCGCTCGCCAGGGCGATCGCCCGCGACCTCCTCGTGACCGACTTCGGGTACGACCCGACGACGCTGCCGCCGGCGACGTTCGACCGCGCGATCTACCCCGTCGGACAGAAGGACAACGACGAGGGCAATCTCGTCGCCGCCGGTATCCCGCTCGTTCCATACGGCGGTCCAGATGCCGCGCTTGCGGCCAAGATCGCATTGATCGCGCCGGACCGGTTCGACCGGTCCAGTCTGCGCGATGCGCTGTGGGCGGTCGCCAGCCTGCCGACGACCACGCGCGAGCTCCGGCTTGCTATCCTCGCCGGCCTGGCCGGTCTCGGCGAACCTGTGCTGGCCGATCTGCGCAGCGCCTCGACCGCGACCGACCTGTCGATCCGAGAGCAGATCGATCTCGCCCTCGGATTCGAGGCAGCCGGGGACGACGGCGCAGCGCTCGCAATCGAGCGTGATTTGCTGGCCAAGCAGGGCCAGGGCCTCGGCTCGTGGACAAGGCTGAAGGTCGGGAGGAACCTCGACGACACCGTCGAGGCCACCGCCGACCTTGCGCTCGTTGCAGCGGGGATCGGCGACCCTGTCGGCCGGTCTCTGGCGGCGTATGTCGACGCGAACCCGGCTCACGATGCGCTCCACGTGCTCGACCAGGTCGGCTACGTCGAGCGTGCCCTCGAGAGGACCCCGTCGGCGGCGGCCAGCTTCGCCTACACCGTGGACGGCCGCCGCAACGTCGTCGATCTCGCCGACCGAACGTTCTCGCTCGCGGTCACCGCCAGTCAGCGAGACGGCCTCCGACTCGAGCCGATCAGCGGGCAGGTCACGTTGACCGCAAGCTGGAACGCGCCGGTCGATGTCGCAGCCGTGCCGGTCGATGCGGCCCTCCAGCTCAGCCGCACCGTCGACCCGGCCGGGACGATCCCGTCCGATCGACTCGTGGTCGTCGACCTGACACCCACCTTCGGGAACCAGGCCGTGAACGGCTGCTACCAGGTCGTCGACATCGTCCCGTCGGGGCTCGCCCCGGTCGCCCGGACGGATGGTTGGGTGGGCGATGATGGCACGGTCGGTCCGTACAGCATCGTCGGCCAGCGGGTGGAGTTCTGTGCCTCGAATGACCCGGCGGCGATGCGCGTCACCCGAATGCGCTATCTCGCCCGGATCGTGACGCCCGGCGAGTACGCCTGGGAGCCGGCCATCATGCAGCTGCCCGATGCGCCCGAACTGGCCGCCTTCACGCCGCCGGTCAGGGTGACGATCGTCGCCCGTTGACGGGCGCGAAGACGGATCCGCTGACCGGCTAGCGGTTCCCCTTGATGACGGCAGTCACGAGGTCGAGCGCAGACTTCGTCGTGGACGTGATCACGTAGACGACCGACTCGCCGCGGAGATACGCCGCGAAGGCACCCTGCGCCGAGCTCGCGTATCGGACGGGCTTGCCGGCGATCGTCTTCTTGCCGAGCTTCCCGCCCAGGGAGGACGCTGAGCCACCGGCGACGGCATCGAGGAAGCCGGCCATCTTGGCCACGTTCGGATCGGTGAACACGAGGACCATCACGAAACCGGAGGGTGAGCCCGACTTCGTGGCTTGCCGGATCCCGATCCGGACGGTCGAACCCAGCGATCCGAGCGCCTTGCTCATCGCCGCCTCGTACGCGGAATTCATGACCGCGTCCAGGTGCTGCAGGCCGTACGGCGCGGCGATCTTGAGGCCCGCGATCGGATCCGCCGACGAGCTCGGCTTCGCGCTCGGTTTCGACGTCGGACCCGCGGTCGCGGTCGGCGTCGGACGAGCTGTCGGCGTCGCCGTGGCGCGCGGGGCTGGCGTTCGGGCGGCCGCCGCCTTGGTCGGCGTGGCGGGGACGGTCAGCGCCGCGGGCGGGGTCGACGGCGGAGCGCTGGACCCGGCGGCGCAGCCGGTCACGAGGAGCACGGCCAGGGCCAGGCTGACGGCGGCGGATCCACGCATCGAGGCGTCCCTTCGTTCGACGGGCCGGCGAATTGGCCCGGACCGATAGCAGACCTCGCCAAGGGAACGACCGCTATGGCGGAAAGGTACCGGCCGGTCGAGCCGAGCTCAGCGACGTCGCAGGACGAGCGCTCCGCCGCCGACGAGCGCTAGGGCGGCCAGCGCGACCACGATCGCGATCGGTGGACCGCCCGCGTCACTGGTGGCGGCGTTCTCGCTGACGACCGACGGCGAACCTGTCGGAGTGGGGGCGGGCGCCGTGGTTGGCGTCGCAGCCGGGGTCGCCGTCGCGGTCGGGCTGGGCGTCGGCGCCGTCATCGGAGTCAGCGTCGGTGAAGATGTCGGCTCCGGCGTCGGCTTGGAGGTTTGCTTCGTCGTCGGCTTCGGGGCCGCCTTGCCCGTGACGATGACCTTGCCCGAGAAGCCGTGAAGGGTGCACGTGTAGCTGAAGGTGCCGGGCCGGGAGAACGTGTGCGGCCACTGGTCGCCGCGATCCATGTACATCGGGCTGCCGAACGACGAGAACATCACGTTGTGTGGGAGCCCGCTGAGATTTGTCCAGGTGACCGTATCGCCGACCGGAATCGTGATCGTCCGGGGGCTGAACGCTGAATCCCTGATGGCGACCGCGTGCCCGACCGCCTCCGTGGGTGCGACGAACATCGCCAGGACGGAGAGGCCGGCCACGGTGCTCACGGCACTGGCGGCCAGTCTGCTGCGGTTCGACCGGGTCATGGTCCTCCTGCAACCCTCCAGCGCTACCGGGCACCCGTCAGGGGCGGGCACGCCAGACAATACGTCGGACGTCGCTTCGCGGATCCCGCGCCGGAGCTGCGCCCTCTCGAGCGAGGCCGCGCCGAGCCCCGGCCAGGGCCGCCCGTGCGCTACCGTTCGAGTCTCAGCACCACCTGGAGGCTCGTCCCATGCCCAAGCACGTTCCCGTCCTGCCCGGGATCCAGCCATCGAAATCGGCCTACAGCCAGGTCGTCGACGCGAACGGGTTCGTCTTCGTGGCCGGTCAGGTCGGCGACGACAAGGAAACCGGCGGGGTGGTGCCCGGCGGGATCGAGGCCGAAACCCGGGCGATGTTCGCCAACGTCGAGCGCTGCTTGGCCGCAGTCGGGCTCGGCCTCGAGGCGATCGTGAAGACGACCGTCTTCCTCGTCGACATGGACGACTGGGCGGCCTACAACGAGGTCTTCCGGGAGGTCTTCCCGCACGATCCGCCGACCCGCGCCACCGTGGCCGTCAACGGCCTCGTGCCACCGTTCCGGATCGAGGTCGAGGTGGTCGCCGCGCGCTGACCTAGCGGGGCGGTCCCGGGGGCTCCGGGGGCTCGACGGGAGGCGCCGTCTCGACGGATTGGCCGCCATCGGGCACCGGCTCGACGCCGTCTGTCGGAATCTCAGCGGGTGCGGGCGGCGGAGCGGACGTCGTCGGGTCCGTTGGCGGTGCAGCCGTTGGCCCCTCCCCGGCGGACGGAGGCGGCGGACTGCTGCCCGTGGCCGCTGGCGGCCCTCCCGATCCCTTGCCGCGCTGGCTCAGGGCGTAGACGAGCAGACCGATCCCGATGGCCGCAAGGACGAGAAGGAGGACGATCAGCGGCAACGAGCTGCCCTGATCGGTTGGGCCGGGGGCCGGCGCCGGGGTGGCGGTCGGCAACGGCGTCGGGCTGGGTGACGGACTCGCGCTCGGCGTGGGGCTCGGTGTTGGCGTGGGGCTGGGGCTCGGTGTTGGCGTGGGGCTGGGGCTCGGCGTTGGCGTCGGCGATGGCGCGGGGCTGGGTGACGGGCTCGGCGTCGGTGCCTGAGTCGGGCGTGCTGTCGCCGTCGGCTGTGGGGTGGCCGTCGGAGCTGGCGTGTTCGTCGGAGCTGGCGTGTTCGTCGGAGCTGGCTCGACGGTCGCGGTCGGGGCCTCGGTCGCGGCCGGAGCTTCGGTCGCGGTCGGAGCCTCGGTCGCGGCCGGAGCCTCGGTCGGCGACGGGCGCGGGAGGGTCGGCAGACCAGTCGGCAGCGTCGGCAGGCTCGACGGAAGCGGCGGGATGCTGGGCAGGCCGGATGGCAATGAACCATCGCAGGCGGCGGCGACGAGCGACAGGATGGCGACCAGCGCCAGACCCGCGATCGACCGCCCAGCCGGTCGTGTCATCGCCCGATGCTACCCCAGGAACGCCGATGTCACCCGAGCTGGCACGTCCGGCCGGTAGGCTTTGGGGCCCAATTCGCCGTACGGAGGGTCGATGCAGAAACACGATGACGGGACGATCGTCGTCAGCGCCACGGACCTCATCGGCTTCCTCGCCTGCGACCATCTGGCCTCGCTCGAGCTCGAGCGGATCGCCGGGCTGCGTGATAAGCCCGAGCGCTACGATCCCGAGCTCGAGCTCCTCCAGGAACGCGGCGACCGGCACGAGCACGACCATCTCGAACGGCTGCGGACCGCCGGGCGGACGATCGTGGCGATCCCGGAAGCGCTCCGATCGGCACGGACGCCGGACGACCTTCGCGCGGCCGCGGAGGCGACTCAGGCTGCAATGGAGTCCGGCGCAGACGTCGTGTTCCAAGCGACATTCTTCGACGGGAGATGGCGCGGCCACGCCGACTTCCTGATCCGCGCCGAGCGTCCGAGCCGGCTGGGCGCCTGGAGCTATGACGTCGCGGACACGAAGCTGGCCCGCCATGTCAAGGCGAGTGCGCTTGTCCAGATGTGCGTCTACGCCGACCTGCTCGGTCAGGTCCAGGGCGTGGTGCCGGAGACGCTTACGGTCGTCACCGGAGACGGGCACAGCCACGACCACCGCTACGCCGACTTCGCCGCGTTCCACCGACTCGTGAAGTCGCGATTCGAGCGACGGGTCTTCGGCCCGGCCCTCTCTGCGCCAACGTACCCGGATCCGGTCGACCACTGTCGCGTCTGCGGCTGGTGGCCGACCTGCGTCGCGCGTCGCGAGGCGGACGATCACCTGTCGCTCGTGGCCGGGATGACCCGGACCGCGACCGAGCGGCTCGTCAGCGCCGGGATCGGCACGCTGGCCAAGCTCGGCGACGCAGCGCCGTGGGCCCCGGTCCCGGATATGACCCTGACCACGTTCGACCGCCTCCGAGGTCAGGCCGCCCTCCAGCTGGCCGGGCGCGAAACCGGCAATCTCCTGTACGAGCTCCTGCCACCCGACCCCGACCAGCCCCTCCACGGCCTGGCCGCGCTGCCCGAGCCGTCGCCGCTCGACATGTTCTTCGACATCGAGGCGGATCCGTGGCTTGGCGACGCCGGCCTCGAGTACCTGCTCGGCTGGTCGGAGGTCGTCGCCGGGACCGACCAGTATCACGCCGTCTGGGCCCATGACCGGGACGCCGAGAAGGCCGCGTTCCAGGCGTTCGTGGGCGAGGTCATCGCCCGACTCGAGCGCGATCCCGCGATGCACGTCTACCACTACGCGCCATACGAGAAGACCGCCCTTCGCCGGCTGATGAGCCGCTATGCGACGCGCGAGGACGAGATCGACCGGATCCTCCGGGCAGGCATCCTCGTCGATCTCTACCAGGTCGTCCGGCAGGGTCTCCGAGCGTCAGTCGACTCGTACTCGATCAAGCGGATCGAGCGGTTCTACCTCGCCCAACGCGAGGGACCGATCACTCGGGCCGGGTTCAGCGTCGTCGAGTACGAGCGCTGGCTCGGCGACCACGACCCGCAGCACCTGCGCGACCTGGCCGACTACAACCGCGACGACTGCCTGTCCACGCGGGGGCTGCGGGACTGGCTGGAGGACCGCCGATTGGAGGCGCAGGAGCGCTTCGGGGTCGCCTTCGAGCGGCCGCCGCTCGGGTCCGGCCTGCCCTCCGAAGCGCAGGTCGCTACGGCCGAGGAGACGCTTCGTCGAGTCGCCGCCCTCACCGGCGGGATCACGGTCGATCCGGACCGGCGGACCGACGAGGACGCGGCGCGCTGGCTGCTGGCGGCGCTGCTCGACTGGCACCGGCGAGACGCCCGCCAGGCCTGGTGGGACTACTTCCGGTTGCGGGAGCTCCCGATCGACGACCTCGTCGGCGAGACTGAGCCGCTCGGCGGCCTCATCTACGACCGGATCGTGGGCGAGGAGAAGCAGTCGTACATCCACCGCCTGACCTTCCCGCCCCAGGATCACAAGGTGTCTCGGGGGGCCGACGGCTGGGAAGACGAGAACGGCCGCGGGGTCACGATCCACGACATCGACGACGAGCACGGCGTCCTCCTGATCCGGCGAGCCAGGAAGTCCGAGGCTCCACCGCCGCGCGCCCTCCTGAAGGGCCAGCCGATCGATGCGCGCGCTCCCCGCGCGGCGCTCGGACGTGTCGCCGATGTGGTCATCGCTCATGGAATCGACGCCGAAGGACCGTACCGGGCGGTCCGCGACCTGCTCCTCCGGCGACCGCCGCGGGTCGCAGGTCGAGCCACCGGCGAGGCGCTAGTCGACCCCGCTGAGGAAGCCGTCGCTGCCGGTCGGCGGCTGGCCGTCGGGTTGCCCGCCGCCGAGACCGTGCTCGCGATCCAGGGTCCGCCCGGGACCGGCAAGACGTACACCGGGGCGAGGATGATCGTGGAGCTCGTCCGGGCCGGGCGTCGGGTCGGCATCTCGGCCCAGGCCCACAAGGCGATCACGAACCTGCTCGAAGAGACCGTCCGGGCCGCCCGCGAGGCCGGCGTGCCGCTCCGGGCACTCCAGCGGATCGATGGCGGCGAGGGCGCCGGCCACCTCCCGGAGGTGGACGAGGCGTCGAACGACGAGATCGAGGCCGCCGTGGCAGGCGGCACGGTCGACGTCGTCGCCGGAACCAGCTGGCTGTTCGCCCGCCCCGAGCTCGACCAACGGATCGACGTCCTGTTCGTCGACGAGGCCGGCCAGCAGTCGCTCGCGAACGCGGTCGCCGGCGGCACCGCGGCCCGATCGATCGTCCTGCTCGGCGACCCGAACCAGCTGCCCCAGGTCAGCCAGGGTGTCCACCCCGACGGGGCCGGAGCGTCGGCGCTCGAGCATGTCCTCGGAGCGGACCGGACGCTGCCACCCGAGCGCGGCATCTTCCTGCCGGTGACGTTCCGCCTCCATCCGCGGGTCAATGCGTTCGTGTCGGAGCTGTTCTACGAGGACCGGCTCGAGACCGACCCGCCCAATGCCCGGCAGGCGATCGGCGGGGCAGGCACGGGAGTCCGCTACCGCCCGGTCGTCCACGCGGGCGACGGCTCACGCTCGACCCTCGAGGCGGGCGAGGTCGCCACGGTCATCGCGAGCCTCATCGGCCAGCCGTGGACAGACCGCCACGGCGTTACCCGTCCGCTCGTCACGGCCGACATCCTGGTCGTCTCGCCGTACAACGCCCACGTCGCCGAGATCCATGCGGCGATCGAACGCCGGATCGGCGGCCGGGTCCGAGTCGGCACCGTCGACAAGTTCCAGGGCCAGGAGGCCCCCGTGTCGATCTTCTCGACCGCCACGTCGAGCCCGAACGAGCTCCCCCGCGACATGGAGTTCCTCTACTCGGGCAACCGGCTCAACGTCGCAATCTCCCGGGCTCGCGGGTTGGCGATTGTCGTGTCGAGCCCGGACCTCCTCACGGTCGCCTGTCGGACGGCCGACCAGATGAGGCTCGTCAACGCATTCTGCCGGCTCGTGGAGGTGGCCGAGGCGCAGGCCAGCGACCCGGCGCTCGTGGAACCATGAGCGGGCTTCGGCGCCCGGCGAGCCCACGCCGCGACCTCGAGGGCTAACGAACCCTCAGCCGAGCACATCGACGATCCAGGCCGCGAGGACCCGGGCACACGCCTCCACCTCGGCCAGCGGGACCCGCTCGTCGGCGCTGTGGGCGACCCGCACGTCGCCCGGTCCGAAGATCACGGTTGGCGTGCCGCCCTCGTTGACGAGCAGCCGCATGTCGGCGCCGTACGGCTCGCCGAGCAGCTCCGGGCGACGTCCCGTGACCGCCTCGGCGACCCGCGCCAGCCCGACCGGCAGCGGATGATCCGACGGCACGCGGGCCGAGCCGAACCGGCCACCGACGATCTCGACCGTCGCGGGGTGATCTCGCAGGAACGAATCCTCGGCGCAGGCTGCCGCGATGCAGGCCCGGAGCTCCGCCTCGGCGTCGCCCGGCGACTGGCCCAGACGGACCCCGTAGCGGCCGTCGGCTTCGATCCGGTCGATGACCGTCGACGCCCACTCGCCACCGCGGACGATGCCGAGGATCGTCGGGTATGGCATCCCGAGGACGCTCATCAGGGGATCGGACTCCTCGGCGTTGCGGCCTGCCTCGTCGGCCTCGAGTGCGCGGGCGAGGATCCAGAGGTTGTCGAGCGCCGAGATCCCCTCGCGTCGCTGCGAGGCATGGGCCGCCCGACCCGGGACCGTGAGGCGGAAGGTCAGCGCACCGGCATGGGCGACGACGACGTCGAGATTCGACGGCTCGGTGATCACGGCCATCTCGCCGGTCACCCCGGCCCGGATCGCGGCGAGCATCCCCTGGCCGCCGTCCTCCTCGGACGGGACGAACGCGACGACCACCTCGCCCGTCAGGCTCTCGACGGCGCCGGCGTCGCTCACCGCCCTGAGCGCACCGAGGATCGCGGCCACGCCTCCCTTCATGTCGCACGCGCCACGCCCGTAGAGCTGTCCGTCGCGGACCTCGCCGGCCCATGGGTCGACCGTCCAGGTCGCCGGATCGCCGATCGGGACGACGTCAGTGTGACCGCAGAGGACGATCCGTCGCCCACCCGGCCGACCCATCCGGGCGAGCACGACCGGCAGGGTCGAGCGCGGCACCTCCGCACCGGGCCAATCCGGATCCGCCCGGATCGCGGCCGGGTCCAGGTCCATCGTCCCCACGGCCACCCCGGGGATCGTCCCGAGCATCCCCGCCAGCAGGACCGAGATCGGGCCCTCAGACCCGGTGATGCTCGCGCTCCGGACGAGCGCGCGCAGGTCGTCGAGGAGCAGGGCCGGCTCGACGGCCGCAGCCGCTGCCGCGCCGAGGCCCGGGATCGCCCCAGAGCTCAGCGCGACGGCTCCCGCCGGATCGGCCGGGTCAGGCAGGTCGGCCCACCAGAGCCGTTGATCCCGATCTCGGTGGCCGGGTAGGCGTGGACCTCACAGCCGGCCCGAGCCAGCTTGGCCGCCGTGTGAGGATTGCCCTCGGCTACGATCACGACCCCCGGCCGGACGGCGAGGACGTTGCAGCCGAGGGTCGGGAACTCGTCATCCGGGACGGCGATGAGGTCGATCCCGAAGTCGCCGAGGAGCTCCCACAACCCAACCGGCAGGAGCGGCAGGTAGACGACCGCCAGGTCATCGGCCACCGGTGACACGACCGACAAGAGGTGGATGAGCTCGGCCCGGCCCCGCCAGAACGGGACGTCGAACAGGCGGACCTCGCCCTGGACGATCGCGTCGAGCTGGCGGGCACCCTCGGCGTTCGTCCGGAGCGTCCGGCCGATGCACAGGAGGTCCGGCCGGAGCCAGAACGTGTCGCCTCCCTCGATCGTGCCCGGCGCCTCGATCCGGGCGATCGTCGGGACGCCACGGGCGTTGAGCCACGCCTCGGTTACGAGCTCCTCGCCCTGCCGGCTCGGCTTGCCCGCCCGGAGCGGGATCGCGCCACGATCCGAGACGAGGAGCGGGTCGAACTGGTAGACGAGATCCGGCAATTCGCTCTCGGCATCGAGCTCGTGGACCGTTGGCCCGAGGCTCGCCAGGAGCTCGGTGAACGTGTCGTGCTCGCGCTGCGCGGCGTCGAGGTCCACCGCGTGGAGGAAGCCGTGCGCCGGGTCCTCGAACGCTCGCCCGAACGCCGGTCCCGGACGCTTCACGAGAACCTCGACGAGGGGGTCGGTCATGCTCTGGGCGCCGTAGGCCAGGGTCGTCGCCTCCATGTCGCTCAGCATAGCCATCGACGACCGTCGGTCGAGCCCCCAGGCCACACGTATGCCCCTCCCCCGAGGTGGCGCTGAGAGGAACTAGGACCGGCTCCTTGCCGGCGTCGCTGCCGCGATCTCGGAGAGCGCGCCGAGCAGCCGATCGATCTCCTCGGCCGTGTTGTAGTGGGTCAGTCCGATCCTGAGGACCCCGCCCCGCTCGGCGAGGCCGAAGCGCTCGATGAGACCGGTCGCGTAGAAGTCGCCGTCCCAGGCGGTGATCCCCTGTCGCCCGAGGGCTTCGGCCGCCTGCCTCGGGCTGGCGCCCGCGATGGTCAGGGCTGCGGTCGGCGTCCGCTCGTTCGATCGGACCGGATCGGCGATCCCCCACAGCCGGATCCCGTCGATCCGACCGAGCCCATCGACGAGTCGCCCGAACAGGTCCATCTCGTAGGCGCGGATCGCGCGCATCGCCGCGTGGACGGCGAGCCGCCGGCCGGCCATCCCGACCGAGCCGGCCCGGTGATCCGATCCGTAGCGCTCCCCGACCGAGGCGATGTAGTCGACCGCGGCGCCCGCGCCCGCGATCCCCTCGAAGTTCTGGGTTCCGGTCTCGAACCGATCGTGGGCCGGGCGGATCTTGTACGAGGGCAGCCGGTCGAGCACGTCGGCCCGCCCGTATAGCACGCCGAGGTGCGGCCCGAAGAACTTGTAGACCGAGCAGGCGAGGAAGTCCGTCCCGAGCGCCTGGACGTCGATCGGACCATGGGGCGCCCAGTGGACGGCGTCGACGTAGGTCAGTGCTCCGACTTCGTGCGCCATCCGGACGATCTCGCCGACCGGGTTGATCGTCCCGATTGCGTTCGAGGCATAGCCGACCGCCACCAGGCGGGTCCGCGACGACAGCTTCGCGCCGAGATCCTCCAGGTCGAGCGTCCCGTCGTCGGTGACGATGTCGACGGTCTGGACGGTCAAGCCGCGGTCGGCGGCGATCGAGCGCCATGGTCCGACGTTCGCCTCGTGATCGAGGGTGGTCACGACGATCTCGTCGCCGGGCGCCAGGGTCGCCCCGATCGACCGGCTGACGTGGAGGGTCAGGCTGGTCATGTTCGGACCGAACTTGATCTCGTCGGCCGAGGCGGCGTTGAGGAGATCGGCCAGGGCTGCGTGTCCATCGGCCACGATCGCGACACTGCGCCGGCTGGTGAGGAACGCGCCGCCATCGTTCGCGTTCGACGTCCGGTAGTAGTCGGCGACCGCGTCGATGACCCGCTGCGGCACCTGCGTCCCGCCGGGCCCATCGAAGAATGCGAGCGGCCGGCCGTCCTGCTCGAGGCCGAGTGCCGGGAACTCGAGCCGCAGGGCGGCAACGTCGAAGTCGCTCATCGCGGATCTCCTGCGAGGGTCCGTTCGATCGTAGCGCAGCGGGTCGGCCGCGAAGCCGGGTCCGCGAGCCGTGCGCTCAACCGACCGGTCCGAAGCGGACCGCATCGAGCTCGGCCGGGATCGTCACCGGTCGACCGAGGATCGTCGCGGCGACGAGTCGGCCAGACGCGGGGCCCGTCGAGATCCCCCACGGCCCATGGCCGGAGGCGACGAACGCGCCCGGCAAGCCCGGGACCGCGCCGAGGAGCGGCCGGCCATCGACGGACATCGGTCGGGCGCAGGAGCGGACCGGGCCGACCCGTGCGTCGCCGATGGCCGGCACGAACCGCCGGCCGCCGGCAATCAGCCGCCCGATCCAGGCGGCCGGATCGGGCTCGTGGTCGAGGAAGGTCGAGCCGAGGCTGCTCCGTCCGGCCGCCGTCACGAGGCTGAAGTCGGGCCGCTCGCCCTCGGGGTCGATCGGTGGGTCGATGGCAGATCCATCCCCCCGATCCTGGCCGGTCGACGCGACCTCACCGAGCGCCTCGTCCATCTCGGCCTCCTCGAGGACGTGCCGTGGAGGATCCGCGAGGCCGACCTCGACGACCACGCCCCAGACCGGCCGGACCGGACGCCATCGGCCACCCGGATCGAGCAGCCTCGGCGAGGATGGCCCGGCCGCGACGAGGACGGCGCCGGCCGCGATCGTCGTTCCATCGGCCAATCGGACGCCGGCGACCCGGTCACCGTCCCGGACCAGCCCGGCCACCGCGGTGCCGACGACCATGCCGGCTCCCCGCCGTTCGGCCAGGCTGGCCAGTGCCCGGGTCGCCCGTTCAGGCGGAACCGGATAGCCGATCCGCAGCCGACAGGCGGCGACACCCGGCGCAAGGCCGGGCTCGAGCCGACGGAGACGATCCTCGTCGACGAGCTCTGGCTCGAGCTCGGGCCAGGCCGTCGTGAGATCGGCGGCGATCCGCCGAGGGGCGCCCGGTGAGAGCGACACGAGGAGGAGCCCGGCCGGCTCGTCGGGCAGGCTGAGGCTGAGCTCGTCGCCGGCCAGGCTGCGGTAGATCGCGAGCGTTTCGAGATGGAGCTCGCGCAGGGCCGGGTCGAACGGGTGCTGGACGACGCCCGAGTTCCGACCGGACGCGCCTGCCCCGATCGCGCTCGCTTCGACGACCGAAACGGCCGCTCCACCCTCCGCCAGGAAGGCCGCCGCCGACACGCCGAGGATGCCGCCGCCCACGACGATGACATCTGGAGCAGGGACCCGGGCTGGCACGCCGGTCAGTGCCTGCAGACCGCCTCGGTGGCGAGCTGGGTGCCCGACTGCTCGACTATCAGCACCTTGCTGTCCTGAAGGCCGGCGTCCTTGAGCCGCGGCTCGACGTTGGCGCACATGAACAGCTTGGCCATCGCCACACCGGCACCGTCGATCAGGGTGATCTTGAGCGTGTCGCCCTCGACAGTCGCCCCTACCATCGAGTTGCCGAAGTCCTTCTGGATCAAGGGGATCACGGCGTCGTAGGCACCGTTGCCGCCTCCACCTCCGCCGCCGCCGCCCGCGGCGCTCGAGTCGCCACAGCCGACGAGGACGATCGCGAGGGCGGCCAGCCAGCCGAGCCACGCCGCGCGCCGGAGCCGAGCGCGCCGAAGTGGCACTGGATGGGTCATCGAACGTCTCCCTGCTGCAGGATCCCGGCAGATCCGGCGTCCGCCCGACGGCGACCGTTCCGCGGATGATAGGCGCGCCAGGGACCCCGGGGAAGGGGGTCTAGACTGGCCCGCGGACGCTCGACGACCAGGAGGGATCGTGGACTACCGCCGGATGCCGATCGAGTCCGAGTCGCCCGAGCAGTTCGGCTACGAGCGGATCCGCTCGAACCTCGCCGAGAGCTCGGTCGCCGACACGCCGCTCCGCGACCTCGGCGTGAACCTCGACGACCTCGTCCTGATGTACGGCGATCACCTCGGCCGGCCCGCGCTCAGGGCGGCGATCGTGGCCGACAGCCCGTCGCTCCGGGCCGATGACGTCCTCGTGACGCCGGGCGCGGCTGCCGCCCTGTTCATCGTCCATACGACGCTGCTCGGGCCGGGCGACGAGCTCGTCGTCGTTCGGCCGAACTACGCCACCAACCTCGAGACGCCACGGGCGATCGGGGCGTCCATCCGCCAGCTCGACCTTCACTACGAGGACGACTGGACCGTCGACCCGGAGCGGGTGACGGCGCTCATCACGCCACGCACGAAGCTCGTGTCGCTGACGACCCCCCACAACCCGACCGGCCAGGTCATGTCGGAGGACGCGCTGCGTGAGGTCGTCCGAGCCGTCGAAGCGCGTCCGGACGTCCGCCTGCTGATCGACGAGACCTACCGGTCGATGACGTTCGGCGGTCCGCTTCCTCAGGCCGCGACGCTGTCCGAGCGCGCGATCGGCGTCTCGTCGCTGTCGAAGGCCGACGGGCTGCCCGGGATCAGGATTGGCTGGCTGGTCACGACCGACGCCGACCTGCAGGGCCGGTTCCTCGCGGCCAAGGAGCAGATCCTCATCACGAACTCGGTCGTCGACGAGGCGATCGGCGAGGTCGCGCTGGATCGCCGGCCCGATCGCATGCCCGGCATCCTGGCCGGAATCGAGACCGCCCTCGGGACGGTCCGCGACTGGATGGCCGGCCAGGACCTCTTCGAATGGGTCGAGCCGCGCGGCGGTGTCGTGGGCTTCCCCCGCTTCCAGGCGGACGTCCCGGTCGACGTCGATGCCTTCTACCGGATCCTGTTCGAGCGCTACGGAACGCTAGTCGGGCCGGGCCACTGGTTCGATCAGCCTCGCCGGCAGTTCCGGCTCGGCTACGGCTGGCCGACCGCGATCGAGCTCGAACAGGGGCTCGCGGCGATCATGGCATCGGCGGTCGAGGCCTGGAACGGGCCTCGAGCACGGCCCGACCGCCGAAGCGGCGCGGCCATCGGCAACGCCCTCCTGGAGATGGATCGTCAGATCTTCCGCGACGTCCCGCGGGTGGAAGAGATCGCGACAACCGGGAGCGAGACGGTCGGGCTGTCAGGTGATGGCGGCCTGGTCGTCCGGCTGCCGGCCAGTGGCCCGGACGAGGACTCCCGCGAGGGCTGACCGGCGCCCGGCGATCAGGCGACGGCCCGGACCGGTGCCTCGGCCGCAGCCGCGATCTCGTCGGCTGCCACGTCGATGTCGAGCCTGACCTCGCGCCCCACGAGCCAGCTGCCGGCTTCGAGGGCCACGTTCCAGTTCAGGCCCCACGTCTCACGGTCGACCGTGCCGGTCAGGTGGAAGCCCGCGTGGCGTCCGCCGCGCATCCCCGGGACGATCCCGTTGAACTCGGCGTCGAACGTCACCGGTCGGGTGACGTCGCGAATCGTGACGTCGGCGGTGACCCGGAAGTTATCGCCCCTCGGCTCGATCCGGATGACCTGCGCGACGATCCACGGGTACGTCTCGGCGTCGAAGAAGTCGGCCGACCGGAGGTGCTGGTCGCGGGCATCGAAGCCGGTCGACAGACTGCCGGCGGCCAGCCGGATCTCGCCGCGGGCCGCGGTCGGATCGTTCTCGTCGAGGACGAGCTCTCCCTCGACCTGGTCGAACTTGCCCCGGACCGTGGTCACCATCATGTGCTTTGCGGAGAACGCGACGTCGGTGTGAGCCGGGTCGATCTTCCAGGTCGTGGTCATTGGTCTGTTCCCTTCGTGGATCCGGCGGGGCTCGGTTCGCGCCTCGCCTCAGCTTTGATTGCTTACGCAACTATACGCGGCTGATAGTTGCATTGTCAATCACTTTCGATTCGGGTATGATGCGAGGATGACCGAACCGACCGCGCGGGTCGCCGCTCCGGAGCGCCCACGTCGCCTGACCGCCCACGATCCCCGCCTCATCCCGTGGCGGGCGTTCCTGACGGCGTACTCCCTCGTCAGCCGACGACTCGACGACGACCTTCGCGCCGAGCACCAGATGACGCTGGCCGAGTACGCGACGCTGCTCCAGCTGGCCGAGGCACCCGGTCGCCGGCTGCGCATGAACCAGCTCGCCAACGGCGTCTTCCTGAGCCGCAGCGGGGTCACCCGGCTGATCGACCGGCTCGAGGCCGACGAGCTCGTCGAGCGCAGCCACTGCTCGTCCGACGGCCGGGGAGCCGAAGCCGTTCTGACCGAGCTCGGTCAGAACCGCCTGCGCCAGGCGAGCCGAACCCACCTCCGAGGGATCGAGTCGTATTTCCTCGACCTCGTCGAGCCGGTCGATCTCGAGGCGATCCAGCGCTCGTGCACCGAGATCGGCCGGCGCGTCCGGTCCGACCTCGCCGAGCGCCCGCCCGACTGACTCAGCCCGGGATCGGCTCGATCCGGATCCCGGCCGCCATCGTCGCCGCATCGGACGGATCGAGCCGGCCCGCGCCGCGCACGAGCGCATTCGCTCCGGCGGCGGCGGCACCGAGCCGGAGCGCGTCGACGAACGAACCGCCATCGAGCGTCGCGAGGGCAAGCCCCGCGAGGAAGGCGTCGCCGCTCCCGACCGGGTACCGGCCGCGAACCGTCGACGGCTGGACGCGGAGTGGCGCTCCGTCCGGGTCGAGCGCGATGGCGCCAGCCGGGCCACGGGTCACCACGACCGCGCCGCCGGTCCGGGCGGCAATCTCGCGCGCTGCGACGAGGACGTCGTCGTCCGATGCCTGGTCGGATGCGAGTGGCCGGCCGAGCGTCGCCGCCGCCTCGGCGACGTTGAGCTTGACGAGCCACGGCCGGACCTCCAGCGCCCGCCGGAGCGGCTCACCGGCGGCGTCCACGGCCACTCGGATGCCCGCTTCGGTCGCCCGTGCCGTCAGCTCGGCGAGGCCATCGGGCGGGGCGCCGGGAGGCAGGCTGCCCGAGATCGTGACGAGGCCCACGTGGCCGACTGCGAGCTCGTCCTGGAGGGCAGTCACGAGGTCCGCCCAAGCGGCCCCGCTCACCGTCGGTCCGGCCTCGTTCAGCTCGGTCAGGCTGTCGTCCGCCGCGTCGTGGATCGCCAGGCAGGTGCGAGTCTCGCCAGCGGTCCACGCCCAGCGCGTGCGGACCCCTTCAGCGGCGAGCGTTTCGGCCATCCACCGGCCGGCGTGCCCGGCCAGCAGTCCGACGGCGCCGACGTCCGCGCCGAGGGCGATGGCCGCCCGGGCCACGTTGAGCCCCTTGCCGCCGGCCACCACGGTCTCGGTCAGCGGCCGGTTGATCGCGCCGTGGACGAGCCGATCGAGCTCGTAGAGCCGGTCGATCGCCGGGTTCGGAGCGACGGTCACGAGGCGCATCGACGGCCGCCGACCGCTCAGCGTCCGGCCGCGACGAGCGCGGCGCGCGCCTGTTCGAGGGTCGGTTGGGCGGCGGTCCCGCCGATCCCGGCCACCGACAAGGAGCCGCACGCCACTCCCAGCTCGAGGGCATCGCGCAACGGCCAGCCGGCAAGGGTGCCATACAGGAACCCGGCATCGAACGAGTCGCCCGCACCGGTCGTGTCCACGACCTCGACCGGGAGCGCGGCGGCCTCGGCGACCTCGTACTCCCACGCGCCGCGCATCGCCACGGCACCGCCGGCGCCGTGCTTGACGGCCAGGGTGAACGGCCGGCCGGCCTCCCGGCCGTCGGTCGCGCGACGGATGAGCTCGGACGCGGCGGCCGGAGCGGCCGTCCGACCGGTGATCCGACGGGCCTCCTCGAGGTTCGGCAGGAACACGTCGGCCGCCCGGAGGAGCCGGTCGATCCCGTTGTCCCAGGTCTCGGTCGAGTCCCAGTTGCAGTCGAACGAGGTCGTGACGCCCTCCTCCCGGGCCTCGGCAAACAGGTCGGGCAGGTCGGCGGCGAGCGCCGGCTGGAGGTAGGTGCTGCCCACGTGGACGTGACGCGACGCGGCGAGCAGCTCACGCGGGATGTCGTGGGCACGGAGGCGATCGATCGCCCCGATCGCGGTCAGGTTGGCGCGATCCGGACCGCGGCTGATGATCACGGTGGCTCCGGTCGCCACGGTCGGATCGATCCGGCAGCCCGACGTGTCGATCCCGGCGTCGCCGAGCGCGTCGAGCATGAACCGCCCGAACGCGTCCTCACCGACGACCCCGACGAAGGCCATCCGCAGCCCGAGCCGCGCCGCCCCGCACGCGGTGATCGCCGACGAGCAGCCGATCTCCAGCCGGATCGCCTCGACGATCGTCTCGACCTGGCCGAAGACCGGGCGTCGGGTTCGGGTCAACGATCAGGATGTCCGGGTTGATCTCGCCGACGACGAGCAGGTCGAACCGGCGCTCGGCGGTCACCCGGCGTACCCGCGGAGAACCAGCCGTCGGCGGGTTCTGGCGTCGGGACGAGCGGCCCGGGACCAGCTCGGTCCAGGGGCGACCGAGCTCGTCGACCAGATCGACCAGCCGGGCGAGCCGGGCTCGACCCGTCGTCCGCAGGAACGCATCGCGCTCGGCCGGCGCATGGTCGCGGCCTCGGCCCAGACCGAGCGCCCGACGAGCACGCCGCTCGCGCCGGCGCCGCAGGCGACCCGGACCTGCGCCTCGAACATGGCATCGTCGACCCCGCCCGACAGGACGACCCACGGGAGGCCCGACGCCTCGTCCAGCTCCGCGCATGCATCCCGCCAGCGACCCTCGTCGGTCACGCCGGGTCGTAGGGGAACTCGGCCTTGAGGATGTCCCCACCGAGCGCGGTCAGCCGCCGGGCGGTCTCGACGACCACCCGCCGACGCGTTCGCCCTCAGCCTCGCCTCGGCCGGGTCGATCGAGAACGACAACGGCTCGACGAACAGCGGCAGGTCGGCCGCCACGCAGTCCGCGGCCACGTCCGCGACGAGGCGCTCCTGGTCGGCGGCGTTCGCCGCATCCGGGTGGTAGTAGACGAGCAGCTTGGCCGCCGACGCGCCCATCCGCTTCGCCTGGGCCACGCTCCAGCCGTCGAGCACGCGGCTCACCCGTGGCCGTCGACGGCCCCTCGTAGCCGGTGGCCTCGACGGCCACGAGCAGGCCGCGCCCGGCCGGGCAGCGAGCCGTCCACGATCGCCTGGGCCGCGCCGATCTCCGGGTCGAGCAGGACCCCCGTCGCGGCATCTCCGAGCTCGCGGACGACCGCCCGCTTGAACTCGACCATCTCGTCGAAGGTGACCGACGCGGGATCGGCCGGCCGCGAGCTCCCTGCGGAGGTTCTGGCGGTGGTCGAGCGCGAGCACGCCGAACGTCCCGCGCGCCGAGGCGCACGCGCGGAGCCCGCGGATCCGACCGACCGGCAGGTCCCGCCCCTCAGCCATGGAGCCCGATCCTCCTGTCTCCGCGAGGGGGCTTCCATCCGTCCGCCCGGGCGTCTAGGATAGGACGTACGGACGTCCGGATGTTGTCGCCGGACCAGCGCCCATCGCGCGGAGCGAGCATGCCCCGGATCGTCCTCGTCGGCGCCGGAAGCGTCGAGTTCACGAAGAACCTCCTCGGCGACATCCTGACCTCGTCCGCCCTCCGAACCGCCGACATCGTCCTCCACGACATCGACCCGGATCGACTCGCCACCGCCGAGCGGATGGCTCGCTGGACCGCGAGCGCGCTCGGCGCCGAGCCGACGATCTCAGCCCATCTTGACCGGCGCGCGGCCCTCCGTGGTGCCGACTTCGTCGTCAACACGATCCAGGTCGGAGGCGCCCGGGCGACCGAGGTCGACTTCGCGGTCACGGGCCGGTTCGGGCTGCGCTACACCATCGCCGACACGATCGGCGTGGGCGGCGTCTTTCGCGGCCTGCGGACCGTGCCGGTCGTCCTGGGCATCGCCCGCGACATGGCCGAGGTCTGCCCGGATGCCTGGCTGCTCAACTACACGAACCCGCTGGCGATCGCTCGTCCGGGCCGTCGCCGAGGCCACCGCCGGTCAGGGTCATCGGGCCTGTGCCACTCGGTGTTCTGGACGGTCGATACCCTGGCCGGCTACCTGGGCCTGCCGCGCGACGAGATCGACGCCGCGTCCGCCGGGGTCAACCACCTCGCCTTCCTGCTCCAGCTCGAGCACGGCGGGCGCGACCTGTACCCGGACCTGCGCGCCTTCGTCGAGGCCGGCCGCGACGCCCGACGACGACCTCGTCCGGGCGGACCTGTTCCGCCGTCTCGGCTTCTACCTGACGGAGTCGTCGGAGCACCACGCCGAGTACAACCCATGGTTCATCGGCAAGCGGATGCGCGCCGGCGACGCGGTCGAGCGATTCCACGTCCCGATCGGCGAGTACCTCGATCGGGTCGCCGGCAACCTCGACGAGTACGCCGAGACGAGGCGGAAGCTCGATGCCGGCGAGCCGTTCGAGATCGAGCGCAGCGGCGAGTATGCGGCGACGATCGCCGAGTCGATGACGACCGGCGTGCCCGCCCGGATCGTCGGCAACGTCATCAACGAGGGCCGGCTCATCCCGAACCTGGAGGCCGCGCCTGCGTCGAGGTCCCGGCGCTCGTCGATGGCGACGGCGTCCACCCGGCCGCCATGGGCGACCTGCCGCTCCAGCTCGCCGCCTACGTCCGCGGCGCCGTCGACATGCAGGGGCTGACGGTCCGGGCGGCCGCTCGACCACGACCGCGACGCGATCTACCACGCCGTGATGACCGACCCGATCGTCCAGAGCCACCTGACCCTGGACGATGCCTGGCGCCTGACCGACGCGATGATCGAAGCGGAGGCCGAATGGCTTCCGGCATGGCTCGGTGGCAGCGGCACCCGACTGAGGAGGAGGCACGGACCGATGACGAACGACCGCACCAGCGGCTCGCGAGCGAGCGGCTGCAGCGACCGCGGCGCCGGCCTCGACGCTGTCGCCCTGGCCGCCATCGCTGGCCCTGCTCGCCGCGGCGTGCGGCGGGACGACGGCCACGGTCGCGTCCGTCGAGCGCCGCACCGACCGCCGCCGGCCCCGTCCACGGCGCCCGTCGAGCGCCCGGCGTCGGCGGCGCCGTCGGACGCGGGCTACACCGGCCCCGCCGGCCACGATCACCTACTCGATCTGGGGCGACCCGACCGAGATCAAGAACCAGCAGGCGATCGTCGACGCGTTCCACGCGGCCAACCCGAACATCACGGTCAAGGTCGACCGTCGTCCGACTGGGACCCCTACTGGGACAAGCTCCAGACCGGCATCGCCGGCGGCGCCGCGCCCGACGTGTTCGCGATGGACGGCCCGCTGTTCCCCGACTACCAGACGCGCGACGTGCTGCTCGACCTCAAGCCGTTCATCGACCGCGACGGCTACGACCTGGCCAGCTCGCCGACCAGGCGGTCGCCGACTTCACGACGCCGCGACGGCCAGTTCGGGCTGCCGCGCGACCTCAACGTCGATCGCCCTCTACTACAACAAGAAGATGTTCGACGCGGCCGGGATCCCCTACCCGGACGACACCTGGGACTGGGCCAAGCTCGTCGACGTCGCCAAGCAGCTGACGATCAAGGACGCCGAACGGCAAGACCACGCCAGTGGGGCTTCTACACCGAGACGACCGACATGGAGAACTACTGGTCGTCGCTCGTCTGGCAGAACGGCGGCGACATCGTCTCGCGCCGACAAGAAGACGAGCCGTCGTCGGCACCGACCAGGCGGCCGGCGGCATCCAGTTCCTCCAGGACCTGATCTGGAAGGACAAGGTCATGCCGCGACGCCGCGATCTGGCCGGCGGACACGGCGACGCGTTCGAGCAAGGCCAGGCGGCGATGGAGGCCAACGGCTCGTGGCTCGTCGCCGACCGCACATCGCGGCCGGGCTCGACTTCGGGATCGCGCCGCTGCCGAAGGGCCCGGCCGGCCAGGCCACCTCGATCAACCCGACCGGGGCGGTCGTCTACAAGGGCACGAAGAGCCCGGACGCCGCCTGGGAGTTCGTCAAGTACCTCGCCAGCCCGGCCGCCCAGACGAAGCTGATGGAGCTGAAGGCCTCGTTGCCGGCCAACAAGGAGGTCCTGGCCGGACCGTTCGCGACGTCGTTCGACGGCGCGCAAGGTCCTCGCCGACGCGATCGCGTACGCCCACCTCAAGCCGTCGTTCAAGGGCTACGACGAGTGGACGACCACGCTCCAGGACGGAGATCGACGCCAACGTCTTCAACGGCACCGAAGAAGACGGCCAAGCAGGCGCTCGCCGACGTCGCTGCCGCAGCTCGACGGGATCCTCGCCGGCCAGTGACGCGTCGCCCGGCGACCTCCACGGATCGCCGCCGTGACCGAGCCTGCGCCGCCCCGCCCGACGGCGGGGCGGCGGGCCGCTGGCCGGCGAGGGCCGCTGGGCGCTGGCTGTTCCTCGCGCCGACCCTGATCGGCCTGGCCGTCCTGTCGGCCGGGCCGATCCTCGCCACCCTCGCGATCAGCCTGACGAAGTGGGACCTGCTCACGGCGCCGAAGCTGACCGGTCTCGACAACTACGTCGCCCTGCTGTCCGACGACCGTTCCTCAAGGCGCTCCGGAACACCGTTCTTCTACACGATCGTGTCGGTCCCGCTCGGGCTGGCCATCGCGCTCGGGCTCGCCCTGGCCCTGAACCACAAGATCCGCGGCATCGCCTTCATCCGGACCGCCTACTTCCTCCCGGTCGTCACCTCGACGATCGCGATCGCCCTCGTCTGGCACTGGATCTACAGCCCCGACGCGGGGCTGCTCAACCAGGTCCTCGGGCACATCGGGATCCCGTCCCAGCGTGGCTCAACGACCCGACCCTGGCGATGCCGTCGATCATCGCGATGTCGATCTGGCAGGGCCTCGGCGGTCAACGTGATCATCTTCCTGGCCGGGCTCCAGGCGATCCCGAGCGAGCTGCTCGACGCGGCCAGCGTCGACGGCGCCGGCACGCTGGGCCCGCTTCCGGCACGTGATCCTGCCGCTGCTCACCCCGGCGATCTTCTTCACCGGCGTGCTCAGCCTGATCGCCGGCTTCCAGGTCTTCGACCAGATCTTCGTGCTGGTCAAGCCAGCGCGCCGACCGAGGCCACGATCACCGTCGTCTACTTCATCTACGAGAACGGCTTCAAGTTCTTCAAGATGGGCTACGCCAGCGCGGCATCGTGGGTCCTGTTCCTGATCGTGGCCCTGTTCACCGCGATCTACTTCTGGTCGCAGGACCGCTGGGTGCACTACCAGTGAGCGGCCGAGCGCCCAGACCGCTCCGGACGGCGGCCGAGCCGCGGCGGCGATGACGCCGCGCTCGGTCGCCGTGCCGAGCGCGTCCGCCGGGCGATTTTCGTCGGCCTGCTGATCGCCGGCGGGCTGCTGATGATGGTCCCGTTCCTGTGGATGATCTCGACCTCGCTCAAGACCCGGGCCGAGGTCTTCGCGATCCCGCCGACCGCTGTTCCCGACCGGCCCCCAGTGGCAGAACTACCCGGACATGTGGAACGCCCTGCCGTTTCGGGACGTTCTTCGTCAACTCGGTCAAGATCGCGACGCTCAACACGGTCGGCCAGCTGATCAGCTGCTCGATGGCCGCGTTCGCCTTCGCGGCCCTCCGCGTTCCGGTTCCGGGAGCCGCTGTTCGCGCTGCTCCTGGTCACCCTGATCATCCCGTTCCAGGTCGTCCTCGTCCCGAACTTCGTGCTCTACCGCTCCCTGCCGCACCCCGCCAGCGAGAGCGGCAACTGGATCGGGACGCAGGAGCCGCTGTGGGTCGGGGCGTTCCTCGGCGGCGCGTTCGGGACGTTCCTCCTGCGCCAGTTCTTCCTGGCCATCCCGAACGAGCTGGCCGACGCCGCCCGGGTCGACGGGGCCAACCCGTGGCACATCTACCGGCACATCTACCTGCCGCTGGCCAAGCCGGCCCTGGCGACGCTCGCGATCTTCACGTTCATGTGGAGCTGGAACGACCTGATCGACCCGATCATCTACCTGCGCGACATCCGAGCTTCACGCTGACCGCCGGGCTGTCGCTCTTCCAGGGCCAGTTCGTCGGGCAAGTGGCCCCTGCTGATGGCCGGGGCGCTGGTCAGCGTCATCCCGATGATCCTCCTGTTCGTCGTCGCCCAGCGCCACTTCGTCCGCGGCATCGCGATGACCGGGATCAAGGGCTGACCGTGGCGAGCGTCGAGGGGCGGCCGCTCTATCGCCGGATCGAGGCCGACCTGCGCGACCGGATCCGGACCGGCCAGCTGGCGCCGGGCGCCCGGATCGAGACCGAGCTCGAGCTGATGGAGCGCTATGGCGTCAGCCGGGCGACGGTCCGCCAGGCGCTCGGCGGGCTCATCGCGGCGGGCGCGCTGGAGGTCCGGCGCGGGCTCGGGACGTATGTTGCCAGCGCCCGCTTCGAGCACACGATCGGCGGGTTCTACTCGTTCAGCCGGGAGATCGAGCGCGGCGGCCGGGCGCCCGGGACGCGCGTCCTCGGGCTGACCGTCGAGCCGGCCGACGAGGCGGTCGCCGATGCGCTCGAGATCGCGCCCGGGACCCCGGTTGTCGCCCTGCGCCGGATCCGGCTCGCCGACGAGGAGCCGATCGTCGTCGAGACGAGCCGGTTGCCGGCCGACCCGCTTCCCGGGTCTCGAGACGGTCGACTTCACGACCGTCCGCCTGTATGACACGCTGACGAGCGTCTACGGCTGCCGGCCGAGCCGCGCTCGCGAGACGTTCGAGCCGATCCTGCTCAGCGCCGACGAGAGTGTCCTGCTCGACCAGCGGCGCGGGGAGCCCGCCCTCCGGGTCGAGCGGATCGCGTTCGACCAGGACGGCCGGCCGATCGAGCATTGCCGGAGCACCGTCCGTGGGGACCGTTACCGTTACGCAGTGGAGTTGCACGACCGATGACCGACCCGCCCCACCAATGGTTCCTCGCCCCTCCCGGCCCTCGACGGGCTGACGACCTGGCGCGAGGCCTCGACCTCGGGCACCGCGATCGCCGCGGCATTGGCGGTCGCCCGGACCGCGGAGCGCGAGATGGCCGACGTGTTCGCCCATGCCGACCGGGTGATCGTGACCGGCGCGGGCTCGTCGTACCACCTGGCCCAGGTCACTGCCGCGGTCGCCCGTGAGATGACCGGTCGGATGATCGTCGCGACACCCCTGTCGGAGCTGATCCTGCGCGCCACGGGCGTGCTCGGGACGGGCCTCGCCGGTCGCCAGCCGGTCATCGTGATCTCCCGGTCCGGGTCCACCACCGAGGCCCTCGAGGTGGCCGAGCTCGTTCGGCGCGCCGGCCACCTGACGATCGCCGTGACCTGTCGGGCGAACAGCCCGCTCGCCGCCCGGGCGCATCGCGTCCTCGTCTCGCCCGCCGGCGACGAGCAGGCGATCGTGATGACCCGCTCGTTCGCGAGCATGCTCGCGATGCTGCTTCGGCTCGTCGCGGGGGTCGCCACGGATCGGAGCCTTGCCCACGACCTCGACCGGATGCCCGAGCGCTGGCCCGAGTCGGTCTCGGCCGCGGATGTCGGGCATCGACTCGGCTCGGTCGATCATCGGCGGGTCGTCGTCCTCGGCGGTGGTCCGGCGCTCGGAATCGCCGCGGAGTGGTGCCTCAAGCTCACCGAGACCAGCCAGGTCCCGGCCTCGGCCTACGCTCCGCTCGAGTTCCGTCACGGACCGATCTCGGTGTGCGAGCCGGGCGTCCTCGTGGTCGGCCTCATCGGCGGTCCCGGCGCGACCGAGGAGGCACGGGTCCTGCGCGAGGCCGGCAGCCTCGGCGCCGACACCTGGCTCGTCGACCGGGAGGCATCCGACGACCGGGCCGTGGCCGGCTGGATCTCGCTCGTGGGAAGCGACCTCCACCCGTGGGCCCGATTACCGCTGCTCCTCTACCCCGGCCAGGCACTCGCGCTGACGCTGGCCCTCGTCCGCGGCCAGGACCCGGACGCACCGCGCCACCTCGGCCACGTGGTCGTCCTCGACCGGACATGATCCGGCTGGCCGACTACCGGCCGCGGTCCGTCCTGCGCAGCCCAACCCACGAGGTCCTTCGACCGCGGTTCGGGGTCGTCGATGCGCACAACCACCTCGGGTCGGCGTTCGGCGGCGAGTGGGCCGGTCGGTCGGCGGCCGAGCTCGTGCCGCTCCTCGACGAGGCCGGTGTCGAGACCCTCGTCGACCTCGACGGCGGGTCCGGCGACGCGCTGTCGCGCGAGGTCGAGCGGTGGCAGGCCGCGGCGCCCGGGCGCCTCGTCGTGTTCGCCGGGCTCGACTACGCCGGGTGGCAGAACGATCCGGCATTCGGCGAGAGCGAGGCCCTCCGGCTGCGCGACTCGGCCGCTCGCGGGGCGCGCGGACTCAAGGCCTGGAAGCTGCTCGGGCTCCGGGCGCGCGATCCGGCGGGCCGGCTCGTCGCGGTCGACGACGAGCGGCTCGATCCGCTCTGGGCAACCGCCGCCGAGCTCGGGCTGCCGGTCGTCATCCACATCGCCGACCCGATCGCGTTCTTCGAGCCGCTCGATCCAACGAACGAACGCTACGAGGAGCTCAGCGAGCACCCCGACTGGCACTTCTGGCCAACCCGGCCGCCCGGGACCCCGGACGAGCCCGGGTTCCCGCCGTTCGACGAGCTGCTCGCCGGTCTCGACCGGCTCGTCGGACGGCATCAGGCGACGACCTTCGTGGCCGCCCACGTCGGGTGCGCCGCGGAGGACCTCGGGCTCGTCTCCAGGATGCTCAGCGCCCATCCGAACCTGTTCGTCGACATCGCTGCACGGCTCGCCGAGCTCGGCCGCCAGCCGTACAGCGCCCGGACGTTCTTCCTCCGCCATCCCGACCGGATTCTGTTCGGCACCGACGTCGCGCCCGATCCGGCCAGCTATCGGCTGCACTACCGGTTCCTCGAGACGTTCGACGAGTCGTTCGACTACTCGACCGACGAGGTCCCCGGCCAGGGGCGCTGGCAGGTCCACGGGCTCGGCTTGCCCGCTGACGTCCTGCGGGCCGTCTACCGCGACAACGCGAGGCGGGTGCTCCGACTCGATGGGAGCAGTCCGGCCCCGGCTCCGCCGTCGTGAGTGGTACGCTGCGGGTCGGGACGAGCGGCTTCGCCTACAAGGACTGGGCGCCGGCGTTCTACCCGGCCGGCCTCCGCGCCGAGGATCTGCTGCGGGCCTACGCCGAGCGGCTGAGCGCCTGTGAGCTCAACAACACGTTCTATCGCCAGCCGACCGAGAGTGCGATCCGGGGCTGGCTGGCGCGGACGCCCGAGTCGTTCCGGTTCTCGGTCAAGGCCCAGCGCGGTGGCGCGCTGCGGGCACTGCTCGGCGACGACCAGGCCGAGAGCGTCGGCTGGCTGACCCGCCCGCTCGACGGGTTCGGCGAGCGTCTCGGCAGCGTCCTCTACCGGGTCCCTGGCGAGGTTGCCCGGACCGAGGAGCGCCACGACCGGCTCGCCCGCCTCCTCGACCTGTGGCCGAAGCGGTTCCCGCTGACGCTCGAGTTCCAGCATGGGACGTGGCACGTCGACGAGACGTTCGCCCTCCTCAAGGCCAACGGGGCGGTCCTGTGCGCAACCGATCTCGACGAGGTCGACGAGCCGCCGTTCGTCCGGGTCACCGGGCCGTTCCTCTACCTCCGGCTCCGCCGGACGGCTTACGGCGATGCCGACCTCGACGCGTGGGCCGCCCGGGTCGCGCCGTTCCTCGACGCCGGGCTCGACGCTTACGCCTTCTTCCGCCACGACGAGACGGGGATCTCAGCGAACCGCGCGCTCGCCTTCGCCAACCGGCTCGCCGCCCGTTCCTAGCGGGCGGCCTGCGAGTACTCCGCCGGGGCGAAGACCACGAGGATCTCGAGCCGCTCGGCGATGTCGTGGAAGCGGTGTGGAACCGTGGCCCGCACGTAAACGACCGAGCCCGGACCGACGTCGCAGGCGTCTTCGCCGACGGTGATCCGGGCCCGCCCGCTCATCACCACGTAAACCTCATCCTCGGAGTGAGGCGACTGCCCGTCGATGGCTCCGGCCTCGAGCGTGTACAGCCCGCCACTCAGCGCCGGGACGCGGAGGAACTCGAAGTAGGGCCGGCCACTCCCGGAACGCTCCGCCTCGAGGGCCGTGAGCTCGAACGCGTCCATCTCGGGGTCCATCCTCCAGGTGCGATTCCTGCCCAACCTTAGCCACTCGACTACCCTGCCGGCATGACCGGTCGACGGCTCGCTCCCCGACCGCCGCTCTCCGCGCTCGCATGCCTCCTCGCAGTCGGTGTCGCCAGCCTCCTGGTCGGTTGCGTCCGGCCGTTGTTCCGACCCGCCCGCCGGGCGCCGAGCACGACCGCCGCCTCGCCCGCGCCGAGCGCGACGGCGACGTCCAGCTCGAGCCCAAGCCCGACCGCCAGCGCGGCCGCCGGCGGCGCCTTCGACCCGACCAAGCTGAGCATCCGCCTCGAGCCCGTGGTCGGCGGGCTCGAGCAGCCCGCTGGCGGTCGTCAACGCCGGCGACGGCAGCGGTCGCCTGTTCGTCGTCGAGCAGCCGGGCCGGATCCGGATCGTCCGGGACGCTGCGCTGGTCGATCCGCCATTCCTCGACATCAGCCGACGGATCCTGTCGGGCGGCGAGCGCGGCCTCCTCGGACTGGCCTTCGCCCCGGACTTCCCGACCGACCCGCGGCTGTTCGTGAACTACACCGACCTCAACGGGAACACCGTGGTGTCGTCGTTCAGCGTCCCGGCGACGGCGCCGGACCAGGCCGACCCCGGCAGCGAGCGGATCCTGCTCCAGATCGACCAGCCGTTCCCGAACCACAACGGCGGCGACGTCGACTTCGGGCCCGACGGCGACCTGTACGTCGCCACCGGCGACGGCGGCTCAGGCGGCGACCCGCTCGGCAACGGCCAGAGCCTGACAACGCTCCTGGGCAAGCTCCTTCGGATCCGGCCTGGAGCCGCCGACGGCTCCGGACCGGCCTACACGATCCCGCCGGGCAACCCGTTCGCCAACGATCCGAGCGCCAGACCCGAGATCCGCGCGTACGGCCTCCGCAACCCCTGGCGCTTCTCGTTCGATCGAGCGACAGGTGACCTGTGGATCGGCGACGTGGGCCAGGATGCCTGGGAGGAGGTGGACGTCATCCGGGCGACGGATCCCGTCGCGACAGCTCCGAACTTCGGCTGGAACGTCATGGAGGGCCGCCACTGCTACGGGCCGCCGCCAGCTGCAGCCAGGACGGGCTCGCCCTGCCGGTCGCCGAGTACGGCCACGGCCTCGGCTGCGCGATCGTGGGCGGCTACGTCGGACGCGATCCGGACCGAGCCGGCCCTGAACGGCGGCTACCTCTTCGCCGACGAGTGCTCGGGCAACATCTGGGTCGTCGACGCCGCCCGGCCGGCGGCCCACGACCCGGTCCTCGTGCTCGAGTCCGGCAAGCCGATCTCGTCGTTCGGCCAGGACGAGGCCGGCCGGCTGTACGTGACCGACCTGGCCGCCGGCGAGCTCCTGCGGATCGTCCCGACCCCGTAGACAGGCCGAGACGGGAGCCGGCCTCCTCCCGCCCGACTCCCGCCTCGGTCCCCCGGGGGATCTGGCTACTTGATCAGGTAGCTCACCGCCACCGTGACGGACACCTCGTTCGTGCCGGCCTCGACCGGGGTCGAGACGGCCTTGTCCGGGGCGGCGAGCCCGGCGGCGTCGCGCGCGTAGTAGACGGGATACGGGATCGGCGCGGCCGTCTCGCTGATCGAGGCGACGCCGTTGAGCGAGACGCCGGCGCCCTTCGCCAGGGTCTCGGCCTTCGACTTGGCCTGGGCCATCGCCGCTTCGCGGGCCTGGTCCTCGGCCTTCGCCGGATCGTCGACCCGGAAGGTGACGCCGTCGAACGTCGTGGCACCGGCCGCCAGCGTGTTGTCGATCGCGTCGCCGACCTTGTCGAGGTCGCGAACGGTGACCGCGACCGAGTTCGACAGCTGGTAGCCGGTCAGCGTGGCGGGTTGCTGTTCGTCGAGTAGTCATAGACCGGCTGGAGCGACAGGATCGTGGTCTGGATGTCCTTGTCGGCGATGCCGAGCTTCTTGAGCGCGTCGACGACCTTGGTCATCGACTCGGCGGCGGCCTCGCGGGCCGCCTTGACGGTCGGCTTGGTGACCATCACCCCGACCCGCAGGTCGGCGATGTCCGGGCTGATCACGACCCGGCCGGTGCCGGTCACGCTGATGGTGTGCTCGGCTGGTGTGCCGTCGGCGTCCACGCCGAGGATCGGCCGCGGGGCGAACGCCGGACTGGCGATCGCGGCGACGAGCAGCGCCGCCGGCCAGGCCGATGGCCAGCCAGCGAGTCCGTGAACCGGGAAGGGGCAGGGTGATCGTGGTCGATGCCATCTGGGCTGCTCCGTCGTGTGAGGTCGGCGGCCGGAAGGGTGGCCGCCTTGGCCCGAGACGCGACGGATCCCGTCCCGGTTCCCCGACCGGGGCGGTCGCCCGGTGCCGACCGGCACCGGTCGCCAGCTGCCGAGCGGACCACCACGAGGCCCGAGCCGACTCCACGCCCCGCCTCGGCAAGCGCGAGCCTAGAGCGCGAGCGGGTCGGGCTTCTCCGGGTCGATGCCGAGGTCGCGGATCGCCTTCGCCGCCTTCCGGCGGCGATCGCGCCGCAGCGCGCCAGCCCGGCGAGCGCGGCCGCGGCGATGCTGCGGCGGCGTCGATCTCGAAGAGGGCGCGCAGGTTCTCGCGGGTGTCGCTGCGCCCGAAGCCGTCGGTCCCGAGCGCGATGTACGGCCGGCAGCCACGGCGCGACGAGGTCGGGCATCGCCTTCAGCCAGTCGCGTCGCGATCGACGACCGGCCCGCCGTCGGCGCCGAGAACCTGGCTGACGTACGGGACGCGCGGCTCGGCGTCCGGGTGGAGCCGGTTCCAGCGCTCGACGTCAGCGCGTCGCGGCGGAGCTGCTGGAACGACGGCGCGCTGTAGACCTCGGCCGCGATGCCGAGCCGCTCGCCGAGCAGTTCGCTGCGCCGCGAGGACCTGCTGGAGGATCGAGCCGCTCCCGACCAGCCGGACCCGGCCGCCCTTCCCGGCGACGCCGGTCGGGCGCCGCGGCGAACCGGTACATGCCGCGGATGATCCCGTCGTCGACCCCGTCGGGCATCGGCGGCTGCGGGTAGTTCTCGTTGTAGAGCGTGACGTAGTAGTAGACGTCCTCGCCCTGGACGTACATCCGCTCGATCGCCGTCGCGGACGATCGCCGCCAGCTCGTAGGCGAACGCCGGGTCGTAGGCCCGGACACTCGGGCACGGTCGAGGCGAGGACGTGGCTGTGGCCGTCGTCGTGCTGGAGGCCCTCGCCGGCAGCGTCGTCCGGCCGGCCGTGGCGCCGATCATGAACCCGCGGCCGCGCGCGTCCCCGAACGCCCACGTCTGGTCGCCGGTCCGCTGGAAGCCGAACATCGAGTAGAAGATGTAGAACGGGACCATCGGCATGCCGTGCGTCGCGTAGGCGGTCCCCGCGGCGGTGAAGCGAGGCCATCGAGCCGGCCTCGGTGATCCCCTCCTCGAGCACCTGGCCGTCGCGCGCCTCGCGGTACGAGAGCACGAGGTCCGAGTCGACCGGCTCGTAGCGCTGGCCGTGCGCGGCGTAGATGCCGACCTCCTTGAACAGCGGGTCCATGCCGAACGTGCGCGCCTCGTCGGGGATGATCGGCACGATCCGCTGGCCCGATCTCGGGATCGCGGATGAGGTTGCGCAGCAGCCGCGCGAACACCATCGTCGTGCTGACGGCGGTCGTGCTGCCCGCCGCGAACTCGGCGTCGACCGCCGGCGCGGCGCCGGGAGCGGCTTGCGCGCGGACGATCGCGCTTGGGCAGCGGCCCGCCGAGGGCCGCGCGCCGCTCGAGCAGGTAGCGCACCTCTTCCGAGTCGGGTCCCGGGTGGTAGTAGGGCGCGTCCTTGAGCTCGGCGTCCGGGATCGGCAGCTCGAGGCGGTCGCGGAAGACCTTGCAGCTCGGTCTCGGTCAGCTTCTTCGCCTGGTGGGTGATGTTGCGCGCCTCGACGCCCGGCCCGAGCGTCCAGCCCTTGATCGTCTTGGCGAGGATCACGGTCGGCGCGCCGACGTACTCGGTCGCGGCCTTGTACGCGGCGTAGACCTTGCGGTAGTCGTGGCCGCCGCGGCGGAGCTTGAGCGAGGTCGTCGTCGCTGAGGTGCTCGACGAGCCGGCGCAGGCGCGGGTCGGGCCCGAAGAAGTGCTCCCGGATGTACGCCCCGCCCGACGACCGAGTACTTCTGGAACTCGCCGTCGAGGGTCTCGTTCATCTTCTCGACGAGGACGCCGTCGACGTCGCGGGCCAGCAGCTCGTCCCACTCGCGGCCCCAGATCGACCTTGATCACGTTCCAGCCGGCGCCGCGGAACAGCCCCTCGAGCTCCTGGATGATCTTGCCGTTGCCGCGGACCGGGCCGTCGAGCCGCTGGAGGTTGCAGTTGACGACGAAGGTCAGGTTGTCGAGGCCCTCGCGGGCGGCGAGCGAGAGGCCGGCGATCGACTCGGGCTCGTCCATCTCGCCGTCGCCGAGGAAGGCCCAGACGCGCTGAGCCCGAGGTGTCCTTGAGGCCGCGGTTCTGCGAGGTAGCGGTTGAACCGCGCCTGGTAGATCGCGCTGAGCGGGCCGATGCCCATCGAGACCGTCGGGAACTCCCAGAACTCGGGCATCAGCCGCGGGTGCGGGTACGAGCTCAGGCCCTTGCCCTGCCGACCTCGCGCCGGAAGTGGTCGAGCTGGTCCTCGGACAGCCGGCCCTCGAGGAACGCCCGGGCGTAGATGCCCGGGCGCGGCGTGGCCCTGGAAGAAGACCTGGTCGCCGCCGCCCGCGTCGTCCTTGCCCTTGAAGAAGTGGTTGAAGCCGACCTCGTACAGGGTCGCGGCCGAGGCGTAGGTGGCGAGGTGGCCGCCGATGCCCGGGAACGCGGTTGTTCGCCCGGAGGACCATCGCGACGGCGTTCCAGCGGACGAGCCGCCGGATCCGGCGCTCGAGCTCCTCGTCGCCGGGGAAGTACGGCTCCTGCTCGGGGCTGATCGTGTTGATGTAGCGCGTCTGGGTCAGCGGCGGCAGCCCGACGTGGCGCTGGCGCGCCCGCTTGAGCAGCTTGAACATCAGGAATCGGGCCCGGTTCTCGCCCTCGCTCGTCCACGACCTGATCGAGCGAATTCGAGCCACTCCTGGGTCTCCGCCTCGTCGATGTCGGGCAGCTGGTGCTTGAATTCGTCGAAGTACACGGTCCTGGGCGGCTCCCTCGAGGCGACGGCCCGCGCGGGCGGTGCGGGCGACCGGTGCGCACTCTAGTCGGTTTCGGACGGACCGTCCCGCAACCTTGACTGCCGGCATCGGTCGCGGTGCGTCGGGTCACCGTCAGCGGCCATCCGGGCGCCGGCCCCGCCGATACCCTGTATCCTCCCGCTCGACCCGACCGGGAGCGCCCACCGGACGGCGTGTCGCGCGCCTGGGAGGGCGGCCGGACGAGGCGTTCGAGCGGGGACGAGCTCAGATCGTGGGACCAGCCACCCCTGGCGAAGGACCGGAGTCAGTCGAGTCGATCGCCACCGACCTGGCGATGATGGCCGACGATCAAGGCCAGGCTCACGTCCTCGGCGGCCGAGCAGGCGGCACCGGGCTCCGGCGAGGCCGTTGACGCGAACGGCCGGGCCCGCAAGGCGACGACGAGCCAGATCCGCGGCTCGAGCCTGATGCTCATCGGCCGGACGATGACGATGGGCGTCAACTTCCTCGTCCAGATCATGATCGTCCGGTACCTCTCGCAGGAGGACTACGGGGCGTTCGCCTACGCCCTCTCGATCGTGGTCCTTGGCCAGACGCTGATCACGTTCGGGCTGGACCGTGGCGTGTCGCGCTTCCTGTCGATCTACGACGAGCACGCCGACTACGACCGGCTGCTGGGCACGATCGTCATGGTCTCGGGCACGATCCTGGCCCTCGGGCTCTCCTGATCGTCGCGGTCTACCTGCTCCAGGGGCTGATCGCCGGGGCCAACGTGGCCTCGCCGCACGCGATCTCGCTCCTCCTGATCCTGATCCTGCTGGCCCCGATCCAGGCCCTCGACGACGTCCTGACCTCGCTGATGTCGGTCTTCGCCAGCCCGCAGTCGATCTTCTTCCGCAAGTACGTCCTCGGCCCCGGCCTCCGCCTTGGCGTCGTCCTCCTGCTGATCGTCGGAGGCAGCGGCGTCGGCTTCCTGGCGGTCGGCTACGTGGCGGCCGGGGCGTTCGGGATCGCGCTCTATGTCGTGATCCTGTGGCAGGTCCTCGGGCGGCGCGGGATGATCGCCCGCTTCCGGACATCGTCGATGAAGATCCCGGCGCGCGAGATCCTCGTGTTCACGATCCCGCTCCTGACGACCGACCTCGTCTACGTCTTCCTGAACACGTCGGACGCGATCATCCTCGAGCACTTCAAGGGGCTCGACGCGGTCGCGGCGTGGCGTGTCGTCCAGCCCGCGGCCGGGCTCAACACCCTCGTCCTGTCGAGCTTCACGCTGCTGTTCACGCCGGCCGCCGCCCGCCTGCTCGCGCGCAACGACCGCGACGGCATCCGCGAGCTGTACTGGAGCACCGCGATCTGGATGGCCGTCGTGTCGTTCCCGCTGTTCGCCCTGACCTTCACGATGGCCCAGGCGCTGACGCTCCAGCTCTACGGGCCGCGCTACGCCGACTCGGCCGTCTACATGGCGCTGCTGTCGTTCGGGTACTACTTCAACACGGCCCTCGGGTTCAACGGGCTCACCCTCCGGATCTTTGGCGTGATCCGCTTTCGTCGTGGTGATCAACCTGCTGGCGGTCGTCGCCAACGTGACCCTGAACCTGATCCTCATCCCGCAGTACGGCGCGCTCGGCGCGGCCGTCGGCACGACCCTGACCCTGGTCATCCACAACCTGCTCAAGCAATCAGGGCTGCGGCTCGGAACCGGGATCAGCATCTTCGAGTGGCAGCACCTCCGGGTCTACCTGGTGATCGTCGGGGCGACGGCCAGCCTCCTCGCGGTTAACACGATCGTGAGGCCGCCGACGCTCGTCCAGCTCGCGCTGGCCGCGCTGGTCAGCCTGGTCGTGCTGCTGGTCAACCGGGGCTCGCTCCGGATGGGCGAGACGTTCCCGGAGCTGCGCCGCCTGCCGTTCAGCCGGTTCTTCTTCGGCGAATGAGCGTGTTCCCTGACCAGGCCGAGGTGCGGTAGCCTCCGGAGGTGGACGACGCTGATCGCTCCGAGCAATCCGACCGCGCGGTTCGCTACGATCCCGAGACCGCGATCATCGTCGTCGACGTCCAGAACGACTTCGCGGATCCGGCCGGCGGGCTGAGCGTGGCCGGTGGTGCGGAGGTCGTGCCGGCGCTCAATCGCGAGGTCGCCAGGGCCCGGGCGAGCGGAGCGCTCGTGGTCTACACCCAGGACTGGCACCCGGCATCAACTCCGCACTTCGCCAAGGACGGCGGGATCTGGCCAGTCCATTGCGTCGCCGGTACGTGGGGCGCGGAGCTCCACCCGGGCCTCATCGTCGACGGGCCGATCGTCCGCAAGGGCTCGAACGGCGAGGACGGCTACTCCGGGTTCACGATGCGCGACCCGACGACCGGGGCCGAGACGCCGACCGAGCTCGCAGGCGATGCTCGATGCCCACGGAGCGCGGCGGGTCGTCGTCGGCGGCCTCGCGACCGACTATTGCGTGAAGGCCACGGCGCTCGATGCCCGCCGGTTGGGCCATCCGACGGTCGTCCTGACCGACGCGATCCGGGCGGTCGACCTCGCCGCCGGGGACGGCGACCGGGCGCTGGCCGAGATGGCCGCAGCCGGGGTCCAGGTCCTCGTCGAGGCCGCCCGATGATCCGGCGAACACTGGCGACCGCCGTCGGTGGCCTGGTCGCCGCGGTCCTCGCCGACCGATGGCTCGGCGGGCTCTCGGTCGACGACGCCGGCCTGCCGGTCCGGGTCCCGATCCGCTCCCGGATCGAGATCGATGCGCCGATCGCCGACGTCTGGGCGCGGGTCGCCGACATGGAGCGGCAGCCGGACTGGATGACCGATCTGAAGGCGGTCCGGGTCTCCACGCCGGGGCCCGCCGGGGTCGGGACCCGGGCGGAGGGCCAGATCAGGATCTTCGGGGTCACGGTCGCGGACCCCGTCGAGATCGTCGAGTTCTCGCCGCCACACCGGTTCGCGATCCGTCACCGGGGCCGGTTCAGCGGGAGCGGCCTGGTCACGCTCGACACGCTCGATGGCGGTCGCCGGACCCGGGTCGAGTGGGCCGAGACGCTCGTCCCGCCGGTCCTGCCGAACCTTGGGTCGTTGATCCAGGGGCCAATCCTCGGACGAGTCTTCCAGGCCGACCTCGAGCGGCTGAAGGCGCTGGTCGAGGCCGATCGAGCGGCCGCGATGGGCGCGATCGCGCCCGGCGGCGACGGGCCGGGCAGCGCGCAGGCGGCGGGCTGACCGACGAAGCTCCACCTCGTCGACGCGACCTATGAGCTCTTCCGAGCGTTCTTCGCTCCGCGCCCGGCCGTCCTGGCCACCGACGGACGAGACCTGACGGCCACCTGGGGCCTCGTCGAGAACCTGTTGGCGATCCTGCGCGACGAGGGCGCGACCCACCTGGGCGCCGCCACCGACCGGGTCATCGAGTCGTTCCGGAACGATCTCTTCGCGGGCTACAAGACCGGCGTCGGCGTCGATCCGGCGCTCATGAGCCAGTTCCCGATCGCCGAGGCGGCGATCGAGGCGCTCGGGATCGTCGCTCTGGCCGATGGTCGCGTTCGAGGCCGACGACGCGATCGCCACGGCCGTCGCACGCTGGGCCGACGACCCGGCGGTCGACCAGGTGGTGATCTGCTCGCCTGACAAGGACATGGCCCAGTGCGTCCGGGACGACGAGTCGTGCTCCTCGACCGTCGCCGCCGGATCACCTACGACGAGGACGGCGTGCTCGAGAAGTGGGGTGTGGCGCCGGCCGCGATCCCTGACTACCTGGCGCTCGTCGGAGACGCCGCCGACGGCTACCCGGGACTGCCCGGCTGGGGCGCGAAGTCGGCCTCTGCCGTGCTTCGCCGCTACGTCTCGCTCGAGGCGATCCCACCACGGGCGGCCGATTGGGACGTCCCGATCCGGGCCGCGGCGACCCTCGCCGCGACGCTCCGCGATCACCGGGACGAGGTCTTCCTGTACCGGACCCTGGCTCGTCTCCGAACCGACGCCCCATTGCCCGAGACTTCGGTCGAGGAGCTCCGCTGGCGAGGCGCCCCGCGGGCCCGCTGGGAGGCGTTCTGCGCCGAGGTCGGCCTGGCCAGGCTCCGCGCGCGACCACACCGCTGGCTGGCGGAGGATTGACGGCCGGACGTCAGGCAGGGCCGCGAACTAGCTCGAGGAGCCCGGCCTGGTGCGTCGGCGGGGCCGCGACGACCCCGAACGTCCGAGTGCCGCGAGCCAGGTCGAACCAGGGACCGCCGGTGGCATCGGTGAGGACGGCGCCGGCGCGCTGGGCGATGAGCCCTGCGGCGGCAACGTCCCAGGCCGACAGGCCGTGGGTCTGGGCGAACGCATCGAACCGCCCGGCGCCGACGTAGGCGAGCGCAAGTGCCGATGAGCCGAGCCGACGGGTCACCCGGATGGCGTCCCGGATCGCCGCCAGCCGCTCAGACAGGCGCGCCCCATCGATCGTCAGGGCGATGACGTAGTCGGACAGCAGCTCCTTCGTACTGGCCGCGATCCGACGGCCATCGAGCGTCGCCGGGCCGTCGGCGGTCGCGGCGAACGTCTCGCCGCGGACCGGGTCGCGGACGACACCGACAGTCGGCACGCCGTCGACGACGAGGGCGATCGCGACGCAGAAGATCGGGATCCCGTTGGCGTAGTTGATCGTCCCGTCGAGCGGATCGACGACCCACACCCGTCCGTTCGTGCCCGGCCGGGTTCCCGACTCCTCGGCGAGCAGGCCGTCGTCCGGAAAGGACGCCCGGATCGCATCGAGGATCAGGGCCTCGGACAGCTGGTCGACCTCGGTGACGACGTCCTTGGCGCTCTTGTGCCGGATCGACTCGACCCGTCCGAGCCGATCGACGAGGAGCTCCCCGGCTCGCGCGGCGACCTCCGTCGCGAAGGCCAGCTCGGTCGCGTGGCGTCCGAACAATCCCGCCGGCGCGCCGGCCGACCCGGCTGTCGTCACGGTCCCGTGCACTCGACCGCGAGCGGCCGCACGGCGCTCCCGAGCTGGGTGATCTCCTTTGAGAAGGAGACGGTCTTGCCCGGGTCGATCCTCGGGCTGACGATGAACGCGGCGTCCGGGCCGAGCCCGGTCGAGCTCGGGTCGTAGACGCGGCACGTCGACGATCCCGCCGAGGTGCCCCGGTTCGTCACCGTCAGCGTGACCGCGAGCCCCGGCGGGACCGAAACGATGTTGCCGACCTGCCCGCTGAACGGCCCGATCCCACTCAGGGCGAAGCGACCGAGCACGGCCAGCCCGATGACCGCCCCGACGATGGCCAGGAATACGGTCCCGTGGGCCTGGGTCGGCGCCGGCTGCTTGAGCCCGAGCGGGTTGCAGTTCTCGCACATGGAGGTCCCAAGCGGGACCGTCGCGCCGCACCTGACGCAGCCCTGGGTAAGCTCGCTGGCCGCGGGAACGGGTGGGGCGGGGCTCGTCACCCGGTCATGGTGCCACGGACGGCGCCGGACCCCTCACCAGCGGTCGGTGGCGGCAACCAGCGCGTCGACGTCGGCGGTGGTCCGGACGGTGACGATCGCGCCGTCGGCGCCGGCCGCCTGCCAGCGCGCCCAGGTCTCCCGCGGCGCCTCGACCCACGGATCGCCGGCGAGGGTCTCGTCGCTCAGCCAGTCGCGACCCTGGAAGCCGACGATGACGAGCTGGTCGGCGCGCGATCGGCCGCTCGCCTCGAGCGCCTCGAGGTAGACCGGCAGGTTGGCCTCGAAGTTGTCCTCGAACGTCGACCAGCCGTCCCCGATCCGGCCGGCCAACCTGGCTCCGGCTCGGGTCTCGCCGCCGATCACGATCGGGGGCGGCGGCACCGGCAACGGGCTCACGATCGCGTCCTTGAGCGGGTAGAACGGCGACGGACGGGTCACCGGACCCGCGGTCCACAGGGCGCGGAGGACCGCGACCGCCTCCTCGAGCCGAGCGACCCGCTCGGGAGCGCCCGGGAACGGGATCCCGAGCGCCGGTGCTCCGGCTCGTTGCCGCCGATGCCCATGCCCATGATCGAGCCGGCCTCCGCTCACGACCTGGAGCGTCGTCGCCATCCGTGCCAGGACCGCGGGATGGCGGTTCATGACGTTGATCACGAACGGGCCGATGGTCACGCGACGGGTCGTCGCCGCGGCCGCCGACAGGGCCGTCCACGCCTCGACCACCGGCACCGGCCGATCGCCCATCCCGACGAAGTGGTCCCAGGCCCAGATACCGGCGTACCCGGCAGCATCGAGCCGTCTGGCACTCTCGAGCCACCAGTCGGCGGTCGCCCGGATCGTCCGGATGCAGACGCCGATCGGGAGCCGATCGGCCACCCTAGAGACCCGTCTCGAACAGCCGGATGTCCTCGGCGGAGATCGCGTGGCCGTCGCCGCGGGTGAACTTCAGCATGTCGGTGGCGCCGAGCGGCGTCGAGATCGGCCGGGAACCGCCGGATCATCTCGAGGACGACCTTCTGGATCCGGGCGGCGTTGAGTTCGAACACCTCCAGCACGCTCGTGGCGTTGACCGCCTCGGTGCCCTCGTGGACGCCGGCGTCGTAGTCGGTGATCAGGCTGATGTTGACGACCGCCATGCCGAGCTCGCGGCACAGGTACGCCTCTGGGTACTGGGTCATGTTGATGACCTCCCAGCCGGCGTCGCTGAACCACTTCGACTCGCTCTTGGTCGAGAACCGCGGGCCCTGGATCACGACGACCGTGCCCCGCTCGTGGACCGGGATGTCGTGCTCGCGGATGACCTCGATCGCGATCCTCCGCAGCTCCGGATCGTAGATGTCGGCCGAGCTGACGTGGCTGACGATCGGGCCGTCGTAGAAGGTGTCGGCACGGCCGTTCGTCCGGTCGACGAACTGGTCGCACACGACGAAGTCACCCGGGGCGACCGCAACCTGGAGGCTGCCGGCCGCACACGGGCTGATGACCGCCTTGACCCCGAGCGCCTTCATCGCCCAGACGTTCGCCCGGAAGTTGATCCGATGGGGCGGGATGCGTGTGGCGCCGGCCGTGCCGCGGCAGGAACGCGACCTTGCGCCCCCCGACGTCGGCCAGGAACAGGCTGTCCGACGGCGGACCGTAGGGCGTGTCGACCTTGATCTCGCGGACGTCGTCGAGGAGCGAGTAGAACCCGGAACCGCCGAACACGCCGATCTCCGCCTGGCTCACGCCGTCCCTCCTGGTCGCCTGTCGTTGGGGTCCATCGTAGACGGCCGACGCGCCACGGGCCGATACTCGGCGCATGGCCGCCCAACCGGGGACCGAGCTCCAGCTGGCCGACTGGCGGCGGCGCGTCGCCGAGCTCTACGCCGACGTCCGGTCGTTCGCCGCGGAGCACCCCGAGGCCGCCTGGAGGCACTGGGTCGAGACCCGCGAGCGGCTGTTCAGGACGCATCCCGCAGTCACCGGTCCCGGCAGCCGACCGCCCGACGTTCCGCGCCCGCCACTGGCCGTACGACGCGGACCTGCGGTTCGAGGCGGTCCTCGAGCCCGAGCCGCCAGCCGGCGATCGGCGGGCTCGACCCGCTGCCGCTGGCCCTGCCGAACAGCGGTGCCGACGTCCTCGCGTTCCATCGAATCGGGAGCGTCGCGATCCCGTTGCGTGGCGGCGAGCGACGGCTGAGCGTGTTCTGGATGGAGGGCTACGCGCGGCGGCCTGTTCCTCCCGTTCCGCGACGGCACGAACGGAACCGAGACGTACGGCGCCGGCCGCTACCTGCTCGACGCGGCCAAGAGCGCCGACCTCGGCGGCGACCCGGACCGCGGGCACGCTGATCCTCGACTTCAACTTCGCCTACCAGCCGTCGTGCGCGTTCGACCCGCGCTGGGCCTGCCCGCTCGCACCACCCGAGAACCGGCTCGACGTGCCGGTCGGGGCCGGCGAGCGGATCGCCTGACCCGGGTCAGGGCAGGAGGTCGGCGACCGAGCCAAGGATGGCGTCGGAGAACGGCGCGAGCTCGTCGCGAACGCCGACGCCCGACAGCACGCCGACGACGAGCCGGGCGCCGGCCGCCCGGCCCATCGCGACGTCGGCCTGCGAGTCGCCGATCATGGCCGCGCGCGAGGCGTCGATCCCGAGCAGCGCGCACAGGTGGAGGAACGCGTCCGGTGCCGGTTTGACCGGCAGACCGTCATCGGCGCAGACGATCGCGTCGACGAGCGTCGCCAGCCCGAGCCCGTCGAGGGTGGCCTCGGTCGGCGCCCGGTCGTCCGAGGTCGCCACGGCGATCTTGATCCCGCGCGCCCGCAGCTCCTCGAACAGCCGGCCGAGGTCCGCCAGCGGATGGGCCAGGGCGACCGGATCGGGTGGGTCCCAGGCGTTGGCGACGGCCGCCTCGGCCACCGTCGGCGGCAACCCGGCCCGGCGGAGCGTGTCGACCGTCAGGTCGCGCAGGTGGCCCATCGGGGTGGCGGCGAGCGGGCTGCCCGGGATGATCCGGGCGGTCGTCGGATCGAGCCCGAGCGCCTCGGCCAATGGGTCGGCCAGACCGGGATCGGTGGCGTTGGCGACGTCCCTGACCATCCCGGCCGACCAGTCGCTCCACATCGTGTCGAAGTCGATGAGCGTGCCGTCCTTGTCGAAGACGACGAGCTCGATCCCGGCGAACAGGCTCGCCTCCGGGGCCGGTCGCGACGTGGTCGTCCAGAGGTCAATGCTCCGCCGCCCCGCTTGGATCGACCAGATCCGCCAAGGCGCGCACGCTCGACGTGGCGCGTACACTGTCGGCGGTTCGTTGACAGCGCACCAGCCGGTCGATCCCGACGTGGGTCCAGACCGTCTCATCTATGGAAAAGGGAGGTCCATCGGCTCGACTCGAAACCACGCGTTAACGAATCGCGCCATGATGGAGAGGCCCCGCTGACGGTCTGTCACCCTGCGACCCGGGGCAGCTTCTTGGAGGAGGATATCCGTGCACAGGATGGGATCGCGCATCATCGTATCTCTGGCGGCCATCGCTCTGATCGTCGCCGCGTGTAGCAGCTCGGGCTCCAGCCCCACCGCCGCGCCGCCATCAGCAGCGGCACCGTCGGGCGCCGCACCGTCGACGGCGGCGACGCCAAGACCGCGACGTCTGCCGCCGACATGGGTGGCATCGACGCCGTCTGCGCCGCCGGCAAGGCCGAGGGCCAGGTAACCCTGATCGCCACCCCGGCCGACTGGGCGAACTACGGCCAGATGATCACCGACTTCACGGCCAAGTACGGCATCAAGGTCCAATCCGGACCAGCCGGATGTCGACAGCGCAGGCCGAGATCAAGGCTGCGACCGACCTGAGCCGGCACCGGCCGCCAGCCCGACATCTTCGACCTCACCACGGCGGTCGCCATGGCCAACACCGACAAGCTCGCACCGTACAAGGTGGCCGGCTGGGCCGATATCCCCGACGGCAACAAGGAGGCGACCGGTATCTGGACGAACAACTACACGGGCTTCCAGAGCATCGGCTACGACGCGAGCCTGGGCGACATCACCAAGGTCGCCGACCTCGCCGATCCCAAGTACAAGGGCAAGGTCGCCCTCAACGGCGATCCGCTCAAGGCCGGCGCAGGCTTCAACGGCGTCGTGCTGGCTGCCCTCGCCAATGGCGGATCGGCCGACAACATCGCGCCCGGTGTCGACTTCTTCAAGAAGCTCACCGACTCCGGCAACCTGATCCCGGTCGACCCGGCCCCGGCGACGATCGCGTCCGGTACGACCCCGATCGTCATCGACTGGACCTACAACCAGGTTCCGCAGATCGCCGCCGTCACGCCCAAGGGGACGACCTGGAAGGTGGTCATCCCGTCCGACGCGCCACCTGTCGGCGCCTACTACAACTCTGCGATCAACAAGGATGCCGCGCATCCCGCGGCCGCCCGCTGCTGGATGGAGTACATCTTCTCCGACGCCGGCGAGAACACCTGGATCAAGGGCGGCGCCATGCCGATCCGCCTGGCCGCGATGCAGAAGGCCGGCACCCTGGACAAGGCGGCCCTGGCGGCCGTCAATCGCGCCGACCACGCCCCCGGTCCCGCTGACCGCTGCCCAGATCGACGCAGCCACCCAGTATCTCAAGGACAACTGGAAGTTCATCTACATCAAGTTGCCCGAGACCTCGAACCGAGCGGTCCCAGTGACCGATCCGCCGGCAGCGCACGCCGCGCAGCCAGCGGCGCCAACGCCGGCCCCGCACACGCCGGGGCCGGCCCGCGTCGCCTGCGTGGGGCGCGGGAACTACGTCGCCTTCGTCCCGTTCCTCGCCTACGTTGGACTCTTCCTCATCGTCCCGACCCTGATCGTGGCGATCGGCGCGTTCCCCACCAACAGGGCGATCCACCCTCGACAACATCGGCCCGCTGTTCACCGACCAGATGTTCGTCAGCGCCTTCATCAAGTCGATCCAGCTGGCCGTCGGCACGGCGATCGTCGGCGCCATCTTCGGCGGGCTCCTCGCCTGGGCCGTCGCCCGAGGTGACCCGAACGGCCAGCTGCGCCAGCTGGTCGTCGCGGCATCCGGCGTGCTCGCCCAGTTCGGCGGGGTCATGCTCGCCTTCGCGTTCCTGGCGACCTTCGCCGGCAACGGCCTGGTGACCCTGTTCTTCAAGAACGTCCTCCACGTCGGCGTCCCCTACGATCCGACCTGGCTGTTCAGCCTGACCGGCCTCGTCGTCGTCTACGCCTACTTCCAGATCCCGCTGATGCTCATCGTCTTCCTGCCCTCGCTCGACGGACTCCGCCAGGAGTGGTACGACGCGTCGGCCAGCCTGGGCGGGGGCGCCGGGCCTTCTGGCGCCACGTCGGCGGGCCGATCCTGGCGCCGAGCTTCCTCGGGGCCCTGCTGCTGCTGTTCACCAACGCCTTCTCCGCCTACGCCACGGCGGCGGCCCTGATCAGCCAGGGCAGCCCGATCATCACGCTCCAGATCTCCAACCAGCTCCAGAGCGAGGTCGTCCTCGGCCAGGAGAACGTGGGCAAGGCGCTGGCGCTCGGGATGATCGTCGTCGTCTCGCTCGTGATGGCCGCCTACGCGCTCATCCAGCGGCGCGCGTCGCGGTGGGTCCGATGACCGCCGCCGGAGGCGCCTTCGTCGGCGCCGCCGGTCCCGAGGGCGGTGCCCTCCTGGCTCGGCCCAAGGGCGCCGTCGCGGCGGCCGCGGTCCGGCTGCCAGCTCGGCGCGCGGATCGCGATCCTCGTCCTGGTCCTCGGCTACCTGCTGCTGCCGCTGTTCGCGATGCTCGAGTTCTCGACCCGGGGCGACTACGGCAGCCGGAGCCTCGACTCGTTCGCGGCGATCCTGTCGGACCCGAACCTCGTCGACGGCATCGTCACCTCGCTCGAGATCGCCGTCTGACCGTCTTCGGGATGCTCCTGCTGCTCGTGCCGACGATGGTCTGGACGATCGTCCGCGTCCCGCGCATGCGCCAGGTCATCGAGTTCCTGTGCCTGCTGCCGCTGGCCATCCCGGCCATCGTCATCGTCGTCGGCATTGTTCCGATCTACCGCTGGATGGGCCAGCACCTCGGCGGCTGGGGGGTCGCCGCTCACCCTCGCCCTCATCGACATCATCCTCGTCCTGCCGTACGCCTACCGGGCGATCGACTCGGGCCTCCGGACGGTCGACGTCGCGACGCTCGCCGACGCGGCCCGCAGCCTGGGCGCAGGCTGGCCGCGGACGATCCTCCAGGTGGTCGTCCCGAACATCCGGGGCGGGATCCTCTCGGCGTCGGTCCTCGCCGTGGCCCTCGTCCTCGGCGAGTACACCATCTCGTCGCTGCTCTCTTTCGACACGCTCCAGGTCGTCGATCTACCTGCTCGGCAAACGCAATTGCGTACGTGGCGGTCGCGGTCTCGCTGTCCGCCCTGATCTTCGCCTTCGTCCTGCTCTACATCATCGCCCGCTTCGGCGCCGGGTCGGCCGGTCGGGAGCGGCACCACACGCGCGTCCCGAGGAGGAGCCCGCGTCATGACTTCCCGACCGCCGCCCCGGCGGCCGCCGGCCGACCGGCGTCGCCGTGTCAGTTCCAGGACCTGCACCGTTGGTACGGCTCGGTCCACGCCCTCGACGGCCTGACGATCGACATCGCGCCGGGCGAGCTGGTCGCGCTCCTCGGGCCGTCGGGCTGTGGCAAGACGACCGCGCTCCGGGCGCTCGGCGGACTCGACGAGGTCGATGCACGGCCGGATCCTCGTCGACGGCAAGGACATGACCCACGTCCCCGCAAGCAAGCGCGGCATGGGCATCGTGTTCCAGGCCTACAGCCTGTTCCCGAACATGACGACCATCGAGAACGTGGGCTACGGGCTCCGGCTTCGCGGCGTGGGCAAGGACGAGCGCCGCACGGCGGGCCGGCGCGATGCTTGAGCTCGTCGGGCTCGAGAAGCAGGCCGACCGGTATCCGTACCAGATGTCGGGCGGCCAGCAGCAGCGCGTCGCCCTCGCCCGGGCGCTCGCGATCGAGCCGAAGGTGCTCCTCCTCGATGAGCCGCTCTCGGCGCTCGATGCGAAGGTCCGCCGCCAGCTTCGCGAGGAGATCCGGCGGATCCAGATCGCCGTCGGAACGACGACCCTGTTCGTCACCCACGACCAGGAGGAGGCCCTCGCGCTCGGGGACCGGGTGGGCGTCATGTCGGCCGGTCGGCTGGAGCAGATCGCGCCGCCGACCGAGCTCTACGACCGTCCGCGCGACAGCCTTCGTTGCGGAGTTCGTCGGCCTGACGAACCGGCTCAAGGGCGTCGCCGGCGACGGGACGGTCGACGTCCTCGGGACGCGCGCGCCACTGCTCGAGGGCTCCGCCGGCTCCGGCCCGGTGACCGCGCTCGTCCGTCCCGAGGCCGTGAAGCTGATCCCCGAGGCCGACGCGGCCGCCCGCGTGCTCGCCGTGAGCTTCCTCGGATCGCTGGGCCGCGTCCAGGTCCAGCTGCCCGACGGGGATCTCGTCGTCGCCCAGGTCCCGGCCACCGATGTGACCGGACTCGCGCCCGGCACGGCCGTCCGGGTGACCGTGCGTGCCAGCCCCCGTCTTCGCCGTGGCGGGTTGAGCCCGCGAGCGACACCGCCCGCTGATGGGCGACCGCTACCATTCGATTCGACGAGCTACGACTCGGCCATCCCGACCGGCCCGGACGCGGTCGAGTCGCCGCCAGTCCTGAGCCCAGCCGCCCGCACGTTCCTGACGGCGACGCGCTTCGCCGTCGTCGCGACGGTCGATCCGGACGGCGGCCCGCACCAGGCAGTCGTCTGGTACCGGCTCGACGGCGACGAGCTCGTGGTCAACTCGGCCGAAGGCAGGCGCTGGCCGGCCAACCTGCGCCGCGACCCACGAATCGAGCCTGACCGTCCCCGACGGTTACCGCTATGTCCAGGCCCGCGGATCGGTGACGATCGTCGACGATCAGGCCGTGGCCCAGGCCGACATCGCCGAGATGGCCCGTCGCTACCACGCCGACGAGCCCGCCGATGCCGAGGAGCTCATCCGGGATCGGTTCACGAGGCAGCACCGGATCACGTTCCGCTTCCGGCCGAGCAGGATCTCGGTCGACCTGTGACGACCCGGTTCGGGGCGCAGCTGTGGTCGCAGGCGAGCGACTGGCCGCGGATCCGGGAGGCCGCGCTCGAGGCCGAGGCGGGCCGGCTGGGACTCGGTCTGGACCTGGGACCACCTGCTCGCGATCCAGGGCCCGTGGCGCCAGCCGATCTTCGAGGGCTGGCTCGCTCTCGCCGCCTGGGCCGCCATCACGTCCCGGATCCGGCTCGGGCTGATGGTCGGTGCGAACACCTTCCGCAACCCGGGCCACACGGCCAAGCTGGCGGCGACGCTCGACCACATCAGCGACGGGCGGGCGGTCCTCGGGATCGGCGGGGCCTGGTTCGAGCGCGAGCACGACGCGTTCGGGATCGACTTCGGGCCGACCGTCGGCGAACGGCTCGACCGGCTCGACGAGGCAGTCGGGCTCATCCGCCGGCTGCTCGACGGTGAGCGTGTCGACCACGACGGTCGGGCCTACCGCCTCCATGAGGCGGAGCTGCTCCCGAGGCCGATCCAGCCGCACCTGCCGATCCTCATCGGGGGCTCCGGCCCGAAGAAGACGCTCCGCACGGTCGCCCGCTACGGGGACGGCTGGAACACCGCGGGGACGCTCGACGAGGTCGCTGCCCGCGACGCGATCCTGCGTCGAGCACTGCGCGGACGTCGGTCGCGACCCGGCCGAGATCGAGCGAACGGTCAGCTTCCCGATCCTGATCCGCGACCGGAGCGCCGACGCCGAGGCGGCCTTCGCACGACCTCCTCGCCCACAACCGGATCGAGGGCGGCATCCCCGGGCTGAACGTCCCGGTCCTGCTCGGTTCCCCGGCCGAGATCGCAGCCGCCATCCGACCGTACCGCGAGCTCGGGTTCGAGACGGTGATCGTCCGGCTGCCGGCCCCCTACGACCGCGAGACGCTGGCCCGGATCGGCGAGGTCCGGTCCGCGCTCGACCACGGGAGTGGGTCGGCCGGGTGACGGTCGTCGTCCTCGCCGGCGGGGTGGGTGGCGCGAAGCTGGCCCACGGCCTGCAGGCGACGATCGGAGCCGAGCTGACGGTCGTCGTCAACACCGGCGACGACGTCGAGCGCCACGGGCTCCTCGTCAGTCCGGACCACGACACCGTCCTGTACACCCTCGCCGGGCTCGACGACCGGGTGCAGGGCTGGGGGATCCGCGGCGAGACGTATGCCGTGGCGGAGCAGCTGGGGATCTACGGTGAGGAGACCTGGTTCCGGCTCGGCGACCGCGACCTTGCCGCCCACATCGTGCGGACGGCGAGGCTGCGCGCCGGCGACCGGCCGACCGACGTGGCCCGCGCGCTCCAGCGGTCGCTCGGGATCGCCGCCCGGATCCTGCCGATGACCGACGACCCGGTCCGGACCGAGGTCCTCACCGACGACGGCTGGCTCGAGTTCCAGGAGTACTTCGTCCATCGCCACCAGGCGCCCGAGGTCCACGAGGTCCGGTTCCGCGGGATCGAGGCGGCGCGGCCGACGGCGGAGGTCGAGGCAGCGCTCGCCGCGGCCGGGGCGATCGTCATCGCGCCGTCGAACCCGATCGTGTCGGTCGGGCCGATCCTGGCGGTCCCGGGGATGCGGCAGGCGCTCGAGGCGGCTCGCCGGCGCGGCGTCCCGATCGTCGCCGTGTCCGGGATCGTCGGCGGCCGCGCGCTCAAGGGACCGGCCGATCGGATGCTCGCGTCGCTCGGTCACGAGTCGAGCGCGCTCGGCGTGGCCCGGATCTACGCCGGGCTGCTCGATGGGTTCGTCCTCGACACGCTCGATGCCGCCCTCGTCCCGGCGATCGAGGCACTCGGCATCCCGACCATCGTCACCGACACGGTCATGACCGACGACGACACCCGCGCTCGCCTCGCCCGCGAGACGCTCGAGTTCGCCGGGCGACTCGGATCGGGAGGCGCGGCCGGCGGGCGCGCCGGTTCCAGCGTCTAGGATGTCGAGCATGACCGATCGTCGTCCGGGTGCCGACCTGTCGCGGCTGGTCGCCGTCGTGCCGGTCCACCCCCTCGAGGGCGCGAAGTCGCGCCTCGGCGAGTCGCTCGACGCGGAGGAGCGCCAGGCGCTCGTCCTCGGCCTGCTCGATCGGTCGGTCCGGGCGGCCGAAGCCGTCGACGCGCTCGCAGCCGTGATCGTGGTCAGTCCCGACCCGGCGGTCCTGCGCGCGGCCAGCGCTGCCGGGGCGACCCCGATCCGGCAGACCGACGAAGGACTCAACGAGGGGCTCCGAGCGGCGGCCCGCTGGGCGATCGCCGACGGCGCAACGGGGTTGCTCGTGCTGGCCGCCGACCTGCCGGCGGTCTCCTCCGCCTCGGTCGGAGCGATCGTGGCCTCGGCCGGCGCAGCCCTGGATCCCCGGCACCCGCTGGTCGCCCTCGTGCCCGATCGGCACGGACGCGGGACGAACGTGCTGCTGGTGAGCCCGCCGGATGCGATCCCGTTCTCGTTCGGGCCCGCAAGCCGTGCCGCGCACCTCGCCGCGGCCGACGCCGCTGGCGCGGTCGTCGTCGAGCTGGCGGGCCCGCTGACCCTCGACCTCGACCTGCCCGACGACCTCATCCTGGCCGAGACGCTCGGCCTGCTCGACCCGGCGCATGCCGGCTGAGGAGACGGGTCGGATCGAGGTCATCGCGCTCGGCGGGATCCCCGAGATCCGGCCCGGGGACGACCTGCCGGCGATCCTCGCCGCGCGACTGGCCGAGCTCGCCGATGAGCTGGGCGTCGGGCCGCTCGTTCCGGATGACGTCCTGGTCGTCACCCAGAAGGTCGTGTCGAAGGCCGAGGGGGCGACCGTCGACCTGACCGGCATCGACCCGCGACCAGAGGCAGTCGCCTTCGCCGAGCAGTGGGACCGTGATCCGCGCCAGGTCGAGGTCGTCCTGCGCGAGGCGCGCCGGGTCGTCCGGATGGCGAACGGCGTGATCATCACCGAGACCGCCCACGGCTTCGTCTGCGCGAACGGCGGGATCGACGCCAGCAACGTCGGCCCGGCCACGGGCTCGGTCGTCACCCTCCTGCCGGTCGACCCGGACGCGTCGGCCGGACGGATCCGGGCCGCGATCCGGACACGGGTCGGGATCGACCTGCCCGTGATCGTGTCGGACTCATTCGGTCGTCCATGGCGCTGGGGGATCGTCGACGTCGCGATCGGGGTGTCGGGGATCGCCCCGCTCGAGGACCTGCGCGGTCAGCCGGATGCCGACGGCCGGGTCATGCGCTCGACCGTCCGGGCGGTCGCCGACGAGATCGCCTCGGCCGCCGAGCTCGCCCTCGGCAAGACGGCCGGCCGACCGGCGGCGCTGGTCCGCGGTGCCCGACCGCCGCGCGGCGAGGCGACGATCCGCGACGCGCTCATCCCGAGGGCGTCCGACCTGTTCCCCTGAGTTGTCGTTTACGCTGCAACCATCCGGCGCCCGAGTGGCTCGCGCGTCGCATCGCCACGAGGATCGCCCGGCGTGAAGTTCGGCCTCCAGATCAGCTCGTTCACCTGGCCCGGCGGCCCAGCCGCGATCGGGCCGACCCTGGCCCGGGTCGGCCAGGACCGCGGAGGACGTCGGCTTCGATTCGGTCTGGGTCATGGACCATTTCTTCCAGATCCGCGGCATCGGGCCCGAGGACCAGCCGATGCTCGAGGGCATGACCGCCCTCGGCTTCATGGCGGCCCATCACCCGGCGAGTCAGCCTTGGCCTGATGGTCGGCGGCATCCACTACCGCTCCCCGGCCTGTGGGTCAAGGCGACGACGACGCTCGACGTCCTGTCCGGCGGCCGCGCCTGGCTCGGGATCGGAGCCGCCTGGAACGAGAGCGAGAGTCGCGCCCTGGGCTTCCCGTTCCCGCCGCTGGGCGAGCGGTTCGAGATGCTCGAGGAGACGCTCCAGATCGCCCACGGGATGTGGCAGGGCGAGCGCGGCAGCGAGGCCGCCTTCGAGGGCCGACGCTTCCAGGCCACCCGCCTGCTCAACTCGCCCCAGTCGCTGACGCGGCCACACCCGCCGATCATGATCGGCGGTGGCGGCGAGCAGAAGACCCTCCGGCTCGTCGCCCAGTACGGCGACGCGACGAACGTGTTCGGCGACGGGCCGCGGATCGCCCACAAGTACGCCGTCCTGCGCGAGCACTGCGAGCGGCTCGGCCGGCGACTACGACGAGATCGAGCGGACGACGAACCAGGACGTCGACATCGGTCCGATGGCGAGGCGGATCGCGCGGGTCGACCGGCCGGTCGTGGCGCGGAGAGCCCGGCCCGGCTCGTCGACCGATTCGGCGAGCTGGCCGACGCCGGCGCCCAGCACGTCATCTTCAGCGTCAAGGGCGTCGACGACACGTCGACGCTCGAGCTCATCGGGCGCGACGTCATCCCCCAGCTGCGGCCGCTGTGATCAGGACGACCGGCTTCGAGCTATACCCCCCGGGAGTATCTGGACCGTGCTACGATTGAGACCATGACCGACGACGTGACGAAGAGCCCGGTGCCGCCCGATCGGAACGGCGAGCCGGCGACACCGAGCCGATCCCGTTCGCCGGCATGTCGATCGACTTCAGCGGCGACACCGGGGCGGTGCCCCTGGCGGCCGCGGTGGCCCCGATCGCGTTCGCCCCGCCGGCGCCCGGAGCGGACCTGGCTGCGGGCGGGCCGCTGGACGGCGAGGCCGGCGAGGGCCGGACGGACTCGAACGTCGTCATCGTCGGCTCCGGACCGGCCGGCCTGACCGCGGCGATCTACGCCGCGCGGGCCAACCTCGAGCCGATCGTCCTCGCCGGCTCCGCGCCGGGCGGCCAGCTGATGATCACGAGCGACGTCGAGAACTACCCGGGCTTCCCCGACGGCATCCAGGGCCCCGACCTGATGGCCCGGTTCCGCGACCAGGCGGAGCGGTTCGGGACGCACGTCGTCGACGTCGACGTCGACCGGTCGACTTCTCGAAGCGGCCGTTCCGGCTCTGGGCGCGGGGCGTCGAGTACCGCGCCCAGGCGGTGATCGTCGCGACCGGCGCGTCAGCGCATCTGGCTGGGCCTCGAGAGCGAGACCCGGCTGCGCGGCCGCGGCGTGTCAGCGCCTGCGCGACGTGCGACGGCTTCTTCTTCCGCGACAAGGAGATCGCGGTCGTCGGCGGCGGCGACACCGCGCTCGAGGAGGCGCACGTTCCTGACCCGCTTCGCGACCAAGGTCCACCTGCTCCACCGCCGCGACGAGTTCCGCGGCAGCAAGATCATGGTCGACCGGGCCCGGCGAACCCGAAGATCGAGATCCACACCAACACCGCCGTCGAGGAGGTCCTCGGCGACGCGAAGGTCGAGGGCCTGCGCCTGCGCGACACGGTGACCGGCGACGAGCGGACGATGGCCGCCGAGGGCCTGTTCGTCGCCATCGGCCACAAGCCCAACACCGAGGTCTTCCGCGACTGGCTCGAGGTCGACGCGAAGGGCTACCTCGTGGTCCACGACGAGACGGCCACCAAGATCGACGGCGTCTTCATCGCCGGCGACGTCCACGACCACCGCTACCGCCAGGCCGTCACCGCGGCCGGCGACGGCTGCATGGCGGCGATCGACGCCGAGCGCTGGCTCGAGTCGCAGGGCATCACCGAGGCGAGCACCGCCACGGCCTGGTAGCCGCGCGGTCCCCGACGATGGGCTTCTCAGCGGCGCGCAGGCCGGCGGTGCCGCTCGGGTCGCATGTCCCGGCCGGCGAGATCGCCCCGATGTCCCGAAGGAGCGCCGCGGCCAGACGATCCGCCGGATCGCCGCGTTCTTCCGGCCCTACCGGCCCCAGGTCGTCGTGGTCGTCGTGGCGATCCTCGTCGACGAGCCTGCTCGGCCTGGTCAACCCGCTCCTGCTCAAGCTCCTGATCGACGACGCCATCGTCGGCCACGACTACACGCAACCTGAACCTCTACGTCGGGCTGATGATCGTCATGCCGATCATCACCGGGCCTGATCGGCGTCGGCCAGAGCTACCTCAACAACGTCATCGGCCAGAACGTCATGCAGGACCTGCGCAACGCGCTGTACGCCCACCTCCAGCGGATGCCGCTGCGCTTCTTCACCGAGACCAAGACCGGCGAGATCCAGAGCCGCCTCGCCGAACGACGTCGGCGGCGTCCAGTCGGTCGTGACCGACACGGCGGCCACGCTCACGAGCAACGTGGCCGTCGCGGTCAGCACGATCATCGCGATGTTCCTGATCGACTGGCGGCTGACGCTGCTGTCGCTCGGCATCCTGCCGTTCTTCATGTACCTCACCTACCGCGTCGGCAAGGTCCGCCGCGAGGTCAGCGACCGAGACCCAGAAGTCGCTGGCCGAGATGTCGGCGGCGACCGAGGAGACGCTGTCAGGTCAGCGGGCATGCTCCTGTCGCAAGACGTTCGGCCAGCAGGCAGACCGTCGATCGACCGGTTCCGGCGACCTCAACCGCCGGCTGGCCGGCGCTCCAGATCCGCCAGGCGATGGTCGGGCGCTGGTTCTTCATGATCATCGGCACGATCTTCTCGATCACGCCGGCGTTCGTGTACTGGCTGGCCGGCTACCTGGCCGATCAACGGCGACCCGTCGCCCCGACGATCGGCGACATCGTCGCCTTCACGACGCTCCAGAGCCGGCTCTTCTTCCCGCTCGGCCAGCTGCTCAACGTCCAGGTCGAGATCCAGGGCGCGCTCGCGCTGTTCGACCGGATCTTCGAGTACCTCGACCTCGAGCCCGGGATCGTCGACGCGCCCGACGCGGTCGCCCTCGACGCCGCCGACGGTCGCGGGCCGGGTCCGCTTCCGGCGACGTCTCGTTCCGCTACCCGTCAGCCGCCGCCGGCGCCCGTCGCGAGCGACCGGCGAGCCGACGGACGACGTGGACGAGGCCGGGATCGCCGCCGTCGAGGCGGGCGCCGCGTCGGACGCGGCCGGCTGGCGGTCGAGGCGGCCGACGAGTGGGCGGCCCGGCGCGAGGCGCTCGAGGCGGTCGGCGGCGGACCGGCGTCGACCTCCGGCCGGCCTCCCGCCGCGGGCTTCGGCCTCGAGGGCATCGACTTCGAGGCCGAGCCGGGCGAGCTCGTCGCGCTGGTCGGCCCGTCCGGCTCGGGCAAGACCACGACGACCTACCTCATCCCGCGCCTGTACGACGTCGACGCGGGCGCGGTCGAGATCGACGGCCTCGACGTCCGCGACGATCAGCCTCGAGTCGCTCGGGCGGGTGATCGGCTTCGTGACCCAGGAGACCTACCTGTTCCACGCCATCGTCCGCGACAACCTGCGCTACGCCAAGCCCGACGCGACCGACGCCGAGCTCGAGGCGGCCGCCCGCGCGGCGGCGATCCACGACCGGATCATCGAGCTGCCCGAGGGCTACGACACGATCGTCGGCGAGCGCGGCTACAAGCTGTCGGGCGGCGAGAAGCAGCGCATCGCGATCGCCCGGGTCCTGCTCAAGGACCCGCGGATCCTCATCCTCGACGAGGCGACGTCCGCGCTCGACACGGTCAGCGAGCGGCTGATCCAGGCGCGCCCTCGAGCGGCTCGATGGAGGGCCGCACGACGATCGCCATCGCCCACCGCCTGTCGACGATCCTGCGCGCCGACCTGATCCTGGTCTACGAGCGCGGGCCGGATCGTCGAGCGCGGCACGCACGCCGAGCTGCTCGCCAAGGGCGGCCTGTACGCCCGCCTCTACCGCGAGCAGTTCGAGGACGCGCCGCGCGAACCGGAGCTCGATCGCCCGCGTGGACCGACGATGCCGGAGCGACCGCGACGCTCGGCCACGAGGGCGGGCTGCGCTTCGTCAGCGGTACCGGCACGGACGCGGACGACCGTCTTCGGCGACGACTCGGCCGACCGGCGAGCTCAGCCCGGTCGAGACGCGTGGTCGCGGCCCTCGCCGCGTGCACGGCGATGGACGTCGTCTCGGTCGGCTCAAGAAGCGCCAGGCGTTCACCCGCTACGAGATCCGGGTCGAGGCGATCCAGCGCGACGAGTACCCGCAGGTCCTGACCCGGGTCGACGTCACTCCACGAGGTCGAGGGACCGGCCGTCGAGGGAGCCGCGATCCGCCGCTGCATCGAGCTGTCGGCGACCAAGTACTGCCCGGTCAACGCGATGCTGTCGGCCGGCGCCACCGAGGTCCATCACCGCTACCGGGTGATCGGGACCGGGCCGGAGCCCTTCGACGAGCGGGCGAGGTCATCGTGACCGGCCCGTACCGCCGCCCCGAGTTCGTCCCGGGCTGAGCTGCCGCCCGGTCGATCGTCGAGGTGCGCGCTCGGCGCAGACGGTGGAACGGCGGCCGGAGGTTGCATGACTATGCGTGCCTGTGTATAGTCATGCGGCCATGACGGCGATCCACCCCGACCACGACCGAGGCGGCCTCCGCGAGTGGCCGGACGCGCCCGTGAGCGCGAGCGTCGAGACGGCGGCCGAGGCGGATCGCCGGCCTGGCCCTCGCCGGTCCGATCCGGGTCGCCGATCGTCGGCGCCACCGGCTACGTCGGAGCCGAGCTCGTCCGGCTGCTCGACCGCCACCCGGCGGTCGACGATCGTCGGGCTGGTCGGTCGCGGCCGCGACGACGAGCCGGTCGGGCACGATCCATCCCCATCTCGCGCTCGACCGGCCCACCTCGTCGACGCCGACCTGCCCGACGCGGACGCCGTCTTCCTCGCCCTCCCCCACGGCGACGGCGGCCGCGCTCGTCCCGGCGATCGTCGCCGACGGCGCGACGGTCATCGACCTCGGGCCCGACTTCCGCCTGCGCGACCCGGCCGACTATCCGCGCTGGTACGGCTTCGAGCCATCCCGCACCCGGAGCTGCTCGAGCGCCGCCGTCTACGGCCTGCCCGAGCTCCACCGCGCCGACGCTCGACGGCGCTCGCGCGACGCGCCGGTGCGGATCGTCGGCGCGCCGGGCTGCTACCCGACCGCGACGCTCCTCGCGCTCGCGCCGCTCGCCCGGGCCGGCCTGATCGGCGACCTCGTCGTCGACGCCAAGAGCGGCGTCTCGGGCGCCGGCCGCGAGCCGAAGGCCGACCTCCACTTCGGCGAGGTCAACGAGAGCGTCCGGGCCTATGGCCTCGGCGGTCACCGCCATGTCGCCGAGATCGAGCAGGAGCTCGCGGCCGTCGACCGGCGGACGCAGGCTGGCGCCCGGCGCCAACCCGGGTGCGATCGCGGTCGACTTCGTGCCCCACCTCGTCCCGATGACCCGCGGGATCCTGTCGACCTGCCACGTCCGGCCGACCCGGCCGGTCGACCAGGCCGAGCTCGACGAGCTGTACGCGGCCGCCTACGCCGACGAGCCGTTCGTCGACGTCGTCGGCGCGCCGCCGGCGACCAAGCACGTCCTCGGCAGCAACTTCGCCCGGGTCCACGTCCGGCTCGACGAGCGGACCGGCCGGATCCTGGCGATCGGGGTGATCGACAACCTCGTGAAGGGCGCCGCCGGCCAGGCGATCCAGGCGTTCAACCTCGTCCACGGCCTGCCCGAGACGCTCGGCCTCGAGCAGCTCCCGCTCGCGCCATGACCGACGACCGCGTCGACCGCGCGACCGAGCCGGCTGCGACCGTGCTCGACGCCGCTGCCGTCGACCTGCCCGCCGGTCGAGCGGCGCGCCGCGATGCCGGCCGGCTTCGCTGGCCGGCGGCGCGCCGCCGGGATCAAGGCCTCGGGCGGACCGGACCTGGCGATCGTCGTCGCCGACGGCGGACCCGGCCGCGGCGGCCGCGGTCTTCACCCCGAACGCGTTCGCGGCGGCGCCGGTCCGGCTGTCCCAGGCGCACCTCGCCGGCGACCGAGCCGGCCGGCGGCGGCCGGCTACGGCTGGGCGCGGGCGATCGTCTCGACGAGCGGCTGCGCGAATGCGGCGACGGGACCGGCCGGCGACGCCGACCAGGCCGAGGTGGCCGCCGTCCTCGCCGAGGCGCTGCGGGTCCCGGCCGACGCAGACCCTGCTGCTCTCGACCGGGCTCATCGGCACGCGGCTGCCGCTGGCCAAGGTCGCGGCCGGGATCCGGACGGTGATCGGCGACGGTCTCCGGCGACCGACGACGCCCTCGAAGCGGTCGGCCGTCGCGCTCCGGACGACCGACTCGCGGACGAAGCTCGCGACGGCGACGCGTCGAGCTGCCCGGACCCGACGGGCCGCCGGTCGCGGTCACGGTCAGCGGCATCGCCAAGGGCGTCGGGATGATCCACCCGCGGATGGCGACGATGCTGGCCGTCGTCCTGACCGACGCGACCGTCGACCCGGCGGTCCTCCACGGCCTGCTCCGCCCGGCCGCCGCGCGGACCTGGGACCAGCTCAGCGTCGACGGCGACACGAGCACGAACGACACGGTCTTCGTCCTCGCCTCCGGCGCAGCGGGGACCGCGCCGGTGACGGCCGGCGGCGACGCCGCGGCCAGCCTCGGGGCCGCGATCGAAGCCGTCGCGCGCGACCTCGCCCGCCAGCAGGCCGCCGACGGCGAGGGCGCCACGACGCTCCTCACCTGCCAGGTGTCCGGGCGCAGTCGACGACGCCGACGCCCGGGCGGTCGCGCGCGCAGTCGTCTCGAGCAGCCTGGTCAAGGCGGCGGCCCACGGGCGCGACCCGAACTGGGGCCGGATCGTCGGGGCGGCCGGCAACGCCCGGCTGGCCGACGCCGCGATCCTCGAGGCGGCGGGCGTCGCCGCCGCGCCGACGCGGCGCGACGGGCGGGTCGGCCGGCGGACGCTCGAGCCCGATCGGCTGCGGATCGCGATCGCCGGCCACCCCGTGTTCGACGGCCCCGCCGGCGGCCCGTCGCCTTCGACCGGGCCGCCGCGCGCGCGGCGATGGACGCGCCCGAGCTCGCTCATCCGGCTCGACCTCGGGCTCGGCGACGGCGCCGGCGAGGCGTTCGGCTGCGACCTGACCGAGGCGTACGTGATCGAGAACGCGGAGTACACGACGTGAGGCGAGGCGGCCGTGAGCGAGATTCTCGTCGTCAAGCTCGGGCGGGACGACGATCGCCGAGCAGCGCCAGGTCCTCGAGGAGGTCGCCGCGGTCGCGCGCCAGCGGCCGGTCGTGCTCGTCCACGGCGGCGGCAAGCGGATCACCGAGTGGCTCGACCGGCTGGGCGTCCCGTCGACGTTCGAGGGCGGCCTCCGGGTGACCGATGCCGCCTCGCTCGAGGTCGCGGCCGCGGTCCTGCGCGGGCGTCGTCAACAGCGAGCTCGTCGCCGGGCTGCGCGACCTCGGCGTCGACGCGGTCGGCCTGTCCGGCGTCGACGGCGGCCTCCTCATCGCCGAGCGGGTGCCCGGGGTGGGGCTCGTCGCCCACGTCGTCGGCCTCCGCCGCGACCTGCTCGACTCGATGCTCGTCGGCGGCCAGGTGCCCGGTCGTCGCGCCGCTCGCCCGCGACGAGGACGGGATCGTCTGCAACGTCAACGCCGACGACGTGGCGGCCGGGATCGCCGCCGGGCTCGGTGCCCGCCAGCTCGTCCTGCTGACCGACGTCGACGGGGTCCGCGACGCCGACGGCCGCCGGCTCGACACCCTGACCGCCGGCGAGGCGGAGGCGCTCATCGCCGCGGGCACGATCGCGCGGCGGGATGGTCCCCAAGATCCGGGCCGCGCTGGCCGCGCTCGACTGGGAGGGCGCCGAGGCGATCATCGCCGACTCGTCCGCGCCGGACGCCCTCGCCCGGGCCCTCGACGACCCGACCTTCGGCACCCGCCTGACCGCGAGCCGCTCGCCCCGTGTCGGGGCGGCCTGAGGAGACGACGATGCGCAACGGAACGACCGCCGGGACCCGGGTCGACCGCCAGCGGGCGATCCGCGAGCTCATCACCCGGATGCCGATCGGCAGCCAGGGCGAGCTCGTCGACCCGCTCGGGCGGCGTGGCTACGCCGTGACCCAGGCGACCGTCTCCCGCGACGTCGCCGAGCTCGGGCTGGTCAAGGTCCCGCGCGGCGACCGCCACGTCTACGTCGCGCCGGAGGACCTCGCTGTACGCCCACCGCGTTCCGACGACCGGCTCCGCCGGATCCTCGCCGACATCCCGGTGACGCTCGGGCGGAGCGGGCTGATCCTGCTCGTGATCGGGTCGCCCGGGCACGGCGTCGACGATCGCCCAGGCCATCGACGAGTCGTCGCTCAGCGAGCAGGAGGGCACGCTGGCCGGGCGACAATACGCTCCTCGTCCTGTTCGCCGACGAAGCCCGGCTCGAGCGCTGGCTCGAGCGGTTCGGGGCAATCCAGGCGCAGGCGACCGCACCCTCGGAGGCGCCGTCATGAACAAGGTCGTCCTCGCCTACTCGGGCGGGCTCGACACGTCCGTCGCCGTCGCCTGGCTCCGCGAGCAGTTCGGCGTCGACGTCGTCACCCTGACCGTCGACGTCGGCGGCGGCTCCCTCCGCGAGGGCGTCGAGCGGCGGGCGATGAGCGCCGGCGCCGCCAAGGCCTACGTCGTCGACGCCCGCGAGCGGTTCGTCCACCGACTTCGTGTGGCCGCACCTCCAGGCGAACGCGCTCTACCAGGGCGCCTACCCGCTGGCGACGGCCCTCGCCCGGCCGCTGATCGCCCAGCTCCTCGTCGAGGTCGCGACGCGCGAGGGCGCCGACGCCGTCGCCCACGGCTGCACCGGCAAGGGCAACGACCAGGTCCGCTTCGACGTCGCGGTCCACGCGCTCGACCCGGGGCTCGAGGTCGTCGCCCCGATGCGGGTCGGGATGGGCCTGTCGCGCGACCAGGAGATCGACTACGCGGCCGAGCGCGGGATCGAGATCCCGATCACGAAGGCGTCGCCGTACTCGATCGACGTCAACCTGTGGGGCCGGTCGTGCGAGACCGGCGTGCTCGAGGACCCGTGGGTCACGCCGCCGGCCGACGCCTACGAGTGGACGGTCGAGCCGAGCGCCGCCGCCGCGCCGGTCGAGGTCGACGATCGCGTTCGAGGGCGGCATCCCGGTCGCCCTCGACGGCGAGCGGCTCGGGCCGGTCGGGCTGATCGAGCGGCTCCACGACCTGGGCGGCGCGCACGGCGTCGGCCGGATCGACCACGTCGAGGATCGCCTCGTCGGGATCAAGAGCCGCGAGATCTACGAGGCGCCGGCGGCGATCGATCCTCCACGCGGCACACCGCGCGCTCGAGGGCCTGACCCTGTCGAAGGACACCCTCCGGTTCAACCGGCTCGTCGCCGACGAGCTGGCCCAGCTGACCTACGACGGGCTGTGGTTCAGCGCCCTCCACCGCGACCTGCGCGGCTACGTCGCCTCGTCGCAGCGCGTCGTCAGCGGCGACGTCCGGATCCGGCTCGACCACGGGTCGGCGGTCGTCGTCGGGCGGCGCTCGCCGCTGTCGCTGTACGACAAGAGCCTCGCGACGTACGACGAGGGCGACGCGTTCGACCACGCCGCGGCGGTCGGGTTCATCGAGATCTTCGGGCTGCCGCTGCGAGTCGAGGCGGCCCGCCACGGCGCGGTCGGCCACCACCATGGCGCGGCCTGGACCTGGACCGATCCGCTGCTCGACTCGCTGCCGACGACCGTCGAGGAGGCCGCGGGAGCCGCCGCGGGCTGAGCGGGAGGTGCCAACGCCACCGGCCGGGTTGTGGACGGGCCCCGCATCGGTGGCGCCAACGCCTCCCGGCGGCGCGGGCAGAGCCGGCGTTCATGACCCTTAGCCCGCTGCCTCGCGGCGCAGGCGCGCGTAGCCGGGCTTGATCACCTCGTCGATGAGTCGGAGCCGCTCGTCGAACGGCAGGAACGCCGACTTCATCGCGTTGAGCGTCAGCCACTCCATCTCGCCGAGACCGATCCCGAAGGCTGCGTCGAGCGCGGCGAACTCGCTCGAGAGGGTCACGTCGCTCATCAGCCGGTTGTCCGTGTTGACCGTGATCCGGAAGCGCAGCCGGCGGAGCAGGTCGATCGGGTGTTCCGCGATCGACGCCGCAAGACCGGTGTGGACGTTCGAGGTCGGACACAGCTCGAGCGGGATCCGCCGGTCACGGACGTAGGCCGCCAGTCGCCCCAGCCGGGCCCGGCCGTCTGGCTCGACCTCGATGTCGTCGACGATCCGGACCCCATGGCCGAGCCGCTCGGCGCCGAGGTCGAGTGCTTCGCGGATCGACGGCAGCCCGTAGCCTTCGCCGGCGTGGAGCGTGAGGTGGAAGCTTGCATGGACGAGCAGCTGGAACGCATCCGCGAAGCGGCCCGGCGGATAGCCCGCCTCGGGGCCGGCGATGTCGAAGCCGACGACGCCCTGGTCGCGGTGGCGGAGCGCCAGCTCGGCGGTCTCGAGCGCGCGGTCGGCCTGGCGCATCGCCGTCACGAGCTGCCGGACGATGATCGGACGGCCGCCCTCGGACGCCACGGCCATTCCCTGCCGAAACCCATCGGTGAGCGCGTCCACGACGGCATCGAGGCTCAATCCACCGGCGGTCGACAGCTCTGGGGCGTAGCGGACCTCGGCATAGGCGATCCCGTCCGCGGCCAGGTCCTGGACGTATTCGGCGGCCACCCGTGAGATCGCCGGCGCGGTCTGCATGACCCCGACGGTGTGGGCGAACGTCTCGAGGTAGAGCTCGAGCGATTTACGGTCGGCGCCGCGCCGGATCCAGGCGGCGAGCTCGGCCGGGTCGGTCGTGGGGAGCCCTGCGTAGCCGGTCTCGGCGGCAAGCTCGACGATCGTCCGCGGTCGCAGGCCGCCGTCGAGGTGATCGTGGAGGAGCACCTTGGGCGCTCGTCGGATCGTCTCGAGCGACATCGTCATGGTGGGACTCTAGCGTCCCGGGCATGGCTCGGCTGACCTTGCCGGAGGCCGTCCGCCCGAGCCCGGCCCATGCTCGGCGGACCGTCGGCAGAGCTCGCCGGCCGGCGTGGTACGGTCGGCGACGATGGTCGCCCGCACCGCCCGAGCCAACAGCCACGGCGTCGACTGGGAGCTCATGCTCGACCGTTACGACCTCCTGCCCGGCACGACCGCCCGAGGAACCGTCGCGATGACCGCCCTTGGTGCCACGGGTGGACGGGGCGTGATCGCGGCGCTGGTCGCCACCGAACAATGGCAATTCGAGCAGTCGTCGACGGACGCCCAGGGTCACGTCACCAGCCATACGGTCACCAAGACCGAGGAGCTGCGGCGTCTGCCGGTCCAGCTGGCCGACGAGGTCCGGCTCGGGTCGGGCGAGCGACGCGAGATCGCCTTCGAAGTTCCCGTTCCCCCGCTTGGCCCCGCGACGCTCGAGGCGACCGTCAGCCGGCTGAGCTGGGACCTCGAGGTCAAGCTCGACCGTCCGGGCGAGCTCGACTCGGCGATCGTCGTGCCGGTCGTGGTGCTCCAGCCGACGGCGCTGCTCCGGGCCGGCGTCGTTCGGGTCGAGGAGTTCGCGCTCTACGAGGCGGCCGACTCGGCGACCGACGTCGCGCACGGGACCGTCGAGATCAAGCCGATGCCGATCTGTGTCGGCGCTCCGATCGACGGCCACCTCACGATCGAGACGAGCGGCCAGCTCGACCTCCAGGAGGTCCGCCTCGAGATCCGGGTCAAGGCCCGGGCGACGGTCTCGAACGGCCTCGACGAGGAGCTCACCCTGTGGGCCGGGCGGCTGGTTGGCCCTGGGCAGTTCGGCGGCGCCTCGCAGGTCATCCCGTTCCGCGGCGACATGCCGGCGACGTACCTGCCGACGATCGAGCTGCCGCACGGTCGGACCGATGCGACCTTCCACGTGATCCTGGCCCGCGCCTGGGCTCGCGACCCGCATCTCGTTCGCGACGTCGCGATCTGCTCGACGACCGAGATCTGATCCGTCTCGCTAGGCCGGGCCGACCCCGAGTCGAGAGCGGGCGGCGGCCAGGGCCTCGGCGACCCGTCCGGGGGCGGTCCCGCCAATCACGTCCGCGCCGGCGAGCGCGGCGTCGATCCCCGCCGCAGTCCTGACGAGCCGGCCGATCCCTGGTCGGTCGGCCAGCGCCTCGGCGACCGGGTCCGAAGACCCGGCCAGCGTCTCCTGGACCGCCCCGTCGTTGATCGCGTCGAGGGTCGTGCCGCGGTCTTCGGCCGCGGCAACGAGCTGGCCGACCACGTGGTGGGCCGTCCGGAACGGCACGCCCTCCCGGACGAGCGCGTCGGCCACGGACGTCGCCGTGATGAACCCCTCGTCGGCCGCGGCCCGCATCCGGTCCCGGTCGACGGTCAGCGTCTCGACGAGCCCGGTCATGATCCCGAGCGACGCCGCCAGGGTCGCCGCGGACTCGAACAGCGGGAGCTTGTCCTCCTGGAGGTCGCGCTGGTAGGCGAGCGGGAGCCCCTTGAGGAGCGCGAGCAGCGCAGTCAGATCGCCGATGACCCGGGCGGTCCGGCCGCGGACGAGCTCGGCCGGGTCCGGGTTCCGCTTGTTCGGCATCATCGAGCTGCCGGTCGAGAACCCATCCGCGAGTCGGACGAACCCGAAGCGCGGGTTCGACCACCAGGTGATCTCCTCGGCGAACCGGCTGAGGTGGACCATCGCCAGGGCGGCCGCGGCGAGGAACTCGACGGCGAAGTCGCGGTCGGAGACCGCGTCGAGCGAGTTGGCACTGACTGCGGCAAAGCCGAGCTCGCGGGCCGTGGCCTCGCGGTCGAGTGGGTAGCCGGCCCCGGCGAGCGCACCGGCCCCCAGCGGCGACACGTCGGCCCGGCGTCGGCAGTCGGCCAGCCGCCCGCGGTCGCGCTCGAGCATCTCGACGTAGGCCAGCAGGTGATGGGCGAACAGGACCGGCTGGGCCGGCTGGAGGTGGGTCGTTCCGGGCATCACGGCCTCGCCATCACGCTCGGCCAGCCCGACGAGCGCCCGCTCGAGATCGACGATCGCACCGTCGAGCCCGTCGATGGTTCGGCGCAACCAGAGGCGGAGGTCGGTCGCGACCTGGTCGTTGCGCGATCGACCGGTGTGGAGCTTGGCGGCCACCGGGCCGATCCGGGCGGCCAGCGCCGCCTCAAGGTTGAGGTGGACATCCTCGAGCTCGGGATCCCACTCGAGCGTCCCGGCCTCGACTTCGGCGCGCAACCCGTCGAGCCCGACGACGAGCTCCGTGACCTCGTCGTCGGTCAGCAGCCCGGCCCGGCCGAGGCCATGGACGTGCGCGATCGAGCCGACCAGGTCGTCGATCGCGAGCGCCGCGTCGACTTCCACCGAGCGGGTGAAGTCGGCCACGCGAGGATCGGTCGTCTCACTGAACCGCCCGCCCCAGAGCTTCATCGTCCCTCCGTCCGTGGGCCGCCATCGTAGCGGCCGGGTCGGTCGAGGGGCGGGCCGCTGAGGTCGCCCGGTCAGCGGTCCCCGTTCGTCTCGTCGAGCAGGTAGTGGACCGGCGACAGGGCCCGGAGCCGCTCGGCCGCCTCTTCGGCCGTGAGGTCGCGCTGCGACTCGGCCAGGAGCTCGTAGCCGACCATGAACTTGCGGACGGTGGCCGAGCGGAGGAGCGGCGGGTAGAAGTGGGCGTGCAGCTGCCAGTGATCGGTCGGCCCGGCGTCGAACGGCGCCTGGTGCCAGCCCATCGAGTACGGGAACGGGTGGTGGAACAGGTTGTCGTACCGGCTGAGCAGCTCGATCAGGGTCGGGCCGAGCGCGTCTCGCGCCGTCGGATCGAGGTCCGCCAGCCGCCCCGTCGGCCCCTTGGCGACGACGAGCGTCTCGAACGGCCAGGCGGCCCAGAACGGGACGACGACCAGCCAGTCGTCGTTCTCGACGACGACCCGCGGACCGTCGTGCTCCTGCTCCGACGTAGTCGAGCAGCAGCCGGTGCCCGGTCGCCTCGAGGTGGCGGCGCTGGGTGGCGTCCTCGCGAACGCGCCTGGACCGGAAGGGCGGTGCCGGCCCAGATCTGGCCGTGCGGGTGCGGGTTCGTGGCGCCCATCGTCTCGCCCCGGTTCTCGAAGACCTGGACCCAGCGGAACGTTGCGCCGAGCTCGGTCGTCTGGTCGGCCCACAGGTCGACGATCGCGCGGACCGCGGCGGGCGCCATCCGGGCCATCGTGAGGTCATGGCGCGGCGAGAAGCAGATCACCCGACATGTGCCCCGCTCCCCCTCGGCCCGCAGCAGCCCGGTCTCGAGCCGGGCATCGGATGACTCCGGCCGGAGCGCCGCGAAGTCGTTCGTGAACACGAACGTAGCGCGGTACGCCGGGTTCGCTTCGCCGTTCGCCCGGACGTTGCCGGGGCACAGGTAGCAGCCCGGATCGTAGGCCACCCGGTGAGCCGGGCGGCGCGCGTCTCGCCGACCCTGGAGCGGACGCTGGATCCGCTTCGTCGAGACGAGCACCCACTCGTCGGTCAGCGGGTTGTAGCGGCGGTGCGGCTGGGCCAGGACGTCGCCGGGCTGGCCCGCCGGCGCCTGGGCGGGTGTTCGGGTCGACGCGGACGGCGCGTCAGCCACGACCGGCCAGTCCCGCCGAGGAGGCCGGCGGCACCGAGCGGGCGTCGCGCCGCGGGAGGTCCGCTGCGGGCGATCGGCTCGACAGCTCGATCTCCGCTGGGCGTGCCTCGATGAGCTGGTGGACCTGGCCGGCCAGGACGTCGCGCGCGGCGTGTTCGAGGTGGCCGTCGGTGATCAGCACGTCGGCCTGGTCGAGCCGGGCGATCGAGCTGAGCCCGACGACGCCCCACTTCGTGTGGTCGGCCACGACGATCAGGCGCCGTCCGGCGTCGACGAGCGTCCGGTCGGTCTCGGCCTCGAGCAGGTTCGGCGAGGTGAACCCGGAGTGCTCGTCCATGCCATGGACGCCGAGCAGGACGAGGTCCAGGTGGACGCTTCGGAGCGCCGACACGGCGAACGGGCCGACGAGCGCGTCGGACGGCGTTCGCACGCCGCCGGTCAGGATGATCGTCTGGTCGGAGCGACCCGACTCGTGGAGGACGTCGGCCGACCCGGGGCGAGTTCGTGACCACGGTCAAGCCCTGGATGTCGACGAGCCGCCGGGCGATCGCGTAGGTCGTCGTCCCGGCCGAGATCCCGATCGCCGTACCCAGGCTCGACAAAGCCGACCGCGGCGTCGGCGATCGCCTCTTTCTCGAGCTGCTGGAGCGACGACTTCGCGGCGAACGTCGGCTCGAACTGGGCGCTCCCGGGCGAGCGCCGTCGCTCCCCCATGGACCTTCTCGATGAGCCCCTGGTCCGCCAGCAGCTCGAGGTCCCGCCGGATCGTCATGTCCGAGACCGCGAGCTCGCGGACCAGGTCGGACACCCGGACGCCGCCGTCCTCGCGGACGCGGTCGAGGATGTACGCCTGGCGCTGGCGCGCTAGCACGATCTCACCCCGAAATCCCGTCCTGGGCTGGCTGGCTCATCGGATGCTGGCGCCCCCGCGTCTCCCGTCCGTCGCGTAGATGTTGAGATTGCCGCAACGAACCCACACAAGTCAACGCAGATCGCCATGAATCTGAAAGAATGTGTTGGAATGTATTGACATCGGGCGGGTCGTCCACCGACAATCCGACCGGTCGTGTAGGTTTGTGTGCGAGGTTGCCGTTCGACCCGCTACGGTTGCGGGTCGGGAACTCAGGACTGGAGGAGCACCATGGCCGATCCCAACGCGCCGCGCTCGCCGCTCGAATCGCCGCTGTCTCGCCGGACCGTCCTCAAGGGCGCCGTCGGGGTTGCCGGCCTCGCGAGCGTGCCGGCTCTCATCGCCGCCTGCAGCAGCACAGGTGCGACCGCAACAGCCGCGGCACCGGCCTCACAGGGTGCGGCGTCGCAGCCACCGGCTTCGACGGGCACCGGAGGCACGGTCAAGCTCGGTGACTACCACACCGACACGCAGGCCGAGAAGGACGGCATGATCGCCGTCAACAAGGCCTTCACGGACAAGACCGGCATCGCCGTCCAGAGCAACATCGTCAAGCACTCCGACTTCCAGGACAACATCACGCTGTATCTGGGCGGAACCCCGGACGATGCCTTCACCTGGTTCTCCGGCTATCGGATGCAGTTCTTCGCCTCACAGGGCCTGGCGACCGCGATCGACGACGTCTACGCCAAGGTCGCTTCCAACTTCACGGCCGGCTTCAAGGCCGCCTCGACCGGTGCCGACGGCAAGATCTACCTGGTCCCGACCGACTACTACCCCTGGGCGGTCTTCTATCGCAAGAGCCTCTTCGCCGACAAGGGCTACAAGATCCCGACCACCTGGGACGAGCTCAAGACCCTGTGCGCGAAGATGAAGGCCGATGGCCTCATCCCGTTCGCCTTTGCGGACGTTGAGGGCTGGCCGGCGATGGGCACCTTCGACATCCTCAACCTCCGCCAGAACGGCTACGACTTCCACATCAGCCTGATGGGCGGCAACTCGAAGTGGACCGACCCCAAGGTCACCGATGTGTTCAACAAGTGGAAGGAGATCCTGCCGTTCCACCAGGACGCCGCGACGGGTCGCAAGTGGGTCGACGCGGCCGCGTCCCTGATCCAGAAGAAGGCCGGGATGTATCTCCTGGGCCTGTTCGTGGCCAACGAGTTCAAGGATCCGGCCGACCTAGCCGACCTCGACTTCTTCGCCTACCCGGCGTTCGGCAACTCGTTTGACGCAGAGAAGTCGCTCGACGCACCGATCGACGGATACATGATCAGCTCGAAGTCGCCGACGCTCCAGGCCAATCTCGATTCCGCCAAGGCCTATCTCGAGTTCTGGGCGCAGGGGACCACCCAGGACCTCTTCTTCGCCAAGGTGCCAGGGGTCCTCCCGACGGCCACCAACGCCGACCAGGGCAAGTTCAGCGAGCTCCAGAAGAAGGCGGTCCAGATCTGTCGGCGACGCCCTGAAGATCGCCCAGTTCCTCGACCGCGACACCCGGCCGGACTTCGCCGGCAAGAACGGCATGCAGCAGTTCCTGCTCAGCTTCCTTGGGGATCCGAACCAGGATCTCGCGGCGCTTCAGGGTAAGATCCAGTCGTATTGGGATTCGCTACCGCCGACTGGGTAGCAGTTCGCACGAGGGTCAGCGACCTGATGGAACCCTCGCCCGCAGAGTCGACGACCGCCGCGCCGTCCGGTGCGGCGGTCGCTGCACGCCCAACGGGCCGACGTCGCTACAGCGTGCTGACCCGCCGGGATCGAACCCTGCTCACCTTGATGATCGGCGTGCCGGCGTTCCTGGTCATCGCCTTCATCTGGGTCCCGACGCTGGCATCGTTCTTCCTGTCGTTCACGAACTGGCGTGGCATCACGGCCATCACGCCCAACAACATCGTGGGGCTCAAGAACTACCAGGTCCTGTTCACCCAATACCTGTTCTTCTGGCCGGCTGTCAGCCACAACGTGCTGTGGCTGGCCTTCTTCCTGCTGGTCGCTACCCCGTTCGGCATCTTCCTGGCGGTGCTGCTCGACCGAGAGCTCCGTGGCAGCAGCTTCTACAAGACCGCGTTCTACCTGCCGGTCGTCCTGTCCCTCGCGCTGGTCGGGTTCATCTGGCAGCTCCAGTACGCCCCGGAGAACGGCTTCATCAACAACGCCCTGGGCAGAGCCACCGAAGGCAACCAGATCAACTGGCTGGGCAATCCGAGCCTCAACATCTGGGCGGTGATCGTGGCCGCGAGCTGGCGCCAGGTCGGCTACGTGATGCTGCTCTACCTCGCCGGGCTCAAGAGCGTCGACCCATCGCTCAGGGAGGCGGCCGCAATCGACGGAGCCAGCGAGCGCCAGGCCTTCTTCCGGGTGATCTTCCCGGTCATGGCCCCGATCAACGTGGTGGTTTTCGTTATCACCGTGATCGAATCCCTGCGCGCCTTCGATATCGCCTTCGTTATCAACGGCGGAACGAACGGACTCGAGCTGCTGTCGACCCTGATCACCAACAACAGCATCAGCGAGGCAAGCCTGGTTGGCTTCGGCTCGTCGATCGCGGTCGTCCTGCTCGTGTTCTCACTCGGCCCGATCGTCTTCTATCTCTCCCGGGTCATGAAGGGGAGCGCGACTTGACGACCGTCGCTCCGACTGCACCGCGACTCCGCACGACGGCCCCGCCGGATCGCGCTGTACGTCTTCCTGACGGTGATGGCCCTGATCTGGCTGTTCCCGCTTGCTGTGGGCCGCCTACACCTCGCTACGTCCGTTCGATGAGACCTTCAAGCATGGCTACATCTCGTTGCCGCAAACCCTGAACTTCGACAACTACGTCACGGCCTGGAACCAGGCCGAGATTCCGTACTACTTCCTCAACACGCTGCTTGTCATCCTGCCGAGCATGGTCTTCATCCTCTGGCTGTCCTCGATGATCGCGTTTGCGATCTCGTCGTTCAGCTGGCGGTTCAACGTGTTCTTCCTGCTCCTGTTCACGGCCGGCAATCTCCTGCCGCCGCAGGTGATCATCGTGCCGCTGTATCGGATCTATCTCCTCCTGCCGGTCCCAAAGCCGCTCAGCGACAACGGCCTGATGTACGACCAGTACCTCGGGATCGCCCTCATCCACGTCGTCTTCCAGACCGGCTTCTGCACGTTCGTCCTGGCCAACTACATGAAGACGCTCCCGCGCGAACTCACCGAGGCCTCATTGGTCGATGGCGCATCGGTCTGGAGGATCTACCGCAGCGTCATCCTGCCGCTCTGCAAGCCGGCGCTGGCCGCGCTCGCGACGCTCGAGTTCACGTTCATGTACAACGACTTCTTCTGGGCCCTGCTGCTCATGAAGACCGGCACAAAACGGCCGATCACCTCGGCGCTGAATGGACTTGTGGGCGGCTTCGCCTCAAATGACAACCTGGTGGCCGCAGCTGCCCTGATCGTGGCTGTGCCCACGATCCTCGTCTTCTTGCTGCTCCAGCGCCAGTTCGTCCGCGGCCTGACGCTCGGCTCCACGAAGGGCTGACCGAGCTCGTCGACGGGCCGTCCGGGGCCCCGGTCAGGCGCGGACGAGGCCGGCGCCGTCGGTTGCCCGGACTACCCAGACCCGCGGCGTTCGCCCGGTGCGGACCGGGTACTCGGCCAGGATCCGGGCACGAAGCTCATCGACCGCCGCCGGGCGGACGAGCGACACCGTGCAGCCGCCGAAGCCGGCGCCGGTCATCCGCGACGCAACCACGCCGGGCACGCCGAGCGCGATCTCGACCATCGCATCGAGCTCCGACGAGCTGACCTCGAACAGGTCGCGCAGCGAGGCCTGGCTCGCCGCGAACAGCCGGCCCACGTGGTCGAGATCGCCCACGAGCAGGGCTTCCTCGGTCGCCACGACCCGCTCGGTCTCGTCGACGACGTGCTCGGCTCGGCGGAGCGCGACCGGATCGAGGAGAGCGGCGTGCCGAGCGAGCATGGCCCGGTCGACGTCCCGCAGCGAGCCCACACCGGGCGCCACCGCCGCGAGTGCCGCCACGGCGCGCTCGCAATCGGCCCGGCGGGCGTTGTACTCCGATGTCCCAAGGGTCCGCGGCAACCCTGTGTGGGCGACGACCAGGTCCAGGTCCGGCGGCAGCGGCACCGCCCGGTGGTCAAGCGAGCGGCAGTCCAGCAGGACGGCAGCGCCGGCCACCCCGTTCGCCGACGCGAACTGATCCATGAGGCCGCACATCACGCCGACATAGGCGTTCTCGGCCCGCTGGGCGACCTGGGCAAGGGTCATCGGATCGGTGGCGGGCCCGGCCGGTCCCGACAGCGCCCAGGCCGTCGCGAGCTCGAGGGCAGCCGACGACGACAGCCCGGCGGCCACCGGAACGCTGCTTGCCAGGACGCCGTCAAAGCCGTCGATCGGGAGCCCGGCGGCCGCGATCTCGAGCGCGGTCCCGGCGACATAGTCGATCCAGGTGCCGGTTCGCGGACCGATCCGGTCGAGGTCGAGCTCGGCGGTCTCGCCCGTCGCCGCGAGGACGATCCGGACCCGGCCGTCGTCCCGGTGGCGCCTGGCGATCCGGACTTCGAGGTCGATCGCAACCGGGAGGACGAGGCCCTGGTTGTAATCGGTGTGCTCGCCGATCAGGTTCACCCGCCCCGGTGCCCGGACGATCTCGACCCGGCCGAGGTCGTTCGGACCGAACGCCTCGCCGAACTTCGCCCGGAGCGCGTTCGGCTCAAGGGCCGCGTGGGTCGGGCTCGCCGGACCGGGCGCGGGCGATGGGCTCAGGGTCGACTCCTCGCGGGTGGCCCGCCAGCCGGCCGGGCTGGTCTCACGGGGCGGCGGATCGAGCCCATGGTAGCCGCCGGCGAGCCCAGCAGCCGTGCCGCCAGTGTCGTCGCTATTGGCCTATCGGTCTAGGCCAATAGTCGCTATGATGCGCCGCATGGCTGCCCGACCCTCGACCCTCGACTGGTTCCTGTTCGGCCTCATCTCGTTCTTCTGGGGCAGCAGCTACCTGTTCATCAAGATCGGGGTCGAGACGATGCCGCCGATGACCCTGATCGCCGGTCGGCTGTTCTTCGGGTCGCTCGTCCTGGGGGTCGCGCTGCTCATCGTTCGGAGCCCGCTGCCGCGCGAGCGGGTCACCTACGCCAAGCTCGTGTTCATGGCCCTGATCAACATCGTGATCCCGTTCACGCTCATCACCTGGGGCGAGCAGTACATCGACTCGTCGCTGGCGGCGATCCTCCAGGCGGCCACGCCGCTGTTCACGATCGTGATCGCGTCGCTCGCCCTGTCCGAGGAGGCGATCACGCTCAACCGGCTGGTCGGCCTGATCATCGGGTTCGGCGGCGTCGTGGTCCTGTTCAGCCATGGGCTCAGTGAGGGCAGCGGGACGAACTCGTTGCCGGGCGAGATCGCGCTCGTCCTGTCGTCACTGTCCTACGCGATCGGTGGCGTCTTCGTCAGGGTGAACATGCGCGGCCTCCATCCGACGGTGCCGGCGTTCTTCCAGGTCTCGATCGCGCTGCTGATCACGACCGGCCTGGCACTCGTGCTGGAGTCGCCGGTCCAGCTGCCAACCACGCCGACCGAGCTGTTCGTGGTCCTCTGGCTGGGCGTGTTCGGGTCGTCGCTCGCCTACCTGATCTACTTCCGGCTCGTCCATGTCCTGGGTCCCACGAGGATCTCGCTCATCACCTACGTCATGCCGATCGTCGGGATCATCCTCGGCGTGCTCGTCCTCGATGAGACGATCGACCTGAGGACGATCGTCGGGACGGCGATCATCCTGGCCGGGGTGGGCCTCGTGAACAGTCGGCGCGGAACGCGCCGGTTGTTCGGCCGGGGGCCGGCCGAGGTTCCTGTCGAGGCGTCGTCCCGGACCTGATCGCGGGGCGGCCGCCCGACCGCCGCCTTCCGCCGAAGCGCCACCTTCCACCGGACCGCTGCCCGGGCGATCAGCCTTCGAGCGCGAGCAGCAATGCGCCGATCACGATGACCACGGCAGCCGCCAGCCGGGTCAGCCCGACCCGCCGGGTCGCCGCCTCGCCAAGCCGGAACGAGCCCCAGCCGGAGACGAGGACGATCGCCGACTCGCGGACCGGAGCGACCACCGACAGGGGCGCGAACACATAGGCGACGAGCACGAGCATGTAGGCCGCAACCGTGACCAAGCCGCCGATCGCCGCCCGACCCCAGTCGGCCGACCCATCGCGTTCGACCCGCGATGCGAGCTCGGGCGCGACGTCGGACGGATCGACCCCGATTGCGGCCGCCGCCTCGGCCGCCTCGATGCCGGTGACCGCGGCCGATGATTCGAGGCTGCGCTCGATGCCGCGGCGCGCGCGCCGGTCGGCAAGGGCGATCCCGCCGAGCAGGAAGATCGCGGTGAACGTCCAGATCAGCGTCGCGTACAGCCAGGGCGGGATCGTCCGGGCGCCGACCCGGTCGACGGCCGAGTAGGCGGCGATCGAGACACCGGTCGCCACGGCCAGCCAGGCCGCCTCGCGTGCCCGCCGCGGGAGGGCGCCCGCGCGGCCGAGGACCGCCCACGGCCGCTGGAGCGACAGGATCCCGGCCAGGAGCAGGGCCACCCCGACGGCGCCGACCGGGCCGAGCCGCTCCCCGAGGAAGACGATCCCGACGAAGACCGACAGGACCGGCGCCGTGCCGCGGGCGATCGGATAGACGAGCGACAGGTCACCTCTGGCGTAGGCGCCGGACAGGAGCGCGAAGTAGACCGCCTCGAGGATCCCGGACGCGATGGCCAGCCACCAGGCTTCGGTCGGGATGGCCGGCTGGCCCACGACGAGCCAGCCGATCAGGCCGGCTGGCAGGAGCACGAGCGCCCCGACGAGCATGCCCCGCCCGGCCGTGCGGAGCGGGTCCGCCGCGGTCTTGAGCAGGATGTTCCAGCCCGCGTGGAGAACGGCCGCGCCGACGAGCAGGGCCAGCACGGCCGGGGGCATCAGCGACCCCCGCCCTCGGCCATTTCCTTGAGGATCCGCAGGTTCGTCTCGACCATCGTGGCGCTCGACCCACGGCCGATCCGGACCAGTGACCGAACCCAGCGCCCGGCGACATCGAGGTCGGCGTGGGCGATGACCCTGGTTCCGCCGCCCGCTCCGGTCTCCAGCGTCCAGGCTCGTTCGAGCCGGATGCCATCCCCGACGAGGAGGGTTCGGAAGCTGCTGCCGGGGCGGGCCTCGAGGCTCTCGATCCGAACGCTCGAGCGGAGGAGGCCGAGGCGCAGCCGGGCCGACCGGGTGGCGCCCGCGGCGGGCCAGCTCGAGGCGGCCTGGCCGAGCCGGAGCTCCGGGTAGAGGACGTCCTGGGCGGCCGGATCGTGGAGCGTTGCCCAGACGACGCGCGGCTCGGCCTGGATGTACGTCCGTCGTTCGACGACGGTCGGGATCGTCACCGCGGGCCGGAGGCCGTCAGGCGCCGATCGGGTGCCAGACCGTCTTCATCTCGAGGAAGGCGGCGATCCACTCCGGGCGCTGGGCGGCCCGGTCGTCGGTCCAATCGAATTGATCGTCGACGACGCCGCGCGGCCGCTTGGCGAGTCGCTTCACGCTGTCGGCGGCGGCCGACTCGACCTCGGCCTGGACCTCGGGCAGGACGCCCCAGGTATCGATCGCGTCGACATCGACGTGGGTGGCCAGGACCGGCACGAGCTCGGTCCTGAGGCCGGTCAGGAGGTTGACGACGCCGCCGGGAACGTCCGACGTCGCGAGGACCTCGGTCAGGGTGACCGCGGCCAGCGGTCGGGTCTCGGACGCGACCACGACGGCCACGTTGCCGCTCACGAGGACCGGGGCCAGCCGGCTCACGAGCCCCAGCAGCGACGAGCGCTCGGGGGCGACGATGCCGACGACCCCGGTCGGCTCCGGGATCGTGAAGTTGAAGTACGAGCCCGCCACCGGGTTCGAGCTGCCGAGGACCTGGCCGAGCTTGTCCGCCCAGCCGGCGTACCAGACCCAGCGATCGATCGAGCGCTCGACGAGGTCGCGCGCCCGGCCGGCGCTCAGCCCCTCCCCCGCCGCGACCTCGGCCGCGAACTGGTCGCGCCGACCTTCCATCAGCTCCGCCACCCGGTACAGGATCTGGCCGCGGTTCATCGCGCTTCGGGCGGCCCATGGCGCGAACTCCTTGCGGGCGGCGCGGACGGCGTCTCGGAGGTCCTTGCGCGACGCCCGGCAGGCGTTCGCGAGCGGATCGCCGCCGGGGGTCGAGACGACATACGTCCGACCCGACTCGGTCCGCGGGAACGCGCCGCCGATGTACAGCTTGTACGTCTTCCGGACGTCGATCCGCGAAGCAGGGTTGGAGCCGATCCGGACCGAGGGCACCCTCAGCGGTCCTCGAGCCGGACGTATGGCAGCAGGCCGTGCAGCCCACCCTCGCGGCCATAGCCGGATTCCTTGTAGCCGCCGAACGGGCTGGCCGGATCGAACTTGTTGAAGGTATTGGCCCAGATCACGCCAGCCCGCAACCGCTGGGCCATCATCAGGATCCGGCTGCCCTTGTCGGTCCAGATCCCGGCCGACAGCCCGTACGGGGTGTTGTTGGCCTTCTCGATCGCCTCCTCCGGCGTCCGGAACGTCAGCGTCGAGAGGACCGGGCCGAAGATCTCCTCCTGGGCGATCCGGTGGCTCTGGGCGACGTTCGTGAACAGCGTCGGGCGGAAGAAGTAGCCCCGCTCCGGGAGATCACAGGCGGGCTGATAGAGGTCGGCCCCCTCGGCCACTCCGGCCGCCACGAGCTCGGTGATCTTGTCGAGCTGGGCCCGGCTGTTGATCGCCCCGACGTCCGTGTTCTTGTCGAGCGGGTCGCCAACCCGCAGCGTGGCGAGACGATCCTTGAGCTTGTCGATGACCGTGGCAGCGATCGACTCCTGGACGAGCAGGCGCGAGCCGGCGCAGCAGACCTCGCCCTGGTTGAAGTAGATCCCGTTGACGATCCCCTCGATCGCCTGGTCGAGCGGGGCGTCGTCGAACACGATGTTGGCGGCCTTCCCGCCGAGCTCGAGGGTCAGGCCCTTGCCCTGCCCGGCGATCCCCTTGGCGATGAGCTTGCCGACGGCCGTCGAGCCGGTGAAGGCGACCTTGTCGACGCCGGGGTGCCGGACGAGGAACATCCCGATCTCGCCCGGACCGGTGATGATATTGACGACGCCGGCCGGCAGGTCCGCCTGGCGGCAGACGTCGGCGAAGAGGAGCGCGGTCAGCGGCGTCGTGCTGGCCGGCTTGAGCACGACGGTGTTCCCGGCCGCGAGGGCCGGGGCGATCTTCCAGGCGAGCATGAGCAGCGGGAAGTTCCACGGGATGACCTGGGCGGCCACCCCGCGCGGCTTGGCGATCCGCCCCGGGAACGCGTACTCGAGCTTGTCCGCCCAGCCGGCGTAGTACCAGAAGTGAGCGGCGGCAAGCGGGACGTCGACGTCGCGGCTCTCCTTGATCGGCTTGCCCGAGTCCATGCTCTCGAGGACGGCGAACTCACGGCTCCGCTCCTGGAGGATCCGGGCGATCCGGAACAGGTACTTCGCGCGCTCCTTGCCGGGCAGCTGGCCCCAGCTCTTGCCGGTGGCCCGGCGGGCCGAGCGGACCGCCTTGTCCACGTCCGCCTCGGTGGCCTTGGCGATCTCCGCCAGGGGCTGCTCGGTGGCCGGATCGACGCTGACGAACGTGGCGCCGCCCGATGCCCCGACCTCCTTGCCGCCGATGTACAGGCCGTAGCGCGCCCGGAGCTTGACAATGTCGCGCGATTCGGGAGCCGGGGCGTACTCCCAGGGGATCGCCTGGCCGTCGCCGAGGCCCCAGCTGTTGGGGGCGTCGTTGGCGGCTCGGCTGATCGCCGCGTTCGGCGGAGTCGGGCCGTTGCCGGTCTTGGCGTCGGTCTCGGCCTTCGGCGGCTCGATCTCGGTCGTCATCGTGGCCATTATGGCACCGGGTGGATTGGGGCCCGCCCGTCGGCTGGTCGGTCCGGCCGACTGACCGCGTCGTCGAAGGCGTTGTAGCCTTGGCTGGCCCTGCCCGCCCCTGGATCGCCTGATGGAGCGTCTCGCCAGGACCTCAGAGCTGATGGATGGGCCGCTCGACGATCGCGTCGCGCTGGCCACGAACCTGCGCGACCTGCGCCGGTTCAATCGCCTGCTCGGCGGGATCGACCTGAGCCGGCGTGCGCTGGCGGCGCTGATGAACGAGGACCAGCGAACGCTCACGCTCCTCGATGTCGGCACCGGCGCCGCCGACATCCCGGCGGCCCTGATCGTCGCGGCGGCCCGGCGTGGCATCCAGCTCCAGGTCACGGCAATCGACTCGCGTCCCGAGATGCTCTCGACGGCCGTCGCCCTCGATCCGGTCCTCGCTACGATCCCGAGCCTCCGGCTGCGGGTCGGGGACGGTCGCCGCCTGGCCGACCCGGACGGGACCTATGACGTCGCCCACTCGTCCCTCGTCCTCCACCACCTGGAGCCGGAGGAGGCCGTGGCCTTCCTGCGCGAGCTGGGACGGGTCGCACAGCGCGGGGTGATCGTCAACGACCTCGTCCGCAACCGGCTGGGCTGGCTCGGGGCCTGGCTCATCGGACACCTGTTGACGAGGAGCCGGTACACGCGGAACGACGCACCGCTGTCGGTCCGGCGGGCCTACACGAAGGCCGAGATCAACGCGCTCCTGGCGGCGGCCGGTCTCCGACCCATGGTCACGATCCGGGGGCCATTCGGCCACCGTTACGCGATCGCCGCGATCCGGACAGCGGGCCGGTGAGCGCCGTCGTCGACGTCGCCGTCGTCGGTGGCGGGTTGGCCGGCTCGGCGGTCGCGACCCTTCTCGCCCGAGCCGGTCGCGAGGTCGTCCTGCTCGAGCGGTCGCCCGCCTACCGCTGGCACGCCGGTGGCGTGTTCACCTCGCCGGCGACCGTGTCGGCGCTTCAGCGGATCGGGCTCGCCGAGGACGTCCTCCGGGAGGTCGCCCGGCCGACCCCGGCGATGCGGGTCGAGACGCGGCGCGGCGTGCGGTTCCGGCTGACCTACGGGGACGACGGCTCGCTCAGCGCGGCCGCGGTCGGTCTCGATCGCGAGCGACTGGACCCGGCGCTCCTGGCGCTCGCCGCGACCGCCGGTGCCGACCTCCGGACCGGGGTCGCGGTCGGTCGGGTCGAGCTGACCGGGCGGTCCGATGGCCCGGTTCGGATCGAGACCCTCAGACCGGGCCCGAAGGGTGAGCTGTCGGAACCCGCGGCGCTGAGTGCGCGGATCGTCGTCGGGGCCGACGGTATCCGGTCGGTCGTGGCGCGCGCGATCGGAGTCCGGCGGCCGGCCCCGTTCGCTGAGCGGGTCGGGCTCACGTTCCACCTGCACGATGCAGCCGGCGGAGCCCCGCGGGACGCCCGGATGATCGTCCTGCGCGACGGCTACATCGGCATCGCCCCCGTTCCGCGCGACCGGGTCAACGTCGGGATCGTGCTCGGGTCGAGCTGGCGAGGCCGGCTCGCCAGCGACGGCGCCGAAGCGGTCTGTCGGCAGATCGTCGGGAAGGTCGAGCCAACCGCGAGCGATCGGGCCGAGTGGCGGTCGGGCGGGCGGTCGGACGCCGTCGCCGGGGCGGCCCCGATCGGGCATCGGGTCTCGCGCCGGGCCGGTCCTGGCTGGTTCCTTGTCGGCGACGCAGCCGGGTTCCTCGACCCGTTCACCGGCGAGGGGATCCACCGCGCGCTCGTGTCGGCCGAGCTCGCCGCTGCAGCCATCGAGCGGTCCCTGGCCGGTTCGACGACGGCCCCCGACGAGTACGAGCGAGCGATGAGCCGGCGGTTCCTCGGCAAGGACCGGGTCAGCCGGCTCGTCCAGGCCTTCCTTGGCCAGCCCGCGATGTTCGAGTACGCCGCCCGTCGGCTCGCCAGGCGTCGGGCGGTCCGCGACACCGTCGGGCTCGTCATGGGCGATCTCGTCCCGGCCGAGCGAGCGCTCGATCCCCGCTTCCTCGCCTCGCTCCTTGCGCCATGAGCCCGGAAACGCGGTGCGGCCGAGGCCAGCTGTGCCCGGCGAGCCGGGGCCGCTGACATGCGCTCGACGATCGCGACGGACGTCGGCGCGCCCCCGGAGCTCGTCTTCCGGCTGGCGCGCGACGTTACCCGCTGGCCACAGCTCCTCCCGCATTACGTGAGCGTCACGGTCATCGACCGATCGCACGACCGAACGACGGCCCAGATGGTCGCCAGGCGACCGCTCATCCCGCTGCTCGGGCTGGGGATCCCGGTGGCGTGGCGGGCGCGGACGTGGCCCGAGCCCGAGACGCTCCGTTTGCGCTTCCAGCACGTGGCCGGAGCCACCAGGGGAATGGACGTCACCTGGCGGATCGAACCGACCGAGGGCGGCTGCCGCGTCTCGATCGAGCACGACTTCCGGCGGCCGATCGGATTGCCGATCGTCGGACCGCTGCTCGGTGACGAGACGTTCCCGCGGCTCGTGGACCGGCTCTTCACGCGACCGATCGCAGGCCGGACACTGGCCACGTTCCGGGTGCTCGCTGAGGCGCTCGTGGCGGACATCGGCCCCACCATCGAGTCCGGGCAGTCCGATCCGGCGAATCCCGTGTCATGACCACTGACGGGGTTCGCCCGGACCGGCGGGTCTGGATCACCGGCATCGGCCTGATCACGGCCATCGGCTCCGGGGTCGAGGCCTTCCGGACAGGACTGCGGGCCGGCCGTTCGCCGGTGCGCCGGATCGACCGGTTCGATCCGGCGCCGTTCCGTTCGCAGGTTGCGGCCCAGGTCGACGACTTCGACCCGCTCGACCACATGGACGCGAAGTCCGCCCGACAGCTCGACCGGTTCAGCCAGTTCGGCCTCGTCGCGGGCCGTCAGGCCCTCGCGGACGCGGGCCTGACGGCCGGAACGAACGACCGGGTCGGCCAGGAGCGGACCGGGATCTACCTCGGCAGTGCGCTCGGCGGGATCGCCTTTGCCGAGGCGCAGCACGAGCGCTACCTCGACGGCGGAATTCGAACGGTCAGCCCGACCCTCGCGCTGGCCGTCTTCGGCGGAGCGGCCCCGGCCAACCTCGGGATCGCGCTGGGTGTCCATGGGCCGATCCTGTCGACGGCGAACTCGTGTGCGTCGGGGGCGGTCGCGATCGGGGAGGCGCTCGGAGCGATCCGGGCCGGCGAGATCGACGCCGCGATCGCCGGCGGCGCGGAGGTTCCGCTCAGCCCGCTCGCGTTCGGTGCGTTCGACATCATCCGGGCGCTGTCCGCCGGCTGGAACGACAGGCCGGATCGCGCGGCCCGGCCCTTCGACGTCGGCCGCGACGGGTTCGTCATGGGCGAGGGAGCGACCCTGCTTGTCCTCGAGACCGCCGATCGCGCCCGCCACCGTGGTGCCCGGCCGTATGCCGAGGTCATGGGCTACGGCGCGAGCTCGGACGCCCATCACATGGTCCAGCCCCGTCCCGATGGGATCGATGCGGCCCGCGCGGCGTCGATCGCCCTGGCCGACGCCCGGGTCGAGCCGGACGAGATCGACTACGTCAACGCCCATGCGTCGTCGACGCCGATCGGCGACGTCGCCGAGGCTCGGGCGATCGCCCTGGCCCTCGGGGAGCGGGCGGCGACGGTGCCGGTGAGCGGCACGAAGGCGCTCTACGGCCACCCGCTCGGAGCGTCCGGCGCGATCGAGGCGGCGATCTGCGCGCTCGCGATCCACGACGGCTGGGCCCCCGCGTCGGTCAACCTGGAGACGCCCGACGCCGATTCCGACGCACTCCTCCCGGGATTGCTCCGGCAGGGTCGGGCCGGGACGTACCGGCGCACCCTGTCGACCTCGTTCGGGTTCGGCGGGCTGAACGCCGCGCTCGTGCTCGGGGCGGTCGACGGCGAAGGAGCGTAAGATCGGGGCACAATCGAATACGCCTCCGGGGAGCGCACGAAGCGCTGAGAGTGTGGCTGAGGCCACAGACCCGCCGAACCTGATCCGGCTCGTACCGGTGTAGGAAGCAGGCCGATCCGTCGACTCGACGCCGTTCCCCGCCAGGGGCGGCGTATTTCGTTCGAGTCGGAGGTCGGGGCCAGGGTGAAGTCGAAGCTCATCGTCGCGCTCGCGATCGGCGCCGTCGTCGCCGGGGCGTGCTCGAGCGGGTCGGCGAGCCCGACCCCGACCGTGGGGCCGACCGTCGGACCGAGCCTGCCGACCACGCCGCCTCCGTCGGCGAGCCCGCCGGCCGGCTCGTCGGCGACGCCAAGGCCGGAGACCGCTGTCGTGCGGCTGGCCCTCGACTGGACGCCGAACACGAACCACATCGGGTTCTACGTGGCCGAACAGAACGGTGGCTACCACGACCAGGCGATCGACCTGCAGATCCTGCCGTATGCCAGCACGAGCCCCGAGATCCTCGTCTCGTCGGGTGCCGCCGAGTGCGGGATCAGCACCCAGGAGGGCGCCACGTTCGCGATCGCGGCCGGGGCCAGGGAGCGCTCCGTCATGGCGATCCTGGCCCACACGGCAACCGCGATCGCCGTCCGCGACGACGGCGCGATCAACCGGCCCAAGGACCTCGACGGCAAGCTCTACGCGGGCTTCGGCCTGCCCCAGGAGGTGCCCGAGCTCAAGGCCGTGATCAAGAGCGACGGCGGCACCGGCACGTTCAAGGTCGCGACCCTCGACACGGCGGCCTACGAGGCGCTCTACGCAGGCAAGGCCGACTTCACGATCATCTTCAGCGCCTGGGAGGGCATCGAGGCCCAGGAGCGCAAGGTGAAGCTCCGGACGTTCGACTTCACCGACTACGGGTTGCCCGATTCCTACGCGGTCGTGCTCGTCTGCAACAACGCCTGGCTGGCGGCCCACGCTGACGTCGCCAAGCGCTTCCTGGCGGCCACGGCGGCCGGCTACGAGGAGGCCGCGAGCCGCCCCGACATGGCCGCGGCCAAGCTCATCGCGGCGAACCCGGGGGTCTTCGACGCGAACCCCGCGCTGCCGCTCGACTCGGCCCGCTACCTCGCCGAGCACGGGCTGTACGGCACGCCGACCCGGGTCGGTCCCCAGAGCGTGGCGCAATGGACGGCCTTCTCTGGCTTCCTGTTCGACACGGGGCTGCTGACCGGTCCCGACGGCAAGCCGCTGACCGCTCGCCCGGACTTCGCAACGCACTTCACGAACGATTACCTGCCGTGAGCGATCGCGCCGCGAGGGCCTCGGACCCGGCCGCGTGGCGCTGGGCCCCGGCGCTCGGGCTCCTGGCCGTCATCTTGCTTGCCTGGGAGCTCGGCTGCCGGCTGCTGGCGGTCGACCCGCTGACGCTGCCGGCCCCCTCGCGGATCCTGGCTGCGCTGTGGGACAGCCGCGAGGTGGCCGTGGGGCACACCCTGGCGACGCTCGGCGAGACGATCCTCGGCTTCGGCCTGGCGGTGGCGTTCGCCGTGACCGCCGCCCTGGCGATGGACCGGCTGGCCTCGGTCCGGCGGGCGGTCTACCCGCTGCTCGTCGTGTCGCAGACCATTCCGATCGTCGCGGTCGCGCCGTTGTTCGTACTGTGGTTCGGGATCGGGCTGCTGCCCAAGGTCCTCGTCGTCGTGCTGGTCACCTTCTTCCCGATCGCAGTCGCGCTGCTCGACGGGCTGGCCTCGACCGAGCGCGATGCGACCGACCTCATGGAGTCGCTCGGGGCGAGTGAGCGCCAGCAGCTGCTCAAGCTGCGCCTCCCCGGCGCGCTACCGCAGCTCTTCACCGGGCTCCGGATCGCGGTCACCTATGCTGTGATCGGGGCGATCTTCGGCGAGGCGGTCGGGGCGGTCGACGGGCTCGGCATCTGGATCGTGCTGTCGAAGAACTTGTTCCGGACCGATCTCGTCTTCGCGGCGATCCTCGTGACGGCGTTCCTGACGATCGTCCTGTGGGTGCTCGTCGGCGTGGCGGAACGGCTCGTCATCCCCTGGCACCGGGAGGCTCGCCTCGCCGGGCGCTGAGCGCGTCCGGGCCGGCCACCCGACGCGGACCCGCACCTCAATCGATCGTGAAGTGGTCCGGACCCTGGTAGCGGCCGGTCCGCTCCTTCTCGATCTGCATCAGCACGTCATTGAGGAGTGACGACGCCCCGAACCGGAACCGCTCCGGGGTCATCCAGCGCGGGCCGAGCGTCTCGTACAGGACGACGAGGTACTGGATCGACTCCTTCGCGGTACGGATCCCGCCGGCCGGCTTGACCCCGACCGCCCGCCCAGTCCCGCGCTCGAAGTCGCGGACTGCCTCGAGCATGACCAGCGTCACCGGGAGCGTCGCCGCCGGCGAGACCTTGCCGGTCGAGGTCTTGATGAAGTCGGCGCCGGCAGCCATCGCCAGGATCGACGCGCGCCGGACGTTGTCGTAGGTCTCGAGCTCACCGGTCTCGAGGATGACCTTGAGATGGGTGTCGCCACAGGCATCCTTGATCGCGACGATCTCCTCGAACACGGTCAGATAGTCGCCGGCCAGGAACGCGGATCGGTCGATGACCATGTCGATCTCGTCGGCGCCGGCGTCGATCGCCTGGCGCGTCTCGGCGAGCTTGAGCTCGAGGAACGTCTGCCCACTCGGGAAGCCGGTCGCGACGCTGGCAACGTGGACCCCGGAGGTGCCGAGCGCCTCGCGCGCCTCGGCCACGAGCGCCGGGTAGACGCAGATCGCGGCGACGTGCGGGATGGTCGGGTCGCCGGGCTGCGGGTGGATCGCTTTGGCGCACAACGCCCGGACCTTGCCGGGCGTGTCCTTTCCTTCGAGCGTCGTCAGGTCGATCATCCGGATCGCCAGGTCGAGCGCCCACAGCTTCGACGCTTTCTTGATCGAGCGCTTCTTGAGCGAGTCGACCCGCTCGTCGACCCCGACCTGGTCGACCGGGCTGACCCGCCCGAGCAGCCCTCCGAGCGAACCGGCCCGTCCGTCGAAGGCGCGGATCAGCTCATGGGCGCGCTCGCGGGCGAGGCTGTCGGGACGCTCGATCGTCGTCATCGGGCGGTCAGGATACACCGGGCCGCGGTCCGGACCGGGCTCCTGAATGAGCTCGACGAGCAGGCGTCAGCCGCTGACGATCCGGTCCAGGACGACCACCGGGAGCTCGCGCTCGGTCATCCGCTCGTAGTTGGCGAAATGCGGAATGGCCACGACGTGGGCGGCGAACAGGCGCCGGCGCTCGTCGCCCGTGGTCACCGTGGCTCGTGCCCGGAGTGTCTCGGTCCCGACTTCGATCGTGACCTCGGGGTCGGCCCGGACGTTGTACAGCCAGCCGGGCTGGGTCGGTCCGCCGCTGTTCGAGCCGACCACGACGTAGCACTCACCGTCGCGGGTGAAGCCGAGCGGCGTCGTCTGCGGCAAGCCGGACTTCGCGCCCTTCGACGTGAGCAGGAGCAGATTCGACCCTGCGAGCCGACCGGTCGTGATCTGACCACCGTGCGCCCGGAAGTCGGCGATCGTCTGGTCGTTGAACGACGCGTCGGCGCCTCGGCTGGCCACGTTCGCTAGCGACCCGCCCGGACCCTGGGCAGCGGCGGCAACCCACGCCGTCCGGCGACCAGGTAGTGATGGAACCAGGCGCCGAGCTGGACCAGGTTCTCGACCCGGCGGAACGGCGTGCCTGATCGGGTCAGCTCATGGGTCTCGCCCGGCACGCGCATCATCCGGACCGGCCGGCGGAGCGAGCGGAGCACCGCGAACAGCTCCTCGCCCTGGCCGATCGGGGTTCGCAGGTCGTTCTCGGCGTGCTGGATGAGGAGCGGCGTCCGGATCTCACGGGCGTACGTGATCGGCGACTGCTCGCGATAGATCTCCGGATCCTCCCAGGGCGCCGCGCCGAGCTCGAGCCGGCCGAACATCGGACCGGCGATATCGCCGGTCATCATCTGGCTGACGAGGTCGTTGACCGAGCGGCAGGTGATCGCCGCCCGGAACCGCTGATCGTGGCCCACGATCCAGCTCGTCAGATAGCCGCCGTACGATCCCCCGGTGACGCCGAGCCGGTCCGGATCGGCGATCCCATCGGCGACCAAGGTGTCGATGCCGGACAGGACGTCGCGGGTGGGCCCCGGGCCCCAGTCGCGGTGGTTCGCCGCGTTGAACGCCTCGCCGTAGCCTTCCGAACCGCGCGGGTTGGCGTACCAGACCCCGATCCCGGCTCCAGCCAGGCATTGGAACTCCCAGAACGGCGACCAGCCGTAGAGCGTATGCGGCCCGCCATGGATCTCCAGGACGAGCGGGGCCGGTCGCCGGGCGCGCCGGCCGGCCCGAGCCGGATCCGCGGCCGGGACGTGCCAGCCCTGGACGCGCAGGCCGTCGACCGTCGTCCAGCGCGACTCGGGCTCGACGAGCGCGATCCCCTTGAGCGCATCGCCGTTGAGGTCGGTCAGCCGGCGCAGCTCGAGCGGCCGGCCGACCCGGCGCCCGGGCACGTCGACCAGGTGAACGTCCGGCAGGGCGGTCGGCGCCGAGCGGAGGACCGCGAGCCGCGCCGAGCCCGATGTGCGGCCCGGGACCGCATCCCAGCTCGACAGGTACTGGTGCCCCTCCGTCAGTCGCTCCAGGGCGCCGTCGGCGACGGCGATCCGCCACAGCTCGTAGGCGCCGTCAATCGGTGCGCTGAACAGGATCGCACCACCGTCGCCGGTCACGACGAGGCGAGGCGGCTCGCCGACGGTCAGGTCGCTGTTCATCCCCGATCCGGGCATCCGATCGTGGCTCGCGGACAGGTTGCGCCCCCCGCGCGGTCCGTTCTCCGACCCGTCCGCCGCGAACAGCCAGACGTCCGCTCGGCTGCCGCCCGCCGCCGGGAACCGGTGACCGAGGACCGCCAGGGTCCGGCCGTCCGGGAGCCACGTCGGGAGACCGAAGTAGCCGCGCCCCGCGGTGACCTGCGTCCGGGTCCCGGTCCTCACGTCGACGACGTGGACGTCGCTGTGCCAGCCGAGGTCACGGCCTGGGCTCAGGTTCGTGGCAAAGGCGATCCGCCTCCCGTCCGGCGACCACGCGACGTCCTCGATCCGGGACGGCAGGTCGGTCAGGCGGCGCGCCTCACCCGTCTCGGCGTCGACGATCCAGATCTGGGCCCGGTTGGCATAGATGAACCCGGCACCGTTGAACATCGACTGGAGCCGGTCGATGTAGTGGAAGTCCGAAGACGGCGGCGAACCCGGCGCCGGCTTCTCGGCCTTGCCCCGGAGACGGGCGTCCGCCTTGGCCTCGGCGGCCCTGGATGCGCTCAGGACGGCCAGGCGTCGGCCGTCGGGCGACCAGGCGAGGTCGTCGACGCCGCGCGGCAGGTCGGTCAGCCGGCGCGCCTCGCCCGGCCGATCGAGCGGCAGGAGGTGGACCTGGACGATGTCTTCGCGGTCATCGGGCGCCCCCGGAAGCTCCTCCACCGCGAGCCGTCGATCCGAGAGGAAGGCCAGCGTCCGGCCGTCCGGCGAGAACCGCGGGGCGCGGTCCTGCTTCGCGCCGATCGTCAGTCGGCGGGCCGGCCCGGAGCCGTCGGTCGGGACGGTCCACAGGCTCCGCCGGTAGCCGTCCTTGCCCGGGGCGACAGCCTGGAGCGTGAACACGACCCGGTCGCCGGTCGGCGACAGGCGTGGCTCGGCCGCGATCCGGAAGGCGTACAGGTCGTCGGGTCGGGGAGGCCTGGGGCCGCGCGCTTCGGTCATCCCGGGAGTCTAGCGGCTACCATCGCCGAGTGATGACTGCCCGCCACGGCCTGCCCGAAACGCCCTCATCCGCCGACGCCGAGCCCGTGGCGGGCACGCCGCCGACCGATCAGCTGAGCTTGCGCCTCGACGCCGATCGACCGGGTTCGCCGCGGACGCTCCGACCAATGCTCCCCCGCCCGATCGCCGCACCCTTCGACGACCCGGACCACCTGTTCGAGCCGTGGTGGGGCGGCGAGCGCGCCTTCGCCTTCGTCGACATCGATCCAGCGACCGGCGCGGGCAGCGTCCGGATCGTCGACCGCCGCGGGCGGGATCGGGCTCCGGTCCTGCCCGAGCTCACGTCGACCGGCGGCCTCGTCGGTCGGCTCGGCGGTCACGCCGCGCTGCTCGACGGCGCGCTGGTCGTGGTCGACCGGAGCGGTCGGCCGGACCCCGACGGCCTGGCGGCGCGGCTGGCGGGACGGTCCGGCGGCACGGTCGTCTACCTTGCCTTCGACCTCGTGGCGATCGACGGCCGCCCGCTCCTTGCCGAGCCGCTCGAGCGGCGCCGCGAGCAGCTCGAGCGAACGGTCGAGACCGGCGGTTCGGTCCTCGTGGTCCCGGCGATCCTGGGCGAAGGCCGGGCGCTCCATGCGGCAGCAGCGGCGAGCGGCATCCCGGGCGTGATCGGACGGCACCGCCGCAGCCCGTACCTGCCCGGTGTCCGGAGCCGACTCTGGCGCCTCGCGGCGACCGGGGCGGGCGACGGTGACGAGCCGAGCGGCACGATCCCCGACGACACGCCCGACGAGCGGCCGGCCGAGGCCTCGGGCGCGACCCCGATCCTCGCCCTCATCCAGCGTCTGCCGCTCGACCACGGCGACTGACCGCCGGGTCGACGGCTCACGGGTCCGAGCTAGCCGGCGGCCGAGCGCGCGGCGCGGATGAAGTCGCGCAGGCCGGGGCGCTGGCCGTACAGGACGACCCCCGTGGCGTAGATCCGCGACGCGAGCCCCAGGATCGCCGCGCTCGAGGCGACGAGGATCGCCACCGATAGCCCGACTTCCCACGGTTCGACCCGGCCGAGCATGATCCGCGACAGCATCACGAACGGGCTCGAGAACGGCACGAACGACATGACGAACATGAACGGCGATCCGATCGACGCCATCCCGGCGACTGCCACGATGTAGCTCGCCATCGAGATCAGGCTCAGCGGGAGAGCCAGCTGCTGGACGTCCTCCTGGCGGCTCACCAGCGAGCCGGCCGCCGCATAGAGCAGGGCGTACAGGATGAAGCCGAGGATGAAGAACAGGAGGAACGCCCCGAGGATCGGCAGCGTCAGCCCCTGGATCGGGGCCTCCGGGCCGAGCGGTGCCGGACCGAGGACCGTCGTCGCGATCCGGTCCTGGAACAGGACGACGAGCGAGGCCGGGACGATGATCGCGGCGTACTGGGTCAGACCGGCCCCGCCGACTCCGACGACCTTGCCGACGAGCAGCTCGCGCGGCGTGGCCGCGCTGATCAACAGCTCCATGACCCGGCTGCTCTTCTCGGCTGCGACGCTCGTCGCGACCCACATGCCGTAAACGGTCAGGGTCACGAAGATGAGCACGATCAGGACCGTCGAGAGGACCGACCGGCTCGCCACTGCCTGTGGATCGATCGGCTGGCCCTGGTCGGTCGCGCCCGTCGTCGAGACGACCTGATAGTTCGGGAGGACGAACGGGACTGGCTGGTCCTTCGGCGCGCGCTGGTACCACTCCAGGACCGCGGCGCCGAACGTGGCGAACTGGAGGCTGACGCTGCTTGCGCTGGCAGCCGAGCCGGGCGTGACGAAGCGGAAGTCCAGTCCGCCGCCGAGCCCGCGCTCGATTGTTACCAACCCACGCAGCACGCCGCTGTCGACGGCCGCCCGGCCGGCGGCGACGGTCCCCACGGGCTGGAACCGGTAAGGCCGCTCCCAGAGAGCGGGGTCAGCGCCCGGTGGGGGCTGGTTGAGCTGGTCATCGAGGTTCCTGATGACCGACGCCGCGAGGGCCGGCTCGGCCTCGGCGACCACCCCGATCCGGGTGATCGTGCCGCGGTCAAGGTAGCGGAGCCCGATCGGGGCCAGGGCCAGGCCGACGGCAACGACGGCCAGGATCGCGGTCGCCGCCACGAACGTCCGGGTCCGGACTCGATCGCGATACTCGCGATGGGCGATGAGGCCGGCGTTCCGGCGCAGGCCGGGCCCGGACCGAGCGCTCCGTCCGCTGGAGCTCATGACGTCGCCGCGGGCGCCGGCGAATGGATCGTCCCCGCCGGGGCGAGGTCGTCGGCGTCGCCGGGCCGGACGCCGACCCGCTCGATGAAGATCTCCTCGAGCGACGGATCGGCGATCTCGAACCGGGCGACACGCTCGCCGCGCTCGAGCACCGCGTGCAGGATCCGTTGCGGATCGATCTCGCGCGGGACGGTCAGCTCGACGTAGTCGGCTCCCGGCCGGGTCAGCCGGACGCCCTGGAACGCCGCCACCCAGCCCGGCCAGTCCGGCTCGTCGGCTCGCCCGTCGCCGTCGAGCGCGATCCGGACGACCTGTCGGCCGGACGCCCGCTTGACCTCGCGCACCGGGCCGCCGATCACGACCCGACCCCGATCGACGATGACGATCGCTTCGCACAACGCCTCGACGGTCTCCATCTGGTGGGTCGAGAAGATGATCGTCTTGCCGCGGTCGCGCATCTCCAGGAAGGCCTCGCGCAAGATCGAGCTGTTGACCGGGTCGAGGCCGCTGAACGGCTCATCCATGATCAACACGTCGGGGTCATGGACGATCGAGGCCACGAACTGGATCTTCTGCTGGTTGCCCTTGCTCAGCTCGTCGGTCCGCCGCTCGGCGGCGTCGGGGATGCGCAGCCGCTCGAGCCACTCGCGGACCGTCCGCTCGGCATCCTGGCGATCCACGCCGTAGAGGCCGGCAAAGAACACGAGCTGGTCGAGGACGACCATTCGCCCGTACAGGCCGCGCTCCTCGGGCAGGTAGCCCCACATCCGGCGAGGCAGCACGGCTGTCGACGTGCCCCGCCAGCTGGTCGTGCCGGAGTCGGGCCGGAGAAGGTCGAGGACGATCCGGATCGTGGTCGTCTTGCCGGCCCCGTTCGCGCCGAGGAAGCCGAAGATCTGGCCGGGCTCGACGCGGAAGTCCATCCCGTCGAGCGCCACGACCGGACCGAACCGCTTGACGAGGTTGTCGACGACGAGGGCCACGGGCGGAGGATAGCCCGCGCTCGCGGAGGCCGTCTGCGGGCCATTCGGCGCGGGCCTGCTGGGACTCCCTGGTCAGGCGACCCAGCGGACGCCTGGTCGCAGCGTCCGGACCGTCTCTGCGAGCAGCGCCGGCAGGATTGCCACGATGGCGACGAGCGCCCAGTCGGAGGCGTAGAGCGGCGTCGCGTGGAACGCGACCGCGAGGGCCGGCACGTACGGGATGACCGCCTGGACCGCGATGACCGCGATGCACGCGGCGAGCAGGAAGCCGTTCGGTCGGAGCCGATGGACGGGTCCGCGGATCGAGCGGTTGGCATAGGCGCGGATCGCCTGGCTCACGACGAGCGCGGTGTAGGCCAGCCAGCGAGCGTGCTCGGCGCCGCCTCCGTGGTTCGCGAGCAGGACGAGCGCGGCGACCGCGCTGTATCCCCCGGCGACGGCCAGCCGGAGGAGCAGGCCGTTGTCGAGCAGCGGCCGGTGGGCCGGACGTGGCGGCCGGGTCATCAGGTCGGGCTCGGCCGGCTCGCGCTCGAAGGCGATCGACGTCGACAGGTCGATGAACAGCTCCAGCCACAGGATCTGGAGCGGCAGCAGCGGCTGATCGAAGCCGAACGTCGTGGCGATCAGCAGGAAGCCGAGCAGGGCGACGTGGGTCGAGACGAGGAAGACGAGGCCCTTCTGGACGTTGTCGACGATCTTCCGGCCTTCGGCGATCCCGAACACGAGCGTGGCGAACGAGTCGTCGCCGAGGACGAGATCCGACGCTTCCCTGGCCACCGCGGTCCCGCTGCCCATCGCCACCGCCACGTCCGCGCCGTGAAGCGCCGGGGCATCGTTGACTCCGTCGCCGGTCACCGCCACCACTCGCCGATCCGCCCGCGCCGCCCGGACGATCCGTTCCTTCTGGTCCGGAGTCGAACGGGCCACGATGTGGAGCCCGCCGAGCTCCCTGGCGAGTCGCTCGTCGCTCCAGCCGGCCAGCTCGGCGCCGGTTGCGACTCGATCGAAGTCCAACCCTGCCGCCCGGGCGATGGCGGCCGCCGTGCGCGGGTGGTCGCCGGTCACGATGAGCGTCTGGAGACCGGCGCCGCGGGCCATCGCCAGGGCGTCTCCGACTCCCGGCCGGAGCGGATCGGCGAAGCCGACGAGCGCCCGCATCGCCCATGGCCGTTCGTCCGACCGCCGGGCAAGCAGGACCAGCCGTTCGCCGGCCTCGGCCCCGGCATCGACGGCCGCCAGCCAGCCGGCCCGATCGACCGACGGGTCGGTGCTGCCCACGAGATCGAGCACCGCTTCCGGGGCCCCCAGGCAGAGCTCCTCGACGTGGCCGTCCCGCCTGGCGCGGGTCCGTGGCGAGCGGGCTCCCGTCACCGGCGGCGGTGCCGGTCGATGAGATCGCTCGCAACGAGCGACGGCGACCCTCCCAGCTCGGCGAGCGCCCGATCGATGGCGGCCGTGAACGAGCCCGGGAGGACGCCGTCGTCGAGATGCCACGCGTCCTCCTCCGCGCGCAGGGCGTCGACGAGGAGCGGACGCCGGTCCGTCGGGTCCATCGACCGGTCCATCGAGCCCGCGGATCGAGGCGACCTCGAGACGGTTCCGGGTGAGCGTGCCGGTCTTGTCGGTGACGATGAGATCGACCGCCCCGAGCGTCTCCTCGGCATTGAGCCGCCGGACGAGGACGCCGCGGCGGAGGAGCCGGTACGCGCCGAGCCCCAGGATCACCGCGAGCAGGATCGGCGGCTCTTCGGGGATGGCCGCGATCGCCGCCGAGATCCCGGCCAGGAGGTTCTCGCCCAGCGTGCGTCCGCGCAGGACGCCTGCCAGCGTCACGTACGCGATCAGCCCGAGCGCCACGACGAGCAGGATCCGGACGAGTCGGTCGAGCTCGCGCTGGAGGGGTGAGCGACGGCGCTCCTCGGAGGCGATGCTGCCGGCGATCCGGCCGACCTCGGTCGCCCCGCCGATCGCGACTACGATCCCCTCGCCACGGCCGCCGACCACGCTCGTGCCCGAGTAGGCGAGCGACCCTCGTTCGCTCAGCTCGGTCGCGGCCGGGTCCGGCGCGACTCGGCCCGGCTCGGGTACCGACTCGCCGGTGAGGATGCTCCGGTCGAGGAGCAAGCCCTCGGCTCCGCCACAGCCGCAGGTCGGCCGGGACCACGTCCCCGGTCCGCAGCAGGACGACGTCGCCCGGCTGACCAGATCGACCGAGGGGATGTCCAGCACGGTTCCGCCGCGGCGGACCCGACAGGTTGGCGTGCTCGCGGCCCGGAGCGCCTCGAGCGCCCGCTCGCTGCGGTACTCGGTGAACACGTCGGCGCCGACGATCGGCAGGAGCGCGATCAGGACGAGCAGGCCGTCGCGGACCTGTCCGAGGAGGACCGCGAGCACTGCCGAGATGATGAGCAGGATGACGAACGGCTCGCTGGCGGCTCGCAGGACCAACCGCCAGACCGGTGCGGGCCGCTCGGCCTCGAGCACGTTCTGGCCGTCGGTCTCCGCGCGCCGGGCTGCCTCTGTCGGATCGAGCCCGAGGCTCGGGTCCACGGCGAGCCCGCGGGCGACGTCGTCGGCCGTCCGGGCGTGAGCGTCGAGCGGAAGCGAGGGGGACGTCATCGGGTCCGATTGTCGCCGCTGTCCTCGCGGCGAGGGAGAGCCGGACGTCCCGATCCCTCGGGCTCCGTCGCCTCCGGACCAGGCCTACAATCGGACGGTGAACGCGGACCTCCCGGCCGGCACGACCACGCAGCCCGGATCGCCCTCGGCAGCCGGTGCAGTCGCGCCGGCTTCGATCCACGCCGATCGCGCCGCCGGAACGCTCGACCTCGAATGGCGGGACGGCCATCGGACGCGCTACGACGCGCTGACGCTCCGCTGGCTGTGCCCGTGCGCGTTCTGCCGCGGTGAGGCGGGCCTGCCGGGCTGGCTCGACTCGGCGCCGGACCTGACCGCCGAGCAGACGCGGCTCGTCGACCTCCAGCTCGTCGGCCAGTACGCGATCGCCCCGACCTGGGGCGACGGGCATCACACCGGCTACTACACGTTCGCCGCCCTGCGCGAGATGTGCCCCTGCAGCGAGTGCACCGCGCGGCGCGCCGCGGAAGGTCGTCCGACGATCGGCCGGCCCGACCATGCCACGCACAGCCCACGGGAGGCCCGATGATCATCGCCACGACCCCTTATCTCGCGGGCCATCGCGTCGACCGAGACGAAGGGCCAGGTGTTCGGCCTGGTCGTCCGCAGCCGCGGCCTGGCCGGCAACGTCGCCGCCGGACTGCGCAGCCTGGTCGGCGGAGAGATCCACGAGTACACCCAGCTGCTCGAGGACACCCGCCGTCAGGCGATCGACCGGATGGTCCAGAACGCGACGCTTGATGGGCGCGAACGCCGTCCTCTCGATGCGGTTCGACTGTCCGAGCTCGGCGGCACGATGTCCGAGATCGTGGCCTACGGGACCGCGGTCGTCGTCGTCCCGGAGGCCGACGCTGCCCAGGACCCGAGCCGCACGGAGTAGCGGGACGAGGAGGCGACGGTGACCGCCCTGTACGGCTGCAGCCGCTCGGTCCTGTTCGGGGTCGCCGCGCTGTCGTTCGTCGGCGGGGTGACCCTGCTGGCCGCCAACGGCCCGGGCGATGGCGGGCTGTTCCTGACCCTGTCCGGCGGCGGGCTGATCATCGTCCTGTTGCTCGAGCGGACCCGCTATCGATCGGCGGCCGCCGACCGGACGGGCGACCCGATCGGACCCGGCGGCGGCGAGCCGCCCGGCCAGCTCGATCCGCGGTTCGCGCCGACGAGCGAGCTCTTCGTCGATCCGTCCACCGGACGGCGGATGCGGGTGTTCGTCGACCCGCGCAACGGCGAGCGGCGCTACGTGGCCGAGGACTGACGGCGGCGGCGTCAATAGGACATCCGAACCGGCCGGGGGGCGGCGTAGCCCGTGCTACGCTAGTCCGCCATCGACGCGCACGGTCACGCTTCCACGACCGAATCCGCGTGTCCCGGGTACCAATCAGGGAGCATCCGCTCAGATGTCCGCCGCACGGTCCGCTCAAGCCGTGGCCCGCCCCGCTCGACTGCGGCGCGTGCCCACCAAGGCGAGCCTGCGCTACATCAATCGCGAGCTGTCCTGGCTCGAGTTCAACGCCCGCGTCCTCCACGAGGCCAAGGACGCGCGGAACCCGCTCCTCGAGCGGGTGAAGTTCCTCGCGATCTTCGCCAGCAACCTCGACGAGTTCTTCCAGGTCCGGGTCGCCGGCCTGCGCCAGCAGGCGCGCCGCGCGATCCGCGCGGCTGTCGCCCGACGGCCTGTCGGCGGCCGAGCAGCTCGAGCGGATCCGGCCGCGTCGTCCGGCACCTCATGGCCGAGCACTCGGCGACGTTCGCCGAGATCCGCCGGGCGCTCGCGGACGAGGGCATCTCGATCGTCAAGTACAGCAAGGTGCCCGCAGCACCACGCGCGCCTGCGCGAGCGATTCGTCGAGGAGATCTTCCCGGTCCTGACGCCGCTCGCCGTCGACCCAGGCCACCCGTTCCCGTACATCAGCGACGCTCAGCCTCTCGCTCGCCGTCGGGCCTCCGCGACCCGGAGACCGGCGAGCGCCGCTTCGCCCGGGTCAAGGTGCCGCCGGTCCTGCCCCGGCTGTACGAGGTCGAGCCCGGCGACCTGCGGTGCTGCTCGAGCAGATCATCGCCGCCAACCTCGACATGCTCTTCACCGGGATGGAGATCATCGACGCCCACCTGTTCCGGGTCACCCGCAACGCCGACCTGGCGATCGAGGAGGACGAGGCGGACGACCTGCTCCTCGCCATCGAGGAGGAGCTCCGGCGGCGCCGCTTCGGCGAGGCGGTCCGGCTCGAGGTCGAGCGGAGCATGCCGGCCGCGACGCGGCAGACTCCTGCTCGACGGGATCCGGCCTGGCGCCCGAGGACTGCTACGAGGTCAGCGGGATGCTCGACCTGACCGGCCTGTGGCCGATCGCCGCGCTCGACCGGCCGGACCTCCAGACTGCCCTCATGGACCCCGGTGGTGCCCGCCCGCCTCGTGCCGCCCGACGAGGACGAGCCGGCCGACATGTTCGCCGCGATCCGGGCGGGCGACATCCTCGTCCACCACCCCTACGAGTCGTTTGCCGCCTCGGTCGAGCGGTTCATCGCGCAGGCGGCCGAGGATCCCGAGGTCCTGACGATCAAGCAGACCCTCTACCGGACGTCGGGCGACTCGCCGATCGTGCAGAACCTCATCCGGGCCGCCGAGCGCGGCAAGCAGGTCGTCGTCCTGGTCGAGATCAAGGCGCGCTTCGACGAGGAGGCGAACATCGTCTGGGCGCGCAAGCTCGAGCAGGCCGGCGCCCACGTCGTCTACGGCCTCGTCGGGCTCAAGACCCACTGCAAGCTCGCCCTCGTCGTCCGCCGCGAGGGCTACGGTCCTTCGCCGCTACGTCCACATCGGCACCGGCAACTACAACCCGAAGACGGCGCGGCTGTACGTCGACCTCGGGCTGCTGACCTGCCGGCCCGAGCTCGGCGCCGACGCGACCGACCTGTTCAACGTCCTGACCGGCCTGTCGCGCCAGCGCGACGTTCCGCCGGCTGCTCGTCGCGCCGCACAGCCTTCGCTCGCGGATCCTCGGCCTGATCGAGCGCGAGATCGAGTTCGCCCGAGGCCGGCACGGAAGCGCGGATCGTCCTCAAGCTCAACGCGATCGTCGACCCCGATTCGATCGAGGCGCTCTACCGGGCCAGCCAGGCCGGCGTCGACATCGACCTGATCGTCCGCGGCATCTGCTCGCTCCGGCCCGGCGTTCCCGGCCTGTCGGAGCGGATCCGCGTCCGCTCGATCGTCGGCGAGTTCCTGGAGCACTCGCGGATCTTCGGCTTCGCCAACGGCGGTCAGCAGGAGTGGTACATCGGCTCGGCCGACCTCATGGAGCGCAACCTCGACCGGCGCGTCGAGGCGGTCGTCCCGGTCGAGGATCCCGAGGCCAGCGTGCGGATCGCCGAGATCATCGAGCGTGATGCTGGCCGACGACCGGCGCTCGTGGCAGCTCGGGACCGACGCAGTCTGGCGCCGGACCGAGGAGCTCACCGGGAGCGAGGGCAGCGTCGACACGTTTGCGATCAAGAAGGCGATGACTCTCGAGGCAGCTCGCGAAGGGCACTCGCTCGTCGGCCCGGATCCGGGACCGGTCGCTGGACCCGCGCGCATGACGGTCGAGCGACCGGTCGAGATCGAGCTGAAGTACGCGGTCGCCGACCGGACGATCGGCGAGCGGCTCCTCAACGCGGAGACCCTCGCGGGCTTCCGGGCGATGGGGGCGCCGCGCCCGACCCAGCACGAGGATCGCTACGTCGATTCCGCGGATGGCGCGCTCGCCCGGGCCGGGTTCGCGGCGCGACTCCGGACAGCGGCGAACGACACGATCGTCGTCGGTCAAGTCGACCGGCGGCGGCGACGGCTCGCTCCACCAGCGCGAGGAGCTCGAGGGTCCGGCCGACCGGACGCTCGGACGTCGCCGGCTGGCCTCCGTCGGCGGCCCGCTCGCTGATCCTCGAGCTGTGCGGCGACGCGCCGCTCGTCGAGCTCGTCACGATCCGCCAGTTCCGGCGCCGGCGCGACCTCGAGCTGCCGGCGGCGACAGTGCCGTCGAGCTGAGCCTCGACGAAGTCGACGTCGTGGCCCGCGGCCGGGTCGTCGAGCGGTTCCTCGAGCTCGAGCTCGAGCTCAAGCGGGGGTCGCTGGCCAGCCTGGCACCACTCCAGGCGCTGCTCGACGGGCACCATGGCCTGAGCCCATCCGCCGGCTCGAAGCTCGATCGTGCGCTGCTCGCCGCGAGCCGGACCGCCGGACGGCGGCCAGTCGACGACCCGCCGGACCGTGACCGAGCCGGCCGAGCCCGCCGCCCGGGCGACGGCGCGCGCCGAGCCCGCGGCCACCGAGTCCGATGTCGCGATCGACGATCGAGCCGGCCCGGGAGCCCGGAACCCCACCCGACGATCTCGTGCTCGATGACGACGAAGCCGAGACCGAGGCGGACGAAGCCGCCCGCGCCGAGGACCTCGGCGCCGATCTCGGCACGGACACGGACATGCCCCTCGGGGCTCTCGACGCGGAGTCCGAGGTCGCCGACGGGAGCGAGCGGCCCGCGCCGGGCCCCGGCAAGGCACCGCCGGCAGCTGGGCAATCGTCGGAGGACGGGCCGATCGAGGGTCGGGTCATCGATCTCGAGGCCCTCGAGGACGCCCCGGAGCTCATCGCCGAGGCCGAGGCGGTCGAGCCGGTCGTCCTCGGCAGCCCGCTGGCCGTCGAGGCAGTCGGCGAGCTCCCGATCGGCAAGACACCCGGGGTCACCGGCGACGACCTGCACGCCGAGGCGGGGCGCAAGGTCATCCGCTTCCACCTCGCCCGGATGATGGCTCGCGAGGCCGGCACCCGCGAAGGGGTCGACCCCGAGGAGCTCCACGCGATGCGAGTGTCGACGCGCCGGATGCGGGCCGCCTGGCGCGTGTTCGGCGACGGGTTCCGTCCCGATCGGACGGCCAGGTTCCGGAAGCGGCTCCGGATCGTCGCCGCGCGGCTCGGGACGGTCCGCGACCTCGACGTCCTGATCCAGGCGACCGAGGCCTTCGCGGCGGCCCTGCCCGCGCTCGAGCGGGATGGCCTGGATCCACTCCTCGACAGCTGGCGCGAGCAGCGCGACGCCGGCCGCCGGCTCCTGATCAACGAGCTCGACTCGGGTGGCTACCAGCGCTTCCTCGAGGACTACCGCGACTTCGCGGTCACCCCGGGCGCGGCCGTCCGACCGGTCGATCCGACCAGCCCCCACCGGGTCAGGGATACCGCCGGGTCGCGGATCTGGCTGGCGTACGAGCACGTTCGGGCCTACGAGTCCGTCCTCAAGTGGGCCGACGTGCCGACCCTCCACCAGCTGCGGATCGAGGCGAAACGCCTCCGCTACACGCTCGAGTTCGTGCGCGAGGCGCTCGGGCCGGAGGCGCCGGCGCTCATCTCGCGGGTCGTCGCGCTCCAGGACCATCTCGGCGCGATGAACGACGCCGACGTCGCGGCCCACATGGCCAGGGCGTTCCTCGTCGAGCACGCCGGCGACCTGAACGACCTCCAGGCGTCGGCCATCAGCCGCTACCTCGTGTTCCGCGAGCGCGAGGTAGCCCGCCTCAAGCGCACGGTCGGCGTGCCCTGGCGGAGCGTGGCCGGTCTGACGTTCCGACGGGCGCTCGGGCGAACGATCGCGGCGCTCTAGTCCGGTGGTCGGTCCCACCCGCGCGAGCCGGTCGCGCCACGCGATCGGATCGGCGAGCACGGCTCGGACGAGGCCCTCGCGGATCCCCTGCTCCGATGCCCTGATCCGGTCGATCCCGTACCGAGCGGCGATCGCCGCCACGATCGCGGCGCCGGCGGGCAGAATCCGGGCCCGGCGCGGGTTGAGCCCGAACAGCTCGGCGACGTGGGCCGAGCGCTCGCGACCGGTGATCGCGAGGGCAAGGGCGATGCCCTCGGCGTCGACGAGACGCTCACCGGTTCCCGGGCCGGTCGCGACGCGGGCGACGCCGTAGGCCGTTCCTCCGACGGCGACCACCTCACCGAGCTCGAGATCGGGCGCTCCCGCCAGGATCCGGTCGGCCTCGCGCCTGAGCGCCACGACCTGCGCGGCGGTCGGCGGATCGTCGGCGCCGACCACGGCCGACAGCCGTGATGCCCCGAGCGGCAGGCCGACGATCGACCGGATGCCGTCAGCACCGGCCTGGACGATCTCCGTGCTGCCCCCGCCGATGTCGATCACGGACAGCTCGCCGTTGCCGCGATCGGGGATCCACGCCGAGCAGGGTGAGAGCCCCTTCCTCGGCCTGGTCGAGCACGTGGACGGGCTGGCCGGTCGCGAGCTCGATCTCGTGACACGCCCTGGCCGCATCGGCGGCGTGGCGGAGCGGATCCGTACCGACCAGGGCGATGGCCGCGCAGCCCTGTCGAAAGCTCTCCCGCACGTACTCCGCGAGAGTCCGGGTGAGCTCGTCGCGGGCCTCCGGCCCAAGGTAACCGTGTGCCCCGACCTGGGCGCCGAGGCCGAGGATCTCGGAAAGGTCGACGATCGGCTCGAGCTGGCCCTCCGACAGCTCGCCGACGAGGAGGTGGACGGAGGTCGAACCGATGTCGACCGCCGCCGCCCGGCGCGGGGCGCTCACGCCTCCGCGGACCCTCCCGATCCGGGGCGATCGGCGGGCTCCGACCATTCGACGTTGTCCCAGGGATCGCGCGCCTGCAGGACCTCGGGCGGCTCTGGGGCGTCCGGCACCGTCGGCGATCGCCGGTGACGGGAGCTCGATGACCGGCTCCGGGTTCGGGGTCTCGGGAGCACCCGACGCATCGGGGCCCTCGCCTGCGGCGGCCGTCTCGACGCCCTCGACGGGCTGTGCCTGGGCCTCCGGTTCGGGAGCGGCCGCCTCCGGCTCGTGCCCTTCCGGTTCGACCGCGGCGATCTCCGGCGCTTCGGGTGCCGGCTCTGGCTCCGGTTCCGGCGCCTGGGGCTCGGTCGCGATTGCCGGTTCGGGCTCAGGCTCCGAGGCCTCAGGCTCGGACGCGGCCATCGGCTCCGGCTCCGGCTCCGGCTCCTGCCTCGGGCTCGGACGCCTCCGGTTCGGACGCGGCCGCCGGCTCGGGCTCCGGCTCGCGCTCCGGCTCCGGCATCTCGGGCTCGGTCGCGGCTGCTGGCTCGGCCGCGGCTGCCGGCTCGGCCGCCGGCTGTCGCTCTGGTTGCGGCGTCGCGAGCTCGGGCTCGCTGACCGCCTCGGGCTCCGCGGGTGTGCCGGCCGTGTCGGCACCTTCGGCAGGGCGACGCCGCGGGCGGTGGTGGCGATTGCGCCGCGTGGCCGGCACGACTGCCGACTCGTCGGCGGCGACTGCCGCTCGTCGGCGGCGACTGCAGGCTCGGCGACCTCGGCCCCGGCCTGATCCACCACGGGCTCGGGCGGCGTGGCCTGGGCCTCGTCGTCACTGGCCGAGGTCGAGAGCGTGCCGACGATCGTTCCGGCCTCGGCGGGCCGGCGGCGTGGCCGGTGGTGGCGGTTGCGCCTCGTGGCCGGCGTCGACAGCACCGGCGCCTCGGCCGCCTCGTCCTTGATCTCGGCGGCGACCGACGTCGCGACGTCCTGGACGGTCTGGCCGGTCGTCATCCGGGCGTGTTGCGCGATGAGATCCGTCAGCTCCGTCAACAGGCGCTCGAGCTCGACGACCTCGGCGCGCGCGACCTCGAGCTGGGCGGCGCGATGCGCGGCGTCGGGACCGCTGCCATCGCCGAGCTGGCGGACCCTCTTGCGCTCCTCAGCCCGGGCATCCTCGAGCCGTCGTTCGATGCGATCGAGCAGCTTCCAGGCCTTGCGGAAGGCGCGGTCGGCCTGGTCGTACTCACGCTGCGCGGATGACTTCCCCATGGCGGGCACTCCCTGCGGGCACTCCGAGCGGGCACTTGTCGGGCTGACCGCTCCATCCTGCCACCTTCCAGCCGACCGCGGGCGCCCCGGTACGTTCGGTGCACCGGCGTCAGCCAGCGGTCCGGTGCGTCCGCGCACCGCCGCCCTCGTGGAGGCCCGCTTTGTTAACAAACGGCCAATGCCGCGCTGACCGCCCGTTCATGGCGACAACGGACCCTCGAGATGTTCATCGACCACGTTAGGCGGGCGAGGATGTCCGCCATGAGGAGGATCAGATCGACGTGACGATCACCACCCCCAAGCGCCTCGGCGCCCTGGCGCTCGCGGCCGCCTTCGTCATCGGCGCCTGCTCGAGCTCGGGCACCACGACCGCTCCGTCGACGGCACCGACCACCGCTCCAACGAGCGGCATCGGCGACTGCGCCGTCATCGTCGGCGCCATTGACCGGCTCGGTCAACATCGACGGCTCGAGCACGGTCTACCCGATCACCGAGGCCGTTGCCGAGGAGTTCCAGAAGGCCAACCCCGGCGTCAAGGTCACCGCGGCATTCGCCGGGACCGGTGGCGGGTTCAAGAAGTTCTGCAATGGCGAGACCGACATGAACGACGCCTCGCGCCCGATCACCCCGGCCTCCAAGGACACCCCGGACGCGAAGTCCGAGGAGACCCTGTGCAAGGAAGCCGGAGTCAACTGGATCGAGCTCGGGGTCGCCACGACGGGCTGTCGGTCCTGGTCAACCCGAGAACACCTGGGTCGACTGCCTGACGACCGCCGAGCTCAAGAAGATCTGGGATACCGGCAGCACGGTCAAGACCTGGGCGGACGTCCGAGCGGGCTTCCCCGGCCGAGCCGATCAAGCTGTTCGGCCCGGGCGCCGACTGGGCACCTTCGACTACTTCACCGAGGTGATCAACGGCAAGGCCAAGCAGAGCCGGTCGGACTACACGCCAGTCGGAGGACGACAACGCTCTGGTGACCGGCGTTCGCGGGCGACAAGGACGCGCTGGGCTACTTCGGGTTCGCCTATTACGAGGAGAACAAGGACAAGATCAAGATCGTTCCGATCGACAGCGGCGGGGCTGCATCACCCCGTCGAACGAGACGATCGCCGACGGGACGTACAAGCCGCTCAGCCGGCCATTGTTCATCTACCCGTCGACGCAAGGCGCTCGCGCGGCCCGAGTTCGCGGCGTTCGTCAGGTACTACCTGGACAACGTCAACAGCTTCGTCGACGAAGTCGGATACATCGAGGCGACAGCGGATGTCCTGAAGAAGTCGCAGGATGCACTGGCCGCCGCTGTGAAGTAGTGTCTCGCCGATTTTCCTCGAGCGCCGATCCGGCCTCGCGTCGGACGGCGTTTCGGGCCGTTCAGTCGGAGTCGCCCGATGACCGCTCGATGCCAGCGCCGAGCCGCTCGCTCGTCCGCACCGCCCCACCGGCGGGAACGGGCGATCGAGGCACTGCTGTTCCTGGCGGCGGCGCTCGGGGTCCTGACCACGATTGGAATTGTTGTCGTCCTGGTCGTCCAGACGATCGAGTTCTTCCAGCTGGTGAGCATCGTCGACTTCGTGACGGGGACCGTCTGGTCCAGCTTCGATCTTGCCGTTCCGCTGGGGAATCCTTCCGCTCATCTCGGGAACGCTGCTGGTTGCCGTGATCGCGCTCGTGGTGGCGGTTCCGTTGGGACTGCTCGCCGCCGTCTTCCTCGCGGAGTACGCGTCGATGCGGACGCGCAACCTGGTGAAGCCGGTCCTCGAAACGATCGCCGGCATCCCGACCATTGTCCTGGGCTTCTTCGCGATCAACTTCCTGACCCCGGTGGTGCTCAAGCCGCTGTTCGGTGTCGGAACGTTCAACGCACTGTCGACCGGCTTGATGGTCGGATTGCTCGTGACTCCGGTGATCGCCTCCTTGTCGGAGGATGCGATGCGAGCGGTGCCGCGCGGGCTGCGCGAGGGCGCGTACGCCATGGGTGCAACCAAGTTCGAGGTCGTCCGAAAGGTGGTCTTTCCGGCAGCGTTATCCGGGGTGATGGCCTCGATCATCCTGGCCATGTCCCGGGCGATCGGCGAGACGATGATCGTGGTCCTCTGCGGAGGAACGAACCCGCAGCTGTCGTTCGATCCGCGGGAGAGCATTCAGACGATGACAGCGTTCATCGTCCAGATCAGTCTCGGTGACACCCCGCAGAGCTCGATCCAGTTCAAGTCATTGTTCGCCGTTGCCTCGGTCCTCTTCCTCATGACGTTCGTGCTCAACGTGATCAGCAACCGGGTCATCGCCAGGTTCAGGAACGCCTACGAATGAGCGCTTCGTCAGCCGTCGCCGCGGACAGCCACCGCTTCGAACCGGGCCTCGCGAGGCGCAAGCTGGGCGGGACCATCTTCCTGGGACTCTGTCTTCTGGCGATCTTCATCTTGCTGCTGGCCCTCGTCCTGCTCCTCTACGACGTGCTGCGCGAGGGCCTGCCATGGCTCGACGCGGACTTCCTGACTGGCGTCCCGTCACGACGCCCACAGGCGGCTGGCATCCTGCCCGCGCTCGTTGGCTCGATCCAGATCACCATCCTGGTCGGCCTGATGGCCTTCCCGGTCGGGGTGGCCGCCGCCGTGTACTCGCAGGAATACGCTCAAGACAGTTTCGTGAATCGGCTTCTCCGCACGAACATCTCCAACCTGGCCGGCGTCCCATCGATCATCTATGGCATCTTCGGACTCGCGCTGTTCGCCCGGGCACTCGGCTTCGGCTACACGATCTTCACCGGGCGCCCTGACGCTCGTCCTGCTGATCCTCCCCGTGATCATCCTCGCCACGATCGAGGCGCTTCGCGCCGGTCCCGGATTCCCAGCGCGAGGGCGCCTACGCCCTCGGTGCCTCTCGCTGGCAGATGGTTCGCGGGCGATCCTGCCCGGCGCGGCGCCCGGGGATCATGACCGGGATCATCCTGGCGATGGCCCGGGCGATCGGTGAGACGGCGCCACTGATCCTTGTCGGGGCCGTCACGTTCGTGACGTTCCTGCCGCAGCCGTTTGACGGCGGTTACACCGTCCTGCCGATCCAGGTGTTCCAGTGGGCGTCGCGCCCACAGGCCGATTTCCAGGGAATAGCTGCCGCAACGATCATCGTGATCCTCGTGCTCATGCTCATGCTCAACGCGCTCGCGCTGATCGTGCGCGCGCGGCTGTCGCGTAACATCCAGTGGTAGAGGAGACTCCGTTGCCCGGCCCCACCACCGACGCCCCGGCGCCCGAAGCTCCGGCCACCCACCGACAGGTCGTGCAGCCAGCGACCGACGGCCGAGGAGCTGACGAGTCGCCGGTCCGAATCGCGGTTGTTCGCGGCGCCGAGGAGCGCCAGGAAGCGGCCCAGGCGCTGGCCGCCCGGTCTCCAGCCGACCTCGCCATGGAGCTGCACGGCGTGTCCTGCTTCTATGGCTCGTTCCGGGCGGTCCGCGACGTCGACCTGCGGGTCGCCAAGCGTGAGATCACGGCCCTGATCGGCCCGTCCGGCTGTGGCAAGACCACCCTGCTGCGGACGCTCAACCGGATGAACGACCTGATCCCGAGCGCCCGGATGGAGGGCAGATCCTGTTCGACGGCGAGGATCTGTACGCCTCGAGGTCGACCCGGTCGAGGTCCGCCGGCGGATCGGCATGGTCTTCCAGAAGCCGAACCCGTTCCCCAAGTCGATCTACGACAACGTCGCCTTCGGGCCGCGGATCAACGGCTACAAGGGCAACATGGACGAGCTCGTCGAGCGGAGCCTCCGCACGGGCCGCGCTCTGGGACGAGGTCAAGGACAAGCTCAAGCAGTCCGGCATGGCGCTGTCCGGCGGCCAGCAGCAGCGGCTGTGCATCGCCCGGGCCATCGCCGATCGACCCCGAGGTGATCCTGATGGACGAGCCGTGCTCGGCCCTCGACCCGGTCGCCACGCTCCAGATCGAGGAGCTCATGCACGAGCTCAAGAACGACGTACACGATCGTGATCGTGACCCACAACATGCAGCAGGCCGCGCGGGCCTCCGACCACACGGTGTTCTTCACGATGGGCGAGGACCGCGCCGGGCTACGTGGTCGAGACGGGCGACACCGATCGACGATCTTCACCAACCCGCAGAACCAGCTGACCGAGGACTACGTCTCCGGCCGGTTCGGCTGAGAGGAGCGACGCATGACCGACGAACGACGACCGACGAGCGTCGTCGGCCACGCCAGGTCGACGCGGATGCCGCCGGCGACGCCGGTGACAGCCGCGCGACCGTCCGCCCGAGCCGCGCGAAGCTCGACCGCGAGCGAGCAGCCGAGGTCAAGGACAACGTCCTGCGCATGGGCGTCGCTCGTCGAGAGCCAGATCCGCGCGGCCATCCGAGGCGCTCTCCGCCACGACGCCGACGCGGCCCTCGGGTCATCATCGACGACGCGCAGATCAACGAGGTCCAGCGCAAGCGACGCGCGACTGATCGCGGCGACGATCGCCACCCAGCAGCCGGTCGCGCGCGACCTGCGCTACCTGCTCACCCTCGACCACGTCCGCTACGAGCTCGAGCGCATGGGCGACCACGCCGCGTCGGTCGCCAAGCAGGCGCGCAAGCTCGCGCCGTAGCCCCGCTCAAGGACTACGTCCGACCTGCCGCGCCTGGGCGAGCTCGTCGCGGAGCTCGTGCGCGGCATCCTCGCGGGCCCTGGTCGACGTCGACGAGGTAGGGCCGCGCGCGGTGGCCGCGCGCGACGACGACGTCGACGACCTCTACCACCAGATCTTCGACGAGACCCTGAGCTGATGCGGTCCGACCCGGCCAACGTCGAGCCCGGCACGCGGATCCTGTTCGCGGCGCACTACCTCGAGCGGATCGGCGACCGGGTCACGAACATCGCCGAGGACATCGTGTTCCTGGCCACGGGCGAGGTGGAGGACCTCAACCCGTGACGGCGGACGGCGCCCGGGCGCGGTCCGCGCCGATCCGCGTCCTCTTCGTGTGCTCGGGCAACTGCGCCCGCTCGATCCTGGCCGAGGCGCTCCTCCGCCACCATGGCGGCGACCGGATTCGAGGTCTACTCGGCCGGGACCGAGCCCAAGGGCGTCCACCCGCTGACGATCCGCGTCCTGGCCGAGGCCGGGCTGACGACGGGGTGCCGAGATCGAAGTCGGTGACCGAGTTCCTGGGCCACTGTTCGACTACGTGATCACGGTCTGCGACGACGCCCGCCAGGCCTGCCCGGTCTTCCCGGGCGTCAACGAGTCGCTCCACTGGGGCTCGACGACCCAGCCGAGATCGAAGGCACGGACGAGGAGAAGCTGGCGGTTCCGGCGGACCGCCTCCAGCTGGCCCAGCTGATCCGCCCCTTCGTCGAGACGGCGCTGCGGGATTTCGGGCAGGACCCAGCCGGTCACCGTCCACTGACCGGCGGCGCTCCGCCGCGACGACGGCGTTTGCGCTCGGCTTGCGTCTGGCCACACACTGACCGGTGATGGCCACCGTCGAGCTCCACCTGCTTCGTCACGCCCACGCCGGCGACCCGCTGAAGTGGAAGGGCTCCGACTTCCACCGTCCGCTCTCGGCGAAGGGTCGAACCCAGGCCGGTCGGTTGGGCACCTGCTGGCCCGAACGGGCTCCACTACCGATTCGCTCCTGACCTCGCCGATGGCTCCGGGCGCGTGAGACCGCCGAGCTCGTCGCCGGCCGCCTCGGGGTCGAATGTCGATCCTCGAGGAGCGCCTGGCCGGGACGGTAACCTTGGCCGATCTCGAGCGGATCCTGACCGCCGCCGGGAACCCCAGCCGGCCGGTGATCGTCGGCCACGACCCGGACTTCAGCGAGCTCCTTGCGCTGCTCGTCGGAGCCGCCGAGGTCCCGATGCGGAAGGGCGCGATCGCGCGGGTGGACCTGCCCGGCCGATGGAGCCGGCGAGCGGTGTGCTGCGCTGGCTGCTGCCCCCGGAGCTGATCCCCGCCGAGGGCTAGTTGGCCGGGCGTCATGCGGGGCGCCGCTGCGCTCGGCCGACCTAGTCGCCGGAATGAAGCTGCCGGGGACGAGATCGCGGGCGATCGCCGCGCAGACGCCCGGCGGCGTCCGGCGCGAGGCGATACCAGACCCAGGTGCCACGCCGCTCACCGATGACCACCCCGGCCTCGCGAAGCACCTTGAGATGGTGCGACACGGTCGGCTGGCTCACGTCGCAGCACGAGTCGAAGTTGCAGGCGCAGACCTCGGACGAGCCGGCTAACAGGCGGATGATCGCCAGCCGGGTCGGGTCGGCCAGGGCGGCCAGAAGGCGGATGTCGGGATCGTTTGAGCGCTTCGGCATGTTGCCATAGTATCGACAATGGTCTATATTGACAAGCATCGATATCAGCGCAGACTGACGGACGGCTCCCGAGTGACGCGGGCGTTGCCGGCGAAGGAGATCGAATGAACGAGACCCAGCGCATCCATGACGATGTCCGCGCGCGCTACGCCGAGGCTGCGCTCTCGGTCGCTCGATCCCTCGGCCCCACCGAGCGAGGCCCTCCAGGCGAATCGTCGTGCTGACGCGGCCGCATGCTGCGGCCCCTCGGCCGATGGCGACGGGTGCTGCTCACCAGCGTCGGCTGCGGGACCCGTTCGGGGCCGAGCTCTATGACACCGCCGAGCGCGCGACCTCCCCGACGCCGCCACCCTGGCCAGCCTCGGGTGCGGCAACCCCACCGCGGTCGCCGATCTCCGGCCAGGTGAGACGGTGCTCGATCTCGGGTCCGGCGGCGGGATCGACGTCCTGTGTCCGCGCGGCGGGTCGGCCCGACCGGCCGGGCGATCGGCCTCGACATGACCCCCGAGATGCTCGAGCTCGCGCGCCGGAAGCCGCCGATGCCGGCGCGACCAACGTCGAGTTCGTCGAGGGTACGATCGAGGCGATTCCGCTGCCGAGCTCGAGCGTCGACGTCGTGATCAGCAACTGCGTGATCAACCTCGCCGCCGATAAGTCGGCCGTTCTTGACGAGATCGCCCGCGTTCTGCGGCCCGGTGGCCGAATGGGCGTCAGCGACGTCGTCGCCCGGGACGACCTCACCCCAGATCAGCGCGCCGAACGTGGCAGCTTCGCCGGCTGCATCGCGGGTGCGCTGTCGTTCGAGGAGTACGAGCGCGGGCTGACCGCCGCCGGCCTGATCGACGTGCTCCGTCCGTCCGACCCACGAGGTCGCCGACGGGATGTTCGCCGCGATCGTCAGAGCGACGAAACCTGCGATCTAGGCCGGAGATAGCGGTAGACGAGCGCGGCCGCGATCGCGCCGACCGGAGGGGCGACGACGTAGATCCACAGGTCTGGCGAGGTCGCCACTGACCAATGCTGGACCGATCGAGCGCGCCGGGTTCATCGAACCGCCGCTGATCGGACCGCCGACGAGCGCGCCGAGCGCCACCGCGCCGCCGATCGCGATCGCCGCGGCCTGGCCCACGGCGCGCGTGTCGGTCGCCACCGCCACGATGACGAGCATGAGGAAGAACGTCAGCACGGCCTCCCAGACGAGACGCCTGCGCCGACGCCACCGGTTGGCTGGGTGACGCCGAGCGGACACGTTGCCGAGCGTCACACGAAGGACGCGCGGCCGCTGCGATCGCGCCGCCGATCTGGGCCGCCCAATACGGCACGACCCGAGCCGCCGGGAAGTGCCGCCCGATGGCAAATGCCGCCGTCACGGCGGGTTGAAGTGCGCACCCGAGACGTGGCCCAGGGCGTAGACCATGGTCATGATCGCGAGGCCGAACGCGGCGGCCACGCCGGCCGGGCCGAGCGTCCCGATGGCGATCGCGCCGCAGCCGGCGAAGACGAGGGCGAACGTCCCGATCGCCTCGGCGACCAGGGCCGGCCCGAGCGGGAGCGACCTCAACCGGCGATGGTCGCGTGACGGCCGCGACCCGCGGCTCGCAGGGCAACCTCGACGAAGGGCCTGATCCGCTGGTGGAGCTCGAGGTACGTCCGCTTGAACGCAGCGAGCTTCTCGGCGTCGGTCCCCTCGACCTCGGCCGGATCCTCGAGCCCCCAGTGGAGCGAGTTGTACGACCCGGGAAAGACCGGGCACGCCTGCCGGGCACGATCGCAGACCGTGATCACGTAGTCGAATGACTTGCCCGCGAACTCGTCGACCGACTTGCTCCGGGCGGCCGACCAGTCGATCCCGGCGTCGGCGAGGACCCGGGTCGTGTACGGGTTGACGCCCTTCGGCGCGGTCCCAGCAGAGAACACCTCGAAGTCGGAGCCGCCGATCCGGCCGAGGACGGCCTCGGCGATCTGGCTCCGGGCGCTGTTGCCGGTGCACACGAAGAGGACCCGGATCGGAGCCTCCGACATCGATCGTTCCTTTCTGCCGCGGCGGGCCCGACCCGCGGCGGCGATGGTCGCCTCCAGATCGACGAGCTCGCCGTCGAGCCGATCGAGGTCGTCCCGCTGGCGGGCGATCGCCGCGCGCTGTTCGGCGATCAGCGGCGCCAGGTCGCGGTCGACCTCGCCCCGCTCGAGACAGAGCCGGGCAACCCGGCCGGCGTCCTCCGGCCCGAGCCCGAGCCGGCGCAGGCTGACGACCAGGCGCAGGCGCGCCAGGTCCTCCTCGACGTACTCGCGATAACCGTTGGGCTGGCGGGTTGGCGGCCGGCAGGATGCCGGCCGACTCGTACCAGCGCACCGCCGAGGCGGCGACGCCGGCCCGCTGGGCCAGCTCGGAGACCCTCATGCCAGGAGCACGATGACGGCCATGGCGAGACCCTACACCTTCAAGTCACTTGAAGGTCAAGTGGTCGGGCTGACGAACCTGCCCGTTCGATCAGTCGCCGGCGGCCACCGGGAACGGCAAGGCGATCGGGTCGGTCGCCAGGCGGCTCCGACCCTCGGCGTCGAACCGGTCGAGCCCAAGGTCGGTCGTGTCGATGAGCTCACTCCGGCCGTGCAGTACGAGGTCGGCGGCCACGCGCGAGACGCCAGGTCCCCACATCATCCCGTGACCGCCCGGCGAGGCGACCCACAGGCCATCGATCCGCTCGCTGACCGGCGTGATCGCCGGGCCGAGGATCGGCAGGTGGTCGGGCGTGAAGTCGATCGTGGCCGCCCAGGCGCGGCGGAGGCCGAGGCCTCGCACCGCCGGGACGAGCGCGTCGAGTCGCCGGCGCATCCGCCGGAGGTACGGCCAGTCGATCTCGCGGGCCGGGCCGGGCCGCTCGCCCGGGTTGCTCATCCCGAACAGGAGGCCGCCCTCCTCGAGCCGCCAATACAGACCCCGGGCGAGGTCGAAGACCATCGGCAGCCGGTCCACGTCGAACGCCGCGTGCGGCTCGGTCACCGCGACCTGGTGGCGAACCGCGCCGGCCGGGATCTCGAGGCCGGCCAACCGTCCGACCTCGCGCAGGGTCGGGCCGCCGGTCAACAGGACCCGTTCCGTGGAGATCGGGCCCGCCGTGGTCTCGACGCCGGTCACCCGGCCACGCCCGACCCGGACGCCCATCAGGGCGGTGCGTTCGCGGAGCTCGACACCCGTCTGACGCATCGCCTGTGAGTAGGCCCGGACGTTGCGCGGCGGGTCGATCGCCCCATCGGTGTCGATGTAGCTCCCGCCGCGGTGCCCGTCGGGGCTGAGCGTCGGGTTGACCCGGCAGGCATCGGCCGCACTGAGCCAGCGGACCGCCAGCCCCTCGCCCTGTTGCATCGCGACTCGGACGCGGCCATCGCGCTCGTCCCGGGCCGTGATCGCGATGATCAGGTAGCCGAGCTCACGGAAGCCGGAGTCGGTACCGTAGCGAGCGGCCTGGCCGTTGTAGAAGTCGATCGACCAGCGCCCGAGCGCGACGGTCGCCGGCGTGCCGCCCTGGGCTCGTACGATCCCGGCGGCGCGACTGCTCGCCCCCTGTCCGGCCAGACCGCGCTCGAGGACGACGACCCGTCCGGCGCCATCCTCGGCCAGGAAGGTGGCCGCCCAGCCTCCGATCGTGCCGGCCCCCACGACGACCACGTCGGCCCGGTCCGGTCCAGCCAATCGTCGCCTCCCGTGGCGCGTCCGTGCCTGGTGCGCTGCGTGTCAGTTCGAGGATAGACGTCCGATCGGCCGGGCTCCGACCCCGTCCCGACCGGCGGATCCTAGCCGGTCAGCGCCTCACCTTCCACGCAGATCGCAACCGCCCCGAGGTCAGCCAGCCGCCGATAGGTGGCGCGGCGCGTCACGGTCCAGGTGGCGACCTGAAGGCCGGCCGTCTCGGCTGCCCGAAATGCGCGGGCCGTAACCGCCGAGGCCTCGGCGGAGATCCCGACGCACCCAAGCTCGGTTGCCCGGCGGATCGTGGCAGCGGACAGGTGGTGGGTATTGAGCCAGCACGGCCAGCCCGGCACGAGATCGTGGATCCGGACGATGATCGCGGGCGCGAACGCCGAGACGACCGCGTTCTGGAGGTCCGGCCCGCGGCCCGAAGCGAGCACCTCGATCAGCCCGCGCCCGAATGACTCCTTGACGTCGATGTCGAGAAACGCCCGACGCGGCAGGGCCGCGAGGACGTCAGCCAGCCGAGGCACACCGAGCGACTCAAGCTCGGTCGATGTCAGCTCGCCAACCGCGTCCGGTCGGCCCTGGACGCGAATCAGCGTGTCGTCGTGCAGGAGGACGGGCACGCCGTCGGCCGCGGCCCGGACGTCGAACTCCACGCCATCGCAGCCGGGGACGTCCATCGCCGCCAGCAGCGCCGCCAGGCTGTTCTCGGGCGCCGCCCGGAAGTCGCCGCGATGCGCCAGCCGGAGGGTCTGAGCCAGGGCCACCTCAGCCGACCTCGAGATGGGCGGACAGCCCGAAGTGGTCCGACGGATAGAGGCCCGGATCGTCGACGGCCGGGCGGTCGAAGACGAGCCGGCACTCATCCACGACGATCGACCCGCGGACCCAGATGTAGTCGAGGCAGCCCGGGTCGCCTTCGGTGTCCATCGCCGGCGCCTGCAGGCCCGACGGCCAGGTTTCGGCCGGCTCCGATCCGTTCGCCTCGGCGTGGGCGGAGCGGAACCCGGCAGACCGCATCCTGCCATACGTCGGCTCGGCCGGGTCGGCGTTGAAGTCGCCGACGACGACCTGGCCATGGGCCGCGGGTGCCGCGTCGAGCCACGCGATGAGCGCGTCCGCCTGGCCGTCGCGCTCGGCCTCGGCCGGGACCTCATGATGGAGATGGGTCACGGCGAAGACGATTCGCGCCCCGTCGGGCAGGGCCAGCGTCACCCGGTGCGCCGCTCGTTGGATCCCGAGGTCGACCCGATCGACGTCGGTCGGGTCGAGTCCGACCCGCACGAGCATCGAGTTGCCGTACTCGGGCCGCCCCGCCCAGCCGCGGATCGCCCGGTACTCGCCGGCTCCGGCTGCCCCGATCACCCGGTCCTGCTCCATCACGTAGACGACCTCCTGGAGCCCGATGACGTCGGGCTGGAGGGCGGCGAAGTCGGCCAGCAGCAGCGGCAGGCGCTCCGCCCAGCGATCGGCCAGGTTGAGGATGTTGAGCGTCGCGACATGGAGCCGGTCCACAGGGCTCAGGCCGCGTCCGGGACGAGGATCGGCAGCGCGAACGAGAACGTCGAGCCCTGCCCCTCCCGGGACTGGACCCGAATCCGGCCCCCGTGCGCCTCGACGACGTGCCGGGCGATCGCCAGCCCGAGCCCCGTCCCGCCCCCCGCCGGCGGGCCTTGTCGGCCTTGTAGAACCGCTCGAAGATCCGCGCCTGGTCGGCTCGCGGGATGCCGATCCCGTGGTCCTCGACAGACACGACGACCTCCTTGGGCGACGACTCGACGCGGACGACCACCTCGCCGCCGTCGGGGCTGAACTTGACGGCATTGTGGAGGAGGTTGACGACCACTTGCCCGAGCCGATCCTCCGCCCCACGGACCGGCGGCACCTCGGCCGGCACGTCCGTCCGAAGCTCCACGCCTTGGCGCTCGGCGAACAACCTGAGTCGCTCGACCGAGGCCACCGCGAGCCGCCCGAGGTCGACCTCGTCGAGCATGACCAACGGACCGCCGGACTCGATCCGCGACAGGTCGAGCAGCTCCTCGACCATCTGGACGAGGTGGTCGGTCTCGACCTCGATCTTGCCGATCCTGTCGCGCATCCTGGCCGGGATCGCCTCGCCGGCGCCGTCAGCTTCGCGGACGAGGGTCTCGGCCAGCAGGCTGACGGTGGTCAGCGGCGTGCGCAGCTCGTGCGACAGGTTGTCGATGAACTCGGCCCGGATCCGCTGGAGGCGACGGAGCTCGGAGACGTCCTCCATGATCAGCCAGACGCCCTGGACCGGCGATCGCCGGGCCCTCACGACGAGCGTCGGGCCATCGTCGCGACGAAGGGTCAGCTCGCCGCTCGCCGACCCAGACTCGCCGGCGGTCTCGACGATGGCCTCGATCGTGGGGTCAATGAACGCCTCGACCGCGCTCCGCCCGACGAGGGCGCCCGCAGCGCGCCCGAGGAACTGGTGGGCCGTGGCATTGGCGACGTCCACCCGGAGATCGTCGTCGAGGCGAACGATGCCGATGCCGAGGATGTCGAGCAGCACCGCCCGATCGCGCTGGACCTGAGCGGTCTCCCACTCGGCGCTCTTCGTCCGTTCGAGCAGCTCGCGGACCTCCTGCTCGACGTCGACCCCGTCCGGATCGATCGGCTCACCCTCCGTGTCGCCGGCACCGGCGAGCAGCTCGCGAACCCGGTCGAGCGCCCGGCCGCGGACGATGGCCAGGGCGATCGCCACGCCGAGGACGACAGCCTGGACGATGATGAACGCGATCACCAGCGTGTCCACCCGGCCAGCATCGCACACGACCTCGGCGCAGGTTCGCCGGCCTGCGATGCGCTACTGTTGCGAGCCATCGATCCCGCCACCGCCAACGAGAGGTCGCTGTGAGACTCCGGATGATCCCCCGCGAGGAGCGCTTCTTCGACCTGTTCGTCGAAGACGCCGGGAACGTCCTCGAGGCGGCCCGGATGCTCGAGACCATGCTCCGCACCTTCGACGACATCCCGCGCCGGACCGCCGAGCTGCGCGACCTCGAGCACCGCGGTGACGAGCTCAGCCACGACATCGGCCGGCGACTCGAGAGCACGTTCGTCACGCCGTTCGACCGCGAGGACATCCACAGCCTGATCAGCGGCCTCGACGATGTCCTCGATCTCATCGAAGAGGTCGGCGACACGTTCGGGCTGTACCGGATCGAGGCCCCGACCGCCACCGCCGTCCAGCAGTCGACGATCGTCGTGAAGCAGTGCGAGCTGCTCCACGAGGCGATCCTCCACTTGCGCGGATTCAAGGGCCTCGAGAAGTACTGGATCGAGATCCATCGCCTCGAGAACGAGGGTGACACACTCGTGCGTGGAGCGATTGCCAACCTCTTTGACGGCAAGCCGGACCCGATCGAAGTCATCAAGTGGAAGAAGATCTACAACCTCCTCGAGGCCACCGTCGATTCCTGCGAGGATGTCGCCAACATCATCGAGCGGATCGTCGTCAAGCACTCCTGATTCGTGGCTGTCCCGACGAGCATGGGCGGTGCTCCGACGCACGAACCCTCTTGCACCCAAGCCCGGCGGTTCCGATACTCCTGACCTGACCCAAGCGCCCTGTGCCCGAGGACGCGACAGGTCCGTTGAGGGAGCCCAGCATGGGAATCTTCGAGAAGGCCCGCCTGGCGGCCGAGCAGGCAGCCGACGAGGCGCGCCGGCGGGCCGAGGGAGCGCACGCCCAGCTCACCGACCCGGCAACCCAGGACAAGGCGAAGCAGGCCCTCGACCTGGCCGGCAAGCAGACCCGGGTCGGCCTCGGCCACGCCCGGCGCGGGCTCTCGACGGCGATCGACAAGATCGACCCGAACATCCTGGCCGACATGATCATCAAGGCCACCTCGCTCCAGGAGCGCGCGAACCAGGCCCTCCGCGACAAGGGCTCGCCGTACCGGGTCGCGGAGATCGGGATCGCGGCCAGCATCCCGCCCCAGGTCACGTTCTCCATCGGCCGGATCGACGATCCCGAGCAGGCGCCTCCGGCTGAGGACATCGTCGAATCGACCGACCTGCTCGAGGACTCACCGATCGACGACATGGAGATCCTGTCGCTCGACGGGACCGTCGTCCTCGACCTCGAGCCGGACGACGGCGCCGGCCACGGGGAGACGGCCGCAGCCAGGGACGACGGGGAACGCTCCTAGCCGGCTCCCGCCAGCCACGCCTCGACGTCGGCCAGCGGCCGGATCGCCCGCTCGCCGGTCGCGCGGGCGGTCACCTCGGCGCCGCCCGCCGCCAGCGAGCGCGGGCTGAGCGTGACGATCCAGGGCATCCCGAGCAGCTCGGCGTCGGTGAACTTGACCCCGGGCGACTCGTCCCGGTCGTCCCATAGCAGCTCGCGACCGGCGGCCTTGGCGGCATCGTGGAGGCCGCGGGCGATCTCCTCGACCCGTGGCTCCTTGTTCGCTCCGATCGACACGAGGTGGGCCGGGTAGGGTGCCACCTCGGCCGGCCAGACGATGCCCTTCTCGTCGTGGTGAGCCTCGACGATGCAGGCCACGTTCCGGCCGAGGCCGATCCCGTACGAGCCCATGACCACCGGATGCTCGACGCCGTCCTCGCCGAGGTAGTGGGCCCCGAGCGCCTCGGCGAAGTCCGTCCCGAGCTTGAAGATGTTGCCGACCTCGATCCCGTTGCGGAGCCTGAGCGGCGAGCCGCAGCGGGGGCATGGATCGCCCTCCCGAGCGCTCACGATCTCGGCGACGACGTCGGGCTCGAAGTCACGCGGAACGTTGACGTTCCTGACATGCCAACCGACCCGGTTGGCGCCGGCGACGAGGTTCGGAGAGCGGACGACGAGCTCGTCGACGACGACGACCGCATCGCGCGCCCCGAGCGGCGAGCCGTAACCGGCCTCCATGCCCCGGGCCTTGATCTCGTCGACCTGCGCGGGCCGGAGGCCGCCGATCGCCTTGACGGCGTTGCCGAGCTTGGTCTCCTCGACGTCGTAGTCGCCGCGCACGATCGCCACGACGAACCGGCCGTCCCCGGTGACGAAGAACGCCGCCTTGGCCGTCCGGCTCTCCGGGACGTCGAGGAAGCGAGCGAGCGCTTCGATCGTCGTCGCGTCGGGGGTCTCGACGTCCTCCATCGGCAGCAAGGGCTCCGAGGCCGGATCGGGCTTGCCGACGGTCGCGATCTGGCGGTTCGCCGCGTAGTCGCAGTTGTCGCACAGGACTAGGCTGTCCTCGCCGAACTCGTTGAGGACCATGAACTCGTCGGCCTCCGTGCCGCCCATGATCCCCACGTCGGCACCGACCGCGATCGCGTCGAGCCCGAGCCGCTCGAAGATCCGCTGGTAGGCGCCGTAATGGAGCCGGTAGTTGCGCTCGAGCCCGTCCCAGTCGCGGTCGCAGCTGTACGAGTCCTTCATGACGAACTCGCGGACCCGGATCAGGCCGCCCCGCGAGCGTGGCTCGTCGCGGAACTTCGTCTGGAAGTGGTAGACGATCATCGGCAGCTGGCGGTAGCTCCGGACGATGTCGCGGAGGAGGAGCGCGACGACCTCCTCGTGGGTCATCGCGAGGACCATCTCGCGGTCCGCCCGGTCCTTGAATCGGACGAGCTCCGGACCGATCTTGAAGTAGCGACCGCTCTGCTTCCAGATCTCGGCCGGATGGACGACGGGCATCTCCATCTCCTGGCCGCCGATCGCGTCGATCTCTTCGCGGATGACCTGCTCGACCCGATCCGTGACCCGCTTGCCGAGGGGCAGCAGCGAGTAGATCCCGGAGCTCAGCTGGCGGACGTAGCCGGCCCGCACGAGCAGACGGTGCGACGGCATCTCGGCCTCGGCCGGATCGTCGCGCAGCGAAGCAAAGAACATGGTGCTCAGGCGCATGGTCGGTAGGATAGGGCCGCCCGCTCGGGTCCGCCGGACCTGCTAGCCTCTCCCGGCTGCCCCACGATCCAGCGCGTCACCACCCCGCCCAGACGGAGAACCTGCCCACGTGCCCGAAGGCGTCACGCTCGGCCTGATCGCGATCCTGATCCTCGCGGTCGTCTTCGACTACATCAACGGATTCCACGACACGGCCAACGCGATCGCGACCTCGGTCTCGACCCGCGCGCTCAAGCCGGAGTACGCGATCGTCCTGTCGGCCACCGCCAATTTCGTCGGCGCGCTGACCGGGACGGCGGTCGCCCAGACGATCGCGTCGGGCTCGTCAACCCGCTGCCCGATCCGGGGACGGGCGTCAACCCGAACGAGCTGGTCGTCATGGCCGCCCTGATCGGGGGGATCACCTGGAACCTGATCACCTGGCGGCTCGGGATCCCCAGCTCTTCGAGCCATGCGCTCATCGGGGGGTTGATCGGCGCCTCGATCGCCGGTGGCGGGCTGGCGGCGGTCCAGTGGACCGGGGTCACGACCAAGGTCCTCATCCCGCTCGTAGGTTCACCGGTCATCGGCTTCCTCGGTGCGTTCGCCCTGATGGTGTTCATCTACTGGCTCTTCCAGCGCGGCCATCCCCAGCGGCTCAACAGCCGCTTCCGGCGGCTCCAGGTCGTGTCGGCCGACGTACATGGCGTTCAGCCATGGCTCAAACGACGCACAGAAGACGATGGGGATCATGACGCTCGCGCTGTTCTCGGCCGGGGTCATCGACACGAAGACCGTGCCACTGCCGGTCATCCTCGTCGCGGCAACCGCGATCAGCCTGGGCACCGCCGCGGGCGGCTGGCGGATCATCAAGACGATGGGCAGCAAGGTCGTGAAGCTCGACCCGGTCCACGGCTTCGCAGCCGAGACCACGGCGGCGACCGTCATCCTCGGTGCGTCGCACTTCGGGATCCCAGTCTCGACGACCCAGGTCATCGCCAGCGCGATCACCGGCGGCGGCTCGGTCGATCGGCCAAAGGCGGTCCGCTGGGGCGTCGTCGGCGACATCGTGACCGCCTGGATCTTCACGATTCCGGCAGCCGGCCTGATCGGAGGGCTGACCTTCGCGGTGCTGTGGGCGGTGTTCGGCTAGCCTCAACCGCCTAGGTCGGTCGGCGGAATACGTAGCCGACGCCGCGGACCGTGTGGAGGAACGCCGGGCTGGCTGGATCGTTCTCGATCCGGCTGCGCAGCCAGTGGACGTGGACATCGACCGTCCTCGACTCGCCCGCGTAGTCGTAGCCCCAGACGTGCTCGAGGAGCTGGTCGCGGGTGAAGACCTGGCCAGGATGGCGGATCAGGAACGCGAGCAGCTCGAACGCCTTGGGCTTGACCGGCACCGTCCGGCCCTCGCGCAGGATCCGGTGACCGGCCAGGTCGACCTGCACGTCGCCCAGGTCGATCGCGGCCGGCGGCTCGCTCTCGGCCACGCTGCGCTCGGCCCTCCGGAGGAGGGCTCGGATCCTGGCGATCAGCTCGCGCAGGCTGAATGGCTTCGTCACGTAGTCGTCGGCCCCGAGCTCGAGCCCGACGACCTTGTCGACCTCCGAGTCCTTGGCCGTCAGCATCAGGATCGGGACCGGGGATTCGGCCCGGACGATCCGGCAGACCTCGACGCCGGACAGCTCGGGGAGCATGAGGTCGAGCACGATGAGGTCCGGCCGATCGGCCCGGAAGCGAGTCAGCGCTTCGCGGCCATCGGCCGCGGTGACGACCGTGAACCCCTCGGCTTCGAGACCGTCGGCGAGGGTCTCGCGCAGGGTCGGCTCGTCGTCAACGACGAGGATCGTTCGTGCCATCAGGGGGAATCGTAGCCGTTCGCGGTTAACACCCGGTCAACACGCGGTGCGCCGGCGCCCCACGACTCCAACCTGGCGGGTCACCGGGCCCGGCCAGCGCGGGCGGCGTCGAGGGCGGCAATGGCGGCGTCGAGTCTCGCCAGCGTCCGTCCGCGGCCGAGCGCGACGAGCGTGTCGAACAGCGGCGGCGTCGCCGTCCGCCCGGTGACTGCAACCCGGATCGCCATGAACAGGTCGCCGGCCTTCCAGCCGTTGGCCTCGGCCACCGCGCGAAGCGCCGGCTCGAGCTCGTCCGCCTCGAACACGACCGGCCGGACGCTATCGATCGCGTCCCGCGCGGTCCGCAGCGCGGCGCCGGTCGTCGCCACCTCCCAGCGCTTCGGGACGAGCAGCGCCGGATCGACTTCCAGCCGTTCCACGAACAGGAACCCGACGAGCTCGCCGATGGCGCCGAGGACCGGCAGGCGCTCCTGGACGAGCGGCACCAGTGCCCGAATCTCTTCATCGGTCGGGATGCGATCGATCCGGCCGGCGGCCGCCTCGTCTTCGAGGAACGGCCGGAGTCGCTCGACGAGCTCACCGGCGGAGAGGCGGCGGATCCATTGGCCGTTGAGCCACTCGAGCCGCTCCCGGTCGAACACGGCGCCACCCTTGTGGACCGCCTCGAGCTCGAACCGGGCGCACAGCTCGTCGAGTCCGAGGACCTCCTCCTCGGTCCCGGTCGCCCAGCCGAGCAGGGCGAGGTAGTTGACCATCCCCTCGCGGATGAAGCCCTCGGCCTGGTAGTCGCTGACCGCGGTCTGGCTCTTGCGCTTGCTCATCTTCGTCCGATCCGGGTTGAGGATGAGCGGCAAGTGGGCGAACTGCGGCACGCCCTCACCCAGCCCGCGATAGATCAGGACCTGCTTCGGGGTGTTGCTGATGTGGTCCTCGCCCCGGATGACATGGCTGATCCGCATCGTGATGTCGTCGATCACCACCGCGAAGTTGTAGAGCGGCGTTCCGTCGGCCCGGACGATCACGAAGTCCCCGCCGAGGTTCGCGACATCGATCTCGACCCGGCCGCGGACGATGTCGTCGAACCCGACGACACCCTCGCCGACCCGGAACCGGAGCGCCGCCATTCGGCCCTCGGCCTCGAACGCGGCTCGCTCGCTCGGGGTGAGGTGGGCGCAGCGACCGCTGTAGCGCGGCGGCAGGTGAGCCGCCTCGAGCCGCTTGCGCTCGGCGTCGAGCTCGTCGGCCGTGCAGTAGCAGGGATAGGCCAGGTCCGCGGCCCGGAGGCGATCGGCCGCGTCCGCGTAGAGCGGCAGGCGCTTCATCTGCCGATATGGACCGAACGGGCCACGGGCGTCCTCGCCGGCCACGCCCGGACCCTCGTCCCAGACGAGACCAAGCCAATGGAGGCCGTCGAGGATGTCCTTCTCGTAGGCCAGCGAGGACCGGGCGACGTCGGTGTCTTCGATCCGGAGGACGAACGTCCCGCCGACGTGCCTGGCGTACAGGAAGTTGAACAGCGCCGTGCGTGCCGTCCCGATGTGGAGCGGCCCGGTCGGGCTCGGCGAGATCCGTACCCGGACGTCGGTCATGGGGAGATGGTAGCCGCGGCGGGACGGGTCAGGCGGGCGTCCGGCTGTAGACGATCTCGGACAGGGCCCGGAACGGCCGTGGGCTGAACACCGCCTCGATCGGCAGACCGAAGAAGTCGGCGATCGCGAACGCGAGGAGCAGGCTCGGGTTGTACTCGCCGCGCTCGAGGTAGCCGATGGTCTGGTAGTTGGCGCCGACGGCGTCGGCCAGCTCCTGGCGGCTGAGCCCACGCTCGGCCCGGAGCACGGCCAGCCGGTTGTGCAGCGTCGGCTCGACGCGCTTGCCGGTCATCGCGTCGCGCTGACGAGCGGCTCCGGGACGGGCTCCGGCTCCGTCCAGGCCACGACGGCGGACGGGATGAGGAAGGCGTAGAGGATGGCCCCCAGGAGGAACGGAAGCACGACCTGGAACGACAGCTCGACCGGATGCCCGGCGATCTGCGGCAGGATCCCGAGCAAGAGCAGGCCGGCCACGACGAGCACGGCGAAGATCCGGTAGCCGTCCAGGTAGGCCCGGTCGCGGACCTGGACCTGGCGCTCGTCGAGCCGGTCGTCGGGGGCCTGGGCCAGACTGGCCCGGAACCGGTAGAGGAAGAGCCAGGTGATGAGGGTCACGATCGCCAGGCCACCGACGATCAGGCCGCGCAGGCCACCCTCGACGAGGACGTAGCCCTGCTCCATCCCGAACGCCGCGTAGAGCGTCGCGGGGATGCCAAGCGAAGCGAAGACCACGAGGATCCGGCGGCCCTCACGGCTGAACTCGTGACCGCGATCAGCGGCCGCACGGCTCCGGCCGGGACCGGACTCGGGTTGCGACATCACTCGACCTCCGACGGAAGGTCGGGTTCCAGCCAGGCAAGGGCCGCGATCGGCACGAGCGGGATCAGGACCCCGATGCAGATCGCGAGGGCGGACATCAGGTTCCCGTCCAGGACCACCTCGTGCCCCATGCCAAGGACGACGATCGCCAGGACCGCGACCGCGATGACGACCACGGTGCTGAGCAGGCCGTAGCTCACGACCCAGGCCCGATCTCGAAGCTGGAGCTGGCGCTCGTCGAGCGTCGTCGCTCCGAGGTCGGCACGGTCGCGGACGAAGCGGTACAGAACGAGCGACCCCACGGCCGTGAAGCCGATGAGGACGAATGAGATCGGACCCCAGATCGCGGTCGGCACAGAGGTCCCGAGCCAGAACGAGGACCAGACGTACATCGCGGGCAATCCAGCGAGCGTCGTGACCGCGATGACGCGGCGGGTTCGCTGGGAGAGCCGGTCGACACGCCCGACCCGGGAGCGAGACGTGGTGGCGGGCATCATCGGTGCATCCTTTCGCCATTCATATGCGAAACAGGACAAACCGTAGTATATGTACAACAAGATGTCAATAGCAGCGACGGCGGTCGGTCTCAAGGAACGAGGTTGGTGACTGGCTCGGCCGCGTCCGTTCAGGCGGTCGCGCGCGCCGGCACCCGGTGGAACAGGCCGGGATCGGCTTCGCCGTCGAGGATCCGGATCATGGCGGCCGGTCGGAGTCCAAGCGTCGCGCGCCCGCGCGGCCCTTCGAGGGTGAGCGAGTCGAGCGACTCGGACCTGGCCAGGATCGTGACGTGGGCCCCCGGCGTCAGGGCTCGCGCCTCGAGGTAGGACAGCAGCCCGGCGTCCTCCTCGGCCTCTTCGGTGATCCGGTAGATCGTTGCTCGCTGGCCGGCCTCGGCTGCGCTGAGCGGGGTGCCCGCGGGACGCCGCCGGGCGGTCGCGGCGTCGATCGGGTTGCCATGCGGACAGGTCTCGGGATGGCCCAGCATCTCGTCGAGGCGGGCCTCGACGCGCGGCGAGATCGCGCCCTGGAGTCGGGCGGCCTCCTCGTCCGACTCGGCCCAGCCAAGGCCGACCACTGTCGTCAGCAGCCATTCGAGCAGGGCGTGGCGGCGGAAGATCCCGTCGGCGGCGGCTCGCCCCGGCTCGGTCAGCACGAGCTCTCGACCGGTCGACCCGCCCGCCTGGGTGACGAGGCCGTCGGTGCTCAGCCTGCGGAACATCTCGCTGGCAGCCTGGGTGCTCACGCCGAGATGCCGGCCGACCTGCGACGCGGTGACCCGGTTCCCGTCGACGGCCATCACCCGGAGCGCGAGCAGGTACTCCTGGGCCGCTCCCGAGATCTCGCTGGCGTCCGTTCGACGGCTCATCGACTCATCCTACGCGAGGGCCACGGGCCCGCGGCCCTCGCCACGGCGGGAGCTCGACCCGTCCGCTGAGGGCTAGAACCACGCCGCCGATCCAGGCCGCGACGAGCACGACGCCGAGCGCGGTGGCGGTCCCGGTCGGGGTCCGCGCTCCGCCGACGGCCAGCAGGATCGGCGTCGCCGCCAGCCCGACGAGCAGGAACGCAAGGGCGCCATACGCTGCGATCACCGCGAGCCGTGGTACGAGGGCGAGGAGCGCGATCAGCAGGAGGTGGAGCGGCCAGACTCCGGCGGTCAGTGGATCGGAACAGACCAAGCTGGCCCCGGAGCAGGCCGGCAGCGCACTGCTCACTACCGACACGGCGGCCGCGAGCGGGATCCAGCCGAGGACGGCCAGGCCGAGCCGCCCGGGCAGGGACATCGACGCCCGCCGGAGCGCGGACGGCACCGAGTCGCCGAAAGCGGCCCGTCCCGACGGCGCAGGCGGTCGGGCCGCCGGACGCCAGCCGGGCGGTGCGTCGGCAGGCCTCGGATCAACCGGCGACCGCCGAGGGCTGCTCGGGTCGGAGGTCAGGCGCGGGCCGCTGTTCGGAGCCCTCGCTGCCGCGGCCGCGGCGGCCGGCGTCGGCGGCGAGGGCCAGGCCTCTGATGAGGCATCGCGGTCCGCCGCCGATGACTTCGGTGGCGCAGCCGAACCCCCGGCCGAACCGCTGGCCGGGTCATCGGTGCCGGTCGGGAACGTCGGCTCATCGCCGGATTTCGATCCGTCCGGCGCCAGTCCGTCCGGCGTCGGCAGCCCGTCCTGGGCGGGACCACCGAGCGATCGGCGTGACCGGGCAAGGTACTCCGGACCATGCTTCCGGGGGTCCGCGTACTCCTTGGGGTTGAGCGTCCAGTAGGTGCCGCTCCCGGCGCCGTACCAGGTCGCCCCTTCCCAGGCCGGGGCGAACGGCTCCTTGTCCGCTCCGTCATAGCTCGTCGAGCCGATCGTGGCCTTCGGGCCGCGGCTCCTCCGAGATCGACCCGCCTGGCTGGATCCGGGCGTCTCCTTCGAGCCCGGGTTGCCCGCGGCGCCCCGGCCTGCCGTTGCGCCGGGGCCTGCCCCCGCGTTCCCGGGCCCGGCTGTCGCGCCGGCGGGTCCGGGTCCGGCGCGGCTGCCGCCTGCCGTCCCCGGCGGAGTCCCCGGAGCGGCCGACGGGCCGCCCGGCCCTCCCCCGCCGGTCGATCGCCGGGAGCGTGCCCGGTACGCGTCGCGGGTCGCCCGGGCGCGCGACGGGTCGGCCTGCCATGGCTGCCGCGGCGGCTCCGGCGGGCGGTAGGCCGACCCGGCCCGCCCGACCCGTCGTCGGCCCGGATCCTCGACCAGGGCCTCATAGGCAGCCTGGATCGCGAGGAACCTCGGGAGCGCTCGCTCGCCGGCCGAATCCGGGTGGTACAGCTTGGCCAGGTAGCGGTAGGCGCGCTTGATCTCGGCCTGGCTCGCTCCCGGAGTCAGGCCGAGCGTTCGGTAGGGATCAATCGCGGTCATCGCGTCACCGGACGAACCGGTCGGCGGACCGACGCCGGATGGACCTGGAGCCGGTCATCCGGGTTCGCCCTCAGCCGATGAGCTCGCCGACCGGAGCGAGCTCGAACTCCGGGATCGCCTCTGCGCCGACTCGGCCGTGCGGATCGAGGGAGACCGGCCGATGGTATCGAGCGAGCTCGCGAAGCGATCCGCCGCCGAGCACCCCGGCCTGGCGGAGCGCCTCGATCGTGGCCGCCCATGTCCCGCGGTCGTACCCGTCGCCGTCCTCGATCTTGATCGCCATGCCGGTGGCCGGGACCGGCGACCGGCCGTTGCCGGGCCGTTCCCCGGCCAGGATCCCAAGCCCGCGAAGGGCCTCCATCCCGCCCTTGCTGACGATCCGGCCGGGGACCGCCTTCATCAACGACGTGTCGAGCCGGTCGCGGTTGCCGCCGACCATCTCGGGGTGCGCCAGCATCGAATCGCGAACGAGGATCAGGCCGGGCGCGAGCTCCGATCGCGCATCCGTGGCCGGGATCGCCGACGGGTCGGCCAGCATCGCGTAGGCACGGGCGACGTCGCGCAGCGGGAAGGCGTAGGTCCCGACACCGCAGCCGTCGATCGCGGTCGCCAGGCGATCCGGGCGCGTCCCGAAGGCGGCGGCCACGGCCGCCCGATAGGCCACCTGGACGGGATGGTCGTCCTGCCAGTAACCCTCGAGAGGCCAGCCGCGGAGTCGGGCCAGGAGGATCATCGAGGAGTGCTGGCCCGAGCACATGTGGCGGACGGCCCCGGCTTTCTCGCCGTCGCGCGCGAGCCGGGCAGCCGTCAGGGCGTCGAGCGGCATGCCCTCGGCACCGCAGGCCAGGATCCGCCTGCGGCACGCTTGCCCTCCGGTAGAGGCCCTGGAGCGTTCGGACGTGGACGTCCTCTCCGGAATGCGAACTGGCCATGATCGCGATCTCGGGCGGTGTCAGCTCGAACGCTTCGACGCCGCCCGCCCCGATCAGCGCGAGCAGGCCGAACGGCTTGACGCATGAGCGGAGGGTCACCAGGCGATCCGGATCGCCGAGCAGGCGGACGATCCGACCCGCCGCGTCGACCTCGACGACATCCCCCCGGTGGACGCTCTCGACGATGCCGTTGCGGGTCTGACGGACGAGGACCGGTGGCGCGCCCCGCCGCACGGGCAGCACGGCTCGAGCCGAGTGCGGTCGCGGTCGCGAGATGGCCGAGCGCGTTGCGGTCACAGGTTCTGGTCGATCCTCCGGCTCGGGTCTCGGAAGGCGAGGATACCGCGCCGACGCCTCGACCACAGGCACCGGCCCGGCTCCGGCCGAGCGGGCCGGTGCTACGATCGTCGGGTCCTGCCGAGATCGATCCCGGAGGAGCCCGATGACGACGTCCGTCGAGGCCTGGCCGAGCCTGCACATCTCGACCCATCCGGCGGTCCTCCACAAGCTGGCGATCCTGCGCAACGTCGCGACCGAGCCGAAGAAGTTCCGCGAGATCGTGCGCGAGCTGTCGTGGCTGCTCGGGCACGAGGCCCTGGCCGACGTCCGGGTCCGCCCGATCACGATCGAGACGCCGATCGAGACGACCGAAGCCTACGAGCTGGCGGATCGGATCGGCCTCGTCCCGATCCTGCGCGCCGGCCTCGGGATGGTCGATGCGATGCTCGAGCTCATGCCGACGGCCGAGGTCTGGCACCTCGGGCTGTTCCGCGACGAGCGGACGCTCCGCCCGGTCGAGTACTACAACAAGCTGCCCGACTCGGCGACCGTCGACCTGTGCCTGATCCTCGATCCGATGCTGGCGACCGGCGGCTCGGCCACGGCGGCGATCGAGGTCCTCAAGCGCTGGGGCGCGACCCGGATCAAGCTCATCAACCTGATCGCCGCCCCGGAGGGAGTCGAGGCGGTGACGACCGCTCACCCGGACGTCGAGATCTACGCCGCCGCGCTCGACCGCCAGCTGAACGAGAAGGGCTACATCATGCCCGGCCTGGGTGACGCCGGCGACCGCCAGTTCGGGACCGGGCACTAGCCGCCCGCCATCTCCGTCCCGGATCATCCGCTTGCCGAGTCGCGAGGCGCCTCGGTAGCCGTCAGCCCTCGGAGGCGCTCATCTTCTTCGAAGCGTCGGCCAATGCGGCCTTGACGGCCTTCACGTGGCTGTCGGTCGCCTCGCCCACGACCTTCTTGATGGCCCGAGTGACGGCGGACCCGATGGCGTCCTCGTGCTCGTGGTCGTAGACGACGATCAGCCCGGCACCACCGATCGGGATCGTGGCCTCGGCTTGGGCCTCGAGCGCGCTCTCGACCTTCCGTTCAGCGATCTTGCCAACGCCCGCACCGACGAGCGCCCCGACGGCGGTTGCAGCCAGGAGCGGTGGCGCGAAGAGGCCGACGATGAAGCCTGCCCCGCCGAGCGCCACGGCGCCTTCCTTGACGATGTGGTCGTGCTGCTCGATCTCCATCGAGCCGTCCAGGCCCTTGCTGACGACCACCAGCCCCAGCAACGGGACGCCGCACGCCTGGACGGCCGCGAAGTCCTCGCGGGCGGCATCCTTCGACAGGTAGCCGCCCATCAGGACGTCAACGGTTTGCTTGGGCATGGCGGTCATCTCCTCCGGGATCGGACGTTCAGGCGCTCAGCGCGTGGGCGACGTCGGCGTTCTTCGTGGCCTCGTGCAGCTCGGCTTCCTCATGCTCGAGGTGCGGCTTGATGTCGAACACGACCTTGTGGATCGTCCCGGTGAACGGGAACGGCGCCTTCGCGGCGTAGCTCCGATCGACCACGCCGCCGTTGTCGCGGCCGATGTCCATGCCGGCGTAGCCCGAGAACCGCATCGGGACCGTGTGCTCCATCCGGCCGCCCCCGACCGCCTTGTCGTTGACGTACAGCGTGACCTGGCCGCCCGTCGCCGGCTTCGGCGCGTCGGCGGCGAACTCCATCCGCACCGTGACCTCGCCCGTCGGCAGCGGCTCGGTCGCCTGCTGACGGAAGATGAAGACGCCCATCATCGAGTAGGTGTGGGTCAGCTTGCCGTCTTCGACGAAGAGCGAGAAGCCACCGAGGTGGTCGGCCTCGGCGACGATGACGCCCTCGGCGCCGCCCTCGGGCACGACGAGATCGGCGCTGATCGCATAGGAGTGGTTGTAGATGCGCGGGACCATGCCCGCGAGGACGTTCTGGACGTCGCCCCTGAACTCGAGCTTGGCGACCTCGGGCAGAGGCGGCACCTGACCGAAGAACGATGACAGCGTGGCCAGCAGCGGCAGGACCTGGTAGCGCTCCGCCTCCTGCCAGAACAGCTCCCTGAGCTCTGTGACCTTGTCGGGGTGCTCGGCCGCCAGGTCGTGCGCCTGGCTGAAGTCGTCGGGCAGGTAGTACAGCTCGGTCGGATCGGCGTCGGGGTCCCAGACGCCGGGCGCGTAGGGCATGATCGCCTGCGGCGTCAGCACCCACGGGATCCGTGCCGTGCGCATCGCCAGCCACCAGCCGTCCTTGTACATGGCCCGGTTCCCGATGGACTCGAAGTACTGCTGGGTGCGCCGCTCCGGCGCGTCCGCTGTCGTCAGGGTGTCCGTGAACGCGACGCCGTGGAGCGGTTGCTGGTCGATCCCGTCAACGGTCGTCGGCGCCGGGATGCCGGCGATGTCGAGGATGGTCGGCGCGACGTCGATGACGTGGGTGAACTGCGAGCGGAGCCCGCTCCCGGACGTCACCCGGTCAGGCCAGTGGATGACCAGGGGATCGCGCGTGCCGCCCAGGTGCGAGCCGACCTGCTTGCCCCATTGGAAGGGGGTGTTGCCGGCCCACGCCCACGCGGCTCCATAGTGGGGTGCCATGATCTCGGCTCCCCAGGCGTCCATGCCGCCGTAGCGCTCGGCCAGCTGGTGCTGCATCTCGTCGGTGAGGGGGATGCCGTTGAGCGTCGTCATCTCGTTGAAGGAGCCGGTGATGGTGCCCTCCATGCTGGCGCCGTTATCGCCCCAGATCCAGATGATCAGCGTGTTGTCGAGCTCGCCCAGCTCCTCGATGGCGTCGATGACGCGGCCCACGTTGTGGTCGGCGTTCTCGGAGTAGCCGGCGTAGACCTCCATCTGGCGGGCGTAGAACGGCTTGAGCTGGTCCGGGACGTCATCCCAGGCAGGGAAGGCCTCGTTGCGTGGCGTCAGCTCCGCGTCGGGCGGTACGACGCCCAGCGCCTTCTGGCGAGCGAAGGTCTCCTCGCGCAGCCTGTCCCAGCCCTGGTCGAACTTGCCCTTGTACTTGGCCGCCCATGACTGCGGCACGTGGTGCGGGGCGTGGCTGCAGCCGGTCGAGAAGTAGGCGAAGAACGGCTTGCGGGCATCCTGGGCCCGGATGCCATGCAGCCACTCGATCGTCTTGTCCGCCATCGCGTCCGGAAGGTAGTAGGGGTCGGTCGGGTCACCGTATCGGGGGTCGACGCCGATGATCTTCTGGTTCTCGGCAATGACCGTGTCCCATTGCCCGGCTTCGCCACCCAGGAAGCCGTAGAAGTACTCGAATCCCCATCCTGTCGGCCAGCGGTCGAACGGTCCGGCCGGACCCTGCTGGCCGTCGGGCGTCAGGTGCCACTTGCCGAACGCGGCGGTGCTGTAGCCGTTGTCGCGCAGGATGCGCGGCAGCGGCGCGCAATCGCGAGGCAGGGTGGCGGAGTAGCCCGGATAGCCGCCGGCGAACTCGCCGACCGAGCCGAAGCCGACGGCGTGGTTGTTGCGGCCGGTCAGCAGCGCCGCTCGCGTCGGCGAGCAGATGGCTGTGACGTGGAACCGGTTGTACCGGAGGCCACCCTCGGCCATGCGCGTGTAGTTGGGCGTCTGGATCGGGCCGCCGAACGTGCTCGGGTTTCCGAAGCCGGCATCGTCGATCAGCACGAGCAGGACATTTGGCGCGCCATCGGGCGGCGTCGGGTGCCCGATCAGGTTCCAGTCCGGCTGCGATCCGGCGAGCGTCCGATTGACGACCCCACCGAATGTCGGACGGCGAATGGGCAGATGGCTTCGGTCCACGTTCGGCATCTTTGAGTCCTCCTCGTCACGAACCAACCTGAGGTATGGATCATGGGTGCGGTTCGCGCATCATCCGAACTGGGTGGAAGCTCCTGGCATCGTTGAGAACCCGACATCAAGCCAGCTGCGGGGTTCGCAGGGTATCCGGCAGCGGCTCAGAGCAGCACCGCGCGCCGCTGCGCGGTGAAACCGCGCTCAGCGGGAATGGCGCGACAGGGTGGGGCAGCCGAGTCGGGGTCGAATCCGTTCGCGCCCAGGTGCCGCCGAGCGTCGCCGCAGCGAATGGACCGGCCCCGCCCCACCAGGGCAGGGTCCAGTCGGCCCTCCCGGGTCAGGCGGCCTCCGCCGGTTCTGCCATCCCGAACGCGGCCTTCACCTCGGCGGTGCTCAGGTACCACAGGATCAGGGCCGGCATGATCGCCATCGCGAACCCGACGCCCTGCCCCGGGAACTGGAAGAACGCGAGGACCGCCTCGAACAGGGCGAAGCCCGCGATGATCTGCGTGAACAGCCGAGCCCAGGGCTGGAGCGCCCAGAGCCCGACCGCGGCGAGGAGCCAAGCGATCCCGGCGGCGATCGCCAGCCAGCCCCACAGCCCGACGTGCTCAATCCGCGGAAGGTCGCCGAAGATCCCGAACCAGTCGAATCCCAGGACCCGCAATCCGAAGAACAGGTAGCCGAACCCGGCAAGGGCCGCAAAGAAGCCGATGATCGAGATCAGGATGGGCGGGTTCTTCATTCGAGACTCCTTCGCGATCGCGCAACCGGCACCGCGCCGCCCGGCCGACGTCACTGGCGCGGGCGGCTGCCGGCACACCCCACGGGCGTCATGATAGCGGGCGCCTCAAGCCCGCATGTGGCGCGGTTGGGCCTCTGCGGGTCGCGTCGCCCGTATGCTGCCTCGCAACACGTGAGCGGAGGGATGGTCATGGGCACCTTCGAGACGATCGAGGCAGGCGGCGCGACGCGGCGCGTGTACAGGGCGGGCGATCTCGTGCCCGGGGCACCCGGCGTGGCCGTGTTCCACCCCTGGTGGGGCCTCAACGACGACGTGGTCGCCTACGCCGACCGGCTGGCCGCGAGCGGGTTCGCGGTGCTGGCCCCGGACCTGTTCGGCGGTCAGGTGGCGTCGACGATCGAGGAGGCAAACCGGCTTGCCGGCGCAGCCGACGAGGCAGCGATCGATGCCATCACCCTGGCCGCCGTCGATGACCTGGCGGACCGCCTGGGCCCGACGGCAAAGCTGGCCGCCCTCGGGTTCTCGTTCGGCGCGCACTGGGCCATGTGGACCCCGGCCGAACGCGACCGGCTCGCCGCGTCGGTCGTCTACTACGGCACGAGCGGTGGTCCGTTCCTCGGCCGGGCCCGCGTCCCCGTCCTCGGTCACTTCGCCGAGACCGACCCGTACGAGACGGACGAGGGTGTCGCCGAGTTCGAAGCAACGCTCCGGTCGGCGGGTCGTGACGTCGTCATCCACCGCTACCCCGGGACGGGGCACTGGTTCGCCGAGCCGTCGCGCGACGCCTACCGGGCCGCCGCCGCCGATCTGGCCTTCGAGCGCTCCGTCACCTTCCTCGGCCGCCAGATCGGGACGCCGCCGGGCTGACGACGCCGTCACGGCGTCACGATCGGCGCCCTCGACCACGAAATCGGGGGTTGACATCCTCGCTGCGTCGTGTACATTACCCAAAGGTTATATAACCTATCGGTGATGGAATGCAGCAACCCGACCCACTCAGCACGACGTTCGCCGCCCTTGCCGACCCGACCCGGCGGGCGATCCTGGCCCGGCTCGCCCAGGGCGAGGCCACGGTCAAGGACCTGTCCGCACCGTTCGACATGAGCCAGCCCGCCATCTCCAAGCACCTGAGGGTGCTCGAACGGGCCGGGCTCATCGAGCAGGGCCGAGACGCCCAGTGGCGACCGCGACGGCTCCGGGCCGGCCCCCTGCGGGACGTCGCTTCCTGGGTGGATCAATACCGCCGCCATTGGGAAGCGAGCTTCGAACGCCTGGACGAGTACCTGCGTGACCTACAGGACAAACAGGAGCATGGAAGAGGAGACGACGATGACCGCGACGCGAATCGACCGGGGTAGCACCCCGACAACCACGATCTACTCGGACGGTGGCGACCTCGTGTTCGAGCGCACGTTCGACGCTCCCCGTGAGCAGGTGTGGCGGGCCTTCACCGATCCGGAACGCATTCCGCGCTGGTGGGGTCCCCACGGCACCACGACCGTTGTCGCCGAGATGGATGTCCGGCCGGGCGGCAAGTGGCGCTACGTCAGCAGCGCCCCGGATCGCGACGACGTGACGTTCTTCGGGGAGTACCTGGAGATCGATCCGCCCAGCGGCTTCAAATGGACGTTCATGTTCGATGTCGAGGGCATGGGGCCACAGGGCGGCCCCGAGACCTTCACGTTCGAGGATGTCGGCGGCAAGACGAAGGTGACTTCGATCGGGCACATGGGCTCGATCGAGATCCTCGAAGGCGCACTGGCGACCGGCATGGTCGGCGGCGCGCTCGAGACCTGGGACCGCCTCGCGGCCATGCTCGCCGAGAGCTGACGAACCCGGAAGCCGGGCAACCCGGACCCGTGGGTTGCCCGGCTTCCTCGTTCCCGGCGGCCGACAGCCTCCGCCGGAGGGCTGGGCTATCCTCGGGCCAGACGAGACACGAAGCAGTGGACTTCACGATGACCTTGCCCAACCGGACCCGCCGGCGAGGACCGCCGAACGGCAACGACAATGGATCCGCCCGGCCCGCGGCAGACGCGGTCGCAACGCGCGTCGATCCGCTCGCCTTTCCCGACCTCGAGACCCGCCGGGCGATCGACGGCGGCGTCGGAGCTGCTCGCTGGCAGGCCCTTCTGGACGAGGGCGGGCCGATCCTGGCCGACGGCGCGATGGGCACGATGCTGTTCGCCGCGGGCCTCCAGTTCGGCGACCCGCCGGAGGTCTGGAACCTGACCCAGCCGGACGTCGTCCGCCGGATCCAGCGCGGCTACCTCGAGGCCGGCTCGCGGATCCTCCTGACGAACACGTTCGGCGGCAACCGGCTCCGGCTCGGGCTGCACGGTCTCGATCGCCGGGTCGACGAGCTCAACCGGACCGCGGCGATCCTGCTCCGGGCGGAGGTCGATGCGGTCGGCGGCGGGGCGCTCGTGGCCGGCGACGTCGGGCCGAGCGGCGAGATCGTCGCCCCGCTCGGGACGCTCGACTACGACGAGGCGGTCGAGGTGTTCGCCGAGCAGGCGGCGGCGCTCGTGGCCGGTGGCGTGGATCTCGTCTGGATCGAGACGATGTCGGATCTCCAGGAGATCAAGGCCGCGATCGAGGGCGTCCGCCGGGTGGCCCCGGCGATCCCGCTGATCGCGACGATGACCTTCGACACCCGCGGCCACACGATGATGGGCGTCTCACCCGAGCAGGCCGTCGCGGCGCTCGCGGCCTGGGGCGCCGACGCGATCGGTGGCAACTGCGGCAATGGGCCGGACGAGATGCTCGGCGTCGTCGAGCGGATGCACGCGGCCGCACCGGACGTGCTGCTCGTCGCGAAGTCGAACGCCGGCATGCCCGAGCTGGTCGACATGCGGGCGGTCTACCGGGCCGATCCGCTGACCATGGCGGGCCAGGCGCTGGCCATGCGCCGGGCCGGCGCCACGATCGTCGGCGGGTGCTGCGGGAGCACCCCGGCCCACATCGCCGCGATCCGCGAATTCCTCGCCGCCGAGGGCTGACCCGGCCTAGAACCCGGTCGCGAACCGGTCATCGCGAATGATCGGGACCACCCGGCCATCAGGCTGGATCCCATCGACGCCGACCTCGGGCCCGCCGATCGTCACGTCGGTGTGGACGGTGGCCGCGTTGACCCCGCTGGCGATCCGGTCCTCGAGGCCCAGGTCCTCAGCTTCCCGGTACGGCGTCGGTGTAGGCCATCCCGTAGGCGATGTGACAACCGACGTTCTCGTCGTAGAGCGCGTCGTGGAAGACGACTCCGGCCTGGCGGACCCTCGACGAGCCGTCGACCAGCGCCACCTCGCCGAGGAACGCGGCGCGCGGGTCGCGAGCGAGCTCGGCGCGGACGAGCTCCACGCCATGATCCGCCTCGACCTCGACGATCTGGCCCTCGGCGAAGCGCAGCCGGAGGCCCTCGACTGGGCTCGACGCCAGGATGAGCGGCTCGGTGATCCTGACCGTCCCGTCGGTCCGCCGCCAGTCGGGCGTCGTGAACACCTCCTCGGTCGGGATGTTCGGCAGGAACTCGACCCCGCCCTCGGTCCGAATCGAGCCCCCGAGCCACTTCGAACCCGGCAGGAGCCCCACCGTCAGGTCCGTGCCCGGCCCGCTGAAATGGATCGCATCGAGGGCGACCTCATCGAGTGCCGCCGCCCGGTTGGCCAGGATCGCGAGATGCTCGCGCCAGGCGGCGACCGGGTCCGGCGTGTCCAGGCGAGTTGCCACGGCGACGGCCGCCCAGAGCCGATCCATGTCGGGTGCGCCGAAGACCTGCCTCGCCCAGCCCTCGTTCGGTGCCGCGACCGCGGTCCACTGGACGTGCTGGAGGATCTCGCCGAAGGCGCGCGCCAGCACCTGCGACGGAAGCGCTGCGATGCGCGCCGGGTCCAGCCCATCGAGAACACTTGGGTCGGGGTTCCCGGTCAGCTGGATCAGCGCGACCCCACGGTCGCGCCAAAGCTCGATCCGCTCGAGCTCGTACGGGTAGTTCGTCCCGAGCCCGTCGTCGGGAGCGTGCTCGATCGCCGACCGCCGGAGGTGCACATCGGCGTAGTCGACCACGACCCGGCGGGCGCCCGCCAGGTAGGCCTGCTCGGTCACCGCCCGGGCAATCGGAGCGTGCTCGACGAGCGCGCTGACGTGGACGTCCTGGCCGGGTTGCACGTTGACTCCGACCCGGACGACGAACTCGGCGTAGCGATCGAGCAGCTCCATCGCGGCATGGTACCGGTCCCGCATCGGCGGGCGCAGAACGGCCGGCCCTCGTCGGGCCGGCCGTTCGATTCAGGCGCGTGGCGCTGAGCCGGCTAGTTGCCGCCCTCGGTCAGGGTCACGGTCGCGGGCTTGAAGCTCGCGCCCTTACTGTCCCCGCTGGTCCCGAGCGCGTCGAGTGCCTTCTTGGCCAGGTCGGTGCGGAACGCCCCGTCCGTCGGCTTTGCCTTGAGGACGCCGTAGGTCGTGGCGATATTCACGGTGTTGTCCCAGGCGGCCTGATCGAGCTGGCCGATGCCGTTCGGCGACGGCCAGATGAGGCCGTTGATCTCGTTCATCATCCAGGTCTGGTGCCCGGTCTTGAGCTCGGATCCCGCCTTCACGACCAGGTCGGCGCACTTCTGATAGTTGTCGCGGCAGTATTCCCAGCCCTTGAACGAGGCCTTGAGGAACTTGACGGCGATGTCCTCGTTGCCCGGCTTCTTGAGCCAGCCATCGCGGGCGATGATCGCGTCCTGGAGCATCGCCGTGCCGATCGACGGATCGTTGAAGTCGATCAGGTTGAGATCCTCGGGCTTGAACAGCTGGCCCGTCTTCGGGTTCTTCGTCTCGAGGACCTGGGCGTACTCGTTGTAGATCATCGCCTGGGCAGTGTCGATATCACCTTTGACGAAGGCATTCATGTTGAAGTCCTGCTTCGTGACGCTCTCGGTCTTCGGGTCGAGCCCGGCCTTGGTCAGCGCCGCGAACAGCTCGGGCTCGTTTCCGCCGAGCCAGCTGCCGATCTTCTTGCCACCCATTGACTTGGGATCCGTGATCCCGGAGTTCTTGAACGAGACCATCCGGGTGCCCGAGCGTTGGAGGATCTGGGCGATCGTCACGAGGTCGGTGCCGCCCTCGCGCGACTGGAGCGTCTTGGGAACCCACGACGTGCCGAGATCGGCTCCATCCGAGGCGACCACCTGGAGGTTGTTCACATCCGGACCGCCGGGCAGCAAAGTGACGTCGAGCCCCTCGTCCTTGAAGTACCCCTGATCCTTGGCGGCGTAGTAGCCGGCGAACTGGGCCTGGGGGACCCATTGGAGCTGGAACTTCACCGGTGTCAGGGCGGCGGCCGAAGGCGAGCTCCCGCCGCTGGAACAGGCGGCCGCCACGAGGATCACCGCACTGAACGCTGCGACCGCTCGCATCTGCTTGAACATCCGAGCCTCCTCCGCTCTTCCTGCTGGATCCCGTCCATTCGGCTGCCGGAGCCGTGCCTTGGATTCCGGTCTCAGGACGGTCGCGCTGCTTCGCTGCACGGGTTCGCGCCCGCGCCTCCTCAGCGTCCCTGCATTGTGCCCTTACGCGTCGGTCGTGCGCTGGCTGGAATGCCACGGGATGAGAAGGCGCTCGAGGACCAGGATCGCCACGTAGAACGCGATTCCGAGCAAACACGCGAGCAGGATCGCGGCCCAGGCGTTCGGGTATCGGAAGACATAGGCCTCGGAGGTGATGTAGATCCCGAGCGAGTAGCGTGGCCCTCCGAAATATTCGCCGATGACGGCGCCGATCACGGCCAGCGTCGCGGCGATCTTGAGGCCGGTGAAGAAGTACGGCAGGGCATTCGGGACCCTGACCTTGCGCAGCACCTGCGTCTGGACGGCGGCGTACGAGTCCAAGAGCTCGAGGGCTGCGGCGTCGACCTCGGTCAGGCCGCGGACCGTGTTGATCAGCACCGGGAAGAACACCATCAGGGTCACGATGGCGATCCTGGCGGCCGGGCTCTCTGAGCTGAACCAGGCACTCATGATCGGGGCGAGCGCGATGATCGGAACCGAGCTCGCGGCCACCGCCAGCGGCATGAGCGTCTCCCGGGCCGTCGCCCAGCGGGCAGTCGCGAAGGCGGCCAGCACCCCGAGGGTGGCACCCAGGGCGAGGCCCCCGAGGGCTTCGAGCCCCGTATAGACGACGCCCCGCCCGAGGACCTGCCACTCCGAGACGAGGGCGCCCCCGATGACGGAGGGACGCGGCAGCAGGAACTGCTTCACGCCGAGGACGACGAGCCCGATCTCCCAGACCAGGACGACCGCCACGAAGACCGACAAGGCCGGGAGGAGGTCGACCAGCCGCGCCCGCAGCCGACGGCCGCGGCCGACCGTAGCGGGGGTCTGGCCAGCGGGGCCGGTCGCGACCGCGCCGGTCACCCGATCCCCTCGATCCGGATCCGGTCGACCTCGGTCGGGTCGGACCCACCCGGCCGACCCGTCGAATCGAACTTGCGGAGCGCCTCGCGGACCTCGGTCACGAGCTCGAAGTAGCGGGGCGACTCTCGCGTGTCGACGTCCCGTGGCTGGGGGAGGTCGACGTCGACGATCCGGGCGACCCGCCCCGGCCGCGGGGACATCACGACGACCCTGGTCGACAGGAAGACCGCCTCCGGGATGGAGTGGGTCACGAAGACGATCGTCGTCCCGGTCTCACCCCAGATCCGCATGAGCTCAATGTTCATCCGCTCGCGCGTCATCTCGTCGAGCGCGCCGAACGGCTCGTCCATCAGCAGGAGCTTCGGATCGAACGCCAGCGCTCGGGCGATCGACACCCGCTGCTGCATCCCACCCGACAGCTGCCAGGGGTACTTGGCGCCGAACTCGTGGAGCTCCATGAGGGCGAGCAGTCGCTCCGAACGGGCCGTCCGCTCGGCCGCCGAGTAGCCCATGATCTCGAGGGGCAGCTCGACGTTCCGGGTGACCGTTCGCCAGTCCATCAGCACCGGGGCCTGGAACACCATTCCGTAGTCGCGATCGAGGCGGGCCCGCTGGGCGGGCTTGCCGTTGACGGCCACCGAGCCGGCGGTCGGTGCGGTCAGGTCCCCGATCGCCCGGAGCAGGGTTGACTTGCCGCAGCCCGACGGGCCGATGAGCGACACGAACTCGCCCGCTCCGATGCTGAGGTCGATCCCATCGAGCGCCGTGACCGCCGTCGGCGGCTGGCCGAAGACCTTGCGGAGCTGGACGATCTCGACGACCGGCGTGCTCATCGAGCCCGCTCTCGCGGCCGGTAGCGCCCGCGCACGAACAGCCACTCGCCGCCGCGGATGAGCCCGACGAAGACCAGCCCGGTCACGATCGTGGCGAAGATCGTGGCCCACAGTCGTTCCGGCGACGTTGTGTAGTACTGGTTGAAGTTGAGGATTTTCGAGCCGAGGCCGAATGGGATCCCCGACGGCAGCTCGCCGATGATCGTGCCCACGATGCTCGCCGCGGCGGCGATCCGGAACGCGACGAACAGGTAGGGCACGGACGCGGGCAGGCGGAGCTTCCAAAGGACCTGTCGTTGCGACCCCGCATACGACCGCATCAGCTCGCCGGCTCGCGGGTCGAACGCCCGCAGGCCACGGATCGCGGCGATGGTGACCGGGAAGAACGTCAGGTAGGTCGCGATGATCGTGACCGACTGCCAGCTTGCCCCGAAGGCGATCACGACGACCGGGGCGATGGCGATGATCGGCACCGTCTGCGATGCGACCACCCACGGCACGAGCGCCCGCTCGAGGAGTCGGGAGTGGACGAACAGGATGCCGAGCCCCAGTCCGAGCGCGACGCCGACCGCGAATCCGACCAGCGCCGTGCGGAGGGTGTAGATGGCCGAGTCGACCAGGACCAGCGCCAGCGGTTGACCGGTCTGGGCCGAGATCACGCCGTATGCGGCCACGATGTCCCACAGATGCGGCAACGACAGGTCGCTGGCGATCCGCCACTCGAACGGCGGCACGTGCTCGTAGTCGATCCGGATCCCGAAGATGTCGCCGTGCAGCCGCCACGGATCCCCGCCGAGCCACTTCGCCAGCTCCCAGGCGATGACCACCACCAGCAGCACGAGGACGATCCCGATCCCGGGCCGGATGCGCGGTCGGTCGCCGCTCGTCGAACCGAGCCCGGTGCTTGCTGCGGCGAGGGCGGTGGACATCTCGGCGAGCTAGCCGCGGACCGCCTCGTCGGCGATATCGAGCGCCCGGTCGATGATCGCGAACCCTTCGCCAAGCTGCACCTCCGTGATGCACAGCGGCGGGTTCGTGTGGATCGAGTTGTTGGCGATCATCGTGTAGAGGTCGTTGTCACGGAGGAACTTGGCGATCGCCTTCATCTCGTCGGACGTGCCGTTGAACGGCGTCAGCGGGACGTACGGATCGCGGCTCCGAACGAGGTCGATGATCCCGAACAGACCCAGGTTGCGAGTCGTTCCCACGCTCGGGTGCTTGGCGTAGAGCGCCTCGTGCTGGCGGCGCATCACGTCGCCCAGCCGGGCGGCGTTCTCGATCAGGCCGTCCTCCTCGTACACGCCGATCGTGGCGAGCGCGGCCGCGCAGCTCACGGCGTGGCTGCTGTAGGTCAGGCCGCCGTAGTACATCTTCGTCTCGAACGCGGCCGCGATCTCGCGACGCATCGCCACGGCGCCGAGGGGCAGGTAGCTCGAGGTCAGGCCCTTGGCCATCGTCATCAGGTCCGGAACGGTGTCCCAGTGGTCAATCGCGAACCACCGCCCGGTCCGCCCGAAGCCGGCCATGACCTCGTCGGCGACCATCAGGATCCCGTGGCGGTCGCAGATCTCGCGGACCCCCTGGATGTAGCCGTCCGGCGGGATCAGGATCCCGTTGGTGCCGACGATCGTTTCGAGGAACACCGCGGCGATCGTGTGGGCACCCTCGTAGACGATGACGTCCTCGAGACCCTGGAGGCTCTCGGCGACCGGGCGCGGCTCCTTCTCGCCCCAGCGGTGGGTGTCCGGATAGCGGACCACCCCGACGATGCCCGGCTCGTTCGCCCAGCGGCGCGGGTCACCGGTCAGCGTCATCGCCCCGAGCGTCGCCCCGTGGTAGCTCCGGTAGCGCGCGAGGACCTTCGTCCGGCCGGTGTAGTGCCGGGCGAGTTTGATCGCGTTCTCGATCGCCTCGGCGCCGCCGAGGGTCAGGAAGACCTTGTCGAGATCACCCGGCAGGATCTCGGCCAGCTTGGCCCCGAGGCGCGCCCGTGGCTCGGTCGCGAACGCCGGCTGGACGTACTGGAGCCTGGTCGCCTGGGCCGTGATCGCGTCGATCACCCGCCGGTCGCCGTGACCGATGTTGACGCTCATCAGCTGGCTGTTGAAGTCGATGATCCGCCGACCCTCGGGGGTGTACAGGTAGATCCCCTCGGCGTGGTCGATCGCGATGGGGTCGATCGCCCCCTGGACCGACCACGAGAAGAACGTGTGCTCGCGGGACAGCCGGACGATCTCCTCGGAGGTCATCGCGCCGGCAGCGGCGGTGGTCGACATCGGAGGCACCTCGGTCGCATCGGGTCGGGCCAGCATTACATCACATCGCCCTGCGGGCGGGCGCCCGATCCGAACGCGAGCTGCCGGCACCGGCGGCGAGCGGGCTGCGAGGCTTGGAACGGCCCCGATCCGCCGTCGGACCGGGGCCGTGGCCGGGTTCGATCGAGGCGGCCGCCGGCCGCCCGCGCTCAGGGCTCGCGGTGGCGAACGATCCGCTCGCAGGACGCATCGGCGATATCGAACCGCCCGACGAACGCGACGTCCCGGCCGGGACCGCAGTGGATCGCGTCGGCGGTCTTGTCGCCGCCGGTGTGGATCACGTCGTTGCCGGCGCCGCCGTAGATGACGTCGCGACCAGCACCGCCCCAGATCACGTCGCCGGCGTCGCCGCCGTAGACGACATCGGGACCCTCACCGCCGTAGATGACGTCGTGGCCGAGCCCACCCGACAGGCGGTCCGCGCCCGGACCGCCCTTGATGACGTCACTGCCCTCGCCACCGCGGATGCCGTCCTTGCCCTCGCCGCCGAACAGCACGTCGGCACCGGCGCCGCCGTAGATCAGGTCGTCGTCTGCCCCACCGTAGATGACGTCGGGACCGGCCAGGCCCTCGAGGAGGTCGTTGCCGGCGAGCCCGGTGATGACGTCGTGGAGGTCGGTCCCGACCAGGTGGTCCGGTCCAGACGTCCCTGGGACGTCCGCAGCGAGCGCAGTCGCCGGGATCGTCAGGGCGGCCGCGAGGGCGACCCCCGCGGCCAGCCGGCCGACGGCGGAGCTGGTGTGTCGGTGGAGCATTGTCCTACCTCCGAACTGTGGATTGGTCCCGACTTCGCCGGGTCGACTCGACCCTATGGGCACCTGCCGCCACGGTCCCGCGGCTCGGTCGCCGTGTGTGTAAGGCGACCGTAAGAGGCGGCGTCGATCGCGCTGGCACCCTCCAGGTCGTGGTGCGTCGGAGCACCACCCCGGGCGGCGAGCCTCAGCGGCCACCGATTCCGCTGCGCCACCCCTCCCCTAGCGGCGGACGACCTCGAGATGGCTCGCGCCGCCCGAGAACGCGATCTCGTATCGATCCGTCGAACCGCCGAAGTCGTCCGAGCGAAGCTCCAGGTCCCCGGACGCGGTCCGGACCCGCTGGTCGTCGAACCGGAGACGGGACACGCCGCCCTGGATCCTGAGGGCCACCGGGATGCCGCGCGGTCGCTCGAAGCGGACGTTGCTGGCGCCGCCGGCAACGGCCAAGCGGACCGTGCCGTCGGGGGCCGGCAGCCGCAGTCGAACGTGGTTCGCGCCGCCGCGCACGGTGAGCCCGGTCAGCCGGACCGGGCCGAGGTCACCGTCGAGGTCGGTAAGACCCCCGTCGACCTCGATCGCCCAGGGCAGCTCGCCGTTGAGCGCCACCCTGGCCGACCGGGCTCGGACGTCGAGCAATCTGCGTCGGTAGCGGATGGTCACGAGCCCGCCGGCGGCCCGGACCTCGGGGATCGGTCCGCTGAACCGGGCGCGAACGAGCTCGTCCGCCGAGCTGACCCCGTCGAAAGTGAGGCGCGACGCGCTGCTCTCGACGACGACCCGGGCCTGCTGGCCGAGGGCGGCCGCGTTCATCGAGAAGCGGGGCGCTCCCGACGAGAACACGAGCCGCCCGGACGGCGCCCCGTCGAGCGGTGCCGCGAACGTGTCGCCGATGAACCCGCCCCGGACCGTGACGCGCGCCCGGACGATCTCCGCCTCGAGAGCTCCGCTCACGCCGGCCAGGTAGTCGGCGAGTGCCGCCCGTTGTTCGGGCGGCCAGCCAGCCAGCAGCTCGGAGGTCGCGGCCAGGAACGGCTCATAGAGCGCGGTGATCTCGGCCGCCCGGTCCGGGTCGACGCGTACGACGACCCGCCGTCGGTCGTCCGGGTCGGCCTCGCGCCGAACGATCCCTCGTCGCTCGAGGCGGTCGAGGACGCCCGTGATCGCGCCGCTCGTGAGCCCGGTCAGCTCGGCGAGCCGGGATCGGGGTGATCTCGGCTTCGCCGACGGCGAGCTCGAGACACTTGAGGTCGGTGGCATTGATCCCGAGGCGCTCGGCGACGGCTTCGTGGAAGACAAGGGCTCGGGCCACGACCCGCCGCCACAGCTCCCCGGATCGCCGGGATTGGTCCTTGACATGATCGCCTCCATTGGTTCATTCTGCATGTATCTTAGCAACTAAGCGACTTAGGAGGTCAAGATGACAGGACGACAGTCTAATCCCGGCGCCGGCGATCGCCGCCGAGGAGCTCGTCAAGCACTATCCGGGTGACGTGGTCGCGCTGGACGGGATCAGCTTCTCGGTGGAGCCGGGCACGGTCTTCGGTCTCCTCGGGCCAAACGGTGCCGGCAAGTCGACGACGGTCCGGATCCTGACCACGCTGGCACGGCCGGACAGCGGACGGGCGACGGTCGCCGGGATCGACGTGATGCGCGACCCGGTCAGGGTGCGCCGGACGATCGGCGCGGTCGGTCAGCGGGTCGCCGTGGATCCCGAGGCGACCGGTCGCGAGAACCTCGTCCTCGAGGCCCGGATCCATGGCCTCGACGGCGCCGCGCTGCGGCGCCGGGTCGACGAGCTGTTCGACCGGTTCGGGCTTGACCGAGGCGGCCGGTCGCCTCGCCGAGACCTACTCGGGCGGCATGCGCCGCAAGCTCGACGTGGCGATGGGCCTGGTCCATCGGCCGATCGTCCTGTTCCTCGACGAGCCGACCACCGGGCTCGACCCAGCAGGCGCGAGCCGAGCTCTGGGCCGAGATCCGGCGGCTGACCCGCGAGGACGGGCTGACGATCCTGCTGACCACCCACTACCTCGAGGAGGCCGACCGGCTGGCCGGCGCAGCTCGCGATCGTCGATCGGGGCCGGATCGTCGCGAGCGGCACGCCCGACCAGCTGAAGGCCGAGCTCCATGGCGACGCGATCCTGGTCGAGCTGAGCGAGCCCGCCGGAGGAGCCCGGGCGGCCGCCTCCCTGACCGGGATCGCCGGTCTCGCCGAGCCCGTCGTCGACGGCCGCTCGCTGCGCGCCCGTGCGACGCACGGCGCGGCGCTCGTTCCGGCCGTCCTCTCGGCCCTCGACGCGGCCGACATCTCGGTCGCCTCGATCACCGTCGCGCGCCCGTCGCTCGACGACGTCTACCTCCGCCACACCGGGCGGGCCTACCGCCAGCAGACCGAGGAGTCCTTCGCATGACCGCGTTCGCCGAGACCATGTACATGACCCAGCGCCATAGCCGGGCGCTCGTCCGCCAGCCCTACTTCCTGGCAATCACGCTGACCCAGCCGATCATCTGGCTGCTCCTGTTCGGAGCGCTCTTCCGGAGCGTGACCGAGATCCCGGGGTTCGCCGCCGGTGGCTCGTACCTCGACTACCTCATGCCCGGGGTCGTGGTGATGACCGCCCTGTTCTCGAGCGGCTGGAGCGGGATGGGCATCATCGAGGACATGGACCGGGGGCTGATGGACCGCTTCCTGGTCGCCCCGATGCATCGCAGCTCGCTGATCGGCGGTCGGGTCGCCTACGAGGCGATCAGCCTCATCCTCCAGTCGCTGATCATCGGGGGGCTCGCCCTGCTGCTCGGCGCCCGGTTCGACGGTGGCCCGCTCGGGTTCGCGGTGCTCGTCCTGAGCGCCGTCCTGCTCGGGGCGGCGTTCGCGGCGCTGTCGGACGCGTCGGCCCTCGTCCTGCGCCAGCGCGAATCGGTCATCGGCCTGAACTCGTTCATGGTCCTGCCGCTGACCTTCATCTCGGCGGCATTCCTGCCGCTGGCGCTCGCCCCGGACTGGATCGCGACCCTGGCCAGGGTCAACCCGGTCAACTGGGCCGTCGAGGCCGGCCGCGCGGCGCTCCTCGCGAACGCCGACTGGGCCTTCATCCTGCCCCGCCTCGGCGGGCTGCTGATCGTCGCGATCGCCTGCCTTGCGCTCGCGACTCGCGCGTTCCGGAGCTACCAGCGCTCGGCCTAGGCGCAGGATCCCGTCCGGCCGCCGTGCCTCGCCCGCGGTCGGGCGGACGGCCCGCCGCGCGGTGTACGCTCGCCCTCTCGCATCGCAACCCGAGACGTGAGGAACCGAGCATGCCGCGCAACGTTCGTGGGGCGCTCGTCCAGGCGACCTGGACCGGCGACAAGGAATCGATGATCCAGAAGCACGAGGGGTACGCCCACGAGGCGGCCAAGCAGGGCGCCCAGGTCATGCTCTTCCAGGAGCTCTTCTACGGGCCCTACTTCTGCCAGGTCCAGGATCCCCAGTACTACAGCTACACGGAGCTCATCCCCGACGGCCCGACCACGAAGCGGATGCAGGACCTCGCGAAGCAGACCGGCATGGTCCTGATCGTGCCGATGTACGAGGAGGACGGCACGGCCAGCGGGATCTACTACAACACCGCCGCCGTCATCGACGCCGACGGCACGCTACCTGGGCAAGTACCGCAAGACGCACATCCCGCACGTCAAGGGCTTCTGGGAGAAGTTCTACTTCCGGCCCGGCAACCTAGGCTACCCGGTGTTCGAGACCGCGGTGGGCAAGGTCGGCGTCTACATCTGCTACGACCGGCACTTCCCCGAGGGCGCCCGGGCGCTCGGGCTCAACGGCGCCGAGATGGTGTTCATCCCGAGCGCGACAAGCCGGGGGCTGTCGGAGTACCTGTGGCGGATCGAGCAGGTCAGCCATGCGGTGGCCAACGGCTACTTCGTCGGGACGATCAACCGGGTCGGGATCGAGAAGGACTACGGGGACGACGACTTCTACGGCCAGAGCTACTTCTGTGATCCGCGCGGCCAGTTCATCGGCGAGCTGGGCAGCGCCCACGACGAGGAGCTGATCGTCCGGGACATGGACCTCGACAAGATCACCGAGGTCCGCCAGACGTGGCAGTTCTACCGCGACCGGCGGCCCGACGCGTACGACGACCTCGTCCGGCCGTAACCGTCGCTCGCCAGCGTCCCGAGGTCTGACTCCATGCAGTTCGGGTTCACGCTCAAGCCGGAGCACGACGTCGACCCGCACGCTGGCGCTCACCCGCCAGGCGGAAGCCGCCGGCTTCGCGTATGGCTGGCTGTTCGACTCCCACGTTCTGTGGCGAGACCCGTATCCGTTGCTGACCCTGATGGCCGGCGTCACGACGTCGCTCCGCCTGGGGACGTGCGTCACGAACCCGGCGACCCGCGAGCCGTCGGTCACGGCTTCCACGCTGGCCGTCGCTCGACGAGATCAGCGGTGGCCGGATGGACCTCGGGATCGGGCGCGGGGACTCGGCCCGGCGGGTCCTGGGCAAGCCGCCGACGACGATGGCGCACCCTCGAGGAGGCGATCATCGTCATCCGCGACCTCGTCGAGGGCCGGCCGGTGACCTACGAGGGCGCCGAGCTGCACTTCAACTGGACAGGTCGCTGGAAGCTGCCGGTGTGGGTCGCCGGCTACGGCCCGATGGCCCTGGCGATGACCGGGCGGGTGGCCGACGGGGTCATCCTCCAGCTGGCCGATCCAGACCTCATCCGCTGGTTCGTCGGCCAGGTCCGCGAGGCCGAGGTCGCCGCTGGACGCCCGCCGGGCTCGGTCCGGGTCCAGGCCGCCGCGCCGGCCCATCTCGGCGATCTCGAGACCTGCCGGGCGCGGACGCGCTGGTTCCCCGCGCTCGTGTCGAACCACGTCGTCGATCTCGTCAACAAGTACCCGCGCGAGGCGCTGCCCGAGTCGCTCACCGGCTACATCACCGACCGGACCGGCTACGACTACCAGCACCACGCCGAGGTCGGCTCGTCGAACGCCGGCTTCGTCGGCGACGAGGTGACCGACCGGTTCTGCGTGCTCGGCTCGGTCGACGACCACCTGGCGAAGCTCCACGAGCTCGCGGCGGCCGGCGTCGACCAGTTCAACATCTACCTCATGAACGGCGACGAGGAGTCGATCCTCGACACGTACGGCCGCGAGATCGTCCCCGTCCTGGCCGCGGTCCCGGCCGGCAGGACCTGAGCCACCAGCCTGGAGGAGAGCCCACGATGCGCACGCTGATCGCGAACGGCACGGTCGTGACCGCCGAGGGCTCGTCCATGGCCGACGTGCTCATCGACGGCGAAACGATCGCAGTCATCGGGCGGGACCTGGCCGCCACCGGGACGACCGCCGACGAGACGATCGACGCGACCGGCCGGTACGTGATCCCGGGCGCGATCGACGTCCACACCCACATGGAGCTGCCGTTCGGCGGCACCTTCGCCAAGGACACGTTCGAGTCGGGGACGCGCGCAGCGGCGTTCGGCGGGACGACGACGATCGTCGACTTCGCCGTCCAGTCGCGCGGCAAGTCGCTCCGCGAGGGCCTCGACGCGTGGCACGCCAAGGCCGAGGGCAATGCCGTCGCCGACTACGGCTTCCACATGATCATGAGCGACGTCACCGACGACACCCTGGCCGAGATGGACGCGCTGGTCGCCGAGGGCGTGCCCGACTTCAAGCTGTTCACGGCGTACCCGGGCGTCTTCTACAGCGACGACGGGGCGATCTTCCGGGCGATGCAGCGGACCGCGCGGAACGGCGGGCTGATCATGATGCACGCCGAGAACGGCCCGGCGATCGACGTCGTCGCCGGCGACGAAGTGGCGGCCGGGCACACCGACCCGTACTACCACGGCGTCGCCCGCTACCCGATCTTCGAGGGCGAGGCCACGAACCGGGTGATCCGCCTGGCCGAGGCGGCCGGCGTGCCGGTCTACATCGTCCACCTGTCGGCGCGCGATGCGCTCGATGCCGTTCGCGCGGCCCGGGATCGCGGCTCGCTGGCGTTCGCCGAGACGTGCCCGCAGTACCTGTTCCTGTCGCTCGACGACATGGGCAACGGGTTCGAAGGGGCGAAGTTCGTCTGCTCGCCGCCGCTCCGGCCGGCCGACCACCAGCAGGAGCTCTGGACGGGGCTCGTCAAGGACGACCTCCAGGTCGTCTCGACCGACCACTGCCCGTTCGACTTCCACGGCCAGAAGGAGCTCGGCCGGGGCGACTTCCGGAAGATCCCGAACGGCCTGCCGGGCGTCGAGGACCGGGTCGACCTGCTCCATGACGGCGGGGTCGTCGCCGGCCGGATCTCGCGCGAGCGCTGGGTCGAGGTCATCTCGACCGCCCCTGCCCGGATGTTCGGCATGTACCCGCGCAAGGGCTCGGTGTCGGTCGGCGCCGACGCCGACCTCGTGATCTACGACCCGACGCGCGAAGCGGACGATCAGCGCGAAGACCCACCACATGGACGTCGACTACTCGTGCTACGAGGGACGGACCGTCCAGGGCCGGTCGCGACGTGGTCTTCTCGCGCGGCTCGGTGATCGTCCGCGACGGCGCGTTCACCGGACAGAAGGGCCACGGCCGGTTCGTGCAAGCCGATCGACCGCCGACTTCGTGCGGCTGGCGTGAGGTGAGCCCCGGCCGCGGCGAGGGTTCTGGCACGGCTCGCGGCCACGTCGAGGCCGGCGCGGCTCGTGGCCCCGGTGAGTCGGGCGGCGTCGAGGGAGCCCGCTTCGGTCACGTCAACCTGACGGCTCGGGACTGGCGACGGCTGGCCACGTTCTACGGTGAGGTCTTCGGGTGCACGCCCGTGCCACCCGAGCGCGACTTCCGCGGCCCGGATCTTGATGCCGCGACGGGCCTCCGCAACGCGCACCTCACCGGCGCGCACCTGCGACTGCCGGGAGGCGGCGACACCGGGCCGACCCTCGAGATCTTCCAGTACGACGAGCTCGAGGACCATCCGGGCGCCTCCGTGGGACGCCCCGGCTGGGGCCACATCGCGTTCCAGGTCGCGAATGTCGGTGCGGCGCTCGCAGCCGTCGTCGAAGGCGGCGGCGGTCGTCTCGGCGAGACCGTGACATTCACGACGGCCGACGGCCGCCACGTGACCTGGTGCTACGCGACCGACCCCGAAGGCAACATCGTGGAGCTCCAGGCCTGGTCCACCTGAGCCCCGTTCCCCGGCGGGTCGGCGTTGAAACCTCGCGTGCTGAATTCGGTCCACGGCCGCCCGGGCCGCCGTCGAGCAGGCGCGGGACGAGTCGATACCGCACGGCCATGTCCACGGGGCCGGAATTCGTGGTCAGGCGGCTGCGGGCGGGGCGTCGAGGATCCGGCCGACCGCGGCTCGGCCCTCCGCGGCCACCTCATCGGCGGGCCTGGCCCAGTACACGGGATTGAAGGTCTCGAGGCTCCACGGTCCGTTGTATCCGGCCACCCGTAGCGTTTCGATGAGCTCGGCCAGCCGGATGATCCCGCGCCCGGGCAGGACACGGTCCGAGTCCTCGATGTCGCGTGGTGGCTTGGCCGGGGCATCGTTCAGGTGGACCATAGCGAGGCGGTCGATCGGGAACGCCTCGAGCGAACCCGACCCGCTCGCGTGCCAGTGACAGGAGTCGAGGACGAGGTCGACGCCCGGCAGGTCCGCCACCACCCTCCCGGCCAGCTCGGGCGTGTCGACCGGGCAGTCGGCGAAGCCGAGGAACTCGAACGCGATACCGATCCCCTCTTGCGCAGCTATGTCGCGCAGGATCGCGAGCCCGTCGCGCATGGCTACGATCGACCGGTCGCGGTCGGCGCCGGCCGCCCGGGGCGGGACGACGAGCAGGTAGGCCGCTGCCAGGCGCCGGCAGACGTCGAGCCGCGGCGCCATCTCGGCGGCCAGGCGTTCGCGGTCGAGTCCTCCCTCGGGTCTCAGCTGGAGCTGGATGCCGTTGAGGCTCCAGACCTCGCCGGCCCGGACGACGTCGGCGGCCGCCGCCACCTCCTCCCGAGCTCCCAGGAGCCGCTCGACCCGGACCTCGACACCAGCGTAGCCCGTGGCACGAGCGATCCGCACGTGCTCGTCGGTTGGCGTCGTCATGATCGTCGCCCCGTTGAGATGGACCGGGGTCGGTGTGCCAATCGTGAGCTGGGTCATCTCGCCCTCACTTCTCGCGGATGACCCCGAAGGTCAATCCGGTTATGACGTGACGACGGGCGATGAGCATGAGGCTCAGCGGGATCAGAATTGCGATGACGCCGCCGGCCGCCATGTCGTTCCAGATGATCTCGAACTGGGTGACGAGGCCCTGGACGCCGACCGGGAAGGTCATCGCCTGCGGGGTCGCGGTCAGGATGAACGCGAACAGGAACTCGGCCCAGTCGAACGCGAACACGATGATCCCGACGGCAAGGACGGCCGGACGCGCGAGCGGCAGCACGATGTGCCGGAACGCGTACCACCGGCTCGCGCCGTCGACGAGCGCCGCCTCCTCGATCTCGATCGGGATCTCGTCCAGGAATCCACGCAGCATCCAGATCGCGAGCGGCAGGTTGAAGATCGTATAGACGAGGATGAGCGCGGGCAGCTGGTTGTAGAGCCCAATCGCGCGGACGATCGCGAAGTACGGGATGACGACGGCGACCGGCGGCAGGAACCGCAGCGACAGCGACCAGCTGAGGACGAAGCCCCGGAGCCGAGGCGGGGCCGGCAGCCTGGTGATCGGATAGCAGATCGCGAATGCGATGCAGATCGCCAGGCTGGTCGCGGCCAGCCCCACGACGATGCTGTTCGCCAGGAGCTCGCTGAAGCCGCGCGTGACGAGGACGTCGTAGTAGGCGTCGAGCGTCGGGTTCGCCGGGAACAGGCTGGGCACGGGCGCGAACAGGTCGGCCTTCGTCTTGAGCGACGTCGCAACAAGGTAGAAGAGCGGGAACGCGAAGAGCAGCCCGATCAGCGCGAGCAGGATCGCGGTGGCCACCCGGGACGGCGTCCAGCGGCGGGCCTTCATCGCCGGTCCACCGGCAGGAATCGCGAGACGACGGTGTAGAACAACGTCATGGAGACCATCACGACGACCGCCAGGGCCGAGGCCTGGCCGAGATCGGAGAACTTGAACCCGATCCGGTAGATGTACAGGCTCAGGTACTGGGTGGTCGTCCCCGGGCCGCCGCCCGTCAGCACGTAGACCTGGTCGAACACGCGGATCACGTCGGCGACCCGGAAGAACAGGACGAGCAGGACCAGGGGGCGCAGGTACGGCAGCTCGATGTACCGGAACAGGGTCGCGTTCGTCGCCCCATCGACCTGGGCCGCCTCCACCGATTCGCTCGGGACCGTCTGGAGACCGGCGAACATGACGAGGTAGACGAACGGCGTCCACTGCCAGATGTCGACGGCCGCCGTGGCGATCAGCGCCAGCTGCGGCACGGACAGCCAGAGCGGCTGGCTCGGTCCGGTGAGGCCAAGGATGACGTTGAGGATTCCGTAGTCGGCGGCGAACACGAGCCGGAACACGACTCCGACCGCGATCTGCGGGATGACGATCGGGATGATCGCGGCCACGTAGATCGCGGCCCGGAGCCCGTTCGAGCGCACGGTCCGATGGACGAGGAGAGCGATCCCCAGCCCGCCGAGGATCTCGACCGGAAGAGCGATCGCCCCGTAGATCGCGGTCTGCTTGATCGACTCGTAGAGCAGCGGATTGCTGAGCGCGCGGGCGTAGTTGTCGAGCCCGACGAACCCCCGGGTGTCCGAGGTCAGCGACTGGATCACGGCCAGGACGAACGGGATGGTGGCCAGGACGACGACGGTGCCGAAAACCGGCAGGAGAAGCTTGTAGGCAAGCCGCTCCTGCCGGCTGCGCGCGATCCAGGCGGTCCGGATCCGACCGCCCGCTGCGAGCGTCTCCGCCGGGGCGACGCTCACGGGCAGCGGGCCGTGAGTCGATCGGTCACGCGACCGCCTGCATCGTCGTCACTGGGTCGGGTAGCCGGCCCCCTTCATGAGGGTCCGGATCTCGGTCGCCGCGCCGGTCGCGGCCTGGTCGGCGGTCTCACCACCGGTGAGGGCCTTGTTGAGGTGGGTTCCGATGATCGTCTCGACGGCGTTCCACTGATCCGTCCGCGGCCGCCAGTTGGGCGGGGCCTGGAGGGCATCGGCGAGCACCGGGAAGTACGGGTTCGCGGCAGTCAGGCTGGGATCCTTGAGGACGCTCGTCCGTGACGGGATGCCGTTGTTCTGTGGCATACGTCATCTGGGTGTCCTTCTGGAGCATCCACTTGATGAAGTCGGCCGCCGCCTGCTGGTTCTTCGACGCCTTGGGGACGCCCAGCAGCCAGTTGCCCATCATGCCGACGCCCTTGCCGCTGGTGCCCTTCGGGATCGGGATGAAGGTGACCTTGCCCGCCACCTTGGTGACGGCGGGGTCCAGCACGGCGGTGTTGATCTCGCCCGGCCAGACCGAGGACTGCAGGCCCTGGCCATTGGCCATGATCTTGTCGCGATCCGAGGCGTCCGTGCTGCCCGGGTCAGTCTGGGCGACGCCCTTGAGGTCGTTGACGAGGAAGCTGATGGCGGCCTTGGATGCGGCGTTGTCGAGGACGACGTTCCAGTTCTCGTCGAACACGTCACCGCCTTGCGACCAGAGGATCGGCAGGAAATCGGCGACGACTGGGTTGGTGGCCTTGCCCCGGATGATGTAACCGGCCAGCGAGCCCGGCTTGTTCTGAGCCTTCGCGTTGGCCAGCACCTCGTCATAGCTGGCGGGTGCGGTCGCGGTCAGATCGTTCCGGAACATGAACATCTCGACGTTGCCGACGATCGTCACGCCGAGCAGCTGCTTGGGCTTGCTCTTCTCGCTCGGCGGAACGGGTCCGCGCGGAGGCGGCCACGTTCCGACGTCCCAGACGACCTGGGCGATGTCCGGGTCCTGGGTGATACCCAGTGGGCCGAGATCGGACAGCGAGCCGTCGGTGCCGAACTTCGGCATCCACGGATCGTCCATCATGATCAGGTCATAGGTCGAGTCGTTCGCCTTGAAGGTGTTGACGAGCTTCGAATAGAGGTCGTCATATGGGGCCTCGACGATCTGGATGTCGACGCCCTTCTGCGTCTTGTACATGGGAGCGAGCGCCTTGAGGCCCGCATCCTCGACGCCCTGGACCGCGGCGATCGTGAGCTTGGTTGCCGCTGCGGCGCTGCTCGAGGTAGACGAGCACGCCGACGCGATGAGCGCGATCGGGACAACCAGCAGCGAGCCATTTGCGAAGCTTCATGCTTCCTCCTCCAGCCCGGGCGGCGATCCGCGCCGCCGCTCGGGGGTCGGTCCCCGTTGGGGTTGACGTCTGGCTCTGGATGGCTGGCCTCACCTCCTCTCGGCTTAGGCGCGCCCGGCACTAGACCTCGATCAGCCGGATCGGACGATGCTCGTCGCGGGATCGACCCGCCGCGACTGCGACGCGCATCGTCTGGAGCGCGTCGCGCGCGGTGCAGGGGCTGGCGATCTCGCCCCGGGCGACTCGAAGGAAGGTCATCAGCTCCTCCCGGTAGGCTGGCTCGAACCGAGTCAGGAACGTCTGCCAGGCCGGTCCGGCCAGGACCGGCCCATCGGATTCGAGCGAGCGAAGCGGAGTCCGCTGCCCGAGTCCGACCGCCACTGCATCTCGCGAACCGACGATCTCCATCCGAATGTCGTAGCCGAGCGGATCGTGTCGGGTCTGGCTCAGGACGCCGAGCGTCCCATCGGCCAGGGTCATGATGACCGCCCCGGTGTCGATGTCATCGTAGCGCTCGAACATCGGGAATCCGCGGACAGAACCGGTCGCATAGACCTCGTCGACCTCCTGTCCGGTGATCCAGCGAAACGCGTCGATGTCGTGGATCGACGAGTCGCGGAAGAGCCCACCCGACAGCGGGATGTACGCCTCGGGCGGGGGCTCGTGATCGTGGGCAATCAACCGAACGAGGTAGACCGTCCCGAGCTCGCCTGATGCGATGAGCCGGCGCGCCTCCCGATAGGCCGGATCGAACCGGCGCTGGAAGCCGACCTGGACGATGGCGTCGCGAGCCTCGACCTGGTCGACCACGCGGACCGTTTCGGCCAGGTCGAACGCGAGCGGCTTCTCGCAGAAGCGTCGGGCAGGCCGCGCTCGATGGCGGCCAGGACGAGCCGCCCATGCGCCTCGGTCGAGGCGGTGATCATCGCCGCGTCGGCGTGATCCAGCGCCCATTCGACCGTCGGCGCCACCCGTCCGCCGATCGCCGATGCCGTGTCGGCCGTCCTGCCCGGGTCGACATCGGCGACGAAGACCTCGTCCACCCCCGGCTGGGCGGCGACCAGCGCGCCGTGGAGCTGGCCGATCCTGCCAGCTCCAATGAGGGCGATGTTCATTGAGCCCACGACCGTCGTCATGGACGCCTCCTCGGTGAGGCCGCCCGGGCGCGTCCGGTCAGCGCGTCCTCGGGAAGCCCAGGTCGACCTTCGAGGTTCCCGGGTCTGGCCAGCGCTCGGTGACGACCTTCGTCCGGGTGTAGAACTGGATCCCGTCCGGGCCGTACATGTGCAGGTCGCCGAACAGCGAGGCCTTCCAGCCTCCGAACGAGTAGTACGCGACCGGCACCGGGATCGGGACGTTGACCCCGACCATCCCGGCGTTGACGTCGAACTGGAACTGGCGGGCGGCTCCCCCGTCGCGGGTGAAGATCGCCGTCCCGTTGCCATACGGGTTGTCATTGATCGAGCTTCAGCGCATCGTCGTACGTGTCGACCCGGACGACGGTCAGGACCGGGCCGAAGATCTCGTCCCGGTAGCAATCCATCTCCGGGGTGACCTCGTCGATCAGTGACACGCCGAGGAAGAACCCATCCGAGCCGTAGGCCGGATCCTGCGCGCCCGTCGACGAGGACGTTCGCCCCCTGGCTGCGTCCGCTGTCGAGATACGACGCCACCTTGTCGCGGTGCTCGCGGGTGACGAGCGGGCCCATCTCCGACGCCGGATCCGAACCGTCGCCGACCTTGATCCGGGGCAACCGGTCACGGATCGCCTCGACCAGCGGGTCGGCGACCGAGCCCACCGCAACCAGCGCCGAGATCGCCATGCAGCGCTCGCCGGCCGATCCGTAAGCCGCCGACACGGCGGCATCGGCGGCCATGTCAATGTCCGCGTCGGGCAGCACGATCATGTGGTTCTTCGCCCCGCCGAGGGCCTGGACACGCTTGCCGTTGCGCGTCCCAGTCTCGTAGATGTAGCGGGCGATCGGGGTCGAGCCGACGAACGACACGGCCTTGATGTCCGGGTGCTCGAGGATCCGGTCGACGGCCACCTTGTCGCCGTGGACGACGTTGAACACGCCGTCCGGGAGCCCGGCCTCCTTGAGCAGCTCGGCGATCAGCATCGACGCGCCGGGGTCCTTCTCGGACGGCTTGAGGACGAACGTGTTGCCGCAGGCGATGGCGTTGGCGAACATCCACATCGGGACCATCGCCGGGAAGTTGAACGGGGTGATGCCGGCCACGACGCCGAGTGGCTGGTGGATCGAGAACACGTCGACGCCGGTCGAGACCTGCTCGCTGAACCCACCCTTGAGCAGGTTCGGGACGCCGCACGCGAACTCGATGTTCTCGAGGCCGCGGGCGACCTCGCCGAGGGCGTCCGAGGTGACCTTGCCGTGCTGGGCCGTCAGCAGGGCCGCGAGGTCGCGCCGGTGCTCGTCGACGAGCTGGCGGATCCGGAACAGGATCTCGGAACGGCGGGCGAGCGACGTCGCGCGCCAGGCCGGGAAGGCCGCCGCAGCCGCCGCAACGGCCAGGTCCACCTCGGCGGCGCTGGCAAAGTCGACCGCGTGGCTGCGAGCCCCCGTGGCCGGGTTGTAGACGGGGCCTTCCCGGCCGGACGTGCCGGCAACGATCCGGCCGTCGATCCAGTGACTGATCCGCGCCGGGCCGGCGGACGTCTCGGGCGTCGCACGACCCGCCCTGGGTTCGGCGATCTGGGCCATCGGTGACCTCTCAGTTGGCGCTGGTCGGGGACCGAGGATACCCCGTCCGGCTCAGAACTGGCGACGGGTCTCCGGGTCGGGCCAGCTCAGCTCGGGCAGCGGCGGATCCTCGGCGAGCGCACGAGCCGGCTGGCTGCGCGCCCGCACGAAGAGCGTCGCGTAGATCGCGACGGCCGCCGCGATGATCGCCAGGTCGAGGACCTGTTCGGCGCGGAGCGGCCCGAGGACGGCCGGATCGCGCCAGGTCCCGGCGACGATGAACCGAACGATGGCCCAGCCGCCGAGGGCGGCCGCGAACAGGCGTCCGTCCCGGGCCCGGCGCCGACGCAGCCGCCGAGCGACCAGCACGACCGCCAGGACGACGACCGCCACGACGGCCGTGCCAAGCGCCTCGAACGCCTGCGCCGGCACCGACGGGATGTCCGGTCCCAGGCTTCCCCAGGGTCCGGGACCGAGATAGCGGGTCGCCCAGTCGGCCGTCGAGGGCAAGCCCTGGCCGGAACCGCCGAGGACGTTGGCCGCCTTGCCCAGCCCGAGCGCGAGCAGCATCGGAATGACCGCCAGCGTGTACCAGCGACCAACCGGCGCATCGAACAGCCGCGCCACGAGACCGCCGGTGAACGCGCCGAGGATCACCGCGCCGGACAGCGCCAGGCTGCCCGAGATCGGGTCGGCGATCGCGGTCGGGTTGGCCGAGTAGTAGTCGAGATGGAGGATGACAAAGGCGATCCGGCCGCCGACGACCGCACCCGGAACGATCCCCAGCGCGATGAACAGCAGATCGTCGCGGCGGAGGTGAGCGATCGTGCCCGGCGGATCGTCTTCGCGAGCCGGCAGCCGGGCTCGTCCCGCCAGCAGTCCGGCGACCACGAGCGCCACGAAGATGGCCGCCGCGATCCCGAGGGTCTCCCAGCGGACCGTCCAGTCGCCGAGGTGCACGAGCGGGTCGAACTGGAACGTGATCACGGCGAGCGGCACGGCGGCAGTGTAACGAACCCTGCCGGATCGGCGTCATCGACTCGGAACAGGATGTCGGCCAGCCGACACCCTGCCTGTCTACAGGCCGGTGCCCGGCCATCGGGCCCGGATCGATAGTCGTGACAGTGACGCCGGGGAAACAGAGCTTCGGGGCGCATCGAGGTACGGGGGCCGACGTCACGATCCGGTCGCGCGGGGCCGTTCGGGCCAGCTGGCTCGGCGGGCGATCGGCGAATGTCGGCGGTGGCCGATGCGCGGCCCCACAGGGGGGAGGCCGAGTATCGGCCCACCGGCGACTCAGAAAGACTGGGGGACTGCGGTGGGACGAACGATCCCCGTGGGGCGCCCGGCCGGAGCGACCGTCCCGGCGAGGGTGCGGCGCGCCGCGACCTCGACCGGTCCAGCCGCTCGAGATCCACCTCCTCGGGCGGGTCGAGCTGTCGATCGCGGGTCGCGAGATCCGCCTTCTCGCCCGCGGGGCACAGGCACTGGTCGCCGTCCTCGCCCTGAAGCCGAGGATCCGGACCCGCGAGGCGGTCGCGGCCGAGATCTGGCCGGACGGCAACGGCTCGGGCACCTCCGCGTCGCTCCGCCAGGCGCTCTGGCTCGTTCGCTCGTCATTCGCCGCGGCGGCGATCCCCCTCGAACGCTACCTGTGGATCGACCAGGAGGTCATCGGCCTCCAGCCATGCGCACCGATCGACCTGGACGTGGCCCGGTTCGATGCCGCCCTGCGCGGTCCGGCGAACCGGCCGGAGGAGGCAATCGCGCTCTACCACGGCGACCTCGCCGAGTGCCTCGGCCTCGAGTGCTTCGCCGTCGAGCGCGAGCGACTGTCGGACGCCTTCGAGGACGCCCTCGCGCTCGTAGCCGAGCGCCGCCTCGTGGCCGACGAACCGTACGACGCGCGTGACGCTGCCGAGCGGCTGCTGGCCAGGGATCCACTCCGCGAGGAGGCTCATGCCACCTTGCTGAAGGTCTACGGCCGGATCGGATCGCGAGCCCAGGTCCTCCGTCAGTACCGTCGCCTGTCGCGCCTGCTCAAGGGCGAGCTCGGGGTGGAGCCGCTGCCCGAAACGGACGCCGTCTTCCGGGCGGCGATGGTCGAGACGGTCGAGCGCTCGCGATTGCGGGCGGCCGTGCTGGCCTATGTCGCCGAACGGGCCTTCGTCCACGAGATCCGGCGCGGCGGGCTGTCCCCGGTCGCGACGAACCGATAGCGCCGCCTGCCGGGCGACCTCCCGGTCGACCGGCGCGGGAACCAGGCCGGCGCGCCGATCGTCTGTTTCGTGGCAGACTCCCCAGGTGACCACCGAGGCTCCCATGATCCGACGCTCACTCCTGGCCCTCCTGATGATCTCGACGATCGCCGCCTGTTCGGCGGCCGGATCGGGGGCGGCCAGCCCGGCCGGGACGACATCGCCCGCCGACGCGCCGTCGCCGTCGCCGACGAGCGCGCGACCGTCGTTCGCCCTCAGCCCGCGGCCGTTCGCGACGGTTGGGCCGTCCACGTCACCGGTCGTGGGCGAAGTTCCGGTGGCGATCATGGCCGCGGCCACCGCCGACCTGGCCACGAAGACCGGGCTCGATCCATCGACGTTCGTCACGGTCAGGGCGGAGCAGGTGATCTGGGCCGACGGGTCGCTCGGCTGTCCGGAGCCGGGACACATGTACACCCAGGTCCTGACCCCGGGCTACTGGATCCAGCTCCAGGCCGGCGGGAAGACCTACGACTACCGATCGGCGAACACCGGCCCCGTGCGCCTCTGCGAGCTGGCCAGCCCGAAGCCACCGACCGGTTGAGGCCGCCGTCGGTTCGACCGGCTATGGCCCCCCGCTGACCCGGATCTGAAGGGCGTCCTTGCCCTTCAGCGCGCCGCCCCGAGTGTCGACCCGGCCGGCGTTGAGCAGGAGCAGGACGCCGGCTTCGCCTGGGTTCGTGCCGGCGGCCCCGAAGTCGACGATGGTCAGGGCCGAGGTGGCGTGCGGGGCGACGTCACCCGAGGCGTAGTTCTGGTCGAGCAGGTTGCCGAAGACCCCGAAGAACCGCTCGCCGAGAGGCGCGACCGGGATGTCCTCGATCAGGTCGGTCAGGGCGCCGGTGTAGTAGGCGTCGAACGCCGCGACGGTCATGGTCATCGGCTGGAAGAACGCGGTCGCGTCCAGGCCGATCTGGTCGCCGCAGAACGGCAGGACGAAGTTCGAGTCGTTCGTTCCGTGGTCCGCATAGAACATCGCCGTCGCGTCGCCGCTGACCAGGTCCTCGACCCAGGTCAGCGTCCGGACGTCGTCCGACGTGCCCGGTCCGGAGGTCGGCGCGTTGAACACCACGAAGTCGGCGCTCCCGTCGCCGGTCGTGTCGATGAACGCGGCGAACTGACCCGGGTACGAGCCGATCGTCTCGCGATGCCAGGCGCTGACCGCGATGACGTAGACGAACGAGTCATTTGGTCCGCATGACTCGGCCTCGGACGTGCTCGCCGGCACCGGGAACGTCTGGACCCCGACCGCCTTGATGTCGATCACCGGCTGGTTCGAGCCGCGAACGGCCGGCGGCAGCGCCGGGCTCGTGCCGACCAGCGAGTACTGGTCGATCGTGGCTGTCCCGACCCCGGTGTTGGTCAAGGTGGTGGTCGCCGCCGGGTATCCGCCAAAGTCGCCGCCCGGGATCGTCTCGTCGACGACGAGCGACGTCGCGCCGGGACTGACGTTGCCCGAGCGTCGCGGCAGGACCTGCCAGGCGACGTGGAGCTGCTTCTGGTCGTCGCGGTGGCCGGCCAGGTTGTTGAAGCTCAGGTAGCCGTCGTACTCGAGCAGGTCGAGCGCCCGTGCGTCGAGCGCGTTCAGCCCCGAGTCGAGCGACCACGCTCGGAGCTTGCCGCCGTAGACCGTGAGCTTGACCTTGATCGTCCGGGCGGAGTGCGGGGCGAGGGTGATCCGGCTCGGAACCGTGATCTTGATCGCTTTGTTGAGCCGGTCGTTCGCGTAGCGGAACCGCGGGCTGACCGCGTAGCGCAGCGTCCGGCTCGAGTAGTTCTTGATTCGCACCCAGCGGGTGAGGCTGGTCACCGGCTTGCTCGCATCGACGAAGCCGAACGACAGGTCGCCCGTGCCGGCGTAGCGATCCCAGGCTGCCGCGGGCGAGCGCAGGGCCCGATCGACCCGGACCTCGCCGCCGCCGATCCGAGTGATCGGGGCGAGGTAGCCGGGGGAACTGGCGAGGTTGTTGTAGACCTTCGTCTCGGCCGTGTTCATCAGCAACGACTTAATCTCCGTGACCGTTCGCCTGGGGTAGGCGCCGATCAGGAGGGCCGCCGAGCCGGACACCATTGGAGTGGCGCCCGACGTGCCGCCGAACGGCTCGCTGCCGATGCCACTGCCGGCAATCGCCGACACCGACGCCCCGGGCGCGCCGATCTCGGGCTTGATCGCGTTGAGATCGACCGACGGACCGCGCGACGAGGAGCCGACCAGGCCGCCCTTGAGATGGACGCTCAACGCGCTCGACGCCGACACGTTGACTGGCGCGCCGATGTTGTCCTTGATCGCGTCGCCCAGGGCCTGGGTGATGACGAGCGACGGGACGAACAGGTCGCCGCCGCCGAGCGAGAACGAGGGCGGATCGCCCGGCGCGATGAGCCCGATCAGGACCCCAACTGCACCGGCATGCGCGGCGCGGCTGACCTTCTCGCTGACGTTGCAGTCGCCCCGGTCGATGAGCGCGACCTTGCCGCTCGGATTGGACAGATAGGGGTCGGCCCCGGGCTGGCCGTCGACGGTCCCGGCGGGGCAGCCACGGCCGACGTAGGCGACCTGGCCCGAGAACCCGCTGCCGAGCGGTGCCCAGGGGAGCGTCGCGGTGTTCGGATACGTGCCGGCGATCGCGGGCGGCGATCCGACCACGAGCGGGAACGCGAGCGCGCTGGGGACGTTCGTCTCGGCAACCGACAGGGCCGTCCTGGCCGATCCGGGGGTGCTCGTGATGTAGGGCTTGTCGCTGCCGTTGCCCGACGCCGCCACGGTCAGCACACCGACCCGTGACGCCTGGTCGACCGCGAGCGACAGGTCGTCGATGAACGCCGAGCCATAGTCTGACCCGAGTGACATGTTGAGGATGTTCAAGTGGTCGCGCGTATTGCCGTTGTGGTTCGGGTCGACCGCCCAGTCCACGGCCTGGAGGAGGCCCACGCCGGAGCAGCCGGCAGCGACCGCCGAACAGACCTTGAGCGCGTAGAGCCTGACCTTGGGGGCGACGCCCTTCGTGCCCCCGATGATGTCGGCGACGTGGGTCCCGTGGCCCTCGAAGTCGATCGGATCCGGGTCGGGCTTCTCGGCCTCGGGATTGTCCGGATCGGGACCTGGCCAGCTCTCGCCGACGAAGTCGTAGCCGCCGACGACCCTGGCCGTCGGGAAGAGCCCGTCGGTCGTCGTGTTCCTCGGGTCGGTCGTGGCGGTCCCGTAGGCTGCCTCGTAGGCGGCCGTCGTACCGGGGCCGCCGAACTCCTTGTGGGTGTAGTCGATCCCGCTGTCGACGACGCCGACCTTGATCCCGGCCCCCTTGAAGCCGGCCCGCTGGACGGCCGTCGCGCCGATGTACGGGACGGTCTCTGACAGCGCCAGCTGGTAGTCGATGACCGGGCTGATCGCGACCACCGCCGGATCCCTGGCCAGGTCCTTGATCCGGCTGGCGTCGATCCGCAGGGCGACCACGTTCGAGGCCCGATCGGTCCGGCCGAGGACCTTCATGCTCGTGTCGAGCCTGGCTGCGCGGGCGATGAGCCCGGCTTGCTGGCCGCGGTTCGTCCGGACCTGGGACAGGACCGCCGCGGGGCCACCGGCGGACCGCTCCGCGGCCGGGGCATTCGACAGCCGGACGAAGACACGGACCTTGCCATGGACGGCGGCCAGACTGAGGGCCACCTTGCCCCGCTCCGCCACCTTCCTGTCGTGGAGCGGCGTGGGCAGCCGGTCGGCCGCGATCGAGTCCGGCAGGGTCGTCTGGGGACGGACCGGCGGCTGGGCGTTCACCGCCCCAGGCACGATGGCAGCGATGAGCATTAGCGACGCACTCAGCGCAGCCACCGACCGTCGGATCATGATCCTCCCCTGCCGGTATTCCTCGGTCCGCTCCCGTTCCAGCCGGGCAGCCCGCGACCGTCCGACGCGGTTGCGCCGGTCAGGCATCCGGGGTGACGGATGCGAGCTGCCGCGGGATCCGCCAGGGGGCAACCGTACCCGTGCGGGGCAGCAGGGTCAATTACGGCGACGGCAAGGTCGCCTGGCCGGGGCGTGCTCGGACGCACCTGGGCGCGGTTCGCCCCTGCGCGAGCCGTGCCCGGCGGCGGAGACCGGGGGCGGGCAGGCACACCCGCCCCCGGTCCGGTTCAGGAGCGGTGGATGGCGATCGGGACCGACAGGGCGTTGGGAGCCGTCGACGGTCCGAGCTGGATCTGGCCGAAGTAATCCTGGCCAGCCGTCATCGACTTCGAATAGGTGACGTGGAGGGTGACTGGCGTCCCGGCGGCGACCGGTCCGACCGGCAGGCCGGTGACCGTCAGGTCGGTGCCCTGGATCGGGAAGATCGTCAGCGGGAAGGTCGGCGAGCCGGCCACCGCGAAGCCGTGGACCCAGGCCTGGTAGTTCCCGTTCGGCGGGTTGACCAGGGTCACGCTCTCCTCGCCGGTGCCGCCGGCCGAGGCCCCGACGATCTCGGACAGGTCGAAGACGCCGTCGTTGTTCGCGTCGTAGACGATGAACAGGTCGATGTCGTTGGCCGGCAGGTTGACCGAAATCGTCGCCTCCCCAGCGTTGGCCAGGGTGAACGGGGCCTTGACGCTGGCCGTCGACGGATCGTTCGGATCGTCCTGCTGGGCGGTCTCGGTCGTCGTCGTCGGTTGGCTCAGGCCGAATGGGGCGGCCACGACGCCCGGCAGGTCGACGCTCGAGGTGAACGTCACGTCGAACGCGCCCGTGTCGCCGGCGGAGGTGATCGACACGGCGCTCGGGGCGACCGTAGCCGTCCCGACCGTCGTGCTGAAGGGCACGTGGAACTTGTCGCCGTTCCAGCCGGTTCCGTGCTCGAGGACCGCGTGGAGCCCCTCGGACGCGGGACCGACGACGACCTCTTCGGCCCCGCCGGTTGCGGTCTGGAAGCCCCAGATCCCACCACCGAAGTTGGTGTTCACGCTGGCGCCGACGGTCCCCAGGATGTACGGCGACCCATCGGCCGTGCCCGGGCCGAGGAGCTGGTAGCTGTTCTCGGACGGTCCGAGGATCAGCGTGTCGAGATCGGTGTACGGAGCGGGATCGTCCCAGGTCGTGTCGGACAGGAACAGCGTGCCGTCGGGCACGGCCTTCGGGACGTCGAAGTAGAAGAAGCGCCAATCACCCAATTCGGCGCGCCAGCTCCAGTCGTTGGCGCCGAAGACCGAGCCGTTGTCGTAGGTCAGGTTGCTCTGCGCGTTGGCGACCTTCTTGCCACCGAACGACAGGCTCTTCGAGAGCGAACCGTCGCTGGCCTGGCTGACCTTGGCCGGCACGTTGACCGCGACCGGGATGACACTCGACTGGCCATGCCGGCTGACGACGATCGCGCCCTCGTACATTCCGGTCGGCGTGCCGTTCGGGACGCGGATCCGGGCGTTGAACGAGCCCTTGGCGGAGCGCGGTGTCGAGACCCACGGCCAGTCGACGTTCTTGTAGAAGTCGATCCGGAACTTGAAGTGAGTCGTTGGCAGGGTCGCGCTCTTCTCGGGGTGGGCGAGGCCGAGGAACAGGCCGTCGCTCATCCGCTTGGCGGGGTCGCGGACCATCACCTGGAGCGCGGGGTTCACGGTACGGAGGTAGGTGAACCGGACGTACTCGCCCTTCTCGATCTCGGAGTGCTTGTAATCGAGCAGCGGGTCACCGTCGATGTTCGTCTGGGCGGAGTCGGTGTGGTTGACGACGCCGTTGTGGTTCTTGTCCCGCCACAGCCGGCCGTCGTGGTTGATGTCGGTCCAGTCGTAGGCGTACAGCGTCCAGCGCTGGTCGTTGGCGTAGTCGCCGTTCGGGTCGAACTCGTCGTATGGGTAGATCGCCCGGATGATCATCAGGTCGGCGTCCGGGTGCTGCTTGACCTTCCTGGTCAGGTCGATCAGGTAGTCGGGCGAGTTGAACGTTATCGGGCTCTCCTTGGCGATGTTCTTCGACGTCCAGCTGAACGTCGTCGAGTCGACTCGCTTGAGCATCCGATCGGAGATCCGGTAGGTGCCCGTGCCGTCGAGATCGAACGTCTGGGTGTCGCTCTCGCCCGCCGCGAGCAGGTGCGGGAAGACCGCGAAGTCGTCGCCCCGGTAGTCGCCCGGCCGCCACTCGTCGGGGGTGACCACGACCCGCTTGCCGAGCGTGGCCTTGACCGCCTCGCCCGCCTGGACGGAGCCGGCCCCCTGGGTGAACGAGTCATAACCAAGGTCGAGCGCGGACGATTTGAGGATCGCCCGCGCCGTCTCGGCGAAGCCGTCGGGGATCGGGCCGAGCGACTTCTGGGCCTGGTAGACGAGGGCGGTCGCGCCGACGACCGTCGGAGTCGAGCGGCTCGTGCCGCCCCACGTCTCCCAGGCGACGGGTCCGTCGAGAACCGCGTTGAGGGTCACGTCGCCGGTCGAGAACGCGCCGTCGCCGAGGACGTCGACGCCGACGCTGCCGGTCGAGGCAGGGCCGCGGTCCGACCACGGGATGACGTCGTTGTCGGGGATCTGGGAGGCGTTCTTGATCGAATCCCAGCCGGTCCCGCCGAACTGGGTCGAGGCACCGACGGCGATCCCGGTGAACGGCTGCGGAGCGTTGACCGTGCCGTAGCCGGGCGCGCCATTACCGGTCGAGTGGACCGAGGTCGTCCGGCTGCCGAAGATCTGGCTCCACAGGGCCGCCTCCTGGCTCGCCGCATCGAAGCCGTCGTTGTCGGCGCCGCTGTCGCCGTACGAGTTGGAGATGACGTCGATCCCGGCGTCGTTGGTCAGGAAGTAGGCGAACTGGGTCGAGAACTCGAACGCGAAGTAGATGTCGCCCATCGGCGCTGCCTTCGCCTTCGGCGCACCGCCGATGACCGCGCCCGGATAGGTGTGGGTCGGGGTGTTCACGTCGCCGAACGTCGGGGCCTTCCCGGCGATCACGCCCTGGCCGACCACGTTCGAAGCGGTCAGCGTGCCGTGGCCTCCGATGGCGGTGTCGAAGTCGCCGCTCCAGGCGAGCATCGCGCCGGAGTCGAACTTGAGCTCGAGGTCGAACGCCGACGGGCCGCCCGGCAGCGGGGTGCCGCTCGGGCCGGTGCCGTCCGAGATGTAGTAGACCAGCCCACCGGACATGTCGGTGTAGCCGTCGCCGTTCAGGTCGCGGTACGAGACCGGCGACGACTTGGTCACCGGCTTCTCGTCGCTGAAGTCGAAGTCGTCGTCGAGGTCGACGTAGACCGTGTCGTAGACGCCGGCGACGTTGGGGTCGGTCACCAGGAACGCCGGTCGCTCGCCGTAGAGGGCCAGGAGGTAGTCGTCTGGATGGCTGCCGACGCGGACCTTGCCCGACTTCGACCAGGCCGCCGGGAACGTGTAGTCGTGGCTGTTCGTCCCGTCCGGCGCGAAGAAGTTGCGCGACGGCCCGGTCCGGGTGGCGAAGGTGACCTTGAGCTGGCCCGCGCCCGCCGGCGCGCCGGTCTTCTGCTGGGTGGGGGTGTACCAGGTGAGCCCGAGGTCGACCTGGCTCGGATCGATCAGCAGGACGAGCGTGTCATAGGGGTCGTAGGCCTGGGGCCAGCCAGCCGACCCGGTCAGCCACGTCCCGATCAGGTCGGGATGGCCCCAGTCGGTGCCGCCGTCGAGGATCGACACGCTGACGCCGGTCCCGTCGTAGCCCATCTTCCAGGCTTCGCTGAAGTCGTGGGTCTTGGCATCGAGCAGGTTGAGCTTCTTGAGCTCCTCGAAGTTCGAGCCCTTGATCGGCGGGGCGTCGGCGTATGGAACCTCGGCTGCGGCCAGCTTCGTCAGGGCGTTCTTCAGCGCCTTCGTGCTCGGCTTTGGGCGGCCGATGTCCGGGTCCGGGTTGCCGAGCGGCTTGCCGGTCTGCTTGAGCTGGATCAGGTTGACCTTGAGGACGCCCTTCTGGTCGGCCAGCTTGGGCAGCTGCTGGACCTTGATCTTGCCGACGACCAGCGAGGCCTTCCCACCCGGGGCCGCGGCGACGTGCCCGCCGTCGAGGGTGGCCAGGGCCTTGGCCGGGTTGCCGACGACCGTCGCGAACACGGCGACGTTGGCGTTCGAGCCGCCGGTCAACGCCTTGCGCAGGCGCGGGTCGAGCTTCTGGCGAAGCCCGTCATCGAGCGATCGGACCGAGGGCGGAGGGGCGGTGCGATGGACCGGAGGCCCTGCCTGGACCGGTGCAGCGAACGCCCCCAGCAGCAGGGACAGCGACGCGAGCAGCACGAGCAGCCGCTTCATCGGGACTCCTCCTCCGATCCTCCTGCCCATGCCAGGACCACGGCAAGGTGCCGCCGGTACCCGTCCTTGGGTCATCCGCATCAGGCGCCGCGCCACCCCATCGGTGCGCCAGCGGATTCGCCGTGACCGTACTACCCGTAGTTGCGGCGGGTCAACGATGACATTCGGGGCAGGACCGAAGTGGTGCGCCGACGCACCACCAAATCAACGCGACAGCAGTCGGGCGCCCGTCTCGCGGCTCAGGCCGGGAGCTTCGCGACGAGCTCCCGGACCGCGTCTGCCGACCGGGCGAAGGCCGCCTGCTCGTCGGCGGTCAGCTCGATCTCGAAGACCCGCTCCAGGCCGGCCGCGCCGAGGACCACCGGGACCCCGACGAACAGCCCATCCACGCCGAACTCGCCCTTCAGGAGCACGGCGCAGGGCAGCACACGCTTTCGGTCGTGGAGGATCGACTCGACCATCTCGAACGTACTGGCGGCCGGGGCGTAGAACGCAGAGCCGGTCTTGAGCAGCGCCACGACCTCTGCGCCGCCGTTGGCCGTCCGCTCGCACAGGGCGGCGACCCGTTCGGGACTGAGCAGCTCGGTGATCGGCACGCCGGCGACGGTCGAGTAGCGCGGCAGCGGGACCATCGTGTCGCCGTGACCGCCGAGGACGAAGGCATGGGTGTCCTCGACCGAGACTCCGAGCTCCTCGGCGATGAATGTCCTGAAGCGAGCCGAGTCGAGGACGCCGGCCATCCCGATCACCCGCTCGCGCGGGAACCCGGAGGCCTGGAGCGCGACGTGGCACATGGCGTCGAGCGGGTTGGTGACGACGATCAGGATCGCATCGGGCGAGTGCCGGGCCGCCTGCTCGACGACCGACCGAACGATCCCGGCGTTCTTGGCCAGCAGGTCGTCGCGGCTCATCCCCGGCTGCCGGGCAAGACCGCTCGTGACGACCACGACGTCGCTGCCGGCGGTGTCGGCGTAGTCGTTCGTCCCGACGATCCGGGCGTCATGACCGACGACCGGTGCCGCCTCGGCCAGGTCGAGTCCCTTGCCCTGCGGCAGACCCTCGACGATGTCGACCAGGACGACGTCGGCGAGGCCCGCCTCGGCGATCCGCTGGGCGGTGGTGGCGCCGACGTTGCCGGCGCCGATGACGGTGACCTTGTGGCGGGACACTGTGGCTGACCCCTCCTAGCCGTCGATCCGCGGGCCGGCCTGGGCGACGCCCTCGCCGACCCCATCATGGTAGTTGGCGAAGTTCTCGGCGAACATCGAGGCGAGCTTGCGCGCCGCCTTGTCATAGGCGGCCGTGTCCTGCCAGGTGTTCCTCGGCTGGAGGAACCCGGCCGGGACATCGGGACAGCTGGCCGGGACCGCGACCCTGAAGATCGGGTCCTCGACCGTCGGGATGTCGTCGAGCCGGCCGTCGAGCGCGGCCCGGACCATGGCCCGGGTGTGGTTGATGTTCATCCGCTCACCAGTCCCGTACGGCCCGCCGGTCCAGCCGGTGTTCACCAGCCACACCGGGACGTCCCAGCGGGCGAGCCGGTCGACGAGCATCGCCGCGTACTCGCCGGGATGTCGGGGCATGAACGGAGCCCCGAAGCAGGCGCTGAACGTGGCCTTCGGCTCCTTGACCCCGATCTCGGTGCCGGCCAGCTTCGCCGTGTACCCGCTGATGAAGTGATAGGCCGCCTGGTCGTGGGTCAGGCGCGCGATCGGTGGCAGGACGCCGAACGCGTCGGCCGTCAGCAGGACCACGTGCTTCGGGTGGCCGGCGATCCCGGTCGGGTCGGCGTTCCCGATGAACTCGAGCGGGTAGGCACCCCGGGTGTTCTCGGTGAACCGGTCCGAGTCGAGGTCGAGCTCGCGGGTCCGCGGATCGAGGTCGACGTTCTCGAGGATCGTCCCGAACCGCTTCGTCGTCTGGAAGATGTCCGGCTCGTACATCGGGCTCAGCCGGATCGTCTTGGCGTAACAGCCGCCCTCGAAGTTGAACAGGCCCGCCTCGCTCCAGCCGTGCTCGTCGTCGCCGATCAGGCTGCGCAGCGGGTCGGCCGACAGGGTCGTCTTGCCGGTCCCGCTGAGCCCGAAGAAGACGACCGAGTCGCCGGCCGCTCCGACGTTGACCGCCGAGTGCATCGGCAGGACGCCCTCGTCGGGCATCAGGTAGTTCATCACGGTGAACGCGGACTTCTTGATCTCGCCGGCGTACTCGGTACCGACGATCAGGATCTCCATCCGGCGGAGATGGACCAGGATCGCGGTCTCGGTCCGGGTGCCCTCGGTCGCCGGGTCGGCCTTGAACGACGGCACCGCGATGATCGTGAAGTTGGGGGCGAAGGCAGCGAGCTCCGCGGCGGTCGGCCGGCGGAACAGGTTACGGGCGAAGATGCTCGCCCAGGCCGTCTCGGTGTAGACCCGCAGGCTGCGCCGGTGCTCGGGTGCGGCTCCGATGAAGGAGTCCTGCGCGTACAGGAGCTTGCCCGAGAGGTGGTCGACGAGGCGCGCCCGGAGGCGGTCGTAGTGGGCCTCGTTGATCGGCCGGTTGACCGCGCCCCACCAGATCTTGTCCCGGCTCGACGGCTCGTCGACGATGAACTTGTCCTCGGGGCTCCGACCGGTGTGCTTGCCGGTCCGGACGACGAGTGGACCGGCGGCGGCGACCAGGCCCTCGCCGGCCCGGATCGCGTCCTCGTACAGCTCGGCGGTCGACAGGTTGACCCGTATCGAGCCGCCGATCTCGGGCGGGCTCGTCCTGGTCTGGGTACGGCTTGCGGTCACTCTCGGTCGCTCCCTGGTCGGCGTCGGGGCGGGTCGATCCGCGCCCGCTCATGGGCCATCGGTTCGACCGGCCGCGCGTGCCTCTGGCCGTGCCCGAGGGCACCGGCAGGAGGGAGTCGGCTTCCGCAGTCCGGGGGATGATACCCCCGGACCCCGGTTGCGGCAAGGTTGCGGCCGCGTTGCAGCCACCGGCGGTCGCGGATCGGGCGGTCTGGCCCGCGACGCAGATGCACCGGATCGCCAGGTCGAGCCCTTGCGTCCACGGCAAGGAAGTGGTGCGCGGGCGCGACGAGCGCCGGTCCGGCGACGTCCCAGACGACCCTCACGCCGGCGCCCGGTCAGGGGGCCATCGTGGCGCCCTGACCGATCCCCACCGTATGATCGTCGCGGCGACCCACGCCGACCGCAAGACGACCAGGGAGGTCCACCACCGAACGTGCCCAGCCCGAAGCGCAAGACCGTCTATCGGAAGCCGTCCCAACCGAAGCCGCCGATCCCCGGCGTGACCGCTCCCGAGCCCTACCTCCGTCCGACGGTCGCGGAGATCAACACCGCCGCCCGTCACGGCCGGACCGACCTGGCGGTCGGTGACCGGGTCAGGATCGCCGGCAGCGGCCTGTACAGCGGCGAGATCGCCGTCATCGAGCGGTTTGCCGGGAACGTGATCCCGACGGCCCAGGTCCGAACCGAAGGCGGCGGGATGCGCCAGGTCCGGACGATCGATCTGGAGCCCGTCGACTAACCGCTAGGCGCTATCCAGGGCACGGGCCAGGTCCGCGACGAGGTCCTCGGCCGCCTCGATCCCGACCGACAGGCGGATCAGTGCTTCGTCGACCTCGAGGCTGCTTCCGGCGACCGAGGCATGGGTCATGATCGCCGGGAGCTCGATCAGCGATTCGACGCCGCCGAGCGACTCGGCCAGGGTGAACAGGCGGGTCGCCTCGCAGATCGCGATCGCGCGGGCACGAGCGTCGCGGCCGTGCCGTCCGCCGGCGCGCGGAGCGAACGAGACCATGCCACCGAACAGGCGCATCTGGCGGGCTGCGACCTCGGCCTGCGGGTGGATGTGCGGTCCCTCGGCCAGCCCCGGGTAGCGGACCCAGGCGACATCCTCGCGGGCGGCCAGCGAGCGGGCGACGGTCGCCGCATTCGCCGAGTGCCGCTCGACGCGCAGGGCGAGGGTCCGGAGCCCGCGCAGGACGAGGAAGCAGTCGAACGGCCCCGGCACTGCGCCCATCGCGTTCTGCAGGAACCGGAGCCGCTCGGCGAGGTCGTCGCGCCCGGTGACCGCGATCCCGCTGACCGTGTCCGAGTGGCCGGCGAGATACTTCGTCGCCGAGTGGAACACGATGTCCGCGCCGAGTCCCAATGGCCGCTGGATGACCGGCGAAGCGAACGTGCTGTCGACGACGAGCAGGGGCCGCTCGCCACGAGCACCCGAATGGGCGTCGAGACGCTCGGCGATCGCCTCGATGTCGGTCACCTTGAGATGCGGGTTCGACGGCGTCTCGAGCCAGACGAGCCGGGTCTGCGGGTCGAGGTTGGCGCGCAGCGCGCCGGCCGGATCGGCCGCCAGATCGAGCCAGCGCGTCTCGATCCCGCGCGGCCGGGCGACCCGCTCGAGGTACCGCCAGGTGCCGCCGTACACGTCGTCGCCGGCGAGGATCGTCTCGCCCGGCGCCACGAGCTCGACGATCGCCGCCGTCGCGGCCGAGCCGCTGGCGAACGCGATCCCGTGCGAGCCGCCCTCGAGCGTCGCAACCGCCCGCTCGACCCGCTCTCGAGTCGGGTTCTGGCTCCGGGCGTACTCGTAGCCGCGAGTGGGCCGACCGACGGCCTCCTGGGCGTAGGTGCTCGTCTGGTAGATCGGGCCTGAGACCGCCCCGGTCAGCTCGTCGGGTTCCTGGCCGGCGTGGACCGCCAGCGTCTCGATCCGGTCGTCCATCGCCATCATCATCGCCGATCCGGACCGATCCGCGACCACTCACCATGCGCATCTGTCGCCGGGACGATTGTGCTACCCTCGGAGCGCACGTTTCCACACGAGGCCCGACCGATGACGACCGCCGCCCCAACCACCCCCGACGAGGCCGTCGAGCGGCCGCTCTCGCTCCGAGAACGCCTGGCCGGGTGGCGGGAGATCCTCGAGACCGCCAACCCGCCCCGGAGCGGGCGGATGGACGCCGTCGGGAAGTGGCTCGTCATCACCCGGGCGGCCGTCTTCCCGATGACGATCTGGTCGGGCCTCATCGGTGGGCTGCTCGCCGTCGGCGCCGCCCGGGTCGCAGGCGCAGCGCCGGTCGACTACGGCCTGCTCACGCTGGCGGTGGTCGGGCTGGTCCTCGCTCATGCCGCGAACAACATGATCAACGACTACTTCGACATGACCGGGGGAATCGACACGGACGACTACGTCCGGGCGCTCTACGCTCCGCACCCGATCCTCTCCGGCTGGGTGACGAAAGCCCAGCTCCGGGCCGCGATCCTGCTCGTCAACGGCGCCTGCGCGGCGATCATGCTCGGGTTGGCGGTCGTCCGTGGGCCGCTGATCGTCGTCTTCGCGCTGGCTGGCCTGTTCATCTCCGTGTTCTACGTCGCGCCGCCGATCCGGCTCAAGTATCACGGCCTCGGCGAGCCGGGCGTGTTCCTCGTGTGGGGCCCGCTCATGGTCGGCGGCACCTTCCTGGCGGCCTCCGGCACGGTCGGCGGGTGGGTCCTGCTGGCATCGGTGCCGTACGCGCTGATCGTCACGGCGGTCCTGTTCGGCAAGCACATCGACAAGATCGAGGCCGACGCCAAGCTCGGCGTCCGGACGCTCCCGGTGATCCTCGGCGAGGCCCGTGCGCGGCTGGTGGGCAGCTGGCTGATGATCCTGTTCTACCCGCTGACCTTGCTCGCCGTGCTGGGCGGACTGCTCGGGCCCTGGGTCCTGCTGGTGGCGCTCGGGATCCCGCGCCTGCGCCAGGTCCTCGCGGTGTTCGCCGAGCCAAAGCCGGCCGGGCCGCCACCCGGCTACCCGGAGCGAGGCTGGCCGCTGTGGTTCGTCGGCTATGCGTTCATCCACACCCGCCGGGCCGGCGGGCTGCTCACCCTGGGCCTGCTCCTCAACGCGCTGCTGCCGGTGACGCTGCCCTGGCTGTAGGCCGGCCGGTCAGCTGCCCGGCGATGACTGGCGCGACAGGTACTCGAGCAGGTCGAGCTTGGTGACGATCCCGACCGGGCGACCCTTGCGCACCGCGAGCAGTGCCGGCGCTCCACCGGTGAGGTGGGCGAACGCCTCGGCCAGGGACGCCTCGGCGTCGACGATCGGGAGGGGTCGGTCCATCACCTCGCCAACCGTCCGCTCGACCGCCTCGGGGTCGCGGAACGCACGATCGAGCAGCCCCTTCTCGGAGATCGCCCCGACGATCGCGGCCAGGTCGTTGCCGTCGGGCGCCTCGGACACCGGCATCTGGCTGATCCCGTAGTCCTGGAGCGTCGCGATCGCCTCGCCGACGCGCTGGGTCGTCCGGGCCACGACGAGGTCCGGGAGCGCCGGTCCGTGAACGTGGCCGGCGAGAAGCTCGGACACCCGGCTGACGGCTCCCGGCCGATCCATCAGCCCGTTCGCCCGCATCCATTCGTCGTTGTAGAGCTTCGAGAGATACGACCGGCCGCCGTCCGCCAGGATCACGACGACCACGTGATCGGGCGCCCCGGCCGGATCCTCGGCCATGATCCGGCGGGCCTCGTCGAGGACCGCCACGAGCGCGGTCCCGCTCGACTCGCCGGCGAGGATGCCCTCCTCGCGCGTCAACCGGCGGGCGGCCGCGAACGAGTTGCGATCCGACACTCGCACCCAGCGGTCGACGACCGCCGGATCGTGCGTCCCGGGCAGGAAATCCTCGCCGATCCCCTCGGTCAGGTAGGGCCGCGCGACGTCACCCGACAGGATGCTGCCCTCGGGATCGGCGCCGACGACGACGATCGCCGGGTTCTGCCGCTTCAGGAAGTGAGCGGCGCCACTGATCGTGCCGCCGGTCCCGACGCTGGCCACCAGGTGCCCGATCCGGCCGTCGGTCTGGCGCCAGAGCTCGGGTCCGGTCGTCGCCTCGTGGGCCCTCGGGTTCTCCTGGTTCCAGTACTGGTCCGGCTTGAACGCACCGGGGATGTCACGGGCCAGCCGGGCGGCCACGCTGTAGTAGCTCTCGGGACTCTCGGGCGCGACGTTCGTCGGACACAGGACGACCTCCGCGCCGTACGCTCGCAGGAGCTGCTGCTTCTCCGAGGACTGCTTGTCGGCCATCACGAAGATGCAGCGGTAGCCCTTCAGCGCGGCGGCGATCGCCAGCCCGTGACCGGTGTTGCCGCTCGTCGGCTCGATGATCGTGCCGCCGGGCTGGAGGAGGCCGGCGCGCTCGGCCGCCTCGATCATCGGCAGGCCGATCCGATCCTTCACGGAACCGCCCGGGTTGAGCGCCTCGAGCTTGGCCAGGATGAGCGGCTGGCGGGCCTGCGGTCCCAGCTCGCGGGTGACCCTGGTGAGGTGGACGAGCGGCGTGTTCCCGACCAGGTCGAGGATCGATTCGGCGTAGTCCATCGAGCCGAGTATGGCGGAATGCCTAGTCCGTCGGACTGTCGGTGGCGGCGTCCGGGGCGTCGTCGCGGTCGATCCGACCCTTCCGGATGAGCAGCCAGGTCAGGCGGTCGTGGAGCCGGCGCGGGTGCCCGGCCGGGTCGACCGTCCGCGGGTAGAGCGCCTCGACCGCGGGACCCAGGCGCTCCGCGAATCCGTCGGTCACCCTCCGGGCCAGCTCGAGCTCCTCCCGGCTGCCCTCGGCCGGCAGGCGTCCGTCCCAGTCGGGCCCGAGGAGCTCCGCAACGCTCGTCGGGGCAAGGATCCGGGCGCCCATCCGACGGCCGAGGTAGAGCTCCTCCGTGCCGGCCATGGCGAGCAGGACGACCGGTGCGCCGGTGCGCAGCGCGATGAGCGCCGAGCCGATCCGGAACGGCCCGATCCGTCCCGGCGGGCCGCTGATCGTTCCTTCCGGCATCTGGGCGAAGACCGCGCCGTTGGCGAGGACCGCGCGGGCCGCTGCCACGTGCTTCTCGACCCCGACCCCGCCACGCCAGACCGGCAGCAGGCCCCCGACCCGGTGGATCAACCGCTCTCGCCAGCGAGGACCGAACGCCGACGGTCCCGAGCCGAGGAACCAGACCCGCGGTTCGAGCGGCAGGGCGTAGAGCACGACGAACGGGTCCATCCAGCCGCGATGCGCGGCCGCGACCACGAGGAACCCGCCGCCGCGCGGCACGAGCTCGCGTCCGTCGACCTCGACCCGGAACCGGAACACGCCGAACAGGACGACCCGGGCGACCACCGCCAGCGCTCGAACGAGGAGGCTGGCCCTGGCCTCGGGCGGTCGGCCGAGCCAGTCGAGACCCTCGACCGCGCCGCCCCGGGCGGCCGCGAGGGCCTCCGGCGCGATCCGGCCCGGCGGTGGCCGCCGTCGGCGCGACCGGCCGGCTCGGGCCGGTGGTCCCTCGTCGGCCGGCCCGGTCACGTCGCGGCGGCTCCGGACTCCCCGGGCGGGCCGTCGTCGGCGGTCGACTCCCGCGGCGACTCCGGCGGCTGGTCCGGCGCTGCTGCCGGCTCGTCGGCCGCGGGCGGTGCCGTCGCCACAGCGGCCGACGCCCGCTCCTCGGCCTCGATCTCGCCGACGCTCCGCCCGGGTCGAGCATGGCGGACGACGAGCAGCGTCGCTGCGAGGACGATCGCGATCGCCGAGGCGATCTGGGCCGTCGGGATGCCGCCCAGCGTCCAGTTGTAGCCCGAGCGCATGAACTCGAGCAGGAAGCGGGTCGTGCTGTACCAGATGAAGAAGATCAGCAGGAGGTCACCCGGCCGGAGCCGGTTCGAGAAGCGCCGCCCGAGCCAGAGCAGGAACAGCAACCCGAGGATCGCCGACAGCGACTCGTAGAGGAACAGCGGCTGGAAGTGCTGGCCCAGCGTCGAGTTCGGGTCCGATCCGGCCGGGCACAGGTACGGCTCCACCCGGTGCTTGCACTGGATGGCGATCCCCCACGGAAGATCCGTCTGGGGCCCGTACAGCTCCTGGTTGAAGAAGTTGCCGAGCCGCCCGATGGCCTGCATCGCGAACAGCGCGGGCGCGACGACGTCGGCCCAGCGCCAGAACGGCTGGCGCTTCCAGCGCAGGTAGGCCCAGGCCGCGATCGTCCCGGTCAGCAGCCCGCCGTACACCCCGAGACCGCTGAACCCGGCGAAGGCGTAGCCGCCCTCCGGGACGCGCCGGATCGGCAGCAGGATCGTGACCGGGTCGTCCTTGTAGAGCGACCACTGGTCGATGACGTGGTAGAGCCGGCCGCCGATGAGGGCGGCGACCGCCACGATGATCAGGCCGTTGATGATGATCTCGGTGTCGAGCCCGCGACGGCGCGCTTCCAGCAGCATGACCTGGTATGCGGCCAGGAGGCCAAGCGCATAGCAGATCCCATACCAGTACACGGGCAGCGGTCCGAGCTGGATGGCGATCGGATCAGGCGTCAGGTCGATCATGGACGCCCCGGAGTGTAGCGGCTGGCGTCGCCCGGGCCGTCCGCCCGGCCCGTCCCTATACTGGCGCCCGTGCCGACCAGCCCCGTCCTCGAGTGCCGCCCAGCGTGAACGCCGAGTTCCAGTGGTGGCTGCTCATCCTCGGCATCGTCATCGGTGGGGCGCTGGTCTATCTGGTGCTGGCCGACGTCCAGGGCGATCCGGAGCCCGACGACCTTGGCCCGAGCGACGACGCCGGAGCGCTGGCGGACGCGCCGACCGGCGACACCGGCGCGGATCGCTCGACGGACGACGAGGTGGCCGTAACCGACGCCACGGTCGATCCCTGATCGGCCGACCAGGCCCCAGGAGGCGCGCCGGCTGGCGCGGATCGGTCGGCGGCGCCATGATGGTCGACGACCACGACTGCGGAGAGCCAGCCCATGACCACCGACGAACGCTCGAAGGACGCCTGCCCGAGATGCGGCGCACACCGCCTCGCGCTCGTCGAGCCACCCGACGTCGAGCTGACCAGCGTCCAGGTCGCGAACGACACCCTGGGCATCCCGACCGACGTCCGACTCCAGGGCGAACCGGCGATCGAATGCCTGGCCTGCGGCACCGAGTGGCCGGACCTCGCGAGCTTCCGGCGGGATGAAGCGATCAGTCCGGACGGCTCGAGAGCCTGAGCGCCCAACCGGCGGGCACCAACCGCCGGTCAGTCCTGACTGACGGAACCGACGAGGACGTCGCCCGCGCCGACCGGCTGCCCGGCGGCGTCAACCAGCGTCACGCCGAAGGTCGTGCCGGGTCCCGCGTCATGGAGCTTGTCGTCCCAGCCGGTCCAGTAGGCGAGCCCACCCCCGAAGTCCATGTAGCCCATCCGAGCTCGCGATCCATCGGGCCGCGTGAGCCAGCAGGCGAACCGCTGTCCGGATGAAGGCTCGGCCAGGCCCGGAGCGCTGATCACGAGCTCGGTCGAGGCCGGCGAGAAGAGCAGGGTTCCGCCGTTCGCCGGCGAGGGCGCCGAGGTCGACACCAGCCGGACCCGGGTCGCGTCTGGGTGGGCCGTGACGCGAAGGGTCGCCGTGTTGAGCTCGGCGAGCGCCTCCGACTCATCCCTGAGCTGTTGGATCGCCCGGACGCCGAACAGCCCACCGGCCGCGAGCAGAACGATCGCGATCACCGCGGCGATCGCGGTCAGCCAACCGAACGATCGATGTCGCGACGAGACCGGAATCGGGACGGGTGCGGCCGGCGACTCCACTGAGCTGGCGGTGGGCTCCGCGGCCGCTCGCCCCCGCGGTCTGCCCGTCTCGCGGACGAGCGTCAGCGTCCGCTCGCGGAGCGCTTCGGGTGGCACGGCTCGGGCCGCAGCCGCGATGACCGGCGCGGCCTGTGCCAGCCGGCGCGCCTCCTCGGTGCAGCTCGGACAACCGGCGAGATGGCCGGCGATCGCCGCCGACTCGCCGGTGTCGCCGGCGGCCAGCCGATCGAGCCCGCCCGGTTCGACCGCGGCCAGCTCGAGGCGCTCGCGCACCTCCGCGTGGTCGATCATGACTCGACCCTCACCCGGATCCGATCGACATCGGGCACCGGGCCGTCGGCCAGCGGCACCGGACCAAGATCCGGACCGAGCACGCCGCGCAGCTTGAGCAGTGCCCGGCGAGTCCTCGTCTTGACCGTGCCGAGAGGCCAGCCGAGGCGCTCGGCGATCTCGCTCTGGGTCAGCTCATCGCGATAGGCGAGCAGGATCACCTCGCGCTCGAAGCCCGGCATCTTGGCCAGCGCCTCGCGGAGCGTCTCCCGGAGCTCGGCCCCGGCCAGCTCTGCCTCCGGGCTGCGATCCATCGTCGAGCCCCCGACGACCTCGCCCGAACGGGCGACTCGTTCGAGGGTCGCGGCGTCCGTCTCGTCGCCGAGCCGGGCGATCCCGATCGGGACGATCGTCGGGCGGCGGCCGGCAGCCCGCAACCGGTCGACCGTCCGGTTCCGGGCGATCGTGAGCAGCCAGGCGGCGAGCGAGCCCAGGGTCGAGTCGAACTGCTCGGCACGGTTCCACAAGGCGAGAAAGGTCTCCTGCACGATGTCTTCCGCGAGCTGGCGATCGGAGGTCAGGCGCGAGGCAGCCGCGTACACGGCGCCCGCATGACGGTCATAGAGCGCCGCGAACGCATCCTCTGAACCAGCGATCACCTCGGCCACGAGCCGCGCATCCTCGATCGGATCGGTTCGCGATCCCGCCATGATTACGCTCCGGGCCCGTCGCCGGTTTCACGCACGAGCGGGATCGGCCGACGCTCGAAGCCCGTCGAGAAGACGATCTCGGTCTCGCTCGTGTAGACGCCCACGATAGCCTGGACCGAGCGCATGACCCGTTCGAGGTCGAGCGTGTCGGTCGCCCTGATCTTCAGCAGGTAGTCGGCCTCGCCGGCGACGTGATGGCACTCCTCGACCTCCGGGATCCCGGCGAAGTCGGCGGTGGGATCGACCGTCGCCATGCCCGGCGACTGGCGGATCCAGCTGAACGCGAGAACACCGTACCCGACCGCCGCGGCGTCGAGGTGAGCCGCGTAGCCCCGGACGATCCCACGCGCCTCGAGTCGCTTGACCCGCTCATGGGCAGACGGCGCCGTCATGCCCGCCGCCGCCGCGATCTCCGCGTACGAGGCACGACCGTCCCGCTGGAGGACCTCGAGGATCCTGAGGTCGTTGGCGCTGAGCTGGTCCTTCTTGGCCAATTGCCGACATCCATTAGTCAGTAGTGTTTGACGATGCCGATTTGTTAGGCTATCATCTCGATCAGCACGCAATCATAAGAGAAAGGAGGTACCGCTCATGCTTCTCGTGATCGGCCTCGCCGCTGTCATCGTGTTTGCCGTCGTGGCGGTCCTCGTCGACCCCGCCGACGGGCACCAGGCATCGTACGACCCGCGCAACGATCTCCCCTACTGGGCCTTCCTCGGCCGGCGCTGAGCCGCCGTCTCGACGGCGCGCGAGCGCCAGCCTACCAGTCCCCCGCACGTCGACGTCTCGGCCCGGGCGGAAGCGCACCAGCCGGCCGATGGGCCTCGAGGCAGGTGACCCCGCCCGGGCCGACGTCTGCCCGGTGGGCCGTCCCGGCCGGGAGCTCGAGCCGATCGCCCGCCTCGAGCGCCACCCGCTCGCCGGTCGCCGGCAAGCCGAACACGATCGAGCCGCGCTCCACGACGATCACCTTGTCGTAGTCGTGGTCGTGGACCCCGTACGTGTCGCCCGGTCCATTCGACCATGCCTGGGCGACGAGGCCCTCGGCAGCCAACCGTGCGGTCATCGGGTCCGGGCTCATCGTGGATCGTCACCCGACGCCGGCGGTTCGGCCACGGTCGAGGGCTCGCCGACCGGCGATCCGGTCAGGTCGCCAGCCTGTTCGCGCCACGCTCGGTCGGCCGCCGTCGGATCGTCCCCGAGCGAGGTCGCGACGATCAGGAACGCGACTCCGAAGACGCCGCCTGCGGCGACCGCGAGGAACCCGGGCCAGCCGACCCACAGCAGGAAGATCAACATGACCGCGATCGCCGCAGCGAGCGCCCCGACGATCCGTCCCAGCGACGCCATCCTCGACCGCCTCCGTCCGGCCGCTAGCTGACCGACACGCCGATGAGCCGGCCGACGAAGAACGTGACGGCGGCCGCGGTCCCGCCGATCGCGACCTGGCGGAGCCCGGAGAAGATCGCCCCGCGGCCGGTCAGGAGGCTCACCCCGACCCCGACCGCGAACATCGCGGCAAGGCTCAGGACGATGCTCAGCACGACGATCGCCTGGCCGGTTCCGAACAGGAAAGGGATGACCGGGATCGCGGCGCCGATGGCGAACGCGACGAACGATCCGGCCGACGCCTTCCAGGGCGACCCCAGCTGGTCCGGATCGAGGCCCAGCTCCTCCCGGATCAGCGTATCGAGGGCTCGCTCCGGCTCCGCCAGCAGCCGCGCCGCGATCTGGTCCGCCTCGTCGGGGGCGAAGCCCTTGGCCCGGTAGACGGCGGCGAGCTCCGCCGCCTCCTCCTCGGGCATCGCCTCGAGCTCGGCCCGCTCGAGCGCGATCTGCCGCTCGTAGAGTTCGCGCTGCGACTGCATCGAGATGTACTCGCCGGCGGCCATGCTGAATGCACCCGCCAGTAGCCCGGCGATCCCGGCGAGCAGGATGAAGCGCGACTCCCCGCTGGCTGCGCCGGCCACGCCCATGACCAGGCTGGTGTTGCTGACGAGCCCGTCGCTCACCCCGAAGATCACCGCCCTGAGGGTGCCCGACTGACCGGCCCGATGCCACTGCTCGTCGCGGCCGATCGACCCCGGCGCGCGCCCGGCGTGCGCGGAGCGCAATGCGTCGGTCGATGGCCCGCCGATCGGCGACCCGTTCTCGAGCCGCTTCCAGATCTCGGCGTGCTCGCGCTCGTCGGCGGCGATCGCCAGGACTTCCGGCGAGGCCTGGGCCTCGTAGCTCGATTCCTCGTCCCCCTCGAGCGCCTGGACGAGATCGCTGACGGCCTTGGTCCCGAACAGACGGGCCAGCCAGATGATGGTCCGGACGCGGACCCGCGGACCCGTCGCCGGCGGCACGTCCGCCCCGAGGCCGCGCAGCTTCTCGGCCCAGACCTCGGCGTGACGACGCTCGTTGCCGGCGATCGTCCGGAACGCCAGCGCGCGGCGCGGATCCCGATCGATGCTGGCGAGCGCGTCGTACAGGACGATCGCGTCGCGCTCGAGCTTGAGGTTGTCGAGACTCTGCTCGATGTCGATCGCGGCCACCGCCTGATGGTAGCGACGATCCCGGCCCGGCGCGGGCACCCTAGACTTGCCGGGTGACCGTGCAACCGCTGCCTTATCTCAGCGCGGACGACGTCCTCGCCGCCATGCCGCCGCTCGGCGAGCAGCTCCATCTCGCCGAACGGGCGCTCGTCGCCCTGGCCGACGGCTCCGCGGAGCTGCCGGCCAAGATCGGCGTCCATCCCCGTTCGCCGGCCTCCTTCGGGCACGCGATGCCGGCCTACCTGCGTGGCCGGGACCCGGACGGCGGGGCGGACCTGCTCGGGATGAAGTGGGTCGTCGGGTACCCGGCGAATGGTGACCTGAAGCTGCCGACGATCGCGGCCGTGATCGTCATGAACGATCCGGCGACCGGGCGACCGCTCGCGATCCTCGACGGTGGTCCGGTCACCGCGGCACGGACCGCCGCGATCAGCGGCGTTGCGATCCACCGGTTCGCGCCACCGCCCGCGTCGGGCGGCATGTACCACGTGGCGATCCTCGGCGCGGGCGTCCAGGGCCGTGCCCACGTGCCGATCGTCGGGCATGTCCTGCCCGGGGCGACGATCCACGTCGTGGACCGTCATCCGGACCGGGCCCAGGCGCTCGCACGGGTGGCCGAGGCGACCCCGGGCGTCGGCGCCGCCCGCGTCGCGGCGGACTCACGCGGAGGCCGTCGCCGGTGCAGACGTCGTGATCTGCGCCGTGTCGTTCGGTCCGGTCCGGCAGGTGATGACGAACGACTGGCTGGCGCCCGACGCGCTCGTCGTGCCGGTCGACTACGCCACGACCTGCGCCGCCGAGGTTGCCCGAGATGCCGCCCTGTTCCTCGTCGACGAGACCGGCCAGTTCCTGGCGAATCGCGCCGCCGGCCTGTTCGACGACTACCCCGATCCGGCGACCACCCTCGGAGCGGCGATCCTCGACAGCGTCCATCGTCCGCCCGCCGGTCGGGTGGTGGTGACCCACCTCGGCACCGGAATCGCCGATCTAGTCTTCGCCAGCGCGATCCTGGCCAGGCACCGGCAGATCGTCCGAAGCGCGTAACGATCGTGGCGCCTGCGCTCTCGTGGTGGACGATCGACCTGTGAGCGGCCCGCCCGACCTGCTCGTCGCCGGGGCTGGGGTGATGGGCGCCTGGACGGCCTTCTGGGCGAGGCGAGCCGGCCTGCGTACGACGCTCGTCGACGCCTGGGGCGCCGGCAACCCACGGGCGACCTCGTCCGACGAGACCCGGATCATCCGCAGCTCGCACGGGGCAGACGCGTTCTACGCCGGCTGGTCGCGCCGGGCGCTTGGTCACTGGCGCCGGTTCGGCGACGAGTGGGGCGAGCGGCTGTTCGAGGCGACCGGGGTGGTCTGGTTCGCGCATCGCGAGGACGGTTTCGAGACCACCTCGATCGCGACGTTGACCAGCCTTGGGATCCCGGTCGAGCGACTCTCCGTCGACGAGATCGGCGTCCGCTGGCCACAGGTCGGGACGGCCGATCTGGCCTTTGCAGCCTTCGAGCCGGAGGGCGGAGCGCTCCTTGCCCGGCGAGCGGTCCTGGCCGTCGGCCGAGCGTTCGCGCGGGAGGGCGGACAGCTCGAGATCGGGTCGGTCAGGCCCGGTCGCACGGACGGCGCACGGCTCGTCGACGTCGTCCTGCCGGACGGGTCGCGGCTCGCGGCCGAGCGGTTCATCTTCGCGGCCGGCCCGTGGCTCCCGGCGCTGTTCCCGTCGCTCATCGGCGACCTTGTCCGGGTCACCCGCCAGGACGTCCTCTATTTCGGGCCGTCTGCGGGTGACGCCCGGTTCGACGGCGACCACCTCCCGACCTGGATCGATTTCGAGGACGCCTGGTTCGGGGTCCCGGCGGTCGACGGCCGCGCCCCCAAGGTCGGCTCGGACGACTACGGGGCGCGGTTCGACCCGACCGACGGGGAACGGGTCGTCGAACCGGCATCGATCGAGGCTGCGCGCCGGTTCCTCCGCCGGCGGCTGCCCGGACTGGCCGATGGCCCCATCGTCGAGTCCCGGGTCTGCCAGTACGAGACGACCCCTGACACGAACTTCATCATCGACCGCCATCCGGAGCTGGACAACGTCTGGATCGTCGGGGGCGGGTCGGGCCATGGCTTCAAGCACGGGCCGCGGATCGGTGAGTACGTCGTCGAGCGGCTGCTGGGCGCGGCGGCGGGTCCGGGCGAGGAACGCTTCTCGCTGACCCGCCCACGCGGTGCGCCCACCGGCCTGCGGAGCGGCGCCAGCCGCTGACCGGCGGGCTACTCGTTGACGGGCAACCGGCCCTCGGGGACCTCGATCAGGACGCGCCCGTCCTCGATGACGACCGGATAGCGGAGGATCGGCACCTCGGCCGGCGGGTCGAGCGCATCGCCGGTCTCGAGGTCGAACCGTGACAGGTGAAGCGCACAGGTCAGCGAGTCGCGGGTCAGGAAGCCCTTGTCGAGCTCGAAGTACTCGTGACTGCAGATCCCCTGGAAGGCGCGGATGTCCTCGTCGACGTTGACCACGAGGACGGGATCCGTCCCGTCGACCCAGGCCATCTGCATCGTGCCCGCCGGGACCTCGTCGACCGCGATCAGATCGACCCGGCGGGTCACCGCGTCGTGGGGTCTGTCCCCGGGTCGGGGTCATGCGGCGCCGGCGACCGCGTGGGTCCCGGCCGCCCACTTGTCCTCGAGAAGCGTGCGCAGCAGATCCTGGGTCGCCGCCAGCGGCACGCGGGCGACGACCGGCTCGAGGAAGCCGAGGACGATGAACTTGCGCGCCTCGTCCGGGTCGATCCCGCGGCTCTCGAGGTAGAACAGCTGGGTCTCGTCGATCGGCCCGACGGACGACGAGTGCGCGGCCCGGCGGCAGTCCGGCTGGTCGATCTCGAGGCTCGGGATGGCGACCGCTCGCGCCTGGCGCGACAGGTTCATCCCGAACTCGCCGAGGAAGCTGTCGGTGCCGACCGCGGTCTTGTCGATGACGATGAGGCCCTTCATGTAGCTCCGGGCGGCATCCTGGAGCGCGCCCTTGCTGAGCAGGTTGCCGGTCGTGTCGCGGCCAACATGACGCGTGTACGAGGTCAGGTCGAAGACCTGGTCGCCCGAGCCGAACACGATCTCGACCTGCTCGACCGAGGCGCCGTCGCCGTCGAGCCGGTTGTCGACCCGCGACCGGACCAGTCGTCCCCCGAGCTGGGCGAGCGCCCAGTGGAGGGTCGCCGCGGCGCCGATCGCTGCGTGGCGATGCTGGAAGGCGATGACCCCGGCCGGCAGGTCCTGGATCGACGCGACCGACAGGCTCGCGGCCCGCTCGAGGACGACTTCGAGGGTGCCACCGAAGAACGACTGGGGGACAGGCTCGCCCTCGGCGCAGTCGATCGTCGGGCCAGACCCGACGAGCTCTTCAACCATCGACGCGGCCGCCCCCTCACCGAGCCGGACGAGCGTCCGTGAGACCAAGGCTCTACCTGGGGTCCCGACCGCCCACCGAACGAGGAGGGGTCGGTCCAGGTGAACCCCGGCCGGCACCACGAGCCGGACGCCCTGGCTCCAGAAGCCCCGGGCGAGCTGGGCGAGCTTGTCGTCGACCGGGAGGGTCCGGCCACCCTCGAGCTCCGCCCGGAGACCGGCCGGGTCGCGCTCGAGCGCGGTGGCGAACGTCTCGAGGATCACCCCGGCCGCGGTCGCCTCGGGTGACAGCGACAGCGCAGCAACGCCGTCCTCGCGCAGCTCGATCAGGCCGGCCGTCCCGGCTGGGACCTCGGTCTCGCCCACCGGGACCTTCTCGGTCCGGACGTACGGCCGAACCTCCATCAGCTCAGCCGGGCGGAGGTCGACGTACGGGGTGTAGAGCCGGTTCGCCTCGACCGGCAGCGCGTCGTACGCCTTGAACGCGGCGAGCCGCTCCGCCCGCAGCCAGCCGGGCTCCGAGCGCTCGGCGGCGAGGGCCTGGGCGAGACCGCGATCGGGGAACCTGAACGGGATGTCGGCGGTCCCCCGCCGGGAGGGTCGAGGCCGAGCGATCGAGGCGTCTCCGGCGGCATTGGCCGTCGGTGCCGTCATCCGAGCGACCCCTCCATCTCGAGCTTGACCAGCCGGTTGAACTCGATCGCGTACTCCATCGGGAGCTCTTTGGTGAACACCTCGAGGAAGCCCTGGACGACGAGGTTCTGGGCTTCGTTCTCGGTCAGCCCGCGGCTCATCAGGTAGAAGATCTGGTCCGCGCTGATCTTGCCGACGACGGCCTCGTGGGTCATCGTCGTGTCGTCTTCCTGGATGTCGATGTACGGGTACGTGTCGCTCCGGCTGATGTCGTCGAGCATCAGCGCGTCGCAACGGACGCTGGCCACGACGTTCGTCGCACCGGGGGCGACCTTGAGCTGGCCGCGGTAGGTCGCCCGGCCGCCGTCCTTCGAGACCGACTTGCTGACGATCCGGCTCCGGGTGTTCGGCGCGAGGTGGACGGCCTTCGCCCCGGTGTCCTGGTGCTGACCGGCGCCGGCAACCGCGACGCGAGATGATGTCCGCCGTCGCGTTCTCGCCGCGCAGGTAGATCGCCGGGTACTTCATCGTCAGCCTGCTGTTGTGAGCAAAGATCCCGTTGGCGATGAAGTTCGCCGTCCCCTCGACCTCGATGTCGTAGGTCTTCTGCTCGCCGCCGTAGCTCATGGTCGCGATCGGAACGAAATGGACTGGACCGTCCAGGATTTCATCGCCGAAATACAGGAAGTAATGGGTGTAGACCTTTTCCTCGCGGCCAAGCGGCTTCTTCTCTCGGCGCGTCCATTCCGAGATCTTGAGCGGGTTTAGCCCCGCCGAGATCGCAAGCTGGCGCACCTGCTCGAGTAGCTCGCGGCTGGCACTCGTCACCGACATGTTCTTGTGGCCGGGCCGCACGTGCCCATCGGCTGCAATGTATCCGTCAATTAGCGCCCGCTTCTGACTGTGCGGCAGTCGGAACACCCAAGCAGGGATCCGCTTCGTGTGAGCGTTCCCACCGAACCCAGCGGCCAGTAGCCAATCCTGAAGGGGCGCGGACGCGACGCGAAGGACTATGCCCCGAGCTCGGGTGGTGTCCAACCCGAAGAGGTCTCTAACGAGCGCCTTCACTCGCTCACACGCGGGGTCGCTGTCCGGCACGGCAAACGCGATCCGGTTCGGCCCATCCGTGAAGCCGTCGCCAAGGTAGAACCCGAGGAGCCACATGAGTTCGTCGGTCGATTCGGCAGGGGCCCGGAACGGCTTCCGACTGCGCGGCCGCAGGGCGACCGCGCCGAAACGACGTGGTTCGCCACGATCCGGCGACTGGCCGACGACCGCCAGCTCGTCTCCTTCGATGATCGAGGCTAACGGAAGCCATCCGACTCGTCGGGTCCGCCCGGTCTTGCGCATCACCAGGAATGGGTGATTCGCCGTGGCACGAACGCGTCGGTGGTTCTGGAGAACGAGGTCAAAGACGGGCTCAGGTCCGTTCTCGCGCGTCGCCACAACCTTGCTCCGAGCGATCTCGAACTCGGGAGTCAGCGAGTAGACGTGCTCGTTCGGCTTGATCTCGGCGATCGGCACGAGATCGTTGTTCTTCAGGACGAGTGCATCACCGGTCAGACAGCCGGTATTCGCGTCGATCCACTCGACCCTGGAGTCGGCGTGGGCGTGGGCTCGCTTGGTGACGAGGTTATAGACGTCGTTCGACCAGTTCTGAATCGTGGTGTAGCGGACCTTCGATCCGGGCAGCGCGATCACCTCAACGACCGCGGCATGGAGCGAGTCCGTCGCGTAGATCGGCGCCGTACAGCCCTCGATGTAGTGGACCTTGGCCCCCTCGTCGACGACGATCAGCGTCCGCTCGAACTGGCCGGTGTTCTCGCCGTTGATCCGGAAGTAGGCCTGGAGCGGGAGCGGGACCTCGACGCCCTTCGGCACGTAGACGAACGAGCCGCCCGACCAGACGGCGCTGTTGAGCGCAGCGAACTTGTTGTCCTCGGGCGGGACCACCGTCCCGAAGTACTTGCTGAAGATCTCCGGGTACTCGATCAGGGCCTGGTCCGTGCCCATGAACACGACCCCGATCTTGGTCAGCTCCTCGCGGACCGAGTGATAGACGACCTCGCTGTCGTACTGGGCGCCGACCCCGGCCAGGAACTTGCGCTCAGCCTCGGGGATCCCGAGCTTCTCGAAGGTCGCCTTGATCTTCTCCGGGACGTCGTCCCACGACTTCTCTTCGCGCTCTGACGGCTTGCGGTAGTAGACGATCCGGTCGAAGTCGATGTGGGTCAGGTCGCCACCCCAGGCCGGCATCGGCCGGGTCAGGAAGTGGTCGTATGCGCGCAGCCGGAACTTGAGCATCCAGTCCGGCTCGTTCTTGATCGCGCTGATCTCCTCGACCGTCTCGCGGGTCAGACCGCGCTTCGTCTCGGTCAGGTAGACGATGTCGTCCTTGAAATCGAACTGCGATCGGTCGTTGTTGACGACGGGCTTGGCGATGGCCATCCGGGGCAGGCCTCCGGGTCCTGGACGATGGACGGCGCTGCGTCCTAATTCCGACCCACATTATCGGAATTAACGTGCGTTCCGTCAACGCGCCGTCCCGTGCCGCCGCCTACGTCGGACGGCGACGGTTCGTCACGACGCCGCCAAGGCCGATCGCCAGCACGGCGACGGCCGCGAGGGCGGCGCTTTCGAGGGCCATGAGCTCGGGGTACCGCGCGCCTGGGACGACGAGCGTGACCTGCTCGAAGTGGCTCGCGATCCAGTCCTCGTCCGGGCCGATGTCGGGGAGCTGCGGCGCCCGGGCATAGGCCGCGTCGAAGGCGAGGATCTCGCCCGTCGCCCGGTCCCGGTAGGCGAAGTCGAACGCCAGGTCCGCGTTGCCCGTGCTCTGCTCGGCCGGTCGCCACTCGGCGATCGAGCGGGCGTAGTCCTGGATCACGATCGGGATCGCCCCGACGACGACGATCGTCAACAGCCCGGCCACGATGACCCCGGGCAGCAGCCGGCCGAGGACGGCGCCGACGAGCACGCCGAGGCCAAGCGCCATCAGGCCGCGAAACAGGAGGACAGGGCCGCGCAGGCTGCCGTTGTTGAACGATGCCCATGGATCGATCCCGGGCTGGCGGGCTCCCTCCATGACGACGGTCGTGATCGCTGGGAGAAGGAGGATCAGGCCGACGATCAGGCTGAGCGGGACCGCCCGCCGGAGGTACCACCGCCAGCGCGACCGGCTCAGGGTCCAGGCCAGCGAGGCCGTCCCGCTCTCGAGCTCGCGCCCGACGAGCGGGACCCCGAGGAGGAGCCCCGCGATGACCGGCACGAACACCGCGAACACGAGGACGAGCCCGCCCTTCCCGTCGACGTCGTAGAACGCCTCCTGCTTGGCCGCGCAGGCGGTCTCGAAGTCGAACTCGGGCGTCGGCCCGAACCCGCCGTACAGGCACTCGGTCGGCAGGTCGATCTGGTCGAGCCGCCAGGCCACGGCCAGCGCCCCGAGCCCGAGCAGGACGAGGATCATGGTCAGCGCGACGAACTCGAACCGGAGCGACTTGAGCATGAGCCGAACCGTCGTGCGCATCAGGCCGGCCCACCCGCGGGCGGTCGCCGGGGCGGCCGGCTCGAGGCGAGGCGGCCGAGGACGAGCTCCTCGAGCGTCGCGACCCGGAATCCGGGTGGTTCGACCGTCCCGGCGGCGACCCGCCACAGGGTCATCGTCTGGCCGAGCGGATCGGGGAAGGCGGCCACGCGCGTGGCCCCGGCAGTCGGCGCCGGATCGCCGTCGGCGACGCGATGCGCAGAGAGCGACTCGGCGATCGATTCGTCGAGGATCTTCCGCCCGCCACCGAGCACCACGATCCGGTCGCAGGCCTGCTCGACGTCGGTGATCACGTGCGACGACAGGACCGCGGTCGCGCCCTCGGAGCGCACCTCGTCCACGAGGACATGGAGGAACTCGCGCCGGGCGAGCGGGTCGAGGCTCGCCAGCGGCTCGTCGAGGATGAGGACCGGGGCGTGGGTCCCGAGCGCCAGGGCGAGCATCACCTGGGCCTGCTGGCCGCCGGACAGCGTCCGGGTGTCCTGCTCGAGCGGGATGCTGAGCTCGTCGAGCCGGCGGGTGGACAGGGCCCGGTCGAAGCCCGCCCGAAGGCTGGCGGCCAGCTCGAGGTGATCGGCCACGGTCAGGCCCCGGTACAAGGCCGGTCGCTGTGAGACGTAGCCCAGCCGGTCGAGAGCCGCGCCGCGATCCCGAAATGGGTCGATGCCGAGCACCGCTACCGTGCCGCGGCTCGGGCGCTCGAACCCGACCCAGGCCTTCATCAGGGTCGACTTCCCTGCCCCATTCGGTCCGACGAGCGCGGTGATGCTCCCGACCGGGATGTCGAGGTCGATCCCGTCGAGCGCCCGGATCCCGCCCCGGTAGTCCTTGGCGACGGACCGCGCGGCGAGCGCCGGAACCGGGCCGGGCGCAAGGGCGGCGCCTGGCGCGGGGGCCGTGCCGGACGCGGACGTCACCCGGAGACGATCGCCTCCGTCGGCGCCGGGGCAGGTTCGGCCGACGTGCCCGGCTTGTCCTTGCCGAGCTCGATCCCCATCGACTCGAGCCAGCGCCGGATGTTCCGGTAGATCGCCGGGGCGCCGAGCGGGACCTCCTCGTCGAGCTCCCATTCGGTCGGGTGGAGGATGAACGGCTCGGTCTGCGGGCCGCCGAGCCCGCCGTGCGAGCCGATGAGCTCCTCGAAGGCCGCGACCTCGCCGAGCTCGGGATCGTACTGGCTGATGAGGAGCAGGTCCGGCGCATGCTCCATCGCATCCTCGCGCTTGAGGCTCATGACCGTGTGCGGACCGAAGAGCGTCGTCGGGTCCTCGCCGTCGACCCGGTCCTGGTCGAGGTAGCGGACGCCCTTCGGTCCGAGCACGACGGCGCCCTGGTCGCGGGTGCGGACCATCAGCATCGCCACGCCGGGGTGAGCGGCGAGCGTCGCGACCAGGTTCGGGTGGAGCTCCTCGAGCTCTTCGGCGGTGAGGCGATGATCGTGGCCGGTGAAGTAGACCAGGCCGAGGTTGCCCGAGCCGACGACTGCGATCGTCGATGGGTCGGCCGGGGGCGGGATGTCCTCCTCGTCGAGGTTGACGACGCCGTCGGTCGTCCGGCTGGCCAGGGCCGCCCGGGCCACGGTCGGGCCGACCCCCTTGCTCCGGGTGATCTCGGACAGGAACGAGTTGACGAACGTCGATCCCTCGGCGGCCGTCTTCGTCTGGACCAGCGTGGCCCGCCCGCTCATCAGGTCGCGGACGACCTCGCCGAGGCTCTGCCCGTAGCGCTGCTTGAACGTCTCGCCGAGGCTCTGGCCGTGATCCGACAGGACGATGAACTTGTACGGCCGGGGGGCGTCCTCGGCGGCCTTGACCAGCGTCCCGATCGCCGCGTCGACGCCGTCGAGCGCCTCGAACGACTCGACGCGCTCCGGTCCGCAGTGATGGGCGAGCTCGTCGTAGTCGGTGAAGTCGGCGTAGATCACGTTCGCCCCGCGGTACATCTCCTCGATGATCAGCGACGTGTTCACGTCGCGGAGCAGGACGTTGCTCGCCGCCCGCATCCCGGCGTACTTCAGCCCGCGGTGCATCTGCGGCGTGACTCCCGGATCGACGGGTCTTGCGCGCCTGGTACTCCTCCTTGATCACCTCGCCCAGGAACAGCGTGAACGAGCGAAGATAGCCGCTCGGGCTGAAGAAGAACCCGAGGAAGGCCTTGCTGTCGCCGATCCCCTGCGACTCGTCCTTGATGGCGGCGGTCGTCAGGTAGGCGCGGGTCGCGTCGCCGGTCATCAAGTTGCAGATGCTCGCGCCGTTGTTCGAGAGAAGGCCCTCGCCGTTCGACACGCGGCGGACGATCTCCCCGGCGTCGACCGGGTTGCTCGAGACCATCAGGTGCTGCCGTTCGCGCTCGTACCAGCGGAATGCCGGGATCCCGTCGTTGTTGCCGTGGAGGATGCCGGCCTGGCTGGCCGAGGTCATCGAGGGCAGGATCGCCTCCCAGCGCGACAGCTTGTGGCTGCCGGTCGCGGACCCAGCCGGCCATCGTGTTGACCGACCCGGCGCGGATCCGGCCGGCGAGGATCGGATAGGCGAGGCCGTCGATCTGGACGATCACGAGCCCCGGCTTGTCGGTTTTCGGCCCGCCGCGCTTGATGAGCAGGGTCTGGATGAGCAGCCCGTAGTACGAGCCACCCGCGTCGACCCCGAGGATGGACGTCAGGGCCGTGTTGACGAAGGCGAACACGAACGAGCCGATGAGCGCGGTGACGAACCCGTCGACATGGACCCCGGGCGCCCATTGGGCGACGATGAGGAACGCGACGACCTGGAGGACGATCACGAGGATCCCGGTCAGGATCAACGAGCGCGCGGCGACGAACGCCAGCAGCACGGTCCGAACGATCGCGTTGAAGAGCGCCATCAGGATCACGGCGCCGGCGGCTGCCCAGAAGCTGTCCACGGTGATCCGCGGCAGGATCCAGGCGGTGGCCAGGAACGAGAAGGTCGCCACGAGCAGGGTCAGGACCAGCCGCTTGAAGAGCGCCCATGGGCCGCCCTTCCATTCCCAGAGCACCCGGATCTGGGTGGCGTACAGCTCGCGCAGGCTCATCGGGTCCCCTTCCTCCACGCCGACCGAACCGACGCGTTGACCGCACAGCATAGTTGACCGATCGGTGGGCTGGGAACAGTGCCTGACGCGCTCAGCCGAGGAGCTTCTCCCCCACCAGCCCGAGGGCCCCGGCCCGGGCGGACAGGCGAACACGGCGCTCCCCGTATGGCGGATGTACCCGTTGAGCGGGCGGACGTATGGCGCGTAGCCGATCGTGGCCGCCCTGAGCGCCGCCGTCAGCTCGGCGGCCGGCGACGGGCTCGACCCCGCGCCGCTCGGCTCGACAGACGACGCCACGGCCGTGACCGTGAACGGGCTCCGCTCGGTCACTGCGCCTGGGCAGTAGACCTCGTACGCGCCGGCTCCCACCTCGAGCGAGAACGAGCCGGTCAGCCCCGGCGTCAGGTTCTCCTTCTCGCCGAGGATCCGGTCACCCTGGACCAGCTCGGCCTCGCTCGACTTCATCGAGTCCTGGTTGACGATCCGGAACGTCACCGGGCCGGCCGTGATCGTGCTCGGCGTCGGACGGCAGCCGGCATCGGTCATCGTGATCACGACCGTCCGGTCGGCGCCGCCGCCGGCACCTGGTGGGCGGCCGGCGAGCCGGCGGCGGCCGAGCCGGCGCCGGCGAGCCGGCACAACCGGCAAGGCTGACGAGGGCGACCAGGACCGCCGTGGATCGGAGCCGAGCGACGCGCGGAACGAGGGCGGGCATGGGACTCCTTCGATCAGGTGAGGAGATCGGCCGGGGGAGCGCTCAGCTCACGACGGAGGCACGTGCGCCATCGGCCTCGGCGGCGGCGCTCGCCTCGGCCGTGGTCGGAGCGCTCGGCGAGGGGCGCTGTGGCCAGAGGACGTAGAGGCTCATCGGGATGAAGTAGGCGAGCCAGCCAACCATCTCGATGACGGTCGGCTTCGGCTGGAACCCCAGGATCCCGGTCACCACGGCGGCAATCGGCGTCCCCGGCCGGATCAGCGCTGACAGGTCGAGCGCGGTCTCCTGGCCGACGTTGAGCCAGCCGGCCTCATGTGCCGGTGTGCAGCGCGGTCGCGACCAGCCCGGCCGCGACGAAGACGAGGATGAGTCCGGTCAGCCGGAAGAAGCGGGCAAGGTTGATCCGGACGCCGCCGCGGTAGATCCCATACCCGAGACCGATCGCGACCAGGAGCCCGGCGAGCGCCCCGAGACCGGCCAGGACAGCATCGCGCGACGCCTGGAAGGCGGCGAGCAGGAAGACGGCGGTCTCGAACCCCTCGCGGAGGACAGCCAGGAACGCCATCCCGACGAGCGCCCAGGCGGTGCCGGTGGCAAGGGCGGATCCGGCCGCACCTTCGAGGTGGCCCTTCATCCCGCGCGCGTGCCGGCGCATCCAGACGATCATGTAGCTGACCATCACCACGGCCACGACACCGATGATCGTCTCGAGGGCTTCCTGCTGGGCCTGGGGCAGGCTCGTCGACAGGATCTGGAGCCCGACCGCGACGAGCGCGCAGATTGCGACCGCCAGGCCGACGCCGAGCCACACGAGCCGGAGCGTGTCGAGACGGCCCTCGCGACGGAGGAACGCAGCGATGATCCCGACGATGAGGGCGGCCTCGAGGCCTTCGCGGAGGCCGATGACGAACGTCGCGAGCACCGCGCTGGGCCTCCGTCTCTGAGTGGACGACTGAGGCGCGATGATAGGCGACCCGGGAGGGACGTGTCAAGCGACCTTGAGTGACAGACTCAGGTCATCTTGTTGCCCGGTGTGACGCCGATGACCGTGTCATGATGAACCGCTGCGGCCGATGCCGACGAGCTGGGCGACCCCAGCTCGGCCCGACATTCGCCCGAGGAGGCACCCGAGTGACCGAGCCGATTGGACCCGACGAGCGCCGCGTCCCGTTCGGCGTGTGGGCGGTGGCGCTCCTGGTGATCGCCCTGTCGATCCTCCTCCTGCTCGACGCCACGGGCATCCGGCCGTCGAACAGCAACACGGTCATCGCTCGAGCCGTCGGGACGAACCGGATCGTCGACTGGGTCGTCGGCGGGATCGCGGTCGTCGGGATGGCCGGCGCCATCGCGCTCGTCCGTCTCCGCCCCATCGGTTTCGTGGTGACCGTCGTGCTCGCCGGAATCGGGTTGGCGAACGCCCTCGTCTCCGAGTTCCTCGGCCGGGGCGACGACCTCAGGCTCGGGCTGCTCGTCCTCGCCGTCCTCTACCTCAACCAGCCGGCGGTTCGCGCGATATTCGGCCGTGGCGACGTGGCCGACCGGACCGTCCCGCGCGGGGCCGAAGGCGAATGACATCCGACCTCGAGCTCCTGCGCGCGTACGAGCCGGTCATCCGGTACACGAACGGTGAGCTGTTCTACCCGACGGCGGTCGAGCCGTACCTGGCCGAATGCGATCTTCTCGTCGGCACGCAGCAGGGTCACGCCCGGCTCCTCATCCCGCGTGGCGGCCTCGACGAGACGATCCTCGCCAGCCAGTCCGCCCCGACCGGGGAGACGCTCTACCTGCGCCTCGTCCAGCAGCCGCTCGGCGGCCTCGCCCTCGCCCAGTGGTCGCGCCGGCCCGGGCCGTCCGGTCTTCCGGGCGCCGGGGCGACTTGCGCGAGTCGGCCTGTTCGCCCGGCTGGTCGACGCGGGCTTCAACGCCTCGCTCCTCCTCCGGGGCAAGGTCCCGGGCGGAACGGCGGCCGCAGCCTCGGTCAAGTACGAGACGGCGCGCGTGCGTGACCCGCGCTACGTCTATCACGGGCGGGTCGTCCGTCGCGGTGGCTGGATCGTCCTCCACTACCTGTACTTCTACTTCATGAACGACTGGCGCTCGACGTTCGCGCGGGGCGAACGACCACGAGGCCGACCTCGAGCAGGCGTTCGTCGTCCTCGAGGACGCACCTGACGGACCCCGACCGGTCTGGTTCGGCTGCGCCGCCCATGACTACAGCGGCGACGAGCTCCGCCGTCGCTGGGACGATCCCTACATCACCCTCGTTCAGGACCATCCGGTGATCCATGCCGGCGCCGGCTCGCACGCGGCCTACTTCGAGGCCGGCGAGTACATCACGACCGTGCCGCTCCCGGCGTTCCGTGGGCTGAGCGGCTTCTTCGACGTCGTCCGCCACGTCTGGCGGGACACGCTCCGCCAGGGCGACCCCGGGGACCTGGGCGCTCGCGTCGCTGCCGCCCTGAGCATCCCGTTCATCGACTACGCTCGAGGGGACGGGCTGGCCATCGGACCGGGACAGGCCGCCGAATGGTCGGTGGTGCCGGTCGACGACGACGTCCCGTGGGTCGACGGCTACCGCGGGCTGTGGGGTCTCGACACGCGTGACCGGTTCGCCGGCGAGCGCGCGCCGGCCGGCCTGAAGTACACCCGGACAGGCTCCGTGCGGCCGTCGTGGAACGACCCGATCGGGTTCCTCGGGCTCGACAAGGTCGCGCCCCCGCATCGAGCGGTCGCGGCGATCGACGTCCGGCTCGCCGAGCTCGCCGTCGATGCGGCAAAGCTCGAGGCGGATGTCGCCGCGGCGACCGAGGGACTGACCGGCCGCCAGCAGGAAGTGAGCGCGCTCGCCACGGACGGCTCGCTCGAGAAGATCCACCGGACCCGGGAAGCCGAGCTCCAGACCCGCGAGGCGGAGCTTGCCCGGCTGCGCGCCCAGCAGGCGGAGCTCGGGGACGAGGTCCGGACCCTGAACCGGCGCCGATCGGACGTCGAGGCCGGCGTCCCGACCGACCCGCGCGCCCACCTCAGCCACGATCATCACCCCCAGACCACCGGCGACCAGCACTACGGCCGGCTCGTCGAGTTCTGGTCGGCCATCAGCGTCGGGATCGGCCTCCTCGCGCTCGTCGCGCTCATCACCCTGACCTCCGTCCCGACCTGGGCGAGCATCCTCATCGCCCTCGCTCGGGCTACCTCGTCCTCGAAGCCGCCTTCCGGCGAACCCTGGTCGACCTGCTGCTCCGCCTGACCCTCGTCATGGCCCTGATCGGAGCGGTCATCCTGGCTCTCAATTACGCGGTCGCGCTGGTCTTCCTGGCGGTCATCGTCGTGGCCGTCCTCACCCTCGTCGACAACGTCCGTGAGATCCGGGCGAGCTGACCGAACGGAGCGAACCGATGACTCGACTCCCCGTCCTCCGCAGCGGTTGCCGCCGCGGAGCCGCCGCGCCGCCGCCGGCGGATCCGGCCGATCGCCGCCGTTGTCCTTGGCATCCTCGCCTGCCTCGCGCTGGTCGCCACGACGACGCGCGGTCTGGGTCCACCAGGTCGCGCTCAACACCGATCGGTTCGTCGCCCTGACGTCGAGCGTGGCCAGGGATCCCGCCGTCGACCAGGCGCTGAGCGAGCGGATCTCAGTCCAGGTCGTCGAGGCCCTCGATGTCCAGGCCAGGCTCGTATCGGTCCTGCCGGACCGGGCCCAGATCCTCGCCGGCCCGATCACCACGACGATCCAGCAGCGGCTCCAGGCCCGGATCGCCGAGCTGCTCGCGAGCGACCGCTTCCAGGCCGCCTGGGCGTCGGCGACCCGGTTTGCCCATACCCAGCTGCTGGCGATCCTGCGCAACGACTCGACCGCGCTCACGATCGACAACGGGGTCCTGACCCTGAACGTGCTGCCGCTCGTCGGAGCCGCGCTCACCAGCCTTCAGGCAGACGGGATCATCCCGGCCACGGTCAGCCTGCCCGACCTGACGTCGTCGACGAACCTCGCGTCCGCCCGGAGCGCCCTGCAGTCCGCGCTCGGGGTCAGCCTGCCGGCAGACTTCGGGACGATCCCGCTCATCCGGGCCGACCGGCTCGAGGCGGCCAGGACCGCGGTGCGTGTGTTCGACCTGCTGGTCGTCGTGGCGATTGTCGTGACGATCCTGCTGTTCGTCGGCGCGGTCTTCCTCGCCCGGCGGCGGCGCCGTGCGGTGGTCCTGCTGGGGGCCGGAGCGGTCGTGGCCCTGCTCGTCGCCCGGGGGGCGATTCGCGGCATCGAGAACTCCATCGTCTCGTCGATCTCGGACGCCAGCGGGGCGACCGCGGTCCGAGGGGTCTTCGACGCCGTCCTCAACGACCTCTTCGGGCTCATGGTCATCGTCACCGTCATCGGCGCAATCGTGGCGCTCATGGCCTGGCTGATCGGCCGGCGCGAGCAGCTGAGCCAGGTCGCGGCGTCCGCCGGTACGGCGGCCCGCCGGGCGACAGCCTCGGGCGTCGAGGCGGGCCGGGCGAAGGCGTCCGGCGCGGCGGCCGCGGCGACGGCATCGGTCGCCGGCGCCACGGGGGCCACCGAAGGCGCCGAGGTGCCGTCGGTGCGCGACTGGGTGCTGGCCCACCTCGGCCTGCTCCGGCTGGCCGGTGTCATCGTGGCGGTCGTCTGGCTGGCGATCATCGCCGAGGGCTGGGAGCCGGTCGCGGTGGTCGGCGCCCTGCTCGTCATCTATCTGGTCGGCCTGGGCGCCCTGTCGGACCGCGGCACGGAGGGCACGACGGAGCAGCCGGAAGGGGCCAGATCGTCGGTCTGATGCGGGTCCGAGCCCGACCGGCCCGGCCCGGACCCGGCACTCGTCTAGATCCAGCGGTCAGGCGAAGCGCGGGCCCTCGGGATCGAGGACGTAGGTCGGAAATGTGCGCACCTGGGCCACGATCCCGACGACCGCCAGGACGACGAACGCAATCACCCACACCGGGCCCTGCTTGACGACCGTATCGACCGGCCCCTGCTGGAAAGCGCCCAGCTTGACCGTCCCGAACAGCAGGAGCACCCCGGCGACGGCGGTCGCGGCACCGATGATCGCCGTCAACGCGATCACGAGGTACTTCGGGACGGCCAGGACGATCGCAGCACCGGCCAGGACGATCGCCCCGGCTGCGGCGACGAGGACCTCGAGGAGGCCGCCGATGCCGAGCGCGTTCATGACCGCGGCACCGACCGCGGCACCGACCGACGCGGCCAGGATGATCACCCCGATGATGAAGAAGAAGTATGAGAGCAGCGCGAACGCGACGCCGCCGATGAAGCCCACCACCCAGCCGGTGACGTCGCTCAGGAACCCGTTGCCGAAGATCGCGGTGATTGCGGCCGAGCCGACGTAGAAGCCGGCCACGAAGCCGAACAGCGGCAGCAGCAGCAGGAAGAACCGGTAGCCGGCGACGACGAGTCCAGCACCGATCAGCAGCGCGACGATCGCGACGACCAGCGTCTCCAGGGTCATGACGAACAACCTCCCTCAGCGTGGAGGGATGCTAGCCCCGGGCGAGACCCCGGACAACCCGATTTCGCACCACGGTCATGCCGGGGTCTGCTCCGCCACCGACGCGATCGGCTCGGTCGCCTCCGACCGCCGACGCCGTTTCGCGCCGTCGACGAGTGAATAGACGACCGGCACGACGAGCAGGGTCAGGAACGTCGAGCTGAACAGGCCGCCGATGACGACCGTGCCAAGCTCGGCCGCGATGATCGAGCCCTGGTTGAACCCGGCCGCCAGCGGGATGAGCGCGAGCATCGTCGCGATCGCCGTCATGAGGATCGGCCGAACGCGGGTCCGGCCGCCCTGGACCAGGGCGTCGTGGGTCGTCATTCCCTGCCGGCGAAGCCGCTCGACCAGGTCGAGCAGGACGATCGCATTGGTGACGACGATCCCGATCAGCATCAGGAACCCGATCAGCGCGCTGATCCCGATCGGGCGACCGGTCAGGTACAGGGCCGGGAACGCCCCGATCAGGGCGAGTGGCAGGCTGAACAGGATGACGAACGGCGTGACCAGCGAGTTGAAGGTCAGGACGAGCATCACGTAGACGAGCAGGATCGCGACGCCCATCGACGCGAACAGCCCGCCGAACGCCTCGTTCTGCTGCTGGGTCACCCCGGCCAGCGTCACCTCGACGTTGGGCGGGATCGCCCCGGCGGCCTTGAGTCGATCGACCTCGGCCGCGACGGCCAGCGACACGGCGCCCGTATCGTCGCTCGTGATCTCGGCCGAGATCGACGACGCGGGCTGCTCGTCGATCCGGGTGATGCTGCCCTGGGCGTCGACCCTCTCGACGGTCGCGATCTGGCCGAGCGGAACGGTCTGGCCGGTCCCGACGGGCAGGACGCGCAGCCCGTCGACCGAGTTCACGCTCGCAGGGTCGGCCTGGACATAGACGTCGAGCGCCGGCTGGTCGCCGATCTGGATCCGCGTCGCGCGGCTCGGCACGAGCACGTTGCGCAGCTCGCCGGCCACCTGGGCGGTGGTCAGGCCGGCGCCGAGCGCCTTGTTCGGATCGACCTGGACCTCGACCTTCGAAGCGGCGGCGGCGAGGTCGCTCTTGACGTTGATGAGGTCGGGGTTCTGCTCGAGCGCGGCGACGATCGCCGAGCTCACGTTCGCCACCGCGGCGCGATCGGACGAGCTGACGATGACGTTGATCCCGCCGCCGGAGAAGCCGCTAGCCTCGGACACCGCGATGTCCCAGCCACTGCCCTCGAGCAGCGCCAGGTCATTGGCGATCTGCTCCGACGACGCCTTGATGTCGACCTTCGGGTCGAGCCTGACGAGGAGCGTCGCGCTGTTCGCAGCGCGACCGAGGAACGCGGCGGACAGCGACTGGGTGCTGGTATCGCCTTCGCCTGGAACCGTCGACTGGATCTGCTCGACCAGCGGGTTCGCGTCGAGGATCGACTCGACCTGGATCGTGCGCTCGAGGACGCCACTCGAGCTGGTGCCGGCTGGCGGCTGGATCGAGACGGACAGGATCTTCTCGCCGCCGGAGTTGATGAACTGGGTCGGGATGTACGGGAGCAGGGCCAGCGAGGCGACGAACAGCGCGCCGGCAACGCCGACGACGGTCCACCGGGACAGCCGGCTGTGAAGGGCCCAGGTGATCGTGGGCGTGTAGACCCGGACCCAGATCGAGCGTTTCGGCTCGCCGAGCTCGTCGACGTCGACCTTGACCCGGTCGACTGAGGAAATAGGCCAGGACGGGCACGACCGTGAGCGCGCACAGGAGCGAGGCCAGCAGCGCGAAGGTCACGGTCAGGGCGAACGGCAGGAAGAACTGGCTGACGAGACCGCCGACGAAGCCGAGCGGGAGGAAGACCATCACAGTCGTCGCCGTGCTCGCGGTGATCGCCCCGGACACCTCGCTCGCCCCGGTCAGGACGGCCGGCAGCCTGGCTTCGCCCCGCGACCGGTGCCGGTAGATGTTCTCGAGCACGACGATCGCGTCGTCGACCACCCGCCCGACGGCGACGGCCAGACCACCCAGGGTCATGATGTTCATCGAGATCCCGGTCAGCTGCATGAGGGTCAGGGCAGCGAAGATCGACAGCGGGATGCTGACGGCGGCGACGAGCGTCGAGCGCAGGCTGAACAGGAACAGGAAGATCGTCAGGATCGCGAACAGCGCCCCGAGGCCGCCCTCGCGGACGAGACCGTCGCGCGACTCCTTGATGAAGCTCGACAGATCGCTCACGGTGAGGACCCGGATGTCGGGGTTCCGGACCTGGGCCGCCGCGAGCTCGGCGCTGACGGCGTCGGCGACGCTGACCGTGTTGGCGCCCGAGGTCTTCGTGACGCTGATCGTCACGGCGGGCTCGCCGTCGGTCCGGGCGTAGCCGGTCGTCGCCAGGCCGACCTGGTCGACCGTGCCGAGCTCGCCGATCGTGACCGGCACGGGAGCGGTCGGCAGCGACGGGCTCGGCGGCCGGGCCGCCCGCGCCCGGCTGGGTCGGAGCGTCGATGCCGACGACCAGGTCCTCGATCTCGGCAATCGAGCCGAACCGGCTGGTCGTCGAGACGGGGAGGTTCGTGGCGCCCAGGTCCAGCTGGCCCGCCGGCAGGGTCAGGTTGTTGGCGGCGAGGACGCCAGTCACCTGCTGGACCGAGATGCGATGCTTGGCGAGCTTCGCCGGGTCGAGGGTGATGAGCAGACGCTGCTCGAGGCCACCGGTCACGTCGACGGCTCCGACGCCATCGAGCCCCTGGAGGGCCGGCACGATGTCGGTCCGGGCGATCCGGGCAGCCTCCTGGAGCCCGGCTTCCCCATCGCCGGAAATCGAGGCGATGACGACCGGCTGCTGGTTGATGTTGAGCGCGTTGACCTGCGGCGTGACGCCCTGGGGCAGGCCGACGGTCGCCAGGTTCTGCTCGATCGCCGCGCGCGTCTCCTTGACGTCCGTCCCGTAGGAAAACTGGGCCACGACCAGCGAGATCGAGTTCGCCGACGTCGACTGGAGGTGGGTCAGGCGCTGGACGCCGGAGATGGCCCGCTCGATCGGCTTGGTGACCTGGTCGGTGACGTCGGCCGCCCCGGAACCCGGATACGGCGCGATGACCGTGACGATCGGGAACTCGATGTCCGGGAGCAGCTCCTGCTGGAGATTCGTCCAGGCGTAGGCACCGCTGATGAAGACCGCCGCGGCGATGAGAAGCGTGACGCTCCGCCGGCTGACGGCGAACTGGGTGATCCGGTTCACGAGGGGTCCCTTTCGAGGTCGGCGGCCTGGGCCGCGTCGGCGGGTCGTGCGAGGTGGGCTCCGGTCGCTGCAGTCAGCTCCCCGGCCTGGCGCTCGGCGGCGCGGGTCAGGGCGAGGACGGACTTCTCCATCGCGGCCAGGTCGTCGTCGTCCATCAGCTCGAGCAGGCCGCGGAGCTGGCGCCGGTTCAGGTCGTGGAAACGCTCGATGAGCGCCTCGCCCTCGGGCGTCAGCGAGACCACGACCTGGCGTCGATCCGACGGGTCATCGTGACGGCTTAGACAGCCCGCCTCGACCAGCCGCTCGACCAGCCCGCTGACAGTCGACAAGGTCACGCCCAGTCGCGTGGCGAGCACCGACATGCGGGTCTCGCCCTCGGCCGCGACGAGGTGGAGCGTCTTGGCCTGGGGCATCGTCACGCCGATCTCGAGGAACTCCGACGTGTGGCTCGCCGAGACATGCCGGAGCATGTCGTCGGTTGCGTCGAGCACCCGGTCGATCAGCCCGGCACGCTGACTGGGCTCGTAGGATTGCTTCGTCTCTGGCAAATCGTTAGCTTCCACCTGATGATTGGCTCAATGCGCAGCATAGGAGCGGAGCCGTGAACTGGCAAACCCCCATGGGTCATGGGTCGGACGATGTGGCCGGCGCTGGGTACCTGACAACTCCTGACCCGTAATTGGCTACCATCGGGCCGGTGACCCAGCCCATCGACGTGAACCGGGCAACGGCTCGTCGCTTCCTCGCCATCCGCCACTACTTCGCCCCGCCACGCTCGCTGCCGGCCGATCCGGCCAGCGTCATGACCGTGGTCGACCGCCTCGGCTCGCTCCAGTTCGACCCGCTCGAGGTCGCCGGCCGGAACCACGACCTGGTCCTTCTCGCCCGCATCCGCGACTACCGGCGGGAGTGGACGGACGCGATCCTGTACGAGGAGCGGCGGCTGTACGAGACGTACAACAAGGGTCTCAGCCTGGTCCCGACCGCCGAGCTGCCGTGGTACCGGGTGACCTGGGACAGCAACCGGCGCGAGCACGAAGGCGGCACGTTCGACGAGCACGCCCCGCTGGTCGAGGAGCTCCTCGACCGGATCCGCCGCGACGGTCCGCTCAGCTCGACCGACGTCGAGCCGCGCGCCGCGATCGACTGGTACTGGCGTCCGACGAACCAGGTCCGGGCGATCCTCGAGGCGCTCGGCGAGGCCGGAATCCTCGGCCTCGCGCGGCGCGACGGCAATCGCCGCGTGTACGACCTGGCCGAGCGCCTGTTCGCGGAGGAACTGCTCGCGCGCCGCGAGCCCGAGCGCGACCAGCGCCGCCACAAGCTGCTGTCGCGCTACCGTGCCCATGGCCTCCTCGGCCGGACCGGTTCCGCCGAGCTGTGGTACGGAACCGCCCCGGTCAAGACCCCCGCCGGACAGAACGGCGACGGGCCCATCCGGCCACAGCTCCTCGCCGAGCTGCTCGAGGCCGGCGAGCTCACGCCGGTCAAGGTCGAGGGGATCCGCGCCGAGCGCTTCGCGCTGACCGCCGAGCTGCCGATCCTGGCCGCGGCCGAGCGCGAGGTCGCGGCGGACGCGGCCGAGCACCCGGCGGCACACGGCCACGCTGGGTCCACGATCGACTGGGTGGGCCGGCCCGGCGGGAACGAGCCCGGCGTGGCCTTTCTCGCCCCGCTCGACCCGTACGTCTGGGACCGCGACTTCCTGCGCTCGCTCCACGGGTTCGACTACGTCTGGGAGGTGTACGTCCCGGAGAAGAAGCGCCGCTGGGGCTACTACGTCCTGCCGATCCTGTACGGCGACCGGCTCGTCGGCCGGATCGAGCCACGGATCGACCGCAAGGCCGGCGCCCTGCGCGTCCTTGGCGTCTGGTGGGAGACTGGCTTCGACCCACTCGGGGTCCCGGGCTTCGTCGACCAGCTCGCCGCGGCCCTGGACGCTCATTGCCGGTTCGGTGGAGTGACCCGGGTCGTCCTCCCCCGGACCCATGTCCATCGTCCACTCGTCGCTGCGCTCCGCGAGCGACGGGGACAGGAGGTACGACCATGACCGCCGTCCGACGCGCCGAGGCGACCTGGGCGGGCGACCTGCTCAGCGGCAAGGGCACCGTCAGCGCCGTGTCGAGCGGCGCGTTCCGCGACCTGCCGGTGAGCTGGGGCGCCCGAACCGAGTCGCCCGAGGGCAAGACCAGTCCGGAGGAGCTCATCGCCGCGGCCCATGCGTCGTGCTTCGAGATGGCCCTGTCCGGCGCCCTCGCCCGAGGCGGGACGCCGCCGGAGCGGCTGAATGTGACCGTCGAGGTCACCTTCGACAAGCTCGAGGCTGGCTGGCGCGTCGTGTCGAGTGCGCTGACCGTGGTCGCGCCGGGTCCCGGGGCTCGACGCCGCCGGTTTCCGCGCGGCCGCCGAGGGTGCCCGCGACGGCTGCCCGGTGTCGGTCGCGCTCAAGGGCAACGTCGCCCTGTCGGTCGAGGCAACGCTCGAGGCGTAGGCGTCAGCCGGGCGCGGCCAGGGTCAGGATCCGGGCGGGGTTGTCGACGGTCATCTGGCGGATGGCCGCCTCGGGCACGCCCGCCTCGCGCAGCCGGGGCAGGAAGCGCTCGGACAGGTAGACGTAGCCGTTCCCTCCGTATGGCCGGAGCTGGGCGTTGTGGCAGACGTCCTGGCTGAGCAGGACCCGGTCGGCGTGGCCGCGCCCGACGAGCTCAGCGAGCAGCTCGACGATCCGACCCTCGCCGTGGACCTCCATCGGGGTGAAGCTCATGCCGAGGAAGTCGAACTCGAGGTTCGCGCCGCGCCGGACGATCTCGAGGTAGTGGTCGAGGACCGGGTAGGAGTCGGCGTGACCGATGACCACCCGACCAGGGTCCGCGCCTTCCTCCTCGAACACCCGGAGCTGGGCGAGCCCGACCGGCGACAGCACGCCGTGGGTAGTGATCGCCATCCCCGTCCGGCGGGCGGCCCGCGCCGCGGCCCGGTGGACCCGCTCCTCGAGCGCCGACAGCCACGGCTTGTCGGTGCCGATCTCGCCGACGATGCCCGGCCGGATCCCCGTTCCGGCGACGCCATCCTCGAACTCACGGACGAGCTCGTCGGCCAGGTCGTCGACGGTCCGCCGATCGATCAAGGCTTCGGCCGGGTAGTAGGCGGTGCGGTACCAGCCACAGCCCATGACGATGTTCAGGCCGGTCGTCTCGGCATACCGTCGGAGCCGCTCCGGGTCGCGGCCGACCCCGGGCAGGGTCAGGTCGACGACCGTTCCGCCACCGGCCGCCCGAAACGCGTCGAGCTCGGGCACGACGAGCGCGTCGTCGACCGTCAGCTCCCAGTAGTCCCAGCGGTCCGGGACCTGCCACAGCGAGATGCCAGTGTGCTCGTGGGGCAGGACGAACCCGAGCGCATCGGGGGCGACCGGGCCGCGAACGGTCTGGGCGTGGACCATGGCTCGATTATCGTGCGTCGGGTCCGGCCCCGGGCGTGCAGAATGGCGCGATGATCGACGGCAGCGCTGCACGGCCGCCCGGGCCCGCTCCGGCCAGGGACATGGCCTGGGTCGCGGGCGGGACGTTCCGGATGGGCTCCGAGGACTTCTATCCCGAGGAGCGGCCGGTCCATACCGTCGTCGTCGACGGCTTCTGGATCGACGAGCACCAGGTCACGGTCGCCGAGTTCCGCCGGTTCGTGAAGGCGACCGGCCACGTCACGCTCGCCGAACAGGCGCCCTTGGCCGAGGACTACCCGGACGCCGATCCCGAGCTGCTCGTGCCGGGATCGATGGTCTTCCGGCCGACGCGCGGTCCGGTCGATCTCGCGGACTACCGGAACTGGTGGAACTGGGTTCCCGGGGCCGACTGGCGCCACCCGGAAGGCCCGGGGAGCACGCTCGACGGGCGCGAGCGCCACCCGGTGGTCCACGTGGGCTGGGCCGACGTCGTGGCCTACGCCAATTGGGCCGGCAGGGAGCTGCCGACCGAGGCGGAGTGGGAGTTCGCCGCGCGCGGTGGGCTCGACGGCGCGACCTATCCCTGGGGCGACGAGTTCATGCCGAAGGGCAGGCAGATGGCGAACACCTGGCAGGGCGAGTTCCCGTGGCAGAACCTGTTGAGCGACGGCTTCATGGGCACGTCGCCGGTCAAATCGTTCCCGCCGAACGGATACGGGCTGTACGACGTGGCCGGGAACGTCTGGGAATGGACCGCGGACTTCTACACGCCGAGCCACCCGGACGAGGTCGCCCATGCCTGCTGCGCGCCGCGCAACCCACGGGTCACCGAGCCCGACCGATCGTTCAACGTCGGCGGGCCGGGCGAGCAGTTCCCGCGGATGGTGATCAAGGGCGGCTCGCACCTGTGTGCCCCGAACTACTGTCATCGCTATCGGCCGGCCGCCCGCCAGTCACAGACGATCGAGACGTCGATGGCCCACCTCGGCTTTCGCTGCATCGTCCGTGCGGAGAACGCCGCCCGAGCCGACTAGCGGCCGCCGGCGCCGGGCGAGAGGAGACCGGATGACCTACCTGGAATTCATGCAACGCGTCGTCCAGGCGTTCGAGCTCGTGGGCGTTCTCGTGCTGGTCGTCGGGGCGGCCGGTGCAGGGGTCATCTTCGCGACCTCGGTCCGCGCCGACGGGGCGAAGGCCGTCCAGCGTCTCCGCTCGGGGATCGGCCGAACGATCCTGCTCGGCCTCGAGATCCTGATCCTGGCCGACATCGTCCGGACGGTGACGATCGACGCCACCATCGAGAGCGCCGCGGTCCTCGGGATCATCATCCTCGTCCGAACGTTCCTCAGCTTCTCGCTCGAGATCGAGCTCGAGGGCGTCGCTCCCTGGCGGCGACGCGAGATGGGGCTCATGACCGACAAGGACGCGCCCGCGCCGTAGCCCGGACACCGGGTCTACGACGCGATGTCGTCCCTGGCCGCCGTGGGCCCGATGAGGCTGTACGGCTCGGGCCGAGGCCTGGTCACCGCCGGTCGGACCGGCGCGCTGGCCGAGCCGAGGAGCAGCTCGAGCATCGCGAACGCCCGCCGTTCGGCGTCCTCGCGCCGCCAGCCGTCGCCGTCCTCGATCCGCTGGAGGACGAGCCCGTCGAGCAGGGCGCTGTACCCGAGACCCACCGCATCGACGTCGATCCAGGCCGGCAGCTCGGCCCGGGCGACCGCCTCGCGGAGGAGGATCTGGGCGATCGCCCCGATCTTCTCCCGGCGCCGGATGAGCGCCTCGCGGACCGTCGCCGACTGGCCGGCCTCGGCCCAGGCCTGGACGAGGTAGGTCGCCTCGCCGGGCTCGTCCGGGTCGGCCGGATCGATCGAGTCGATGAAGAAGCCGATCGCGATCGCGAGCTTGTCGGCCGTCGTGCCGCCGCGGGCGAGGCGGTCGCCGAGCTCGCCGAAGCCGCGCTCCATCGACAGCGTGCAGGAGGCCAGGAACAGCTCGTCCTTGCCGGCGAAGTAGGTGTAGATCGCGCCGACCGACAGGCCGCTCACCCGGACCACGTCCTGCATCGTGGCGCGGTGGTAGCCCTTGTCGCTGAACACGCCGATGGCCGCCCGGACGATCCTCTCCCGGACGTGCTGCTCGTGTGCGGCGCTGACTCGCGGCAACCGACGATCCTCCGACAGAACGAACGTTCCCTCTGAGTCTATGCAGCCGAGTTCGTGCAGTCAAGATGACCGAGGGGTTGACAAAGAGAATGGCGGTTCTCTATCTTCGCTCCCACCGAAGATATCCGGGCCGGCTTGCCGCCGGCCGAGCGAGGAGGACCGCCGCATGTTCAGCCGCTGGGGAGCATTCGTCTATCGCTTCCGCCGCCCGGTCGCCCTCGTCGCGATCCTCGTCGCCGTCGCCCTCGGGTTCTTCGGGGTCCAGGCGTCGCGCAACCTGAGCTCGGGCGGCTGGCTCGACACGGCCTCCCAGTCGGCCGCCGTCGACGAGACCCTGGCCAAGGAGTTCGGCGTCGGTCGGAGCAGCCTCATCGTGCTGTTCCGGTCGACTGCCTCGAGCGACGCGACGAGCCCGGACTACCAGGCGGCGATCGCCGCGACGCTCGCCCCGCTCCAGGGTGACCCGGAAGTCGCCGGGACGATCGGCTACGCCGAGACCGGCGATCCCCGCTTCATCAGCACCGATCGGAGCGCGGCCTACGTCGTGATCCGGCTCAATGCGACCGACGAGCAGTCGGTCGACCTCGTCGACGGGATCCGGGCCAAGCTCAGCCCGCCGACCGGTTACAGCACCCAGCTCACCGGCTACGCCCCGCTGACGAAGGACTCGGCGGCCCAGTCCGAGGCCGACCTCCAGCGGGCCGAGACCGTGTCGCTGCCGATCGCAGCGGTCGATCCTGGTGGTCGTGTTCGCCTCGATCATGGCGGCCGGGATGCCGATCGTCGTGGCCCTCCTGGCGATCCCGTCGACGCTCGGGCTGATCTTCTTCGTGAGCCAGCAGGTCGAGATGAGCATCTACGTCCTGAACATCGCGACGATGCTCGGGCTGGCGCTCGCGATCGACTACTCGCTGTTCATCGTCAGCCGGTTCCGCGAGGAGCTGGCCCGCGGCCGAACCGTCGGCCAGGCCGTCGAGAAGGCGGTCGCGACGAGCGGGAAGGCGGTCGCGTTCTCCGGCCTGGCCGTCGCGATCGGGCTGTCCGGGCTGCTCCTGTTCCGGGCCTCGGCGATCGCCTCGATCGGGATCGCCGGCGGTCTCGTCGTTGCGAGCACGCTGTTCTTCGCGCTGACGTTCCTGCCGGCGATCCTCGGGATGCTCGGTCCGCGGGTCAACGCGTTCAGCCTTCGGTCGTTCTTCGCGCGGTTCCGGATCGGCCCGACGGAGAGCCAGCGCGACGGCTGGTGGGTCCGGGTCGCCGGCCAGGTCATGCGCCATCCGGTCGCGGTCCTCATCCCGACCTTGTCGTTCCTGCTCCTGCTCGGGTTGCCGTTCCTCCGCCTCGAGCAGGGCGTCCCCGACGCCTCGGCCTACCCGGCCGGGCTCGAGAGCCGCGACGCCTACGTCGCGATCCAGTCCGAGTTCCCGAAGGGCGAGACGAGCCCGATCGTCGCCCTGGTGACCGTCACCGGCGATCCGACGTCGCCCGCCAACGCGTTGCTCCTGGCTCGCTACGGCGAGGCGCTCGGCGCCATCAGGAACGTCGACCACGTCGAGGGCGCCTTCAGCCTGACCGATCCGACGACGGGGGCGGCAATGACCGCCGAGCAGGTCGCGGCGCTCTACGCGCTGCCTGCCGACCAGCGGCCACCCGAGCTCGCCAGGGCGCTCGAGGCGCTCCAGCAGACCTACGTCCGCGGGTCGACCGTTCGGTTCGACGCGATCAGCCCACTCGACGCCGCGACGCCCGCGGCGACGAGCCAGACGGCCGCGATCCGCGCGGTCGCCCCGGGTGCCGGAGCGACGGTTGCGATCGGCGGAGCCGCCGCCAGCGGCCACGACTTCCTGGCGTCGCAAGCCGAGCGGATGCCGTATGCGATCGGGCTGACCCTGATCGCCAGTGCGGTGGTGCTTTTCCTGCTGTTCGGCTCGGTCGCGATCCCGATCAAGGCCGTGATCATGACCCTGCTGTCGATCAGCGCAAGCTTTGGGGCGCTCGTCTGGATCTTCCAGGAGGGCAACCTGAGCAACATCCTGGACTTCACCCCGCTCGGCTACACGATCGCGGGCAACCCGATCATCATGTTCAGCGTGATCTTCGGCCTGTCGATGGACTACGAGGTCCTCCTCCTGTCGCGGATCCAGGAGGCGTACCGGCGGACGGGCGACAACACCGCCTCGGTTGCCGAGGGCCTGGCCAAGACGGCCGGCGTCATCACCGGCGCGGCGCTGATCATGGTGAGCGTGTTCGCGGCGTTCACCCTGGCCGATGTCATCACGATCAAGAGCATCGGCGTCGGGCTGGCGATCGCGGTCCTGCTCGACGCGACGATCATCCGGGTGCTGCTCGTCCCGGCCACGATGCGCCTGCTCGGCGACTGGAACTGGTGGGCGCCGGGCCCGCTCAAGCGGTTCGCCGACCGGCTCGGGTTCGACCACGTCGAGGACGACCTCGACGAGCCCGATGACCGCCCGGCCGCCGGGCCCCGACCCGGCCTCGAGGGCGCGACTGGATGACCGACGACGAGCAGCGGCCGGCCCTCCAGGGGGAGGTCCAGGAGCCCGGCACGGGCTTCGGCCACGACTCGGGCTCGTTCCGCTTCGACACCCGGACGTGGACCTGGGGCGACGAGGACGTCCGGCGGGGCCTGCCCTGGATCGGCGTCTTCCTCGTCGTGTTTGGCGCCATCCTGCTGCTCGGCACGGCCTACCCGAGTGCCCACATCCTGGGCTCGGCGCTCACGACCGCCTTTGGGGTGGCGCTGCTCGCGTCGTGGGCGACCGGGCGTGGCTGGGGACTCTATCCGGGGTTGCTCATCACGGCCTACAGCCTGCCCGGGCTGCTCGTCGACGTCGGCGTTCTGCCGGCCGGCTCCGGCTACGGGACGTTCCTCTTCGGGGTCGGGCTGCTCGGGGTCGCGGTCATGCGTTGGTCCGCCCGGCGGACCTGGGGCTGGCAGCTCGTCGTCGGTGGCATCCTGGCGCTGGCTGGTGGCTCGGAGATCGCGTCACGCTTGTGGCCGGGCTTCCCCGGCATCGGCGACCTGCTCGGGCCGCTCGTCCTGATCCTGATCGGGCTCGTGATCCTCAGCCGGGCCGTCCGCCGGTAGAGTCCGCCGGGCGGACCTGCCGGCGCCATGCCCGCCAGCTTCCGGCCGAGCGGATCGGGACAGGACCTCGAGAGCCACCCGGCGGGCGATGGCCTCGATCCGCCGGTCGAGCTCATCGGCCTCCCCTTGCCCGGAGGTCGCCTCGGGTGCAGCCACGGCGGTTTCGACCGGATCGCTCGCCGCGATCGACGACGACGTGGACGACGAGCCGAGCCGACGTTGGGCCACGTGCTCGAGGCGGAACTTGATCGGGGTGAACGTGGTCGCCAGCATCAGCGTCGTCAGGACGAGGGCGAGCTCGTTGGACTGGCCGGTCAGCCCGACGAACAGGGCGTTGAACAGCCGGATCGAGGCCGTGTAGACCCCGGCCAGGATCGCGGTGAGGAGACCGTAGACGAACGTCCGGCTGATGAGCCGATCGATGTCGTAGAGGCCTTCTCGCAGGATCGCGATCAGGGCAGCCACCGGGAGCGTGATCGACGCCGCCGCGAAGATCACCCAGCTGAGGTCGGTCAGCCTGGAGCCCGGCTCCGCAACCGCGAGCGAGGCGACGACGAGGACGCCACCGCCAGCGAGCGTGAGCACCGATCCCCAGGCAAACCACTTCAGCTGGCGGCGCTCGATCGGACCCGAGCGGCGGTAGCGCACGGCGAGGCCCCACAGCGAGAGGGCCGCTGCGGAGCACAGAACGAGGATCGCGACCGGGATGAGGATCGCGACGATCGGGCCCGTGTAAGCAGGCCCGGGCATCGGGTTGTCGAGCGCGAAGAGCCGCATGGGACCGGGCTCGATCGCCAGGGCGAGCCCAAGCACGACGGCGTCGACGACCACGGCAATCGAGACCCATCGCCAGCGTCGGTCGAGCGGGCGTCCGTCCGGGAACAGGAGGACGAGCAGGACCGCGAGCGCCACCCAGATCGGATACGTCAGGACGTTGTTCAGCCAGGCGACGTGGACGGCGGCGAGCGGCCCGGGCGCTTCGCCCGTGGTCAGGCCCAGGCCGACATAGCCCCAGATCAGGTTCGACAGGCCGCTCACGACGCCGATTGCGAGAAACAACCAGGCGACGACGAGCCGCGGCCGGCGGAGGACGAGGAGGAGGCCGACCGTGCCGTAGGCCGCGGCGATCGCGGCGCCGGCGATCCCCGACACCGGGCTCTGCTCGATGACCTGGTGCCCGGTCGCCTGGTCCAGCCCGGTGTACCAGGCGCCGGCGCTGCCGGACACGACGGCGACGAGCCAGCCGACCCAGGCGACGGCCGCCCCGAGCCGGTGGTCGGCCGATCGAGCTGCGCCGCCCATGGTGACGTCGCTCGCCGGCGGGGACGGGCTGACCGATGGCATCGTCGGGCTCGGCCTAGGCGAGCGTGCCTGTCGCGCCACCGACGTCGCGGACCGCCTCGTCGATGGCTGCCGACAGGCCCGACGCGATCCGCTCGAGCTCGGCGTCGGTCACCACGAACGGTGGGCCAAGGAGGATCGAGTCGCCGTCCACTCCGTTGGCGAGGCCCGTCCCGCTGTAGAGCAGGAGACCATCGGCGCGGGCGGTCCGGACGATCGTCTCGGTGAGCCGGGCGGCCCGCGGGAACGGCTCGCGAGTCGACCGGTCGGCCACGAGCTCGACCCCGATCAGCAGTCCGCGTCCGCGGATCTCGCCGACATTCGGGTGATCGGCCAGACGCTCGTCGACGAGGACGCGCAGCCGCTCGCCCTTGCGGGCGCTGGCCTCGACGAGCGACTCGGTCTCGAGCAGCGTCAGGACCTCGAGGGCGACGGCGGCGCCCACCGCGTGGTGGCTGTAGGTGAACCCGTGGACGAAGCCTGCGCCTGGCGCCGTGACGGTCTCATAGACGGTGCCGGACGCGGCAACGAACCCGAACGGCCAGTAGCCGGAAGTGGCGCCCTTGGCGGCCGCCAGGAGGTCCGGCTTGACGGCCCAGTGGTCGAGCCCGAACCAGCGCCCGGTCCGACCGAACCCGGTCATGACCTCGTCGGCGATCAGCAGGACGCCGTGCCGCCGGCAGACCTCGGCGATCGCCGGCCAGTACCCGTCCGGTGGCACGGCCCCGGCCAGGGTGGCCCCCACGATCGGCTCGGCGACGAACGCTGCGACCGTACCCGGCCCGGACGACTCGATCGCCCGCTCGAGCTCGGCCGCGAGCTCGTCGGCCGTCTCGAGGGCGTTCGCACCCGGGTAGCCAGCCCGGTACGGGTACGCCGCGCTGAGGTGGCGGAAGCGGCCGAGCCAGCTTTCATACGGGCGACGGAGCGGCTTCCGGCCCGACAGGTCGAGCGCCCCGAGCGTATTCCCGTGGTAGCTCCCCCAGCGGCTGAACACGACGAGACGATCGGCCTCGCCACGCGCCAGGTGGAAGGCACGAGCCAGCTTGAGCGCGGTCTCGATCGCCTCGGAGCCGCCCGACACCGGATAGATCGCCGGGTCGTCGAGCGGCAAGCGCGGCCCGAGCCGGGCCGCGTACGCCTCGAGGGCTTCGTTCGTGAACGCCGAACCGTGGGCATAGGCGACCCGGGCGGCCTGGCCGGCCATGGCATCCGCCACGGACCGGCGCCCGTGCCCGACGTTGACCACGATGGCCCCGCCGGCGGCGTCGAGGTAGGACCGGCCGTCGGCGTCCCAGATCGTCGATCCCTCGGCGCGGACAGCGACCGGCGGGTCAGGGTCCAGCGAGCGGCGGAAGACGCGACCGGTCACCAGACGAGTCTAGCGGCGTCGATCGAGCCCGCGTCCCGGATCGGGTGGCCGGGTTCACCCGATCAGCGAGCGGTCGCCGTTGCCGGCAGCCAGCCGGACTTCCCGCCGAACGTCAGCACCTTCAGCCAATGGTGGCCGGCGCCATCCCGACGCTTGGCCAGCACGACGAGACGGGTCCCCGACCGGAGCCTGCCAACCACGGTCCCGGCTCGACTGGCAGCGTCACGGAGGGTCACCGTCCGGGTCGTGTGGCGGAGCGACCGAAGGTGCTTTGCGAGCTCGAGCTCCCAGGCCGGCCGGGCCATGCTGGACAGGCGGGTGTGGAGGTAGGCCGTGAACGGCGTGAACATCGCCCGGATCCGATGGACGCGGACACCCTGGACGAGCGCGCTGATCGCGTAGCCGTGGCCGATGTACACGCCAACGTGGCTGCCGCGGCCCCAGACCACGAGATCACCGACCTGGGGGTTCCGGCGAGAGGCCAGGCCGCGCGCCCGGTACGAGACGTAGATCCCGCGAGCGCTCCGGCTGGTGACCTTGCCGCTCAGACCCGCCTCCTTGAAGACCCGCCACATGAGCCCACTGCAATCGAAGCTCGACGGACCCGTGCCGAAGTGGCGGTAGTGGGCCCGGAGATGGCTCCGGGCGAAGGCGATGACGACCGACGAGGCCGGGACGACATCGGCGGCGGCCGTTCCCGAGGGCGGTGACGAGTCCAGCGACGCCGTCTCCGCGACTGCGCCCGGCGCGTCAGCGGGGTCGGCCCCAGCGGTTGGTGTCGCATCCGATGCCGGGCCCGCATCGGACGGCACGCTCGGGGCCAATTCTCGGGCTGGGTCGGCCGGCAGGACCGCGGCCGGGTCGGACGTCGGTTCGGCGGCAAATGTGTCAGCCGATGACGAGGTCGACAACAGGATGATGGCAGCCAGGCTGGTCACGGCGAGCGCCCTGAGGCGCAATGCATTCCGGGTCAATGTGCTCCTCTCCACCAGGACGTCGCGTTGCGCGCGACGGCGATGGGCTGAGCCGCACGAGGCCAGGGGGATGCCCGAGAAGGGCGGGCCGCGCGATGCGCGGCGGGTGGAACGACGTCAGCAGGGCTGACGACAGGGACGACGAACAGGTCGGCCGTTCGAGCGGCGATCTTCGGTTGTCGTGTCCTGTTCGGTGGTTCGCGTTCCGGCGGAGGATACACGGGATGGTACGAATGTGCCGCCGACCGACCCGATTGGCGGTGTCGCGGGTCACCGGTCGGTCCGATTTACGCGCTCGGCGCGCCGGGGGTCGGCGGGAACCGGGACCGGCAGGCCGGTGTAGGAAGGGTGCAGACGAACCGTGGGAGGGCCGTCCTGACGGAGGAGTCCGAGCTCATCGAACGCGCGCAGCGAGGCGACGCGATGGCCTATGAAGACCTGGTCCGGCGCCATCAGGACGCGGCGCTCCGGACGGCTGGCTTCGTGCTGGCCGGCGCGGCCGAGGCCGAGGATGCGGTCCAGGATGCCTTCGTTAAGGCGTATCGGTCGCTCGGCCGCTTCCGGCCGGGATCGCCGTTCCGGCCGTGGATCCTCCGGATCGTGGCCAACGAAGCGCGCAACCGACGACGGTCCGCCGGCCGGCGGGCGGGGCTCGCCCTGCGACTCGCTGAGGATCGCCCCTCGGACGGCGCGGCTCCGTCGCCCGAGGCGGCGGTCCTCGCCACGGAACGCCGGACGGCGCTGCTCGCGGCAATGGCCGGGCTCAGCGTCGACGACCGCCTCGTCCTCGGCTATCGCTACTTCCTCGATCTCGGCGAGGCCGAGATGGCCGACGCCCTGGGCATCCCGCGCGGCACGGTCAAGTCCAGGCTGTCGCGGGCGCTCGCCCGGCTCAGGACCCGGATGCCGGCCGGCCTGTCGGGAGTCGACCGATGAACGAGCGCTCGATGACCCCGATCGACGCCGAGCTCGAGGCCGCCCTCCGCGACCTCCGCGGCGCCTTGGCGCCGACCTCCGCGCCGGACCTGGCCCGAGCCGTCCGGGTGCGCGTCGAGGCGATCGGCGCTCCCCCCACGGCGGCACGGCGCTGGCTTGGCCCTCTGGGTACACCGACCGCGCGTCCGGTCCGACGCGGCCTCGTCCTTGCCCTCGCTGCACTCATCGTCCTGGCCGGGATCGTTGCGGCGATCGGCTTCGGGTTGCCGGGCCTGCGGATCGTCTTCATCGGTCCCGGTCAGACGGCGAGCCCGTCACCGGCGCCGAGCGCAGCCGCACCCGCCTCTCCCCTGCCGAGCTTGAGCCCGCCTCCGACCCCGAGCCCGACTCAGCGTCCGACGTCGGCACCGATCGAGTCGCTCGGACTCGGTGACCCGGTCACGCCCGCGGACGTCGATAGCGCGGCGGGCTACCCGGTCCTCCTGCCGACCCTGCCCGAGCTCGGCCGGCCGCTCGGGGTCTACGTTCGAAGCAATCCGCCGAACGCCCAGGTCAGCGCGGCCTACGGGGCGACGTCGGCCCTGCCCGCCAGCTCGATCGCCCCGACCGTCGGCGGCACGGCGGTCGGCGTCCTGGTCACCGAGTTTCCGGGCCGGAGCGACGTCGACTACCTCAAGAAGATGCTGCCCGAGGGGACGACGATCGAGCGCGTCGAGGTCCGTGGCTCGCCCGGCTTCTGGATCGCCGGTGAGCCGCACGAGCTCCTCTTCGTCGGCCCGAGCGGGAGCGTGGAGAGCGATCCGGTTCGGTTGGTCGGCAACGTCCTGGCCTGGAATGACGGTGAGCTGACGATCCGGATCGAGGGTGCGCCGGACCTGGCCAGCGCGTTGCGGATCGCCGACTCGATGCCGTAGCCGGGAACCGCGCAGGCGGCGTCGGTGTAGGTGGGGCAGCGGACCTGATCCGACCCCCGGGCCCCAACGGAGACCGAAAGATGCGCTCGACCCGACCGACCCTCAGCCTGCTCGCTGGCCTCACGATCCTGGCGACGGCCTGCACCGCCAACGCCCCCGGGAAGAGTCCGGCCGAGCCGAGCCCGGTCTCGCCGGCGACCGGCACGGTCAATCCCGCACCGCGGACCTCGCCTGGACCGAGCGCGGCGATCGCGCCGACGCTCCCGCCGGGATCGCCCGACGCGTGGCTGGCGGTCGGCCGAACCGGTCAGCCGGGGCTCGAGGTGATCCTGGCCAGCACCCGCGAGCGGATGCTCGACCTGCCGTCCGGCGTCCCGATCCGATCCGACTGGGGCCGGATGATCGCGACCAAGCAGGACGGGCCGAAGACGGTCGTCAACGAGCTCGTCGTCCAGCCCGGCTTCGGCGGACCGTCGGTGGCGGTCGACGGCGCCTGGCGGCTGCCGACCATCGGGCCCGACCCGGTACCGGTCGGCGTGTCCGCCGACGGCCAGACGATCGTCCTCGTCGAGGCGGCCAAGCCCGCGTCGAGCGACCGGACCCGGTTCGCCGTCCTGCGCAGAGGCGTCCTCGAGCCGGCGAAGATGATCGACCTCGCCGGCCGGTTCGACTACGACGCGCTGTCGCCCGACGGAACCGTCCTCTACGTCGTCGAGCACCTCGACCCGAAGGCTGGCGGCCGCTACCAGGTCCGGGCGGTCGATCTCGCGGCCGGGAAGCTGCGCGACGGCGCGATCGTCGACAAGCGCAACATCGACGAGGAGATGGCGGGCTATCCGCTCGCCCAGGTCCGTCGTGCCGACGGTGGCGTGCTGACCCTCTACCGAGGCACGGAGCACCCGTTCCTCCACGCCCTGAACAGCGTCGATGGCTGGGCGCTCTGCATCGACCTCCCGTCGACGAAGGCCGATGACACCGCGGCCGCCGCCGATTGGGGCCTCGCCGAGGCGCCCAACCGGCAGACCTACGCGATCAATGCGACCCTCGGCCTCGTCGTCGAGCTCGACCCGACCGGCTTCGAGATCTCCCGCTCGACGGCTGTCACGCCGCTCGCCGCGAGCGGGATCGTCCTGGCCAAGTTCGGCCACCAGGAGAGCGGGCCGACCGGGCGCCGCGTCGTGGTCAGCCCGGACGGCCGGACCGTCTACGCGGCGGGTGCCGGAGGGATCCTGGCGATCGACGTGGCGAGCCTGAAGATCCGCGACACGCTCGAAGCAGGCAAGGCGATCGAGGCCCTGGCCGTGACCCCGGACGGCGGCACCCTCTACGCCCTAGTCCGGGACGGCGGCCGGATCGTCAAGATCGATGCCGTGCGCGGCAAGGAGCTGTCGACCGTCCCGGGCGACGGCTACGACCGGCTCGTCGCGGTCGTCCCGTGGTGACGCGGCGACCGTGAGGGTGGATTGGGAAGATCAGCGACGCAGCTGCGCGGTGCTCTCGCGGACGATGAGCTCGGTCGCCAGCTCGACCCGAGTCTGGGTCGGCTGATCGCCGCGAGCCATCGCCAGGACAAGCCGAGCTGCGGTAACCGCCATCTGGGCAAGCGGCTGGCGGACGGTCGTCAAGCGGCGGCCCGACCCACCCGGCAACCGGCAGATCGTCGAACCCGACCACGCTCAGGTCCTCCGGGATATGGAGCCGGCCTCCCGGGCCGCCTGGTAGACGCCGAGCGCCATTAGGTCGTTGCCGGCGAAGATCGCCGTCGGCGGATCGGGCAGGCGGAGCATCGCGCGACCGTTTTCGACCCCCGACTCGACGTGAAAGTCGCCGTAGCGCACGAGGTCGGGGTCGATCGGCACGCCGGCCGCGTCCATCGCGGCGCGGTAGCCGTCGAGGCGGGCCCGGCTGCACAGGATCTCCTGCGGCCCGGTGATCACCCCGATCCGGCGATGCCCTTGACTCAGCAGGTGGCGGGTGGCAGCGAGACCGCCGCTCCAGTTCGTCGCCCCGACCGACGGCGTGTCGTGGAGCGGCTCGCCGGTCGGATCGACCACGACGAACGGGATGCCGCGCGTCTTGAGCTGGGTCAGCATCGACTCGCTCAGGTCCGAGAACACCGCGATCAGGCCGGCTCGGGCGACGGTTGAGCACGCCCTCGATCCAGCCTCGACCGGGCGTCCGCCGTCCGTGCATCTCGGTGATCACGACCGCGAGGTGGTTCTCGCGGGCCACCTGCTCCACCCCCATGACGATCTCGAGCGCCCATTCGCTCTCGAGCTCGTGGAAGATCAGCTCGATGAGCTGCGCCCGACGGGCGGATCGGTCGGATCGCTTGTAGCCGCGTTCGAGGATGATCGCCTCGACCCGACGCCGGGTTTCGGGAGCGACGTCGGACCGCCCGTTGATCACCTTGGAGACGGTCGGGACGGACACCCCGGCTTGCTTCGCCACCTGCGCAATCGTCGGTCGGCTCGGCTTGATCGACGGAATCGACTCCATCGCAACAGTGTACCGAAACTTTCGATCAAGTTGCGTTCGTATGATGACGATCCGGTCTTGACGCTGCCGGCCTGGAGCCATACAGTGCGCGCCGAAAGTGGCCGACCTTGGTTCGAAACTTTCGTAATTCGAGGATGCCATGCGAGCCGCTCGCCGTCCGTGGCTCTCCGACCTGGGACCCGCCCCGGATGCGGGCCCGGCCGCGATCTCTGGGTCAATGGCACCCCTTCGCGCCGATCCCTTGATCGGTTCCAGTGACGACGATCTCGTCCCGCAAGGCAGCTCCTCTCCTCGGCGGGGCGGGATCGTCCTCCGCTCCGCGAGCTTGTCAACCCGGCCATTCCTCGCCCCTCTGGCTTGACGACGGGCGGGCACCACAACGAATCGTCTGCCTGGAAACCGCTAGGAGGAGACCGGTGACTGGAGTGCGCCGCACCAATGGGAGGAGTTGGGGATGACAGGAGGTCGAATCATGTCAACACGTTTGCGAATTGTCGGGGTCCTCGGCGTCGTAGCCGTGCTCGTCGGTGCCTGCTCGAGCGGCACCGCCAGCACAGCGCCGAGTGCAGCGCCGACAACTGCGCCGGCCAGCCAGGCTGCCGCCCCGTCCGTGGCCCCGGTCACCATCGAATGGTGGAACAACGGAGACAAGGACCCGCGAAAGGCGCTCTGGGCCAAAGTCACGGCCGACTACATGGCCGCGCACCCGGGCGTAACCATCAAGAACGTCCCGATCCAGAACGAGGACTTCAAGACGAAGATCCCGGTGGCGCTGAACGGCGACTCTCCCCCCGACCTCTACCAGTCATGGGGCGGCGGCGGGCTCGCGGAGCAGGTCCAAGCCGGCAAGGTCCAGGACATCACTGCGGCCGTGGCGCCGTGGATCAGCACGATCAATCCCGGTGCAGCCAGCCTGTACCAGGTCGACGGCAAGCAATACGGCATCCCCTACGACCTCGGCGTGGTGGGGTTCTGGTACAACAAGGATCTGTTCAAGCAGGCTGGGATCACAACCCCGCCGGCCACCCTGGACGAGCTCCTAGCCGCTGTCACGAAATTGAAGGCTGCAGGCATCACCCCGATCGCCCTCGGCGAGAAGGACTCGTGGACCGGCGCGTTCTACTGGGAGTACCTGGCCCTTCGCATCTGCGGTCCGGACAAGATGCTCGCCGCGGTCAAGGCCAACACGTTCGCTGACCCGTGCTTCGTCGAGGCCGGCAATCAGATGAAGAAGCTCGTCGACGCTCAGCCGTTCCAGACAGGCTTCCTCGGCGCGCCGGCGCAGACCGGGGCCAGCAGCGCGTCCTCCCTGCTCGCCAACGGGAAGGCCGCGATGGAGTTGATGGGCCAGTGGGAGCCCGGCGTCATGCAACCGCTCACCCCGGACAAGAAGGGGCTGCCGACCGACAAGCTCGGTTGGTTCTCGTTCCCGGCGGTGACCGGCGGAGCCGGCGACGTGACCGATGCCATCGGCGGCGGTGACGGGTATGCGATCTCGAAGGACGCACCACCCGAGACCGTCGACTTCCTGAAGTACCTCGTCAGCCAGGAAGTGGCCACCGCCTACGCGAAGGATGCCAGTGGCCTGCCAGTCACGATCGGTACCGAGAGCGCGGTGACCGATCCGAACATGAAGGAGCTGATCGAGAATCGGGCCAAGGCGAAGTTCGTCCAGCTCTACCTCGACCAGGCGTTCCCGGCGGCGGTCGGCGGTGCGGTGAACGAGGCCGTCCAGGGGTTGTTTGCAGGCAAGCTGACCCCCGACGCCGTCGTCAAGGCGATCAACGCTGTTGCTGGCGGCAGCTGAGCGCATGATCCGGCACGCCGCGGGCTGGCACAGTCGCCCGGCCCGCGGCGCACCATTCCAACGCTATGGCCATGAATAGCGGAGCGATCGCCCGTGGAGCACCGCGAGCGATCGCACGTCGACGCCTCCTCGGGAGATGGGCGGAGATCGCCCTCTTCCTGCTGCCGGCGCTCGCCGTCTATGTCGTGTTCGTCCTGCTTCCGATCGCCCAATCCGTCTACTTCAGCCTGTTCAAATGGAATGGGATCGAGCCGCTGACCAAGTTCATCGGGTTGGCGAACTACCAGCGCGCTCTGGGCGACCCGGTCTTCATCGGTGCGGTAGGCCATTGCCTCCTCCTGGCCGCTCTGTCGGTCTTCCTGCAGCTGCCGTTCGCCCTGGCGCTCGCTCTTGGCCTGAACGCTCGGATCAGGGGTCGGGCCATCCTGCGGACCATCTTCTTCGCGCCATTTGTCATCTCGGAGGTCATCACCGGGGTCGTATGGCAGCTCCTCCTTCAGCCGGACGGGATGGTCGATCAAGCGCTGCGCGTCGGCGGGCTCGGCGCCCTCGTCCAGCTCTGGGTGGCCGACCTGAACATCGTCCTGTTCACGATGTTCGTCGTGATCTCCTGGAAGTACTTCGGGTTTCACACGGTGCTCTACCTCGCCGGACTCCAGGGGATCCCGAAGGACCTCGAGGAGGCCGCCGCGATCGACGGGGCCAGTCGTCCTCAAACCATCCGCTACATCACCCTGCCGTTGCTAGGGCCGACGATCCGGATCTCGGTCTTCCTTGCGATCATCGGCTCACTGCAGCTGTTCGACCTGATCTGGGTGACGACCGGTGGCGGGCCGTTCAATGCGTCGAACACCATGGCGACCTACATGATCGATTGGGGCTTCAGGAGGTACCAGCTCGGCTACGGCAGTGCGGTCGCGGTCATCCTGTTCGTTCTGGCCTTTGCAGTCTCCCTCGCGTACCAGCGATTCGTCCTTCGGCGGGACATCGACGGCGCGGTCACGAGGATCGCGTGATGACGCCATGACCGCCGTGGTTCGCGGTCGCTCGAGCACGGTCGTGCGAATTCGGGCGGCGACGTCGCGACTGCTCCTGTACTTCGTTCTCCTGATGGTCGCAGCGGTGATCCTGGTGCCGCTCGCCTACGCCGTCCTCGGCGGATTCCGGTCGACCGGACAGATCGCCGCGAATCCGATCGCCCTGCCCGATCCGTGGGTACCAGAGAACTACACGACGCTCCTCGCCTCCGGGTCGTTCTGGCGAGACGTCGCAAACAGCACCGTCATCGCCGCGATCACGACGGTCGTCGTCGTGACGGTCGCGGCCCTCGCCGCGTTCGTCTTCGCCCGGTTCACCTTCCGCGGGCGAGAGGTGCTGTTCACCTTGTTCACCCTCGGCTTGCTCTTCCCCGTTGCCGTCGCCATCTTGCCGCTGTACCTGCTCCTGCGTCAGCTCGGGCTGCTCGAGAACCCGCTCGGCGTAGCCCTGCCGCAGGCGGCGTTCGGGCTACCGGTGACGATCCTGATCCTGCGGCCGTTCTTCCGGAGCATCCCGGCGGAGCTCGAGGATGCCGCGGCCATCGATGGCTGCTCACGCTTCGGCTTCTTCCGCCGGATCCTGCTGCCCCTGTCGCGTCCGGCGCTGACCACCGTCGCCGTGCTGGCGATCGTCGGCAGCTGGAACGCCTTCCTGCTGCCGCTCCTCGTGCTCAGCTCTCCCGAGGCCCAGACGGTGCCGCTCGGCGTGTCGAATTACTCGACCCAGTACTCGCAGGACACGGCGGGCGTGCTGGCGTTCACGACCCTGGCGATGGTCCCGGCGCTCTTGTTCTATCTGATCGCCGAGCGCCAGATCGTCGGCGGCCTGGCATCGGGGGCGGTGAAGGGCTGATGGCGACCACCCAGGCGAACTACCGGGACGGCGCGCTTCCGATCGAGACCCGGGTCGCGGACCTGCTCGCCCGGATGACGATCGAGGAGAAGGTCGCCCAGCTCGGCTCCGTCTGGTCCTTCGAGCTCATCGGGACCGGAGCGCTCGACCTCGATCGGGCACGCGAGCTGCTCCACAGCGGAATCGGCCAGATCAGCCGGCTGGCCGGGGCGACCAACTTCGACGCCGTCGAGGTGGCCGCGGTCGGCAACGAGATCCAGCGCTTCCTCGTCGAGGAGACCCGGCTGGGGATCCCGGCGATCCTCCACGAGGAGACCCTCCACGGCCTGCTGGCCCGCGACGCGCCCTCGTTCCAGCAGTCGATCGGCGCCGCCGCGGCCTGGGATCCGAGCCTCGTCGAGGAGATGGCGACGACACTTCGGCGGCGGATGCTGGCGACGGGCGCCCGGCAGGCGCTGTGCGCCGGTCCTCGACATGACCCGCGACCCGCGCTGGGGGCGGGTCGAGGAGACCTACGGCGAGGATCCGTACCTCGCCGCTGAGCTGGGCTGCGCCTACGTCCGCGGGCTCCAGGGCCCGGACCTCGCCGACGGCGTCATCGCGACCGGCAAGCACATGGTCGGCCACGGGCTGGCCGAGGGCGGGCTCAACCAGGCGCCGGCCCACCTCGGGCACGCGCGAGCTGCGCGACGAGCAGCTCTTCCCGTTCGAGGCGGCCGTCCGCGACGACGGGATCGCGCAGCGTCATGCCCGCCTACTGCGACGTCGACGGCGTGCCCGTGCCACGCCTCGGACGAGCTGCTCGACGACGATCCTCCGCGAGCGATGGGGCTTCGACGGGATCGTCGCCTCGGACTACACCGGCGATCCAGATGCTGTCGACCCAGCACCGCCTGACCGCGGACCTCGGCACGGCCGCGGCGCTGGCGCCTGCGGGCCGGCGTCGACAGCGAGCTGCCGACGGCCGGTCGCCTATGCGGCAGCCGCTGCTCGAGGCCGTCGGCCGAGCGGCCGGGTCGACGAGGCGCTGCTCGACGCCGCCGTCGGCGCGGATCCTGCGGATGAAGTTCCGGCTCGGGCTGTTCGAGCGCCCGTATCGTCGCACGCCGACCGTCGCGGCGATCGCCGAGCTCGGCGCGCGACGAGGCACGGGTCGCCCGGGACCTCGCGCGGCGGTCGATCGGTCCTGGTCGAGAACGACGGGATCCTGCCGCTGGCCCGAGCCCCGCGCCGGGTCGCCGTCATCGGGCCGATCGCCGACAGCGCGCGCGACCTCCTCGGCGACTACGCCCACCTGCTCCACATCGAGACGCTCCGCGAGATGCGCGCAGGCGACGAACGCGTTCGGGTTCCCGCTGACCGATGAGATCGTCGCCGGCCGACGAGCTGGCCGGCCGGCGGACGATCCTCGACGCGATCCGCGGCGCGGCTCGGACGAGGCCGAGGTCGTGCATCGCGCGCGGGACCGGCCTCGTCGACGGCACCGACGACGAGATCGCGGACGCCGTCGAGGCCGCCCGCGACGCCGACGTCGCCATCGTCGTCCTCGGCGAGCGGTCGGGCCTCACCGACGACGCCACGACCGGCGAGTTCCGCGACCGGCGCGACCTCGGCTTCATCGGCCGCCAGCAGGAGCTCCTCGAGGCGGTCGTCGGCGACCGGGACGCCGGTCGTGCTCGTCGTCGTCAGCGGCCGGCCGCTGGCGATCGAGTGGGCCGCCGACGCACTGCGCCGCCGTCGCTCCTCGCCTGGGTGCCCGGCGACGCCGGCCCGGAGGCGATCGCCGACGTGCTGACCGGCGACGAGAACCCGGGCGGCAAGCTGCCGATCTCGGTGCCCGCGCCACGTCGGCCAGGTGCCCCTCTCGTACCGCCACCATCCGACCGGCGGCCGCTCGAACCGGAAGGGCCCCTACGTCGACGGCCCGACGACGCCGCTCTGGCCGTTCGGCTTCGGCCGCTCGTACACCACCTTCGAGTGTCGGACCTGCGCCTCGACCGGACGCCGGATCTCGACCGACGGTGGCGAGGTCGTGGTCAGCGGTCGACGTCGACGAACACCGGGCCGCGGCGCGGCGACGAGGTCGTCCAGCTGTACGTCCGCGACGAGGAGGCGTCGCGTCGCCCGGCCGGTCCTCGAGCTGCGCGGGTTCCGGCGGGTCGACCTCGAGCCCGGCGAGACGCGGACCGTGTCACTTCCGCTCTCCGCCGAGCAGTTCGCCTACGTCGGCGCCGACTACCGGCGGGTCATCGAGCCGGGCAGCATCATGATCTCGGTCGGGACGTCCTCGGCCGACCTGCCGCTTCGGCCGAGCTGACCCTCGTCGGGCCGACTATCGATCTCGTCGAGCGTCGGAGATACCTCACTCGGACTTCGCTGGCGTGACGGCGCGGTTTGCCCGAGACGACGAGGACCGCCGGTTTCCCGACGGTCCTCGGCCCAGCTGAGCGCCCGGGTTCAGCTCGGAGCGGTACTCACCGCGGGCTTGGTGGATGCCCCCTTGCCGGGATGCCATGGCGTGCCGAGCATCGGCAGCAGGTAGCGGTCGACGCCGTAGTAGCCGGCGACCTTCCAGGCCAGGATGAGCCCGATCGCCAGGGTGAACAGGACCGGGTTGCTCGACGCCGAGCCGGCCAGCAGGAACGACATGTTCATCAGCGCCCCGAAGAAGGCGGCGAAGCCGGTCAGGGCACCGAACAGCAGCCCGAGGCCGACCGCCAGCTCGCCGAACGTGATCAGCCAGGCGAACCAGGTCTCGTGGTGGCCTGTCAGCAGGACGTTGATGAAGTCGCGATACCACTCGTAGGTGATGGCGGGCGGCCCTGGCCCGCGGCGGGGACCTTGACCGCGCCCTTCCAGAAGCCGGCGAGCGCCGCGCCGCCGTCGATCCAGCCCGCGCCGGTGAGCTTGTGCCAGCCGGCCTCGAGCCACGCGAAGCCCAGGAACAGGCGGATCGGCAGCCAGAACAGGCCGGCTCGCGAGTTGTTGAACAGGAACCGGGCGAAGGCGGGCCCTCGATCTCGACGTCTTCGGCCTCGGGCGCCTTGCGATCCTCGAACAGGGCGACCAGCAGCACGATGAACGAGACCCAGAACGCGACCGTCACGACGTCCTTGACCGTCCCCTCGAGCTCTACCCATGGATTGACCAGGAGCAGGATCAGGATCGTGGCCAACGCGCCGATCGGCAGCGCGGCCCGGCGCAGGGCAGTCATGGTCGACCTCCACTCCACGGACGAACCGATGACTCACAGAGTGCGGACTCCGGTCGGCCGTCCCTTCATCTTACGTTCCGCGAATTGGGCCCGCGACGCGGAGAGCCCTAGGTCCCGCGTTGATGGGGCCACAAGTCACGGAGTGACCGGCGCGGCGTCGGTCAGGGCAGCCGCCTGAGCGCGCGAACGCCCGACAGGGCGGCCGCGGTGAGCGCGAGCAGGGTCCCGCTGATGGCGAGGGCGAGGGGCGCTCCGATGGTGGCGGCGGCGGCGCCGAGCCCGAGGTGGCCGAGCGGGCCGAACCCGATCGAGAAGAACCAGACGCCCATCGCCGAGCCTCGCTCGTTGTCGTCGACGCTCCGCTGGATCAGCGACTGACCCAGGGTGTCGAGCGCGGCGGCCGCGGCGCCGACCCCGAGCAGCAGCACGAGCGACAGGGCGAACGACGAGCTCAGCGCGAAGCCGACGAGCCCGATCCCAGGCCGAACGCCGCTGCCAGCAGCAAACGCCCACCGCGTCCGCCGAGCCCGAGCCGGGCGAGGGTGAGCATGCCCACGATCGCGCCGACGTTCCTCGCCGCGGCCAGTGCACCGAGCCCGATCGCGTCGGAGTGGAGGACGTCGCGGGCGAAGCTCGGGAAGACCGTCATGCTCGAGAAGCCGAACACCTCGCCGACGATGACGACGACCGCGATCAGCGCCACGAGCCGGTTCCGGGCGATGAGCGTGATCGAGCGGCTGAAGCTGGGCGGCGTCGCGTGGCTCGCGATGGTCGTCGGCAGCCCGAGCGACTCGGCGACCGCCGAGCCCGAGGATCGTGCCGGCGAGCGCCGACATCAGCGCTGCCAGCACGAACGAGATCCCGGCCCCGGACTGCTCGAGCACGAGCCCGCCGGTGATCGAGCCGACGAACCCGAGCATGAACGCACCGACCGTGCCAAGCGCGATCGCATTCGTGACGCCGTCCGCGCCGGTGAGGTCGAAGGCGTAGGACTGGCTCGCGGTCCCACGGACCGTGTCGAGCGTCCCGATGACCAGGCTCAGGACGATCAGCGCCGTCAGGCCGAGCTGCCCGGCGCCGGCCAGCGCCGCGGCGCCGAGCAGGGGCACCACGCCGAGCACGTACGACCGACGACCATGGTCCGCCGACGGTCGTAGCGGTCGATCAGACCGCCGAGCGGGATGCCGAGGAGGAGCGACGGGACGAACCGGGCGGCGAACGTGGCGCCGACGGCGAGCGCCGAGTCCGACACCTCCAGCGCGAGCCAGCCGATCGTCGACGAGCCCGACGGCCATGCCGAACGCCGACACCGAGCCGCCCAGCCAGAGGGTCGGGTAGCCGGCGACACGGAACGCCGCGAGGGTCGGCCCCGACGCAAGGGCGGCCCGGGACCTGGCACGCAGCCCGACCGACGTCACCGCCGGCTCCCTTTCGGGCGTCACGACAGACCTGATCCAGGCCGGCCGCCCATGACGCTCAGTCGGCTTCGCCGACTTCGTAGGTCTGGAGACGCCAGACGGCGATCGCCAGGGCGATCGCGCAGACCACAACGGTGAGGGCGATCGCGCTCGGACCGTCGAGACCGGCGCCGCCGGCGGCCCGCAGGCCGCCGGAGAACGCGTCGGCGATGCCGAGCGCGTACTGCCGGATGCTGAACGTCCGCGTGCCAGGCAGGAGACCGGCGAACACGCCCTCCCAGACGAGGATGTAGACCAAGCCGATTGCCAGAGCCCGGCCGGTCAGCAGGCTCAGCGCGAGGAAGACGACGGCATACAGCGTGGCGGCCACGGCGGTGCCCAGGGCCCAGCCGAAGGCAGCGGCGGGGCCACCCGCTCCACCCAGGATGATCCCGCGATGAACGCGGCCGGCGCCGTCACCGCCGCCGCCAAACCGGCCGCGACGATGACCTTGGCGGCAACGATCCGCCAGCGGGCGATCGGCTTGGCCAGGAGGTAGACGGCCGTGCCGTCGTCCAGCTCGGAGCCGAGCGCCGCCGTCCCGAAGACGAGCGCGACGAGCGGCAGGAGCGTCCGGATCACCAGCCGGTCCATGACCGTGTTGGTGACCGCGTCGGCGCCGGTCAGCCGCCCGGAAGCACGGGCCAGCAGGGCCGACGAGGATCGGCAGCGCGCACGAGCAGGCTGCACGAGGAGCACCCGCCGCCGGCCGGCGAGGGCGCGGAAGCGTCGAGGCCTGCGATGACCCGGATCATCGGCGGCACCAGGTAGGCGAACACGCTCTCGAGCGACTCGTCGGTCGGGCGCACCTCGAGCAGCGGACAGCCCGGCGTCGCGGGCGACGACCGCCAGCGACGCGCGGTGAACGCCGCGAAGTCGGACGCCCGGACGGTCAGCCGGCCGTCGTCGAGCTCCACGCCGAAGACCGCCGGCTCGGCCGACGAGCGCCGGCGCCAGCCGCCGGTCGTCGGACGAGCGGATCGTGAACGTGTGCGGCCGGTCGGTCATCAGCCGGCGGATCTCGCGGAAGTCGCCCGAGGCGGCGAGCCGGCCGGCGACGATCACGAGCACGCTGCTCGGCCAGCCGCTCGACCTCCTCGAGGATGTGCGAGGAGAACAGGATCGTCCGGCCCTCGGCGGCCATCCGCCGGAGCAGCTCCATCATGTGCAGCCGCTGGCGCGGGTCCATCCCGTTGAACGGCTCGTCGAGCAGCAGGATCGGCGGCTCGTGGACGAGCGCCGCGGCGATCTTCGCCCGCTGGCGCATCCCCTTCGAGTAGGTGCCGATCGGGCGGTCGGCGGCGTCCTCGAGATCGACCGTCGCGATCGCGCGCGCGGCGGCGGCCGTCCGGGTCGCGGCAGCCCTGGAGCCGCGCGTTGAGCACGACGAACTCGCGGCCGGTCAGGAACGGGTAGACCGCCTCGCGCTCGGGCACGAGCCCGATCCGGCGGTAGATCGCCGGGTCGCGCCAGGCCGGCTGGCCGCCGACCAGCGACGCTGCCCGGCCGACGGCTGCGAGGAGCCCGGCGAGCATGTGCAGGAGGGTCGACTTGCCGGCGCCGTTCGGGCCGAGCAGGCCGGTGACCCCGGCGCCGAGCGCGAACGCTGATGTCGTTGACCGCGACGACGTTGCCGTACCAGCGCGAGACGTCCTCGAGCTCGACGGCGGCCGTCGGCGTCGAGCGGCCGCTCGCGGACGCGACCGGGACGCCACGCCGGGACGCCGCCAGCCGGCGACGGCGCTCGTCGCTCACGCCTGGATCCGCTGGTAGCGCCAGACGAGCGCGACGGTCGAGCCGAGGCCGAGGATCGACCGCCGTCGCGGCGAGCGTCTCGACCGAGACAGCCCGATCGAGCACGGGCTGGCCGGTCGGGAGCACGCCGAAGAACCAGCGCGTTCGTCCCGTCGAGGAGCGACGCCGAGGTCGAGCAGGACGATCCACTGCGCCGGCATCGCCGGACCGAGCCCGATGACGACGGCCGCGACGATCGCCGGGATGACGAACGGCGCGATGATCGCCGCCGGTGGCGTAGGCCCGGCGCGGGGTGGCGGAGGCGATCGCCAGGGCACAGGCCGCGGCGACGAAGGCGATGACGAGCGACGACCCGAGCACGGCCGTGGCAGGCTCGCGGCCTCGTCGCCGTAGCGCGGCCGACGACGTCGGTCGTCGAGCAGGACCTGGCCCGGCCGACAGGATGAGCTGCGGGCACGAGCAGGATGAACAGGACGGCGATCGTCAGCGCGGCCAGCTTGGCCAGGGCGTAGTCCGTCCGCGCGCAGCGCTCGCGAGAAGTACAGCGGCAGGACCCGGTAGCGCTGGTCGCGGCCGAGCAGCTCCGGTGCCTGGGCCGCGCAGAACAGGAGCAGCGAGGACCGCGATCGAGCTCGAGTACGTCGCTCGTAGCCGGGATGACGGGATGTCCTCGAGCGCCGACCGCCGGGCTGGCGACCAGCGCCGGCATCGCCGACGAGGATCAGCGGCGATGCAGTGCGCGGCAGCCCGAGGCAGATCACCGGGACGATCTTGGCCCGCGCCGTCCGGCCGAGGCCGAAGGCGCTCCGCAGGCGCATGGCGGAAGAGCGCGCGACCGCGTGCGCGCCGGCCGAGGCGCGGGCCGTCGTAGCCGCGATAGCCGAGGTCGTAGATGCTGCCGGTCCGGCGACCCGCCCGCCGGGCCGGTGGCGCCCGGCCCGGGTGACACGGCCGCCGTGGGCAGCGGCGCCGGCGTCGTCGTCCGGCGTCCGGAACAGGTCCTCGAGGCGGTGCCGGCGTCCGCTCGATCCGGACGAGCGGCAGGCCGAGGTCGGCGACCGCGTCGCGGACGCGTCGTACGGCTCGCCCGTCGAGCGCGATCAGGATCGTCCGCCATCGCCGTCGCCGGCCCGGGCGAGGAGTCGCAGGCCGCGCTCGTCGAGCCGCTCGGCCAGCGCGTCGCGGCCCTCCTCGACCTCGACGGCCAGCGATGCCGGTCTCGGCTCGTGAACGTCGCCAGCGGGGCGGATCGGAGCAGGCTGGCCGGCGTCGATCGCGACGAGGTAGTCGCAGACGCGCTCGATCTCGCCGAGCAGGTGGCTGGCGACGATGATCGCGATCCCGAACTCGGGCCGGTGCGGTGGACCAGCTCGAGCATCTCGTCGCGGCCGGCCGGGTCGAGCCCGTTCGTCGGCTCGTCGAGCAGCAGCAGCCGCGGGTCGTGGACGATCGCCTGGGCCAGCTTGACCCGCTGGCGCATGCCGGTCGAGTAGCCGCCGATCGGGCGGTAGCGCTCCTCGTACAGGCCGACGTGGCGCAGGACCTCGGCGGTCCGCTCGCGCGCCGCGGTCGCCGGGCAGGCCCGACATGCTGGGCGAGGTGCGCACACGAAGTCGGTCGCGCTGACGTCGGGCGGCAGGCAGTCGTGCTCGGGCATGTAGCCGACGAACTGGCGGATCGCCGGCCCGCGTCGGCGACGTCGAGGTCCATCACCGGCGCCGACGCCGCTCGTCGGCGCGAGCAGCCCGAGCAGGATCTTGAGCAGGGTGCTCTTGCCGGCGCCGTTGGCGCCGACGAGCCCGATGACGCCGGGCTAGTCGAGGGTCAGGTCGTCGAGGGCCGTCACGGCCCGTACCGCTTGGTCAGCGATCCGACGCGGACGATCGGGGCGCCGATGTCGGGTGCGATCCGCTGGGCCGTCACCGGCTCATGGTAGCGGGCGCCGCTGACGACCGGCCCGTCGGAGAAGGGCCGGAAGTCACTTAACGGTGCCCCACCGCTCCGGGAGACTCAGGCCATGGACATGACGACGCGCCCCGAACCCAGCTTGCCAAACCCGCTCCCGACGCCGCCCGAACGGCCCGACGAGCCAACAGCTGCCTCGATCACCGAGCTGCTCGACCCGAGCGGTCTCTCCCGGCGTGGCTTCCTGCGCGGGGCTGCGATCGCCGGCGGAGGGCTGGTCGCCGCCACGATCGCCTCGTGCACACCGGCGGGGGCACCGACCTGGACCTACCCGCCCGGCAAGAGCCCCGCGCCGAATGCCTCGGGCGCCGCGGCCAGCGACGCCCACGCGAGTCACGAGGCGGCCAGCGCCAGCCCCGCACCGAGCGCCGGCGCCGCGGCGAGCGCAGCCGCCAGCCCAAGCGAGCCGATCCCGGCCGGCTGGACGCCAGCACGATGTCGATGCCCGGACCGTCGTCCGGCGCTACCTCGGGAACCTCGCGCCGGCCCTCAAGGACATCTACGGCGACGCCGGCGTTCGCCAAGCTCGCCGACATCCTCGGCGCAGCCGGCGGCTACCCCGAGCTGACCCAGAAGCCCGCCTTCGTGCAGGTGCCGCAGCTCGTCCTGAACGACATCACTCCAGCCGCTCAAGCCGACGATCGACGGCGGGGTCAAGGTCTTCGAGCTGACGATCGACGAGATCGAGCAGCACATCGACGAGCTCATGCCGCCGGTCGCCGCGCTCGGCTACAACGAGCAGTGGCCGGGCCCGACGATCCGGGTCACCCAGGGCGACCGCGTCCGGGCGATGTTCACCAACAACCTCAACGAGACGACCGGAGTCCACTTCCACGGCGTCCAGTTCGACGACTTCTTCCAGGACGGGGTCCCGTTCGTCACCCAGAAGCCGATCGCGCCGGGCGCCACGTACACGTACGAGTTCACGGCCAGCGACGCCGGCTCGCTCATGTACCACTCGCACCACAACGCGACGGACCAGGTCGGCCGCGGCCTGCTCGGCGCGTTCATCGTCGACCCGAAGAGCGACCCGGTCAAGTACGACCGTGAGTACGTCTGGATCTCGAATGACTCGCTCGGCGGCTTCACCATCAACGGCCACGGCTTCCCGGCGACCGTACCGGTCCTCGCCGCGGTCGGCGAGACGGTCCGCATCCGGTTCATGAACGAGGGCGTGATGATGCATCCCTGGCACAGCCACGGGAACGTCATGCGATCGTCGCGCGGGACGGCCGGCCGCTCGGCAGCGCCGCGTTCGAGTGCGACACGCTCGGAGTGAACCCCGGCGAGCGGTACGACGCGCTCATCACCCCCAGCGACGCCGGGCGTGTGGGCGTTCCACTGCCACATCCTGCCCCACGCCGAGGCGCGTCAGGCATGTTCGGGATGGTCAACACCTTGACGTCGTGCCGAGGCGGCCGACGTCGACGCGATCGTCAAGGCCCTCGTCAGCTGACCGCCGACCGCGTCGTCCGATCGGACGCGAATCGCAGCCATGCGAACCTGCGGACCCACATCGCGCTCGACAGTCTTTGGCTTCGATCGCTGCGCTCGCTCGTCGGGGCGCCGCCGAGCGCGGCCGGGCCTTGCCGTCGCCGCGCCTGGGTGCGCGACGTCGCCGCGGCCGACCAGCCGACCGCCGGCTACCTGTCCATCGCGAACGCGAGCGCACGGCGGACGCCCTCCTGTCGGCATCGAGCCCGGGAGCGGCGACTGTCGAGATCCACGAGTCGGAGATGGCCTCCACGGCCTGAGTGGATGCATCCGGTCGACCGCGCTCGACGTCCCGGCCGGAGCGACGGTCGCCCTCGCGCCCGGTGGCTACCACCTCATGATCAAAGGGCTGACCACGCCCCTCAGGGCCGGCGATCGGCTGGAGCTTGACCTCGTCTTCCACGAGCCGGTCGGATCGTCGTCCAGGCGGACATCCGCGACGGCCGCAGATGAGCCCCGAACGACCGGCCGACGAGCGGCAGCCCGACCCGGACGTCGCCCTCGATGCCGGCTTCCGGCTCGTCGTCGTCCTCGTCGGCCTGGCCATCGTCCTCGGCGCCCTCGTCCTCGTCCGTGGCGGGTCCGCCGGCGCGCCCGGCGGCGGGGCGCCGGGGCCGGAGTGGCCGCAACGAGCGGCCGGCGAGCTCATCGCCAGCCCATCGATCGACCCGGCGACCTTCCTCTATCCGGATGTCCGCGATGCGCCGCCGATCTCGCTCGAGGACGCCGGCGGCCCGCGCGGTGACCCTCGCCTCCATGCGGGTGGCTTCGTCCTCGTCTTCTTCGGCTACACCCACTGCCCCGACGTCTGTCCGGCGACGATCGGCACGGTCGGAGCTGCGATGCGCGCCTACGGACCCGGCGTCCGGGCGGTGTTCGTGACGATCGATCCGCAGCGCGACACACCCGCCTGGCTCACCGAGTACGCGCTACCTGGCGGCGGGCTTCACGACGCTGACCGGAACCGCCGACGAGATCCGAGCGACCGCCGACGCGTGGGGCGTCCGCTATGCGCGGGTCGACACCAGTGATCCGACCGGCGTATTCGATGTCGCACACGGCGGACGTCTTCGTCGTCGATCCGGCAGGGAAGCTGCGTGGTCACTTCCCGTTCGGGACGACCGCCGAGGCGATGACGGCCACGCTGCTGGCCATCGACGCGCTGCCGGCCGTGTCGTCCTCGCCGACGCCGGCGCCCTCGACGTCGTCTGCGGCACCGAGCTCCGCGGCCAGCCCGGGAGCCAGCTCCGCACCGAGCGCATCGCCGGCGGCTCCGGCCGCCGCTTCTCTCCAGGTCCAGGTCGTCTCGTCGGCGGTCTGGGCGGGCGGACCGAGCCCCCTCATCCTCGCCCTGTTCGGGCCGGCCGGCCGTCTCGCCGACACGACTATCCACCCGACCGTCCAGCTGGCGACGACCGACGGTTCCCCGGTCGGCTCGCCGGTCGAGGCCACACCCGTCCGCCCGCCCGGCGTCACCGACGTGTCCTACGTCGCGACGGCTCGCGTCCCGTCGCCCGGCTGGTGGCGACATCCGTCGTGTCGGCCACGCCCGGTGATCCTGCCCTGACCGGGCTCGACCGACGTGGCCGTGCTCGACCCCGGGCCCTCGGCGCCGGTCGGGTCCCCTGCACCGCCGCTCCACTCGCCCACCTTGACCGACGTCGGTGGTGACGTCCGCCAGCTCTCGACCGACCCGATCCCGGACCTGCGCCTCTACCGGACCTCGACCTCCGACGCGCTCGCCGCCCATACGCCGTTCGTGCTCGTCCTCGACTCGACGAAGTTCCGGGTGACGTCGGCCTGCGGCAAGGCGCTCGTGCTCGTCCGCTACCTCGAGGATCGCTGGCCGACGTCGCGTTCATCCACCACGAGCCGTTCGCGTACTCGGTCGTGACCGATACCGCCGGTCCTCGACGGCAGCCTGTCCGAGCCGACACTCACCGCCGTCGCGGCGGCCTGGGGCATCGGCGGTCGCCCGTGGGGAGCCCGGTCGATGCCGTGGGTCTTCGTCGTCGACGGGACGGGTCGTCCGGGCGAAGTACCAGGGCGTCCTGGGCAGCGACGACATCGACGTCATCGTCGCCCTCATCGCCCAGGGCGGCTAGCGTCAGCGCAGTTCTGGGTGAGCACCCAGGCCCGCTCGCAGCGCGATCAGCGGCGGCACGCCCGGGGCGTAACCGGCGTGCCCCCGCGTGCACTGTGCGTGTGGGGCTCCAACGAGTGAAGTTGGACCGATAATGCCGACGTGACCCCCGGGAACGGTGCGTGGCGCGCACGATCTCGGCGATCCTGAGCGTGAGACGCACGCTCTTGGGGTTGGCGATCTGCGGGGTCGCCGGTTCGACCGTGGGACGCACGCGGTCCTGGGTGAGCACCCAAGAGTCCGCTGGCGACGGGCCGCGGCCCCGCTCGCTCGATGGTCACGCCCGGGCGGGCCCGGGCATCCGGCCTGTCTACCTCGTGTAGACGCCCTCGGGGTCGAGCTCGACCCGGATGAGCCGGAGCTCTTCGGCGGTCGGCTCGGGCGTGGCCGCAAGGTCGGTGGCGATCCGAGGCTCCCAGCCCATCGTGTCGCGGACCGCTCGAGCGTGGCGCCGGGGTGGAGCGAGTCGAGGCGCATCTCGCCGGTCTCGTCGAAGTGGTAGATGCCGAGGTCAGTGACGACGACGCTCGGCCCGCGGCCGAGCCAGCCCTGCTCGCGACGGATCCGCTCGGCGTCGTCCGCCCCGCCGAGGTTGCCGGCACTCGTCCGGAAGTCGATCCGCTCGACGAAGCTAGCGTTTCGTCTGGCGGATGATGACGAACACCTGGCGGGCGTTGATGGCGATCTCGCACGCGCCCCCGGACCCGGGCAGTCGCGTCGTCGGGTGCTCGTAGTCGGCGCCGATGACCGTCGTGTTGATGTTGCCGAACCGGTCGATCTGGGCCGCGCCGAGGAAGCCGACGTCGATGAGGCCGCCCTGGAGGTAGAAGCTGAACAGCTCGTACATGCTCGTCACGGCGGTCGCGCCGGTGACGATCGTCGGATCGCCGATGCTCAGCGGCAGACGGGCCGGCTCGGCCCCGAACACACCGGCCTCGTAGACGAGCTCGAGCTCCGGGGCCACCGTCCGCTTGGCGAGGTTGACCGCGATGTTCGGCAGCCCGACCCCGACGAAGCAGACCCGCTGCCCGGCCAGCTCGCGCGCCGCGGCGACGATCATCATCTCGGACTTCGTGAACGGGGCCTCGGCGGTGCTCATCGGTACTGGCCGTAATCGACCGAACCGGACGGGGCCGTGCCGCTCGGCCGGAGCGACGCGACGCGCTCGGCGCCGAGCTTCTCGACGTACGAGGCTCGGCCGTCGAGGCCGTACACCCAGTCGGCCAGCCAGGCCTGGACGGCGCTTTCGTCGCGGCTGATCGGGTCCCAATCGATGTAGAACCGGTTGTCGCGGTCATACGCGCCCTGGACGTACGACGGGTGCGCGCCCCACGGCTCGACGACGACGGCGTTGACGATCAGGCCGGGGATGATCGTCCGGTTCGGGTCGGCCCGGATGATCGCCTCGTCGACGAGCTCCTCGACCACGACGATCACCCGGTCCGCCGCGAACGCCGCCTCCTTCTGGCAGCCGAGCAGGCCCCAGACCTGGGTGTTACCGCTCGCGTCGGCCCGCTGGGCGTGGACGACGGTCACATCCGGGCGGAGCGGTGGCACCGCGTAGACAACCCCGTCGCCGTACGGGGACTCGACCTGGCGGATGAGCGGGTTCGCCTTCGGCAGGTCGGTCTCGAAGTACGACCGGAGCGGGTAGAAGGGCAGGTTCGCTGCACCCGCCGTGTAGCGCCCGACCATCCCGAAGTGGCTGTACTCCTCGATCTCGAGCGGCGCCGGGATCGGCGTCCTCGATCCGCCGCCGGATCGCGTTGAGCCCGCCGACGCCCGGGTTCCCGAGCCAGCTGAAGATGAGCTTGCGGGCGACGCCGCCCGCCACCATCTGGTCGTAGATGAGGTCCGGCGTCAGCCGGGCCAGGGTCAGGTCGCGCTTCCGCTGGCGGACGATCTCGTGACCGGCCGCGAACGAGATGAGATGGGTGAAGCCCTCGATCGCCACCGTGTCGCCGTCCCGGACGAGCTCCGCGACCGCGTCGCGCATCGTAGGCGACCTTCGAGCTGCTCACAGGCCGATTATCGCGGGCACCGCCCCCAGCCGTTGAACGTCGGGCGATCGTAGTTTCGTACGATGTCGAGGGGGAGCGAGGGCAGCGACTCGGGAGCTTCGCTGCGCGAGGGAGACGGTGAGGGTCGCCAGTGGCTTCGAACCAACGCGCCCCGACGGGCTGGGCACCGCTCACCCGGGGTCTGTTCCTGGTCGCGATGGCGCTGTTCGTGATCACGGTCGCGATCGGCATCGTCAACGGTCTCGACCTGTACACGTTCAACCACGACCAGCTGCTGACCCATGTCCACTCGGGCACGCTCGGCTGGATCACGCTCAGCCTCGTCGCCGCGACGTTCTGGCTCGTCCGCCGTGGTGATCGGCGCCTCGCCGCGACGCTGGCCGTCCTGATTCCGATCTACGTGGCCGCGTTCTACTCGGGCAACCTGCCGGCCCGGGCGATCACCGGCACGGCCCTCCTGGTCGCCATCCTGTGGCTCGTCGGCTGGGTGTGGCTCGAATTGCGGCGCGAGCCGACCATCCCGTTGCTCGCGGTGACGCTCGGGCTGACCTCGTTCGCGTACGGCGCGGTCATCGGCGTGCTCGTCCAGATCCAGCTCGCCAGTGGGACCAACCTGTTCCCGGGCGGGGCCGATGCGATCGGCGCCCACGCCGGAACCATGGTCTTCAGCTACCTGATCCTCGTGGCGATGGGCCTTCTCGAGTGGCGGATCGTGGGGTTACGCCGGCGCTCGCGGACCGGTCAGGTCCAGATCGGTGCCCTGTTCGGGGGCGGGCTCCTCCTCGCGCTCACCCTCCTGTTCCTTGACGCGGCCGCCGTCCAGGCCGTCGGCGGGATCTACCTCCTCGTGGAACTGGTGGCGGTCGCCCTGTTCACGGCGCGGGTCGTCCGGTACGCGATCCGCATCGACTGGCGCGCGGCCAGCCCGGAGCGGCATCTGTCGACCTCGGCGGTGTTCGTCGTGATCGCGACCGCGATCTTCCTCTACGTGGTGTACCTGTTCATCTCAACCGGCGACCCCGACAAGATCCCGGTCGGCGTCCTCGTCGCGAGCGACCACGCCGCGTTCATCGGGGTTGTGACCAACCTCATCTTCGGGCTGGCGCTCCGGCTCGGGGCCGACCGGCGCGACCGCTGGCCGTGGGCCGATCAGCTCGTCTATTGGGCGATGAACGGGGGTCTCGTCGTGTTCCTGCTCGGACTGATCGCCGGGTCGGCCGAGCTCAAGCGGATCGGCAGCCCGATCATGGGCATCGCGATCCTGCTCGGGTTGGCGGTGATCGCCGCCCGGTTGTGGTCGTCGGACCTCAGCGCCGCCGACACGGTCGAGGAGATCGCAACCGCCTGACCGGGTCAGCACTCAACAAGCCGCGGTCAGATCGCCTCCTCGACACCGGTGATCGCGCCGGCGCGCCTCGGCGGCGCGCAGGACCTCGTCCGTGCCTCGCCGGCGACCGCCGCGACCGCCTCGCCGAAGATGCGCAACGCCGTCTCCATCTCGTCCTCGCTGACGATCAGCGCCGGCGCCATCCGGACCGTCGACCTGCCGCACTCGAGGACGAGCAGGCCGCGCTGGAAGCACGGCCCACTGGACCTCCTCGGCGTGCTCGGCGGTGTCGAACTCGATGCCGATCATCAGGCCGCTGCCGCGGACGTCGGTGACAGCCGTCGGGTGGCGGCGGCGAAGCTCGCGCAAGCCCGGCGCATGGCCTGTTCGCCGCGGACCGCCGCGTTCGCGACCAGCCCGCCCTCGAGCAGCTCGATCGTCGCCAGCGCCGCGGCGCAGGCGACCGGGTTGCCGCCGTAGGTCGAGCCGTGCGCGCCGGGTCCCCACGCCTCGATCAGATCGGCCCGCGCGACCATCGCGCCGAGCGGCATGCCGCTGGCGATGCCCTTCGCGGTGAGCAGGATGTCCGGCTTGACGCCCCAGTGCTCGACCGCCCACATCTTGCCCGGTCCGCCCGGCGCCCGACTGGATCTCGTCGGCGATCAGCAGGATCCCGTGCCGGTCGCAGATCTCGCGGAGGCCCTGGAGGAAGCCGTCCTCGGGGACGATGTAGCCGCCCTCGCCCTGGATCGGCTCGACGATGATCGCGGCGACCTCGTTCGCCGGGACCAGCTTGTCGAACAGGACCTCGTCGAACCAGCGAGGTCCGCGACCTCGGCCGAACGGCGCGTGGTAGATGCCCGGCAGCAGCGGCCCGAAGCCCGGCGTGGTACTTCGCCTTCGACGCGGTCAGGCTAGACCGAGCCGTAGCGTCCGGCCGTGGAACGCCGCCGAGGAACGCGACGACGTACGGCCGACCCGTCGCGTACCGCGCCAGCTTGATCGCGGTCTCGACGACCTCCGTCCCGGAGTTGCCGAGATAGACCCGGGCCGGGCCGTCGATCGGCGCGATCCCGGCGATCCGCTCGCAGGTCTCGGCGTAGATCGGCAGGTAGAAGTCCGAGGCGCTGAAGTGGATCAGCTCGGCCGCCTGCTCCTTGATCGCGGCCACGACCGCCGGGTGGGCGTGGCCGGTCGAGTTGACGGCGATCCCGGCGGCGAAGTCGAGGAACAGGTTGCCGTCGATGTCCTCGACGGCCAGCCCGTCGCCGCGGACCGGGACGATCGGGTAGGCCCGCGGCAGGCTCGGCGACGTCCACGTCTCGTCGTAGGCGACGTGGGCCCGGGCCCTCGGGCCGGGGACCTCGGTGATGAGGTCCGGGACCGGGCGCGAACCCGCGAGACGCGACAAAGCCTGGCTCACCATTCCACCTCGGGGCGAATAGAAAGTATGCAGAGTGGATACTGCGTGAGTCTAGCAGAGGGTGCCTGTAGGATTCCGGCATGAGACTGCCGATCCGGTTCGGCTTGTTCATGAGCCAGGCCGCCCGGACCTGGGACGAGATACTCGACGGGTTCGTCCTGGCCGAGGAGCTCGGCTTCGACCATGGCTGGCTCGTCGACCATCTGGTCGACACGGACCGTGCGCCCGACTCGCCGTGTCTCGAGGCCTGGACGCTGCTCGCGGCAATCGCGGCGCGGACGAGCCGGATCCGGCTCGGTGTGCTAGTCACGAGCAACACGTTCCGCCACCCGGCGGTGCTGCTCAAGCAGGCGGTGACCGTGGACCACATCAGCGGTGGGCGGTTGATCCTCGGGCTCGGAACCGGCTGGAACGCCGACGAGCATCGGCGCTACGGCATCCGGCTCCCGCCGCCCGGCGAGCGGGTCGACCGACTCGAGGAGGCCGTCGAGATCATCGACCGCCTCCAGCGCGACGACCGGACGACCGTGCGGGGGACCTATTACCAGCTCGACGACGCCCCGCTCAGCCCGAAGCCGCTCCAGCAGCCGCGGATCCCGTTGCTGATCGCCGCCCACCGCCCGCGGATGCTCCGGCTGGCCGCCCGCTACGCAGACCAATGGGACACGTTCCCGACGATCCCCGGCGCCTCGACGGACGGCGTGACGCTGTCGGTGGCCGACCAGATCGGGATCATCGATGCGGCCTGTCGCGAGCTCGGCCGCGACCCGGACACGATCCGTCGCTCGACCTGGTCCGATGCGCCCGAGGTCCTGGCCTCGACCGACGGGTTCGAAGCGTTCGTCGGGGCGCATCGACGGCTTGGCTTCAGCGACTTCAGCGTGATCCTGCCGCCGCCGGGCGAACGCGGACTGATCGAGCGTGTCGCCACGGACATCATCCCGCGGCTTCGAGCCGACGACGCGTTCTCGCGTCGACCGACAACGCCGGATCCGCCCGTGGACGCGCGCGCCGAGTGATCACCCAGCGCCGCGCGACCGGCGTGACAGATCTTCTCTCGGCGGAGTCGGTGCTGACGACCGCCTGGCTCGAAGGCGCGCCGTTCGTCGCCTCCCATCCCGGTGACCTCGAATGGTGGTTCGCTTCTGTCGCTCCGGACGCGCTCAAGGAGCACCTCCGGTTGTGGTCCGTCGACGGTTCCGTGCGTGCGTGGAGTTGGATCTGGGGTCACCTGCTCCATTGGGGGATCCGGCCCGGCGACCCCACGACCGACGATCAGATCCTTGAAGCCATCCTGCGCGAAGCGATCGTCCAGACGGCTGGCAGACCGGAGGCCTGGGCGCCCGACGATGATCAGGCATCGCTGGCCACGCTCCACCGGTTCGGCTTCCGCCCCATGGAGCTCCGCCTGTCGCAGTACCAGCAACGGGTCGACGGCGTCGCTCGGATCGCCGATGAGACCCCGCCGGCGGGCTACAAGGTGAGACATCTCGAAGGTCCGGACGAGATCCAGGCAAGGGTGGAGATCCACCGAGCTGCCTTTGCTCCGTCTGCCATGACCGCCGAGAACTACGCCCGGCTCACCACGCTTCCCCGGTACCGGTACGACGACGACCTCGTGGTCGAAGCGCCGGATGGCTCGCTCGCCGCGTTCGCGATGGCATGGTGGGATCCCGTGGCCAGCGTCGGCGAGTTCGAACCGGTCGGCACCCACCCTGACCACCGACGCCGTGGACTTGGGCGAGCGCTGCTCAACCACGGGCTGCGCCGCTACCGCGACCTCGGCGCCGGCCTCGTGCAGGTCTACTCGATGTCGGACAACGCGGCGTCCGAGGGGCTCTATCAGGCTGTGGGCTTCGTTCGTCGGCGCTATCGGCGCCACCACGTGCTGGTCTCGGACCGTGACGTCCCCGCAGGCGAAGGCTGAGCCGCGATACGCATCGGCGGTGCATGGCGTAGTACCAAGGCGCCATGACGATGGGTCGCTCGCCGTAGGTGGTAGGTGCCCGTCACTTTGGCCCGTACGACCTATCGCCTTTCCGGCCCGGTCCGTCTAGGCTCGATCAGTGACCACCGCCTCGACCGACAAGCGTCAAGCCGGCGGACCGACGACCACGCTCTACGCGGTCCTCGGCATCTCACCCGACTCGGACTCTGAGACGATCCGGAACGCCTATCGCCTGCTCGCCCGTCGGTTCCACCCGGACACCGGCGGCGACGTCCACGACATGGCGATCATCAACCGCGCCTGGGCCGAGCTCGGCGACCCCGAGCGGCGAGCGGCGTACGACCGGCGGATGGGCATCGAGCACGTGGTCGCAGTCACCGCGGAGCCGCCGCCAGAGGCCTCGACCGGGTCGCCGTTGACCGACCGGATGATGCCGAGCAGCGGGACGGTCCTCGACTTCGGTCGCTACGAAGGCTGGACGATCGGGCAGCTGGCACGCCAGGACCCGGACTACCTGGAGTGGCTCGAGCGGACGTCGATCGGTCGGCCACTCCGGGCCGAGATCGAGGCAGCCCTCGCGGATCGCCACTGACGCCACGGTCCGGCGCTGGCGGCCCGACCTTGATGGACCGGTGGCTTGCGGCAGCGCCCGCTGGCTAGACTCGGGCGATGGGCAGCGACGCGTCATCCGGACCGGATCGGGTCCAGCTCCGCCGGCTGGCAACGGATGAGCTGACCGCTCCGGAGTCGGCCGCCCTCCGGGCGATGCTGGACGCCGCTTTCGGCGCCGACGAGGCCGAGCGGTTCGACGACGACGACTGGCAGCACGGCCTCGGGGGCGTCCACTTCGTGCTCGAGGTCGACGGCCGGATCGTGGCGCACGCGTCGGTCGTCGAGCGCGAGCTGCACGTCGGCGATCGCCCCCTCCGGACCGGCTATGTCGAGGCGGTTGCCACCGCGCCGGACCGCCAGGGCCAGGGGTTCGGCTCGATCGTCATGATCGACGCCACCTACTACATCCGCGAGACGTTCGAGCTTGGCGCCCTCGGGACGGGCCGGCACGCCTTCTACGAGCGGCTCGGTTGGCGGACGTGGCGTGGGCCGGCCTTCGTCCGGGCCCCGGACGGGCCGTGTCGGACGCCCGATGAGGAGGGCTTCATCCTGGTCCTCGAAACACCAACGTCGCCGCGGCTCGACCTCAGTGCACCGATCAGTTGCGACTGGCGCCCCGGCGATGTCTGGTAACGGGATGCGGGAGCGGGGCGAGGTCCGGCCTCGATGCCGCGGCGTCGTCAGGCGCGGCCGCAGGCGGGCCGGCCGTCAGTCGACGATCGTCTGGCTCTGCTCGCGCATGAACTGCTGGACGTAGTAGAAGCCGCCGCCGGCCTTCCCCGTCGCGGTGCTCCCCTTCCAGCCGCCGAACGGCTGGATGCCGGGCCAGGCGCCGGTCGTCGCGCCGGCCCGCCGGTTGACGTAGACGACGCCGGCCTCGATCTCGTCGAGGAACCTGTCGACCTCGGTCTTGATCCTCGGAGTAGAAGCCGGCGGTCAGCCCCAGGTTGGTGTCGTTCGACAGCCGGAGCGCCTCGTCGATCGAGTCGACCGGCGCCACCGCAGTGAACGGGATGAACAGCTCGTCCCGGAACAGGCGGTGATCCTTTGGCAGGTCGAGCGCGACGGTCGGCGCGACGAAGAAGCCGAGGTCGAGTCCGTGCTCCGTCACCCGCTCGCCGCCGATCGCCAGCCGACCGTCCGAGCGGGCCTCGGACACGGCCTGCTCGTAGCGCTCGACGGCCCGGCGGTTGATGACAGGACCGAGCCAGTAGCGGCGGTCGGTCGGGTCGCCGATGGTGATGGCCTCGGCCTTCTCGACCAGGCGCTTCACGAGCTCATCGTGGACCGGGCGCTCGACGTAGACCCGGCTGTTGGCCGAGCACTTCTGGCCCGAGAAGCCGAATGCCGAGCGCATGATCCCTTCGGCTGCCTCGTCGAGGTCGGCGTGGCGGGACACGATCGCCGGGTTCTTGCCGCCCATCTCGACGATGATCGGCTTCGGATAGCTCCTGGCGAAGTTCTTGTAGAGCCCGAAACCGACCTCGAACGAACCGGTGAAGATCACGCCGTCGACGCCCGGGTTCGTCTGGAGCTCGTCGCCGACGGTCTCGCCCGGACCCATGACCATGTTGAACACGCCGTCCGGGACGCCGGCATCGCGCATCGCCTGGAGCAGGCAGGCCCCCGACAGCGGCGCATCCGAGGATGGCTTGTAGACGACGGTGTTCCCGGCGACGAGCGCGCCGCCGGCCGGGCCGCCGCTCAGCGCGAAGGGGAAGTTGAATGGGCTGATGACACCCCACACGCCGTAGGGCTTGAGGACCGACCGAGTGTGGACGGTCTCGTCGCCGAGATTGCCCATGACGTCGTCGAAGCCGTGGTTGCGCTCCATCATGTCGCACGACCAGCGGATGAGATCGGCGGTCTCCTCGACGTCGCCGAGCGCCTCGAGGCGGTTCTTGCCGACCTCCATCGAAAGGAGAGCGCTGAACTCCATCTGGCGCTCGCTGATGACGTCGGCGACCCGGCGCATCGTCGCGACCCGGTCCTGCCACGGCCGCCGACCCCAGCCCGCGAAGGCCTCGCTCGCGGCAGCGATGGCGTCCTGGACGTCCTTTCGAGTTCCCTTCGCGAACGTGCCCATAGGGAGCCGTCGATCGGGGTCCGCTTCTCGAACGTGCCGTCGCCATCGCGCTCGGCGCCGCCGACGAAGTTGCGGTAGTAGCCGCCGAGCATCGTCCGCGCCTTGGCCAGGCCAGCCTCGTACTGGGCGTGGAGCTCCTCGTTGTCGTTGCGGAGCGTGGCGTAGGTGATCTTCAGGCGGGGCTTCGCCTCGGTCGACATCGGGGTCTCCGTTCTCGGTGGGGCAGGCTCGAGTGCGGCCGCGTCATTCAGGCGATTGGGCGACGGGCGTGGGCTCAGTGTAGCGCCGCTTCCGGCACGGACCAGCCACCCGTTACGCTCTGGCGGGATGGCGCCTGACCGACGGACGGTCGATCAGCCGAGTGCGCGGACCACGTCGAGCAGCGTAGGCGCGATCCCGTCCGGCGTCCGACCGCCGCGGGCGGCGGCGACGGCCTCGATATCGGCCCGGCCGTGCTTCCCGGACAGGACGAACACCCCTCGCACGCCCACCCGCTGCGCGGCGACGACATCGGTCCGGATGTCGTCGCCGACCATCGCGATGTCGTGCCGGACGAGGCGCCCCCCGCCTGCCCGGCGAACCTCGTCGACGAGCTCGGCGGCCGCCTCGCGGAAGAAGTCCGCCGACGGCTTGCCGAGGATCCGAGCGGAGCGCTCGGTCGCGAACTCCAGCCCGGTGACGAGCGCCCCCGAGTCGATGGTCGGACCGTCCGGGGTCAGCCACCACGGGTTGCGGTGCATCCCGATCAGCTCGGCACCGGATCGGACGAGCCGGAAGGCCCGGTTGAGATTGTCGAACGTGACCGCCTCGGGCGCGTCCCCGACGACCACGGCCGCGGCTCGGGCGTTCGGGCGGTCGGCCTCCTCCGCGCTCAGCAGATGTTGGCCGGCGAACTCGGTCAGCGCGTCGGTCGAGGCCATCACGAACAGCGGCTCGCCCGGGTAGCGATGACGGGTGAAGGCGGCGCTGGCCGACAGGGCGCTCATGATCCGGAACGCCGGGATCGGGGCCCCGAGCCGGTCGCCCCAGCGCGACAGGCTCTGCCGGCTGATCAGCGAGGTGTTCGTGACGATCCGGTACGGGATCGACCGGGCGTCGAGGTCCGCCAGGGCCTGTCCGGCGCCGGGCAGCAGCGCGCCCTTCAGGACGATCACCCCGTCGAGGTCAAGCAGGACAGCCCGGACGCCGCTCAGGGCCGACCGCAGGTCGTCGGGAGCGCCCGCGCCGGTCGGGTCGAGCTGGGGGGTCGGGCTGGTCATCCGGCACAGGGTACCCGTCTGCTAGGCTCGACCGATGGGACTGCTCGACGGGAAGAAGGCGCTGATCTTCGGGGTCGCCAACGACCATTCGATCGCCTGGGGGATCGCCCGCGCGCTTCACGAGGAAGGCGCGACCGTCGGCTTCAGCTCGGTCGAGAGCCTGATCGAGAAGCGGGTTCGGCCGCTCGCGGCATCGATTGGGTCGACGTTCGTGGAGCCGTGCGACGTCCAGTCGGATGACGACATCCGGGCTGTGTTCGCGAAGTGGGGGGCGGCCCACGGCCGCCTCGACATCCTCGTCCACGCCCTGGCGTTCGCCCGGCGCGAGGACCTCGAGGGTGGCTTCGTCGAGACCTCGCGCGACGGGTTTGCGCTGGCCCTCGACGTGAGTGCCTATTCGCTGGTGGCCCTCGTCCGGGAGGGCCGTCCGTTCCTGGACGCCGGCTCGAGCGTGATCACCCTGTCCTACTACGGCGCCGAGAAGGTCGTCAGGAACTACAACGTGATGGGCGTGGCCAAGGCCGCGCTGGAGGCCTCGGTCCGCTACCTCGCAGCCGACCTCGGGCCTGACGGGATCCGGGTCAACGCGATCAGCGCCGGCCCGGTCCGAACCCTGGCCGCCGCCGGCATCGCCGGGTTCAAGAAGATGTACGGGGCGTTTGCCGACGTCGCACCGCTGCGGGCGAACATCACCCCGGAGGACGTCGGCCGGAGCGCCGTCTACCTCGCCTCGGACCTGTCGAGCGCGGTCACGGGTGAGGTGATCTACGTCGATGGCGGCTTCCACATCATGGGCGTCCCGACCGTCGACTGAGCTCGCTGCGTTGGTGGCCGCGCAGGGGTGGCCCGTCGTCGATGGCGTCAACCGGATCGTGGACACGCTTTCAGGCCCTCGTCGTATCGACCCTAGCGGTATGGACGGGTCACTCAGACCGTCGCTGATGTTGTCGGGCGGGACACGTGCGCGGATGCGGGCCCTGATATCAGCGTCATCGATATCCAGAGCGATAACCGATTTCCTTCCCCAGCGAGGACACCGGCAGACCTGCAGCTACCGCTGGGGTCGATATCCCGGCGCGCTACCAGCCCGACGTGCCGGGGTCGCCCTTGAACGGACCGACGATCCGCGAGGTGATCCAGCCGCCGTAGAAACGGCCGGGCTGGGGTGTTGCGCGCTCGTCGCCAACCCACGCCTCGTCGACCCGTCCGGCATAGAACGCCAGGTGGTGCGCGATCGACTCATAGCCCGGGAGCGGCCGCTCGTACGACCAGCCCACGTTCTCGATCCTCCGACCGTCGCCGTCGTCGTACGTCCAGTAGCTGGCCGGGCCCTTCCACTCGCAGAGGGTGCTGTGCGGGCTCGCGGTCAGGAGCTCGCGACGGACGTCGGCCGGTGGGAAGTAGTAGACCGGCGGGCCGGCCGTTTCCAGGACCCGGAGCCCGCGCTCCGTCGCGGCGAGGTCGCGGCCACCGACCACAACCCTCAGTAGCTCGGTGACTGCCTCGACCCGCGGCGGACGCGGATAGTCCCAGACGGACTCCTGACCCGGCCGCGGGACGATCCGCTCGACCGTCATCGGCAGATCAGGTCGAGGAGGCGGCGGAGCGGCAGGTTGCACACGTCCCGACGATCGTGACGTGGCTGAGGTCGACGGCGAAGCCCCGGCTGGCCTCGAGCGGACCGACGAGCGCGGCGGCTTCGGCGGCTTCGACCTCCCAGGTCCCGCCGCAGCTCGAGCAGTGGAGGTGGCCGTGCTCGACCGCCGGGAGGACGTGGAACTCCTCGCGTCCATCGGCGCCGTGTCCGTGGCGGACGAGTCCGAGGTCCTCGAGGACGTCGAGCGTCCGGTAGACGGTCGACGGGGTCGTCTCCGGGTCGATCGCCCGGCAGCGCTCCACGAGCTCGCTCCCGGTGACATGGCCGTCGGTCTGCGACAGGACCTCCACAAGGGTCCGGCGCTGTGGCGTCCAGCGCAGGCCACGCTCGTGGAGCCGCTCGCGGAGGTCTCCCCACGGGGGTGCCGATGTCGTCGTGGTCATGCCCCGATGAAGCCGAACACGCGATCGAGCTCCGGCAGGAGCCCCTCGATCTGGAACAGGAACATGAACCCGATGACAAGGCTGAACGCTCCGGCCAGGACGCCGAGCGCGACGTAGGCGCGCTGCCGCGTCTGGCTCGCCACGAACCCGGCCGAGGAGACCACGACGACGACCGTGTTGGAGATGAGCAACCCAACGATGAACGCCAGCATCATCGGGACGCCGAGCCCGGCGCCGGCGGCTCCTCCGACGGCGGCAATGATCAGGACCTGCGTCCCGGTCTCGGCCCCGATCCCATGGATCATCCCCACGCCGAACGCCGTGCGGGCTCCGTACGAGCTCATCTCGAGCGGCTCGACGTGGACATGGCCGTGGAGCTTGGCCTGGATCCGGCGCCACGCATAGCGCACCAATCGAACACGAGCATCCAGCGGCTGCGCAACCGGAACTCGGTTCCGTAGCGGACGTATTGATAGAGGGAGACGAACACCCAGACCCCGAGGACGACCAGCGTCGCCCCAACGACGCGCCCGAGGATCGGATCGACCCAGTCCGGCAGCAACGCCCCGAACGACAGGGCGGCGAGGCCCAGGGCGGCAACGACCGACGCATGACCTAGGGCATAGAGCGTTCCGAGCGCGATTGCATGGCGCTGTTCGGCGGCCAACCTGGTCCGATCCGGGGTTGGCACGGGCACGGGCATCGCGGCGAGCGTCGCGGCGCCGGGCCCAAGGTCGTGAGCGTGCATCTCGCTCGGCCCGCCATGGCCGTGCTGGTGCCCATCGATGACCTGCGACAGGGCACGGTGCTGCTCGTCGTGGGCTGCGGTTCCGGCATCGGCCGTGGCGGCGGTGCTGGTGATGTCGGTGATCGCCGCGATGTGATCCCAGTCGATCCCGTGTCGAACGCCAAGCAGTCCGGCGGTGACGAGCAGGCCGATGCCCTGCGGCGTTGCCGCGACCGCAAGGAACGGGGCAACGATTTCGGACAGGGGTTCGATCATGTGCAACTACCCGTTATTGCAGCCTGTGGCAATAGGATCGCTCAACGAGGCTCCGGCGTCAACGGATACGCGCACACTGACAAGCCGGATGAGGCGTTCGAACACCGCCTGCGAGGCGCCTCTGCGCTGCTATCGTCGAGGGGTGACGATCAGGGTCGTCCTGGGACACGGCGCCTCGGGCTCGGCCACGAGCATGAGCCCGTTCGTCGATGGCCTCCGTGCCCGTGGCATCGAGGCCGTCGCCGTCGACCTGCCGAAACGCAAGGCGGAGGATGTCGTTCCGCGCTGGCTCGAGCTCGCGCCGCCCGGCCCGGACGTCGTCGTCGGCGGGCACTCGTACGGCGGCCGGGTCGCGAGCCTCGCGGCCGCCGCGGCGGCGAGCGGTCCCGGCGGAGCCAACACCGGCTATCGCGGGCTCGTATGCTTCTCGTATCCGCTCCACCGACCTGGTGGCCCCGAGCTCGGGCCGCGGATCGCCCACTGGCCGGCCATCCCCTGCCCCGTCCTGCTCCTGTCGGGCGAATCCGATCCGTTCGCCCGAGTCGATCTCCTCCGCGCGGCCGTGCCGCTCCTGCCACGCGGCGAGCTCGTCACCTACCCTCGCCTGGGCCACGGGCTCAAGCCGGTCCTCGACGACGTCCTCGACCGGACAGTCGCATTCGTCCTGGGCCTTCCGGATCCGGGCTGACCCGGCCGACCGTCCGGCCGGGACCCACCCGGGGCGCAATCGTCTACGCTCGCGCGCATGAGCCGCACCGGGCCGGACGGGCCGTCGCCGCTCGCGTTGCCCGAGTTCCGGGCGCTGCTCGGCGCGCGCCGGACGAACGCCCTGGCGATGAGCGCCCTGGTGACCGTGGTTGCGTTCCAGACGTACGACATCACCCGCGATCCGCTCGCCCTGGGCTGGCTCGGACTGGTCGAGGCGATCCCGGCCCTGTCACTCGTCCTGTTCGGCGGGCACGTCGCCGACCGGCGCGATCGGCGCTCGATCGTCCTGATCACCAGCGTCGGGGTCATGGCCTGCTCGGCCATCCTCGCGGTCCTGTCGGCCAGCCCGGCGGGATCTCGCTGGCGGCGATCCTCATCGTGGTGTTCGCGACCGGCGTCGCCAGCGGCTTCGAGCGCCCGGCGCTCACCGTCGTTCGAGGCCCAGGTGATCCCGCTCGACCAGGCGACGAAGGGCGTGTCATGGACGAGCAGCGTCTCGCAGGCCGGCGGGATCGTCGGACCGGCGGCCGGCGGGATCTCGGTCGCGCTGATCGGGATCGCGGCGACGTACGGCCTGATCGCGGGGCTGCTGGCCGTCTCGACCCTGTGCATCCTGCTCATCGCGCGCAAGCCGATCCCCGAGCCGGTCGCGCGGCGAGACGATGATCCAGAGCCTGCTCGGCGGGATCCGCTACGTGCTGCGGACGCCCGCCCTGATCGGCTCGATGGCGCTCGACCTGTTCGCGGTCTTCTTCGGCGGGGCGATCGCCCTGCTCCCCGTCTTCGCCAGCGACCTCGGCGTCGGGCCGGTCGGGTTGGGGATCATGCGGACTGCGCCGTCCGTCGGTGCCCTGCTGGTCATGCTCGTCGCGACCAGGCGCCCACCCGGCCGGCATGCCGGCCGGAGCCTCCTCGTCTGCGTCGCCGGCTTTCGGGCTGAGCATGATCGTGTTCGGGCTGTCGACGACGTTCGTCCTGTCGCTCGCGGCCCTGTTCTTCAGCGGGGTCACCGACGGGGTCAGCATGATCATCCGGAGCACGATCCTGCGGGTCCTCTCGCCCGAGGCGATCCGGGGTCGAGTCGCCGCCGTCAACTGGGTCTTCATCGGCGCCTCGAACGAGCTCGGGGCGTTCGAGAGCGGAGTCGCCGCCCGGCTGTTCGGGGCCGTCCCGGCCGTCGTCGGCGGGGGCGTGCTGACCCTGGCGATCGTCGGGGTCGTCGCGATCATGGTGCCGAGCCTGCGCCGGTTCGATCTCGACCGGGCGACCCTGGCCGGGCCGGTCTCGGCCGCGCCGGCGGCCTAGCGATGCGCCAGCTCACGACGGCCGAGCGGCTGCTCCTCGACGAGGCGCGGACGGCCGTCCTCGCGACGATCGATCCGACCGGATCGCCGCGTCTCGTGCCGATCTGCTACGCGACGCTCAGGGCGACGGCTGGGGCCGGACTCGCGATCTACTCGCCGCTCGACGCCAAGCCCAAGCGGGTCGCCGATCCCCACCTGCTGGCCCGCGCCCGGGACATCGCCGCGCGGTCCGCGGTCAGCCTGCTGGTCGACCACTGGGACGAGGACTGGAAGCGCCTCGGCTGGCTCCGGATCCGCGGCCGGGCCGACCTGCTCGAGGCGGACGATCCCGCCGGGGGCGCAGAGCGGGCGAGGGCGATCGCCGCCCTCCGTTCGAAGTATCCGCAGTACGCCGACCACGACCTGGAGGCGCGACCGATCGTTCGGATCCAGCCCACCGACGTCTCGTCCTGGGGCGCGCTCAGGGGCTGAGCCCACCCTCCGGCGATGTCCAATGGCACTGGCTCCGGGCTGCCGATCGTTCGACACTGACCGTGACCGGAAGGGAGGAATGGTCGATGCGTGAGCGACGATACGAGCATGATCTCGGAGCGCTTCTGTTCGGGGTCATCCTGCTGTTCGTCGGTGGCTACTACCTGCTGACGAAGACGTTCGGGATCAACCTGCCCGAGCTGAACTGGGACATGGTCTGGCCGCTGTTCGTAATCGCCCTCGGAGCGGGGCTCCTGTGGCGAGCCGTCGGATCGCCCGCCGGCTCCCCCCACTGATCGGCCCGCGGGCGTCCGTCGTCGTTTGCCTGGGCCTCAGCCCGGCCTGACGACCATGAGCGTGGCGATCAGAGCAACCGCCACGTTCTCGGCGCGAGACAGCGCGACGAACCTTGGCTCCCGGAGCAGTGATCGAACCTCGTCGAGCCGGCCCGCGTTGAGGGCGGCCTCGATGAGGCCGCCTCGTCGGCCCCAGATCGACGATCCCCACGGCGATGACGCCGCCGTACAGCACGATCGACGCAGCGATCCACGGCGCCGTCGAGGGCGTAGCCGGACGCGACGGCCAGGAGCAGGCCGGTGAGCCCGACGCCGCTCCCGAACGGGATCATCAGGCGGCGGTCGAAGACGCCAGAGAAGGTGATCGCGGCCCGGAGGGTCGGCTCGTCGGTGCTCCGCCGGGCGACCTCGGTGAGGAGGTTCGTCCCGACGTAGCCCGCGACGTACAGCAGCGCCGACAGCGACGTGGACCAGGGCGACGAGCGTGATCAGGTTCATCGTGATCCGCCGGACAGACGCTCGGCCAGGTAGCGGATCGCGATCGGGTAGCGATACTCGATCGAGCCGTGCTTCGCCGGGAACAGCTCGAAGAACGGCTCGGGGGCTCCGGCGGCCTGGCAGCCGCGTCGGAAGGCTTCGGCACCGAGATCGAGGTAGTACTCGTCGCTGTCGCCGGCGTCGATGTAGATCGCCCGGAGCGACCGCAGCGCCGCCGCCCCCTCGGACGTTCGCGCCATCCGGACCGGGTCCTTGGCCAGCCAGCGTTCCCAGACCTCGGGGATGAGCTCGCCGGTCGCGTCGTCGAATGGGTGGCGGATCGTCCCGTCCGGATCGGCCGAGTAGCAGGCCGCATAGCCGTGGGACTCGAGCAGTGACTCGTCGCCCGGCTTGGTGAATGCCGGCCGCGATCGAAAGTCGGCCCACCAGCGCTCGAACGACCCTTCGTACCGATCGCGGAGCGCCCGGGCAGCCTCGGCGAACATCGGCCCGTAGCAGCACTCGAACAGCGCGTCGCCGGCGTGGGTCGCCAGGCCGCCGAACAGGTCCGGCCGGAGCATCGGCGTGATCATCGCGCCGTAGCCGCCACTCGACTTCCCGCTGATCCCGCGATGATCTCGCTCGGCCAGGGTCCGATACCGACCGTCGACGAACGGGACGACCTCCTCGCACAGGTAGGTGTGGTAGCGGCCGGTCGCCGGCGAATCCAGGTACTGGCTCCCGCCGAACGAGGTCCAGCAGTCGACGAAGACGACGATGGCCGGTGACGCGAGGCCTTCGCCAGGCCCCTCTCCGGCAAACAGCGCGTCGACGTTCTCCGGGGTCGTCGGCCGGAACGCCGAGCGGTTCCGCCACATGTCGACCTGGCCGGTCATGCCCTGGATGAGGTAGATCGTCGGGTAGCGCCGCGCCGGCGAGTCGTCGTAGCCGGGCGGCAGGTAGACCCACAGCGGCCTCTCGGACGGATCGCCGAGCGGGTTTCCGGCAAGGGCCGAGCTGACGATCGTCAGCTCATCGAATTCGGCCTCGCATCGGTCGCGACCAGGGACGCACGCCGACCTCCTCCGGGATTCGCCTCGATGTTCCGCGCCGCCCAACTGTAGATCGGCGGACGGTGCAAGAGAAAGGCTATTGACAGAAGCCTACAAGGCTATGTATCGTAGCTATCACCGGTTCGAACAGGTGGACCAGAAGCAGGAGACTCGAGCCATGACCGGCTTCGCCACCACCCAGCCAAAGCCCTTCGTCGAGGAGGCGCCGATCCCACGGCGAGCGGGCCAGGTAACGCTCGACCGACAGGTGCTCGGCTGGTTGCGTCTCGAGGGCCTGGCGGCGTTCGTTGCCGGGACGGCGATTTACGCAACGCGCGGCGGGGACTGGCTGTGGTTCCTGCCGGCCCTCCTTCTCGTCGACCTGTCGGCGGCCGGGTACCTCGTGAACCCTCGGGTCGGGGCACTCACCTACGACCTGTTCCACAACTGGGCGGTCGGGCTCGCGATCCTCGGCGCCGGGCTCGCCGCGAGCAGTCCGATCGTGGCGCTCGCCGGGGCTGTGCTGGTCGCCCATGTCGGGCTGGATCGAGCCCTCGGCTACGGGCTGAAGCTCCAGACCGGGTTCAGGGACACCCACCTCGGGCGGATCGGGCGATGAGTCCGGCCCCGGCCCGGACGTCCCGGCCGGCGATCCTGGCGGCGGCCCGCGCCCTCCTCGAGGAGGGCGGCCTCGAAGCCGTCAGAATGCAGGCCGTCGCCGACCGAGTCGGGGTCAGGGCCCCATCGCTCTACAAGCGCTTCCCGGGCCGCCCGGCCCTCGTTGCGGCGGTGGCGGCCCATGTCACGGCCGAGCTCGACGCGGTCGTGGCCCCCGCGCTCGACGTCGCCGATCCGGCCGATGCCGCCCGGCTCGTCGCGGATCGCTACCGCGCGTTCGCCCGGAGGAGCCCGGGCGCCTACCAGCTCCTGTTCAGTCGGCTCCTCCCCGAGGCGAACCCGACGCCGGAGGCGAACGCCGCCAGCGCCGCTGGCCTGCTCCTCGTGGCCGAGCGGCTGGCGGGCCGCGAACATGCCCTGGAGACGGCACGGCTCCTGACCGCGTTCGCCCACGGCTTCGCGAGCATGGAGCTGGCCGGCGCGTTCCGGCTCGGTGGCGACGTCGACGCCGCCTATCGGTTCGGGGTCGACGCGATCGTTGCCGGCGTCAAGCAGAACGTCCGAGGCGACGCCGACTGATCGGCCGGCTCAGACCTCAGCCGCGCGCACGTTGGTTACGGGCGGCTGCCTCTGCGATCCTCGAGATCCGTGCCGCCCGCGTCTCCGGCCGGAGCGCGAGCGCGACCCAGCCAAGCATCATCTTGCGAGCCGACGGCGGGAACGCGGCGAAGTTGGCAGCGGCGGGCGGGAGAGCCTCGAGTGCTGCGCCAAGATCCTCCGGGACCTCGAGCCGCTCGACGGCGTCCAGGGTCGCCCACGATCCGTTCGCCTTCGCCCGCTCGATGGCAGCGAGGCCGGCGGGAGCCATTCGCCCTTCCTCGATCAGCCGCTCAACGCGCGCCTTGTTTGACGCTGCCCAGACACTGCGCGACTTGCGCGGCGCGAAGTAGAGCCTGCCGCGCTCGTCATCCACGCGGCCGCCCGTGCTGTCGACCCAGCCAAAGCACAGGGCCTCCTGCACGGCAGCCTCGTAGTCGAGGCCCACCCGACCGGATTGGGGTCGCCAGGTCACGAGCCAGGCGCCGGTGGAAGTCGCGTGGTTGGCCTCCAACCAGGCGCGCCACGTCGCGCGATCGGAGGTTTCGACCTTCGGCGCGTCGTCGAGTGCGGACACGGATGCAGTCTAGGCGCGCCCGCGCCGGGTCAGGAGGTCGGGCTGGGCCGCCTGGCCGGTCGGATCGATCCGCGGGTCGGACGGGGCGACCGGATCGGCTGGACGGGCTGGACCGGCCGGGGCGTCGTGGCTCGGACCGTGGCGCGATCGGGCCCCGCGGCCGATGCTCCGCGCCGACCGAGTGACCGCGGCATCAGGACCGGCTGGGTCCCGCGCCGGGTCCGCCACAGGACGACCACGGCGTCATACGCCTCGGCCTCGATCGTGAGCGTGACCATGTCACCCGGCTTCATGACCGAACGGTGGTCTTCGATCGGTCGTACCGGCATCACCCGATGTGACTATCGCGGTCCGGTGTCCGCAGGCGCCGGCTCCTAGGGCGTGGGCGTCCCGAGCGTCTGGCCGCCGTCGACGACAAGGACGTGGCCGGTGATCCAGGCGGCATCCGGCGAGACGAGGAAGGCGACGGCTCCAGCGACGTCGCCGGGCGTCCCGAACCGCCCCGCCGGGATCTGGCGAAGGTACGCCCGGGATCGCTCTGGGTCGTCGGTCAGGTCGCGGGTAAGCTCGGTCGCGATGAGCCCCGGCCCCACCGCGTTGACGGTGATCCCGTGGGGCGCGAGCTCCATCGCCGCCGTACGTACGAGCCCCACCACGCCCGCCTTCGAGGCGTCGTAGGCGGCAAGGTCGGTCTCCATCCAGAACGCGTTGGTGGACGCCGTGGCCACGATCCGGCCGCCACCACGCTCGCGCATGACCCGACCGGCGAGCTGGACGCCCAGGAAGACCCCGCGCAGGTTGATCGCCATCGTCCGGTCCCACAGCTCGTCGCCCGTGTCGAGCAGCGGCGCCGTCACGCCGATCCCGGCATTCGCGACGAACACGTCGAGCCGACCGAACCGCTCGAGGCACGCGGCGATCACCCGCTCGACCTCGATCCGGGCCGAGCAGTCGGCCGTGACCGCCAGGGCCGCGTCGGCGCGCCCGGCAGCCAGGACCAGCTGGTCCGCCGTCGCTCGCGCGGAGGTGCCGTCGAGGTCGGCCACGACGACGCTCGCCCCATCGGCGAGGAGCCGCTCGGCGATCGCCTGCCCTATCCCCCGCCCGGCCCCCGTCACGATGGCCGCCTGTCCGGCGAGCGGTGGGCCCGGAGCGGGGCGCTCCGCAGGCCAGCTCACCGGGTTCGTCCGCGAGCGTCGACCGGCCAGACGTCGACGATACGCCCGGCCCGGACGATCACGGTCTCGTCGTAGTGGTCGACGACCGGACAGACGTGGTTCGGCGCGAGCGGCAGGACCTCGCCCAGCCGGCCGCGCCTCGCGCCGAGCGGGTCGACGTAGCCGTGGTAGTCGTTGACCGTCCGGAGGAGACCCGGCAGGGTCGGCAGCAGCCCGAGCCCGGGACCGGTCGCCAACACGTCACGCGACAGGGCCTTGGCACCGGCGTCGACGATCGCCTGGTCCGGCACGGCCAGGCTCGTCACGGTTGTCGCCACCCAGAACGCGATGTCGTCGGGGCCGCACGACCCGAGCAGCACCTGGCCGCGGTCCTGGTAGGCGTACGTCCCCGGCCGGATCTCGGTGACCGGCGGCTGCGCCGGCAGCGAGGCCGTGGGTGTCGAGCCGACGCTGAGCACGGTGATCTCGAAGCCGGCCGAGCGCAACGCGTCGGCGGCCCGGCTGACGGCCCTCACCTCGTCGGCCGCGGCAGGGGCGATCGCCTCGCGACCCGCTCCGGCGTGGCCGCCGTGGGTGTAGACACCGATCGTCCGCAGGCCGGCTCGGTCGGCCGCCCGGGCGACCGCGACCGCCTCATCGGGTCGAACGCCCGCTCTGCGCTCCCCGCTGTCGAGTTCGACGAGGACATCGAGCCGACGGGTGGACCCGGCGATCGCCCGGCCGAGTGCCTCGGCCCCCTCGGCCGAGTCGATGCCGACCCGGAGGGCGATCCGCTCGTGGAGGTCGCGCAGCCGCCGACCCTTGGCCTCGGTCGCCCAGACGGTATAGGCAAGGAACAGATCGTCGACGCCGGCATCGGCAAAGGTCTCGGCCTCGCCGATCGTTCCGACCGTCAGACCGCGAGCGCCCGCCGCGAGCTGTAGCCCCGCCACCCTCGTGCTCTTGTGGGTCTTGGCATGTGGCCGCAAGGCCACGCCCGCCTCGTCCGCCCGTGCCTGCATCCGGGCGATGTTGCGCTCGAGCCGATCCTGGTCGACCACCGCACACGGCGTGTCGAGGCCATTGGGCAGGTCCGGCGCGCTGATCGCCGTATCGAGCGGGGAGAGGACGGTTGCCGTGGCCATGAGCGTCACGATACCCGCCGTGGTCGGTGCAGGCATGCACCCAGCTTGAACTGCAGCCTGCCAACTCCGGGTACGCTTGTCCGGTCGTCCTCGGTCGCGCCCCTCTTGGGTCCGGTCCGCGCTCGGCCCAGCACCGAGGACCTCAGCCAATGACCGTAAGAACGACCCCCGCCGTCCACGACGGCGAACCGGACGCGCTCGCCGAGTACGACGAAGCCGCCCTGCTCCTGGAGCTCGAGCCCGAGGCCGGACGCCTGCTCGACCGCCACGAGAAGGTCGCCCAGGAGTGGTTCCCGCACGAGTACATTCCATACCAGCTGGGGCGCGACTTCGACAAGGAGCCGTGGACGCCGGACCAGCCACGGCTGACGGGCGTCGCTCAGACCTCGTTCGAGATCGGCCTGCTGACCGAGGACAACCTGCCGAGCTACCACCGGCTCATCCACGGGATGTTCGGTGACGGTGACGGCGCGTGGCTCAGCTGGGTCGGTCGGTGGACCGCCGAGGAAGGTCGCCACGCGATCGTCCTGCGCGACTACCTCACGGTGACCCGCAACATCGACCCGGTTGCCCTCGAGCGCGGCCGGATGACCCAGCTCCAGCATGGTTACGACAAGTCCGGGTCGGACACCCTCCATGGGCTGGCCTACGTGACCTTCCAGGAGCTCGCGACGCGGATCTCGCACCGGAACACCGGTCGCTACTCGAATGATCCGGTCGCCGACCGGATCATGGTCCGGATCGCTGCCGACGAGAACCTCCACATGGTCTTCTACCGGGACATCCTGTCGGCTGCGCTCGCACTCGAGCCGTCGGCGACCGTCCGGGCGATCGTCGACGAGGTGCTGGCGTTCCAGATGCCCGGCGCGGGGATCCCGGGGTTCGTCCGGAAGGCGGCCCAGATCGCCAAGGCCGGCATCTACGACCTGCGCGTCCACCGCGACGAGGTCCTCCTGCCGGTCATCCGGCACTGGCGGATCTTCGAGCTGACCGGGCTGGACGCCGCCGCCGAGGACGCCCGTCGCAGGCTTGCCGAGCACCTCGACAAGCTCGACGCAGCGGCTCACCGGTTCGAGGAGCGTCTCGCCGGCTCGACCGTTCCCCGGATGCTGCCGGCCAAGTAAGGTACCGGCGATGGCGCCGACCCGCGACGAGGCGATCGCAATCCTCGAAGAGGGTCAGCGAGCCGTCCGCCGGCTGGCCGACCGGCTGACGCCGGCCCAGCTGGATCGCCCCGGGACGATCGGCGGTGGCGACTGGTCGGCCAAGGACCTGATCGGGCATCTCACCTCCTGGGAGGTCCACGCGCTCGACGCGCTCGAGGCATGGCGAGATGGGCGGGGAGCGCCGATCCAGCGAGCGCTTCGCGAGCGCAGCCTCACCGTCGTCAATGCCGAGGCCGCCGCGGCCGACCGAGCCCGTTCGACGGACGAGGTCCGGCGCCGCTCGGATGAGATCCACGCCGCGCTCATCGCCGCGCTCCGCGGACTCCCGGAGGAGACCTGGACCCAGCCACCGACGTCTCGCTCGCGGCGCTCGCTCGGGGAGGTCGTCGGCTCGATCCTCGGCGGACCCGGCGGGCGGTTCACCCACGCCGAAGCACACCTGCCCGACCTCGAGCGTTACGTCCGCGAGGAACGAACCGGGACGATCGCCAGTCCGCCCGGCGTCTAGGGCCGGGCGACCGGCGGGCGCGCCAGCACCGAGAACGACAACGGGATCCGGCCGCGCTCCTCCGGGAGCACGTCGGCGTGGCCACCCCACCAGTCGGTCGGGTGCTCGGCGATCCGCTCGAGGCGGAGGCCCGCTCCGAGCAGCGCGGTGAGAATCTCGCCGAGCGTCCACGACCGGGCGAACTTCCAGGCCTGATCCGGCTCGTCGATCGACAGCCGGTCGATGTACTCGGGTGCCCAGCCCTTCGACGCCTCGGTACCACCGAAGTAGTCGTAGTCGGTCGCGAACCAGCGACCGTCGTCGCCGACGTCGAACAGCCACTCGATCGGATGGCCCTCGAACAGCACGAGCCGCCCCGTCGGCGCGAGCACGCGGGCGAGCACCGCCGCCCACCCATCGAGGTCGGCCAGCCAGATCAGCGAGCCGCGCCCGGTGTACAACAGGTCGGCTGTCCCGTCGAGCTCGTGCGGGGTCTCGAGGACGTCGGCCAGCAGCCAACGCGCCGGTGCTCCGGTCGCCTCGGTCAGCCGGCCCGCGAGCTCGAGCATCCGTGGGCTGAAATCGACTCCGATCACCTCGTCGGCGCCGAGGTTCCAGAGCGACAGTGTGTCGCGGCCGGCGGCGCATTGGAGGTGGACCGCCCGGCGACAGCGGCCGTGGAGATCGCCGATCAGCTCGAGCTCGGGCGGGAGGAGGTTCGTTCCACCGGACCGGATCAGGGCGATCGCCTCGTCGAGCCAGCGCTCGTAGCGCTCGGCGGCCTCATCCCACGCACGCCGGTTCGCGTCGTGCACGCCCCGGACGTCGGCGAGCTCGGCCTGGGTGGCCGGTCGAATCAGCGGCGGATCGACATCGGGAGTGGCCACCCGCCGAGTCTAGCGAGCCCGTGCCGGCGGGGCAGTCCGCGACCCGTGATCCACGAGCACGATGTCGCCGCTACCCACCCGAGCGGGTCGGCGTCATGATGTGCCGACCATGGACGGTGGGTCGACGACGCAGCCTGTCGAGGTGGGTGCAGCCGCCCTCCTGGTGGAGCGCGCCCGGCAGGGCGACCGGGATGCCTTCAACGGCATCGTCGCTGACCGGATCGAGGCTACCTTTCGGGAGGTCTCGGCGATCCTCGGCGATGAGGAGCGAGCCCAGGAGACGACCCGCCAGGTGTTCCTGCGTGCCTGGCGCGACCTGCCCCGGCTCCGCGATCCGGCTCGGTTCCCGGCGTGGTTCGGGCGGATCGTCGTCGATGGCTGCCTGGCGGTCGATCCGGCTGCCGGGCGTGGCCGGGGACGCCGCCTGCGTGGACTTGGACGACCAGTGTCCGGGCCGGCTCGGCCCGATACGGGTGGACGCGGACCCGTCCGGGAGATCCAGGTCTCGCCGGCCGTCGAGGACGTCGGGCCGGTCGCCCCATCGACCGCGAACCGGCCTCGAGGCTGGGAGGACCCGGATCTCATGGCCCGGACGCTTGGCAGCCTGCCGGTCCGGACGCGGATCGTCCTCTATCTCCACTACCACGAACGGCTCTCCCTCCAGGCGACCGGCGAGCGCCTGTCGATCTCGGCGAGGACCGTCTGGTCCCGGCTCTACGACGCCCGGCGCGCCCTCGAGCGCGCCCTCAGGGCCGAGCTGTCCGCCGACCCCGGCGAACGGTTCACGGACGAAGCGATCCTTGTCGGTTTCGAGCGCCGGGCCTCCCGACCGCTTCCGAGGGGCCTCCGACTGGAGCTGGCTGCCGACATCTCGTCGATAGGGCAGGTCCCCGGCTGGCGGCGCCACTCGGACCGTCTGCTCCCGACGGCCTGGCGATTGGCCCTGATCGGGATGCCGGCGATGGGCGCCGTGTTGCTCGTCGCGCTCGCGGTCGGCCAGATCGCCCCACAGGCGAAGCCCTCCCCGCTACCGGCCCCGCCGAACGGTCTGCTCGCCTTCCTCCGCGGAGGAGACGTCTACCTGGTCAACCCCGACGGCAGCGATGCCAGGGTCGTCCTCCATGCGGATGGCGTGCCATTCCGGACCGTGACCTGGTCGCCGGACGGCCGCCAGCTCGCCGTGGGCAGTGACGAAGCCGTGTTCGTCCTCGGGCCGGCGAGCCTCGGCGCTCGCCGCGTGGCGACCGGTCAGCTGGCCGCGTGGTCCCCGGACAGCCGCCAGATCGCGGTGATCGATCCGGCCGCCGAGGCGGCCGATGGCAGCAACACGATCCGGATCGTTCGGGTGGTCGACGGAACCGCGATCCGCGAGATTCCTACACCGGCCCAAAGCAACGTGCAGGTCCCGCTGGCCTGGTCACCCGACGGGCGGTGGCTCGCCGGCCAGGGCGGGCTACGCCTGGTCCGGTTCGACGTCCAGACGGGCCTGATGGCGGAGATCGCCGCCGTGGAGACCAGGTACCCGTCGGCCGGCCCCGCGTGGTCCCCCGACGGCCGTCGCATCGCGTACACCACTTGGGACGCCCCCGACGACGGCTCGTGTCGGAGGTCCTGCACCGGAACGCTCACGCTCGTCGATGCAGACGGGGGGAACCCAACCAGGCCCGTCTCGAAGCCCTCGTCCCAGAGCCAGCCGGCCTGGTCGCCGGACGGCCAGTCGATCGCATTCCTGGATGGGGCCGGCTCGTACGCGGATGGAGGCCTCTGGGTGGTCGATCTCGCCACCCGTGCGACGAAGCAGCAGTCCGACGGCCCGATCGGTGCGTTCGGCTGGGGCGCGGACGGCACGTCACTGGGGTTCGAGCGAAGGACCGATACCGACCAGGGATCGACGTGGACGCTCGCGCGCGTCTCGACCGACAGGCGGGGCGAGGTCGAGCTCGTGCCGACCACGCCCGACCTTGGCTTTGCGTGGCAGGCCTCGGCGGGAGACGCAGAGCCACCGCCGTTCCAGGCCTCGAACGCCGCGACGCCCGAGCCGGTCAGCCCCGAACCGTGGGTCAGCCCTGCCCCGGCATCGCTCGCCCAGCCCGGTCGCTCGGACTCCTCCCTGGTCTTCGACATGACCGCGGAGGACGCGACGGCCGGGAGCTGCGTCAAGGCGGTCCGCACGTCGCCGATCGACGGCAAGACGACGGTCGTCCGGTCGTTCTGCGGGCTGAACCTCAACTACGGGCAGTGGTCGCCCGACGGATCGGCGTACGCGGCGATCACCGACGATCATCTCGATCTGACCAGGCCGGACGGGACGACCAGGCAGTTCATTGGCGGCTGGACCAGCGTCGACACGTTCAGCTGGTCGCCGGGTGGTCAATGGCTCGCAGTGCACCGCTGCCCAACGCCGCCCGTATGTTTGTGGTCCACGATCAAGTCCGACGGAACGCAGGCCGAGGACCTCCTCGGCGAGCCGACATGGTCGTCGGACGGGCGTTACCGCCTGATCCGCATGCCAGACGGGACGAGCCTCTTCACGGACCTCGAGAGGACGTTGTCGACCGCGCTCTCCAACCCGCTCCCGGCCGGCGCCAGCCTGTCCAACGACGGAGCTCGGGCCGCGTACGTGAAGGACGGCGACGTGTGGGTGGAGGCCGTGCCGGACGGGGAAGCCCGCAAGGTCACGGCCTTCGACTTCGGAGGCGCGTCCAGCCCAGTCTGGTCACCGGACGGCCAGTCGCTCGCCGTGGTCCGCAGCGGAGAGCTGTGGATCGTCCCCGTGGACGGTGGCTCGCCGCGCCGGGTCGGGTTCGAGCGTGACTCCGGGTTCGGGCTCGCCCGCTGGTCGCCCGATGGCTCCCGCATTGCGATTGACGTCTGGTCGCAGTCGGGCAGCGCCAGGACCGCGATCGTCGCGATCGACGGATCGCCGACCGTCGTCCTCGAGCTCGCCCAGACGCCCACCTGGTCGCCGGATGGCCGTTACCTGGCCGTGGCGAGCGTCGACCCGACTGGCAGCGTGTCTCAGCTCGACATCGTCAATGCGGACGGGACCGGCCGGACCGCGGTGTGGAGCGGCCAGGGCAACAACCTCCCGCAGGCCTGGGCTCCCTGACCAACTTACCCAGGAAGCCAGCGGCAGCGAAAGTGCAGCGGCGACCTCAGGCGCGGCCGGCCAGCGTGGCACCCCAGAGGGCCGCGCGATCCTCCTCGCCCGGAGCAAGCGGACCCTCACCCGACTCGATGAAGAAGCTCTCGCCCGGCTGGACGACCTTCGCGCCGTGCTTGCGCAGCTCGTTGACGATGACCCCGGACGCGGCGCCGGTGAGCCAGCGCGGCTTGTCGTACCGCGTGTCGAATGCGCTCACCCGCGTCCCAGCGAGCTCCGGAAGACGCCCGAGGAAGGCCTGCATCGGCTTGCTCGCACCGTGGGCGTGAGTCGGCCCACCGACGATCATCAGGTCGATCGTCGGGTCGATCGCCTTGGTGTCCTCGGCCGGCTCAACCTCGACGTGGGTCGACGGACCGAAGCCGCGCGCGATCGAGCGGGCGATGCGCTCCGTGTTGCCGTACTTCGTGTCGTAGACGATCAGGACGTTCATGGCCACCTCCACTCGATGATCCTGCCCGACGATCGGGTCCGAGCGCACGAGCCGGATCGCCCGAATCGCGCGGTCCGATCGGCCCGAGTCTCGTCCGGGACGGGCGGCGTGGCGCACCATCCGGGGTCGGCGTACCGTCTGACAGGCCGCGGGGGCATCGAGGGCGCGGGGCCATGGGCCGGTTGCCAGGGCCGCGCCGAGCCAGTGGCGAACCCGACCCGCTCAGCTGGGGGTCACGTGAATGAGAGCCGTCCTGATCGTCGTGCTGCGCAGCGCCCTCGCAGCGTGTGCGGCGCCACCCGCGGCGGCGGCGTCGACGGCCGCTCCGACGGCCGGCGTCAGCTGGTTCGGCGAGCCCGTGACCGGTTAGCGAGTTGATGCGAAGTCGACTGGAGGGCTGGCTGCCGAGACGGTCGGCCCGACGCGCCCGGCGCGGCATCGCGTTCGGTGTCGTGATGGCCCTGTCTGTCACGGCGTGCGCCACGCCAACGGTCTCGCCCAGCTCGTCGCCGGCGGTCTCGCCCGTCGGCGTCGAAACGTCCACTGCGACACCATCCGGTCCGCCGGCCTCGACCCCGACGATCCCGGCGACCAGCGCTGCGCCGTCGTGCGCCGACCAGGCGCTGGCCGCCCTGTCCGCCGACCAGCGGATCGGCCAGCTCTTCCTGATGGGTCTCGCCGATGCCGTGCTCGGGCCGGCCGAGCTGGATGCAATCCGGAGCCAGCACGTCGGCTCGGTCTGGTTCACCACGACGACGTCGATCGGCGTCGCCGGCGTCCGGCGGATCGCCAATTCGGTCCAGGCGCAGGCGACCGAGGCTACGACTGGCGGGGTCGGGTTCTTCGTCGCGGCGAACCAGGAAGGCGGGCTCGTCCAGGCGCTGACCGGTCCCGGGTTCGACCCGATCCCGTCCGCCCTCGCCCAGGGGGGCCTCTCCCCGCAGACACTCGAGAAGGATGCCCTGGCCTGGGGGCATCAGCTGGGCGCGGCCGGCGTCAACCTCGACTTCGGACCGGTGTTCGACGTGGTTCCACCGGGCACGGAGGAGACGAACGCGCCGATCGGCCACCTGCGACGGGAGTACGGCCACGATCCGCTCGACGCGGGGAGACACGCGGTGGCGTTCATGCGGGGGATGACCCAGGCCGGCGTCGCGACCACGGCCAAGCACTTCCCCGGTCTCGGCCGAGTGGTCGGCAACACGGACTTCGCCGCCGGTGTCGTGGACCGGACCACGACCCGCACGGCTCCGTCGCTCGAGGCGTTCCGGATGGGCATCGCGGCGGGCGTGCCCTTCGTGATGGTTGCCCTCGCCAGGTACGCGAAGATCGATCCCGACCGCATTGCCGCGTTCTCGCCGGTCGTCATCGGCGACCTGCTTCGGCACGATCTCGGGTTCGAGGGCGTGGTCATGTCGGACGACCTGGGCGCGACGGCTGCCGTCAAATCCGTCCCGGTCGGCGATCGCGCCGTCGACTTCCTCCTGGCCGGGGGAGATCTCGTCGTGTCAAAGACGGCTGCCGCCACGGTGGCCATGATCGCTGCCGTCAAGGCCAGGGTCGCCGCCGACCCGGCCTTCGCGCAGCGTGTGGACGAGGCGGCGCGCCGGGTGCTCGCCGCGAAGCAGGCAGCCGGCCTGCTGGAATGCCCGAGCTGAGGACCCTGGTCGGCCTTGGCGCCAAGTGCGGCCCGCGGTAGCCGCCGTCGGAGCCACTGCTCTGAGCTCCGGCCCAGGAGGCCAGAGAGGGCGGTGGAGCGGGAGACGGGTCTCGAACCCGCGACATTCAGCTTGGAAGGCTGACGCTCTACCGACTGAGCTACTCCCGCCCGGTGCCGTGCCGAGGCAATCATACCGGTCGGGCTGGACCCGGCCGACACACCGCTTCGCGCGATGCCGGGCAAGGTACGATTGCGTACCGCGATGGTGGTGATCCGATCCGGGAGAGGGCGGCGGTGTCCCCGAACGCCTCGCGGCGGCCCGAGGCAAGATCGCTACAGGAGGTAACTCAATGGACCTCATGAACGATGTCCGTCGCCTAGCGTCGATCGGGACGTTCTTCATCTACGTCGGTTGGATCTTCGTCGTCTACTCGCTCATCGCCGGGCTCGCCTGGTGGATCGATCTGGCCCAGCGTCCGGCGTTCAACTTGATCGAGGCGTTCGCCATCTCAGCAGGAGCGATCGGCGTGCCGATCTTCCTCGCGTTCGTGGTCGCCGGCTTCGGTTACGCGCTTCGGCTGTTCGCCCTGTACATCGGCACCAAGTCCGCCTGACATGCGGACACGGCGGCTCGCGGTCCTGCTCGCTCTGGCCCTGGTCGTCGTCGCCTGTTCGCCGGGCAGCGGCTCGGGCGGCGAGCTCCAAGGGACGAACTGGATTCTTCGCTCGTACGCGAACGGCGGGACACTCGAGATCGTGCCCGAGGCCTTCTACGCCGACGCGCAGTTCACCGGGGCCCGCGTCGACGGGTTCGGCGGTTGCAACGACTACGGCGCGCTCGCGCGTGCGAGTGGCCGGAGCCTGCTGATCTCGCAGGTCCACTCGACCCAGATGGCCTGCAACGACGCCGTCATGACGTTCGAGTCGACGTACCTCAGCGTGCTCCACGAGAGTCGCTTCTTCGGGGTCCGCGCCAACACGCTCACGATCTTCGGGTCGGGCGGTCAGACGATCCTCGTCTACGATGCGGCGCCGAAGAACCCGCTCCTCGGCTCGTGGGTCGTGGACTCGTATCTCACCGCTGCCGGGTCCCAGGGAGTCCCGATCAGCGGAACCGACCTGACCGTCGTGTTCGGCATTGCGAATGTCGGCGGCTCGAGCGGCTGCAACACCTACGACGGCACCTACGGGACCAACGGCACGATCGTGAGGATCGGTCGGCTCGCGACCACCCGAAGGACCTGCACCGACGACGTCATGACCCAGGAGACGGCCTTCCTCGAGGCGCTCGAGGGCGCCGCGGTCGTCGAGCGCCGCGATCTGGCGCTCGTGCTCCGCGACAGGAACGACAACATCACCGTCGCGCTGACCAAGCCGCGAGCAGAGGCCGAGGAGTCGGCCGCACCGAGCCCGACGGCAAAGCCGACCGCCACGCCGACCCCCACGCCGACCGCGACGCCAACTGCGACGCCGAGTGCGAAGCCGTCCGCGAGCGCCAGCGCGAAACCCACCCCCACTGCCAGCCCGACGGCGACGGCGACGACCAAGCCGACGCTTGCTCCGACGCCCGCGCCGACTCCGGCACCCACCCTTCAGCCGCCACCGTCGGTACCGCCCGAATCGACCTGTACGGTGACCAGCCCGACCGGCATCCAGCTCGCCTCGATCGTCTATCCGGCGTCCTGGCACACCGTGTCCGAGCCTCCCGCGGCGAGCTGCCGCTACTTCGACCCGAACCCGATCAGCATGCCGTCGGATGGCAGCGCCCCAGACACCGCGATCACGGTCAAGCCGGACGTGGCAGTCGTACGAGGATGCCGTCGCCGCCGCGACCAACCCCGCGAATTGGAACGTCGTCCAATCGGTTCAGACGACCGTGTCCGGCCTACAGGCGACGCTCGTCGAAGCGACCTCGACGACGGTCGACAGCGGCACCCCGGTCGGGACCACGCTCTACTCGTACATCATCGACTACGGGGCAGGCACGCTGACGATCCAGACCAGTGGTACGGCAGGCGACGCCGCCTACGTCGCCAACACCCAGGTCGCGGACCTTATGGCCCAGGCGTCGACCTTCACGCCACCGAGTCCCACCCCGCCGAGTTCGTAGGGCCCTGCCGACCTTGGTCGGCGCCGGGATCGGCGAGTCAGCTGCCCTGGGCCATGCTCCAGATCGTCCAGTACTGCGTCCGGAGGCGGCGCGGCTGCTCGAGGACGGTCCGGATCGCGAACGCGATGTCCTCGGGCCGGAGGTAGTAGCGCAGCTCGGGCATGTCCTCGGTCCGCCCGGCACCGATCGCGAACTCGGTCGCGGTCCCGGCCGGCCCGATCGTCGTGATCCGGATCCCCTTCTCGCGCAGCTCGCGGTCGAGCGAGCCAGCCAGCCCGACCTGGGCGAACTTCGTGGCCGCGTAGACCGCCTCGTCGGCGCCGCCCCGGAAGCCGGCGACCGAGGCGACGATCACGATGTCGCCGTGGCCCGCCTCGATCATCTCGGGAACGACGGCCCGGATCGGCCAGACCGTCCCGCCGACGTTCGTGTCGAGCATCGTCGCGAGGGCCTCGTCGGTGTGGTCGAGGATGCCGCCGTACATGCCGATCCCGGCGTTCGCCACGAGACTGTCGAGGCGCCCGAACCGGTCGACGGCCTCGCGGACCATGCGCCGGCTGTCGTCTGGCGAGCGGACATCCATCTCGACCGCGACGACGTGCTCGGGAAACTCCTTCTCGAGGGCCTCGAGGCGCTCGCGCCGACGTGCCCCAACGACCACCCGAGCCCCGGCCCGGGCGAGCTCCCGGGCCGTCGCCCGCCCGATCCCGGCACTGGCGCCGGTGATCGCCACGACGGTGTCCTTGAGGTCCTCCATGTCGTCTCCTCGATGCCGCCAGCCCGACCTCGCCAACCTACCACGGCGCTGCCGCGCGGCGTGCCAGGTCCCGACGCGATGTCACCCAACCGAAAGGTTGCGACGCCGACACTTCCGGCATGACACCGCGAGCCGACCGCAGCGCCTTCTCCCGGCGCACGATCGTCTGGGTCACTGGGGCCGACGATCGGATCGCCGGCTGCGAGCTCCTCCCCGCAGCCTGGCGACGGCGGCTCGCGGTGTCGTCCAACCCGTGTGATGATCCAGCCCATGATCTGCCCAGATCGCCCTGGGATCAGCGCACCGGCCTGACCGCCATGCGAATCCTCGTCGCCGAAGACGACGCCGGCCTGCGTGACGTCCTGGTCCTCGGGCTCGAGGACCAGGGCTACAACGTCGACGCCGTCGAGCGCGGCGACGATGCGATCGACCAGTTCAAGTGGTACGACTACGACGTCGCCATCGTCGACTGGCGGATGCCCGGGGCGCCCGGGATCGACGTGGTCGCCTGGGCCCGCAAGCACGACAAGCCGACCGCGATCATCATGCTCACCGCGCGCGACACGCCGCCCGACCGGATCCAGGGCCTCGACGCCGGGGCCGACGACTACCTCGTCAAGCCGTTCGACTTCGGCGAGCTGCTCGCCCGGGTCCGGGCGCTCCAGCGCCGGCCGCGGGGCGTCGATGCGCCGGTCGTGACCCGAGGCCGGATCGCGCTCGACCCCGTCCGCCGGGAGGTCAGCGTCGACGTGCGAAGCCGATCAACCTGACCCCGACCGAGTACCAGATCCTCGAGCTCCTCATGCGGCGCTCGCCGGCGGTCGTCGACCGCAAGTCGATCGCCGAGCACGCCTGGCAGGACGAGACCGACCCGCTCGGGTCGAACGCGATCGACGTCCAGCTCAGCCGCCTGCGGGCCAAGCTGCCGACGCGCCGGGCGTCCGGATCGTCACGGTCCGCGGCGCCGGCTACCGGCTGGAGGAAGCGTGACCGCGACGGCGCCTGGCCCCCTCCCCGCCGCCCCACGCGTCCGGACCAGCTCGATCCGGGTCGCGCTGGCGACCACGGCGATCGTCGCGACCGCCTACCTCGATCGTCTGCGTCGCCGTCCTCGCCATCGTCACCAGCGGCCTGACGCGCGAGATCGACCGGCGTCTCGTCGAGTCGCTCGCCCGCATCGCCCAGGGACCGCCACCCGGCGGACCGGACCACGGCTACGACGCCCCGGCAGGCGGACCGAAGTTCGGTCCGACCGCTGCTCGTCTGGACGGTGCGCCCCGATGGCACCGTCGACACGAACACGTCCGACGCGACCTGCCCGAGCAGTATCGAGCGGTCGACGGACCGACCACCGCCACGCTCGACGACGCCCAGATCCGGATCATGGGTGCCGAGACGCCAGTCGGGCTACGTCGTGGTCGGCCAGACGACCGCCGCGGTCGACCAGGCGCGGACGACCCTCCTGCTGGCCGAGCTGATCATCGCCCCGATCCTGCTCATCGTCGTCTTCCTCGGAGCCGTGGCGATCGGACGGCGGGTCGCCGCGCCGATCGAGCAGGCCCGCGTCCGCCAGCTCGAGTTCACCGCCGACGCGTCGCACGAGCTGCGGACGCCGCTGTCGGTCATCGAGGCGCACACGAGCCTGGCCCTGGCCCAGGACCGCGACGCCGAGTGGTACCGCACCGCGTTCGGCAAGATCGACGTCGAGAACAAGCGGATGCGCCGGCTGGTCGAGGACCTCCTCTGGCTCGCCCGGTTCGACGCGACGAAGGAGCCGCCCGACGCCCAGCCGGTCGACCTCGCCGTCCTGGCCACCGAGACGGTCGACCGGTTCCGGACCGTCGCCGAGGCTCGGCGGCTCGATCTCGAGCTGCGCAGCGAGCCCGGCGACCACATCGTCTCGGTCCCGCCGGAATGGCTCGATCGCCTGCTCGGCGTCCTGCTCGACAACGCCTGCAAGTACGCGCCACCGGCGACGAGCGGTCGATCGTCTCGGTCGCGATCCGAAGGCGGCGCGGGTCCGGTTGACCGTCGACGATGCCGGGCCGGGCATCCCCGAGGAGGAGCGTGGCCGGATCTTCGACCGCTTCCATCGGGCGACCGACTCGAGCAGCGGCGCCGGCCTCGGCCTGGCGATCGCCGACGCGATCGTCCGGGCGACCGGTGGCCGCTGGAAGGTGGGCTCCTCGCCGGCGGGCGGTGCCAGCCTGTCGATCTCCTGGCGGTCGCGGCTCGACCGGGGAGCCAGGGCGGTCGACGCCGCGGCCGGCGAAGGGCACGCAGCCGCTCCGCCAACGGGGTAGTCGGGGCGGCCGCCCGGCCGCTCAGCCCGGGCGACCGGGCACGTAATCGAACCGACAGCCCGTGCCGTCGAGACTCGTCACATCAGATCGATCCCGCCGGACGGATCGCCACTGACGCTCGACGCAAAGGCAGATCCCAGATGGCAGTCTCCCTCGGCCGGCCGCGATCGGCCGAGCTCCCGGATCGGGTCGCGGCGTCCCCGGCTCGACCGACTCGACCTGACCGCTCGCGGACGACATCGTCGCCCCGCGGACCTGGTCCCGGACCGGTCGCCAGGTCGTCGCGTTCGCCGCGATCGGCGTGGTCAGCACCGCTGGCCTACGTCGTCCTCTACGGCGCGCTGCGCGGCGCGCTCTCGGCCCAGCTGGCCAACCTCGTCGCCCTGGGAGTCACCGCGATCGGCAACACGACCGCCAACCGGCTGGCTGACGTTCGGGGTACGGGTCGCGATCGGGCTTCCTCGCCGACCAGCGCGGCCGGGCTCGCCGCCTTCGCCATCGCCCTGGCGATCACCTCCGGCGCGATCGGGCTGCTCGGCGCGCCTCGCTCCGGACGCTGGGCTGCGCACGGAGATCGCCGTGGTCGTGGTCGGCGAACGGCCTGGCCACGCTCGTCCGCTTCCTCGTCCTGCGGTCCTGGCTGGACCGCCGCCACCCGCCGGCCCGCATCGATCCCGCGCCGTCGGCCAAAGGAGTCCTTCGATGACCACCGCCGCTCAGCCCCGTCTCGGTCTCGCCGAGTCCGACCCTCGGGTTCGAGCCCGCTCGCCCGGCTCGTCCTCGGTCCGATCGACCAGGCGGCCTGGATCCGCCCCGCGTTCCTCGGCGTGACCCTGCTGGCGGCCGCTGCTCTACCTGTGGGGCCTCACCGTCAGCGGCTACGCGAACACGTACTACTCGGCCGCGGCCCTGGCCGCCTCCCAGAGCTGGAGCGCCTGGTTCTTCGGCTCGTTCGACGCCGCCAACTTCATCACCGTCGACAAGCCGCCGCTCGGGACGATGATCATGGGCCTCTCCGTGCGGCTGTTCGGCCTCAGCTCGTGGAGCATCCTCGTGCCCCAGGCGCTGGCCGGCGTCGCGACCGTCGTCGTCCTGTACTGGACCGTTCGCCGCTCAGTTCGGCCCGGCCGCGGCGACGATCGCCGGCGTCGTCATGGCGCTGACCCCGGTCGCCGTCCTGATCTTCCGCTACAACAACCCGGACGCGATCCTGACCCTGCTCCTGGTAGCCGGCGCCGCCGCGCTGATCCGGGCGCTCCAGACGGGCCGGCTGCGCTGGGTCATCCTGGCGGCGGCTGTTCGTCGGGCCTCGGCTTCGACGCCAAGTACCTCCAGGCGTACCTCGTCCTCCCGGCATTCGCCCTGACCTACGCGGTGGCGGCACCCGGCAGCAGTCCGCCGCCGGATCGTCGGTCTCGCGGTGGCGGCGGTGACGGTCCTCGTGTCGCTCGCTCTGGTGGGTCGGCGATCGTCGAGCTCATCCCGACCGACCCTTCGCCCGTACATCGGCGGGAGCACGACCGACTCGGCCGTCCAGCTGCTCCTCGGCTACGACGGGCTCGGCCGCATCTTCGGTCGGGGGCGGCGGGGATGGCGGCGGCGGAGCGAACTTCTCGGGGACCGCCGGGATCCTCCGCCTGTTCAACGCCGAGTTCGCCGGCCAGATCGCCTGGCTGATCCCGTTCGCGCTCATCGCCCTGATCTGCGGGCCTGTGGCTCCGGCGCCGAGCCGGCCGGACCGACGCTCGGGCTCGCCGGCTACCTCCTGTGGGGCAGCTGGTTCGCGGTCCACGCGGTCGTGTTCAGCTTCATGTCGGGCATCGTCCACACCTACTACGCCGTGGCCCTCGCCCCGGCGATCGCCGCCCTCGTCGGAGCGGGCACGGTCGACCTGTGGCGCCTGCGTGAGCGGACCCGGTTCGGCGGGCTCCTCCTCGCCGGCGCGGTCGTCGTCTCGGCCTGGTGGGCCTTCGAGCTGCTCGAGCGGACGCCCGACTTCCTGCCCGGCCTCGGGATCGGCGTCCTCGTCGTCGGGATCAGCGCCGCGGTGGTCCTCGCCTTCCCACTCGTCAGCGCCGGACACCGACCCTCGCTGGCCGCCGGCGCCCTGGCCGTGGCCGTGCTGCTGACCGGGCCGCTCGCGTACAGCTTCGACACGATCGGCGTCGTCGCTGAGCGGCGGCGATCCGCAGGCCGGTCCGGCGGTCGCCGGGCAAGTCGGGCTGGGTGGCGGCGGTGGCCCGACGAACGGCGCGCAGCCGAACGGTGGCCCGGCCACAGGTGACGGTCCAGGCACCTCCGGAGCTCGTCCAGCGGGCGGAGGCTTCGGCGGCGGCGGTGGTGGCTCGGTCGACCAGGCCACGATTGACTACCTCGTCGCCAACCAGGGCGACGCCACCTGGCTCGTCGCGACCGTCTCCTCGGGCACCGCCGGCTCGATCGAGCTGGCGACCGGTCAGCCGGTGATGGCCATGGGCGGCTTCTCGGGCTCCGACCCGACCCCGACCCTGGCCGAGCTCCAGGCCTACATCAAGTCCGGCGAGCTGCGGTTCGTCCTTCTCGGTGGGGGCGGCGGACCCGGCGGCGGGAGCTCGGGGGTCGCGGCCGAACGGAACGCCTGGATCGTCGCGAACTGCACTCCGGTCGACGTGGGATCCGGGGCGACGCTCTACGACTGCGCGGGAACCGTGTCCTGAGTTTCCGCTTCTCCCGGGTCGGGAGCTGGGCATGGATCGAGGGTGCCGATGTGTCCGTCGGCACCCTCGTTGATTTGTGCGAGCTGGGCGGGTCAGCCGGGAGTCGTCGAGGCCCCCGGGGATGCATTCGGCTTCGGTCCGCCCGGCCAGTTCGGCCAGCCCCGACCGTGCCCGTCGGGGAAGGCGCCCGGGGTGAACCCCGACACGGACAGCGCGTCGAGCGAGCCGTCCGCCCGCTCGGTGCCCTGGGCCACGATCTGGTCGCCGACCTTGACGTCGGACAGGCTGGCGTTGTCGAGGCCGGCGACGCGATACGTCGTCTCGCTGCCCAGGTGGATGGTCGAGGTCGTCCCACCGCGCAGGGTGATCGTGATCGTGTCGCTCGTCTTGGCCGTGACCTGACCGGCCACGGCCGGCAGGATCACGTCGATCGAGTTGACGCTGAACGTCCCGTCGTCGGCCTTCGTCTGACCCAGCCGGACGGTGTCGCCGACCTTGAGATCGGCCGGGGTCGCCGCGGCGCCGCCCCTGGTCACCTTGACGCTGTCATCGACCGTGATCGTCCGGGTCCAGCCGTCGGCGGTCTTGAGCGACACGCTCGAGCCGTCGATCGCGGTAATCGTGATCGGGCCGAACACCGAGCCGAGCCCGCGCCCGCCGAGCTGGCCGAAGCCTCCGCGCGGGCCGAAGCCGAAGAAGCCGGGGCCACCCGCCGGGAACTTGCGGTCGCCGGGAGTGGTGGAGGCGCCGGGCGCGGCCGACGCGCCGGGAGTGGTGGAGGCGCCGGGGTCGGTCGCCGGCGAGGGTGATGCGGCGAGTGCGGCCGCCACGCCGAACGCCCCGACGAGGAACGCCCCGATGGCCAATCCGATCCGCAGGCGGTTCGTCCGGTTGAGCGTTTCGTGGAATTGAGTCGGCTGATCGGACCGATCCATCGATACCTCCGAGTGGGTCGTGGGGCAGGCGTGGGTATCCCCCGTCGGCAACAGCGTGGCGGCCGAACCTTTGAGTGTCCTGAGAAGCGTCGTCACGCCATCGAAAGGAAGGACGGCCGACACTGCGATCGAGGCGAGGGGGTCCGACCGCCCATGATGAACAAGCCAGCCCGGCACTCGCGACCCGATGGAGACCGATGATGGACAGCCCGACGCCGACCACAGCACCGATCACGCCAGCCCCACCGCCCCCGGCCCGGCCGACCGGCCCGAGCCTGGCCCGCACGGCGATCCTGGCGGTGGTCGTCTCGGCCCTCGTCGCGTCGGCGTCGACCCTGGCGCTCGTTGCGCTCGTTCCCGCGCCACAGGCGGCGACGCCCGCCGCGGCCGCCTCGCCGTCGGCCGACGCCGCGCTCACGACGCTCAACATGACATCGGGCGACGACACCGCCATCGCTGCGGCGATCGAACCTTCGGTCGTGACCATCGAGACGGATGCCGGACGGAGCAGCGGGGTGGGCTCGGGGATCGTGGTGAGCTCGACCGGGCTGATCCTCACCAACGATCACGTGATCGCCGACGGCGGCGCGATCACGGTCCTGCTCCTCGACGGCCGAACCTTCGACGCGATGGTCGTGGAGGAGGATGCCGCGGCCGACCTCGCCGTGATCCGGATCCAGGCGACCGGGCTCACGCCGGCCCAGATCGGCTCGTCGTCGGGGATCCAGGTCGGCGAGTCCGTGTTGGCGGTCGGCAGCCCGCTCGGGACGTACACCGAGACGGTCACGAAGGGGATCGTATCGGCGATCGACCGCGAGATCACGGTCCGAAGCGAGATCACCGGCCGCCCGACGACGCTGTCGCACCTCATCCAGACGGACGCTGCGATCAACCCGGGCAACAGCGGCGGGCCGCTCGTCGACGCGACGGGCAAGGTCATTGCGATCGCCACCGCGACGTCGACCAGCGCCGCGGGTCTTGGCTTCGCGATCCCGATCGACGCCGCCAAGGCGATCATCGCCCAGGCGACGAACGCGTCGTGATCCGCTAGACGGTGGACGTCGGGTTTCAGCACCCGCTGGGGGACGACTCGGGCTTTGCCGCCCACGACTTTGCCCCCACGATATGACTACCATTCGTAGCCGCATCATTGGGAGGCTCAGGACCGTCCCGAACGCCCACTGCGATGGCCCCTATTCCGCGTGATATCACCGGCATTCGCGGGCCGAGCGACAAGGTGGGAACAAGCCGTCCGCAAGCCCGTCTCTCAGCACTGCTGGTGATATCGGGTGCCCTTGATGCCGAAGGGAGCGATGCCTTCAAGCACGGAATCGCGCCTTGAGTACCATCAAGGCATGCGATTCTTCCAGAAGGCTCCGGCCATGCCCGCGCCGACCGAAGTGCTCCCCGGCCGACCCGAGTCAATCGACATCCCCGACACGCACTATGTGAACGGCGCCCGCCTCGCGCCGCCCTGGCCGGACGGCACCCGGACCGCGGTCTTTGGCCTTGGCTGCTTCTGGGGCGCCGAGAAGACGTTCTGGCAGACGCCCGGCGTGATCTCGACGGCGGTCGGCTACGCCGGCGGCATGACCCCGAATCCGACCTACGGCGAGGTCTGCTCCGGCAAGACCGGACACGCCGAGGTCGTCCTCGTCGCGTACGACCCGCCCAAGGTCAGCTACGAGCAGCTGCTCAAGGTCTTCTGGGAGGACCACGATCCGACACAGGGAATGCGCCAGGGCAATGACGTGGGGACCTCGTACCGCTCGATCATCATCGTGGCCAACGATGACGAGCGGCGGATTGCCGAGGCGTCACGCGACATGTACGCGGAGCTGCTCAAGGCGGCCGGCTACGGTGACATCACGACCGAGATCGTCGACGCCGCAGCCAACCCGTTCTACTACGCCGAGGACTACCACCAGCAGTACCTGGCCAAGAACCCCCGGGGCTACTGCCCGAATCACTCCACCGGCGTGAAGCTGCCCGACGACTTTGTGGTGACGCCGCTCCAGTACGTGGACTGACGGCCTGACCGACGGGTGTTGATGGCTGGAGCCGCCATAGCTCAGTCTTCGTCGTTGTCCTCGAAGTCCGGCCAAGCCGCGATGTCGACACCGTGGTTCTCGGGCGACGCGAGTGTCCACCAATGGGGCACATGCGTACCGTCCGCCAAGCGTCCGCCAGCTTCGAGTGCCGCCGCGACTCTTGCTTCGGCCTGATCGGCCGGCACGCTGACGTCGATGTGGGTCCGGCCACGCCCCGGCCTGGGAGGGCGGAGGCTTTGGAACGACACGTGCGGGTTACGTCGGTGCCGATCGACGACGTCTTCCTTCGGTCCAAGGCTCCTGTACCCGAGGGCTGCGGCCCAAAACGGACCTACGTCGCTGCCTGCATCCTGTGCCACCGCAATGCCCACGACTTGGACCTGGGAGGGGTCCGGCTCGATCCGCAACTTCCGAGCTTCTGCCGAAATCTGGCGTGCCAGCTCGACATCGCGATGGCTCAGAGCTCCGTACTCCCCAGAGGCGGTCCGGACTGTGACTCCCTCGGGTCGCACGTCCACGTCGGGGAAGTGGCCCACAGCCTCCGCAACTTCGGCGATCGCGGCCACAAACCTTGCTGCTTCCGCGAACGATCCGACCTGGAAGTAGGCGTGGGCGCCAGAGAAGAGGACCCGCCAGTCCTCGACTCCGACGGCATCGTGGAATGCCCGAGCAGTCGTTCGCTTCTCGCTCATGGGGCAATGCTAGGCAGGAAGCTCGGCTTCATGCAACGCGCTGAGGCGCTTCGGAAGATGCCGACGCCGAGGCGCCGGCTGCTCCGGCAAGGCTCTGCGATGGCTGCAACAAGCCGCTGGACCCGGATGAACAGGTCTACGCGGGGTTCCAGTTCAAGGGGTCAGACTCGCGAAGTCAAGGCGAGGGCCGCCGTCGCGCTGGGTCGCGTTCCCGCGTCACGCCTGGGCCGCGTCGCGTTCCCACGCGCGCCCGAGCACCCACAGCGCAATGTTCAGCGCAAGCACCCAGACGAACAGCACGCTAAGAGCGATGGCGGCAAGCAGCAGGATCGAGCGGATACTGTCGACCGTGCTGTCGGCCTTGGCCTGCAGACCGGCTAGGTTGCCCGACAAGCCGTGGACTGCCGTGGCACCGCTCGAGATCGCGTCCTTCACCGGGGTCGCGCGGCCAGCGAGGGCGTCCGCCGCGGCCGCGCCTGGGTCGGCGGCCGCGAGGCTCGTCCACGTCGAGACGAGGGCGTCGTCGATCGCCTGGATCTTCGCGTCAACGGCGGCCAGCGTGTCGCCCGCGCCTTCAGGAACTCTCGTTCCTGGAATGATCCGTGCGATCTGCTGGAGCGACGACAAGACGCCGACCACGTTCTCTCGGGCCTCGGCGTAGCGGACGCGCGCCTCGAGATATCGGTCCGAGATCTGCCCCAGCCGGGCCTGGAGGTTCGACAGCCCTGCCAGGTCGGGGGTGCTGCTGGCAGCCAGCTCGGCGGCGTCGGCCCGCAGGGCGTCGATCGCGGCGACGGTCTCGTCGAGGCGGGTCGCGACCGCATCGGTCGCCGTGATGGCCCGGTCGAACCCGCTATTGACGTCGGTGCCGAGGTCGTCCACGGCCCTGGAGACGGTCCCGAGCCCGAACCACACGACGACGATGATCAGGACGCAGATGCCGACGCCGATGATGCCTGCAACCTTCGCGGCGACGGCCTTCCGCGGCGAGCGTTGGGTGGAGACGGGCCTGAACATCGGAGAGGTTTCGGACATCGGACGGTCTCGGATGGAAGTTGGTGCCGCGATGATGACAGGTCCGTGCAACCGCCTCGTCAGCCCCGGCAGTACGCTGACCCATCTGGGAATCTCCGGGGCTACTGCCCGAACCACTCGACCGGCGTGAAGCACCGGACGGCTGGGCGGTCACTCCGCTGCAGTACGTGGGCTGACCATCAGCCACAGCTCCGTTCGCGCGTCCGTGCTTTGATGACGCCTACCGGCAACGACGGAGATTGACCATGATCGCGACCCAACAGATGCTCACGCTCAATAACGGCGTCCAACTGCCGGCTCTCGGGTTCGGGGTCTTTCAGACGCCTCCTGATGTCACCCAAGCGGCGACGGAGGAGGCCATCCGGGTCGGCTACCGGCTGATTGACACGGCCGCCTCATACCTGAACGAGCACGAGGTGGGGGCGGCAATTGCCGCCAGCGGCATCGACCGCTCGCGAGCTGTTTGTCCAGACCAAGCTGTGGGTTAGCGACTACGGGTACGACCAAGCGCTTCACGGCTTCGAGGTTAGTACCCGAAAGCTCGGGCTCGACACGGTTGACCTCTACCTACTGCACCAGCCGCTCCCCCAGCACTTCGACAGCACCGTTGACGCGTACCAAGCCGCCGAGCGCCTGCTCGCGGAAGGTCGCGTACGGGCAATCGGGGTGTCCAACTTCAGCGCAGCGCACCTTGACGACTTCCTGCCACGAGTGACGATCGTGCCTGCGGTCAACCAGGTCGAGGTTCACCCGTACTACAACCAGCCGGTCCTTCGCACTCTCCATGAGCGACTGGGCATCGTGACGCAAGCGTGGTCGCCGCTCGGTGGGGTGTACGTCTACCGACCGGGTGAGGCCACGAAGAACGCCCTTGAAGACGCGACCATCGCAGCCATCGCAGCGAGATACGGCAAATCCCCTGCGCAGGTCATCCTCCGCTGGCACTTGGACAGCGGCCGGTCGGCGGTCCCGAAGTCGGTTCGTCCTGAGCGGATTGCCGAGAACTTGTCGGTCTTCGACTTTGAGCTGACGCCAGAAGAGGTCGCGTCGATCGACGCCCTCGACACTGGCGTCCGTGGTGGGCCAAATCAGGACGAAGTCGACTTCCTGTCGTGGAACCGGACCATCCCCGAATGACGAAGTGACCTCACAGAAGCCGCCGGCGCAGACTGACCCGATGATTTGACGGGCGTGAGCCGCTCGGTCGGGCTCGGCGTGCCATCAGAGGCGCCCCCGATCCAGATCCTCGGCTGAGCCCAGTGTGAACGCAGTCGACCCGGCGTACCGGGCGTCGTCGGCACCTGTCGTGGGATGATCCGGCTTGCCGTTCCAGCTGCACCGAGGGCTCCATGGACCCGGCGAGGTCGATGACGATGACGGAGGCGCTCGACCGCCTGCCGAAGGTCGAGTTGCACTGCCACATCGAGGGGACGATGCGTCGTGAGACGCTCGTGGAGCTCGTCGCCGCCAGCGGGCACGTTCTCGGAACGTCCGAGCCGAGCGAGCTCTATCGGTACGACAGCCTCGACGGCTTCCTCAAGCTCTTCTGGCTCGCCCAATCGTGTCTCACGACGCGGGAGCACTGGGCACGCCTGGCGTACGAATTGGTCGTCGATGGAGCGGCTCATGGGCTGATCTACCGGGAGAGCTTCTTCACCCCCGCGCGACATCTCTCCGGGGGCCAGGATCTCGAGGACATCATCCTCGGGCTGGAGGAGGGACTGGCCGCGGGAGAAGCCGAGACCGGTTGCCGGGTGATGCTCATTTGCGACATGGATCGGGCGTACGGCGGGCGGGCCGGACTCGAGCTGGTCGAACGGCTGGCCGAGGTGCGACGAGGTGGGAACGCTGAAAGAGTCATCGGGGTGGGGATGGATTCCACCGAGCTGGGCATCGACCCTGCCGAATACCGGCTCGCCTATCGCCTAGCCACGTTCTCCGGCTTACGCCTCACCGCCCACCAGGGCGAGAACAGTCCCCCATCGGCGATCCGATACGACGTCGAAGTCCTCGGCGTCGAACGGATCGACCACGGGATCTCGATCCTCGAAGATGCGGCCGTTGCGCGCCTCCTGGTCGAGAGAGGCATCCCGATCACGGTCTGTCCGCTCTCGAACGTCCGGATCGCCAACACCGTGCAGCGGCTCGAAGACCATCCCTGGCCCCGAATGACCGCAGTGGGTCTGCATCTCACGCTGAACTCCGATGACCCAGCGTTCATCCAGTCGGACCTCGGGGAGGAATACGCCGAGCTCGCACGCGCCTTCGACTACGACTTCGACACCATGACGGCGATCGCCCTCGCAGGCGTGGACGCCACTTGGCTTACAGCCGCGGAGAAGAGCCGGCTGCGATCACGGGTGTCGTCCTCGGCCTTGACGCTCGCCGGCCAGATCGGCCTCTGACGCACCATGCGACCGGCGTGAAGATGCCGGGCGACTTCGTGGTGACGCCTCTGTACGTCGATTAGCCCGCAACTCGGCAGCCGGACTTGCAGGGCGACTCGGCTCACACAGCGGCCACTTGCTCTTGACCGTACCGTTAATGACACTCGATCCGTTTGACGGGCCGACCCCGCGACGCCTAGGCTCAGGTCAAGGGCGCTGCGCCGCAGGCGCGAGGCTGCCCGAGGGATGGAGGGCTCGCAATGATTCGGCGGATCACCGGGATCATCCTTGGAGTGGTGGCCTTCTTGATCGTGTACTGGCTCTCTGGTGGGACGGCGACACCGGCCACGCCCAATTGGGCACTGTCGATCCTCGTCGGCCTGGTGGTGGCGCTCATCTGGCCGTGGATCATGGGCCTGATCGTGGTCAGGCGCACTCGGCAGCGTCGCCAGAACGAGATCGACCAGGAGGTCCAGAAGCAGCTCGCGGAGCAGCAGAACAACCCACCACCCTCCTGATCCTCGGGCCAAGCGCGCCGCACGCCTGTTTGCCCGAACCACTCGACCGGCGGGAGGCTGCCGGATGACTTCGTGGTCACGCCGCTGCAGTACGTCGACTAGCCCTGCCCGCCTGACGACGAAGAGGCCCTCCCGACACCGGGAGGGCCTCTTCTATGTCTCGTGATGAGGTCTCGGCCTCGGGACGGCCGGCCCCGTCTGACGCTAGTGGCGGCTGTTGTAGCTCGCGAGGCCCTGCCAATCGCCCCGCACCGCGTACGACGCTTGCGTCGGCCACGTATCGAGGCTCGAGGGCGGCAGCGCCCCGCCTTGCGCGATGATCTTTCGCAGCTCCGAGGGATCGGTGTGCTCGAGCTCCGCGTAGGTCGTCACGCCGCCATCGGACAGGATCGAGGAGATCCGTGGCCCGATCCCATTGAGCTGCGTCAGGTCGTCGGGCGCCGCGGCCTTGGCCGCCTTCGGCTTGCTCCCGCCGCGGTGACTGGGCTCGGAGCCTCGCTTGTTGTACTTCATCAGGCCCTGCCAGTCGCCCTTCGCGGCATAGCTGGCCTGCATCGGCCACGACGCCACATTGGCCGGAGGCACCATGTCCGCCGTCGTGGAGCGCATGCCGGAGTTGCGGCTCGTTGGCCTCGGCCAGCGCCGCGTAGGTCGTGATCCCCGCCGTCGCCAGCGCCGTCGCTGGCCTTGGGTCCGACGCCGGCGAGCTGGGTCAGGTCGTCGGCGGTCGCGGCTGGCGCCGCAGCCGCAGCAGTGGCCACCGCGCGGCCGGCAGGCGCCTCGGCCGGCGCCTCCTCGGGAACTTCCACCTCGTAGTCCGACACGACCTCGGCGCCGCCGAGCTGCTCCACGGCGGGGTCGACGAGCGCCTTCAGCGCGGCCGCCTTCTCGGGGGGCAGCGTGCTCGAGATCAGGAGGGCCTTATCGGTCGTGATGGCCTGCTCGATCATCCCGATGGATCCGGCCCAGTTCCCCTCATACAGGACGAAGAGGGCGCTCTTCCCCTTGTCGAGCTCCTTCGTGACCTGGCGCATGAACTTGTCGTCGATCCCGATGTCGTGCATGCGGTTGCGCAGGCCATTCAGGACGCCACCGGCCGCGCCGCCGACGACCGCACCGGCCGGCCCGAGGACGATCGCGCCGACGATGACACCGACCCCGGCGCCACGGGCGGCGCCCTTCGCGCCGCCGAGATCCGCGGTCTGATGGACCTTGACCCGGAACCTGGTCCGGTCGGCGATCGCCGCATCGACGATCTTCACGTTGGGGTCGACGTCGTCGATCTCCTGGAGCCGCTTCAGGAGTCGCCGCGACTGCTTGCCCGTGTCCAGCACGAACGCGGCAAGGGTCTGACCGTACTCGTCGCTCATCTATCCAGTCTCCTCTCAGCAGGGACTGTAAGCCCCCACAGTTGGGTTACGTGCATCTTGTCTCGGCTGGAATCAACCCATCGGACTCCAGCAGTCGGACCTCGTCATCGGGGTCGGGTTTGAAGAGGGCTGCGGGAGGTCAGTCACGTCGTGATCAGGGTGTCCGTGGCGCTGAGGCGCCCATCAACGGTCAGTGACCGAGCCTTCAGACACCTCCTCCCTCGAGCCTGCCGGATGGCCGTCTCCGAGGTGCGTGAGGCCCTCGAAAGGTGTCCGGGCGGGCGTCCGACGATGCTAGCCTTCGGCGGCCCGCCACGCAACCACGATCGGGCGCCCGGATGAGAGCGGGCATCGCACCGAACCGCCAGAGATGAACGTTACGTGACGGGGAAGCGGACCGCACCGGCATACTCCCGCCCACGCATTGGGTCGACGTCCCTGGCACAGGGCCTTGAGGCGCGCCTCCCGAAGGAGAGAGCATGCCGAAGATCGTGGTCACTGCGGCGGTCAAGGATGTCCAGGCCTGGCTGAAGTTCAAGCCGGAGCTCATCGCCCACTTGTCCGCCTTCGCGTCCGACGGGACCAGCTACGTCGCGGCGGACGGCAGCAGCCGCGTCGCCAGCACCTGGGACGTCACCGACATGGAGGCCTTCCAGGCGGCGCAGACCGCCGTCTCTCCCGAGATGGCGGCGGCCATGGAGCAGTACGGGATGATCCCGCCAGTGACGGTCTACATCGAGAAGTAGCCCGTACGGTCCGATCGGGCTCGGGTCGCCGCGACGGTTAGCCCGGCCCGGCGGTCCTGGCAGCGAACTGGGTGAGCCGGTCGCCGACGGTCGCAGACCGCCACTTACCGCGGTACGCTTCGAACGATCGCCGCGTCGTCGACCCCGGCCGACGGGCAACGGTACGAGAAGACCAGATGTCGACCGATCCCGAGAAGCTGCGACGATTTGCCGAGGACTACACCGCTGCCTGGTGCAGCCTGGATCCTGGCCGCGTCGCCGGGCACTTTGCCCCGGATGGGTCGCTGGCGATCAACGGCGGCGCACCTGCGGTCGAACGGGACGCCATCACGGCCATCGCACAGGGGTACTTCACCGCGCTGCCGGACATGCAGGTGTACATGGATGACCTCGTCGTCGAAGGCGACCGCATCGAATACCGCTGGACGTTCACCGGCACGAACACCGGCCCGGGCGGCACCGGGAATGCCGTCCGCGTGGCCGGATACGAGGAGTGGACGATCGATGACGACGGGCTGATCGCTGCCTCGCTCGGTCATTACGACCTGGCGGACTACCGGCGACAACTCGAACACGGCGTCTAGCCGAAACGCAGGTCAGCGCCGCTGCCTTCCGCGTTCTTGCCCAGCACGGCCCGCGTTCAACAACCCCGGTGGTTACTGCCCGAACCACTCGACTGGCGTGAAGCTGCCGGACGACTTCGTGGATGACGGCGGCGGCCTGGATCGCGATGCGGATGTCGATCATCATTCGTGACATGGTCGAATGTCAGGTGGCCATCGGCTCATGTCCACCGTCAGGCAGAGCGCGGGCCCTTGTACCGGCGCCCGGCGGCTCGGCCGTCCGACGGACCCAGTGATGGCGATCCCAGGATCAGCATCCGCCGCCGATCTGGACGTAGCCAGTCGATGGTGGCTGGACGGCGTCGTCTACCAGGTGTACCCACGGAGCTTCGCCGATTCGAACGGCGATGGAGTCGGCGACCTCCCGGGGCTCATCGACCACCTGGACCATCTCGCCGGCGGACCAGATTCGCTCGGCGTCGACGCCATCTGGCTCTCCCCGATCTACCCGTCGCCGATGCTCGACGGCGGCTACGACGTCATGGATCACACGGCGGTTGATCCCGTCTTCGGGACGCTGGCCGATCTCGATCGGTTGATCGAGGAATGCCATCGACGAGGCATCCGGGTCATCCTCGACCTCGTGATGAACCACACCAGCAACCTGCATCCGTGGTTCGTGCAGTCACGCCAGTCGAGGACGGGACCATTCGCCGATTTCTTTCTCTGGCGGGATCCGTCCGGGTGGGATCGCGAGGGTCGACCGGAGCCGCCGAACAACTGGCTCTCGTGGTTCGGCGGGTCGGCCTGGAAGTGGGAGCCTCGGCGAAAGCAGTTCTACCTCCACACGTTCCTGCCCGAGCAGCCCGACGTGAACTGGCGCTGCACCGCTCTTCGCGGGGAGATGTGGTCGATGGTCAGGGGCTGGCTCGACCGCGGCGTCGATGGGTTCCGGCTCGACGTCTTCAATGCGTACCTCAAGGTGGCCGAGATGCCGTCGAACCCGGAGATCGCGGCGGGCGGCTCTATCCCCTGGGACAGCCAGGAGCACCGCCACGACAAGAACCAGCCCGAGCTGCACGATCTCCTGGCCGAGTTCCGACGCATCGTCGACTCCCTGCTGGGGACCGCCACGGTCGGCGAGCTGTTCACGAGCGGTGTCGAGGACGCCGTCGCGTACTGGGCGCCGCGCCACCTCGTGTTCGACTGGGTCCTCCTCGAGACGGAGTGGACGGCGGCGTCCTTCCGCGCGGCGATCGCTGCCCGGGAGGCCGCCTGGTCCGGTCGCTGGCCGACGATCGTGCTGTCCAACCACGATCGCTCGCGCCACGTCTCGCGGTATCTGCACACGCTCGGCCGCCGCGATCGGGCGACGGCCGATGCCGTGGCGAAGGCCGCCGCGACGATCGAACTGACGCTGCGAGGGACGCCCTTCCTCTACTACGGGGAGGAGATCGGCGCACAGGACATCGCGGTCCCCCGCAGCCGCGCCCAGGATCGCGCGGCCGTGGCGATGGCCGGATGGTGGAACCGTGATGGGTGCAGGGCGCCGATGGCATGGTCTGGCGACGCCAAGGCGGGCTTCACAACTGGCAAGCCGTGGTTGCCCATTGCGCCGGACGCGGCGTCGCGGAACGTCGAGCGCCAGCGGGCGTCGGAGAGCTCGGTCCTGGCCCACTACCGGCGGCTCCTCGCGCTTCGGCGAGGGTCCGTGGCGCTTCGGACCGGTGAGCTCACCCTTGTCGACGTGGGCGACCCCGACGTCCTCGCCTATCTCCGGCGGGCAGGCGACGAGGCCGCGCTGGTGGTGATGCGGTTTGGTCTTCGAGGTGGCGAGATCGAGCTGCCCCCAGCAGCCGGACCGTGGAGGGTCGTGCTCTCCAGCCACGACCTGGCCACGCCCACGGTCGGGTCGCGCGTCGCGCTGCGACCACTCGAGGCGATCGTCCTTCAGCCCTGAGCGGACCCCGCCTCAGGTGTCGCCGGACAGGTGGCCCTGTCCGACCCCCGCGTTGCGCATACGATCCACGGATGAGTACATCGCCCACGTTCGACACCGACCCAGCCCGGCTCGCCCAGCCCTTCCCGGCTGACTTCGCCTGGGGCTTCGCCGCCTCCGCCTACCAGATCGAGGGAGCAGCGGCCGAGGACGGCCGAGGACCGTCGATCTGGGACACCTTTGCCCGCCAGCCGGGCGCCATCGCCGATGGCAGCACGGGCGACGTCGCCTGCGACCACTACCACCGCTACCCGGAGGACGTCCGGCTGATGGCCGATCTGGGGGCGCGCGCCTATCGCTTCAGCATCAGCTGGTCGCGCGTTCTGCCGATGGGGACTGGCGCCATCAACCAGCGCGGCCTCGACTTCTACCAGCGCCTCGTCGACGCCCTGCTTGGCGCGGGCGTCCAACCGCTGATCAACCTGTTCCACTGGGACCTGCCGCAGGCGTTGCAGGACCGCGGCGGCTTCGCCAACCCGCAGGTCGTGGGCTGGTTCACCGACTACGCCGCGCTGCTCGCGTCGAACCTGGGCGACCGTGTCAAGGATTGGATGACGTTCAATGAGCCGGCCGTCTTTGCCTTCCTCGGCCATGCCGACGGCGTCCATGCGCCGGGGCTGCGTCACTGGCCGACGGCGATCCGGGTGGCCGACAACGAACTGCGCGCTCATGCCAGCGCCGCCCAGGCGATCCACGCTCTGGTCGCCGACTCGAAGGTTGGCGTGGCGATCGACGTCAACCAGGTCGCGCCGGCGACCGATTCGGAGCGGGATCGAGTCGCCGCCAACCAGTGGAGCTCCGCTCGCGACGCGTGGTTCCTCGATCCGCTCTTCGGCCGTGGCTACCCGGCGCTGGGACTCGAGGCTCACCGCGAGGCGGGTCACCTCGAAGGCATCGACCTCGCCGAGCCGCCGGCCGGCGATCTCGATTACCTGGGCCTGAACTACTACCGGCGCGACTCGGTCAGCGCCAGGTCGGACCGCGCATTCGACTGGGAGATCGGCGCAGTGCCGGGCTCGGAGCAGACGCAGATGGGCTGGCACGTCGCGCCCGACGGTCTGCGCGACGTCTTGCTCGAGCTCAACCAGACGTACGCACCGCCCGAGATCGTGGTCACCGAGAACGGCGCCGCTTACCCCGATACCGTCGATCAGGACGGCCGGGTGCGCGACGTGGACCGGCTGGACTACCTGGCACGCCACGTCGCCGCGGCCTCCGACGCGCTCGGCGCAGGAGTGCCGCTGACCGGCTACTACGTCTGGTCGCTCCTCGACAACTATGAGTGGAGCCTTGGCTACAGCCGGCGGTTCGGCCTGGTCCACGTCGACTTCGACAGCCAGCGCCGCACGCCGAAGGACAGCGCGCGCTGGTATCAGCGGCTCATCGCCCGGGAGTAGGTTCCTCCGCGGCCGGCCATCGGCCGCTGCTGCGACAGTCAGCCGATGAGCCCGTGACCGCGTGGATACAGACCGGCGATGTCAACGGGCAACCGGCCGACGAACGGCGCCTCGCCCAGCAGCGCGGCCGCCAGCGCCTCCATCGACGGCGGCAGGATGCCGTAGCTGCAGACGTGGGTTCGGGCGGACGGGTAGGCGAGCAGGTCCCACGGCGTGCGCAGGGCGACGGTGACGGTCGGCTTGCCGGACGCCAGGACCGCCGCGGCCAGCGCCGCCTGCGCCGGCTGGAGGTGCGCGGAGAACGTCCCGACGACGACGAGGTCGAAGGCCGCAAGCCGCTCGCCGAGACCTGCGATGTCAGCCTCGCCTGGCGCCGCCGGCAGGAGGATCTCCTCCACGCCCGCGAGCCGGCGGCGGAGCGCCGATGCCAGCGTCGGCGGCACCGTCGAAGACGTGTCGGCCGGCGTCAGGTCGGCGGGCATCGACTGGACGACCGCGATCCGCGCGTCGGCGGCCGGCTTCAACGGCAACAGCCGGTCGTCGTTGCGGACGAGGGTGATCGAACGTCGGGCCAGCTCGGCGGCGAGTGCCTGATGTTCGCCGCACCCGACGACGTCGAGCGGCGGCTGGTCGTAGCGTCCCAGCCAGCGGCGCAGCTCGCCCAGCCGGCGCCTCGCCGCAGCGTCGTCGTCGGCATCGATCAGGCCTCGCCGCTGCGCCTGTGCGAGGCCTTCCTCCAGCCGTTCCAGCGCTGGTTCGTCCGGCTGTTCCGAGCAGCACGTCCTCGCCGGCACGGAGGGCGGCGACGGCATCGACGATCTGCGCCGATCCCTGGGCCAGGGCGCGCATGTCCAGGGCATCGGTGACGGTCACGCCGTCGAACTGCAGCTGCCCGCGCAGCAGGTCGCGCAGAACCGCGGCGGACAGGCTGGTCGGCAGGTCGTCGTCCTGGCCGGGGAGCGCGAAGTGGCCGGTCATGACCATCCGCGCGCCCGCTTCCAATGCCGCTCGAAACGGGACCAGCTCCCGCTCGGCCAGCTCGGCGTTCGTCCGGGGCACCAGCGGCAGCTCGTGGTGCGGATCCGCGGCCGTGTCGCCGGCGCCCGGGAAGTGCTTGGCCGTCGCGGCCACGCCGTCGTCCTGCAGGCCGCGGACGGTCGCCGCCGCGAGCCTCCCGACGGCCTCAGGATCGTCGCCGAAGCTGCGGATCCCGAGCGCCGGATTGGCCGGATTGTTGGCCACGTCGCACACCGGCGCGTAGTTCACGTTGACGCCGAGGGCACGCAGCTCGCGCGCCGTCGCGCCGGCGACGCGCTCGGCCAGCTCTTCGTCGCCGGTCGCGCCGAGAGCCATCGCGCCCGCGAACTGCGTCGTCCCGTCGCCCAGGCCGACCAGCTGGCCGCCCTCCTGGTCGGCGGCAACCAGCAACGGCGGTGCTCCGGCCGGCCGTGCCTCCTGGATGGCGGCGGTCAGCCTGCGGATCTGGGGCGGATCGACGATGTTGTGGACGCGGAAGAGCGTCACGCCGGCGACGCCCTGTTCGTTGATCCGCCTCGCCGCCGATCGGCGGCAGCTCGGTGCCGGCGAAGGCGATCATGAGCCGCGCCAGCGTCACGACTTGACGGAGCCGGCCAGGATCCCTCTCACGAATGCCCGCTGGAGCAGCAGGAAGACGAGCAGCGGCACGACCATCGTGATGAACGCGCCGGCGGTGAGGAGATGCCATGAGCCGCCGCGGCTTCCGATCAGGTTGTAGAGGGCCGTCGGCAGGACGCGAACATCGGCACCCGGTCCCAGGAAGACGAGGGCCACCAGCAGGTCATTCCAGACCCACAGGAACTGGAAGATCGCGATCGCACCGAGGGCCGGGATCGACAGCGGCAGGACGAGCCGGATGAACGTCTGGAGAGCCGACGCGCCGTCGATCGCGGCGGACTCGAACAGGTCGCGCGGCAGCTGCGACATGAAGTTGTAGAGCAGGAAGATCGCGAGCGGCAGGCCGAAGCCCGTGTGCGCCAGCCAGATGCCGAGGAACGAGCCGTACAGGTTCCCGGCCGCGTAGATCTTGCAGGATCGGGATCAGCGACATCTGGATCGGCACGACCAGCAGTGCCACCACGATCGTGAACAGGATGCCGCGGCCGCGGAACGGGATCCACGCGAACGCATAGGCGGCAAATGCGGCGATGGTGATCGGGATGGCCACCGACGGGATGGTCACGATCAGGCTGTTGATGAACGCGTTGCCCATGCCGTCGCTCGAGAGGACCGTCTGGTAGTTCGACAGCGTCCACTGGTTGGCTTCGAATGGGTGGAGCAGGGCCGTCCACCAACCGGATGTCGTGATGTCAGCTGCGGGTTCGCGCACGGAGGTGACGAGCAGGCCGAGCGTCGGCAGCGTCCACAGGAAGCAGATGACGAGGACCGACAGGCGGAGCGGCACGCTCCGGATGAAGGCCGGCCGCCACGCGGCCACGCGTGCCTGTCGCGATTCGATGGGCTGGGCTGGCGCCGTCATCCTCCCACCCCCTGTCGTCTGAAGTTGCGCAGGTTGATGTACATCACCGGCAGGACGGCGATGAAGAGCAGCGTCGCGAGCGCGGCGCCGCGACCGTCGTCGAAGAACTGGAAGATCTCGAGGAACATGCGGTTGGCCACGACGTCGTCGTTGAACCGTCCGCCGGTCGTCACGTAGACGATGTCGAAGATCTTGAGGGTGACGATGGCGATGGTCGTCGAGACCGTGACGATCGAGCCGCGGATCATCGGCACGATCACCCGGAGGAAGAGCTGGCGCTCGTTGGCGCCATCGAGCCGGGCCGCCTCGATGACCTCGCCCGACACGCCCTTGATCGCTGCCGAGAAGACGACCATGGCGAAACCGGTCTGGAGCCAGATCAGGATCACGATCTCGCAGAAGATGTTGATCGGGCTGGTCGTCAGCCACGGGATCGGCTCGCCACCGAGGCCGACCACGATCGCGTTCAGGAGTCCGATCTGCGGCTGGCCGGCGGGCTGCCAGGCGTAGACGAAGCCCCAGATGACCGATGCGCCGACGAGCGAGATCGCCAGCGGCAGGAAGACGATGGTCTTGGCCAGCGACTCGCGCCGGATGCGATCGAAGAGCCCGGCGAAGATGAGCCCGAGCACCACGCTGCCACCGGTCCCGACGATCAGCCAGATGACGTTGTTGCGCAGGATCTGCGGTGAATTCGGGCTCGATCAGCACCGCGAAGTTGGCGAGCGTGAACTGGCCCTTGTCGTCCTGGAAGCTGCGCAGGATCGTTCCCGCCGCGGGATAGACCAGGAAGACCGCCAACAGCACCAGGGCGGGGCCGACGAAGACCCACGGCAGGATCCGGTCGCGCCACTTCGGCTGGAGCAGGCTGACCAGCGCCGCCCACGCCGATGAACAGCAGCCAGATGCCGCCGACGCCCACGGCCAGGGCGATCGCCGCCAGCAGGAGCTTGGCGATCACCTGATCGCCCTGGCCGTTGCGCAGGTCGGTCGCGCCCGACGTGTTGCCGAGCGCGTCGTAGATCGAGGCCAGGAGGTTCGGCCCGCCCTGCGGGTCGTACAGGACGAGGATGCCGCCGACGCACAGGCCGAGGCCGATCAGCCCGGCGATCGGCAGGACGAAGCGCGACAGTCCGGGACTCTCAGTTCGAGCGACGGCCATCTACCCCTCCTCGCAGGAATAGTAGCGGGGCGCCCCACCGTGAGGTGGCGCGCCCCGCAAGCCATCAGATCGTTACTGGGTCGGGCCAGCTGTCGTCGATGGCCTTCAGGACGGCATCGGTATTGGTGCCACCGTTGTTGGCCCAATCGTCCGATCTCGGTCCAGAAGGTTCCGGCGCCGACCTTGGCGGGCATGAGGTCGGAGGCGTCGAAGCCGATACCGGCGGCGCTGTTCGCGATGTCCGCAGCGACCTTGAGCTTGTAGGCGCCGGCATACCAGTCGGCCGGGGTGGTCGTGTTGGTCGAGATGGCGCTGCCGGCGCGGATCCAGTTCTGGATGCCTTCCGGCGTGGCGAGGAACTCGGCGACGGCGCGAACTTCGGGCCGGTCGACGAGCACCATGAGCGTGTCGGCCGAGCCCTCGACGTTCTTCTGGGCCGGGTCGATGGTCGGGAACGGGAAGATCCCGACGTCAGTACCGATGATGTACTTCGACGGCTGTCAGGCTGGCCCGCTGATCCGGGAAGAAGTCCGGGCCGTACCAGGTCGGGATCTTCTGCATCCAGCACTTCGGGTTCGCCAGGTCGTCGGTGAACATCGGATCCATCGACCGTCTTCTGGTCGGTGGTGACGATCGCCGTGTTGCCGCCGAACGACGTAGTTCGGCGTGAAGAGGATCTTGCCGACGTCTTGTCGAAGGCGTCCTTGATGCCCGGGTCCTGGAACGTGACCTTGTGGCTGATCCAGTCGTTGTAGTAGTGCGAGGCCCTTGGTCTTGAGGACGACTTCCTCGACCCAGTCGGTGAGCTGCCAGCCGGTCGCGGTGCCCGGGCCGCCGGCGCTGACGCACCACGGGTTGGAGCCGTCGGCGACGATCTTGTCGGACAGGGCGATCAGCTCGTCCCACGTCGTGGGAACCGTGTAGCCCTTGGCCGCGAAGGCCTTGATCGGGTACCAGATGGTCGACTTGACGTCGGCCTTGTACGGGATGCCCCAGATCTTGTCGCCCTGGGTGACCAGGCCGATGGTGGCCGGATGCTCCTTGGCTGAGCTTCGTCGGCATCCATGAACGTGGCGACGTCGATGACCTTGCCTGCGGCGGCGTACGGCCAGGACGGGCGTCGGCTGGGCGAGCATCGCCAGGTCCGGCGGCTTGCCGCCATCGATGCGGGTCTTCAGCACGGTCTCGTGGCTCGAGCCGATGCTGTCGATCTGGATCGTGATGCCGGTCGCCTTCGCGAAGTCGGCGACCGAGGCCGCGAAGTTGGTGCCTTCGCCGCCGATCCACTGGGTCTGGATCGAAACCTTCTTGCCGTTGTACGGCTTGGTCTGCGCCGAGTGCCTTGTCCAGCTCGGTGTAGCCGGTCGGGACCGTCGGCACAGCTGCCGCCGGCGCGGCCGAAGGCGCCGGCGCCGACGCGGCCGGCGCGGACGCAGCCGGCGCCGCCGCGCTCGGCGCGGCAGCGCAGCCGGCGCGACGGACGCGGCTGGTGTCGGCGTCGTGCTGCTGCTCGAGCATGCGCCGACCAGCATCATGACGACGACCGCCAGGGCGGACGTTGTCCGTAGTCTCTTGGCCATGAATTCCTCCTCCTGCGAACTGCCATGACTGTGGGTGACGAGTGGCTCCGCTGGGTCCAAGCATGGTATCCCGACTCCAGCAAAAGCCGCCGTGTGGGTTATCGCTCGCCCACCCCCTCTCGCTCAGGCAAGCCGATGCGGTGGCGAGCGATCGCTGCCGCCCCGCGCGCGCCGGGCGCCTCGGTTGGCGACAGCAGCTCGACGGTCGCATCGCCCAGGGCGGCCTGGACCAGTGGCGAGGCCGCGCGTTCGCGGGCGATGCGCGATTGGATAGGTTCGAGAAGGGCAGGTCCGGCGGCCGCCACGCCGCCGCCGATGACGACTCGCTTGACGCCGAGGGTCAGGGCGAGCGATCGGATCGCTCGGGCCAGGTGGTCGGCCACTCGGTCGGTGATCTCGACCGCGACCTCGTCGCCGGCAGAACCGGCGCGGAAGACATCTGCGGCACTCGAATGGGGCGACAGGACGGTGCTGCGACCGGCAGCCATCGCCTCGTCGGCCTGGCGACCGATCGCCGGACCGGCGGCGATCGTCTCGAGGCAGCCGCGCAGACCGCACGCGCAGACGGCTCCATCCGGATCGGCGACGACGTGGCCCACCTCGCCGGCAAAGCTGTTGTCGCCGCGGAGCAGTGCCCCGTCGAGAACGACGCCGGCCGAGATGCCGGTCCCGATCGCCAGGAAGGCGACGCTCGCCGGCGCCTGAGCCGACCCGTCGGCCGCCTGCTCGCTCAGCCAGAGCGCCGCCGCGCGGGCGTCGTGCTCGACGAAGGTCGGTACTCCCAGCTCCGTCTGCAGCATCGGTCCCAGCGGCAGGTGGGTGATGCCCAGGTTGACGGCCATGCTGACCGAGCCGTCCTCCGGGTCGACGTGGCCGGGGATGGCGACGCCGACCGCGGCGACGTCCTGCCGCAGCTGGCGCCGGGCGTCGTCGACGAGTCCGGCGATCTGGCCGACAAGCGATGACCGGTCCGTTGGCGTGACATGCTCGTAGAGGATGCGGTCCCGATCGTCGGTGACGACGACCGATGTCTTGGTGCCGCCGACGTCGACGCCGGCGACCAGCGGCCCGTTGAGCCCCGGCTCATAGGTCGCGATCATCGCACCAACCCCAGGCCCAGCTGCTGCTCCATGAGCAGCGCCGACGCGCCCAGCACGACCACGTCGTCGTGGACGTGGCCGAACTCGATCTGCGTGTCGCGTGCGAGCAGTGCCAGGACGCTCGACCGGGCGTACCGCCGGACCTCGCCGAGCCAGTCGTCGCCGAACTCCGCGACCGGGCCGACCAGCAGCACGTGGCGAACGTTGAGCACGCCGATCAGCCAGCCGACCGCGACACCGAGTTCGCGCGCGGCATCGAGGACGATCCGCCGGATGCCGGTGACGCCGGCCAGGAAGGCGGCCACGAGGCCGCTCTCGTCGGTGATCGAAGGCTCGACGGCGCCAGCGGCGTCGACCAACGCGCGCATGCTCGCCATCGTCTCGAGGCAGCCCTCCCGCCCGCAGCGGCACGGAGCGTCGGCGCTGCCCATCGAGACGTGGCCGAACTCGCCTGCGCCATAGCCATCGCCCTGGAACAGCTGGCCATTGAGGATGATCCCGGCGCCGACCCCGCGACCCACCTTGATCACGATCAGGTTGTTGGGCCGAGGGCGGCGAAAGAAGGTCAGCTCGGCGAGGGCGGCAGCGTGACTGTCGTTGGCGACCACGACCGGCACGCCGTAGCGCTGCTCGAGCAGCGGCCCGAGGCGGAGCTCAGCCCAGTTCAGGTTGACCGACCAGCGGACGGTCCCCGTGCTCGTGTCGATGATGCCGGGCGCGCCGATGCCGATGCCGAGGAGGGGGGACCGGTCATCGGCGCGCAGGGCGTCGACAAGTTGGAAGACGAGCTCGACGGCGGCATCGCCGTTCCGTCCTTCGAGGGGCAGGTGGATCGAGCGGAGGATCTCGCCACGCAGGTTGACGACGGCACCGCTGAACTGCGCCTCGCCGAGGTCGAGCCCGATCAGGTGGCGACCGTCGGGAGCAACGCGCAGCAGGATGGGTGACTTGCCCCCGCTCGACTGGCCACGACCGACTTCTTCGATCAGGCCGTCGTCGATGAGCGTGCCGACGAGGTCGCCGACCGAGGTACGCGTCAAACCGGTGAGCCGGGCCAGGTCGGCGCGCGACAGCGGACTGTGATCGTGGAGGGCGCGCAGCACCAGCTGCTGATTGAACGTTCGCGTCTGCTGGTGCGTTGCCTTTTCGGGCAGCACCGTCGCGCTGGCGCTCATCCGGGCGGGCACTCCTCCAACCGCAACCACCCTGACCCTTGCCGAGCGCGGCTTTGGCAAGAGACTTGACAAAGTCGGATGTTGCGCCAGCCGTAGGGGCTTTGTCAAGTCGGTGGACAAACCAGAGCCAGGCCCGCCGCCGACCCCGGTCAGTCGCCGATCGTCGGCGCCGGTACCGGCTCGGGAACCTCGTGAATTGCGGAGCTATCCGCGACCAGTGCGCGCATCGGCTCAGTCACCAGCGGCGAACAGTCGTCACCGCTTCGTCGCCTCCCAGGCCCCGGTCAAGAAGATGCTCGGGTCGCTGCAGGCAATGGACGACCAGGTTCCGGACATCGAGGTGCCGTCGAGCGTTCCGATAGCGGACAGCGTTGCGCGGGCGAGGACCCAGTCGAAGGTGACGCTCGATCCATCGATCATGCCCTCCACGGTCCCGGTCGGGCAGTCCGTGTTCGTGATCTCGACGGTGCCGCTGAACGCGTCGCCCGACTGGACGATGCTCCATCGTGAAGTCACCGGTGTCCGGGTATCCGTTCATGACCCACCCGCCGTCCCAGGTGCCCGTGACGTCCGACTCCGCCTGGCTGGGGCTGGGTGAGGCCGCGGGCTGGTGGTAGGTCACGTCGATGACCGCGAAGCCACTCGGTCGCATGACGATGTTGAGGGTCGGCTCCATGGCCTGGTAGAGCGCCTTGACGGTCCCCCCGGCCGGGGAGCCGGCGGCGTCGCCCAGGAGGATCGACTTCACGACGGCGGCGAGCTGAGCCATCTCGGCTCGATCGACCCACGCGTTGACCGACATCTGGGTCGAGACCGGGTCGCCGTTCTGGGCGTCTTCCTGGCTCTCGGTCGTCATCTCGTACGACATGCCCGCCGTTCCGAGATCGTCGACAGCCGCGGTGGCGGTGGCCTGCGCGGCGTGGGGGGTCCAGTCCGCTCGCATCCCAGTTCACCGTTGATCCCTCCACCGGGACCGATGCCGAGCTGCGCGTCGGCCAGCTCCGCGCAGTCGGCGACGTCATCGGCGAAGACATCCGCCCCGGACAGGACGGTCAGGTCCACCCCGCCCTCGACGGGGTCCTGGCCTTCGATGCCGTATTCAACCGAGGCCGGATCGGGCACCAGGCTCACCGTCCACGGCCGAGCCAGGCTCGTCGCGTAGGAAAGGAGGGCGACGGCACCGATCGTCTTGCGAAGGAGAGCGGGATCGTTCGCGTACTGCGGCGCGTACTGGTCGATCAGCGCTTGCAGCCAGGCCGGCGGGTCCGCGTCCGTGTCGACGATGTCGCCGAGGGCCGCCGACAGGTAGGTCGAGACCTCGCTGCAGAAGTCGTCGTTGGCTGCCAGCCGGATGGAGTTCCAGTGGCTGGTGCTGGTGCCCGCGTCAACGTCGGCCACGAACGCGAGCAGGGCGAGGGTCGGGAAGACGGCTGCGGTCGGGTCTGCGGACGGGTCGCCGGGGAGGAGCGAGGCAGCCCAGTTCGCTCCCGCTGTCGTGCCGGAGGTGGCCCAGCCGGCCAGGAGCGCGCTGATAGGCCCGCCGCCGGCGGCATCGGTCACCGTGTCGAGGTCCGCGCCGGTCGTGCCGCCCCCGCCGAATTGCTCGAGGGCGAGGTTGCGCGACCTGGAGGCGGAGGAGCCGGACCGCCGACGGATTGCCGGCGGCCGCGGTGATCGGAGCGGCGTCGGACGGGCGGACGCGGGTCTCGATGCCCAGGCTGGCGAGCTCGTCAACCGCTCGCTCCACGTCCGCCGCGCTGAATGCCTCCGTGGCGGGGGAGGTCGAACCGGGGGAGCCCGCCGGTGACTCCGCCGGGCTGCAGCCGGCCAGGATCGCGACGGCCAGCGCACCGGCCAGCAGCGTCCTGCCGCGGGGTCGGTGCCGCGGATCCCCGCTAGATCGGCTCATCACAGTCCACCGCGAGGTTTGGCTCATCTGGGTACCAGAGCCTGCGGAGGAGGCAGCGGCGGAGGCAGGGACATCGTCGAGTGAGGTTGACTTCATCGCGAGGCGTCGGCGGCGACGGTCGCAGACGCCTGGTTCGGCGCTCGCCTGCGGGGTGGCCGACGTCAGCGGGTCCCCGGGCGGCCTCGAGCAGTCGCTTGTAGTCTGGCGAGGTTCCCGCGGACCAGCCGCCGGCCCGCGGACGGGATGATCGGCGACAGCCACAAGAGCGCCGGCCGCATCTCGCCGCTGCCCGAGTACGTGACGCGGCAAGGCGTCATCACCCGCCGGCTCCACGGCATAGCGCGCGGTGGCGCGGGAAACTGTCCGGACCGCCCAGGATCTCCATCGTCACCGGAGCGGTCGTCCTGCCAATCGGTGATCCGGCAGTCTGACACCGGTCTTCCACGGACTCGTACGCGCGGCGCGCCACGAGGGTCGTCCCGACGGGACGCCCGACCCGGCGATGTCTGCCGGACCTCGAGGACACCGGCCCTCCCGAGGCCGGGACATTCGGGGAGTCGACGAGCATCGCCCAGGCCGCGGCGGCCGGGCATCCGATGTTGATCGCTTCCTCGACTTCTTTAACATCGCCACGCATCGTACGTGGCTTGACGACGCCAAGACTGGGCGCCGCACCGATGCGTCCATACTCCGGCCGATGTCAGGCGCCCGCTCGTCGTCGCGACCGCCCTCGTGCTCGCGGTCGCCGCCTGCGACCAGGGGAGCTGGGTCAGCGTTCGCAACGACTCGGACCAGATGTATGTCGCCCAGGTCGGCGACGAGTTCCTGGCCGTGCCCCCGAACCAGCACGTTACGGTGGCGATGGTCGGGTTCACTGGGCCGCGATTGCCCGAGGTCCGGCTCCTCGATGCCGACTGCACGCCGGTCGGCAAGCCACGCCACGATGGCGGCACGATCAGGATTCGGGACAGGTCCTGTTCGACCTCGAGATCACTGGCGAGGCGCGCGTCACCGCGACGCCATCCGATCTCTGCGCCGACGGCCTGCCCGGTGCGGTCGACGCCATCGCCGATTCCGTCTGACCCGGGACCCTCATGACCCTCGTGTCGGATCGCGGACATGCGGAGGCGCCGACCGCACCCTCGATGAGGGAACGGTCGGCGCCGGGGGTTCTCGATCTAGCCTTCGGCCAGCAGCGCCGCGAGGCGATCCCAGGTTTCGAGAGCTCCCTTGACCATGCCGGTCGCGAGCGCAGCGTCGATGATCTCGGCCGAGCCCATGTGACTGACCGTCCGGACGAAGGTCCGGTTTTCGACGTCCTCGAAGGTGTGGGTCTCCGGACCACCCTGCACGCCGACGCCCTCGACGTCGAACAGGAACGTCCAGCGGAAGGACTTCGGTGGGTCGACTTCGAGGAACTCGCCAAAGAACGCGACGTCCTCGCGATCCTTCGCTCGACTGACGAAGCGCCATCGGCCGCCCGGCCGCACGTCGAGCGCCTCGACCGTCGTGGCGGTGCCGTGCGGGCCCCACCAGCGCGGGATCAGCTCCGGATCGGTGAACGCCCCCCAGACCAGCGCCCGTGGCGCGTCGAAGGTGCGCTCGAATACGAGGTCGCCGCCCTCGGAGTAGATCGCGGTCGTCGCGGTGCTACCGCGATCGATCCTGGTCGTCGTCATCCCCATGTCCGTGCTCCTTCACCTGTGCCGGTGCTTCCGTGGTTTCCGCGGCCTGCAGTTCCCTGAGGACGACCTCGAGCCGCTCGAAGCTCTCCTCCCAATGGCGGCGGTAGTAGTCGACCCAGGCCGCGACGTCGCGCAGCGGACCGGCGCGGAGGCGCCTGGGCCGCCACTGGGCCTGCCGTCCCCGCTCGATCAGCCCTGCCCGCTCGAGCACCCGCAGGTGCTTGGAGATCGCCGGCTGAGTCAGGTCGAACGGCTCCGACAACGTCTTGACCGACGCCTCGCCCTTCGCCAGCCGGGCCAGGATCGCCCGACGGGTCGGGTCGGCCAGGGCGGCGAAGGTCGTGCTGAGCTGATCGATCGGCTGCTGCATCTGTCACATCACTTATTGGTTATATAACCTATCGGTACTTTACACGAGCGTCGGCGCCGTGGTGTCAACCCCCTTTCTAGACGCGGGGAAACGCACCAGCGCCGTCGAACGGCGTACGCTCCAGCCCATGGCACGAAGCGCAGGCGAGGTCCGAGCCCGGCCCGCGACCGCCGACGAAGTACGCCAGCGACCCGCGTCGACATCCGGCGGCGATCGGCGAGGGCGTCGGCAATTTCGTGACCATCAACGGGATGCCGGCGATCATCGAGGCGGTCCTCGTCGTCCTCACGCTGCTGCTCATACGGCCCGTCCTCCGAGCGCTCCGGGCGTTCGTCCGTCAGTAGCACTCGGCGGCTTCCACAGCGCTACGCTGTCCGCTGACCACCGTCCACAGCGTGGGAGGCTCGGACCGCGTGACCGTCTCGACAACGCGACCCGCGATCCCCGTCGGTCTCGTCGCAGGCGGCGTGGTCGCCATCGCCCGGCGCCTCGACCCGGATCACGCGTCTGACGTCGCGGGCGCTCTCGCCGAGGGTGGCGTCCGGGCGTTCGAGATCACCCTCAACGAGCCGGTCGCGAACGCCTTGCGTGCCATCCAGGCGATGGCCGCCGGGTCGCGGGACTCGGGCCTGGCGATCGGGGCCGGAACCGTGCTGTCCATCGAGGCCGCTCAGCAGGCCGTCGACGCCGGCGCCACGTTCCTGGTCATGCCGCACGTCGATGTCGACCTCGTCGCATGGGCCGCCGAGCGCGGCATCCCCGCACTCCCCGGCGCGGCGACACCGACCGAGGTCCTGGCCGCGTGGCGGGCCGGGGCGGCCGCGGTGAAGGATTTCCCGGCCTCGGCCATGGGACCGAGCTTCGTCCGTGAATTGGCCGGCCCGTTCCCGGACATCCCGGTCGTGCCGACCGGCGGGGTCACGGCCGAGACGGCCGGTTCGTTCATCGCGGCCGGGGCGGTCGCGGTGGGACTCGGCAGCTGGCTGGTCGGCGACGCGGCGACGGCCGGGGTGACCGCCCGGGCCCGGCAGGTCGTGGCCGCGGTCGCGGCGGCACGGGAGGGACGAACCACATGACGACCGAGGTCGTGACCCTCGGCGAGTGCCTCATCTCGCTCATCGCCGCACAGCCCGGGTCGCTCGCGGAAGCCGCCCTGTTCGAGCGCCAGATCGCCGGCGCAGAGGCGAACGTCGCAGTCGGGCTCGCGCGGCTCGGTCATGCCGTCGTCTACATCGGGCGTGTCGGTGGCGATGGTTTCGGGGCCGCGGTGGTTCGGCGTCTGCGAGGCGAAGGCGTTGACGTCAGCCAGCTCGAAGTCGATCCGGGCGCCACGACGGGCCTGATGCTGCGGGAACGACGAGTGCTGGGTGCCGCCGAGGTGGTCTATGCGCGGAGCGGCTCGGCCGGCTCGCGCGTGACGCCCGACGATGTCCGGCGCGCCCAGGCCGACGGCGTGTTCGGCGAAGGCCGCTGGCTCCACCTGACCGGCATCACCCCGGCGCTGTCCGAGACGGCCCGGGCGGCCGCCGCGCTCGCGCTCGACGTGGCCAAGGAAGAGAAGATGACGGTCAGCTTCGATGTCAACCTCCGCCGGCGCCTCTGGTCGGACGACGTGGCCGCGCCGGTCCTGCGCCCCCTCGGCGAGCGGTCAGACATCGTGCTGGGCAGTCCCGATGCTCGCCGTCCGACCCGGACGAGCGACACCGATCCAGCCGCCCTCGCGAAGGCCGTGCTCGACCTCGGCCCGTCGCTTGCGGTCGTGAAGCGCGGTGCCGACGGCGCCTTCGCCCAGGAACGGGGTGGCGAGCCCCTCTGAGCCCGGCGCGAGCCATCCACACCGTGGTGGATCCGGTCGGGGCGGGTGATGCGTTCTGTGCCGGCTTCATCGCCGCCCGACTCGAAGGCGACGACCTCGCCCTCGGCGCTCCGGAGCGCGAACGCGTGCGGGGCCGCCGCCGTCGCCGCTGTCGGCGACCTGGCCGGGCTGCCGACGAGGATCGAACTCGCGCGGCTAATCGCGGACGACGGCCAGGACACCATCCGCTGACCGTGGCGACCGAGGCCGAGGCAAGGCGCTCGACGCCGCCGACCCGCTGAGCGCCTACCGCGACCGGTTCCTCCTCCCCGATGGACCGGCAGGGCCCGATGGGCCACCGGCGATCTACCTGGCCGGCAACTCACTTGGGCTCCAGCCGCGGACGGTCCGCCCGGCCATGGAGGCGCTGCTCGACCGCTGGGCCCATCTCGGCGTCGAGGTCGGTTCGCGGGCGACGACCCGTGGTTCACGTACGACGAGACGCTTCGCG
>CAVOVX010000003.1:0-218390 GCA_963699965.1 uncultured Chloroflexia bacterium | reverse complement strand
AGAAGGACCTGCGCGACGTCCCCGAGGAGATCCGAAAGCAGACCAAGCTCGTGCTGGTCGACTCGATGGACCAGGTCCTCGACGCGGCGCTGCGCCGGCGGCCAAAGCCGCTGGCGCCACGCACGGCCGGACCGGCGCGCGGCGGCAACGTCGAGCCTCGGCCCGATCCGTCGGTCCGCCCGCAGTTCCCACCGGCCGATCAGCAGCCGGTCGTCGTCCAGCGCGCCGACGAGGCGCACTGAGCGGGGAGCCGTGGCGGTCGACTACCGCGACTACTACCAGGATCTGGGAGTCGCGCGCGGCGCCTCCCAGGCGGACATCAAGCGCGCTTACCGCAAGCTCGCCCGGCAGCATCACCCCGATGTCAAGCCGGGCGACAAGACGTCAGAGCGCCGGTTCAAGGAGATCAACGAGGCCAACGAGGTCCTGTCCGACCCCGAGAAGCGCAAGCGCTACGACCAGCTCGGGGCGAACTGGGATGCGTACACCTCGGCCGCCGGGTCCCGTGGGCCGGCTGGCGGGAACGTTCGCTATGAGTACCGGACGTCCGAGGACGGCGACTTCAGCGACTTCTTCCAGACGTTCTTCAGCGGCGCCGCGGCCGGCGCCGGGGCGACCCGTGGGCGATCACGCACGAGCGGTGGATCGGCTGGGGGCGCCTCGTTCGAGGACATCCTGGCGGGGATGGGCCTGTCAGGCGCCGGGTCCGGTCCGGCCGGCGGGTTCTCCTCCGGCTCGCCCGGCCGGGCCCGATCAGCGCCCCGGATCCCAAGCGTCGAAGCCGACGTCGAGCTGACCCTGGAGGAGGCATTCCACGGCACCAGCCGGCTCGTCCAGGTCGACGGCAAGCGGCTCGAGGTGAAGGTTCCGCGAGGCGTCGAGACCGGCAGCCGGATCCGCTTGAAGGGCCGTGGCGGCGGTGATCCAGACCACCCAGCCGACCTCTACCTCGTCACCCGGGTCAAGCCGCACCCCGTCTACACCAGGATCGGGGCCGATCTGACCCGCGAGGTCCCGATCACCCTCGGCGAGGCGCTGCTCGGCGCGGAGGTCACGGTCCGGACCCTGAAGGGGCGGGTTCGCCTGACGATCCCGGCCGGAACCCAGCCCGGCCGGACCTTCCGGCTCAAGGGCCAGGGGATGCCCCGGCTGAAGCCGAAAGCGAGCGAAGCGGCGACCGGCGACCTGCTCGTGAAGGTGAAGGTCATCCTCCCGACCGACCCGTCCGACGAGGCGCAGGAAGCCGCCCGGCGACTCGTCGAGCTCGTCAAGCAGCCGGATCCTCGCCAGGGACTCGACTGAGTAACCAATGTTGGTAAGAACCTTGTCAACAGGAGTGACAAGGTTGTACAATTCCGGGGCCTGCGACGGACCCACGCCAGGCTGACCGACCCCTTGAGAACAACCAATGCAGCTGGATCGATTCACCCAGAAGGCCCAGGAGACCGTCCTCGCCGCGCAGAAGCTCGCGGAGACCCTCCATAGCCCCATTCTCGACGCGGAGCACCTGCTGTCCGCGCTTGTCGAGCCGGACGACGGCGTCCCGGCCGAGACGCTCAGGCGGCTCGGCGTCGACCTCCCGGCCTTCCGCGCGGAGCTCGCCGCGATCCTCGGCCGTCGAGCGCGGATCGAGGGCGGCTCGCTGAGCCTCGACCCGCGAGCGAAGCGGGTCATCGAGCGGGCCGAGGAGGAGGCGCGCCGCCTGGGCGATGAGTACGTCTCGACCGAGCACCTCCTGCTCGGGGCGGCCGAGGTCGGCGGCGAAGGCCAGTCGCTCCTCGAGCGGCACGGGGCCGGGCGGGAAGCGATCCTCAATGCGCTCCAGGGCGTCCGCGGGGGCCAGCGGGTCACCTCGCCGAACCCCGAGGGCACGTACCAGGCGCTCGACAAGTACGGACGGGATCTGACCGCGGAGGCTCGGGCCGGCAAGCTCGACCCGGTCATCGGCCGCGATGACGAGGTCCGCCGGGTCATCCAGGTCCTCTCGCGCCGGACGAAGAACAACCCGGTGCTGATCGGCGAGCCGGGGGTCGGCAAGACCGCCATCGTCGAGGGCCTTGCCCAGCGGATCGTCCGGGGCGACGTGCCCGAGGGCCTCAAGGACAAGCGGGTCATCTCGCTCGATCTCGGCGCGCTCATCGCCGGCGCCAAGTTCCGGGGCGAGTTCGAGGAGCGACTCAAGGCGGTCCTCAAGGAGATCAAGGACAGCGAGGGCCAGATCATCCTGTTCATCGACGAGCTCCACACCGTCGTCGGTGCCGGCGCCGCCGAGGGTGCGATGGATGCCTCGAACCTGCTCAAGCCGATGCTCGCCCGGGGCGAGCTGCACACGATCGGCGCGACCACCCTCGACGAGTACCGCAAGCACATCGAGAAGGACGCCGCCCTGGAGCGTCGCTTCCAGCCGGTGATGGTCGAGCCGCCGACGGTCGAGCAGACGGTCTCGATCCTGCGCGGCCTGCGCGAGCGGTACGAGAACCATCACGGCGTCCGGATCACCGATTCGGCGCTCGTCGCGGCCGCGACGTTGTCGGACCGCTACATCACCGAACGATTCCTGCCGGACAAGGCGATCGACCTCGTCGACGAGGCGGCCAGCCGGCTCCGGATGGAGCTCGACTCGATGCCCACCGAGCTCGACGAGCTCGAGCGGCGACGGATCCAGCTCGAGATCGAGCGCGAGGCTCTCAAGAAGGAGAAGGACGACGCCGCCAAGGCACGGCTCGAGGCGCTCGAGCGCGAGCTGGCCGAGATCAACGAGGAGTCCGGCGCGCTCAAGCAGCGCTGGGAGGCCGAGAAGGCCGCCATCACCGCGATCCGGGCCACGAAGTCCGAGCTGGAGGCGATCCAGACGAGGATCGAGCAGGCCGAGCGCGAGGCCGACCTGGCCCGGGCCGCCGAGCTCAAGTACGGTCGCCTGCCGGAGCTCCTGGCCCAGCTCAAGGAGCAGGAAGCCGCGCTGGCCGCTCTCCAGGGTCCGGGTGCCCTCCTCAAGGAAGAGGTGACAGCGGACGACATCGCGGGGATCGTCGCGTCGTGGACCGGGGTCCCCGTGACCAAGCTCCTCGAGGGCGAGACCCACAAGCTCGTCCACATGGAGGAGCGCCTCCACCAGCGGGTCGTCGGCCAGGACGAGGCCATCCAGGCCGTGTCGGACGCCGTCCGCCGGGCCCGCGCAGGGCTGCGCGATCCGCGCCGGCCGATCGGCTCATTCCTGTTCGTCGGTCCGACCGGCGTCGGCAAGACCGAGCTCGCCCGAGCCCTCGCCGAGTTCATGTTCGACGACGATGGCGCGCTGGTCCGGATCGACATGAGCGAGTACATGGAGAAGTACTCGGTGTCGCGCCTGGTCGGCGCACCGCCCGGCTACGTCGGGTACGACGAGGGCGGCCAGCTGACCGAGGCCGTCCGCCGCCGGCCGTACCAGGTCGTCCTCCTCGACGAGATCGAGAAGGCCCATCCGGACGTCTTCAACATCCTGCTCCAGGTGCTCGACGACGGCCGGCTGACCGATGGCCACGGGCGGACGGTCAACTTCAAGAACACGGTCGTGATCATGACCAGCAACATCGGCAGTGCCGCGATCGCGACCGCCTCCGAGCTCGCCGGCGCCGATCGCAATTCGGCCTACGAGGCGATGAAGGCCCAGCTGAGCGAGGCGCTGCGTCTCCAGTTCCGGCCCGAGTTCCTCAACCGGATCGACGAGATCATCGTCTTCCATGCCCTGACCGACGCCGAGCTGTCGGCGATCGTCGACCTGCTCCTGGCCGACCTGTCGCGACGGCTGGCCTCCCAGGACCTGACGCTCGAGCTGACCCCAGCCGCCCGGGCGCTGATCGCGCGCGAAGGCCACGATCCGAGCTTCGGCGCGCGACCGCTCAAGCGGACGATCCAGCGGTTGGTCGAGAACCCGCTGGCACGAGCGCTCCTGCAGGGCGAATTCAAGCCGGGCGACCGGATCGTCGCCGACGCCGACCCGGTCGGCGGGACGATCGTGTTCTCGGCGGGCGACGTCGCGGTCACCATCGAGGCGTCCGACCGGCGCGACGCACGGGCCGGGGCAACCGCGGGATCTGGCGGTTCGAAGCGACGGAGCACGGTCCTCGACCTGCCCGACACGGACGAGCAACCGAAGCGCCAGGGCGGCGAGCTGGTCAACTGAGGCCGGCTGCGGACGATCGACCGATGAGGATCGAGGATGCCGTCGAGCGCCTGGCCCGTCTGCCCGACCGACTGCCGGCCGGCCCGCCGGAGCTCATGCCGGTCCTCACCGATGGGCGGGTTCGCCCGTCGTTCTCCCGGGTTGCCGCCGAGGACCGACCCGCGGGCGTCCTCGTCCTGGTCGTTCCGGGTGATGACGGGTCGGCGCGGGTCGTCCTGACCGAACGGCCGACCTACGACGGGCTCCACTCGGGCGAGGTGAGCTTCCCCGGCGGGAAGGTCGAGCCGGACGATGCCGACATCGTGTCGACCGCGCTGCGGGAGGCGGCCGAGGAGGTCGGGCTCGATGCGATCGCCGCCGGCGTCCGGATCCTGGGCCTCCTCGACGAGGTCTGGATCCCGGTCAGCCGGTTCGCCCTGATACCCGTACTCGCCGTCGCCGAGCGCCGGCCGGTCCTCGCCGCGTCCCCGGCTGAGGTCGCCCGGATCCTCGAGCCGCGGCTGGCTGCGTTCCTGCCCGACGCGCCGCTCCGGATCGTGGAGCGGACGATCCGCGACTGGCCCCTCCGGTACGGCGCCTACCCGATCGAGGCCGACGATGGGACCGAGCTTCTCGTGTGGGGCGCGACGGCCCGGATCCTCGGCCAGCTCGGAGCCGTGCTCGACTCCGGCTCCTAGACGGGCTCGCCTTCAGCCGGGTCGTAGCCGCGGTCCGGGCGGTCATGAACGAGCTCGCCCTCGCCCTTCGCCACCGGCCCGGATTCGATGGCCAGCGGGACGGCATCGACGATCTCGCGGACGGCCGAGTCGTCCTCGCCGGCCAGCTCGACGACGATCGCCCGCATCTCGGATACGTCGGTCGACGCGCCGTGGACCACGCCGGCCGGCCAGAGGACGGCCTCGCCGGCGAACACCCGGGCGGTCTCGTCACCGACCAGCACGAACCCGCCGCCCTCGATCACGACGAACCAGGTGGTGTTCGGATTGACGTGCGGCTCGACGATCGCCTTGCGGGCGAAGGCCAGCTCGGAGATCCGGCCCCGTCCGTCCGAGTGGATCACCGCCGCGCGCACACCATGGCTGCCGGCCGGCCCCTCGGGGCGCCGGTGCCCGTAGCCGAAGCGGCGGATCTCCATACCGGTCGTCCGGCCGCTACCGTCGGCGGCGGCGCTTGGCCGGTCGGCCGGCCCGGCTCGGGCGCGCCGTGCGGGCCGTCTTCGACCGGATCGTCGCCTCGGGATGAGCAAACTTCGAACGGGTGAAGTAGCGCTCGCGGGCGAGCTTCCGGGCGTAGGCCTCGAACATCGGCGGGAACCGGAAGAACCGGATCCAGAGCAGGATCGCCGTGCCGCCGATCATCGTGACGAGGACGAAGATGAAGTCCCATACGAACAGGCTGAACACGAGCAGCAGGCTGAACATGATCAGCCCCGACCAGAGCAGCCACTCGTACATCTCGAGGTAGGGCGGGTGGTGGCGAAGCGCCCGGGTCCGGACGTTGTACAGGATGACCAAGGCGCCAAGAAGGATGAGCGACGAGACCCAGGTCGCCCGGAAGAGGTCCGGCATGGTGTCGCCGGAGAACTTGAGGAAGAGGTACTCCCAGGGCGGCAGCGTCACCGGCAGACTCCTGACGAGGGTGGCGATGGGAGGCCGAGTATGCCATGGCGGGCGGTATACTCGGGCCGATGACGGAGGCCCGCCGCCGCGGGCGTCGATAAGGCGCGTCGTCGACCGGAGATCAGGAGGTGGTCCGGGGTGCGTGCCCTGCTCTCGGTCGCGAATCGCGACGGTGTGTCCGGCTTGGCCCGCGACCTGGCCAGCCTCGGTGTCGAGATGTTCGCCACCGACGGGACCCGCGACCATCTGGCGTCAGACGGGATCGAGGTCGGGTCGGTCTCCGACCTGACGGCGGTGCCGGCACTGGTCGGCGGGCAGGTCAAGACGTTCCATCCCGCCGTCTATGCGGGCATCCTCGCCCGGCGCGACGTCCCCGCGCAGCTCGACGAACTGGCCGAGCACGGCATCAGCCCGATCGACCTCGTCGTCGTCAACGTGAAACCGTTCTCGCCGCAGGTCGGCGCGCGCTCGGTCGGGCTGCACGAGGCGATCGAGATGATCGACGTCGGTGGGGCTGCCCTCCTCGGTGCCGCCGCCAGGAACTACGCGGGCGTGGCGGCCGTGGCCGATCCGGTCCACTACGGGCGGCTCGTCCGCGAGCTCAAGGAGCTCGGGTCGGTCTCGGCCGAGTTCCGGCAGCAGCTTGCGGCCGAAGCGTTCGGGGTGGTGGCCGCCTACCACGCGGAGATCGCCGCCTACATCAACCAGGTCTCAGGAACGATGTTCCCGAACCGGCTGGCGATGGTCCTCGAGAAGGTCGACGACCTGCGTTACGGCGAGAACCCTCACCAGCGGGCCGCCTTCTACCGGGAGACGACCCACCGGTCGGGGACCCTGGCCGACGCCACCCACGTCCAGGGCACGATGCCCAGCTTCAACAACCTCCTCGACCTCGACGCGGCCTACCGGATGGCCAACGACTTCACCGCGCCGACCGTCGCCATCGTCAAGCACACCGACCCCGTCGGGCTGGCCTCGAACGAGGAGCTGGTCGAGGCCTACCGCAAGGCGCTCGAGACGGACTCGGTCGCCGCCTTCGGCGGGATCGTCGCCGTCAACCGCGAGCTCGACGGCCCGACCGCCCGGGAGATCGCGGCCAACTCGTATGAAGCCGTGGTCGCGCCCGGCTACAACGAGTCGGCCCTCGGCATCCTGCGAGCGAAGTCGGGGCTCGAGATCCTCGCCGTGCCGGCCGGCCCATCGGACGGGATGCGCGACTACGGGATCGCCAACCTTGACTTCAAGCGGGTCAGCGGCGGGCTCCTCGTCGAGACCCAGGACGAGCTCGGGATTGAGGCCGGCCATCTCCAGGTCGTCACCGAGCGCCGTCCGACGCTCGAGGAGCTGACCGACCTCCTGTTCGCCTGGCGGACCGTCCGCCACGTCCGCTCGAACGCGATCGTCCTGGCCAAGAACGCGGCAACGGTCGGGGTCGGGGCAGGCCAGGCCAGCCGCCAGGTGTCGGTCGAGATCGCTCTCCGCCGCGCCGGCGATCGGGCCCGGATGAGCGTCATGGCGAGCGACGCCTACTTCCCGTTCCCGGATGGCATCTCGCTCGCGGCCAATGCCGGCGTGACCGCGATCATCCAGCCCGGTGGCTCGATCCGGGACGAGATGGCGATCGAGGTCGCCGACCGCCACCACCTGGCGATGGTCTTCACCGGCCGGCGTCACTTCCGCCACTGAGACGGCCGGGCCGTACTCCACCGAGAGGAGGATCCCGATGGAGCAGCTGCTGGCGCTCGAGATGGTCAGGGTGACCGAGGCGGCCGCGATCGCATCGGCGCGGTCGATGGGCCGGGGCGACCCGACCGAGGCGGATCACGCGGCGACCGAGGCGATGCGCCGGACGATGGACGAGATCGAGATGGCCGGCACGATCGTCATCGGAGAGGGCGAGCGCGATCGGGCGCCGATGCTCTACATCGGCGAGCAGGTGGGCCGCCAGGGCGAGGACGAGCGCACGACCCCCGAGATCGACATCGCCGTCGACCCGCTCGAGGGCACGAACCTGGTCGCCCACGGCCAGCCTGGGGCGATCACCGTGCTGGCCGCATCGGAGCGCGGCGGCCTCCTGCACGCGCCCGACACCTATCTCGAGAAGCTGTGCGTGGGGCCGATCGCGGCCGGTCACGTCGACATCGCCGCCAGCCCGACCGACAACGTCCGGCGAATTGCCGATGCGCTCGGACGGAAGATCGCCGACATCACCGTCGTGATCCTCGAGCGGCCGCGCCACGACGCGCTGATCGCCGAGGTGCGCGCCTCGGGCGCCAGGATCAAGCTGATCTCCGATGGCGACCTGTCGGCAGCGATCTCGTGCGCCGTGTCGGGGACCGGAGTCCATGCCGTGATGGGCATCGGCGGCGCCCCGGAGGGCGTCATCACGGCGGCCGCGCTGCGCTGCCTGGGCGGGGAGATCCAGGCCCGCTTCCGCTTTCGGAACGACGAGGAGCGGGCTCGGGCCCGGCGGATGGGCAACGACGACGACGAGAGCCGCGTCTACCGGACCGAGGATCTCGCCTCGGGCGACAACCTCGTCTTCGCGGCGACCGGCGTGACGGGCGGGGATCTGCTGCAGGGCGTCCGCTTCTTCGGCGGTGGAGCCCGGACCCACTCGCTCGTGATGGCCTACCGCTCGAAGCAGGTCCGGTTCGTCGACACCGTCGCGATGTTCGACCGAACCCGGCCGCCGGCGGTCAGGCTCTAGGGGTCCTCGGCCCGCCAGCCGCCGACTGCATCGTCCCAGCGAGCGAGCGGCCGGACGGCGGCCGGTCCCTCGATCAGCACGCGCCGTCGCCGGGCGGTCTCCACCCGCTCGCCCCAGCCGGTTGGGACGAGCCGTGGCGCCAGGTCGGCCAGCGGCGCGAGCACGAACAGCCGCTCGTGGGCCGCCGGGTGTGGGACCTCGAGGAGGCGCTCGGCGCGGGCGGGATCGGAGGCGGCGTCAAGCGATCGGCCGGACGGTGGGCGTTCGATCGCCAGCCGCGCCGAACCGAACAGGAGCAGGTCGAGGTCGAGCTCGCGCGGGCCCCACCGGGTGCGGACCTGGCGCCCGAACGCTCGCTCGATCGACTTCAGCGCCACGAGCAGCGCGGTTGCCCCGGTCGCCGGATCCGGACCGCTGGGGACGTCGAGGCTGACGACCGCGTTGCGGAACTCCGGCTGGTCGGTGACGCCGACCGGCTCGGTCGCGTAGAGCCGCGACACCCCGCGCAGCCGGGCCCCGGGCAACGACGCCAGCGCGTGAACCGCAGCCCGGAGCGTGCCGGAAGCATCGCCGACGTTCGCGCCCGAGGCCGACGTATGCCCGCGTCCGCCGTTCCCGTGCCAATCGGCGCACCTCCGCCTGCCTCGGGTCCCATCGCTAGACTCGCCCGATGGGCGCCGTCGACGTCATCATCCTCCACGCGCTGGCGCCGCCGAGCGCCGGCTCGCTCGAGCGCGGGCTGGCCGACGCTCGAGCCGTGCTGGCCGCCTGGAACCGGACCGGGTTCCTCGCCGCCGGGGCGGGCCAGGCCCGGATCGTCGCCGGTCACCCGGACGGCCGCCCGTTCGGTGCGCGACTCCGGTCACTGCTCGACGAGCTGCGGCCCGGACGGGGGCTCGTCCTGCTCGGGTCGGGGGCATTGCCGCTCGCGACGGCGGCGGACCGCGTGGCGTTCGTGGCGGCCGCGGCCGGGTCCGATCGCCGGGCCCTCGCCAACAACCGCTTCTCGGCCGACGTCGTGGCGCTGTCAGGAGCGGCGGTCGCCACCCTCGCCGGCGTGCCGCCGGAGCTGCCGACCGACAACGCCCTGCCCCGCTGGCTCGAGGAGGTCGCCGGCGTCGGACTGGCCGACCTGCGTACGCGCTGGCGGCTGGCCGTCGATCTCGACTCGCCCCTCGACGTGATCCTCGTGGCGAACGGCCGCGGAGGCGCCGAGGCCAATCCTGCCCTTGCCCGACCCGACGGCGGTCGAACGGCTGGCGTCGAGGTTCCGTGCGATCCGGGGCGTCCTGAACGATCCGGGCGCGGAGCTCGTCGTCGCCGGCCGGACCTCCGCGTCGACGATCGGCTGGCTCGAACGCCGGGCGCGCTGCCGTGTTCGGGTCCTGGTCGAGGAGCGCGGGCTCCGGGCTTCGAGCCGGCTCGCGACAGGCCGTCCGACCGCGGTTCGCGACCGCGCGCCTCGGTCGGTCCTCGGGATGGTCCTCGAACGGGACGGGCCCGAGGCGCTCGGTGCCCGGCTGGCCGAGCTGGGCGACGGAGCCATCGTCGACAGTCGCGTGCTGATGGCCGATCGGCTCGGGGCCGACGAGGCACGCTGGCCGCCCGCCGAGTCGCGATTTGCGTCCGACCTGCTCGACCCGGCGTCCGTCCGGGACCCCTGGCTGTCCGCCCTGACCGCGGCGGCCGTCGCCGCCCCGATCCCGGTGCTGCTCGGCGGACACACCCTGGTCGGGCCCGGCATCCGGCTCGTCCGGCAGGGAGGCTGACCCGTGGACCCCATCCAGGCCGGCCTGCGACCGCTGCCGGATCCGCCGCCGCTGTCGGTCGAGGGCGAGCCGGTACTGGTCGATCGGATCCGGGCCGAGATCGCCCGGGACGGTCCGATCACGTTCGCCCGGTTCATGACGCTCGCCCTCTACGAGCCTGGGCTCGGCTACTACCGCTCCGAGGTCGAGCGACCGGGTCGGGCCGGCGACTTCCTGACCGCCCCGGAGACCCATCCGATCTTCGGCGCGGCGATCGCCCGCCAGCTCGACGAGGTCCACCGTCGTCTCGGTGCTCCGGACCGGTTCGTCGTGCGCGAGCACGGCGCGGGCTCCGGGAGCCTGGCCCTCGCGGTCCTCGAGGCGGTCGCGGGGCGGGGACGGCTGGGACGCGTCGCCGGGTCGCCGCCGCTCGCACGGGCGATCCGGTACGTGCCGATCGAGGTGAGCGAGCATCGCCGCCGGCAGCTCATCGAACGACTGACCGCGGCCGGCTTCAGCGAGGCGCTCGAGCCGGACCTCCCGCTCGACGTCCCGGAGGCCGGAGCGACTGTGGCCAACGAGCTGCTCGATGCACTCCCAGTACACCGGGTCACCCTCCGTGGCGGTCGCCTGCGCGAGTTGTTCGTCGACTGGGCGGGGACGTTCGTCGAGCTCGAGGGCGATCCGTCGACCCCGGAGCTGGAATACCGGCTGGCCGCCGAGCGGATCGTCCTCCCGGAGGGCGCCCGGGCCGAGATCTGCCTCGAGCTCGGCGGCTGGTTCGCCGACGTCGCAGGCGGCCTGGAGCGGGGCGTCGTGCTCGTGGTCGACTATGGTCATCCGGCCGCCGAGCTGTATGGGCCCGAACGAGCCAACGGCACCCTCAGGGCCTACGCCGGCCACCGGGTCCACGACGACTGGACGATCGCTGTCGGGCGCCAGGACCTCACCGCCCACGTCGACTTCAGCGCCGTCCACGGGGCTGCCGTCGTCGCCGGGCTCGATCCGCTCGGCGAGACGACCCAGGCGGGATTCCTGCTGGGGCTTGGCCTGGAGGAGCTGTTCGAGGCGATCCGGTCCGACCCCGAGACGACGGCCGAGGCCTGGCTGGCAACCCGGTCCGCCGTCCGACGGCTGCTCGACCCGAGAGCGACCGGCGGGTTCCGGGTTGCGCTCTTCGGCCGCGGCATCGACCCGGAGCCGCCTCTCCGCGGCCTCCCCCGGCGGACGGCTCCCTGAGCCGACGAGGCGCCCGGCCGCGGCGTGGATGCGACGTTTTGGCTACGGCATTCGCCCTATTGTTTGGCCGGACCGCGCGGGTGCACGCTGACGGCGCCGGGGAGCGACTCGCATCCCTGCTACGCGCGCTCGGCGCGAGCCGCCTCCCCGGTGTTCCCCAACCCGTCCGCCGCGCTCGCGGAGGCTCGTCCGGCCACGCCCCAGCGACCTCCCGAGAGGGCATCCGCTGGTAGAATGCCGCTGCGAGGGACCGCCTCGGTCCCGCGTGTCAGCCGTGCCCGCAAGGGCCACAAGTCACCACGTATGGAAGCGCCGCCCAGCCGCGAGAAGCGGGGCGTGTCCGCTGCGAGGTTGGATTGACCGCCATCTGGTACGTCGTCGGGTTCGCCTTCGCGGGCGTCTCGTTCGTCCTGCTCACGATCGGCGCCGCCTGGCTGATCTCCCACCGGAACCGCGGCGACGAGCACAAGGGCCTGCCCTACGAGTCGGGGATCGACACATTCGGTGACACCCATGGCCGGTTTGGGCTGTCGTTCTACATCTACGCCCTGCTGTTCGTGGCCTTCGACATCGAGGTCGTCTTCATCTACCTGTGGGCGATCGTCTTCCGCGACCTCCTCCTGGGCGGCTTCGTGAGCATGCTGATCTTCGTGGCGATCCTGCTCCTCGGCCTGGCCTACGCCTGGCGCAAGGGAGTGCTGACGTGGCGCTGAAGCCGAGCCGGCGCTCGACCGCGACCACCTCACCCGGAAGGGCGACATCGAGCTCCACCGCCATCGAGCTCGCCGGGTCGCGCGACCTCGTCGTTCCGATCGTCGTCCCGAACACGCTCTGGGTATCGACGGACCCGGCGGCCTACGACGGCGGCCAGGCCACCCAGGACACCCACCTCCGCGAGTTCGGGGCGACCGAGGCCGGACGCCATGACGATGCCCGCTGGGGCGCCCTCGAGGTGATCCCGACCAAGGCCGACATCGTCCTTGACCTCATCCGGGCGAACAGCCTGTGGCCGCTCCTGTCGGGGCTGGCCTGTTGCGCGATCGAGATGATGTCGACGGCCACGTCGAAGAACGACATGGACCGCTGGGGCATGTTCCCGTTCCGGGCGAGCCCGCGCCAGGCGGACGTGCTGATCGTGGCCGGGACGCTGACGACCAAGATGGCCGGGCCCCTGATCCGGCTTTGGGAGCAGATGCCCGAGCCGAAGTGGTGCGTCGCGCTCGGTGACTGCACCTGCTCGGGCGGTCGCTACAAGCGGAGCTACTCGACGATCCAGGGGATCGACCGGGTGCTGCCGACGGACGTCTACATCCCCGGCTGCCCGCCGCGTCCCGAGGGCCTGATCTACGGGATGATGCGGCTCCAGCAGCTGGTCCTGGAGCGGCGCGGCCACTGGCCGGAGCGGGCGATCGGTCCGACGGTCCCGGACGGGATCTGAGCGAGATGGATCGAGCCCTCAAGCGCCGCCTCGAGGCCCGCTTCGGGGAACGGCTGCTCGGCCCCGTCCGCCAGCGCCACGACGAGACGGAGATCCGGATCGCGCCGGGCGACGTGCCCGAGGTGATGCGGGCGCTCCATGACGAGCCCGAGTTCGGGTTCGAGGCGCTCATGGACCTGTGCGGCGTCGACACCGGGACCGTGATGCAGACGGTCTACCACCTGTGGAGTGACACGTCGCCCGACTGGTTGCGGGTCGTCGCCGATGGCCTGTCGCGGGACGAGCCGCGCGTCCCCTCGGTCACGTTCCTGTGGAAGGGCGCCGAGTGGCAGGAGCGCGAGGCCTACGACATGTTCGGGATCACGTTCGAGGGGAACCGCGACGTGCGCCGGATCTACATGCCGCCGGACTACACGAGCTTCCCGCTGCGCAAGGACTTCTTCCTGCCCGACGATGCGGCCCGCTCACCGGGTGGCGGAGTCCGCCACATGGAGCAGACCCACGCCCCGTCGAACGCGGCGCCCGACGCCCGGATCCGGCGGACCAGGGCGAGCTGACCCGATCATGACCACCGTCCGGCACCCGTCCGCGGACGACCCGCGGGTCATGCTCGACGAGGATATCGGCGTCTTCGAGCCGATCCCGCCGTATCCGCCGCGGACGGAGCGCGAGGCCGAGTTCTACACGCTCGGCGACGGCGAGATGTTCATCAACATGGGCCCGCAGCACCCGTCGACCCATGGAGTCCTGCGGGTGGTCCTCAAGATCGAGGGCGAACGAGTCGTCGACCTCGACCCGGTCCTCGGCTATCTCCACCGCGGCGTCGAGAAACTGTGCGAGAACGCCGACTACCACCAGACGATCGCCTACACCGACCCGCTCGAGTATGTCAGCGCGCTGTTCAACGAGTGGGCGCCGGTGATGGCGTTCGAGAAGCTCATGGACGTCGAAGTGCCTCGCCGGGCCGAGTACATCAGGGTCCTGTCCGGTGAGCTGAACCGGATCGCCAGTCATGCCCTGTTCATGGGCTGGATGGCGCTCGACCTCGGTGGCCTGACGCCGATCCTGTGGAGCTTCATCGAGCGCGACGACATCGTCGACATGCTGGCCAGCCTGACCGGCCAGCGGATGCTGTTCAACTACTTCCGGATCGGCGGGGTGAACGGCGACCTCAACCATGACTTCATGAGTCGCCTTGGGGAGTGGATGAGCAAGGCGACCGAACAGATCGAGGCGAACCAGACGCTGCTCAACGAGAACGAGATCTTCGTCAGGCGGATGCGCGGGCTGGGGGTCCTCGACCGCGACACCGCCTTCCGGATGTGCATGACCGGCCCGAGCATCCGGGCCTCGGGCGTCCCGCTCGACATGCGCCGCGCGCACCCGTACAGCATCTACCCGGAGCTCGACTTCGACATCCCGACCCGCTCGGAGGGCGACTGTCTGGCGCGCTACCTGCTCCGGCTCGACGAGATCAAGCAGAGCCTCCGGATCATCGATCAGTGCCTCAACAAGATGCCCGACGGGCCGATCATCGCCAAGCTGCCGCGGCTCCTGCGGCCGCGACCGGGTCGGGCCTACGCGGCGGTCGAGGGACCGCGCGGGCAATACGCCACGTACGCGATCAGCGACGGCACGGACCAGCCGTTCCGGATGCGAATCCACGACCCGAGCTTCGTCCATCTCCAGGCGGTCGGCCTGCTGACCCCGGGCAACCTCATCGCCGATACGATGGCGATCATGGCGTCGCTCGATCCGATCATGGGCGGCGTCGACAAGTAGATGACAACGCTCAGCCGGACGTTCGGCCGCCTGACCCTGCCGGGCAAGATCATCTTCACGGTCGTCCCGATCCTGCTCATCGCCGGCGGCGTCGCGACGGCCGCCGCGATCATCCTGGCCCCGATCGCGATCGACTTCGTCAACGCCAACCTTCCGCTGTTCCGATTCGTGCTCGCGGTCACGGTCGTCCTGCTGATGACCGTCCCGACCGCATTCCTGATCATCTACATGGAGATGAAGGTCATCGCCCTGATGAACCTTCGCTACGGGCCGGACCGGGTGGGTCCCTTCGGCTCGCTCCTGTCGGTCGTCCACGGGCTCAAGGTCCTGATGAAGGAGGACTTCACCCCGACCGGCGTCGATTCGATCGTCTTCACCTGGGCCCCGGTGGTCGTCTACATGGCCAGCGTGATGACCCTGCTCGTCCTGCCGTTCGCGCCGGGGCTGTTTGGCGTGGACATGAACATCGGCCTGCTCTACTTCTTCGCGCTGAGCGGGCTCGGCGTCGTCGGGTTGTTGATGGCCGGCTGGTCGAGCTTCAACAAGTACTCGCTGCTCGGCGGCCTCCGTTCGGCCGCCCAGGTCGTCAGCTACGAGATCCCACTGACCCTGTCGGTCGTCGGGGTCATCCTCCTGGCGGGGACCCTCAGCCTCAACCAGATCACCCTCGACCAGTCGGGGAGCCTGTTCGACTGGTTCGTGTTCAAGCAGCCACTCGCGTTCCTGATCTTCTTCATCGCCGCCACCGCGGAGGCGAACCGGACCCCGTTCGACCTGACCGAGGCGGACTCCGAGATCGTGGCCGGGTTCGCGACCGAGTACTCGGGGATGCGCTTCGGGTTCTTCTTCTTCGCCGAGTACGTCAACGTGTTCATCGTCTCGGGCCTGATCGTGGCGCTCTTCTTCGGCGGCTGGAATGCGCCGTTCGCCTGGCCGGCCGCATGGGCGATCACCCCCCAGCCCGACCTGGCCGGGATGGGCGTCGGCCTGCTCTTCGCGATCGGCATCGTCCCGCCCCTGGCGATCCTCGTCCTGGCGATGCCGTTCTATCTGCTCGACAGCCGGACGAAGCTCTGGCAGGCGGTCGCGATCGGGTTCGTGCTGTTCAACGTCGTGGCGGTCGCGGCCCTCATCGGGTTCGCCTTCCTGAGCTTCGACTGGGTCGTCGGGCTGGTCTGGTTCCTGGTCAAGACCTACGCGTTCGTGTTCACCTTCGTCTGGATGCGCGGGACGCTGCCCAGGGTCCGGATCGATCAGCTGATGGGCTTTGCCTGGAAGTGGCTGCTGCCCGCCTCGCTGCTCAACCTGTTCGTGACCGCGCTGGCGATCGTCCTCGTCGAGGGCGCGAAGTGACGGTCGGTCGATGAGCCTCGTCCCCGGCCTCGGCATCGTCAAGGGCATGGCCCTGACGCTGCGGCGCTTCTTCGAGCCGAAGGTCACCCACCTGTACCCCGAGATCCCGGCCGAGATCCCGCCGAAGTTCCGCGGTCGCCTGCAGCTCCTCTACGACGAGTGGGGAACACTCAAGTGCGAGACCTGCTTCCAGTGCGCCCAGGCCTGCCCGATCGAATGCATCGACATGGGCGGCGTCGACACGAAGGGCCGGTTCGCCGTCCACTGGGGAGCGTCCGAGACGTACGGCGAGCGGCGCGAGGAGTCGGCGCTGCGCCGGTCGGGCCGAACCGTCCCCGACCCGGTCTACGGGCACTTCCACGAGATCGACCTCGAGCGCGTCGACGCGATCCTCGAGGAGGTCGACCACGACCCGAAGGAGATGCTCCGGATCCTGGCCGCGATCCAGGACGCCTACGGCTTCGTGCCGGTGGCCGCCCTCAAGCGGGTGAGCGAGACGACCGGTGCGTGGTACGCGATGCTGTACGGCACGGCCACCTACTACGACCACCTCGCGGTCGGAGCGCCGGCGTCGGGCTCGCCAGCCGACGACGCGTTCCTTGGCGCCCTCGACGGGGCACTCGCCGGTCGGACGGGCGCCGCTTCGACCGATCGCTCCGGCCGGGGCGGCGGATGACCGCGCTGCTGAAGACCCCGTCGCGCTGGCCCCGGATCCTGCTGGCCGGAGCCGACGCCGCCGATCCGACGGACCTCGATGCCGCAGTGCGGGCCGGCGCGTTCGACGCGCTCCGGACGGCGATCCGGGCGATGACGCCGGGCCAGGTGATCGGCACCGTTGCCGCCTCGGGTCTTCGTGGTCGGGGCGGGGCCGGCTATCCGACCGGGGCCAAGTGGCGGGCCGCGGCCAGCGCGGACGGATCGAAGCGTTACGTGGTGGCCAACGGCTACGGGGCCGACCCGGCCGTCCAGACGGACCGGACGGTCATGGAGCTTGCACCGTACGCGCTGATCGAGGGCGTTGCCCTGGCCGCCTACGCGATCGGCGCCGGCGAGGCCTTCATCGCCGTGCGGGCCGAGCTGGCCGAGACGATCCGCCGGCTCGAGACCGCGATCGCGGCGGCCGAGGAGGCCGGGTTTCTCGGCGCCGACGTGCTCGAGTCGGGCTGGGACCTGGCCGTCGAGGTCCGGCCCGTCCAGGGCGCCTACATGCTCGGCGAGGAGACCGTCCTGCTGAAGGCGATCGAGGGAAAGCGCGGTCAGCCCGAGCAGCGACCGCCGCATCCCGCCGAGCGCGGCCTGTTCGGCCGGCCGACAGTCGTCGACAACGTCCAGACGCTGGCCAGCGTCCCGTGGATCGTGAAGCACGGGGCCGAGGCATACGCCGCGATCGGCGCGAAGGCGAGTCCGGGGACGATCCTGGTCCAGCTCCGCGGTCCGTCCGGGAGCGGGATCGCCGAGGTCCCGCTCGGGACGCCGCTCCGGACGCTGATCGGGCTCCTGCAAGGCCGCCCGGATGCCCGGAAGGAGGCGGGGCCGGTCAAGGCAGTCCTCGTCGGCGGCCCGTCTGGCGGCTTCCTGCCGCCCGACCGGCTCGACACGCCCTACGACTACGATGCCCTGCGGGCCGTCGACGCCCACATCGGGTCCGGGTCGATCGTCGTCGCCGACGAGCGGGCGTGCATCGTCGACCTCGCCCGCCTCCTGACCCGGTTCTGCGCCGACCAGGCCTGCGGCAAGTCGATCCCGTGCCGGATCGGCACTCGTCGCCTGTCGGAGATCGTCGACCGGATCGCGATCGGGACGCCGCGCCCGACCGACGTCGACCTGGCCGCGGATCTCGCGGCCGACGTCGTCGCCTCGGCGCTGTGCGACCACGAGCGGCTGGCGACGCTTCCGATGACCAGCGCGATGCGATACTTCCGACCCGAGCTCGACGACCACCTCCTCCGCAGCAGCTGCCCTGCCGGCGTGTGCCAGCCGATCGGGCTGGCCGCCGCCGGAGCCGACCGAGGCGCCCGATGACCGACCTGATCATCCGACCGGAGCCCGACGCCGCGGTCGAGACCGAGCTGCTCGCCGAGCGGCTCCTCGACACCCAGGCGCCGCAGCGCCCGCTGTCGAGCCCCGCGTTCCGGATCGAGGTCGACGGGCGGGTCGTGGAAGGGCGCGAGGGCCAGACCATCCTCGAGGTCTGCCGCGACAACGGGATCGAAATCCCGACCTTGTGCTATGAGCCCAAGCTGCCCGGCTTCGGCGCCTGCCGGATGTGCGTCGTCGAGGTCGAGGGCGAGGAGCACCCGCCGATCAGCTGCTCGCGGACGTGCGAACCGGGCATGAAGGTCCAGACCCAGACCGAGACGGTCCGCCGGCTGCGGGCGACGAACCTCGAGCTGATCTTCAGCGACCACAACGCCTACTGCCTGCCGCCGTGCCAGAACAAATGCCCGAGTCACATCGACATCCCCGGCTTCCTCAGGCAGAACGCCGAGGGCGAGTGGCGCGAGTCGACCCGGATCTTCAAGCGGACGATCCCGTTCCCGAGCGTCCTCGGCCGGGTCTGCCCGGCGCCGTGCGAGGAGCATTGCCGGCGGGACGAGGTCGACGAGGCGATCGCGATCCGCGACGCTCACCGCTACGCCGGCGACCAGGTCATCAAGGCGATGCTCGACGAGGGTACCGACCCGCCGCTGCCATTCGAGCCGCAGCCGAAGAGCGGCCGCCGCGCCGCGGTGATCGGCTCGGGTCCGGCCGGGATGGCCGCCGCGTACTACCTCCTGCTCGCCGGTCACGACGTGACCGTCTTCGAGCGCGACCCGGCGCCGGGCGGGATGCTCCGCTACGGGATCCCGCAGTATCGCCTGCCGAAGATCGAGGTGCTCGAAGCCGAGTACGAGTCGGTCACGAGGCTCGGCGGGAAGATCGTCTGCGACCAGGGCCTCGGTCGCGACTTCACCCTCGACGACCTCCAGGGCCAGGGCTTCGATGCGGTCCTCGTGGCGATCGGCTGCTACGACACGAACAAGCTGGGGATCCCGAACGAGGACGCCGACGGGGTGATCGACGGACTGGAGTACCTCCGGACGGCCACGCTCGGGCTGCCCTACCCGGGTCATGCCGGCAAGCGGGTCGTCGTGATCGGCGGTGGGTTCACGTCGATGGACTGCTCGCGCACGTCCGTGCGCCAGGGAGCCGCCGAGATCACCCTGGTCTACCGCCGTGACATGAAGGACATGCCCGCCTCGAACGAGGTCCACGAGGCGATCGAGGAGGGTGTCCAGGCGATCTTCCAGGCCGCCCCGACGAGGATCATCGTCGATGAGCAGACCGGCCAGGTCAGCGGTGTCGAGTTCATCCGGAACAAGCTCGGCGAGCCGGACGCGTCCGGCCGGCGGCGGCCCGAGCCGTCGCCCGGGACGGAGTTCACGATCGACTGCGATCGGGTCCTGCTGGCGATCGGCCAGGGCCCCGAGCTCGACTGGATCGGACCCGGCTCCGAAGGGCCCGAGGCCACGAAGAACCGGCGGCTCAAGGCGGACCCGGTCACGTTCGAGACGGGCCGGCCCGGCGTGTTCGGGACCGGCGACGTCCGGGTCGGCGCGGCCACCGTCGTCCAGGCGATCGCCGAGGGGCGCCGGGCGTCGTATGCCGCTGACGCGTACCTCAAGGGGCTCGACCTCGGGGCGATCAAGACCCGCCAGACCCTCGCCGAGCCGCAGCCCGAGTTCCTGTCGATCGTGCCGTTCACCAGCGAGATGAAGGAACCTCGCTACCGGCTCAAGGCGATGGAGGCGGCGGTCCGCAACAAGAGCTACGTCGAGTACGAGATCCCGTACACGCCGGCCGAAGCGGTTGCGGAGTCGACCCGCTGCCTCCAGTGCACCTGCGAGGCGATCGGCTTCTGCGACCTGCGCCGCCTCGGGATCGAGTACGGAACGACGCTCAAGACGCTCGAGCCGCAGTTCCACCAGGGCGCCGGCTACCGGAGCGTGACCGAGAACCGGTTCACGGGTGTCAACCACGACTACATCCGCGACGACAGCCACGCGTTCATCCTGCGCGAGCCGTCGCGCTGCATCGACTGCGGCCGCTGTGCCCAGGTCTGCTCGGAGGTCGTCGGGGCGGCCTGCTACGACTTCATGCGGATCGGCTTCGACACGCTCGTCACCACGCCGCTCGACATGAGCCTCAACGACACCCCGTGCGTCTCGTGCGGGCGCTGCGCCGAGACCTGTCCGACGGGCGCCCTGATGCCGAAGCCGCGCGTCCTCGAGAAGTACGAGGTCGACGAGAGCCGCTGCATCCTGTGCGGGATCTGCGTCGACGCCTGCCCGTACGACGCCCTCCGCGACGGGGCCGACTTCGAGCTCGCCCACATCGACCGGTCGGAGCCGATGATCGACCTCATCGCGCTCGCGGCGATCGATCGCGAGACCGAGGCGACCTACATCCGACGCGAGCGCGATTGGCTCGAGCGGGCCGCGGCGAGCGGGCGGGTCCCGGACCCCGGCCGGATGTTGCCAGTTCTCCCGGCGTCGATCGCGACCGGCTCGAGCGCGGCTGCCGGCCGCCACCACGAACGAACCAACGGCAACGGCTCGGGCGGCAACGGTGCGGCCGGCGGCGGCCACGCCCACCACGAGTAACCGAGGAGGTCGCGTGGCGATTCCGGACACGATCCCGATCATCGGAGCGAGCTGGAGCGACGTCCTGTTCGTCCTGTTCGCCGGGATCCTGCTCGGCGCCGGACTGCTCGTCGTGACGATGCGCGACATCATCCGCTGCGGGCTGGCGATGATCGTCTGCTTCGGCGCCCTGGCCGGGATCTACGTGATCCTCGGCGCTCCGCTCATCGCCGGCGCTCAGGTGCTCGTCTACATCGGCGCGATCAGCGTCCTGATCCTGTTCGCGATCATGCTGACCCAGACGAAGGTCGGGCCGAACCGGCTCGTGTTCCAGACCCAGGCCGTGCCCGCCGCGATCGCGTCGATCGTCCTGGCCATCATCCTCGTCCTGGTCGTGTCGTCCACGGATTGGGGGGCTGCGAGCGCCCGGATCGAGACGGTCACCGCCGAGCTCGCCCGAACCCTGTTCCGCGACTTCGTCCTGCCGTTCGAGGTCGTCAGCGTCCTCCTGCTGGCCGCGGTCATCGGCGGGATCTACCTCGCCAAGCGCGAACGGGAGCCCGAGGAGCCTCGACCGCGATGACCGAATCGCTCGATGCCTACCTGACCCTGTCGGTGCTCCTGTTCTGCATCGGGACGTTCGGCTTCCTGGCCCGGCGGAACGCGATCAGCATGCTCATGTCGGTCGAGCTCATGCTCAACGCGGTCAACCTGTCGATCGTGGCGTTCGGCGCGTTCAACCCGATCCTGCGCGAGCAGGGCTCGATCATCGCCCTGATCGTGATCGCCGTGGCGGCGGCCGAGGCGACTGTCGGCCTGGCCATCGTGCTGGCCATCTTCCGCAACCGGCGGACGCCGCTCGTGGACGAGTACGACACGATGCGGCAGTAAGGCGATGCCGTACGAGGCCCTGATCCTCGCGATCGTTGCGCTGCCGATCGCCGGCTTCGCATTCAGCACGCTGTTCGGGCGGCGACTCCAGGCGACCTACGGCCGGAATGCCGCCAGCTTCGTCCCGCTGGCGGTCGTGATCCTGAGCTGGCTCGCGGCGATGATCGTGGTCGTCCCGGCGCTCGGCCACGCCGAGCCGTTCGGTGAGCGCGGCCTGAGCTTCACCCTGTACACCTGGATCCCGGCCGGCAAGTTCGTGGTCGATGTCGGCTTCCACGTCGACGCGCTGACCGCCTGCCTGCTGATTGTGGTCACGACGATCGGCATGCTCGTCCACGTCTACTCGGTCGGCTACATGGCCCACGACCCCGGGACGTGGCGCTTCTTCGCCTACCTCAACCTGTTCATGTTCTCGATGCTCCTGCTGGTCCTGGCCGACAACTTCCTCGTGATCTTCGTGGCCTGGGAGCTGGTCGGGTTGTGCAGCTACCTCCTGATTGGGTTCTGGTACCGCAAACGGAGCGCTGCCCTGGCGAGCAAGAAGGCGTTCATCGTCAACCGGGTCGGGGACGTCGGGTTCGCGCTCGGGATCATGCTGATCTTCGTCAGCCTCGGTACGCTCAACGTCCAGGAGGTCATCGACCGGATCGGCGAGCTGGACCAGCTGACGATCGTGGCGATCGCGCTGCTCGTGTTCTGCGGCGCCGTCGGCAAGAGCGCCCAGTTCCCGCTCCATGTCTGGCTGCCGGACGCCATGGAGGGCCCCACCCCGGTGTCGGCCCTCATCCATGCGGCCACGATGGTCAACGCGGGGGTCTACCTCGTCGCCCGGACCAACCCGATCTTCGCCCACGCCCAGGACGCGATGCTCGTCGTCGCGGCGATCGGCATCTTCACCGCGATCCTGGCCGCGTCGATCGCGTTCACCCAGACCGACATCAAGCGGGTCCTGGCGTACTCCACGCTATCCCAGCTCGGCTACATGTTCGCGGCGCTTGGGGTCGGCGCCTGGATTGCAGCGATCTTCCACCTGATGGCCCACGGGTTCTTCAAGGGGCTGCTGTTCCTCGATTCCGGCTCGGTCATCCACGCCGTCCACGAAGAACAGGACATGCGCCGGATGGGCGGGCTGGCGAAGAAGATCCCGATCACCTACTGGACGATGCTCATCGGGTCGCTGGCAATCGCCGGAATCCCGCCGCTGGCCGGGTTCTTCAGCAAGGACGAGATCCTCGGCGAGGCGTTCAGCAACGGCTTCATCGTGGTCTGGGCGATCGGGATCGTCGTCGCCGGGATGACCGCCTTCTACATGTTCCGATTGATGGGCATGACCTTCTGGGGCCCGAGCCACGTCGATCCGGAGATCGAGCCGAAGATCCACGAGTCGCCACCGTCGATGACGGTGCCGCTCATCCTCCTCGCGATCCCGTCGATCTTCATCGGGCTCGTCCTCGGCCTGCCGTTCGGCGCAAGCCGGATCCAGGAGTGGCTCGAGCCGGTCTTCGCCGAGAGCTTCGCGATCGCCGGTCGGGTCGAGACGGCGCCCGAGCTGCTGGGCATCGACGGCGCCCTGATCCTGATCAGCGTGGCCGTGGCCACCTTCGGGGCCATTCTCGCCTGGCGCTACTTCGGGATCGACCTGGGCGCCCTGCGCCGCGCTCCACGCCCGACCGAGGTGGCGGCGATCGTCACGGCCAACGGGCTGACCCGCTTCCTCTACCGCGCCTCGCTCAACAAATGGTGGTTCGACGACCTGAACGACCTGCTGTTCATCCAGTTTGGCGGCCGGGTCGCGGCGGCCTGCTGGTGGTTCGACCGAACGATCGTCGACGGGGCCGTGAACGAGATCGGGGCGATCTTCGTCGGCTTCGGCGGCGGCCTCCGCAGGGTGCAGACCGGACGGGTCCAGAACTACGCGCTCGGCATCGCGATCGGGCTGATCGTGATGGCCGGCTCGTACCTCGTGATCGTGGGGCGCTAGGCGTGGATTTGTCTAGCCTCCCGCTGGTCAGCCTGATCGTCTTCACGCCACTCGTGGGGGCGATCGTCATCGCGTTCATGCCGCGGACGGCGCTCCAGGCGATCCGCTGGGTCGCGCTCGCGACGGCCCTCGTCGCGTTCGTGCTGTCGCTGGTGATGCTCGTCGACTTCAACCCGACCCGGCCCGGCTTCTCGCTCGTCGAGACGGTCGACTGGATCCCCGTCTTCGGGATCCAGTACAAGGTCGGTGTCGACGGCCTGTCGGCGGTGCTCGTGGTCCTGACCACGACCCTGTCCTGGATCAGCATCCTCGCCTCGTTCGGCCCGATCCAGGACCGGGTGAAGGAATACATGATCTCGTTCCTGATCCTCGAGGTCGGCCTGATCGGCGTGTTCGTGGCCCTCGACCTGTTCCTGTTCTACGTCTTCTGGGAGGTCGTCCTCGTCCCGATGTACCTGATCATCGGGATCTGGGGCGGCTCGAACCGGATCTACGCCACGATCAAGTTCGTCCTGTACACCCTCGTCGGGTCGCTGCTGATGCTGGTGGCGATCCTGGCCACCGCCTACACGTACTCGTCGACGACCGGCTCATGGGCGCACGCGTTCGACTTCGAGTACCTGCGCAGCTTCTCGGCGACGATCGGCTTCAGCGAGGGGCTCCAGCTGTTCGCCTTCCTGGCCTTCTTCCTGGCCTTCGCGATCAAGGTGCCGATGTTCCCGTTCCACACCTGGCTGCCGGACGCGCACGTCGAGGCCCCGACGGCGGGTTCGGTGATCCTGGCCGCGATCATGCTGAAGCTGGGCGCCTACGGCTTCATCCGGTTCGCCGTCCCGCTCTTCCCGGACGCCGCTCACACCTTTGCCGTCCCGATCATCGTGCTCAGCCTGATCGCGATCATCTACGGCGCGATCGTGGCCCTTGTCCAACCGGATCTCAAGAAGCTCGTCGCCTACTCGTCGGTCAGCCACATGGGCTTCGTCACCCTCGGGATCTTCATCTTCCAGCAGCAGGGGCTCCAGGGAGCCATTCTCCAGATGGTCAACCACGGGTTGATCACGGGGGCCCTGTTCCTGCTCGTCGGCGTCATTTACGAGCGAACCCATGACCGGACGATCGCCCGGATGGGCGGGCTGGCCGGGCCGACCCCGGTCTACGCGGCAGTCTTCGGATTCTTCGTGTTCGCCAGCGCCGGCCTGCCCGGGCTGTCCGGGTTCGTCGGCGAGTTCCTCGTCCTCGTGGGATCGTTCGCCGCCAGTCCATGGATCGCCGGGATCGCGACGTTCTGCATGATCCTCGCCGCCGGCTACCTGCTCTGGATGTTCCAGCGCCTGTTCACCGGTGAGCTGTCGGAGTTCCTGGCGGGGCTCGGCCAGCACCTGACCGACGTCCGCCCGGTCGAGATCGTCACGCTCGTCCCGCTCGGCACGCTGGTCGTCGTCTTCGGGCTCTTCCCGGGTCTCATCCTGACCCTCGTCCAGGGCACGGTCGACACCGTCCTGATCGCGGTGAACCACGGGACCCCGATCGCCCTGTACCCGTTCGTGCGCTAAGGGCGGCCGACGACGATGACCGAACACGACCTGCTGACGATCGCTCCATTCGTGACGGCCGTCCTCGTGGCGGCGGCGATCATCGTCGTCGACCTGGTCCGGCCGGGAGCGCGAACGCCGCCACTCGTGGTCGCGCTGGTGGGGCTAGGTCTCGTGGCGATCGTCACGGTCTGGACCGGGCGCACGCCGAGCGACGCGTTCGGCGGGGCCTACCGGGTCGACGCGCTCACGACGTTCCTCGACCTGCTGTTCGTGGCGATCATCGCGTTCACCCTGCTGTTCGCGCCCGACTACCTCGAGGCTCGCGGGCTGCCGATGGCCGAGTTCGCTGCCGTGCTCGTCTTCGCCCTGACCGGAGCCATGCTCATCTCGGCCTCGATGGACCTGCTCGTCCTGTTCCTCGGGCTCGAGCTCATGGTCCTGCCGGGCTACCTGCTGGCCGGCTACGCCAAACGCGACGCGCTGTCGACCGAGGGCGCGATCAAGTACTTCCTGCTCGGCTCGTTCAGCTCGGCGATCTTCCTGTTCGGGCTGGCGTTCGTCTGGGGACTGACCGGGTCGACCCGGATCGCAACCGTCGCCGACACGCTCGGAGCGATCGTCGCCGGGGCCGCGCCGCTGTCGCCGGGCCTGGCGATGGGCCTTGCCTTCCTGACCACTGGCGTGGCCTTCAAGATCGCGGCGGTCCCCTTCCATTACTGGACCCCGGACGCGTACCAGGGCTCGCCGACGCCGGTCACCGGCTACCTGTCGGTCGGTCCTAAGATCGGCGCATTCGCCCTGATCCTGCGCCTGTTCGTCGGAGCGCTCGGGCCGCTCCACGCCGACTGGCTGATCGTCGTGGTCGTCCTGTCGACGATCACGATGACCCTCGGCAACCTCGTGGCGATCACCCAGGACAACGTCAAGCGGATGCTCGCCTACTCGTCGATCGCCCACACCGGCTACATGCTCGTCGGGCTGGCGGCGTGGGCCAGCGCGGGTGGTCCGAACGCCCGGATCGACGGACTCGAGGGGCTGCTGTTCTACGGGGTCGCCTACAGCTTCATGAACCTCGGCGCGTTCGCCATCGTCGCCGCCCTCCAGCGACGACGCGGCGTGACGAGCAGCATCGACACGTTCGCCGGGCTCGGCGGCCGCGAGCCCGGGCTCGCGATCCTTATGACCCTGTTCCTGCTGTCGCTCACGGGGATCCCGCCAACCGCCGGGTTCTTCGCCAAGGCGTACGTGATCCTCGCCGCGGTCGAAGCAGGTGGCCCGGCCGGGGTGCTGGCCGTGATCGCGGTCCTCAACGCCGCGGTCGCCGCCTTCTACTACCTCCGGGTCGTGGTCTACATGTTCATGCGCGACCCGAAGGGTGAGCCCGTCGCACTCCCGAAGAGCGGCATCCTGAAGGTCGGGCTGGCTGGCGCGGCGTTCCTGACGATCGCGATCGGGCTGTTCCCGGAGATGCTCGTCCAGGCGGTCGAGCGCGCCGCACTGGCCCTGGTCACCTAGCCCGGGCGACTACGGCGTCGGCGAGGCGGACGGCGTCGAGGTCGGGGACACCGATGGTGACCCAGCTGGCGTCGGGGACGGGGTCGCGGATGCCGACGGCGACCCGGACGGCCCCGCGCTCGGCGAACCCGACGGCGACCCGGACGGTGATGGTGACGCGGTCGGCGAGCTCGAGGGCGATCCACTTGGCGACGGCGTCGGCGAGGGCGACGGCGACGCGACGCTGGGACTCGGCGCGACCGACGGACCGGGTGTCGGGTGGACCGGGCCCGGGACGAAGGCGACGATCGCGCCGACGAGGATCACGGCCGTGACCACGCCGGCGAGCAGCCCGAGGACGATGGCCAGGCGTGGCGGCATTGCGGGAGGGTACCAGTACCAAGCGCCCGAGGCGGCCCGGCTGGGGACCGGCTAGGATGACGGCCCCATGGGCACCTTGGTCAATCGATTCCAGCACCGGCTGCTCCCGGCGCTGCTCGCCGCGATCGGCGTGTCCCTCGTCGCCGCCGGGTTGCTGTCGTACACGGCCCCGGTCGAGGCGACTCCATCGGCGTCGGACCTGCCGGCGTTCGTGACCGACAGCCCCAGCCCGAGCTCACTCCTGACGTTCCCGCCGTTTGGCAGCCCCAGCCCCTCGACGGGGCCGTCGGCGACGCCCGGCAAGGTGGTCGCCACTCGGGTCGTGATCCCGGCGCTCGACATCGACCTGCCGGTCATCCGGCAGCCGGGTGGCGCCAATGCGTTCCCGCCGTGCAACGTGGCGATGTACCTCCAGCAGCTCCACCAGCCCGGCCAGCCGGGAGCGACCTACCTCTATGCCCACGCCCGGACGGGGATGTTCCTGCCGATCCTCGAGGCCTCGAAGATCAACAACGGCAAGGGCCTGAAGCACGACTACGTCCAGGTCTATACGAGCGATGACCAGCTCTACCTGTACGAGGTCGTCGAGGTCCGCCGCCACGTGACGACGCTCGACGCGGCGCTGAAGGAGAAGCGCGAGACGCTCTGGCTGCAGACGTCGGAGGGACCGGTCGGGACGATCGAGAAGACTCAGCTCGTCGCCCTGCCGCTGGGCCATGGCCCGACCGACCACCAGGAAGCGCACCCGAAGGCAAGCCCGGTCTTCTGCCACTGAGCGGAGTGGCGCGGACGGCGCGGCGCTAGATCCAGCCGATCCGGCGCAGGACGAAGGCCATCATGAAGGCCAGTACGAAGATCACCGCCGTCACGAACCAGAAGCCCGTGGCCTCTGTCCCACCGAATGCCGCGCCGGCCTCGCTCATCCCGAAGATCCCGCCGAAGGCACCGATCCCCGCGAGCACGACCGTGACGCCGGTCAGTCGCTTCATGATCAGCGACAGGTTGTTGTTGACCGTCGAGAGGTAGACGTCGAGCGTCCCGCTCACGAGCTCGCGGTACGTGTCGAGCTCGTCGGTCAGCCGGATGAGGTGGTCGTAGACGTCGCGAAAGTAGACGATCTCCTCGGGGTCCACGAGGGCCAGGTCCCGGTTCGTGAGCTGGTTGAAGATCTCGCGGACCGGGGCCGACGCTCGGCGGATCGCGATGAGCTCGCGCTTGAGCTCGAACAGCCGCTCGAGCGTCTGCGGGTCGCCCTTCTCGATGACCGCGTCCTGGATGAGGTCGATCTCGTCGCCGAGCTTGTCCATCAGCGGGAAGTAGCCATCGATCAGGTCGTCCGTGATGGCCCACAGCAGGTGGTCCGGGCCACGCCCGAGGATCGTGGCGAAGCCGTCGCCCTTGAGGTGGTGGATCGTCCGCGGGTCCCAGTCGGAGTCGTGGACGGTCAGCAGGAAGCCCTTCCCGAGGACGATGTCGATCTCGCTCGGGACGATCGGATCGCCGTACTCGAGGGCGAACATGACGATGTGGATGAGGTCGTCCGTGACCTCGATCTTGGCTCGCTGGTTGCCTTCGAGGATGTCCTCGGCGATGAGCTCGTGGAGCCCGAGCGTGCCCGTGATCTGGGCGACCTGGTCGGACGACGGCCCGCTGGCGTCGATCCAGACGACACCGTCCGGCGGGAGCGGCCGGGGGATCGCATCGAGCCCGATCGCCTCGGACACGGTCGAGCCGGTCCGGACCGCCACCCGGATGGCACCGTCGTCCTCGCCGACCGCCGCGTGATGGCCTCGCAGGGCAAATCCCTCGGGCTGGTCGGTCCGCCGTTCAGAGGGCGAGGGTCGGCTCCGTGTCGTCGCCATCGATCGCTCGGGGTCCTCCGTCGGGACGACCCGCGTCGCCCGCGTCGCCGGTGCGCGCGGCCGGCCGGTCGCCCGCCAGCATACGCGCCCGCCGGCCGCCGAGCGCGAGGGCAGGGAGCGCGGCGGCGATCACGACGACCGCGGCCACCAGGAACAGCCCGGCCATGATCCCGGCGGCTTCCGCGGATGCCCAACGCTCGAGCGCGGCCACGACCAAGCCGTCGTTCAGCGGACGGCCAGCCAGCTCGGCTGGGATGAGCTGCTGGTAGGCGGTCGGCGACGCGTTGATCTGGGCGCTCAGCCGGTCGATTGTGGTCGAGCCGTAGGCGGTCAGGACCGCCAGGCCGATCGCCATCCCGACCATCCGGGCCACGGTCACCGTAGCCGAGGCCATCCCAAAGGCGGCTCGTCCTGCCGCCTCGACCGCGGCCGTCGAGCGCGGCGTCACGGTCAGCCCGAAGCCGAGGCCGAACAGGGCGGCCGACAGCCCGGCCGCGCTGACGGTCGTGGCCGGTGTCCAGGCGGCCATCGCGGCCAGACCCGCGGCGCTCGCGGCGAGACCGGCCAACGTCACCAGCCGGAGCGACAGGCGGCGCACCGCAAAGCCCGACACGAGCGCCCCGACGGCGGTCGCAGCGGCCAGTGCGCCGAGCACGACCTGCTGCTCCGGGGGCCCGCCGTAGAGCACCCGGTCGACGAACACTGCCGCGCCGACGATCGCGGTCGCGAAGGCGTAGCCGGTCAGAAGCGAGACGAGCGCAGCGGACGAGAACTCGAGGTTACGGAACAGGCGGACGTCGATGAACGGGTCGTGGCGCACGAGACCGTCGACGATCGCGAGCCCGAGCCCGATCGCAGCCACGGCGAACAACACGACGATCAGCGTCGAGGTCGGCAGGCCAAGGACATCGCCGCCGGCCGAGCTGCCGAGGAGGGTCAGGCCGATCAGGCCGGCTCCGAGGCCAATCGTGAACGCGGCGGCACCGGGCAGGTCGATCCGGGCGGCCCGCCGTGGCGTCTCCCAGCCGCTGCTCGCCGCCCAGGCGAGGACGAGCGCGACGATCCCGATCGGCACGTTGACGTAGAACACCCAGCGCCAGGCCGGCGTCAGGAGATTCACCAGCGGACCCGACGTGATCCCGGCCGCGGCAAGCGCCGATTTGGCGTGGACGGCCCGCAGGAGGGCCGCGCCGACAAACGGGCCGGCGGCCATGCCGAGGAACGTCAGGGCACCGATCGCGCCGAGCGCCCGGGGTCGCTGGTGACCGCCGTACAGGTGGGCGGCGGCGGCCGTCGCCACCGGGACGAGGGTGCCCCCGCCGACGGCCTGGATGAGGCGCGCCCCGATCAGCATGTCGAGGCTCTGGGCGGCTCCCGCCAGGAACGACCCGATGGTGAAGGCCGCGAGCGCGCCGAGGAACAGCCGCCGAGCGCCCCACAGGTCGGCCAGGCGGCCGGCGAGGGGCATCGTCGCCACGTAGACGAGGAGGTAGCCGTTGACGATCCACGATGCGCGCCGCAGCTGGGTCCACGCCTCGAGCTCGGCGATCCCCGCCCGGCGGGCCATGTCCACGATGATCGACGGCAAGGCGACGGCGGTGATCATCAGCTCGAGGCCGGCCAGGAACACGCCGGCGCCAAGAACGGCCAGGAGGACGAGCGATGCGCCACGGCTCACCGGCGGAGTGTATCCGGGCCGTCGGAGTCGGACGGCTCTCTCGTCGCGGAACGGGGTTGACACGACTGCTCGTCGGCCGTAGCATCAACTGCGATTTATATAAATCCACGTTGAGCCGTCGCGCTCGACGCCCGCCCGGGAGCCTCCCCTGAGTCCGTCGCCCGCCCGGATCCGCTCGACCATCGCATCGGTCGTCGATCAACCCGACGAGCTCCGCGAGATCCGACTGTTCCACCGAGCCCTGGCCGATGTCAACCGGCTCCGGATCGTCCAGCGCTTGTCGGCCGGCGCAGCCACGGTTACCGAGCTGATCGAGCACGTCGGGCTGTCCCAGCCACTCGTGAGCTGGCACCTCGGCAAGCTCCGCGCGACGGGGATCGTCACGACCCGCCGGAGCGGCCGCGAGACGCTCTGCAGCCTCCGGCCGGAGGCGTTCGACGAGGTGCTTTCAAGGGAACGGGCCCTGCTCGGGCTCGGCCTGTCGCGGTCCACCGGTCCGGCGAGCGAGGAGTCCATCGGATGAGCGGCGCGAAGCCGTCGGGCGGTGGCTCACTCGTGAGCCCCGAGACGCGGACCCGGGTCAAGAAGCTCGGCGAGCCGATCGCCCTGTTCTTCGGGCGGCTCGGGCTGACCCCGAATGGCCTGACCCTGCTCGGCTTCGGGATCACGATCGTCGCGGCCATCCTGGCCGGCGCCCAGCTCTGGCTCGTCGCCGGGGTCGTGGTCATCGTCGGCGGCGTCTTCGACATGTTCGACGGGACGCTTGCGCGGGCGACCGGCATGGTGTCTACGGTCGGGGCGTTCATGGACTCTGTCTTCGACCGCTGGGGCGAGGGGATCACCTACGTCGGGATCGTCGCGGGTTGCGTGAACGCGGGCTTCGGGCTCGGAGCCGGCCTCGCCGCCTTCGCGATGGCGTCGGCCTTCCTCGTCAGCTACAGCCGGGCGAAGTCCGAGGGTCTCGGCTTCACGAAGGGAACCGGAATGGCCGAGGTCGGGCTGGCGCCGCGCGAGATCCGACTGGTCATCCTGTCCGCCGGGCTCGTCATCGCAGGACTGACCGGTGGCGTCGGACCGACGCTCAGCGGAGGCGCGCTGTGGCTGGCCCTCGCCCTGGGGGCGATCGGCATTCTCGCCACGATCACCGTCATCCAACGAATCATCCACGTCAGGCAGCAGGCCGTCGCGAGCGACGGGAAGTAGGGAGACAGTCAGGTGGCCAAGACCGGGAAGAACGGAACCAACGGCACGAACGGAGCCAAGCCGACGGCCGGCGCCGGACGACGCGCGGACGGCAAGATCCGGGTCGCGATCGTCGGCGTGGGCAACTGCGCCAGCAGCCTCATCCAGGGCCGCTACTACTACGAGGACGCGAAGGTCGGTGACTTCGTCCCGGGTCTGATGCACGTCAACCTCGGCGGCTACCACGTCCGCGACATCGACTACGTCGCGGCCTTCGACATCGACAAGAACAAGGTCGGCAAGGACCTGTCCGAGGCGATCTACCAGAAGCCGAACAACACCTACGTGTTCCAGCAGGTGCCCCGCCTCGGCGTGACCGTCGACCGCGGGATGACTCACGACGGCCTCGGCAAGTACCTCAGCCAGATCATCGAGAAGGCGCCCGGTCCGACCGCGGACGTCGTCGGCATCCTCAAGGAGCGCGAGGTCGACGTGATGGTCTCCTACCTGCCGGTCGGCAGCGAGGAGGCGACCAAGTGGTACGTCGAGCAGGCCCTGAAGGCCGGGGTGGCGTTCGTCAACGCGATCCCCGTGTTCATCGGCCGTGAGCCGTACTGGCAGCGCCGCTTCGCCGAGGAGGGCCTGCCGGTCATCGGCGACGACATCAAGAGCCAGGTCGGCGCCACGATCAGCCACCGCGTCCTGACCCGGCTGTTCATGGACCGCGGCGTGCGGCTCGACCGAACCTACCAGCTGAACTTCGGCGGCAACACGGACTTCCTCAACATGCTCGAGCGCGAGCGCCTCGAGTCGAAGAAGATCTCGAAGACGAACGCCGTCACGAGCATGCTCGACTACGAGCTCGATCCGGATGATGTCCACGTCGGCCCGAGCGACCACGTCCCGTGGCTGCTCGACCGGAAGTGGTGCTACATCCGGATGGAGGGCACCACCTTCGGAGACGTCCCCCTGAACGCCGAGCTCAAGCTCGAGGTCTGGGACAGCCCGAACAGCGCCGGCGTCATCACCGATGCGATTCGTTGCCTGAAGCTCGGGCTCGATCGGGGCCTGACCGGGACGCTCGTCGCACCGTCGAGCTACTTCATGAAGAGCCCGCCGATCCAGGTCCACGACGACATCGCCTTCAACCGGGTCGAGGCGTTCATCCGGGGCGAGGACAACGAGACCCTCGTCGGGACCGAGGCGCCCCAGAAGCGGACGCTCAGGCGGCTGGCCGGGACGAAGGCGAAGGTGGCGGCCGGCGCGCAGTGACGGCGGTTCCGGATCGGCCCGTAACAGGCGAGCCGATCGATCCCGGCCCAAGGCGATCGCTCGAGGCGCCCCACCGTCGCACGGCCCGGGCGCCCCGAGTGGTCGAGCGCCTGGCGCTCGTGGGCTACCGCGCCGCAGAAGGGATCCTCGGACGGTTGCCGACCGGTCCTTCGGCGACCGTCGTCGGCTGGTTCGTCCAGGCCTCATACCTGCTCTGGCCGGGGAAGCGTCGAGTGTCGAACCGGAACTTCGGCCACGTCCTTGGACTGCCGCCCGACGATCCGGCGGTCCGGACGATGGCCCTGCGCGCCTATCGGAGCTATGCCCGCTACCTGGTCGAGTTCATGCAGCTGCCGGGCATGCCACCCGAGCGGGCCGGAGCGATCCTCGATCCCGCTGCGCTCGACGCGGTCGAGCGGCTCTGGAAGGGATCGAACGGGCTGATCTTCGTCGCCTGCCACGTCGGGAACAACGAGGCGATCGCCGCTGGCGTCGGTGCCCGCGGCTGGCCGTTGTCCGGCGTCGCCGACGACTCGACCTTCCCCGAGCTGTTCGAGCACCTGCGCGACGAGCGCGCCCGCTGGAACGCAACCGTCATCCCCTGGCGCAACCTGCGTGAGGTCTACGCCGTGCTCCGGCGACGGGAGATGCTGGCGCTGCTCGTCGACTGGGGGTACCGGGCCGACGACGTTCCGGTCCGCCTGTTCGACGCCTGGACGACGCTCCCGGCGGGCCCAGCGACGCTCGCCGGCAAGACCGGTGCCCTGATCGTTCCGGTCGTCGCCCGGCGGCTGCCCGACGGCCGCTTCGACGCGCGGATCGACGACCCGATCGCGGTCGCCTCGACCGAGCCGGCGGAGATCCTGCGGGCCACCCAGGACGTCGCCGACGCGATCGCTCGGGTCATCGCCGCCGCCCCCGACCAGTGGTACAGCTTCAAGCCGATCTGGCCCGAGACGGCCGCCGAATTGGCCGCGCTCGAGGCGCGCGCGGCCCGGATGGCCGCCGGATGAGCCGGATGGCGGCCGCCCCGGGTCGTGCCTCGATGCCGGTTCCGATGCACTCCACGACCCGCCAGCGTCTCGTCGCCGGCGGGCTGTCGGCCGTATCGTGGCTGGCCTGCCGCCTCCCGGAACGGCCCCAGCTCGAGCTGGCCGAGCTGCTCGGCGACCTGTGGTATCGGCTCGACCGGCGACGGGCCGATCAGGCGCGCCGGAACCTCGACCGGGTGGTGCACTGGCTGGTGGATGCCGGCCTGGCCGACGCTCGTTCCCGGGCGGCGGCCGGCGACCGGCGCGCGCTGGAGCGCCTCGTTCGGGACGCTTTTCGCAACTACGCTCGCTACTACCTCGACGTCGCCCGAGCCCCGGCGCTGACGCCGGACTATCTCGCCGAGCGGCTGACCGTCGAGACCCCCGACCAGTTCGAGGCTGCCTTCGGGACGCCGGGCCCGCGGATCTTCATCGGGCTCCATCTCGGGGCGATCGAGCTGCAGGCCTACGTCGCCGCGGTCCACGCGGAGCGACCGCTCACGACGCCGATGGAGACGATCGACGATCCGGCCCTGCAGGCCTACTTCGTGCGGACCCGTGGTGCGCTCGGTATCCACATCGTCGGCCTGCGCGAGGCGCGCCGCGAGGTCATGGCCGCCCTCGAGCGCGGTGAGCCCGTCGGCATCGTCGGCGACCGCGACCTGACCGGCGGCGGGATGCCCGTCCAGCTGTTCGGGGCGCCGACATCGCTCCCGATCGGGCCGGCGCTCATTGCCATCGAGACCGGCGCCCCGACCTACGGAGTCTCAATCAGACGCCGCCCGGGCGGACGGTACGCCGGTCGGCTCGACCCGCTGACGATCCCCGCCGACGGCTCCCGGCGCATCCGGGTGACCGCCTTCCTCGAGGCTGAGGCGCGCTGGTTCGAGCGCCAGGTCGCGCTTGCCCCTGAGCAATGGTGGGCGGTCTTCTTCCCGATCTGGCCGGACCTCGAATCGAGGACCGCCCGATGACCGACCGTCTCGGCCGGGCCGACCTGCACATCCACACGCTCGCCTCCGACGGAACGTCGGGGATCGTGGCGATCCTCGACTTCGTGCAGGAGGCCACCGACCTCGACGTGATCGCGATCACCGACCACGAGCGGATCGACGCCGCCCAGGCCGCCCAGCGGATCGCCCGCGACCGCGGAGCGCGGTTCGAGGTCATCGTCGGTGAGGAGGTCACCACGCGGGGCGGTCACCTGCTGGCGCTGTTCATCGACGAGCCGATCCGTCCCTACCGCTCGCTGCGCTCCACGATCGCCGAGATCCACGATCGCGGCGGGCTAGCCATCCCGGCCCATCCGCTCGTGCCGCTCCCGCTGTGCGCCCAGGGGTTCGTGCTGCGGCGCCTGCTCGGCGATTCCGATCCACGCGTCCATCCCGACGGTCTCGAGACGTTCAACCCGACCGCGCTCGGGCGGCCGCTCCACGCCCGGGTCGTCCAGTTCGCCGCCGACGAGGGCCTGGCCCCGCTCGGCAACAGTGACGCCCATGCCGCCGAGGCGATCGGCATGGGCTGGACCACGTTCCCCGGGCGTGGGTCGGGCGAGCTGCGGGCCGCGATCGTCGCCCGGCGAACCCATGCCCATGGAAGCTTCCACGCCACCGGCAGCCAGGTATCGACGTTCGGCCGCCAGCTCCGCAAGTACGGCCGCGACGTGCGCGACGAGGTCCGCGGCCGCGTCCGCCGCGATGGGACGGGCCGCGACCACGGTTACCCGGGCGGCCGATCGCGGCCGCCGCGCTACGAGCCCGAGCCTGCATCCGAGGCCGGGCGGTGAAGATCGGGCTCGTCACGCCGTACGTCTACCCGGTCCCCGGCGGGGTCAACGAGCACGTCCGTTACCTGTACGAGAACCTTCGCCTCCACGGCCACGACGTCCGGATCATTAGCAGCAGCCACGGCCTGCAGCGCGCCTCGGAAGGCGACGTGATCCGGCTCGGCAAGGGGTTCAGCGTGCCGATGAACGGCTCGGTGGGCACGGTCACGGTCTCGCCCCGCTACGTCGGCCTGGTCGACGAGATGCTCGATCGCGAGCAGTTCGACGTGCTCCACTTCCATGAGCCGTTCGTGCCGTTCCTGTCGCTCATCCTCCTGCGCCGATCCCGGAGCGTGAACGTGGCGACGTTCCACGCCTATGCCGGGTTCTCGGTGTCGTACGAGTTCGGCGCCCGGGTGATGCAGGGTCATGCCCGCCTCCTCCACGGCCGGATCGCGGTGAGCGCCGCGGCGCGTCACTTCATCGACCGCTATTTCCCCGGCGACTACAAGGTGATCCCGAACGGAGTCGACGTCGATCGCTACCGGAAGGCGGTCCCGATCGCGCGCTGGCAGGACGGGACGGTCAACCTGCTGTTCGTCGGCCGCCACGAGCCACGCAAGGGCCTGCTGGTGCTGCTCAAGGCCTATCGGATCCTGCGCAAGACCGGCTGCCCGTGCCGGCTGCTCGTGGTCGGCTCGGGGCCGCAGGAGCGCGAGGCGAGGCGCTACGTGATGACCCGGCGCCTCGCCGGCGTCGAGTTCCTCGGCCGGGTGAGCGATGCCGAGAAGGCGCAGCTGTTCCGGACCGCCGACGTGTTCGTCGCGCCGGCCACCGGCCGCGAGTCGTTCGGGATCGTCCTGCTCGAGGCGATGGCCGCCGGGGCGCCGATCGTCGCCTCTGACATCCACGGCTACAAGGGCGTCGTCCGACGCGGCGAGCAGGGTCTGCTCGTCGAGCCGGGCGACCCGCGCGAGCTGGCCGAGGCGATCGGCCGGCTCGTCAGCGACCCCGAGCTGCGCCGGGAGATGAGCGAGAGCGGGATCGCCCGGGCCGAGGCCTTCAGCTGGGAGCGGATCACCGAACGGGTGGAGTCCTACTACGGCTTCGTGATCCGCCGGCTCGCCGCCCAGGGCGCCCTGCCGCCGGACTTCAGCGCCGAGATCCCGCCGTCGCCGCGGAGCCTGCCCCAGCCGGCCGAGCCGCCGGCCGAGGCGCCGCCCGCGATCCTCGTTCCCGGTTCCTGACGCCGCGCCGGCTCGAGTCGCGTCCGCAGCTGGGCGGATCTAGCCCGGCTGGCCGGTTCGCGTAACCGAGCCGGCGTCGCGGGCTTCCGCATCGCGCTCGGCCAGTGAGATCCGCCAGGTCCAGGCGCTGTAGCCGACGACGACGCAGGTGACGGCGAGCGCAACGAGCAGGAGCGCCGCCCCGGGCACCGGCAGACCGAGGATGTTCGTCGCCCCGAACAGGTGGAACTGCTGGACGGGATCCGTGTTGACCGGGAACTGGAAGGCGTAGAGGTAGGTCGGCAGGAGCCCCTGGTAGGCGTTGACGATGGTCGATGGGAGGGGCAGTCCGGACAGGTTCGGGTACCAGATCACGAACCAGGCCAGGCAGGCCAGCACGACGCCGGCCACGAACCGGCGGGCATCGCGGGCGGTCGCCACGACCCAGGCGACCGGCAGGAGCGCGATGAGGATCACGAGGGCGATCGGCTCGATCCGGAAACCGACCTGGTTGACGATCGCGTGGTCAGGCAGGAGCGCTCCGACGAGCAGCAGGCCGATCACCCCGACGAGGGCAGTCAGACCGATCGCGGCGAGCCGGCGATCCTGCCCGCCGGTCGACCGATCCGCCGATCCCAGCCGGACGATCTGGTAGACGAGCACCGCTCCGGCGACCAGCAGGACGGCAGCCAACCCAGCCGAGCGCCAGGTCAGGACGATCTGGCCCGGCGCGGTCGCCACGCAGGCCTCCGAGCCCGGGTTGACCGCGGTGACCCGGACGAACGTGCACAGCGGGCCCTTGAACAGCCACAGCAACGCGGGCCCGAGGACGGCGACCGCGGCGGCCATCCTGGCCAGCATCCAGGTCCGCGCCGACGGCCCGTTGCGAAGCTCGCCGAGGAAGTAGGCCAGGGCGATCATCAGGAACGGGATCGCCGCGTAGTAGTGGTACTGGAACGTCGCCCGATCGATCCGGGCCCACGGCATCCACTGGAACGCGAAGGCGACGAAGACGAGCCCGAGGGCCAGGCTCCGCCGCTTGTACGCCTGCCACCCGACGAAGGCCATCGCCGGGATCGACAGCCACCAGGCGACGAGGTTGCCTGCGTCGTAGATCGCCCCGGCGGTGCCCGCCGCGAAGCTGTCCTGGTAGAACCAGACGGGCTTCAGGTCGAACGGCCAGGCCCAGTACGGCGACGACGCGGCGTGGGTCGCGCGCAGCCCGTTGTGGTAGTCGTACATCGACTTCGTGAGGTCGAGCAGGGTCTGGCCGGTGTTGCCCGGGGGCCACGTATCGGTGAGCCGGTTGCCGAGCGCCACCCACGGCAGGTAGGACACGACGTAGACCGCCAGCGGCACGGCAGCCAGGCAGATGGCTGCCCAGACGATCGGCAGCCCGAGCATCGTCCCGGGACGGAGCCAGCCGTCGGGGGCCGGAGCCGCCGGCTCGGTCAGGCGGACGGGGTCGTCGGGGGCGGGCGGCGGAGCGAGCGGACCGAGCCCCCACAGCCCGGCGAACCAGAGCAGCGCCCAGACCGCGACCGAGGCGAGGACGAACAGGAGCGCCAGCTCGACCGGCGTGACCGTCAGCGAGCCGACCGTGAACGCCGTCGACGCGACCCCGAGCGGAACGGCGACGAGGAAGACGACGATCCCGAGGGTCGCCGGCCCGACGATCGCCAGGCGGGTCTCCTCGAGCGACCAGGCGATCGGATGGAGCACCGTGACGAGGACCGCCCCCAGGGTCAGCGCGATCATCAGCGCCACGAACACGTAGTTCGGGCCACTCGTCGTCGCGCCGACGGGGGCGACCATCGCCATGTAGCCGAGGACGGTCGTCCCCAGGATCAGTCCGATGATCAGCAGGATCCGGCCGAGCGCCGACCGCCCGAGGATCAGGACCACGATCCCGGCGACGGCGTACAGGCCGACCCACTTCGAGGCGAGGGCCAGGCCGAGCAGGACGCCGACGAGCGGCAGGACGACCCAGAACGCCCACGGGCTCCGCCAGCGGCCGAGCCAGAGCGGCGCGAACAGGGTGTAGGCCGCGACGATGAACAGGCCGACGTAGACGTCGTTCATCGCGATCCTGCTCTGAACGAAGAGCATCCCGTCGACGAGAACCAGGATGGCAGCGATGACCGCGATCTCCCTGCGCCGGAAGAGCATCCGCACGAGCAGGAAGATCAGGCCGGCCATGAGGGCGCCGGCGATCACCCCGGGCAGGCGCCAGGCGAAGGCGTGGTCGCCCGTGTCGACCGAGGCGAGCATCCCATCGGCCGACGCGGCCAGGATGTCCTGGCGGTCGATGCTCGGATGCTGGCCGTCGGCATCGAGCGCCCAGGCCGCGGCGATGAACGGCAGGCGGGCGTCGGCGTAGACGGCGTTGGCGTGCGGCTCGACGACGTAGATCGTGTCGCCCGAGCCATCCGGCGCCGTCCCGAGGACGTGGACCATCCCCGTCGGCTCGTCGAACAGGACCCGTCGGACGTCGCCGGGCATCTTGAACGTCGTGTCGAGATGCGGGCGGGTCTTCCCGTCGGCCTCGCCGATCTGGACGACCGCCGTGCGTCGGTCGTCGAGGGCCACATACAGGCTCGGCTTGTCGATCCCGGTGACCTTGGCCAGGCCCAGGCCCGCGGCGTCGATCGTGACGGTGTCGACGATCTCGCCGGTCGCCGGCGAGACGAACGTCACGCCACTCGCATCGGCCACGGCGATCCGTGGCAACGGCGTGATCGCGAACCCGTCCAGGCGGCCGTCGGAGATCGCCGTGTTGAGTGCCTCGGTCTGGTCATCGGGGAAGCCGCCCAGGACGACGACCTGGGTCGGGTCCGCGCCGGTCGGCGCGGACAGTCGTCGCTCGTAGACCGCCGGGTCGCCGCCGGTGATCGCCGCGAGCGCCTCGGCGGCCGCGGCCGGGTCGGTGACGGCGGCGGCGTCAGCGGTGAGCCCGTTCCCGATGCCACCGTCGGCCAAGTCGGCGATGCCGTCGAGGCGGACCCGAGCGAGCTCGTCGCCACTGCCCGGGTCGACGAGGACGAGCTCGCCGGTCGAGGTCGCGACCGCCAGCCCGGCGCCGTCGTCGGTCAGGCCGATCCTGGTGATCGGGGCGCCGACAGTCCCGAGCTCGGTCGGCTCGACACCGCCCGCGACCGTGGTGCCATAGCCCGGCTCCGACCGGAGCGCGTCCAGCTCGGTCGTATCGAGAGCCAGGAGCTGTCCCGAGTCCGTCCCGACGAGCACCCGGTGACCGGTACCGTCGATGGCCAGGGCGGCCGCGCCGGGAACCGCTGCGGCCGCGATCTGCTCCCGGGTGACCAGGTCGTAGGCCCGGACCTGGTCGCCGCCGGCCACGTAGAACCGATCGCCGGCGCGCGCCCCGGGCTGCGACGGGTTGTCGTAGCGCGGCTCGACGAGGACGTCCCGGACCGTTGTCCCGAGCGGTCGCTGGGCGGTCACCCGGTCATCGCCGGCGAGGATCAAGCCGACCGCCATCGCGTACTTCGCCAGGTGGGGGTGGGTGAACTCGTAGATCGGGTGGGGCTGACCGTACCGCCAGTCCTGGAGGAACTCGGTCGCCGTGCGCGCGTGATAGACCTCGTCGAAGTGCATCCGGTACGGCTCGGACAGGCGGAACGTCCGGCTCACCAGCGCCAGGACCACGATCACGACGAGCAGCCACAGGTCGAGCCGATCGAACCGGCCCCCGCCCTCGCCGTGGAGCCGGCGCGACCGATCCGGGAGCAGGCTCCGCACGCGTCCCAGCCCAAACGGCAGCGGCAGCCCGGCGTCGACCCCTGAAACGGCCCGCGCATCGTCAACCCAAGCGTCGGTGGTCGCGGGCGCCCGGGCGGCCCAGCTGAGCGCCGGTGGCGGGTCCGGACCGTCGGTCGCGAGCGCCGCGGCGACCGGCAGCCCTGGAACGAGTCCGTCCGGTTCGTGCTCGTTCGACGCCGAATCGGCTGGCTCGTCGGCGTCGTCCAGGCGCTCCCAGCGAGCCTCCGTCAGCGCCTCGACGTCGAGGCGCCTGACTTCCTTCGGCCGCAGCTCGCTGACGATCCAGGCGAAGACAGCGACATGGGCCGCGACCGCGATCGTCACCCCGAGCGGCGAGCGGATCGCGTCGCCGAGGCCGAGCCAGTCCTTGATCCCCGGGTTCCTGAAGTACGGGGTCAGGAGGATCGCATAGAGGTTGGCGAAGCTGGCCAGCGCCAGGACGACGTACGCCACCCGCCAGCGGATCGAGGTCGCGGCCAGGATCGCCGCGACCGCGAAGGCGGGGAAGAGGTAGCGCTCGTGGACCCGGGTCGGGAGGATGAAGAAGGCCACCGCCAGGACCGTCAGCGCGACGACGAGGAGGCGCCGTTCGTCGATCAGGACCCGGGCTGGGCCGCCCGGCAACCCGTCATCGATGACGACGCTCGATCGCCTGGCGTTAACTGCCACGACCGCGCAGACGACGACGATGGCCGCCAGAAGCAGTGCCGTCCCGACGTAGATGGCCGGGACGCCCATGATCAGCGTGGCCGGCTCGCCGGGACCGGAGCCCGCCACGTCGCGGACGGCGTTCCACAGGCCGTTGGCGGCGAGACCGTTGCCGTCGTTGCTGACCAGGGCCCACGGGTTGTAGGCGTTGACCGTGACGTACGGGTAGCCGCCGGCAGCCTTGGCGACCTGCTGGAACAGCCCGACTGGCGATAGCCCGAACGGGATGCACAGCAGGATCGCGGTGCCGAACGCGACGATGGCGCTCGTCACGAGGCGTATCGGGCCCTCGCCGAGTCGTCCCAGCCACGGGTCGCCCCGTGGCCCGGGCGGCAGCTCGGCAGCCGGGTCCTGGTCGGCCTCGGCCACGCCGGGGGGGCGCAGCCAGTCGTACAGGTGGCGCCTGAGGAGCACGACCACGAGGAGCGGGATCAGGATGCCGAGCTGCGGCTTGACGATCGCGGCGAGGACCGCGAAGAACGACGCTCGCTCCGGGCGGCCGCGCCACAGGTCACGCAAGCCGAGCAGCAGGAAGATCACCCCGAACGAGTCGACCTGGCCCCAGATCGCGCTGTCGAACCAGGTCACGGGGTTGACGAGGATGAGGATCGCGCCGATCAACGCGGCGCGGCGCGAGCCGCCGAGCTCGATGACGAACGAGTGAACGAGCCAGGCGAGGATGACGTCGCTCAGGATCGCCGGCAGCTTGATCAGGTCGCCGATCCCGCCGATCGCCTTACCGACGATCCCGATCAGCCACAGGACGTACAGGTAGCCGGGGGTGTAGTCGATGAAGAAGCCCCGGCCGTAGAACCCGAACGGCCCGTTCGCCGCAAGCTGGGCGGCCCAGGCCTGAAACGTGCCGCGGTCCGAGCCGAAGCCGGAGCCGGGGAGCAGGACGTATGCGATGATGAGGCGGAGGGCGAGCCCGGCGACGAGGATGACGACGAGCGCTCGGGCGGCCTGCAGTGACCGCTTCGGCGCGATGGTGCCTCGGTCGGGCAGACCGGAATTGGGGGATGCCAGGGAGGTCCGCCTCCTGCACGAGCGCTGAGGTGGAGCGGAGTATAGCGCAGGGTCCCTCGTTCGACTCCCAAGCGACCAGCCAGCCCCGGGACCGCCCGTGGGCCAGCCGGACGCATGTCGTCGGCATGGCGATCGTGGCCCTGGTGCTGGTTGTCTACCTCGTCAGCAACCCGAACCGGACGAGCTACTACAACCACTTCGTGTGGCAGGCCGAGGCGTTCCTCGACGGGCGAGCTGCGATCCGCTACCCGGTCTACGACCAGCCCGGGATCCGGGGCAACGACCTCTTCCAGGACGTCGTCCTGACGATCGGCCCGAACGGCGAGACGTCGGGCTTCGCCCTCCTCCCGTTCCCGCCGCTCCCGGCGGTCGTGCTCATGCCGTTCGTGGCCGTGTGGGGCCTCTCGACCAACGCCCAGCTCGTGGCCGCCGTCCTCGGAGCGCTCGTCGTCGGGATCGCCTGGTGGGTCCTCGGCCGGCTGCCGATCGGTCTCCGCGTGCGCGTCGCGACGACCTTGTTCTTCGGCCTTGGCACCGTCGCCTGGTACGCCGCCGAGCTCGGGACGACCTGGTACCTCGCCCACGTCGTTGCCCTCGGGCTCACGTTCCTGGCGATCGGAGTGGCGCTGTCCGGCGACCCGCAGGCGGCTGCCGGAGAGCCCGATCCAGTCGTCGATCCTGACGCCCGTCCGGCCCGGATCGTGCTCGACCGTGGCCAGGTCCTCGCCGGGATCCTGTTCGGGCTGGCCTGCACGGCCCGGCTGACCATCGTGTTCGGCTTGCCCTTCTTCCTGTTCGTCGGGGGCGGTGGGAGTCGCCTGCGAAGAGGCGCGTCGGCGGTCGTCGGCATGGCCATCCCGCTCGGGATCCTGGTCGCCTACACGTATGCGACGACCGGGCGTCTGATGAACCCTGGCTACGACCTGCTCTATCACGTCGAGACCGTGTTCTACCCCCAGCTCGGCTATCACGCAGGCTGGGCGATCGAGGACCCGCGCTATCTCGTCCAGAACCTGCCCTTGTTGCTGGCCGGGCTGCCGTCGATCCTGCCGCCGTGCGGAGCCGGTGGTGCCGCCCGCAGCCTGTTCGACCCGGCGTGTCCGATCGCGATGCCCCGTGACGTGGGGATGGGCCTGTTCCTGTCGAGCCCTGGCTGGCTGGTCGCCTTCGGGTCGCTCCGCTGGCTCGGCCGGGACCGGCTGGTCACTGGATCGGCCGTGGCGATCCTGCTGATCGCGGTCGTCGACCTGATGCACTTCAGCCAGGGTTGGGTCCAGTTCGGCTACCGGTTCAGCAACGACTACGCCCCGTTCGGGCTGATGCTCCTGGCCCTCGCCCTCGAGGCGGGCGGGCAGATGCGCCGGCTGGGTTACGTCCTGATCGTCATCTCGGTGGCGGTCGTCGCGTGGGGCGTGACCTGGGGCCACCTCCTCGGATGGTGAGTGGCCGCGTCGACGGTCGGCTCGACACCGGGCTCGTCCTGGCGGCGATCGGGTCGTCCCTGGCCGCCCTCGCGCTGACGGTGCCCACGCTCCTCCGAGGCGTGTCGCTGTGGGACACCGCGGAGCTGCAGACGGTCGGGCCGCTGCTCGGCACGGCCCATCCGACGGGGTTCCCGACCTGGGTGATCCTGGGCTGGATCGCGTCCGTGGCGTTCCAGCCACTCGGCGAGCCGGCGTTCCGGATGAACCTGTTGAACGCCGTCTGCGTGGCCGCTGCGGCCGGCCTCACCGCGGTCCTCGTCGGCCGCCTGACGGGGCGGGCGTGGCTGGCCTTCGCAACCGGGTTCCTGCTGGCCGCTACGCCGATCGCCTGGTCGATCGGGACCCACGCCGACGCGCACGGACTCCACCTCGCCCTGGCGGCCCTGCTGCTCGTCGTGCTCGTCGACTGGCAGCGCCTCGAGCTCGACCGGCAACCCGGTGCGGATCGCCGGCTGGTGGCCGCCGCGGTCGTGTTCGCGCTCGCCCTTGGCAATCACAGCCTCATCCTGCTGTTCGCGCCGGGGATCGCCCTGTTCGTGTTCGCGGTCGCCCCGGACATCCTGCGCCGGCGGCGCCTGGTGGTGACCTGCCTCGCCGCCCTGCTCGCGACCCTGGTCCTCGTCTTCCTCGAGCTGCCGCTGCGAGCGGGACCGCTTCGCGCTCCGCTCGTGTACGGCCGGCCGGAGACCTGGGCGGGGTTCTGGTATGTCGTTCTCGGCCTTCAGTTCGCCGGCAGCCTCAGCGCGCCGTTCGGCGACCTCGGACCGAAGATCGTCGCGCTCGTTCGGCTGGCCACCGACCAGCTCGGTCCGCTCGTCCTGCTCGTGCCGCTCGGGTTCGCCGCCACCGTCGTCCGTCAGCCGCGCTACGCCCTGCTCACGGCACCGACCCTGGTCATCACCTGCTGGTTCGCGGCGTCGTACGACAACGCCCAGATCGAGCGCTACTACCTCGTCCCGCTCCTGATCGCGCTGACCTGGATCGCGCTGCTGGTGGCCGCGGCCATCGAGGGCCTCGAACGGGCCTTGCCCGGCGGTCTGGACCGGCATGGTGGCCGGGCTCGGCGCCCGCTCGTCGGGCTCGCCCTGGCCCTGTTGATCGTCGTGCCAACGCTCGCCGTGCTGCCCGACCGCTGGCGAGCCGTCGACCAGAGCGGCGTGCACGAGGCCTCCGACTGGCTCGCTGCGATCCTCGACGAGCGGATCGTCGGCCGCGACGCCGTCATCGTGTCGTGGTGGAGCTACTCGACCCCGCTATGGTACGCACAGCACGTCGAGGGCCGCCGACCGGACATCCGGATCGTTGACGATCGAACCCGCCTTGACGAGAACCTCGGAGAGATCGCCGACGTGATCGACGCGAACCTCGGCCGCCGCCCGGTCATCGTGATCCAGGTCGATCCTGCGGTGGTCGCCGCGCTGCGCGCCCGCTATCAGCTCACGGTCCTGCCGGTGCCCGGATCGCAGCCCGTCTACCGGGTCGACGCCGTCCTGGCCGGCGTCGAGCGATGACCGCGCCGGCCGTGGTGCCCGACCCGAGCCTCGATCGGCGATCCGGCCGCCTGCCCGAGCTGTCGTACTTCTTCCCGGCCCACAACGAGAAGGACAACGTCGAGCCCCTCGTCGAGAGGCGCTGGCGACGCTGCCGTCGCTGGCCGACCGGTTCGAGATCGTCATCGTCGACGACGGCTCCCGCGACGGGACGGGCGAGATCGCCGATCGCCTGGCGGCGGCCCATCCGGGCGTCGTGCGAGCCGTCCACCACGAGGTCAACCTGGGCTACGGAGCCGCCCTCCGGTCCGGGTTCCGTGCCGCCGGATACGGGTTCGTGGCGTTCACCGACGGCGACCGCCAGTTCAAGGTTGCCGATCTCGGCCGGCTGACCGCCCGGATGGCCGAGCCGGACCGCCCGGACGTGGTCGTCGGCTTCCGGATCCAGCGAGCCGACCCGATCATCCGGACCCTCTATGCCCGGACCTACCGGCTGGCCAACCGAATCTTCTTCGGCCTGCCCGCGACCGACGTCGACTGCGCCTGCAAGCTGTTCCGACGGGAAGCCCTGGCCGGGATCCGGGTCGAGTCGGGCGGCGCGTTCCTGTCGGCCGAGCTGCTCATCAAGCTCCGGGCGCTCGGCCGCTCGGTCGTCGAGGTCGGCGTCCCGCACTATCCCCGAACGGCCGGCTCGCCGACCGGCGCGAATCCACGGGTCATCCTCCGGGCCGTCCACGACTTCTGGTTCCTGCGCCTGCGCCTGTGGGCGATCGCCGGGGCGCGCCCTGTCGCGCGGCGAATCGGTCCTCGGCGAATAAGCCCGACCGAGCCCCGGACGTCGGCTCGGGGCTACTCCGGGCTCGGCCCCTCGCGGGTGCTGGCGTCGCCGCCGAGATCGAGCGAGTTGATGAAGTCGCGGAAGACGTCGAGCCGTGGGTCGGCCGGTGAGGCGGCCTCGCCGGTCGACTCGAGGTCCTCGATCGAGGTGCTCTCCGCGTCCTCGGGCCGGACCCCGGCCCGGTCGAGGACCTCGTCGGCGGCGTAGATCCGGACTCCGGCACGGACCGCCAGGGCGAGCGCATCGGACGGTCGCGAGTCGACCTCGAGCTCGCGTTCGCCCGACTGGAGGAAGAGCCGGGCGTGGAACGTCTCCTCGGCGAGCGACGAGATCACGACCCGACGCACGGTCACCCCGAGCTCCTCGAGCGTCGCCGAGAACAGGTCGTGGGTGAGAGGCCGCTCGGACGACACGCCCTGGAGCTTCATCGCGATCGCGTTCGCCTCCCACGGGCCGATCCAGATCGGCAGGTAACGCTCGCGGTCGACCTCCTTGAGGATCACCACGTGCTGGCTCGACGGCATGTGGACCCGCACGCTCTCGACGACCATCTCCACGAGCTGCGCCATGGCCGGATTATCCCACGGCGCTCGGGCCGCAGGCCGAACTGGCCAGGATCAGCCCGCGCCGAGCGGTCTCGGTCGCAGCCCGCGGACGAGCAGACCGACCAGCACCCCGGCGACGAACCCGGCGATGTGGGCGAAGATCGCGATGCCGCCGACCACCTCGTCGACGCCCAGCGAGGCGAGCCCGTCGATGACCTGGAGGACGAACCATAGTCCGAGGACGAGGATCGACGGCACCTCGGTCAGCTGGAAGAAGACGACCAGGAACACGATCGCCAGGATCCGCGCCCGCGGGAACATGATCGCGTACGCCCCGAGGACCGCGGCGATCGATCCGGACGCCCCGACCAGCGGGACATCGGAGCTCGGGTCGATCGCGACCTGGGCGAGGGCCGCGATCACCCCGCCGGCGAGATAGAACAGGAGGAAGGCCGGTCGCCCGAGCCGATCCTCGACGTTGTTGCCGAAGATCCACAGGTAGAGCATGTTCGCCCCGATGTGGACCCAGCCGCCGTGCAGGAACTGGTAGGTGATCAGGCTCAGGACCGGCAGGCCGAGCAGCTGACCCGAGCGGAGCGCCGCGACGAGGTCGACCGGGACCACCCCGAAGGTGTCGAACAGGTCGGTCAGGCCGGCCTCGCCGCTCGTCGCCTGGATCGCCAGCTCGAGGGCGAAGGTGACGAAGCAGGCGACGATGATGGCCAGCGTGACGACCGGCGTTCGACGTGTGGGGTTCGCGTCCCTCAGCGGGATCACGGGGTCACGGCTTCGGCGTCTTCTTCGGCTTCTTGGTCGGCGCCGGGCTGGCCTTCGGCGAGGTGGACGGGCTGGCCCCGCCGCCCGGGCTGGGGGACGCCGATGGCGTCTGGACGCCTTCGAGGATCGAGCTCATGAGGCGGTTCTTGTCGATCCAGACGAGCGTGTCGGGCTCGGTCTCCGTCCCGGCCAGGATGTACATCCCGCGCAGGTCGCTCCAGCCCGGCGCATCGCCGGCCAGCCGGTACTGGCCGACGACCGAACCGTTGTCCTTCGACAGGGCGAGGACCCGCTGGTTGGCCTTGTCATAGCCGTAGACGTAACGCGTCTCGACGGTTGACTTGTCGGCGCCGGTCACGGCGAGCGAGTAGACGGGAGCCGGCCGGAGCAGCCCATCGCCGGGGTCGCCGGGCTTCCAGCCGGTGTTGCCGCCGCGGACGAAGCGGTTGATCGTCCCCGACCGCGACAGGTAGATGTCGCCGTCGATGGCCATCGCCTCGGTCGTCGCCACGTCCTGGGGGGCGGCCAGCCAGCCGCTCGGGTCGCCCGGGAATCCGCCGCCGTCGAAGGCCGGCGTGTAGACCAGGATCTGCTTGCCCGACGGATCGACGACGTACAGGTTGTAGAGCCCCTGGTCGGCGTTCCGGACGAACGCACCGATCGCCCGGATGTCGTCGCCCCAGCTCGACGATTCGGTGACGTTGACCTTCCTCAGGGTCCCGTGACCGACGCGGTCGGCCGGTCGCCAGCGCCACAGGACGTTCTTGCTGTCGAGGATCAGCAGGTCGGGGCCGGCCAGCGCGATGAACTTCGGCTCGGCGACCTTGACCCCGCCGACCGCCTCACCGACCTTCGCGACCGGGGCGGCCTTGCCACCCTTGACGTCGACCCGGTAGACCGCGTTCGTCGCCCCGTCGAGGACGTACGGCGCCTTGTCCGGGCCGATGACGACCGCCTTCAGGTCGACCGGCGGATCCGAGTCGGCGAACGAGAAGAGCGTCGTCGCCCCGACCGAGTCCATCTTGTACAGCTCGTCCAGGCCGGCCTGGGCCTGGGCCTTGAGCGGGGCGATCGCGCTCGCGGGGATCCCGGCCCCGCCGGCCGTCTCGAGCTGCCGCCAGGCTTTGGTCAGCAGCTCGGTCGCCCGGGGCGGATCGTTCTTGACCAGGTTGATCCCCGGTGCGTAGACCTCCTCGATGGCGGTCTTGGCGTCCATGAGGGCCTTCTGGCCGGCCGTCAGCGAGGTCAGGCCGGTCGTCGAGCCGCTCCCCCCGCCGAGGTACCAGACCCCCGACCCGAGCAGGCCCACGACGATGATCGAGGGCGAGCAACGCAACGGCCGCCCGGCGCTGGGTCTCCCGACGCGAGGACAGGGTGGTCACGCGGCGGTCGGCCGGACCGGACCGCCGTGGCAGCCGATCCTGGACCCCGCCCAGGAACCGCCCGGCCGCCCCGCCGGCTGCCGTCTTCGCCTGGCGGGCGGACTGCTGGACTGCGGCGGCCCCGGCGGTCACGCTGTCGGCCAGCGGGATCGGCGAGCGATCCGGGGTCCCGGCCAACGGCTCGGCCGGCTTGACCGGGACAAGCTTGCGCTGCTTGGCGGTGGCTGACACCTCGGTTGCCTCGAACGCGATCGCGCCGTCGCTGCCCGTCCCGTCCGCGGCGATGAACCGGTGGTGGAGGTGCTCCATCGCCGACTGCGGGTGGAGGGTCACCATCGCGTCCTTGAGCTCGTCCGGCCCCAGCCGCCCGATCAGGTTGGGCGATGCCAGGACGACCGAGTCCCCGACCGAGATCTCGCCACGCCAGACATCCGGCTCGATCTCGGTCGTCGGCAGGCCTCGCTCGCGGTGCGGATCCGGCAGGGTCGACAGCCGCGCCTGGCGGATGAGGTAGGCCTCGGCCGGTCCGACGGTGACGACATAGAGCTCGTTGCCCCGGACGACCGCGGCGGCCACGCCGATCGGCCCGTTCGTCTCATCGCCGCCGAGCCGGTCCTTCTGGTGACCCAGCTTCTTGTTGGCCGCCTTGATCGCCTTCTCGAGGCAGACCACGATCCCGGCCGATTCGTCGTAGTAGTACTCGCGGCGGATCGTGTCGGAGACGAGCCGGGTCGACTCGCGCAGGCGGGCGCCGGCCGTCCGGCCGGTCACGAGCAGGTACAGATTGCCCTTCGATCGAACGATCGAGCCGATCGTGGGCTCTTCCGGGACGACCGTGTCCGGCGAGTCGGGGAGGCGGTCCTGCTCGGCGACGAAGCCGAGCTTCATCTGGAGCCGTACGGCCAAAAGCGGGCCTCGTCTTCGATCTGGCGGGCTGGGCGGTCCCGGTGCCCCCCGGCTGGCTGGTCGAGGTCTCGGGGCAGGCTCTCGGCCCTCGAGGCGGCTGGCAGGCCTGCCGGATTATACCCGCCGGACCCGGACCCGAAGCCCGGCGGCAGGGAACCCGCCGGGGGCCGTCCGGAAGGCCCCCAGGAGCTCACCCGTGCGCAGTCGGAGCTCCTGCCCGACGATCGGTTGGTCGGCCTCGACGAGCAGGGCGTCACCCTCGATCGCCACCAGCCGGCAGGCCCCGGTGGCCGCCGGCACCCGTTCCGCGACAAGGGCATCCCAGGTCGACCCGGCGCGCGCCAGCCGAAGCTCCGCCTCGAGACCCAGCTCGCGAGCGGCGGCCGGCAGCAGGTCGCCGATGCGCACCATCGGGCCGCGCCGCGAGGTCATCGGACCGGTCGCCGGCTGACCCGGGCCCACGAGCGTCGCGCCGTCCGCGCCCGGTTCGACCGACCAGCTCGAGCCGGCCGCCCTGAGCGCCGGATCGAGGTCTCCGAGCGTCGTCGTCGTCACGAACGCCTGGGGGAGCTCGGCGATCCGCCGGACGAGGTGGGCGCGTCGCTCTGGGTCGAGCTCGCTGAAGACGTCATCCAGGAGGAGCAGCGGTGGGCGGCTGTCGAGGCTCGTGAGGACATCGAGCTCGGCCAGCTTGAGCGCCAGGATCGCCGTCCGTTGCTGTCCGCGAGAGGCGAACCCGGCGAGGTCGCGGCCCTCGAGCTCGAACACGATGTCGTCGCGGTGCGGTCCGACCAGCGTCGCCCCGTTCCACGCCTCCTTGTCGGCCGTCTCGACCAGCCGCCGACCCAGCGCGTCGCGAACGGTCTCACCCGGCCGCCGCGGAGCGTTCGTCTCGTAGCCCATCGTCAGGCGCCCTTCGTCCGGGGCGATCTCGGCATGCGCGCGGCGGAGGGGCTCGGCCGTCGCCTCGATTGTCGCCAGGCGGCCCTCGACGACGCTCGCGCCGGCGTCGAGGAGGGCGCCATCCCAGAAGCGGAGCTCGGCCCGGTCCGCCGCACCCTCTCGGATCGCCCGGAGCAGGCCGTTCCGCTGCTGGAGCGCCCGGCCGTAGGTCGCCAGGTCAGGGCCAAACGAGGGCGTCCGGCTCGCCGCCAGGGTGTCGATCGCCGCCCGCCGGGGGCCCGGCGAGCCGGCCACCAGGAGCATGTCCTCGGGCGCGAACATCACCGTCCGAAGCACGCCGCTCAGGGCGGTCGCCCGGCGCGGTACCCCGTTGACCCGGATCCGCTTGCGCTGACCCGCGCCGCCCTCACGGACGAGGGCGACCTCGACGGTCGACGGCTCGGCGCCGGGAGCCCCGTCGGCCGACCCGACTTGTGCCTCGACCCGCGCTACGTCGGCGCCCCAGCGGATCAGCTCGGCATCGGTGCTCGTCCGGTGCGAGCGACCCCAGGCGACCAGCACGATCGCCTCGAGGAGACTGGTCTTGCCGGCCGCGTTGGGCCCCCAGACGAGCTGCGGGCCGGGTCCGAAGTCGGCGTCCAGGGCCGCGTAGCCGCGCAGGTCGCGGAGCCGGATCGACTCGAGCAGACCGATCCCGGGCCGGTGACCCGGCCTCCTCAGGAAGTCGTCCGGACCGGCATGACGACGTGGGTGTAGGCGTCGTCGCCGACCGGGCGGAAGACCCCGGGTGAGAGCGGTCCGTTGAGCTCGAGCGCGAACTGGTCGACGTCGACGTTCTGGAGCACGTCGACCAGGTAGCGCGCATTGAAGGCGATCGTCGTCCCGTCGCCCTCGACCGTCGCCTCGACCCGGCCCTCGTTGTCGCCGACTTCGGCCGCCGCCGTGACGACGACCCCAGGCTCGCCGTCCACGCCGACCCCGAGCTTGACGATGTTCGCCGCGGCGCTGGCGATCAGCGCGGCGAGCCGGACCGCCTTCAGGAGCTCCTCGCGATCGATGACCGAGCGGGTCGTATGGCCCTTCGGCAGGACCTGCTGATAGTTCGGGAACTGGCCGTCGATCAGCCGGCTCACGAGATCGATCCCCTCGAGGTGGAACAGGATCTGGTTCTTGCTCGGGGCGAGGACCACGTCGACCGGGTCGTCCACGTCGGCCAGTATCCGGCTGAGCTCGTTGAGCGAGCGGGCCGGGACGACGATGCTCGTCTCCTCGACCGGGTCGAGGGTCGGGATCGTCTTGACCGCGATCCGATAGTTGTCGGCCGCCGCCAGGGTCAGCAGGTCTCCCTCGAAGCGGCACAGGACCCCGGTCAGGATCGGACGGGCCTCGTCGCTGGCGGCCGCGAACGTCGTCTCGTTGAGCGCCTGTCGAAGCACCTTCTGGGAGATCCGGGTGGTCGGGCGCTCGCCGGCGGTCGGGATGGCCGGGAATTCCTCGGCATCGATGCCCTTGACGTGGGTCTCGAAGCGCCCCGACCGGATCCTCGAGCGTGTCGCCCGCCTGGAGCTCGAGGTCGACCCGCTCGCCGGCGGGCAGGCTGGCCACGATGTCCGCCAGGAGCTTGGCCGGGACCGTGATTGCTCCGTCCGCGTCGATCTTGCCGGGAACCCAGTACGTGATCCCGATCTCGAGGTTCGTCGCGGTCAGCTTGAGACCCGCGTCCTCGGTCCGGATCAGGACGTTGCCGAGAACCGGCAGGGTGCTTCGCGACGAGACCGCTCGACTGACGACCGACAGGCCGCGGGCGAGGTTCTCCTGCATGACCGAGACGTTCACGAGCGGTTCACTCCGAGGAAGCGAGGGCTGGTCGTCCGAAGGAGCCGGATCGGTTCGGCGGGTCGGTCCCGGGCTCGCCGCTGGGCTCGGAGCGCCGGGCCCGTGGGGCGGAGTGGGTAGATCCATCCATATCTTAGAACGTCATCACCGTCATCATGCGGTGGACGGCGTGGACGACGTCGAGTGGCCGTGCGGCCGACGGCTGTTCACGACTGCGGCCCGGCAGTGGACTCGACGGCCCGATTCGGGGACTGCTCCGGGACAGGCGGTGGACCATCGGGAGTGCGACCCGCGACCGGCGCCAGGAGGGCTGAAGCTGTCCACGCGAGGCCCCGGCGGTACGTCCGAACCGGACCGCAATGGACGTCCCTTGTCCACACCGGGGGACGCTTTTCCACCGAATCGCTGCCGTTATCCACACGGAACGGCCCGATCGGTGCCTCGGCGCACCAGCCGGCCCCAGGGCTGGGCTCTCGGCTGATGGCCGATCTAGTCCGCGTAGATGAGCTCGCGGACGGCGGCGATCTCGCGCCGGAGCTCGTCGTTGATGGCCGACTCCCGGTTGATCTTGTCGCAGGCATGAAGGACCGTCGAGTGATCGCGGCCACCGAGCTCCGCGCCGATCCGGAGGAGCGACACGTCGGTCTCCTCGCGCATCAGGAACATCGCGATCTGGCGGGGCATGACGATCGCCTTGTCACGCTTCTGGCCCTGGAGCGCCTCCATCGGGACGCCGTAGTAGTCGGCGACCACCTTGGCGATCCGTTCCGGGGTCACCTGGCGCTTCTTCGGGTTGTAGATGACGTTGGCCAGGACCGCCTGGGCCAGCTCGATGCTGATCGGCACGGCGCTCATGCTGGCGTACGCCACGATCCGGTTCAGCGCACCCTCGAGCTCGCGGATGTTGCTGACGACCTTCCGGGCGATGAACTCGATCACGTCCGAGGTGATCGGGACGGCGCCCTCCTCCGCCTTGGCCCGGAGGATCGCGATCCGCGTCTCGAGATCGGGTGCGGTCAGGTCGGCGATCAGGCCCCATTCGAACCGGCTCCGAAGTCGCTCCTCGAGGGTCACGATCTGCTTCGGCGGCCGGTCGCTCGACAGGACGATCTGCTTGCCGTCCTCGTGGATCGTGTTGAACGTGTGGAAGAACTCCTCCTGGGTCCGCTCCTTGTCGGCGATGAACTGGATGTCGTCGATGAGCAGGAGGTCGATCCGCCGGTAACGCGCCCGGAACTCGTCGATCTTGCCCTGCTGGATCGAGGTGATGAACTCGTTCGTGAACTTCTCGGACGTCGCGTAGACGACCTTCTTGCGTGGGAACTTGGCGATCACCTGGTTGCCGATCGCATGCATGAGGTGGGTCTTGCCGAGGCCGACCCCGCCGTACAGGAACAACGGGTTGTAGGCGTGGCCGGGACGTTCGGCGACCGACAGGCTGGCGGCATGGGCCAGGCGGTTGGCCGAGCCGACGATGAAGTTGGCGAAGGTATAGCGCGGGTTGAGGTTCGACGCGCCACCCTCGCCCCCAACCCGGGTCGGCTCGAGCCGGACCTGCTGGCCGTTCGCGGATCGGACCAGGGCCGACGGGCGTGCCGGGGCCGTCGACGGGCCGGGCCGCCTCGGGCGGTGCGGACCGGACGACGAACTCGACCTGGACGCTGTAGCCGACGATCCTGGCCAGCGTCTGCGAGATCAACGACCGATAGCGGGTGTCGAGCCAGTCCTTGGCGAAGCCATTTGGCACGGCGATCCGGAACCGGTTGTCGTCGACGTCGACGAGCTGCGTGTCACGGAGCCATGTCTCGAAGTTCGCCGGCGACAGCGCAACCTGCAGTTCGCCAAGGGCTGCACGCCAGACTTGCTTCGCGTCCATCGATGGGTCTGACCTGTGGGTTCTGGGGGCTGTCGATGGGTAACGGTTATCTAAGGGCGCGGGCTCGGGGGAACCGTGGCGTGGGCTCGTTCGGCGCGCTCTGCAGGCCGGCGGCGGTCCGCTCCGTGGGCTCCTCCGGAGGTCCTCCAGAGGTTGCCACCGCGCTTCCCGGCGCCGGGGGCCCGCGAAGGATAGCACCGCCCGGAGGCGGCTCGCAAGGCGTTCCAGCGCGAATCGTCCTGATACTCCAGGGGAGTATACGTGCATGGCCCATCGCATGGCCAGCCGGCGGGCCCGGCCGGTATCCCGTCTGCGGGCCGCTCGCTCGGCCGGAGGCGCGACCGTCGTTTGACACCCCCTTCTGGGCCGTTCCATAATCGCGAGAACGTCGACGCGCCCTGCGCTTTCGAGCGCCAGGCGCGTTCGCGTGCCTTTAGGGGGTCGAGACGATCGTCCCCGAGGTCGGATGGAGAGGATCGCGCACAACCTCGATGAAGCAGACCTACCAGCCCAAGAAGCGCCATCGCGCCAAGGAGCACGGCTTTCGCGCCCGGATGAAGACCACCGGGGGCCGGCGCATCCTGGCCGCACGCCGAGCGCGCGGTCGCAAACGGCTCACGGTCTGACGAGCGAACGCGGAGCGAAGGCGCCGCGGTTCGTGGTGCTCTCCCGTCCGAAGGACTTCCGGGCGCTCCAGGGCGACGGGACCGTCCGGTCCCACCCGCTTCTCACGGCCCGCTTCCTGAGGACGGATCTTGAAACGACCCGGGTCGGCCTGTCGACCGGCCGGAGGCTCGGTGGCGCGGTGGTCCGCAACCGAGTCAGACGGCGGCTCCGCGAGGTGCTCAGGGCGTTGGCGCCCTCGTTCCAGCCCGGCTGGGACGTACTGATCATCGCCCGCCCGGCGGTCGTGGACGCAAGCCACGACGAGATTGCCGAGGCGGTTCGCCGGCTCCTCCAGCGGGGAGGAGTCCTGGGAGGACCGAGGACCGCGTGAAGACGCTCGGGATCGGCTTGATCAAGCTCTATCGGATCGTCTTCTTCTGGCTGCCGTCGAGCTGCCGCTTCGAGCCCACCTGCTCGCGCTACACGGAGCAGGCGATCGCGAAGTACGGGTTGCTCAAGGGCAGCTGGATGGGCGCCCGCCGGATCGCCCGCTGCCACCCCTGGAATCCGGGCGGCTATGACCCGGTCCGCTAGCGAGGCCAGGCCGTCACGGTCCGTGCGCTCCCGACTCAAGCCGTGGGTCCTGGCCGGCCTGCTCGCGGTCGGGCTGGTCCTGATCCTGACCGCCTGCACGCCGATCGGCGGGGTCAGTCCGTCGGTCGCGCCGGCTTCCCCGGCCGCCTCCGCCGGAGCGACCGCCGCGCCCAGCCACACCGCGTCGGCAACGGTCAACCCGGCGGCGGTCCCGCTCGAGCCCGCCAAGCCCGGCACGGACCCTGTCTCGACGATCGCCTGGTTGTTCACGCCGGTCTTCCAGGCCCTGTTCATCACGCTGGTGTTCTTCGAACAGCTCACCCAGAACATGGTCGTGGCGATCATCATCACGACCCTGCTCGTGCGGCTCCTGCTGGTCCCGCTCTATCGCAAGCAGATCGTGTCCCAGAAGCGGATGCAGCTCGTCGGCCCCGAGCTGAAGGAGATCCAGCGCCGCTACAAGGGCGACCGGGTCAAGATCCAGCAGGCGACCAGCGAGTTCTACAAGGAGCGCGGGATCAACCCGGCGTCGGGCTGCCTGCCGCTGATCCTTCAGCTCGTCCTGCTGATCCCGATGTACACGGTGTTCAGGGACGGGCTCCAGAACTACAACCCGAGCGCGATGCTCAACGTGTTCGGGATCCAGTTGATCACGATCCAACCACCGTGCGACCCGGTTCCGGTGATCGTCAACGGCATCGTCCAGCCGTGCATCAACTCCAACTTCTTCGGGATCGACCTCAGCCAGCCGAGCGTCCTCTTCACGACGCCGATCCTCGGCATCGGGATCTCGGTCCTGGCGATCATGTCAGCCGGGCTCCAGATGGTCCAGTCACGAATGACGCTGCCGCCCGCCGGCACGGGCGTCGACGACCAGAACACGCGGATCCAGCGCCAGACGATGCTGTTCGTGCCGTTGATCTCGATCTTCTACGGCGGGTTCCTGCCCGCCGGCCTGTTCATCTACTGGATCGTGTCGACGATCTTCTCGATCGTCCAGCAGTACCTGATCCTTGGCTGGGGCGGGATGTTCCCGCTCTTCGGCTGGACCCCGTCCTTTGCGAAGGACCACACCCCGCGCTTCCCGGTCGCCGTTCCGGCGCCCGATCCCGCGAAGCGGGCACCGAACTCGGTGCTCACGAATACCGACGAGCGGGCCGCACGAGCTGGCTCGACCGTCCGACCCCGCGAACGCAGCGGCCGCAAGGGCCGCCGAGGGAGACGACGCTGACATGAGTGCTTACCAGGAGTTCACCGGCAAGACCGTCGAGGAGGCCCTGCGCAACGCTCGGGACACGTTCTCGGTCGGGCTCGATGACCTCGACTTCGAGATCATGACCCCCGGCAGCCGGGGCGTTCTCGGGATGGGCGCCGAGCCGGCCCGGATCGTTGCCGCGCCACGCGGCGCGCTCGGCGGGGCTGCCCCGAAGCGCGAAGCGGCCGCCTCGGCTCCGTTGCCCGCGCCCAGCCGCGACGAAACGCCGCGCGACGATCGCCCGCCCCGCCGCGACGACCGACCCCCGCGTCGGGACGCCGAGCCGAGCCAGGCCCCGACCGATCGCGCGCCGCGCCCGGACGACCGCCAGCGCGACGACCGCCCGCCCCGCCGCGACGACCGCCCGCCCCGCCGCGACGACCGCCCCCGTCGGGCGCCGTCGAGCGACCTGACCGAGCGCGATCGAGCCGAGCTCGCTGCCGCGCGCGGCTCCGTCGCCTCCGAGCGCGCCGAGCTCGACGCCGCCGAGGCGTCCCCGGAGGCGCTCCAGGCCGGCAAGGAGATCCTCGAGAAGCTCATGGAGCTGCTCGAGTTCGACGTTCGAGTCGAGGTCCAAACCGGCGACACGAGCCGGCTCAACGTCGTCGGCGACGAGGACGAGAAGGAGGCCCTCGGCGCCCTGATCGGGCGGAAGGGTGAGCGCCTGTCGGCACTCCAGCACCTCGTCAACCTCATGTTGTCGCGCCGGATGGGCGACTGGACCCGCGTCCTTGTCGACGTCGAGGACTATCGGGGCCGGCGGGAGCGCCAGCTCGTCGAGATCGCCCGGCGTGCGGCCGAGCGGGTCGTCGAGACCGGCAAGATGCTCCAGCTCGAGCCGATGTCGGCGCTCGAGCGGCGCTGGATCCACATCGCCCTGCGCGACAATCCGGACGTCGTCACCCAGTCGATCGGCGAGGAACCGAACCGCCGGATCGTCGTTCTGCCGAGGGCCTGACACAGGTCGAACGCCTCAACCGTCCTCGTTCCGTCCCGATCGGCCGAGAACCGACGTGCTGGACCTGGCGAACCATGCTGGTAGGATGTCCCACGCATCATGACCACGACGACCGAGACACAGCTCATCGAGACGGCCATCGAGCCACGCCGCTGGCGGTTCAGCCGCGTGCTCGTCGCGTTCGTCGTCGGCTTCCTGCTGGTTGCCGTCGCGACCGTCGGCACGATCGTGGCCTACGAGAGCAATTACGCCGGCAAGGTCGCTGCAGGCGTATCGATCGGTGGCGTCGACGTGGCGGGCTTGAATCGGGCCGAGGCTGCGACCAAGCTCGAAGCTGCCTTCGCCTCGGTCGGCAGCGGGACGGTCAGCCTGACGACCCCGACCGGAACGACGACCCTGACCTATGCCCAGCTCGGGCGCCGCCCCGACGTCGACGCGATGCTCGACGAGGCGTTCGCGATCGGACGGACCGGGAGCCCCGTCGAGCGTGTCGTCGAGGAAGCGCGGACGGTCCTCAACCGGGTCGAGGTCGCCCCGAAGGTCGCGATCGACCAGGACGTCCTGGCCGCCACCCTGGCCGGGCTGGCCGCCACGATCGACAGCGAGCCATCCTCGGCATCAGTGTCGACGGGCCCGGCCGGCTTCGTCGACACGCCGGCCATCTGGGGCCGTCAGGTCGACCAGGCGGCGATGACGGCAACGATCAACGAGTCCCTCGCCGAGCCGGATGCGCCGAGCAGCTTGGCTGTGCCGCTCGAAGTGAGCCCGGTCGCCCCCGCCGTGACCGACGTCGATGCCATGATCGCCCACTCCCGCGCGAACCGGATGATCGCCCCGGTGACCCTCACCCACGGCAAGGACAGCTGGAAGATCGCCGACACGGCCGTCCGCAGCTGGGTCACGTTCGGGACCTGGTCGGACGGGAGCTACGGGCCATTGGCCGATCCGACGATGATCGAGACGGCCGTCAAGGCCCTGTCCAAGAAGGTCGACGCGCAGGCCGAGTCGGCGTCGTTCTACACGAGCAAGAGCGGCAACGTGGTCGGCGTCAAGCCGGCCAAGAACGGGCGCAAGCTCGACGTGCCCGGGACGATCACGCTCGTGGAGGACCTGCTCTTCGCCCGGGCCAGCGCCGGCAAGGAGCCCTCGGCAGGGATCGTCCCCGCCCTCGCCATCGTGGCCCCGACGCTCACTACCGAGCAGGCCGCCAAGGCCGCTCCGCTGATGAAGGCGATCTCGAGCTGGACCACCTACTACCAGAGCGGTGCGCACAACGGCTTCAGCAACAACATCACGATCCCGTCGATGGCAATCAACGGGACGGTCGTCGCTCCGGGCCAGTGGTTCAGCTACTGGAAGACGGTCGGCGAGGTCAGCCTGGCGAAGGGCTACCGGCTCGGCGGCGCGATCATCGACGGCCACTCGGTCGAGGGCAAGTCGATCGGCGGCGGGATCTGCTCGTCGTCGACCACGCTGTTCAACGCCGCGGTCCGGGCAGGTCTCCAGATGGGGGCGCGCAAGAACCACTACTACTACATCACCCGGTACCCGAAGGGGCTCGACGCGACCGTGTTCAAGGACGGCGGCAGCGTCCAGGACATGACCTTCCGCAACGACACGAAGTACCCGATCCTGATCCGGACCTATGCCCGGCCCGGGATCGTGCGGTTCACGCTCTACAGCGTCCCGTCCGGTCGCCGGGTCACGTTCAGCCGGCCGATCGTCAAGAACTACCGATCTGGGTTCACCCAGGTCAAGCGCACGGCCTCGCTCAGGAAGGGCGTCCGCGAGCAGATCGAGTACCCGGCCGACGGCCAGGACGTGTGGGTCACCCGGACGGTCAAGGACAAGACCGGCAAGATCATCCACAAGGAAACGATCTACAGCCACTACGCGCGAATGATCGGGATCATCCTGGTCGGCACCGGCAAGTAGGGCCGCCGCCGGCGGACGGGACCGCGGCGGGAAACGGCGTGCACGGCGCCTGGCGTGAGCTGGTGGAGATGGGGGAGAGTCGAACTCCCCGTCCAGAACCCTTCGCCCGGGACCACTACGAGCGTGTCCGATGGTTTGTCGTCGACCGCCCGAGCGCCCATCGGCAGGCTACCGGACGGTCCAGTCACGTGTCCCTAGATCGGGCTTGGTCCGACGTTACGCGGCGCTGGCGTCGGCTGCATCCTCGCTTGATGACGCTTCCACAGCCCGCGAGGAGGAGGCTGCTTCCACGCTCACCTTACCGCCTAAGCGGCGAAGGCGAGAGTCGACTGGCGGTTGCCAGGTACTTCGTTTTGCCGCCTGTTTAACGAGGCCTGACGGCACCTCGGCTCGCACTCCCGGGTAGCTGGACCCTGTCGAATCCACGCATCCCCGTAGCCTGAGTCTACCCCACCGACCCGATCCGGCCAAGCGTCCCCGGCCGAGGAGCGTCAGGCCGTCGGCTCACCCAGGTGGCCGCGGATCGCCGGAAACACGACCACGCCGGGCTCCTCTGCGTCGAGCCGGTCGGCACGGTGCCGCTGAGCCGCCGGCACCTGCTCCGCTGGCGGTCAGCCCCGGCCGCGGGTCACGTCGGCCAGCTCACGGGCCACGTCGCGCCGGGAGTCGCGCTCGGCGATGTCGCGGCGTCGGTCGTGGAGCTGCTTGCCCCGGGCCAGGGCGACCTCGATCTTGGCTCGCCCGCGCTCGTTGAGGTAGAGCTTGAGCGGAACCATCGTCTGGCCCTTCTGCTTCGTCCGGGTCAGGAGCTGGGTGATCTGGGCGCGGTGGAGGAGGAGCTTGCGCGGACGCTTGGCCTCGTGGTTGTAGCGGTTGCCGGTCTCCCACGGCGCGATGTGCAGGCCGTACACCCAGGCCTCGCCCTTGTCGATCCGGACATAGGCATCGGCCAGATTGACCTTGCGCGCCCGGATCGACTTGATCTCGGTCCCGGTCAGCACGAGACCCGCCTCGAACGTGTCGTCGATCGTGAACTCGTGGCGCGCTTTTCGGTTGAGGGCGATCGTCTGCTCGCCCATCGGTCGGCTCCTTCGTCTGGCGGTCGCCCGGCCCGGAGAGTGTGCTCCTGGCGGCGGTGCGGGTGGTGGCGGATCGGATCCCGGGGCTCCGGCGCCGGGCGAGGCTCGGCGGTCGAGCTTCCGGGCGCACGAACGCCGGCCCTCTCGGACCGGCGTTCGAAAGCTTCATCCACCCGCAGGGTTGTCCGCTTAGACGGCCATCTCCTGCGAGGTGGTGCAGCTCTTACTGTCGATCACTGCACATCACCTCCTTTCGTTCGCGGCAAACCGTAAACGAACCGGCCGTCGAGCGCAAGGGCTGGTCGATCAGGCCGCCCGCCCGAGACCCGTCCGGCCTGCGGCCTGGGCCCCCAGGACCTCGAGCGCGCGATCGATGAACGGATCCGAACCGGCCGCGGCCGTCGCCGTCGGGTCGACCTTCTCGTCCGGGGTCAGGCCGACCCGGTGGATCCAGCGGCCGTTCGGTGTGAGCCATTTGGCGATCGTCAGCCGATATCCCCCGTTGTCGTCGGCGAGCTGCTGCCAGACCTGGATCGTGCCCTTGCCGTACGACTGCACCCCGACCAGCTTCGCTCGGCCGAGGTCCTGGAGCGACCCGGCGACGATCTCGCTGGCCGAGGCGCTCCCGCCGTCGATCAGCACGACGACCTCGATCGCGGGATCGGTCGCGAGACCGCCGGCCAGCGCGGTCGTCGGGGTGCGCGTCCCGCTGGCGTCCTCCTGGGAGAAGATCGCCGTTCCGGCCGGGACGAACTGGCTGATGACCTGCTGGGCGTCGGTCACGAACCCACCGGGGTTGCCGCGCAGGTCGACGATCAGCTTCTTCCGTCCCGCGGCCACGTCCGCCCCGAGCGCGGCCCGAAAGTCCGCGGCGGCCTGGTCACTGAACCCGTTCAGACGGATGTAGCCGACAGCTCCATCGGCCAGCGCCCTGACGCTGACCTCGGGTCGGACGATGACGTCGCGCACGATCGCGAGGTCGAACGGCGCGGCGTCCCCGCGGACGAGGGTCAGGACCACGGTCGTGCCCTTCGCCCCGCGGACCTTCGCGAGGGCCTGGTCCGAGGTCAGCCCGTCGACCGTCGTCCCGTCGACGGCCGCGATCCGGTCGCCCGCCCTGACCCCAGCCTTCTCGGCCGGTGCGCCGGCGATCGGCTCGACGACGATCAGCCCGCAGCCGTTGCCCAGCGTCGGACAGGCGCCCTCACCGGTCAGCCGGCGAGACTCGACGGTAGCGCCGATCCCCTCGAACCGGCCGGACAGGCCCTGGAGGGACTGGCGGTACTCGTCCGGGCTGAGATAGGCGGAGAACGGATCGTCGAGCGCGGCGATCATGCCGCGGATCGCGCCGTCGATGAGCTTCTTTCGATCGACCGGCCCACCGGCGTAGTCCTGGGTCACCGATCGATAGGCGTCCCAGAACGGCTGGAAGGCGGCGGCCTCGTCGACCGGGGTGCCGGGCGTCGTGGCCTTGAGCGAGCCGAGGGCGAAGCCCGACAGGAACAGGGCGCTGCCGGCGAGCAACGCGACGACCGCCAGGGCAATCGGCAGGGTCACGGATCGCCCGGCCAAGCGGGCGCCCTGGCGGCGTCCGGGCTCTGGACCGGGGCTGGCGTCGGTCGCGCGGGCTGGCGCAGATTCGGGCGGGGTGGTGGCTGGAGCGGTCGCCGACGCCGGGTCGGTTCCGGGCGTGGGTTCGGGGAGCGGTTCGGGGAGCGGTTCGGTCATCGGTCGGTCCTGACGGTGTCGAGGCGTGGGTCGGGCCGCACAGCGTACGACGAGCGGGCCGGATCGGCCGCGGGGGTTACTTCAGGAGGTAGCTCCGCACGGAAACCCACGAGCCGAGCACGCCCAGGCCGATCCCGGTCACGAGGACGATCACGGTCAGGTCCCGGCCGAGCGACCCGAGCTGGAGCGGCAGGACCTCGAAGAACCCGGTCATGACGTGGCCCAGCGGATCGGCGCCCAGGGCGAGCAGGCCGAGCGTGATCAGGGCGCCGATCAGACCGACCAGCGCCCCTTCGAAGATGAACGGCCAGCGGATGAACGCGTCCGAGGCGCCGACCAGGCGCATGATCTCGATCTCCTCGGAGCGAGCCACCACCGCCAGCCGGATCGTGTTCACGATGATGAACAAGACGACGACGCCGACCAGCACGAGCACAATGAGTCCGCCCGTCCGGAGGAGATTGGTCACCGTCAGCACCCGGTCGATCAGGCTCTGGACCTCCTTGACCCGTTCGACCGAGGGATCGGCCCGCAGGAACTCGACGACGTTGCCGAAGACCTTCGGGTCCTTGAGCTTGACCTCGATCGAGCCCGGCAGGGGGTTGCTGTCGAGGAACTGGGTGAGGTCCTCGCGGCCCTGCTGGCGGAGTCGCTCCTGGAACCGCCGGAGCGCCTCGCCCGAATTGACGTACTCGATGCTGGCCACCTCCGGGAGGGCCGCCGTCCGCGCGACAAGGTCCTCGATCGCCGGGGTGGTCGCCGTGGCGCGCACGTCGGCCACGACCTGGACCTTGTCCTCGACGAACTCGAGCCCGGCGTTGAGCCCGGTCAGGACGACGAAGAACCCAGCCAGCAGGACGAGCATGAAGACCATCGTGGCGGTGGCCGCCAGGCTCATCACGGCGTTCCGCCAGAAGCCCTGCCAGGCCCGTCTCAGGCTGAACGCGACGAACGAGATCACGGCCGGCTAGTCCTCACGGTGGTAGGCGGCGGCCTCCTCGTCGCGGATGATCCGGCCCTCCTCGAGGGCTACGACCCGCTTGCGCAGCGCGGTGACGATCTCGGCGTTGTGGGTCGCCATGAGGACCGTCACGCCGAGCTCGTTGATCCGGAGGAGGAGCTGGAGGATCTCCCAGCTGATCAGCGGGTCGAGGTTCCCGGTTGGCTCGTCGGCGATGATGAGGCGCGGGTCGTGGACGAGCGCGCGGGCGATCGCCGTCCGTTGCTGCTCGCCCCCGGACAGCGTGCTCGGCAGCTGGCGTGCCTGGGCGGACAGGCCGACGAGCGCCAGCACCCGATCGACGGCCGGGGCGATCTCACGCCCGGGCGTGCCGGTCACCTCGAGCGCGAACGCGACGTTCTCCCAGACGGTCTTCGTCGGCAGGAGCTTGAAGTCCTGGAAGATGATCCCGATCTTCCGCCGGATCCGCGGGACCTGGCGGCGTCCAGAGCCGGGCGAGGTCCTGGCCGTCGAGGATCACGACGCCGTGGGTCGCGAGCTCGTCGCGGATCAGCAGCCGGATCAGGGTGGACTTGCCGGCGCCGGACGGTCCCACGAGGAAGACGAAGTCGCCCTCGGGCACGACCAGGTCCACATCGCGCAAGGCGACATTGCCGTTCGGATAGGTCTTCGTGACGTCATGGAGGACCACGACCGCGCCATCGACCGGCGCCTCGGTCGGGGCGAGGCCGACCGGCCGGGACCGGTGTGAGCGGGCTGCGGCTCGAAGTGGGGCCAGGGTCACGATCTGCTCCGAGGCGGCGATCCGGACCGGTGCCGAGCACCAGTCGCCAGCATCTCGGCTCCGACCGCAGGCACGAACGAGGGAGCCACGTCAGGCCGAGGCTACCACGCGCGGGCCGAGCCGGCCGGCGCGCTGCGTCAGAGCAGGCCAGGCGAGATCGGCACGTACCGCGCGAAGTCGGCGAACGGCCGATCCCAGCACAGCATCAGCGGGAAGCCGTCGATCCGGAGGCCCGCGGCCAGGAGGGTCGGTACGAGCCGGGGCGCCGCCCCGAGCGCCCACACGGCCCGCGCACCGCGCGCCGGCACCGCCGCCGCGAGATGCCCGATCACCGCCTCGAGGAGGGTGCCGTCACGGATCGCGATCGGGCCGATCCGGCCGACCTCGCTCGCATAGCCGTAGCCGAGGGATACGCCGTCCGGGCCGCGGTACAGGAAGCCCTGCCGGCTCTCGGCCCGCAGGAAGCGGTGATCGTCCGGATGCTCGGCGCCGAGCAGCTCCCGGTCGAGCGCATTCACGGTCTCGGCCAGCTCGCGATGGCCCGACCCGCCGGGCGGCCCCGACGCGATCGTCTCGAACGGCACGGAGACGATCCCGGCCGGCAACGCCGGGAACGCCTCCGACCTGAGGATCTCGCCGCGCAGGTCGAGGACGGGCATCCGCGGGGTGATCCCGTACTGCGCGTACAGGGCCGTCGAGATCGGCTGGAGGCTGTCGACCGCCGTCGCCAGCTGTCCGTGGTGGTCCGGGCCCGGGAGCAGCCACTCGAGCAGGGCCCGTCCGAGCCCCTGGCCCTGCGCCTCGGGTCGGACGAACAGCATCGACAGGAACCAGATCGAGCCGCGCTCGACCGCCGAGCCGAACCCGACGATCCGGTTGCCGCCGGCCGACGGGACCGTCGCGACGACGAACCGGTCGGGGTCGGTCGCGAGGGCGTGGGCATGGAGCCGAGCGAGTGGCCCGAGCTCGTCGGGCACCTCCTCCTGGCCGAGCCGCCTGAGGTAGTCGTTGAGCGCCTCGCGCCAGAGCGCCCCTAGCTCGGGGAGGTCGTCCTGGCGTGCCGGCCGGAACGAGGTCCCGACGAGCGCCACGGGCAGCGGTCGTCGCGCGGCGCTCACCCAGGCACCTCGAGACCCGGGACATCGCCGGTGTCGCCCGAATCCTCGGTCGCGACCCGCTCCAGCTCGGCCAGCATGAATGCGTCGAGGTCTCCGTCGAGGACGGCCGTGGTGTTGCTCGTCTCGTGGTCCGTCCGGAGGTCCTTGACCATCTGGTAGGGATGGAGAACGTAGCTCCGGATCTGATTGCCCCAGCCCGCCTCGACGTGGACCCCCTTGAGCGCCCGGAGCGCGGTCTCCTTCTCCTCGAGCGCCCGCTCGAGCAGCCGGGACTTGAGCACCTTGATCGCCGTCTCCTTGTTCTGGGTTTGCGACCGTTCGTTCTGGCTCTGGGCGACGATCCCCGTCGGCAGGTGGGTCAGCCGGACGGCCGAATCGGTCTTGTTGACGTGCTGGCCGCCGGCGCCCTGGCTGCGGTACGTGTCGACCCGGATCTCGTCCCAGTCGAGCTCGATCTCGATGTCGTCCTCTGCCTCGGGCATGACCTCGACGAGGGCGAATGTCGTCTGGCGCCGGTTCTGCGCATCGAACGGGCTGATCCGGACGAGCCGGTGGACGCCTCGCTCGGCTCGGAGGAAGCCGTAGGCGAAGCGCCCGTCGACCTCGACCGTCGCGCTCTTGATGCCAGCCTGCTCGCCTTCCTGCTGGTCGACGATCTCGGTGCTGTAGCGGTGGTTGGCCGCCCAGCGCAGGTACATCCGGAGGAGCATCTCCGCCCAGTCGGTGGCCTCGGTCCCGCCGGCGCCGGCACTGATCGACAGGATCGCCGAGCCGGCGTCGTACGGACCCGAGAAGAGGAGCTGGGTCCGGGCCCGGCGGAAGTCCGCGTCGAGGCTCGCGGCCTTGGCATCGAGCTCGGCCTGGAGCTCGGGGTCGGCCGACTCCTCCACGAGCTCCAGGAGGGTGAGCGCCTCATCGACCCGGGCCAGCAGGTCGCGCCACAGTCCGACATCTGTCCGCAGGCCGTCGGCCTCGCGGAGCACCTTCTGGGCGGTGGCCTGATCGTCCCAGAAACCAGGCTCCTGGGTTAGCGCCTCGAGCTGCGCGACGCGAGCGTCCTTGCCGTCGAGGTCAAAGTCGCCCCGAGGTCGACCGGATCCGTTCGGCCAGGTCGCGGATGGCGGTCGCGTCCACCTAGGACCGGCTCGCCTGGGCTTCCTGGAGGAGGATCGGGCGGAGCTCGATCAGCCGAAGGGCCGTCTTGCTCCGGGCGACGACGGGGTTCACGCAGGGGCAGTAGCCGTTGTGGGGACAGATTCCGCAGTTACCGTCGCAGTCGAGGGCGGCGGCATAGCTGCAGGTCCGACAATCGCGCTCGCAGGCGATGAGATCGATGAACGACGCTTCCTCGGCCTGCTTCACGATTCCCTCTCTAGTGGGCAGGGGAATGGCGGGGCGGTGTCGCGGGACAGCTTCGGAAGGGGCCACCCTCCTGGCCGATCCGATCGAAGAACTTGGCCCAGTATACCGGCACAAGCCCGCCTCGCCAAGAGGGAGAAACGGACAACCGAGCGCGATTCAACGGGTCTCGGAGAGTTCCCCGGCGGGTGAGCCTCCGAACGCGAAGTAGAGCGCGAGCGCACCGAGCTCGTGGCCATAGGCGCCGACCAGGCGCGTCGGGTCCGCCGCGATCGGGCTCGTCGAGGTGGGCGACCCCCAGGCGGTCAGGCCGAGGTCGGTGGCCATCCTGAGGACCCGCAGCATGTGCGGCGGGTCAGACACGAACACCGCGTCCGTGATCCCTTTCTCGCCCAAGATCGCACCGACCGAGCGGAGCGACTCGAGGGTCGTCCGGCCGCGGCCTTCGACCAGGATCCGGTCGTCGGGCACCCCACGGGCGAGGGCGTAGGCCCTGGCCACCCCCGCCTCGGTGGCCTTGTCGCCATCGATCTTGCCGCCGGTCACGACCAGGTAGCGATAGTTCCCGGTCAGGAACAGCGCGACGGCGTGATCGAGCCGCGCGGCGAAGACCGGGGACGGGTGGCCGTCGTACTGGGCGGCGCCGAGGACCACGACCGCCCCGGCCGGCCGGGTCTCGTCGTCGGCGCCGTGCTCCCAGATCCGGAACGAGCCATAGGCGACGACGATCGCGACGATCGCGAGTCCGGCGACGACGAGACGAACGAGATCGCGGATCACCTAGGGTGAGAGTCGAGCGACTCCTCCATCACCGACCGTGACAACGCTTGTACTTCAACCCCGAGCCGCAGAAGCACACGTCGTTGCGGCCGATCCGATCGCCGGCCGGGGTGTAGCCGGGTCGCAGCGCGCCGGGCGAGCCCCCGGGAGCCGCCCCGCTGGCCACGACTTCGTCGCCGAGCGATTTACGGACGCCACGCACGTTCGGCCCGCTGGGCAGGCCGCGTGCGACCGGACCGGACAGGGCGCCGGCAGCGGCCGGTCCCGCCCCGGCCGTGGCGCCACCGCGAGCGCGCCCATCGCCATTCCCAGAGCCGCTGTCACCGGGTGTCTCGGACAGTGACGCAAGCGTCGCCGCGTCGGGCATCGGCATCGGGTTCGGCGGTGGCGGCTGGCGGGTGACCGTCACCCGGAAGATCGTGCTGGCCAGCTGGTGGCGGATGAAGTCGCGCAGCTCGGTGTACAGCGCGAACGCCTCGCGCCGGAACTCGTTGAGCGGATCCTGCTGGGCGTAGCCGCGCAGGCCGATCCCGCGCCGCATGTCGTCGAGCTCGGTCAGGTGCTCGACCCACAGCGAGTCGATCGTCCGGAGCAGGACGAGCCGCTCGATCATCGTCCAATCCGTCTCGCCGACCTCCTGCTCCTTCTCCTCGAGCTTCTGGTCGACGAGCGTGTGGAGGTGCTCCCGGATGGCCTCCCGGCCGCCGATCTCCCAGAGCTCGTCCTCGGAGGTGCCTGGACCGTCGAGGCCCATCGCCTGGAGGGCGGCCGACAGCCCTTCGAAGTTCCAGCCGTCGTCGGTCTCGCCGCCCGCGAATTGATCGAGCAGCGCGTCGACTTCCTGGTCGAGCAGGTCGAGGATCGTCTCGCCGAGGTCCTCGTTGCGCAGGACCTTGTCGCGCTCGGCGTAGATCGTCTCGCGCTGCTTGTTGATCACGTCGTCGAACTCGACGACCCGCTTGCGGATGTCGAAGTTGAAGCCCTCGACCCGGCTCTGGGCGCTCTCGATCGTCTTGCTGACGAGGCGCGACTCGATCGCGACGTCGTCCTCGAGGCCCATCCGCTCCATGAGCCCGGCGACCCGGTCGGAGGCGAACCGCTTCATGAGGTCGTCGTCGAGCGACAGGTAGAAGCGCGACGAGCCGGGGTCGCCCTGGCGGCCTGCCCGGCCGCGGAGCTGATTGTCGATCCGGCGGCTCTCGTGGCGCTCGGTGCCGATGATGTGGAGCCCGCCGGCCTCGACCACCCGGGCGTGATCCTCGTCGCAGGTCGCCTTCGCCTCGGCGAGTGCCTCGTCGTAGGTCGCCTTGTCGACCTCGGCCGGGTTCAGCCCGCGCCGGTGGAGGATCTCGCTGGCGAGCCCGGCCGGGTTGCCCCCGAGCAGGATGTCGGTCCCGCGGCCGGCCATGTTCGTCGCGATCGTGATCGCCCCGGTCCGCCCGGCCTGGGCCACGATCGGCGCCTCCTTCTCGTGGAACTTGGCGTTGAGGACCTCGTGCTTGATCCCTCGCCGCTTGAGCATCTCCGACAGGACTTCGGACTTCTCGACGGAGACCGTGCCGACGAGGACCGGCCGGCCGGCCTCCTGCATCTCGACGATCTCCTCGATCAGGGCAGTGAACTTGCCCGTCTCGTTGCGATAGACGAGGTCCGCATCGTCCTCCCGGATCATCGGTCGGTGGGTCGGGATCGCGACGACCTCGAGCTTGTAGATCTTGCTGAACTCCTCGGCTTCGGTCATCGCCGTACCGGTCATCCCGGCCAGCTTGTCGTACAGCCGGAAGTAGTTCTGGAACGTGATCGTCGCGAGGGTCACCGACTCACGCTGGACGCGCAGCCCTTCCTTGGCCTCGACCGCCTGGTGGAGGCCCTCGCTCCAGCGTCGCCCGGGCATCTGGCGGCCGGTGAACTCGTCGACGATGATGATCTCGCCGTCCTTGACGATGTAGTCGCGGTCGCGCTTGTAGAGCGCATGGGCCCGGAGCGCCTGCTCGAAATGGCGGGCCAGGGTCGGGTCGGTGTCGTAGAGGTGGGGTACGCCGAGCCACTTCTCCATCTTGTCGATGCCGGACTCGGTCGGGCTGACCGCCCGGTCCTTGAGGTCGATGAAGTAGTCGCCGCCTTCCTCGGCGCCCTCGGGCCGGGCAGCGAGCCGCGGGACGAGCCGGGCGAACGTGAAGTACTTGTCGGCCGACTCCTCGGCCTGGCCGCTGATGATCAGCGGCGTCCTCGCTTCGTCGATCAGGATGTTGTCGACCTCGTCGACGATCGCGAAGCTCTGACCGCGCTGGACCCGCTGATCGAGCTCGACCACCATGTTGTCGCGGAGGTAGTCGAAGCCGAACTCGTTGTTCGTGCCGTACGTCACGTCGGCCGCGTATGCCTCCTGCCGCTCGACCGGTCGGAGGTTGATGAACCGCTCGTCGCTCGTCGGGTAGCCCGGCTCGAACACGAACGACGCGTCGTGGGTGATCATCCCGAGGCTCACCCCAAGGAAGTGGAAGACCGGGCCCATCCACTGCGGGTCGCGCCGGGCGAGATAGTCGTTGACAGTGACGATGTGGACGCCGCGGCCGGTCATCGAGTTGAGCACCGCGGCCAGCGTGGGCACGAAGGTCTTGCCCTCGCCGGTCTTCATCTCGGCGATCTTGCCCTGGTGGAGCACCGCCCCGCCCATCAGCTGGACGTCGAAGTGGCGCATCCCGAGCGTCCGCTTCATCGCCTCGCGGCTCATCGCGAACACCTCGGGCAACGCCTCGTCGAGCGCGGCCTGGATGCGCTCGTTCTCCTTCTTGCGGCGGGCCGTCGCCAGCTCCCGGCGCCGCTCGAGGTCGGGGTGATGGAGCTCGTCGTCGGACGGCTCGTCCGGAGTCGCGACCTCGCGGATCTCGGCCCGGAGGACGTCGAATTGGGCGCGGATCTCGGCGTCGGACAGCGCCTCGAGCTCTGGCTCGAGCTCGTTCGCCTCGTCGACCGCCGGCTCGATCCGTTTGAGCTCGCGATCGTTCGAGTCGACGAAGCGGTTCAGGAAGCCAAGCATGGGCCGACAGTATAGGCGAGGTGCGTCCGGCGACCCATCTGGAGGGCCCTTCTCAGCCGGGCCCGCGAGCCGGCCACCGAGCGGTCAGTGCCAGAAGCCGGAGCCGTAGCCGACCAACAGGACGATGAACGTCAACGCGGCCAGGCCGACCCAGAAGGCGACCGCCATGAGGCTCGACGTCGGGTTCATCTCGGGGTTGGCCAGTGCCGGCAGGCGTCGCTTGCGCAGGCCGCCGCCCCAGCGCGGCGTGACGAGGTGATTGCGCCAGTCTCCATCCTCGCCGGCCGGCCGCTTCTCGAGGCCGCCGGTCTCGTCCGGTCGGTTGAGCTGGAGGCTCATCGGTCGCCGGGCTTGACCGACGCGAACCGGGCGGCCATCGGGGTGGCCCGTAGCGGTCCGCTCGGGGGTGCCGGCGGATCGTCCGCCCGAAGATCGAGGGTCCGGGCGACACCGTCCTCCCACATCAGCATCTGCTGGGTCAGGGCGACGTCGCTGCTGAACAGCGCCCCGACCGACTCGCCGCGGTGGATCCGCTTGATGGCCTCGCCGATGAGCGGCGCGATCGAGAACGTCTTGATCTTGCTGATCCGCTTGGCCGGCGGGAGCGGGATCGAGTCGGTCAGGATGACCTCCTTGAGGCTCGAGTCGCGGATCCGCTCGACGGCCGGGTCGGACAGCACCCCGTGGGTGGCGCAGGCGTAGATCTCGTTGACCCCCTCGCGGTCGAGCGCGCGCACGATCTCCATCAGGGTTCCGGCCGTGTCGACCTCGTCGTCGACGATGATCGCCCGCTTGCCGCGAACCTCGCCGATGACGTTCATCAGCTCGGCCCGATCGAGGTTGCCGACTCGCCGCTTCTCGATGATCGCGAGCGGCGCATCGAGCAGCTCGGCGAACGTCCTCGCCCGCTTGGCGAAGCCGAGGTCGGTGACGATGACGAGGTCCTCGAGGTGCTTCGTCCGGAAGTAGTTCGACAGGATGTGGACGGCGGTCAGCTCGTCGACCGGGATGTTGAAGAAGCCCTGGATCTGGCCCTGGTGCAGGTCCATCGTCAGGACCCGGTCCGCCCCGGCCACGGTGATCATGTCGGCGATCAGGCGGGCCGTGATCGGCACCCGCGGCTGGTCCTTCTTGTCCGATCGGCCGTAGCTGTAGAAGGGAACCACCGCCGTGATCCGACCCGCGCTCGCCCGCTTGAACGCGTCGATCATGATCAGCAGCTCCATGATCGACTGGTTGACCGGGTGGCTGGTCGGCTGGACCAGGAAGACGTCCTTCTCGCGGACGTTGTCGAGGATCCGGACGAAGATGTTCTCGTTGGCGAACTGGAAGACCTCGGCCTTGCCGAGCTCGACGCCGAGGTAGCGGCAGATCTTCCGGGCGAGATCCGGGTTCGCGTTCCCGGTGTAGATGTCGAAGCGGTCCGCGTAGACGGGCGCTTCCTCCCCGCCGAACTGGGTCACCGGTTCACCTCACGCCGTCGGGCCGTCGCCGGGGTCATTGTCATCGATGGCCCCCTGCTCCGCCAGCCCCGCTCTGAATGCCGCGATGGCCACGACCCGATCGCCCTCCGCCAACCGCATCACGATCACGCCGCGGGCGCTCGAGCTGTAGCGGTTGATCGTGTTCGTCTCGGTCCGGATGACCTGGCCCCCGGAGCTGATGAGGAACAGCTCCTCGTCCGCCTCGGTGACCTGCTGGACGGCCGCCACGTCGCCGGTCTTGCGGCCCTCGAGGGCGATGAGCTGGACGCCCTGGCCGCCGCGGTGCTTGACCCGGAACTCGGTCAGCGCGACGCGCTTGCCGTAGCCGGTCTCGGTCAGGACGAGGAGGTCGGCGTCGGGCTGGACGACGCTCATCGAGATCACCGAGTCGCCCTGCCGGGCGAGGCGGATCCCGATGACCCCGCCCGCCGGCCGGCCCATCGGCCGGACCTCGGTCTCGTGGAACCGGGCGATCTTGCCGAGCGCCGTGGCGATGATGATGTCGTCCTGACCGGTCGCGGTGTCGACCCAGGCGAGCTCGTCGTTCTCCTGGAGGGTGATGGCGATGATCCCGCTCGAGCGAACCTTCTCGAACTGCTCGAGTGGCGTCTTCTTGACGATCCCCCGGCGGGTGGCCAGGACGAGGTAGGTCCCGCCCTTGAAGTCGCGCAGGGTGATCGTGGCCATCGGGACCTCGCCCGACTCGACCTGGACCCCGGGCAGGTTGATGATCGGGATGCCCTTCGCCTGGCGGCTCGCGTCGGGGATCTGGTGGACCTTCGAGCTGAACACCCGCCCGCGATTTGTGAAGAACAGGGCCCAGTCGTGGGTGTTCGCGACGAGCAGGTGCTCGACCGCGTCCTCCTCGCGGGTGACGTGGCCGATGATCCCCTTGCCGCCGCGGTGCTGGCGGCGGTAGGTGTCGACCGGCTGGCGCTTGACGTAGCCGCGACCCGAGATGGTGATCACGACGTCCTCGTCGGCGATCAGGTCCTCGTCGGTCATCTCCCGGTCGGAGTCGTCGACGATCCTCGTGCGGCGTTCGCCCGCGTACTTCTTCTTGATGTCGCCGAGCTCCTCCTTGATGATCGACAGGACCCGGCCGGGATTGGCCAGGATGTCCTCGAGCTCGGCGATCAGCTGGATGACCGCGAGGTACTCCTCTTCGATCTTCTGGCGCTCGAGGGCGGCCAGCCGGGCGAGGCGCATGTCCAGGATCGCCTGGGCCTGCAGCTCGGACAGCTTGAACCGGCTCATGAGGTTCGCCCGGGCGGCGTCGACGTCGGCCGACTCGCGGATCGTCTTGATCACCCGATCGAGGTTGTCGAGGGCGATCTTGAGGCCCTCGAGGATGTGCGCCCGGGCACGCGCCTTGCCGAGGTCGAACTCCGTCCGGCGCCGGATCACCTCGCGGCGATAGTCGACGTAGTGCTGGAGGACGGCCTTGAGCGAGAGCGTCTGGGGCTGCCCGTCGACGAGCGCCAGCATGTTCAGGTTGAACGCGGACGACATCGCCGTGTGCTTGAACAGGTTGTTGAGCACCTTGTGCGGGTTGAAGTCCTTCTTGAGCTCGATGTAGATCCGCATCCCGTCGCGATCCGATTCGTCGCGCAGGTCGGCGATGCCCTCGATCCGCTTGCCGTTGACCAGCTCAGCGATCTTCTCCATGAGGGCCGACTTGTTCACCTGGTAGGGCAGCTCGGTCACGATGATCGCGGTCTTGCCCGACCGGGTCTCCTCGAATGCGACCTGGGCCCGGACCACGACCCGACCGCGGCCATGGGCGTACATCTCGCGGACCGCGTCGACGGTCTCCTGCTCACCGGTGATCGGGTTGCGCCGGGTGGCGTAGCGGAACAGCGTGCCTCCAGTCGGGAAGTCCGGCCCGAGGACGTACCGGCACAGCTCGTCGGACGTCAGCTGCGGGTCGTCGACCAGGGCGATCGTGGCGTCGACGATCTCGCCCAGGTGATGGGGCGGGATGTTGGTGGCCATCCCGACCGCGATCCCGGACGAGCCGTTGACGAGCAGGTTGGGCAGCTTGGCCGGGAGAACCGACGGCTGCTGCTGCGTCCCGTCGTAGTTCGGGACGAAGTCGACCGTCTCCTTATCGATGTCGGCGAGCATCTCGGCCGAGATCGGGGTCAGCCTGGCCTCGGTGTAGCGCATCGCGGCCGCACCGTCGCCGTCGACCGAGCCGAAGTTGCCCTGGCCGTCCACGAGCGGGTAGCGCATCGAGAAGTCCTGGGCCAGGCGGACGAGGGCGTCGTACAGGGCGACGTCGCCGTGCGGGTGGTACTTGCCCATGACCTCGCCGACGATCGCGGCGCACTTGCGATAGGCACTGGTGCCGCTCAGGCCCATCTCGCCCATCGTGTACAGGATCCGGCGGTGGACCGGCTTGAGCCCATCGCGGACATCGGGCAGCGCACGAGCCACGATCACGCTCATCGCGTAATCGAGGTAGCTCACCCGCATCTCGTCCTCGATGCGGATCGTGCGGACGTCGCCGATGTCGTCGGTCACGGTCTAGCGTCTCCTGGTGTGGCCGTGGCGGGGAAGCGGTCTCGATGAGCCGCCGGTCCGGGCAGGCCGGGAGCACCGGCGAACCGGGCGGCGGTGGCCGCCGCGCGCGAGCTCGATCGCTGGCCGGGGCGGCGACGGATGCCGTCGAGCCGGACGCGAACGGCGGCCGCCGGCTCGGCCGGGAGCTTCACGAGCGTGTCCCGGAGGACCCAGGCGCGGTTGCCGTCGGCCGTCCCTGCGGCGACGCCTGCCTCATGCTCGACGAACGCCAGGACGGCGTCGGGGTCGACCACCGTCAGCGAGCGGAGCGCCCAGGCGAGTGCCTTCTGGACATCGGGCTCGTCGTCGCCGATGAGCTGGCCGACGAGCTCGAGGCCGTGCCGCCCGACGTCGACCGTCCGGCCGCGGCGGTGATCGACGTAGGGCAGGGTCGCGACGGTCGAGCCGACGAGCCGACGTTCCCAGCGGGACGGCGAGAACACGAGGCTGTCGAGCTCGGCCCAGCGGTACGGCTCGAGGATGATCCCCCGGCCGACCGGATGAGCGAGGGTGTCGACGGTGATCCAGTCGCCCGCCTCCCGGGCGGCGCGGCGCAGGAGCTGCCAGGCCCGCTCGGGATCCTCCGGCAGGAGCCGGTCGAGCAGGCCGAACGCGAACCAGCGCGGTTCGAGCTCGGGTTCGGCGTACAACCGGGCGGCGATCTCGAGGTAGCCGGCCGCGCGCTCCCTGCGGGTCGCGGTCCGGAACCCGCGCTCGACGGCCGCGGTCAGCGGCCAGCGAACGCCATATGTCCGGCCGATCCCGGGGGCGATCCGCTGGGTTCCGGCGAGGTACTCGGGATCCGCCAGCGTCCGAAAGCCGGCGGTCAGGGTCGCGGCGAAGGCATCGGGGTCGCCGACGAGATCGGCCAGCTGTCGGCCCAGGGCCTCGGCGGCCGGCTTGCGTTCAGCGACGAGCGCGACCGCGCGCGCGGTCACCGCCGACTGGCGCGAGGGCTCGCCGGTCGTCGCTGCCGGGCTGCGCCGCATGGCGGTCGTCGTGGCGCTCATCGAGCGTCCACCGAGTCGGTCGTATCGGCGGCGGTCCCGTTGCGGGCGGCGCGGGCGCGGTATCCGTACCGGGCCTGGAGCTCGCGCTTGCGGGTCTCGTCGGCCGCGACGTAGCGTCCCTCGGCCGTGGCGAGGACCGTGCCGTCCGCGTCGACGAGCTGAGCGGCCGTGTCGACCAGCCGTCGACGGGCGCGGACGATCCAGCCCTCGGCCCGGAGGGGCCTCCCGATCGGCGTCGGGCGCCGATACTCGACCGACATCCGCGCGGTCACGCCCCAGTTGTCCTCGGCCACCAGCGACCAGGCCATCACCTCGTCCAGGAGCGTCGCCACGATTCCACCGTGGGCGACCCCGACCCAGCCCTCGAAGCGCGGGTCGAGCGTGAACTCGGTCCACGACCGGCGCTCACCCAGGTGAAGGTCCAGCCGGAGGCCGTTGCTCGTTGAGTGACCCGCAGGCGAAGCAGTTGTGCGGCTCGAACTCGAACGTCTCCATGCCGACTGCGGCTGCGGTCTCGGGGCCGCTCCTGGCAAGGTCAGATGTCAAGGTTGCGCACCTTGCGGGCCTCGGTCTTGATGAAGTCCTTGCGTGGGGCGACCTTCTCCCCCATCAGCATCGTGAAGACCTCGTCGGCGACTGCGGCGTTCTCGCTGTCGACCTGAAGGAGCGTTCGCGTCTCCGGGTTCATCGTCGTCTCCCAGAGCTGGTCGGCGTTCATCTCGCCGAGGCCCTTGAAGCGCTGGACCGAGACGCTCTTGACATTGAGCTGCTTGACGATCGCCTCGCGCTCCTTCTCGGTCGAGGCGTACCGGGTGATCTTGCCGGTGCTAACCCGGTAGAGCGGTGGCTGGGCGATGAACAGGTAGCCCTGCTCGATGACCTGGGGCATGTGCCGGTAGAAGAACGTCAGGAGCAGCGTCCGGATGTGGGCGCCGTCGACGTCCGCGTCGGTCATGATGATGATCCGGTGATAGCGCAGCTTCGTGATGTCGAAGCTGTCGCCGATCCCTTCGATCCCCGCGCCCAGCGCGATGATCAGCGGCCGCACGTTCTCGCTGGCGACGATCTTGTCGAGGCGCGCCTTCTCGACGTTGAGGACCTTGCCGCGCAGCGGGAGGATGGCCTGGAAACGCCGGTCGCGACCCTGCTTGGCCGAGCCGCCGGCCGAGTCGCCCTCGACGATGTACAGCTCGCTCCGCTCCGGATCGCGCTCCTGGCAGTCGGCCAGCTTGCCGGGCAGGCTCAGCCCGTCGAGCGACGCCCTTGCGGATGACGAGGTCGCGCGCCTTGCGCGCCGCTTCCCGGGCCCGCGAAGCCGTTAGGCACTTCTCGATGATGCGGCGGCCGTCGCCGGGGTTCTCCTCGAGATACTGGGTCAGCCCGTCCGAGACGACGGTCTGGACCTGGCCCTTGACCTCCGCGTTGCCCAGCTTGGCCTTCGTCTGGCCCTCGAACTGCGGCTCGACGAGCTTGACGCTGATCACCGCGGTCAGCCCCTCGCGAACGTCGTCGCCGCTCAGGTTCGGGTCGTTGTCCTTGAGCACGCCGGCCTTGCGCGCCCAGTCGTTGAGCGAGCTCGTGAGGGCGGCCCGGAAACCGGTCACATGGGTGCCGCCATCGACCGTGTTGATGTTGTTGGCGAAGGCCAGCACGGTCTCGGTGTACGTGTCGTTGTACTGGAGGGCGACTTCGACCGACGTGCTGCCGTCGCGTCGTTCGACGTAGATCGGGCGCTGGGTCAGCGTCTCCCGGTTGCGGTTCATGTGCCGGACGAAGGACATCAGGCCGCCTTCGAAGTAGAACGACCGCTCGCGATCGGCCCGCTCGTCGACGAACCGGATCCAGACGCCCTTGTTCAGGTAGGCCGACTCGCGCAGTCGCTGGCTGATGACCTCGAACGAGTAGTCGATCTTCTCGAACATCTCGGGATCCGCCCGGAACGTCGTCTTCGTACCGTGGCGGCCGCCCGACGGACCGATCCTCTTGACCGGCTCGGTGGGCTTCCCCCGCTCGTACTCCTGGGCGCAGACGAAGCCGTCGCGCGCGGATCTCGACCCGGAGCCATTCGGACAGGGCGTTGACCACGCTGACCCCGACGCCGTGGAGCCCGCCCGAGACCTTGTAGCCGCCGCCACCGAACTTGCCGCCGGCGTGAAGGACGGTGTGGACGACTTCGAGTGCGTCCTTCCGGTCGAATGCTTGCCGACCGGCACGCCGCGCCCGTCATCGTCGACCGTGACCATCCCGTCCTGGGCGATCGCGACGTCGATCCGAGTGGCGAAGCCGGCCATCGCCTCGTCGATCGAGTTGTCGACGACTTCCCAGACGAGGTGATGCAGGCCGCGGCTGTCCGTCGACCCGATGTACATGCCGGGACGACGACGAACGGCCTCCAGGCCCTCGAGGACCTGGATGCTCTCGGCGGTATAGCCGGATCCTCCGGTCTTCCGGGCGGTCTTTCTCCGCCCGGCGGCCGCTGGCACGCTCGCCGGGGCCGGAGCTGCGGCGCTCGCCGCAGTCGCACTCGTCCGGTTCGTCGATCGCTCGGTCACGCGGGTCCTCCGGTCAGGCGCTCGTAGAGCCTCCCGAGCTCCTCGTCGCTGTAGAACTCGATCACGATCCGCCCACCTCGACGAGTCCGCGCGAGCGAGACCTTGGTGCCCAGCGCGCGGCGGAGATCCTCCTCGACCCGCTCGGCATCGGGGTCGACATCCGCTCCGCGGTTCCCGAGTGGGCCGCCGGCTCCCGCAGCCGCCGGGCTAGCTCCTCGGTCTGGCGGACCGAGATCCCGCGGGCCACTACGATCGCGAGCAGGCGCGCCTGATCCGGACCGTCGAGCGCGGCGATCGCACGGGCGTGGCCCTCGCTGATCTGGCCGTCGGCGAGGGCGCGCTGGACCGACGGATCGAGATCCAGCAGGCGGAGTGAGTTCGCGATCGTCGATCTGGCCCGGCCGACCTTCCGGGCGACCGAGTCTTGGGTCAGCCCGAACTCGTCGATCAGGCGCCGATACGCACCGGCCTCCTCGAGCGGGCCGAGGTCGGCCCGCTGGATGTTCTCCACGAGCGCGAGCTCGAGCTGGTGCTGGTCGGCCAGCTGGCGCACGACTGCCGGGATTCGGGCGAGACCGGCGAGCCGGGCCGCCCGGACGCGGCGCTCTCCGGCGACCAGTTGATAGCCCTCGAGCGTCTCGACTACGAGGATTGGCTGAAGGATTCCGTGCTCGGCGACGCTCGCGGTCAGTGCCTCGAGCTCGGCGCCGTCCATCGATTGGCGCGGCTGGTAGGGGTTCGCCACGATCCGGTCGAGAGGGATCTCGGCCGGCGCCTCGAGCGCTCCCGGGCGACCCGGGATCAGCGAGGCGAGGCCGCGTCCGAGGGCGGCGGGGCGCTCTCCGTGCCGCGCGCTCACAGGTCCACCGCGGCGGCCAGCTCGGCCGAGGTGGGATGGGATCCCGACGATACGAGGGTTCCGATGGACGCCGCCGGCGTCGAGCGCCGTTCGCGGCGAAGGAATTCGGCGGCAAGCTCGCGATACGCCTCGGCGCCTTTCGATTCGGGGCGGTACAGGGCGATCGGCAGGCCGTGACTCGGAGCCTCGGAGAGGCGCACGCTCCGTGGGATGACCGTCTTGTAGACGGTCGATCCAAGGTGGCGGCGGACTTCAAGGGCGACCTCGGTCGCCAGGTTCGTCCGAGCGTCGAACATCGTGAGCACCACTCCCTTGATGGCAAGGTCCGGGTTGAGGTGGTCCCGGACCAAATTGATGGTGGCGGTGAGCTGGCTGAGACCCTCGAGTGCGTAGTACTCGCACTGGATCGGGATGAGCACGGCATCGGCTGCGGTGAGCGCGTTGACCGTCAGCAGGCCGAGTGACGGGGGGCAGTCAACGAGCAGGTAGTCACGATCGTCGAGGAGCTCGTCGAGCGCAGTTGCGAGTCGCCGTTCGCGGGCCATGAGCCCGGCCAGCTCAACCTCGGCTCCTGCCAGCGCGAGCGAGGCCGGGACCAAGTCAAGGCCCTGGACCGGCGTCGAGACGATCAGCTCCGACAGCGACGCCGAGCCGGTCATGGCCCCATAGACGGAACGTTCCACGAGCGGTCGGTCGACCCCAAAGCCGCTCGTCGCGTTCCCCTGGGGGTCGAGATCGATGACGAGTACCCGTTCGCCCGCGAGTGCGAGATAGGTTGCGAGGTTGACCACGGTGGTGGTCTTACCGACGCCGCCCTTCTGGTTGGCACAGGCGATCGTCTGGCCCATCAAGCCGCCGGTCGAGGGGTGCTCACAAGCGTCAATTCTAGCATCTGGAGCCCATCCTCACGCTCGCCCGGCCGTGCCGAGCCTGTCTGTCGTGGCGGTGGCCCGGATCGTCGCATGGACGCCTTCGCCGAGGCTCAATCGGCACTTATCCCGGTCGCGAGCCGGCCGTCCGGCCGTGTTCCACGTGCAACAGGGGCTGGGTTCGGTCAAGCAGGCGCAGATCCTGTCGCGGGCGGGGTGCGCCCGGCGGATCCGCCGCTCTTGCCGCGTGAATTCGGCCCGGGAGAGCCGTCAAATGGCTCGGCACGCTCAAGCCCGGTCACGCTCACGCCCGGTCATGGACACGGGAGGGATCCACGCTCGGCCGCCACGGGCATCCGGCCGAGGGTTGCACGTGGAACATGGATCGCGCGACCGCGATCGAGCCGAAGCTTCAGGCGAGCCGTTTCCCCTATCGGAATGGCCTCGGTATACTCCTGCACGACGTAGCCGCAACTCGGTCGTCGCGGTCGTTCGCGCATCCGTCGAGCGGCCGGGCACGAGGCCGAGGTTCGACTCACGAGATGCGTCTGGCACTCGCCGCCGTCGGCGCCGTGGTGGCGGCGCTCCTTCAGCTGACAATCGTTCCGTACCTGGCCATCGGCGACGCACAACCGGATCTCGTACTCGTGTTCGCCGTCGTTGCAACCACTGCCGGCACTGTCGAGGCCGGACTCATCTCGGCATTCATCGGGGGCTTGATGATCGACCTTCTCGCCCCGCGGCCGCTTGGGATGACCGCCTTCATGCTCGTGGTCTCGGTCGGAATCGCGGCCGTGCTCGGCCGCGCTCTCGATCGAGTTCGACTCGTCGTACCCATCGTCGCCGTATTCGTAACGAGCATGTTGACGGGCGGACTGTATCTCGTCCTCTATGGAGCCCTCCGCGACCCGATCCCCGTCGCCGACCCGATTCGAGCCCTCCTGCCCGACGCGATCTACAGCACGGCCATCGCCGCGGTCGTGGGTCCGATCGCCCTCGTCATCAGGCAGCGAGCGGCAGAGCGAGAGCGGATCGCATGGTAGCTCCGGCGATCGTCGACGAGCGTCCGGCCGCGAGCGTCAGCTCATCCGGTTCCTGGCGTTCGGGATTGCCGTGCTGATCGGCGTAAGCGGCCTGACCGCGCGGCTCGTCTACCTCCAGTTCGTCCGGGGACAGGTCTACCAGGCCCAGGCGGAGCAGAACAGGACCGTCAAGCAGGCGCTCCCGTCGACCCGAGGCTTGATCTACGACCGGACCGGCCGCCTCCTGGTCTCGAATGAGCCGAGCTTCGCGATCAAGATCCGGCCCTTCGGATCTGCCGTTCTCGATGCGTGAGGAGGTCGTCGCTCGACTGTCGGCGTTACTCGGGATCGACCAGGCCGACATCAACGTCACGATCGACTCGAATCCCGGTTCGCGGTTCGACCTCGTCCGGGTCGCCCAGGATGTGCCGATCGAGACGGCCAACCTCATCGCCGAGGAACGCCTCGCCCTGCCCGGCGTCGAGGTCTCCGTGGAGTCAAAGCGCCACTACACCGACGGCCCGCTCATGTCGCAGGTCATCGGCTACACGGGCGCGATCGACGCCGAGACGCTCAAGGCCCTCAAGGATCAGGGCTATCAACCCGACGACCTCATCGGACAGGCGGGTGTCGAGTCGTCGTACGAGTCGACCCTACGCGGAACCTACGGCCAGGAGACGGTCGAGCGCGATGCCGCCGGCCGCAAGCTCCAGGTCCTGACGACCGATCGCGAGGCCCAACCGGGCGACTCCCTGACGCTGACGATCGACACCAAGGAGCAGAAGCTGGCCGAGAAGGCGGTCACCTGGGCCATGAACCGGGCGGGGCTGAAGCGAGGCGTCATGATCGTCATGAACCCTCAGACCGGCGAGATCCTGGCGATGGTCAGCCTGCCGACGTACGACAACAACAAGTTCGCCGAAGGGATCAGCCGGAAGGACTTCCAGGCGCTCCTCAAGAATCCCGAGAAGCCGCTCCTCAATCACGCCATCAACGAACAGTTCCCGCCGGGATCGACCTACAAGCTGGTGACCGGTCTCGGCGTGCTCGCCGACAAGAAGCTCGGCCCCGACGAGCTCGTCCAGACCCACCCGTACATCCAGATCGGACCGGACAAGTTCTGGGACTGGAACCACTACGGTTTCGGCCGGCTGAACATTCGGACCGGCTTTGCTCACTCGAGCGACACGTTCTTCTACCAGATGGCCCAGCGGCTCGGGATCGAGCGACTGGCCTACTGGGCGCACCAGCTCGGCTTCGGTGCAAAGTCCGGGATCGACCTTCCGGGCGAGGTTCCGGGGATCGTCCCGACGAACCAGTGGAAGCAGGACACATTCGGTCAGGCGATCTTCCCAGGCGAGGTCCTCCAGGCCGGGATCGGACAGGGCTACGACACGACGACCCCGCTCCAGATCCTCAACGCATACGCGGCCCTGGCCAACGGCGGCAAGCTCTACCAGCCGCAGGTCGTCCGCGAGATCGTCGATGCCGACGGCACGGTCGTCCGGCCGTTCGCGCCGAAGCTGATCCACAAGGTCAAGACCACGGCGAGGAACCTCCAGATCATGCGGCTCGGCGCTCGGGAGGTCGTGACGAGCGGCCACACGTTCAACCTGCGCGACCTACCGATCGTGGTCGCCGGCAAGACCGGCACCGCCGAGTTCGGCGTCCGCGACTCGAGGGGCCTGCTGCCGTTCCACAACTGGTTCGTCGCGTTCGTGCCGAAGCATCGGAACGTTGCCCGGCCCGACTCCGAGTTGGCCGTCATCGGCTTTGCCTATGACTCGAATACGGTCGGCAACACGGCGACCGAGATGGTCAAGTACTACCTCCAGCTCCACTTCAACGTGAAGCACGACCTCCGCCGGTTCGACCTCCTGCGGAAGGGCAACTTCTATGGTGGGAACTGATGGGCGTCCTCAAGGCTGAGCCGGCCAGGGCACAGGACTGGGCCGCCAAGTCCGTCGGCGCCGCCTGGCGTGCGTTCGACTGGCAGATGGCGATCTTCGCCGTCCTCCTCCTCGGCTTCGGCCAGGCGATGGCCTACAGCAACACCATTGCCGCCGGCGACGGGATCTTCGACGCCGGCTCGACGTTCGCCCGCGGCCTCGTGTGGACGGCACTCGCCGTCGTCATCTTCCTGATCGCAACTGCGTTCGACTACAAGTGGCTGCGCACGTTTGCCTGGCCGCTCTACTTCATCAACCTGGGACTGCTCGTGCTGACCCTCGCGATCGGCGACGGGGTCAGCGGTGCTGCCCGCTGGATCTCGATCGGGCCGTGGTTCCAGTTCCAGTTCAGCGAGCTGGCGAAGATCCTGATGATCGTTGTCCTGGCCAACTACCTGGCCACCCGCCAGAAGTCGCTCGACTCGATCTGGACGATTCTCGGGGCGTGCCTGCTGGTGGCGCCGGCCTGGGTGCTCGTGCTCCTCCAGCCCGACCTGGGCACGTCGCTCGTCCTTGCCGGGATCCTCGCCGGGATGCTCTTCATGTCGGGCGCCAGCGTGCGCTGGCTGGCCGTTCTCGCAGCCGTGATCATCGCGGCCGTGCCGATCGCCTGGACCTACATCCTGCGTGACTACCAGAAGCAGCGGTTGCTCAGCTTCCTCGACCCGTCGGCTGATCCACAGGGGTCGGGCTACCAGCTGCTCCAGAGTCAGATCGCGGTGGGATCCGGCGGGTTGTTCGGCAAGGGCCTCACCAATGGGACCCAGAACCGCGGGCGACTTCCTCCCGGTCCAGACGACTGACTTCGCGTTTGCGCTCCTCGCCGAGGAGCTCGGATTCCTCGGCGCGATGCTCGTGCTCGGGCTGTTCGTGGCGCTCATCTGGCGGATCCTCCTCACGGCCTGGCGGTCGCAAGAGCCGTTCGGGCTGTGCATCGCCGCCGGGATCGCCTCGATGCTGCTCGTCCAGGTCGTGATCAACGTTGGGATGGTCATCGGGGTGATGCCGATCACCGGGATCCCGCTCCCGTTCATCACCCACGGCGGCGCGTCGCTGATCAGCATCGCCGTCGGCCTCGGGATCCTGCAGAGCATCAACATCCGGCAGACGCGTGCCGAGTGGTGACCGAGGGCCCCTGTCCCGAGGTCGATACGCCCGAGAGGGTGGTCCTGCGCCAGGATGGCTCGGCCAGGCTCGCCGACCTGACGCCCGCCGACGTGACCCTCGCCTGAACCCGGCGCCGGCTCAGCGGCGGCGGAATAGCCCCCTGCGCTCGTCGTCGACCTTGGAGACGCGCCGCCGGCCGGCCTGCCGAAGGAGCGTATCGATCTCGCCGCGGTAGGTCCGGCCGATCGCCATCCGATCCAGCCACTCGAGGTATTCGAGGTCCTTGCGGGCGATCTCGCCGAGCGACCAGCCGTTGTAGCGGCCAAAGTTGAGGACCGTGCCGGACGGGTTGCCGGGCGGCGGGCCGGCGGCCCCCTCGCCGTCCGGAGTCCGCATCTTCGACGGATCGTAGACGCCACCGATCGTCGACCGGCCGATCGTCCAGTCTGGCGACACGGTCTGCGGGGGCGGTTGTGGCGGAGGCTGGGCGGTCCCGGTCGGGGCACCGCCTGGGCTCCTACCGGGGCCGGGTCGACTCTTGGCGTCCCACGCCTCACCCCCCGAGCCCGGAGCGCTCCGGACGCCGGGATTGCCCGGGGTCGCTCCAGGCGGTTCGCTCGATCCCTGGCCGGCCGCAGCCGCCAATTCGGCCGCAGCCGCGGCGCTCCGCTCCTGGGCGAGGAGAAAGTCTCGTCCGCGGTCGTAGGTCGCACGGCGGACTGGGTCGCCGAGGATCTCCATCGCCGCGTTGATCTCGGTCATCCTGGCCGCGGCCTCGGGCCCGGGCGCCACGTCCGGGTGGTTCATCCGGGCCAGGCGTCGGTAGACGACCTGGATGATCTCGTCATCGGCCTCCGGATCGACCTGGAGGACGCGATAAGGGTCGAACCGCGGATCGGGCTCGGGGCTCATCGAACGGACTCTGCCCCGACGTCGACGGCGAACCGGGCGCCGGCCGCCTCCATCGCGCTCACCTCCGCCTCGGACGAAAGCCGCCCGTCGGGCTCGGCGCCACCGATTTCGCTGGCCCGCCGGAACACGTACTTGAAGACGTCGCGGAAGGCGGCCGTGACCGGCAGGGCGAGGATCGCCCCGAGCAGGCCAAAGATCGCTCCGCCGATGACGAGCGCGGTGATGATCGCGCTCGGATGGAGGTCGATCGCGTCGCTCTGGATCTTGGGCACGAGGAAGTTGTTCTCGACGAGCTGGATACCCAGGTAGAGCAGCAGCGCAGCGAGTGCCGGCACCAGTCCCGCGGTGAGTCCCAGGAGCACCGCCGGAATAGCCGAGATGATCGGCCCGATGATCGGGATGAGCTCGCCCAACCCGGCGATGATCGCCAGGAGGATCGCGAACTTGCCGAAGATCGGGTCGACGAAGAAGCCGAGGACGGTCAGCCCGACGAACGACGCCAGCCCGACAACGCCGCCGAGAACGAGCTGCCCGCGGACCCACTTGCCGAAGACTTCGTGGACGATCCCCACGATCGCCCAGGTGTCCGCCCGCCAGGCGCTCGGCAGCGCCCGATCGGCCCCGGCTCGGAGCTTCGGTCGGTCCTTGAGCAGGAAGAACAGCCACGCCGGCAGGATCAGGTACCCGAAGATCGAGCTGACGAAGGACGCCGCGCTGTCGATCAGCGGCTGGAGGAAGCTGATGTCGAGGTGGTGGACGGCGTCGATCGCCGCGGCCACGACCGTGTCGGCAATCGATCTCAGCTCGGTCCCCAGGCCGAGCCGATCGTAGAGCTCGTTGAGGTGATCGAGCTGGTACTGGATCTGGGCGAGGATCGATGGCAGCTCGTCGGTGAACGTCGCGATCTGCCGGATGAGCGGCGGGAGCGCGATCGACAGGGCGAGCGCGATCGCCCCGATCACGATCGCGAAGACGAGCAGCACCGACAACCCTCGCGGGACCCCGCGCCGAGCGAAGCGCTCGACGAGCGGATCGAGAAGGTAAGCCAGGAGGAGGCCGACGACGAACGGGCGAATCGCCGAACCGGCAGCGAACACCACGATCGCGCCGACGACGACGGCGCCGATGACGGCTGCGACCCGGGGGGTCGGAGCGCGAAGGCGGATCGCCTGCCCTCCGGACCGGGGAACGTCCGGCCCGGGATCGGCAGTCCTCGCCGGCGGGACCGCTCGGGCGTCGGGCTCCATCTCGGTCAGACTAGCAGACGTGGACGACCGTTCCGGACGGGGGCCCGGCGAGGCTCGCCAGCGCTGGCGGATCGTCTTCCGGCGTGACCTCGATCCGGCGCCGGACGCCCGTCCCGAGTCGGTCGAGGCATGGGTGGCAGCCCTGTCTGCGGCGGGGCTCCCGATCGCGGCCAGCCAGGCGAAGTCGCCTCGGCCACGAGTGATGCTGGCGATGCCCCTGGCGCCTGGGGTGGCGGGCGAGGCGGAGGTCGTCGACGTCGTCCTCACGGACCGCCTGACGCTGGCCGAGGTCCGGGCCCGACTCGCCGGGCACCTTCCGGACGGCGACCGGCTGATCGACCTGTTCGACGTCTGGCTCGGCGAGCCTCCGCTGGCCACCAGGCTCATGGCGGCCGACTACCGGGTCGACCTGCGCTCCGCCCCAACCGCCGAGCTCGCCCGGGCCTGCGACGAGCTGCTCGCGGCCGACAGCCTCCCACGCACTCGAGCAAAGGGTGACGGACGAGTCGTCGACTACGACCTCCGCCCCCTCCTGGTGGGGGTCGAGGTCGTGGCACGCGAGGCCGTGACACCCGACGTCATGGCCGAACCCATCGGGTCCGGCAGCGCCACGATCCGGATGCGACTTCGGACCTCGCTCGACGCAGCGAGCGGGCGGCCCGACGAAGTCGTCCTGGCCCTGGCGGATGCCCTTGGCCAGGCGGTCCTCGTCGATCGGGTCGTTCGGGAGCGGCTCCTGACGGACGACACCGTGGCCCACGTTTGACGCTCGGGCACGCTCGCCGTACCATTCGCGTTCGCGCCAGCAGCAGGTCGGCGCTTCAGCCTGTCCCCGAACGCCCTGAGGATCCATGTACGCAGTCATCGAGACCGGCGGGAAGCAGTACCGCGTCGAAGTCGGTACCCAGCTCGAGGTCGAGCTCCTCGACGCCAAGGCGGGGGAGACCGTCACGATCGACCGCGTGCTGCTCGTGGCCGACGGCGACACGGCCGCGATCGGTCACCCGGTGGTGGCCGACGCCAGCGTAAGCGCCGAGGTCCTGCGCCAGGAGCGAGGTGAGAAGGTCATCTCGTTCAAGTACCGCCCGAAGGCGCGCCGCCGGGTCAAGAAGGGCCACCGCCAGGAGCTCCACGTCCTGCGGATCGCCGACATCGTGCTCAACGGCAAGAGTGCCGCAGCGGCGGTCGAGAAGGCCGAGTCCGAGGCCAAGACCGAGCGTCAGCGACTGGAGGAGGCCGCTCGACGTCAGGCAGCCGAGGACGCGGCACTGGCCGCGAAGCTCGCCGCGGCCAAGGCTCCCAAGGCGACCAAGGCCGACGCGGAGCCAACCGCAGCGGCGACCAGGAAGCCGGCCGCGCGCAAGCCAGCCGCCAAGGCCGACGCTGCGCCGGCCGCAGCCCCCAAGGCCAGCCCCAAGCCCGCGGCTGCGGCCCCCGCCACGAAGGCCGCTGCCACGAAGAAGACGACCCCAAAGGCCAAGCCGGACGCAGCTGCGAAGCCTGCGCCGAAGGCGTCACGCACCACGAAGAAGGACGAGTAGACCCCGATGGCCCACAAGAAGGCAGGCTCGAGCTCGAAGAACGGCCGCGACAGCGTCGGCCAGCGGCTCGGCGTCAAGGTCGGTGACGGCCAGCTCGTTCCGGCCGGCTCGATCATCGTCCGTCAGCGCGGGATGACCTTCCTGGCCGGCGACGGGACCGGGCTCGGTCGCGATTACACGGTCTTTGCGACCGTCACCGGGAAGGTCCATTTCGAGCATCGGACGAAGTCGAAGAAACGCATCCGGGTCGAGCCGGTCGCGGCCGAGGCATAACCCAGCACCCGTAGCCGACGACCACCGGCGGGCCAGACCCGCTCGGAAGGCGCCGGAGGAGAACCCCGTCGTGAAGCCCGACATCCATCCCAAGTACTACCAGGCCGAGGTCCACTGCGGCTCCTGCGGAACGACGTTCACGGTCGGCTCCACCCGGCCCGAGCTGCGCGTCGACGTTTGCAGCAACTGCCACCCGTTCTACACGGGCAAGCAGACGATCATCGACACCGCCGGCCAGGTCGAGCGCTTCCAGAAGCGCCTGGAGCGGTCGGCACGGGCGTAGTCGCGGGATGAGCCGCGCCGGTTACCCACCGGCGAGCCGGTAGACTTCCGGCATGGCGCGTTACACCTACGGCGGGCAGGCCCTGATCGAGGGCGTCCTGATGCGCGGCCGCGACGCGATCGCGGTCGCCTTCCGGAGCCCCGAGGGCGGGATCGTCTGGGAGACCGAGCGGCTCGACTCGGGCTTCCACGGCAGTCGCTGGGCCAGGCTGCCGTTCGTACGGGGCCTCGTCGTCCTCTATGAGACCCTCGTCGTCGGGACCCGCTGGCTCGTGCGATCGGCATCGCTGGCCGCCTCCGAGGAGGGCGTCGAGCTCGGCCGGGGGGCCATCGCCCTGATGCTGTTCCTCACGCTCGCGGCCGGGGTCGGGGTCTTCTTCCTCCTGCCGCTCGTGATCGCGACGTTCACGACCAGCCAGATCGACAACGGCTTCGTCCAGCACCTCGTCGAAGGCCTCGTCCGGGTTGCGATCTTCCTCGGCTACCTCGTCCTGATCGCCCAGGCCAAGGACATTCGGCGCGTGTTCCAGTACCACGGCGCCGAGCACATGACGATCCACGCCTGGGAAGCCGGCGACGCGTTGACGACGGCCGAGGTCCGCAAGTACCCGACCGCCCACCAGCGCTGTGGGACTGAGTTCCTGGTCGTCGTCATCGCCCTGTCGATCCTGCTGTTCAGCCTCGTCGGCCGGCAGACCCCGGTCGTCATGGTGGTCAGCCGGATCCTGCTCATCCCGGTCATCGCCGCGCTCGGGTACGAGCTGCTCAGGCTCGGCGCGCGTCACCGGGCCAACCCGGTCGTCAAGGCGATCATGACGCCCGGGATCTGGGTCCAGAAGATCACCACCCGCCAGCCGACCGACGACATGATCGAGGTCGCGATCGTGTCGATGGAGCAGGCGCTCGCCGCCGACGGTGAGGCGATCCCGGACGGCAGCGCCGCGTTCGAGCGGGAGCCGTTGACCGTCGCCGAAGCCCGGTTCAAGGCGCAACGAGTCGCCGATCTCGCGATCGAGGAGGCCGACGGGGAAGCCGTCGACCACGATCCGGCCGCGGCCGAGCCGGCCGGGCCGATCGGCGGGACGACCGGGATGGGACCGACCGAGACCGACCTCCCCGCGTCGGGCGCATGATCGACGACGCGCTCCGCGAGGTGGTCTCGAGGTACGAGGCCGTCCAATCCGAGCTCGCCCAGCCGGAGACGTCGACCGACCCGGACGCGCTCCGCAGGCTCGGCCGCGAGCTCGCCCGGCTCGAGCCGGTCGTCCTCGCCATCCGTCGGCTCGAGGCTACCCGGGCTGAGCTCGCCGGTGCCCGGGAGATCCGCGATGGGGAGAGCGATGACGAGCTCAAGGCGCTCGCTCACGACGAGATCGTCCGGCTCGAGGCGGACGAGACGCGCCTGATCGACGAGCTCAAGGTTCTGCTCCTGCCGCGGGATCCCGCCGATGACGGAGACGTCATCCTCGAGATCCGGGCCGGGGCCGGTGGGGACGAGGCGGCGCTGTTCGCGGCCGAGCTGCTCCGGATGTACCAGGCCTACGCCGACAAGCACCGCTATCGGACCGAGGCGATCTCGATCAACGAGACCGGCATCGGCGGGATCAAGGAGGCGATCGTCGAGGTCAGTGGCGACGGAGCGTATTCGCGGCTCAAGTTCGAGGGCGGCACCCACCGGGTCCAGCGGGTCCCGGCGACCGAGTCGTCGGGCCGGATCCACACCTCGACGGCGACCGTGGTCGTGCTGCCGGAGGTCGAGGAGAGCGAGATCGAGATCGACGAGGACAAGGACCTCCGGATCGAGGTCAAGCGCTCGTCAGGTCCCGGCGGACAGTCGGTCAACACCACCGACTCGGCCGTCCGGATCACTCACCTGCCGACCGGCAAGGTCGTCGAGATCCAGGACGAGAAGAGCCAGCACAAGAACAAGGCCAAGGCGATGGCCGTGCTCCGGGCCAGGCTCCTCGAGGACCAGCGCGCCGAGCAACGGGCGGCCGACTCCGTTGCCCGGCGGTCGATGATCGGGGCCGGTGACCGGGCCGACAAGATCAGGACCTACAACTACCCCCAGGACCGGGTCACCGACCACCGGATCAAGATGGACCTCTCGAACCTGCCCCGGGTGCTCAACGGGGATCTCGACCGGCTGATCGACGCCCTGATCACGACCGACCAGGCCGAGCGCCTGGCGGCCCTCGACGAGGACGGTGCGGCCGGCTGAGGCCGGACCGCGCGCTGCAGCCGCCAGGCCCATGGCGACCGTCGAGGAGCTCCTCCGGATCGGGGTGGACCGCCTGCGCGCATCAGGCTCGGACAGTCCGCGCCTTGATGCGGAGCTGCTGCTCGGCAAGTCGGTCGGCCTCGATCGGACGAGGATCATCGCCTACCCCGAGGCGCCGGTCGGCGAGGCCGCGGCCGCCGCCTACGAGGCGGATCTCGCCCGTCGCGAGCGCGGCGAGCCGATCGCCTATATCCGCGGCCTCAAGGAGTTCCACGGACTTGCCTTCGCGATCGATTCGCGGGCGCTGATCCCGCGGCCCGAGACCGAGCGCGTCGTGGACCTGGCGGAAGCCGAGGTCGTGACCCGGCTGCTGGCCGCGCCGCGTCCGACCGGGACGCCACCCGTCCGGGTCGCGGATGTCGGGACGGGCGCGGGCACGATCGCGATCGCCCTGGCGGTCGCGCTGCGCCGACGGAAGATGCTCGACGAAGTCAGGATCCTGGCCACGGATCTCGACTCGGACGCCATCCGGCTGGCCCGCGAGAACGCCGTCGGCCACGTCGTCGCCGATCGGATCGAGTTCGTCATCAGCGACCTGCTGCCGCTCGATGGCGAGCGGCTCGACGTGCTGGCCGCCAATCTCCCCTACATCCCGTCGAGCGACATCGAGCGCCTGCCGGTCGCTGCCTCGTTCGAGCCGCGGCAGGCGCTCGACGGCGGATCGGACGGCCTCGAGATCATCCGAGCCTTGCTCGATCGCGTCCCGCGCGTGCTCCGATCCGACGGGGTCGCCCTCGTCGAGATCGGCTCCGACCAGGGCGAGCGTCTCGCCGTGGAGGTCGACGCGCGGATGCCCGGCTGGTCATGCGAGGTGCTCCCCGACCTGTCGGGCCTGCCCCGGGTGGCGCGGCTGGAACCTCGTCCGACCGACCCGGTCGTCTAGCTCCGTGCCGACCCCGCGGTTCCCGATCCTGCTGCTTGCCCTCGACCTCGACGGGACGCTGGTCGGGCCCGACCTGACGCTCCGGCCCCGGACTCGGGGGGCGATCCTCGGTGCGCTTCGGCGGGGGGTCCACGTCGCGCTCGCAACCGGGCGGATGTCGACGAGCGCCCAGCCGTTCGCAGCGGAGCTCGGGCTGCACGACCCGATCATCGCCTACCAGGGTGCGCTGGTCCGGGAGATGCCCGCTCCCGGACACCGGTTGGGACGGCTCATCTACCACCGGCCGCTGCCGGCCGCGGTTGCCCGGGAGACGATCCGCTGGACCCGCGAGCGCGGCTTCGCACCGCACCTCAACCACCTCGAGCGGTTCATCATCCCGGCTGGCGACCCGCGCACGGACGACTACTCGGTGTTCCTTGGGGCGCGTGCGGAGATCGTCCCGGACCTCGAGCGCTGGATCCGCCATCCGGTCTCCAAGGTCCTTGCCGTCGGCGACCCGGGCGCCCCGCTGGCCGAGCTCCAGGCGGCCCGGGCGCACTTTGCGGGCCGTGCCGAGGTCACCGTGAGCCATCCGGAGTTCCTCGAGTTCCTGGGACTGGGCGTGTCGAAGGGTCACGCCGTCCGCTGGCTTGCCCGTCGACTCGGGATCTCGCTCGACCAGGCGCTGGCGATGGGCGACCAGTACAACGACTTCGAGATGATCGCGGCGACCGGGCATGGCGTGGCGATGCCGTCGGCCCCGTCGGCGGTCCGGGCGGTTGCCCGCTACGTGGCTCCGCCGCTCGGCGACGAAGGTGCAGCCCAGGTCATCGAGGCGCTCGTGCTCGCCGGACGATCGGCGCCGCGCAACGTGGCGCTCCTCCAGCCGGGAGGCGCGACCGCCGCCGGAGACCGATCGGGCGTGGCGGCCCGGGCGTGACCGCGAGAATCCTGACCGACGACGACGCCGGCCGGGTCGTGGCCATCGAGGCCCTGCGCCGCGGCCGGCTCGTCGCACTGCCGACCGACACCGTCTACGGGCTCGCCGTCGCCCTCGATGCCGACAACGGCCTCGGCCGGCTGTTCGCGGCCAAGGACCGGCCACTGGACCGGGCGATCGTGCTGCTCCTGGCCGATCACCGTCAGGCCGAGACCGTCGGAGTGCTCGATCCAGCAGCTCACGTGCTGGCGGCCGCCTTCTGGCCGGGCGGCCTGACCTTGGTCGTGCCACAGCGGCCGGATGCGGCACTCCCCGCGGAGCTGACCGGTGGTTCAGCGACGATCGGGCTGCGGCTGCCCGCCCATGACGCGCCGCGGGCGATCGCCCTCGCCCTGGGGCCGCTGCCGGTGACGTCCGCCAACCGGTCCGGCGAACCGCCGGCGACCGATGCGGCCGAGGTCCTCGCCCAGCTCGGGGGATCCCCGGAGCTCGACCTCGTGCTCGACGGTGGCCCCATGCCCGGAAATGTTGCCTCGACGGTCGTCGACTGTGCCGGCGGGCCAGCCCGGATCCTGCGCCGCGGCACGATCCCCACGGAGGTGCTGGCGGCCGTCCTCGATGACGCCGAGATCGAGCACCGACTGCACGACTGACGCCCGGGTCAGCGGCTGGCCGGTCGGAACCGATCCCGCGGCCGACCCGGTCGTTGTGGGACCATGAGACGGGTCGCCCTCGATCCGGGCCGATCCCCCAACGCCGAAGACCGAGGGACCGCCGATGACCGCCACCGTTCCCACCGGACTCGCCTGGGCCCCGATCTCGGCCGTCGATCCCGAGCTGTGGGCAGCCATGGTCGGTGAGCGGCGCCGCCAGCACGACAAGGTCGAGCTGATCGCCAGCGAGAACTACGTCTTCGCGGCCGTGCTCGAGGCGCAGGGCAGCTGGTTGACGAACAAGTACGCCGAAGGGCTGCCCGGCAAGCGCTACTACGGTGGCTGCGAGTTCGTCGACATCGCCGAGCGGCTCGCCCAGGAGCGCGCCCTCGCGCTGTTCCCGGGTGCCGAGCACGTGAACGTCCAGCCTCATTCCGGCGCCCAGGCGAACATGGCGGTCTACCTGAGCACGGTCAGCCCGGGCGACCGGGTGCTCGGGATGAAGCTCGACCAGGGCGGTCACCTGACCCACGGGATGGCGCTCAACTTCAGCGGTCGCTATTTCGAGATCCACGGCTACGGGGTCAGCCGGGACGACGAGCGGATCGACTACGACGGGCTGGAGCGGCAGGCCAAGGAGGTCCGCCCGAAGCTCATCATCGGCGGCGCCAGCGCCTATCCCCGGATCATCGACTTCGAGCGGATGGCCGACATCGCCCACTCGGTCGGAGCCCTGCTGTGGGTCGACATGGCGCACGTCGCCGGGCTCGTCGCGGCCGACCTCCACCCGAGCCCGTTCCCCCACGCCGACCTCGTGACGACCACGACTCACAAGACCCTCCGCGGGGCACGCGGCGGCCTGATCTTCGGCCGGCGCGAGCTGCCGGCGACCGTCGACCCAGCCGACTACCCGATGGTCAAGCCGAACCTCGCCGCCACCATCGACCGGAGCGTCTTCCCGGGCGTCCAGGGCGGCCCGCTCGAGCACGTGATCGCGGGGAAGGCGGTCGGCTTCAAGCTCGCCCTGAGTCCGGAGTTCCGCGACTACCAGCGCCAGGTCCTGGCCAACGCCCGGGCGATGGCCGACACGCTTGGCAGCGAGGGCATGCGGCTGATCTCGGGCGGCACCGACAACCACCTCATCCTGGCCGACGTCACCTCGTTCGGGGTGACCGGCAGGGAGGCCGAGCACCTCCTCGACGCGATCGGGGTCACCGTCAACAAGAACGGCATCCCATTCGACCCGAATCCGCCGAACACGTCGTCCGGGATCCGGATCGGGACGCCGGCCACTACCAGTCGCGGCTTCGGTGAGGACGAGATGCGCCAGGTCGGCCGGATCATCGTCGAGGCGATCCGCCGGCGCGACGATGCCGCGGTCCAGGCTCGGCTCGCCGAGGAGGTTGCCGGGATCGTCGCCCGGTTCCCGGTTCCGGGTCTCACCGAGGCCTGATGAGCTTCATCGCAGGCGTCGGGGCGCTCGTCCCGACGCTCGTCGTGGCGTTCGCCATCGCCGCGCTGATCGCGCTCGTCCTGACGCCGTCGGTCCGTCGCTTCTCGCGGGCCTTCGGGCTCATCGATCGGCCCGATCCCAGGCGGGTCAACCTTCGGCCGATCCCGCGCGGCGGCGGGCTGGCCGTCGTCGCCGCGTTCCTGGCCGTGGCGATCGTCGTCGTGGTGATGGCCGACCGCCAGGTCATTGCCGGCGTGGTGATCCCGGCGACCGTCCTGCCGACGGAGCTCGGGGCGCTGCTCGTCGGCGGCCTCGTGGCGGCGGCGATCGGCTTCCTCGACGACGTCCTCCAGATCCGTGCTCGCTGGCAGCTGATCGGCCAGCTCGGCGTCGCCGTCCTGGCGGTCGCCCTCGGCGTCCAGATCGACACGATCGCGAACCCGATCGGATCGGAGACGATCGTCCTACGCGACGTGGTCGCCTGGGCGTTCACGATCGTCTGGATCGTCGGGATGATCAACAGCATCAACTTCATCGACGGCCTCGACGGGCTGTCAACGGGCATCTCGCTGATCGCGGCCATCACGCTCGGTCTGATCAGCCTGACCGGCGCCGTCGGGCCGCTCGGCCAGCCGTTCATCGCCGTCCTGTGCTTCGTCCTGGCCGGGGCGCTGCTCGGGTTCCTGCGCTGGAACTTCCACCCGGCCACGATCTTCCTCGGCACGAGCGGGGTGATGTTCATCGGCTACACGCTGGCCGTCCTGTCGATCCTGGGCACGGCCAAGGTCGCGGTGGCGCTGCTCGTCCTCGGGGTGCCGATCATCGACACGTTCTGGATCATCGTCCGACGGCTCGCCAACCGGCGCTCACCGTTCACCCCGGATCGGGGCCACGTCCATCACCGGCTGCTCGACCTAGGCCTCGGCCACACCCAGACCGTGCTGCTGATCTACACGATCACGGCTGCGCTCGCCGCGCTGACCTTCATCCTGTCGGCGTCGGGCCAGCTGTACGCCTTCCTCGGCGTCGTCGTGGCGTCGGGGGTCGTGCTGTTCCTGCTGACCGGCCGCGATACGGTTCAGGAGGACCTCGAGGCCGACACGTACGAGGCTCAATCGCCTGCATCCGACGGGCGCCTGCCCGATCGCGTCGAGGGACCCCCCGACTAGCTTCGTTGCAGCCGGTCAACGGAGGTACTACCCCATTGGTACCCCCAATGACGAGCCGGTGCTAGCATCGAACCGAGACCGCCCGGTGTGCCCCTTCGGCCGGTCGTTCGGGGACCCATGACCGACCAGCTCATCCTTGGTATCGCCGTCGCCATCGTCGCCCTACTGATCGCGTACGAGGCGGTGGAAACCTGGCGCTGGCGAGGCTTCCAGAACCGACCTCCGTCCAGGTTTCGGATCGTCAGGTTCGTTCGTCGCGCGGTCGGTGGCCTCGTCTCGATCATCACGCTCCGGCGCCTGCGGACGCGTCGAGTGGCGCCCGAGCCGACCCTGACCGCCGACGACGTCTCGAGGCGGCTCGGCGACCCGCCGCCCGGACCGGTTCACCTCCAGCCGGGCCGGATCGTCGTGTCGGGCGCGCGGATGCCGATCCAGCCGGCGACCCAACCCGTGCAGCCGATCCCGCCACCGCGCCAGGAGCGGCCGTCGCGTCTCCGCCTCGTTCGCGACACGATCGGCGCGGCGCTGGTCATGGGTGGCTTCGTGGTCGTCTTCGCGAACCTCATGCCGGCGCAGCGGCAGGGAGAGGTCGAGGACGGCAACCGCCACGCCCCGGGCGACCTTGCGGGTGGTCGTCGTCACGCCGCTTCCGGTGAGCCCGTCGCCCCTCTCGGCTGCCACGGCGGCGCCCGGCGCTCCCACGGCAACCCCGACCCCGGCGCCGGTTTCGTTCGTGCCCACCCCGACGCCCGCGCCCCCGGCCAAGCCGACCGAGAGGCCGGCCGCCCAGCCCCCGCCGCCCGCGCCCGCGACGCAGGCTCCGAAGGCCACCCCGAGGCCGACGAAGAAGCCGACGCCCACGCCTCAGCCGGCTGCCGCGATCATCTCGTTCGTTGCGGATCCGACGTTGCTGCCCGCAGATGGAGGGACTGTCCAGTTCTCGATCACGACGTCCAACGCGAAGCACTACGACATCAACTTCGACGACGGGTCGGCTGACAGCGGCTCAGTGCCCGCTGACGGGACGTTGGTCCTGACGAAGACCTACGGTCCGCTCACGGGACCGATCCAACCCACGCTCGTCGTGGACGGGCCCGGTGGATCGGACACGAGGTCCATTCCCATCGATGTTCAGTAGAGCACTCGCAGCCCTAGCCGCAGCTCTGCTCGTCGCGGCGCTGGTCACGCCCGGAGCGGTGCTCGCCGGTGACGGCTTCAAGCCGACCTGCGCGGATGGGTCTTTGTCCACAGACGAGGACGCGTCGAGGTCCGGACAGCTCGACTGCTCGGATACAGACGCGCTGACGTATGCGATCGACAGCGGAGCGACCCACGGCACCGTTTCGATCGACGACGCCAGCTCGGGCACGTACACCTACGACCCCGATCCGAACTACTTCGGTCCCGATTCATTCACGTTTACAGCCGCTGACGCCGATGACGGCACGTCCGATCCGGCGAAACTCACGATCGCCGTCGATCCGGTCAACGACGCGCCGAGCTTCACCAAGGGCGGGGACCAGACCGTGCCGGAGAACAGCGGGTCTCAGACGGTGACAGGCTGGGCGACCGCGATCAAGGAGGGACCGGCCAACGAGTCCAGCCAGACCGTGTCCTTCGTCGTCACGAACGACAACAGCAGTCTGTTCTCGGTCGATCCCGCGATCAGCCCGACTGGGACGCTGACCTTCACTTCCGCCTCGGGCCAGAACGGCTCCGCGACCGTGAGCGCAAAGCTGGTCGATGACGGTGGTACAGGCAACGGCGGCCACGACACAAGCTCGATCCAGACCTTCTCGATCACCGTCAGCGGTGTGAACGACCCACCGTCATTCACGAAGGGCGCCGATCAGGCCGACCTCGAAGACGCCGGGCCCCAATCGGTCAGCGGCTGGGCTACGAACATCAGTCCTGGACCCCCGGACGAGAACGGGCAGACTGTCACGTTCGTCGTCGACGGAGGCAGTCCCGACCTCTTCTCATCGGGTCCGGCGGTCGCCTCGAACGGGACGCTCACGTATACGCCGGCGGCCAATGCAAACGGGGTGTCGACGGTCACCCTGAACGCCCACGACGACGCTGGCGGCAACGACGACAGCCCACCACAGACGTTCACGATCACGCTCACCGCGGTCAACGATGCGCCGAGCTTCACGAAGGGTCCGGACCAGGTCGTCCTCGAGAACAGTGGGCCGGAGTCGGTAGCCGCTTGGGCGTCCGCGATCAGCAAGGGTCCGGCCAACGAGGGCGGCCAGACGGTTTCCTTCGTCGTGACCAACAACAACAGCGGTCTGTTCTCGGTCGCTCCCGCCGTCAGCGCGGCTGGGACGCTGACGTTCACCCCAGCCGCGAGCCAGAACGGCATCGCGACCGTGAGCGTGAAGGCGGTGGACGACGCTGGGACGGCCAACGGTGGCCATGACACGAGTCCGACCCAGACGTTCACGATAACCGTCACCGGCGTGAACGACCCGCCGACCTTCACCAAGGGCCCGAACCAGAACGTGCTGGAGGACGCTGGACCGCAGTCCGTGCCGAACTGGGCCACCGCCATCAGCCCTGGCCCACCAGACGAGGGCGGCCAGACGGTCACGTTCCTTATCGACAGCAACACCAACCCCGCGTTGTTCGCGTCCGGCCCGGCGGTAGGCTCGAATGGGACCCTGACTTACACCCCCGCAGCCAACGCGAACGGATCCGCAACGATCGGCTCCACGCCCATGACAACGGGGGTGGTGCGACCGACGACAGCACGACCCAGTCATTCACGATCACGCTCATCCCGGTCAACGACGCGCCGAGCTTCACGAAGGGTCCGAACCCTATCGTCCTGGAGAATGCGCCAGCTCAATCGATCCCCGGATGGGCGGCCGCCCTGGAGGGGCCCACGAATGAGGCCAGCCAGACCGTCACGTACCACGTGACGAACAACACGAATGGCGCCCTCTTCTCCGGTCAGCCGTCGGTCAGTCCGAGCGGAACGCTGACGTTCACCCCCGCACCCGATGCCGTCGGCTCCGCGATCGTCACCCTCACCGTCCAGGACAATGGAGGGACGGCGAACGGTGGCATCGACACCAGCCCGCCACAGACGTTCACGATCACGGTCACCGGCGTCAACGACCCGCCGTCGTTCACGAAGGGGATCAACCCGACGGTTCTCGAGGACGCAGGAGCCCAGTCGATCACCGGTTGGGCCACCGCGATCAGCACCGGCCCTCCGGACGAGGCGGGCCAGGCCGTCAACTTCGTTCTGGATGCCGGCACTCCCGATCTCTTCTCGTCCGGTCCGGCGATCAGCCCGACCGGGACATTGACGTTCACGCCGGCGGCCAACGCCGTAGGGACCTCCACGATCTCGGTCTTTCTACATGACAACGGCGGCACTGCCAACGGCGGAGACGATACGAGCCTGACCCAGACCTTCGCGGTCACGATGGCCCCGGTCAACGATCCGCCGAGCTTCGCCAGGGGCCCCGATCAGACGGCGCTCGAGGACACCGGCCTGCACACGATTCCGGCCTGGGCGACTGCCATTCTCGAAGGGCCGCCCGACGAGGCTGCCCAGGTGGTCGAATTCGTCGTCGACTCGAACACGAATCCGGCGCTCTTCGCCGTGCCGCCCGCCGTCTCCCCGAGCGGCGACCTGACGTACACCCTCGCTCCGGACGCCAATGGGTCGGCCACGATCAGCCTCCACGAGCACGACAACGGCGGCATCCTGGACGGCGGCATCGACTGGAGTGCGAGTCAGACGTTCACGATCACGGTCACCGGCACGAACGACGCCCCGACCTGCATCAAGGGCAACGATGCCACGTTCGTGAACGTGACCTTGACCGACACCATCGGCTCGTGCGTTGACATCGACGGGAACAGCCTCAGCTACGCCCTCGTGGCGCAGTCCACGCACGGGACGACCGTCGTGAACCCGAACGGCTCGTTCACCTACTCGCCCAGTACTGACTTCCTCGGCAACGACTCGTTCACGTTCAAGGCGAGTGACGGGACCGTCGACTCGAACATCGCGACGATGACAATCCAGGTGCAGGCGGACCCGATCGCTCGAAACGACATCTCCCCAACCGACTTCCCGGCCATCAACCAGGGGAGCGGCGCGACCGCGATCCCGGTCCTCGCGAACGATGTCGACAAGCAGGGTGGGCCACTGCTCATCACGGCGGTCACCCAAGCGGCCAAGGGCAAGGTCGCGATCACAGGCGGCGGTACCGGGCTGACCTACGATCCGACCGGACTCACGAGCGGCAGCGACAGCTTCCGCTACACGATCACCGACAACCAGAACCGGTCGAACACCGCGATCGTCCTCGTCGTCGTCACGCCCGACGCGGTCAAGCCGGTCGTCGCGTCGCCAGTCGTGACGATCGTCAAGCCAGCAACCATGGCCGCCAAGACCGGCCGCGTCCGACTCCGGTGGACAGCGAGCGACACCTGGACCGGTCTCAAATCGGAGCAGCTTCAGGAGAAGATCGGGGCCGGGCGGTGGAAGACCGTGACCCTGTCGACCCCGAAGGCCAAGAGCGCACTGCGCTCGTTCACGTTCGGCAAGCGCTACCAATACCGGCTGCGGGCGACCGACATTGTCGGCAACGTCAGCGCCTGGACACTGAGCGCTCCGTTCGTGCTCGGGCGGACCCAGGAATCGTCAGGCGCGATCGTGTACGCCGGCGCCTGGCGCACGTCGCGATCGTCGGCGTTCTCGGGCGGCAAGGACCGCTACGCGACCGGAACCGGCGCGAGCGCGACGTTCACGTTCAGCGGAGAAGGGATCGCCTGGGTCAGCTCGCGGAGCTCGTCGAGGGGAAGTGCCCAGGTGCTCATTGACGGGAGTCCGGCCGGAATCGTCAACTTGCACGGAACGACCAAGCATCGGCAGGTCGTGTTCAGCGCGGCATGGCCGACGTCGAGCGTCCATTCGATCCAGATCGTCGTGCTGGGCACGCCCGGCCACCGACGGATCGATCTCGACGCGCTCGTCATCGCCAAGTAGCCCTGGCGGTCGACCGGCTCGCAGCCCCCGGTGCAACCTGGTCGCAACCGGGTTTGCTCGGGCTTCGGGGGTCGCTGCTATCATCCGGAGGCTTTGTCGGGTCAGGCCGGAGCCTATTTCGCCCTGTTCTCTGAGATCGGCATCCTTCTGCTGGTCACCACCTTGGTTGGTGCACTTGCGGGGCACTGGGTCGACGAGCAACTGGGGACCGTCGTCGTCTTCGTGGTCATCGGCTTTCTGGGCGGCGCCGCGATCGGTACCGTCGGGATCTACCGGCTGATCACCCGGTTCCTGGCCAGGTTCGAAGACTGACGGGCGAACCGCCCGATCGGGAGCGGCGAGAGCGCGGCAGGCCTGCCGCGCTCCTGTGTGTGGAGGGAGCATGTCGAGCGAGCAGGTCGCGGCGACCGCCGGGACCGAAGGGCCGAGCGTCGCCGACGCCGCTGGCCGCCGCCGGACGCTGCGCAACCTCGGCCTCGTCGTCGTGGCGGTCATCGCCCTCGACATCCTCGCCCTCCTGTTCGTGCCGCCGTTCCCGCGCGGCGGGCAGGCCGGCGACGCCTGCGCCTTTCCCGTCTGCTACATCAACGGCACCCTCGAGTTCCCACCGCCACACGTCGTGATCGACCTCGACCCGGGCAACCCCATGCCGGAGGGGTCGGCGGTCGTCACCTTCCACCCGAGCATCACCTCAACGATCCTCACGATGTGGCTCATCATGGCCATCCTCATCGTGCTGGCGATCGTCGCGACTCGGCGGATGCGGCTCGTACCCCGCTCGCTCCAGAACCTGAGCGAGTTCGCCTATGAGTCGCTCGAGAACTTCGGCGTCGGACTCGGCGGGGATCAGGCCAAGCCGTACATCCCCCTCTTCGCAGCCTTCTTCGTCCTCATCCTCTTCTGCAACTGGAGCGGGCTCATCCCGCCCGTCGGCAAGCTCGAGGAGCTCCGCGCCCCGACCTCGGATCTCAACATCACGATCGGGCTCGCCCTGGTCGCATTCGTCTTCTTCGAGTTCCAGGGCTTCCGTCGCCACGGCGTCGGAGGGTACCTGAGCAAGTTCTTCCCGTTGTACGAGTTCCGCAAGGGGATCGGGGCGGGGATCATCGCGGTGTTCGTCGGCCTGATCGAGCTCATGCTGGAGTTCGTCAAGCCAGTCACGCTGTCCATGCGGCTGTTCGGCAACATCTACGGTGGAGAGGTCGCGCTGGCCGCCGTCAGCGCCCTGTTCCTGGTCGTGCTGCCGGTCGCCATGTACGGTCTCGAGGTCATCCTGAACTTCGTCCAGGCGCTGATCTTCAGCGTCCTCACCCTGATCTTCACGCTGCTGGCGATCGAGAGTCACGAGCACGAAGAGGGTGAGCTCGTGGATGAGGGCCTCGAGGTGTTGAGAGAACCGCAGCCGGGCCAGGCGGCCTCGCCTGCACACTGAGCCGGAATTGGCCGGCCGACCCGTCGGTCCAGATCAACCCGGCCGCCGGCCGGGCGTGGAAGGAGCAACTCAATGGAGAACATTGGCGCTGGTCTCGCGGCCATGGGCGTCATCGGCCCGGGCATCGGCATCGGCATCCTGGCCGGGTTGGCGGCCACCGCGATCGGCCGGAACCCGGATGCGGCCGGTCAGATCCGCGGCCTCTCGATCATCCTCGCGGCGTTCGCCGAAGGGCTCGGCGTCCTCGCGATCGTCGTGGGTCTGCTGGCGATCTTCATCAAGCCCGCCGCGTAGGCGGATGAGGAGCTCCATGTGGGTCTGCTAGCGGTCGCCGGCGCTGCCAGCGGGGAAGCTGTCCGGTTGACGGCCGCGGAACCGGCGGCCGGCGGCCTGACGATCAACCTGTTCTGGATCATCGTCGCCGCCGCGAACTTCATCCTGTTCTTCGCCTTGTTCCAGGCGTTCTTCAGCAAGCCCATCGCCAAGATGCTGTCCGACCGACGGGCGCGGATCGAACAGGGCCTGGCGGACGCCGAGGCGGCGCGAATCGAGCGCGAGGCGTCGGCTGCCGAGCACGCCGAGACCATCGCGGCTGCCCGGCGCGAGGCCAAGGAGATCCTCGATCGAGCCCAGAAGGTGGCCCAGGAGACCCGGGATGCCGATATCGCTGCGACCCGCGAGGAGCTCGAGCGGCTGCGGCTTCGGGCGGCTGCCGAGATCGAGACCGAGAAGCAGCGTGCCCTGACCGAGCTCCGGGCCGAGGTCGCCGACCTCGCCCTCGCCGCGGCCGGCCGGGTCGTCGGCGAGACGATGAGCGACCAGCGCCAGCGCCGCCTCGTCGAGGAGTTCATCCGCGAGACGTCGGACAAGGGGTCGAGGGGCTGATGGCGCGTCCGACGACGGCTGCGCGGCGCTACGCCGAGGCGGCCTTCGAGATCGCGGTCCGTGACGGCACGGTCGAAGCGTGGCGGCGCGACCTGGACGAGGCGGCCCTCGTGATCGGCGACCCCCAGATCGCCGAGGCCGTCCACAACCCGGCCATCCCGGCCGCGCTGCGCGAGCAGGCGATCCAGCAGGGCCTCGGCTCGCGGATCGGCGGATCGACGCTCAACCTCGTCCGGTTCATGGTCCGGCGCGGGCGGATCGGGGACCTGGATCGCGTCGCCGCGGAGTTCAGGCGCCTCGACGACGAGCGCCGGGGTATCGTCCACGCCGTCGCCACGAGCGCCGCGCCGCTCGATCCGGCCGAGGTCAAGGCGCTGGCTGCCCGGCTCGAGGCGATGACCGGCCGGACGGTCGAGCTGACCGTCGGGATCGATCCGAGCCTGCTCGGCGGGATCGTCGTCCGGGTCGGTGACCGGCTGATCGACGGAAGCGTTCGCGGCCGCCTCGAACGGTTGCGCAGCCAGCTCGTTTCGGGCGCCTTCTAGGAGACCTTCATGGCCATTCGTTCCGACGAGATCATCAGCATCATCCGGTCGGCGATCGACTCGTTCGACCAGGGCGCCGAGACCCGCAGCGTCGGCACGGTCGTCGAGGTGGGCGACGGGATCGCCCAGGTCTACGGCCTCGACGGTGCGCTCGCCTCCGAGCTGCTCGAATTCCCGGGCGGGGTGATGGGGATCGCGCTCAACCTCGAGGAGGAGACTGTCGGCGCCGTCCTCCTGGGCAACTCGACCGCGATCAAGGAAGGCGACACGGTCAAGACCACCGGCCGGGTCGTCGAGGTCCCGGTCGGCCCGGAGCTCCTCGGCCGGGTCGTCGACCCACTCGGGCGGCCGCTCGACGACAAGGGCCCGATCAACGCCAAGAAGACCCGGCCGGTCGAGCGGATCGCGCCGGGCGTCATCGTCCGGCAGTCGGTCGATACGCCCGTCCAGACCGGGATCAAGGCGATCGACGCGCTCATCCCGATCGGTCGCGGCCAGCGTGAGCTGATCATCGGCGACCGGCAGACGGGCAAGACCGCGATCGCCATCGACACGATCATCAACCAGACGGGCCAGGGCCTCGTCTGCATCTACGTGGCGATCGGCCAGAAGCTGTCCACGGTGGCCAACACGGTGGCCGTCCTCGAGGCGCACGGCGCAATGGAGCACACGATCGTGGTCGTCGCCGGTGCGGAGGACCCCGCTCCGGTCCAGTACCTCGCGCCGTACTCGGGCGTGGCGATGGGCGAGGAGATCATGGAGGTCGGCGTCGAGGTGCCCGGCCAGGGCCTGGTCATGGACGCCCTGTGTGTTTACGACGACCTGAGCAAGCATGCCTGGGCGTACCGCGAGATGTCGCTCCTGCTGCGCCGCCCACCGGGTCGCGAGGCCTACCCGGGAGACGTGTTCTACCTCCACAGCCGGCTGCTCGAGCGAGCGGCGCGTCTCAACGACGAGAACGGCGGCGGCTCGCTGACGGCACTGCCGATCATCGAGACCCAGGCCGGCGACGTGTCGGCCTACATCCCGACGAACGTCATCTCGATCACCGACGGCCAGATCTTCCTCGACACCGACCTGTTCAACTCGGGCCAGCGTCCGGCCCTCAACATCGGCATCTCGGTCTCGCGCGTCGGCTCGGCCGCCCAGACCAAGGCGATGAAGAAGGTTGCCGGGCCGCTCAAGCTCGACCTCGCCCAGTATCGCGCGCTGGCGGCCTTCGCCCAGTTCGCGTCGGACCTGGACAAGGCGACCCGCGACCAGCTGACCCGGGGCGAGAAGCTGTCCGAGGTCGTCAAGCAGCCCCAGTACCAGCCGCTCGGCGTGGAGAAGCAGGTCGCGATCCTGTACGCCGCGACCAAGGGTGCCCTCGACGACGTCCCGACCGGCCGGGTCAAGGAGTGGGAGACCGGCTTCTACCGGTACCTCGAGACCGAGCGACCCAAGATCCTGACCGAGCTCGCCGCGACCAAGACCATGTCCGACGAGCTGGCAGCCGCCTTCGATGAGGCGATCGCCGCCTACCGCCAGAATTTCCTGGCCTGACCACGATGAGCAGAGACATCGGCCGCTCCGGCGGTCCACGACTAGGCGGAGCCGAACACGAGGAGCGAGCGCACTTTGACGTGCGGGAGCGACCGCGCGCAGGCGACAACGACGTCATGGATCCGATCGCAGCGGCCGCGCCATGGGACCGACACGGAATGGCTAGTCAGCGGGACATCCGGCGTCGGATCGGCTCAGTGAAGAACATCGCGCAGATCACTCGGGCGATGCAGTTCGTCGCTGCGAGCAAGCTCAAGCGCGCCCAGGACGCGACGCTGGCCTCGCGACCGTATTCCGAGAAGCTCGACGAGGTCCTGGCCGACCTGGCCGCAGTCCTGAGCGGCGACGATCACCCGCTGCTCGTCCGTCCGGAGGGCGGGAAGCGGCTGATCGTGTTCATCACGACCGATCGGCCGCTGGCCGGGCCGTTCACTTCTAACGCGGTCCGGTTCGCGTCGCGCGAGATCACCGAGCACGCCGGCGATCTCGCGGTCGTGACGATCGGCCGGAAGGGCCGCGACGCGATGCGCCGGGCGCGGGTGCCGATCGAGGCCCACTTCGCCGGCTTCGGCGACCGCCCGGCGTTCGCGGACATCCTGCCCCTCTCCCGGCTCGTCACCGACGACTACCTGTCCGGCGACTACGGCCGGATCGACGTCATCTATTCGCACTTCGTGTCGACGCTGGTCCAGCGTCCGACGCTGGTCCATCTCCTGCCGATCGAGCCATCCGCGGACACCGAGGGCATCCCCGGCAACCAGTTCATCTTCGAGCCGAGCGCCGGCCGGGTCCTGGAGCAGCTCCTGCCACGCTACGTCGCGACCCGTCTCTACCAGGCGGTCCTCGAGGCGAAGGCGAGCGAGGAGTCGAGCCGGATGGTCGCCATGAAGAACGCGACCGAGAATGCCGAGGACCTGATCGAGGACCTCACCCTGAGCTACAACAAGGTTCGCCAGGCGAACATCACCCGCGAGATGATCGAGATCGCGACCGGCGCGCAGGGCCGCTGACGCGCCCACCGAGGAGGCACTGACGAGCATGGCGACCGCCACCAAGCACGCGACCGGCCGGGTCATCCAGATCACCGGCGCCGTCGTCGACATCGAGTTCCCGGCCGGCCAGCTGCCGGCGATCTACAACGCCGTCGAGATCCAGCGCCAGGGCCAGGAGCCGCTGACCTGCGAGGTCCAGCAGCACCTCGGCAACAACTGGGTCCGAAGCGTCGCCATGACCACGACCGACGGGCTCGCCCGCGGGGTCGACGCGGTCGACACCGGCGCACCGATCACGGTACCGGTCGGCGAGGTGACGCTCGGCCGCGTGTTCGACGTCCTCGGTCACACGATCGACCTCAAGGGCCCGGTGACCTCGCCGACCAACCTGCCCATCCATCGCGACCCACCGCCGTTCGACCAGCAGACGACCGAGGTCGAGGTGTTCGAGACGGGGATCAAGGTCATCGACCTGATTTGTCCGTTCAAGAAGGGCGGCAAGATCGGCATCTTCGGCGGCGCCGGGGTCGGCAAGACGGTCATCATCCAGGAGCTGATCCGGAACGTCGCCCAGGAGCACTCGGGCTACTCGGTGTTCGCCGGGGTGGGCGAGCGCAGCCGCGAAGGCAACGACCTGATCCACGAGATGACCGAGTCGGGTGTTATCGCCAAGACCGCCTTCGTCTTCGGCCAGATGAACGAGCCGCCCGGTGCCCGCCAGCGCGTCGGCCTGACGGCTCTGACCATGGCCGAGTACTTCCGCGACGAGGAGGGCCGCGACGTCCTCCTGTTCATCGACAACATCTTCCGGTTCACCCAGGCCGGCTCTGAAGTCTCGGCGCTCCTCGGCCGGATGCCGAGCGCGGTCGGCTACCAGCCGAACCTGGCGACGGAGATGGCGGCCCTCCAGGAGCGGATCACGTCGACGAAGAAGGGCTCGATCACGAGCCTGCAGGCGGTCTTCGTCCCCGCCGACGATTACACCGACCCGGCGCCGGCGACCACCTTCGGTCACCTCGACTCGACGATCCGGCTCGAGCGCTACATCACCGAGCTCGGGATCTACCCCGCCGTCGACCCGTTGACCTCGACCTCGAGGGTGCTCGACCCGCTCGTCGTCGGGCAGGACCACTACGACGTCGCCCGTGAGACCCAGCGGGTCCTCCAGCGCTACCGCGATCTCCAGGACATCATCGCGATCCTGGGCATCGACGAGCTGTCCGAGGAGGACAAGGCCACGGTGTCGCGCGCCCGGCGGCTCCAGCGGTTCATGAGCCAGCCGTTCTTCGTCGGCGAGGTCTTCACCGGGCGACCGGGCAAGTACGTACCGATCAAGGACACCGTCGCCTCGTTCAAGGAGATCCTCGAAGGCCACGCCGACGACCTGCCGGAACAGGCCTTCTTCCTGGCCGGGACGATCGAGGATGTTCGAGCGAACGCCGAGAAGCTGGCCGGCTGACCATGACCATTCGGCTCGAGATTGTCACGCCCGAGCGTCTCGTCTACGAGGACGATGTCGATGCCGTCACCCTGCCCGGGAGCGAGGGCGAGCTGGGCGTGCTGCCGCACCACGCGCCGCTCGTCACGACGCTCGGGCTGGGCGAGCTCCGCATCCGCAAGGCCGGCGTGGAGGACCACTTCGCGATCGTCGGCGGGTTCCTCCAGGTCCGTCCCGACCGGGTCGTGGTCATGGCCGAGACCGCGGACATGGCCTCGGACATCGACCTCGGGCGGGCCCAGGAGGCTCGCCGACAGGCCGAGCAGGCGATCGCCGCCGGGTTGCACGAGCCGGCCGACCTCGCCGCCGCCCGGGCCTCGCTCCAGCAGGCCCTCCTGCGGATCCGGGTCGCCGAGCGCCGCCACCACGAGGGCCCGCGGCGCCGCGGGTAGGAATCCTGATGGCTGACGCTCGGCCGTTCCACTGGGAGTTCAAGCCCGATCCGGTGCCGCGAGAGGTCTTCCGGATCGAGGGTGGTCGCCCGCTACGGGCACCGTGCCGATCAGTGGCTCCAAGAACGCGGCTCTCAAGCTGCTGGCCGCGGCGACGCTGACCGGCGAGCGCTGCCGGCTCACGAACGTTCCGGAGATCGAGGATGTCCGGGTCATGGCCGACACCCTGCGCGACCTCGGGGTGACCGTCGACCATCCGGCCGACAACGTCTACGAGGTGGCCTCCGGGGACGTCGAATGGCTGTTCGTCCCGCTCGAGGCCGCCGCGAAGATGCGGGCGAGCTTCATCCTGCTCGGGCCGCTCCTGTCGCGGTTCGGCCGGGTGATCATCAGCAACCCGGGCGGGGACCGGATCGGCCGCCGGCCGGTCAACCTCCACGTCGACGCGATGCGCGCGCTGGGCGCCGAGATCGAGTACCGCAACGGCTACTACTTTGCCAAGGCACCCGGTCGGCTCCGGGGCGGCGCCGTCACGCTTCCCGTTCGTATCGGTGATGGGCACCGAGAACGCGATCCTCGCCGCCGTCTTGGCCGACGGTCACACGGTGATCCGGCCGGCCGCCCAGGAGCCCGAGGTCGACGACCTCATCGACTTCCTCCGGAAGATGGGTGCCGAGGTCGAGCGGACGGCCCCGGACACGATCGAGGTCGAGGGTCGCAAGCGCGCTTCGAGGGGCCGACCATCGGGTGGTCCCTGACCGGATCGAGGCCGGCACGTTCGTCGTCGCGGCCGCCATCACCGGTGGAGCGGTGACGCTCGAGGGCGCACCCTGCGAGCACCTCGGCGCCTTCATCGAGATCCTCGGCCGTGTCGGCGTGAGCGTGTCGTGCGGTCGGGACACGATCGAGGTCTCCGGCGCCGATCGTGACCGATACCTGGCCGTCGACATCGAGACCGCGCCGTATCCGGGCCTGGCGACCGATCTCCAGCCACCCACCTGCGTCCTCCTGACCCAGGCGGAAGGCGCGAGCCAGGTCCACGAGACGGTGTTCGAGGACCGACTCGAGTTCCTGGCCGAGCTCCGGCGGATGGGCGCCCAGGTCGATCTGCAGGATCCGCACCATGCCTCGATCGTCGGCCGGACTCCGCTCCGGGGAGCGGACGTGGAGATCGGCGACCTGCGGGCCGGAGCCTCGATGATCGTGGCCGCCCTCGCCGCCGATGGCGTGTCGACGATCCACGGTGCCCACCACGTTCACCGGGGGTATGAGAACATCGGGCGCAAGTTCCAGGATCTCGGCGCACGGATCGAGCGCGCCGCCGAGCCCGGTCAGCCGGACGCCGGAGTTCCGTCCACAGCTCCGGGCCCCGGCAACGGGCCCGCCTCCGAAGGGAAGTCAGACAGCCGCCCATGAAGATCGGCATCGATCTTGGCACGGCTAACGTCCTGGTCTACGTCCAGGGCAAGGGCATCGTCATCCAGGAGCCGTCGGTCGTGGCCGTCGACGACCAGAACCGGATCGTGGCCGTTGGCGAGGATGCCCGCGAAATGATCGGCCGGACGCCGGGCAACATCCAGGCGATCCGGCCGATGAAGGACGGCGTCATCGCCGACTACGTCATCACCGAGGCGATGCTCAGCCACTTCATCGGTAAGGTGAAGAAGGGCCGGGTCAGCTTCACCAAGCCCGACGTCATGATCAGCGTGCCAGCCGGAGTCACCTCGGTCGAGAAGCGGGCGGTTCGCGATGCCGCGTTGAAGGCCGGGGCCCGGGAGGCGTACCTGATCGAAGAGCCCCTGGCCGCGGCGATCGGGGCCAACGTCCCGATCAGCGGCCCGACCGGCAACATGGTCATCGACATCGGTGGCGGGACGAGCGAGATCGCGGTCATCGCGCTCGGCGGGATCGTCGTGTCGACCAGCCTGCGCATCGGCGGCAACAAGTTCGACGAGGCGATCGCAACCTACATCCGCAAGAAGTACAACCTGATGATCGGCGACCGAACGGCCGAGGACGTCAAGATCCAGATCGGCACGGCACTGCCGCTTGAGCGCGAGCTCCAGATGGAGGTCCGCGGGCGCGACCTCATCGCCGGCTTGCCGCGGACGATCCCGATCACGAGCTCGGAGGCCATGGAGGCGATCGAGGCGCCGCTCCAGCAGCTCGTGTCTGCCGTCCGGATGGTCCTCGAGCAGACTCCGCCCGAGCTCAGCTCCGACATCATCGACAAGGGCATGGTCATGTCCGGAGGCGGTTCGCTCCTGCGCAACATCGACAAGCTCCTGACCCAGGTCACAGGAGTCCCCTGCCACGTGGCGGAGAACCCGCTCGATTGCGTCGCCCTCGGCACCGGCATCGCCCTCGAGCACTTCGACTTCTTCAAGAAGTCCCTGGTCCAGCAGGTCTGACGCTCGTGACCGACGGCGGCACCCACCGGACCTGCGGGCCCGGTCGTCGCTTCTCCCTTCCGTCGCCGGAGCCCGTGCCGGATCTGGGGGGTCGCGGCCCCGAGGCCGAAGCGAGTCAGGGCGAAGACATGTTGAGCGCAGGCGGCGGGCCCGGTTCTCCCTTCCGTCGCCGGAGCCCGTGCCGGATCTGGGGGGTCGCGGCCCCGAGGCCGAAGCGAGTCAGGGCGAAGACATGTTGAGCGCAGGCGGCGGGGCCGCGACCCCCTTTCGCCACGCGCCTTCGTCGACCTCCACTGCCATACCAACGGCAGCTTCGATTCGCTCAGCGATCCTGGGGCGGTGGTCCGGGCCGCCCACAGCCGCGGCCTGACGCACCTCGCGATCACCGATCACGACCGGGTCGAGGCGGCTCTCCGAGCCCGCGACAGTGCTCCGGCCGGGCTGACGGTGATCGTCGGCTCGGAGGTCAAGACACGCGATGGCGATCTCATCTGCCTGTTCCTCGAGCGAGCCATCCCGCCCGGGCTCGCGGCGGCGGACGCTATCGAGGCAGCCCGCCAGCAGGGCGGTCTCGTGGGGATCCCGCATCCGTTCGATCGGTTCCGGGGCTCGCTCCTCAACGATCCCCGTCTCGACGAGCTCGCCGGTCGGGTCGACTGGGTCGAGGCCTGGAATGCGCGAGTCGTCGGGCGCGGCGGCAACGAGCGGGCCGCGGACTTTGCCCGCGACCACCGGCTGCCTGGGGTGGCCGTTTCGGATGCCCATACCACGCTCGAGGTCGGCATCGCCTATTCGGCCATGCGCGGTGATCCCTCGACGCCGGAGGGGCTGATCGCCGCCCTTCGGACGATCGAGCTCGTCCCGGGTCGGGCATCCTATGCAGCACGGGCGATCACGCCGTTGGCCAAGCTCGTTCAACGAGCGCGCGGGAACGGTCGCGTGAGAGCCGAACCGCCAGAGGTGGCTGGGGCCGAAGTGGACCGATGACCGACGACGCCACGAAGCCGCCGGACGGCGGGGGAGAACCCGGGGACATCGGCCCAGGTGCGGCTCGTCCGGCCGACCCCGATTACGAGGGGATGGGCGAGCTCGAGCGTCTCGAGGCGCTCGCCGAGCGACCAGACCGGCCCGACGACGAAGTCAGCGCGGATCAGCTGTCGCTCGGCCGCCGCCTGCGCCAGCCACGGACCATCATCTCGATCGTCATCCCGCTCGTCCTGCTCGTCCTCTTCGCCCGGGCGCTCCCTGGGTTCAAGCTCGACGAGCTGCCGTCCTACCTGGCCGCCGCCAACAAGGTCCTGCTCCTGGCGGCATTCCTCGTGTTCTACCTCGGGTTCCCGCTGCGTGGCCTCCGCTGGGCGATCCTGATCCGCGGGACCGGCTTCCGGCTCAAGGTTCGCGATTCGACCGAGATGATCCTGATCTCCTGGCTCGTGAACTGCCTCGTCCCGGCCAAGCTCGGCGACGTGTACCGAGCCTATCTCCTGAAGATCAACAGCCCGGTCTCCCTGAGCCGGACGTTCGGAACGGTGTTCATCGAGCGGATCCTCGACCTGTTCGCGATCGTCGTCCTCGGCCTCTTCTTCGGATTCATCAGCTTCCGGAAGGGCCTCCCGCCCCAGGTCCAGGTCGTCTTCGCGATTGGGGTGATCGTCGTAATCATCCTGGCGATCGGGCTGCTGACCATGCGCAACTTCGGGCGCCGGATCATCACTCGGTTGCCACTCCCGCACAAGGTCGTGGAGTTCTACGACCGGTTCGAGGAAGGCGTCTTCTCGGCGGCCACCCTGCGCGTGCTGCCCGGCCTGGTGATCCTGACCGGGCTGATCTGGACGACCGAAGCGCTCCGCCTCTACCTGGTCGTGCTCGCGCTGGGCTTCACCGACCTCCAGCTTGGCCCGAGTGGCGTGTTCTTCGTGGCGCTGACCGGGTCGCTGCTCACGGCCGTACCGTTCACGCCGGCCGGGATCGGGGTGGTCGAGGCGGGCGTCGTCGGCGTCCTGACCCTGATCTACAAGGTCCCGCCGACCGAGGCCCTCGCGATCGTCCTCGTCGACCGGGCCATCAGCGTCCTGTCGGTCATCTTCTTCGGCGGGATCGCCTACCTGTTCTCGCCGATCCGCAAGGGCAAGGGCATCGTGGAAGCCGAGGCGCCGAGGGCGGAGTCGGCCGCCTGACCGGAATCGCAGCTCGCGTGGCGTCCATGCACCGCTCTGCGCAGCGACGTACCAGGTGCCCTGCGCGCGCGCACCACCTTGCAGTGCCCGGAGCTGCTGATCGCGATCCACCGGACCGAGCCGGACCGCACCTGACCCGTCTCAGCCGCGCTCCGGTCGTCGTTATCGAACCCGTACGAACGGGTGATGGGGAGGCAACACTGCCCGGCCGATAGTTGCTTCGTGACCCCGGGAACGACCCGGCCTCGCCAACGGAGCGTACTTAGCAGCCGATGACGACTCAGAACGGCCGAGCGTTCAACGAATGGCTTCGAGCTCAGCTCAAGGCCAAGAAGATGTCGCAGCGCCAGCTCGCCCAGCAGTCGGGGGTCGATCACTCGACGATCTCCCGCCTGATCCGTGGCGATCGGATGCCGTCGCTCGGCACCGCCACGAAGCTCGCCCGGGGTCTCCGTGAGCTGCGCGATGACGCCGACACGCCCCAGTACCTCGGCCTCATGTCGTCGGGCTCGTCGAATCCGACCGCCCGAGTCGAGTACGCCCTGCGTGCCGACGACGTGCTCGGAGAGCCGCAGGTTCGCCAGATCATGGAGTACTACCTGGCAGTCCGGATGCGTCGCCTCGGGCGGACGTATGGCCCGACGAGCGAGCCGGCGCGGCCGCTTCCGTCGCCGTACCTGCGGGGCGGCGGTGCCCCTCCGAGTCCGGTCGGCGCCGGGACATCGCCTACCCAGATCAACGGTCCGACCCGTCTCGGGACGGTCCGCTCTTCCAGCCGGCCCCCGTCGGGGCGACCGACGAGCCGCTACTGAACACCGCCTCCATCGGCCCGGATCCCTCCCTCCACGTCCGGGTCTCGGGGATCGCGAACGCCGGCCCACTGGGGGGGCCGGCGTTCGCTTTTGCCGTCGCGAGGTCGGACCGTTCGCTACGCGTCAGGGGCTCGGCAGGTAGACCGAGAGCGTCCGGCCCGGCGTCGGCTCCCAGCGGTCGACGAGCCGGACCGGGATCGGCCGCTGGCTCGTTAGCGCCGCCTCCTCGGCCGGTCCGCCACAATCGCGGACGAACAGCGCATCGCACAGGATCACGACGGCGGCCGATGGGTCCGGGACCCGCTGCTCGGGTTCGTGGCTGGCGCCCTGCGGGATCGCCTCGGCGACGACCCGGCCGTCCTTCTCGAGGGGGAACCCGTAGGCCTCGGTCGACTTGAACGTGGGCAGCCCGATCAGCTCGATCGACCGATCGCCGGCCGCGGCCCCGATCCGATCGGCGGCCGCCCGGGCTCCCGGCCAGCCACCGTCGGCCGCTACCGCCGGCGGCCAGTGCGTGACGCTCCAGGCCAGCAGCGCGACCAACCCGACGACGACGGCCCCCCGGGTCAGGCGGGGATCGAGGGCCGTCGGGGGCCCTTCCGTATCGTCGGGGTCCGGGTCGCCACCGCTCCAGACCGCCGCGAACCCGATGCCGAGCACGACGAACACCACCGGATCGAGGAACGCGTGGTAGTGGTCAACCGGTAACGGCGTGACCGATGCCAGACCGCTCGCCCCGAACGTCAGCACGATCCAGCCAAAGGCGAGCGTCGCCAGGAGCCAGCGCGCCGCGGTCCGCTCGCGTCCCGGCGCCTGGCCGGCTCGCCAGCCGAGACCGGCGATCACGAGCACGGCCGCCACGACCCCGATCACCAGTCCGTCGACGAGCAACCCGGTGAGCGGCCAGGCCACGATCCGCAGTCCGACGAACAGCAGTCGAGCCGGCAGGGAGATCGACACGCCGGTCCCACCCGAGGCGATGAAGGCGAGCACCGCCCGGGTCTCAGCGAAATCGTGCCCGAGCTCGTAGACCAGGAGGGGCAGGTAGCCCGCGACGATGATCGCGACCGATGCCAGGCCGGCCAGGCCGACCCTGCGCCGCTCTGGCCCGGGCTGCGCAGCCCGGTAGGACACGGCCCACAGCGCCGCGACCGGCGGGAGCAGCGCCACCCCCAGGACGTGGCACTGCATCGTGACGAGGACGCCCACCGCGGCCAGGAGCCACCACCGTGCATGGCCGGTCGTTCGGGCCCGCCACGCCCCGGCCAGGGCGACGGCGCTCGACAGGGCGATCAGATTGGGGTTCCAGATGAACGTGGACTCGTCGATGGCGCTCAGCGACAGGGCCATGACCAGGGCGGCCACGAATCCGGCGATCGGACCGGCAATCGACCTGGCCAGCCACCACGTGACACCGACCGCCGCCACGCCGGCCAGGGCGATCTCACCCACGACGAATGTTGGATCGGCCCCGGACAGGAACGCAGCCGGAGCGAGCAGGTAGTAGTAGATCGCTCCGTGGTGGAAGTCGCCGATCGAGGTCGGCGGGCCGAGCAGCGGGATCGTGCCATCGCGGACGAGGCCGAGCAGGACGAGCATGTCGTGGCCCTGGTCGGCGTCCCAGGTGCCTCGTCCCGGCAGCCCGACGAATCGGACGACGACCGCCAGCACGAGCAGCGCACCGAGTCCGAGCAGCTCGGATCGGTCGACGTTGCCCGGCTTCACGAGGGCTCAGCTCGCACGTCGCCGGCGGCAGAGGGGTCAGCGGTCTGCCCGCCAGCAGGTCGCGCGTCCGGGCCGCATTGATCGCGTCGAAGCCTTCGTCCATGCCCGGCGTCTCGAGGTAGTAGCAGACGCCGGCCAGCCGGGGGTGCCGCACCAGGGCGCCCATCCCGGCCGGCCCGATGGATCCCGCCCCAACGTGCTCGTGCCGATCGGCGCGCGACCCGAGCGCGGCGCGCGAGTCGTTGAAGTGGATCATCGCCAGTCGATCGAGCCCGATCAGGCGATCGACATCGTCGACCAGCTCGTCGACAGCGGCGGGATCCGAGATCGGGTAGCCGGCTCCCCACAGGTGGGCGGCGTCGAGACAGATTGCGACCCTGCGCGCAGGGACTCCCCGAGCCGCGATCTCGTCGAGGACCGTGGCGACCTCCTCGAGCCTCGATCCGAGGACGTCGCCGCTGCCGGCCGAGTTCTCGAGCACGAGGATGGCGGCATCTCGATCGTCGTCGACCTCGGCCATGACTCGTGCCACCCCATCTGCCAGCCGGGCGATCCCGCTCTCGGCGTCGGTGCCCCGGTGGGACCCCATGTGGACGTTGACGAAGCGGGCCAGGTAGGTCGGGGCGACCCGGAGCTCGCTGACCAGGACGGTCACGGAGCGTTCCACGAACGTGGGGTCGGCTCCGGCCAGGTTGATCAGGTAGCTCGCATGGATGGCGATCGGACCCATCCCGAGCTCGGCCAGACGGGCCCGGAACGCCGGCAGCTCCGGGGAAGGCTCCGATCGCCGACGCCAGGCGGTCGGGTTGTCACTGAAGACCTGCAGGGTGTCGAGCCCGATCTCGTGGCCGCGGTCGACGGCGTGGACCAACCCCCGGCCGTGCGGCAGGTGGGCGCCGATCCGTCGGCCGTCTGGATCCATTGCGGCATCGTACGGGCTGCCGGCCGTCGGCCGTGAGCCGTCAGCCCGGCGCCGATGGACCCTCGACGGCCCTGCGCTCCGTGCTAGGTTCAGCGCATGGAGCGCCTGTCGTTCGAGGACAAGGTCATCCGGGCGTTCATCCGGGACAACCGGCTCGTATCGATCCCGGCCCGCGAGAAGAAGCGCCAGGTCGTCCTCCGCTATCTGGTCGAGCAGTGCTTCCTCGAGGATCGCGCATACCCGGAGCGGGAGGTGAACCAGCGCCTGGCGCTCTACCACTCGGACGTTGCCGCCCTCCGTCGCCACCTGGTCGACGGCGGGCTCATGACTCGCAGCGCGGGCGAGTACCGCCGGGCGTGATCGCGGCCCGCGCTCGATGCGTGCGCGCTCCTCCGGCGATCCCGCCGGCCGCGAGGCGACGTCAGCCGGCTCGGCTGCCTCGGTGTCCGGTCGCAGGCCGGGAACCGGCCGGCCCGCTCGGCGCATAGGCTCCGCCGACCACGGGCTCGATCAACCCGTAGTCCCCGTCGTCGCGCCGGTAGATGACGGCCAGTCGCTCCGTCTCGGCGTTGACGAACAGGAAGAAGCTGTGGCCGAGCTCGTCCATCTCGGCGATCGCATCCTCCTCGAACATCGGCTCGATCCCGAACCGCTTGGTCTTGACGACCCGGCGCGGCCGGCCCGCCTCGGCCGTGCCGTCGGCGAGCTGGCGCAGGAGCTGCTTCTCCTCGACCGGGCGCGCCCTGACCCGCGGCTTCGCCAGGTGGTCGACGGCTCGGCGTTCGAGCTTGTCGACGACGACGTCGATCGCGGCCCGATGGCTGACAGCCGCCGCGCGGCCGCGGAGCGGCTGCCCGTCGATGACGAGGGTGACCTCGACGATCCGCGAGTCCGCCTGGCTGCGATGCCGCTCGACCGACAGCTCGACCAGCGCATCCGCCCGGTCGTCGACGATCCGCTCGAGACGACTGAGCTTGCGCTCGGCGTAGCGCCGGATCGGACTCGGGAACCTCGAAGTTCTTGCCCTTGACGATCGTCCTCACGCAGCCCTCCGAACGCGTCGAGCGTCGGGCGTCGCCAAGGGTGACGCCGGAGCTCGCCATCAGGGCGTGTTCGACGCAGGTCGAGTATAGGCCCGCGCACCGTCGACATCCGCGCGGTGCCGGGTCAGCGTTCCCGGGCGACCGTCAGGCCCGACACCGCCAGCGCGCCGGCCGCCATCAGGACGTCGCCGCAGGCCGCCAGCGTGGAGCCGGTCGTCATCACGTCGTCGACCAGGATCGGCCATCGTCCGACAAGCGTCACCTGCCCGGTCCCACCGGGCGAGCGAAGGCCGAACGCCCCTGCGACATTCGAGGCTCGTTGGCGACGATCGAGCTCGAACTGGGCCACCGTGCGCCGTCGCCGCTCGAGGATCGGCGCGGTCTGCAGCCCGAGCCGCCGCCCGACGACCTCCGCCAGCAGGACGGCCTGGTCGTAGCCGCGCTCGCGCGCCCGATCGACATGGACCGGGACCGGGACGATCAGGTCCCCGCCCGCCCCCGCCCGCCGCCAGCGCTCGGCAGCCGCCTCGCCGAGCGGGCTGGCCAGCCGCCGCTCGCCACCGTACTTGAGGGCATGCAGCGCTGCCCGAACGGGCCCCGTGAACGGTGCCGCCCATTCGAGCTGGACGAGCGGGGCCGGCAGCTCGGCGGGCAGCCCGATCATGACGCCCGCCGGCCGGTCGAGGCGGACGTCGAGTGCCGGGCGGCAGCCGGCGCACAGCGGCTCCCCCTCTCGACCACAGCCGGGGCAGGTAGCAGGCAGCGCGAGGTCGAGCAGCCGGGTGGCGATCGATGACATCCGCTGAATCGTCGCACCGGCCCCTTCACCGGCGATCACCGCGGTCGTCGCACGACGACCCGGGGCGCGACGTCGTCGGTCAGACGGGCGAAGCGCTGCCCGTCACCGCGGTCTCGAGCTGATCCGATCGCCGACGGTCGTTCCGGTCCGATCGATCGTGCCGATCGGGAGCTCGAGCGTGCCGTGGGCCCCGCGGACGTACCAGACGATGCCGCGCCAGGGTGGGAGTGCCCGACGGATCGCCACGACCTCGCGCGCCTCGTCGTCCGGCGACGGTCGCCCGACGAAGACACAGTCGATCGGGAACCGCATGAACATCATGTGGATCCCGTTGCCGCCGGGCAGCCACAGGCCGGCTCCGGCGGCCAGGCTCGGGCGACCCATGAGCCCCAGGAACCGGGCCCACAGCGAGTCGGCCGACTCGAGCGGGTCGGCCAGCGTTCCGCCCGGGTCAGGTTCGTGGCGCGGAGCATGACGACTCCAGCGGCCGTGCCGGGCCGCGCGTGTCGACGACCGTCTGCGGCGCTACGTCCGGAGGTTCTTGACGATCAGGATGATCGCCGGCCCGAGGATTACGATGAACAGCGACGGGAAGATGCAGCCGACGAGCGGGAACAGCATCTTGATCGGCGCCTTGGCCGCCATCTCCTCGGCGCGCTGCCGGCGCTCGATCCGGAGCTGCTCGGACTGGACCTGGAGCACCTTCGAGATCGACACGCCGAGCTGCTCGGCCTGGATGATCGCGCCGACGAAGTTCGTCAGCGGGGTGACCTCGGTTCGCGGGATCATGTCGCGCAACGCTTCGCGGCGCGCCTTGCCGACGCGGACTTCGGCCAGCGCCCGGCGGAACTCGTCGGACAGCGGACCCTTGAGCTTCTCGACGACCTTGGCCAGCGCCGCGTCGAAGCCCAGACCGGCCCGGACCGAGATCGTCAGGAGGTCGAGCGTGTCCGGGATCATGATCAGGATCGCCTTCTGGCGCGCCCGGATCCGGCGCCCGAGCCAGAACTCGGGGGCGACGAACCCGACGAGCCCGCCGACCATCGCGCCGAGGATCCCGCCGATGATCCCCATGTTGGATGGCCAGGAACAGCAGGAAGAACAGGATCGAGAAGATGATCGTGAAGATCCCCTTGATCCCGAGCCACTCCGTGACGCCAAGATCACCGGGGTTGCCGGCCAGGGCCAGGCGCTTCTGAGTCCGGTCGCCGAACGACTGGGAGGTGACCCGGCCGACGGCACCGGACATTCGGCCGGCCAGCGGGCGCAGCGTCCGCTCGATGAACGGCTGCTGCAGCTCGAGCTCTTCGAGGTTCTTGGCCTGCATCGTCCCGAGCTGGGTCAGGCGGGCCTGGACCGGGTCGACCGCTCGCCCGCCGACCAGCCCGAAGAAGATCAGGAGGACGGCGGCGGCGGCGATGCCGGCAATGAGCAGGGGCAGGATCCATGGCGTCAGACCTCGATATCGACGATCTTGCGGATCGCCATGAAGCCGAGGAACATCATGAACCCGCCGAAGAACAGGATGACGACGCCGACGGGCAACCCGCCGATCGAGACATCCTTGTCGAACATCGGCTGCATGAACCCCGGGGCCGCGATGAACAGGAACATGGCCAGGCCGATCGGCAGGAACCCGACGACGTAGCCCGACAGGCGCTGCTGCGCCGTCAGCGTCCGGATCTCGCCCTTGATCCGGACCCGTTCGCGGATCGTGAACGCGATCGAGTCGAGGATCTCGGCGAGGTTGCCGCCGACGGTGTGCTGGATGGAGATGGCGGTAGCCATCAGCTCGAGGTCGTCCGAGCGCACGCGGCGGACCATGTTTTCGAGCGCCTGGTCGAACGGGAGGCCGAGGTTGACCTCGCGAATGACCCGGCCGAACTCGGTCGAGATCGGGGGCCGTGACTCGCGCACGACCATCTCGATGGCCTGCAGGAACGACGACCCGGCCCGCAGGGCGTTGGCGATCAGGGTGATCGTGTCGGGGAGCTGCTTGTTGAAGGCGTTGAGCCGGCCATTCTTGCGCCGTCCAAGCCAGAACCGCGGCAGCCAGGCTCCGACCAGCGCTCCGACGAGGAGCACGATCGGGTTGCCGAGACCCGAGAACACGACCGACAGAAGCAGCATTGCGAGCGGGATGCCGACGATCGCGGCTCCCCACAGGAAGAGGAACTCGCTCGGCTTGAGCTTGAGGTCGGCGCGAGCCAGGTCGCGCGCCAGGTTGGCCCCGAAGTCGCGCTGCTCGACGACCTTGTTCAGGCTGGCCAGGGTCGTGCTCTGGTTGAGCAGATCCGAGATGGCCCCCTGTCCGCTGGCGGCCGCCTTGGCCTTCTCCGGCTTGCCGGAGGCGTAGCGCTCGAGGCGTGCGGTCATGCCGGAGCTGCCACCCGACGACGCCAGGCCGAACGCGATCAGCAGGATGGCGAGGGCAGTGATCCCGGCTACAACGAGCGTCATCGTCTCCACGGCGGACCTCCTAGCTCCCGGCCGTCAGTACGTGAAGCCGAACAGGCCCGGGGGCAGGTGAATGCCCTGGGTCTCGAACTTCTCGACGAACTTCGGTCGGATCCCGGTCGGCTTGAGCCGACCCTGGATCTTGCCTTCGACAACGCCCGTCTGCTCGAAGACGAACACGTCCTGCATCACGATGACATCACCTTCCATGCCCTGGACCTCGGTGATGTTGGTGATCTTCCGGGTGCCGTCCTTGAGCCGGCTCTGATGGACGATCAGGTCGACGGCCGAGGCGACCTGCTCGCGGATGGCCCGCAGGGGCAGGTCGACGCCGGCCATCAGGACCATCGTCTCGAGACGGGACAGCATGTCGCGCGGCGAGTTGGCGTGGCCGGTCGACATCGAGCCGTCGTGGCCCGTGTTCATGGCCTGGAGCATGTCGAGCGCCTCGCCTGACCGGCACTCGCCGACGATGATCCGGTCGGGCCGCATCCGGAGCGAGTTCCGGACGAGCTCGCGGATCGGGACCGCGCCCTTGCCCTCGATGTTCGGCGGGCCGCGACTCGAGGGTCACGACGTGCTCCTGGCGAAGCTGGAGCTCGGCCGCGTCCTCGATCGTGATGATCCGCTCGTCGTTCGGGATGAACGACGACAGGACGTTCAGGGTGGTCGTCTTGCCGGAGCCGGTGCCGCCCGACACGAAGATGTTGAGGCGGGCCTCGACGCAGGCCTTGAGGAAGTCGAACATGTCGGCGGTTGCGGTGCCGAATCGGATCAGGTCGTCCACCGTGAAGGGGGAGGCGGAGAACTTCCGGATCGTGATGACCGGCCCGACCAGCGACAGCGGCGGGATGATCGCGTTGACGCGCGAGCCGTCGGTCAGACGGGCGTCGACCATCGGCGACGACTCGTCGACGCGGCGACCGATCGGGGCGATGATCCGATCGATGATCCGCATGACGTGGTCGTCGTTCTGGAAGACGACGTTGGTGAGCTCGAGCCTGCCGGAGCGCTCGATGTAGACCTGGCGCGGGCCGTTGACCATGACTTCGGTGATGCTCTCGTCGCGCAGGAGCGGCTCGAGCGGGCCGAGGCCGATGATCTCGTCGGTGATCTGCTCGAGCATCCGGACGCGCTCGGCGCGGGTCAGGGCGAGGCCTTCCTCGTCGATGACCTTGCCGAAGATCTCCTCGATCTGGCGCCGGACCTCGACCTGGTTGGACAGGTCGAGCTTCGGATCCAGGTCCTGGATGACCCGGTTCTGGATCCGGAACTTGACGTCCCGGAACGACTCCCGGACCGGACCCTGGCGACATGAGGCGGGTGGCCTGCGGCGGCGCAGCCCCGGGGCCACCCGGAGCTCCGCCGGTCGGTGCCGGGAGGTTCTCGCCCGGCGCTCCGGGCGAGGAGCCAGGTCGAGCGCTCTCGATCCGCTTGAGGAGGGACATCGCCTTACACCCCTTCCGGCCCCGAGGGGCCGACTGCTACCGCCATGCGAACAGCGACTTGCGGGAGCCCGTCTTGGCGTCCTCGGACTCGGTCGCCTTGCGATCGCCACCGGTGATGGCGGTCGCCAGGCGAAGGACGTCCTGGGACACCTGGGCCTCCCGGTTGGACAGGACGAACGGCACGCCGCGGTTCAGGGCGTAGACGACGCTCCGCCCGTCGCTGACGATCGTGTGGTCGACCTTGCGGCCGATCGAGTGCTCGACGTCCGCGACGCGGATGCCGAGGGTCGAGTCGGCGCGGTTGAGGATGAGCTTGATCTTCGATCCCTCGTAGCCGAGTTGGTCGGCGACCTCGAGGAACAAGCGCATGTTCTTGATGCTTGTGATTTCGAGGGTCAGGACGGTCAGGATCACGTCGGCCGCGTCGAGGATCGCGAGCGTCGTGTCGCTGAAGTTTGCCGTGCAATCGACGACGACGAGGTCGTGTCGCCATGCGCAGCGCCTCGAGCGTCTTGCGCACGCCGGCCGGGGTGATCGTCTCGGCCATCTCGGGCGACGGCGGCGCGAGCAGGACGCGCACGCCCGACGAGTGGTTGATGACGAACGTGTCGATCGACTCGAGCTCGCCGGCATCCAGCTCGGGCACGAGGTCGGCGATCGACTTGTTCTTCGGATTGAGGTTGAGCAGGACGCCGACGTCGCCGAACTGGAACGAGCCGTCGACGAGGACGGTCTTGCTCCCGAGGTCGGCCGCAGCCGACGACGGCGAAGTTGACGGCGATCGTCGTCCGGCCGACGCCGCCCTTCGGGCTGAACACGGCGACGAGCTGGCCGGGTTCCCGGTCGCTCTTCGTCGCGATCGTGGCCGCAGCCGCGACCGTGGTGACCGTGATCCGGTCCTGCTTCTCGCGCTCCCGCGTGTAGACCTGGCGGATCGAGGCGCTCAGCTCGTCGCTGCTGAACGGCTTGACGAGGAACTCGCGGGCGCCGGCGAGCATCGACCGACGGAGGTAGTCCGCCTCGCCCTGGACCGACATCATCACGACCGATGCGGTCGGGACCTCGGCCGCGAGCAGCTCGGTCGCCGCGATCCCGTCCATGTCGGGCATGTTGATGTCCATCAACACGACATCCGGGCGCAGGCGCCCGGCCATCTCGAGCGCCTGCCGACCGGAGTCGGCGGCCCCGACCACCTCGATGTCGCTCTCGAACCCGAGGAGCTTCGTGAGGTGGTCGCGCGTCTCGGCGATGTCGTCGACGATGAGGACCTTGATCGTATCTGCCATGTTTGGCGTTCAGCCTTCGCTGCTCGTCCGTCGATTCGATGACGGGGTTAGGTTGGTTCTCCGGTGGAGCGGTCGACGGGCGCTTGATCCGAATGGGATCCGGCGCCCGTCGCCCGGTTCAGTGCAGAGCTCGAAACGGATGGCGCTGGTGGAGAGTGGCGATGCCGGCGCCTCCGTCACTCGCCTACCTCTTCGGGAGGATGGCCTCGACGACCTGCGGCGGGAGGACGCCGTACTCATCGACGAGTGTCTTCAGGATGATGCCGGTGGTGGGATCAGGCGGCGGCTCGGTCGTGTTGCCCGCGTCGTCGACGTAATCCTTCGGCGAGCGGAGCACCAGGCTGATGCAGCCATCCGTCTGGGCGTACTTGATGATCTCGGACTGTTGCGGGGTGACCGCGAGGACCACGATCTCCTGCTGCCCGTTGAGGGTCGTCCCGCCGGCGCCCGGCGCGGGCGAGGCGTTCGCGTCCGTCGCCTGGACGGCCGGCAGAAGGGTCCCGACGACCTGCATGCCCTGGAGCAGCAGCTTGACGGTGATGCTCGACAGGCCGGCGACCGGAGTGACCGAGTCGGTGGTCGGGTCGACCGTCACGACCGGGAAGGCCGCTCCACAACCGCCGCCGCCGAAGCCGACTACCGCATCGACGCGATCGCCGACATTGATCAGCGTCCCGACGCCGGTGACCTGGTCGACCTGGACCGACTGGGCGCGAAGGCCCTTGGCCAGGAGCGGGCCCGGAGGCTGGGCGCCCCCGTTGTTCGTCGCGAACATCGACCTCGTGACCTGCGCATTCGCCACGATGTTCGTGCGGGCGATCTGGCCAACGACCTGGCCTGCGTCAGCGTAGGCGTCCACCTCGCGGCTCTCGACCGCCTTCTTGACCACCTGGACCATGTCCGTGCGGACCTGGGTCCCGAGCGGAATGTCGACGGACGCGATGACCGTGTCCAGCTCCGTCGGGGGCTTATTGCTCCCCGTGCCACTCTGTGGCGAGCTGCTAAACAGGAAAACGATCGCGACAAATGCAACCGCTGCGAGGACGACCCCGACAAGCAGGATCAACCGGTTCGATCTCTTCAAAGCCACTCTCCCCAGCCGTGTGACAGGTGGCACCACTGTAGCATCGGCCAAAGAGCGCGCGACTATACCAAAGGGCTAGGACCATTAGGAGGAAATGGCCAGAAAAGGAGCGCAATCTGAGCGTGAATTGGGGATTCTGGGCCACCAGCCGGACGGCCCGTCGCCGGGCCGCGACCGGTCCGCCACGGGCCGTTCCGGGGGCGTCCGGGGTGGTGCCCGGAGACCCATTCCGGGGCCGGTCGGCGGGGCGGCCCGAGCCAGCGATTCGACTCGACTCGGACGGCGTGCCGAGCCCCAGGAATTGGGCGAGCGGCTCCGATCGAAGGGCCGCTCGTCGCGGGTGATTGGGTCGGGCGATTCCCTCGCCCGAGCTCGGCTCCTAGACCGAGTTGCCGACTCGACTGAGGATGTTGCTGATCTGGCTGCCCAGGAAGAGCAGGGCAAGGATCGCCACGATGGCGATGAGGGCGAGGATCAGCGCGTATTCGGCGAGACCCTGGCCGCGCTCAGCTGATTGCGATGATGGGATGAGTCCGCTGATCGATGACAACACCGATATCCATTCCTCCTTTCGCGAGGATGCGCCGCCGCGAGGCGACGCCGCCCGCCAGGCCGCCGAAGCGCGTCGATCGGGTCGCGCTTCGGGCGTTCGGTCCCGGTGGGAGCGCCACACTAGGGGGAGGTCTGGTGGGGTGTCAATACGGAGGGAGCGGTAGTCGTGCGCCGGAATCGCGGGGCGGCGCGAGCGTCCGAGCTCGGCGCCGCCAGACGAGTCGACGCCGGACCGTCGAACGGTCCGGCGTCCTTGCTGCGATAGATATGGTGGGCGACGGCCCGGCATGGGTGCCGGCCGTCGTTCGGTCTTTAGACCGAGTTGCCCACATTGCTCAGGATGTTGCTGATCTGGCTGCCCAGGAAGAGCAGGGCCAGGATCGCCACGATCGCGATGAGGGCGAGGATCAGGGCGTACTCCGCGAGACCCTGGCCGCCGTCGCCGTCGCGGGATGGGAAGAGTGCAATGAGTCCAGCCATTGCGGCTCGGTCACCTCCTTTCCTCGAGATTCCCGTCCGGTTAGAAGTCCCGTTCCAGTCATCGGTCGCGGGGCTGGGTCGTGACGGCACTCGACCCCGGGGCGGGGACGCAACACTAAGAGGGAGCGGACGGGCGGTCAAGAGGGGTTCGGCGGTTGCCACGGCCGCCGGGAGGTCCGGGAATCGAACGACGCCGGGCCCCAGAGGGACCCGGCGTCGAGTCGTTACGTCTGAGCCGCGCCGGTTGGACCGGCGGGCTCCCGTGGCGTCGGTGCTAGACCGAGTTGCCGACGGTGCTGAGGATCTTGCTGACCTGCCCGCCCAGGAAGAGGAGGGCGATGATCGCAACGATCGCGATGAGGGCGAGGATCAGCGCGTACTCGGCGAGCCCCTGGCCCTCCTCGTCGCGGTTCAGCCACGCGAGGAACGAATTGATGAGCGCCATGCCGTGAGGCCTCCTGGATGATTGCACACCCCCAGTCGAGGGCGTCGTGAATATAGGGTCGGTGCTCCCGGAACGCTATTAGGCAGATGGTACCGGTGACCGGTGACCCGTTCGTTCGCCTAAGGGAGCTGGCTGCTCAGCCAGCCGAGGACCGCGGCGACCTGGTCGTCGAAGAGCACCAGCAGGATCAGGATCAAGAGGGCGGACAGGCCGAGGATGATGCCGTACTCGACGACTCCCTGGCCCTCTTCCCTGGGCCGCTGGACGGTACCGGCCTCGGGCCACCGCACGGACCCTGAATGGGTCACGTCGCGTGGTCAGCCGGCGGTCGGAATCGTGACCACGATCCTGACCTGGGACCCGTCATCGGACAGCTCGGCTTCGGCGCCGAGCGTCGTCGCTCGGGCCTGGACGTCTCGCCATGACTTCGCCGGCAGCGGGATCGGGGCGATGATCGCCGCGTCCGCGGCGGCCTGCTCGTCGCGCCGCTCGTCGATCATCGCCGCCAGCGCGGCGGGCAGCTCCGGCTCGGGCTTCGGCTTGCCGCGGAGCCGCCCGCCACGGCCCGAGTCCGGCTCGGCCGGATCGATCGGCGCGACGACCGGCGAGCCCTCCGGCGGCTCCCGGACGGAGCGGACGATCGCCTCGAGCGAGGTCCGGCTCCAGTCGAGTCGGAGGACGACCCGGTCGGGTCGCCCGGCGAGGTACCCCGCCAGCGACTCCTCGAGCATCCGGAAGAGGCCCGACTCGAGCTCCATCGGCAGCCGTTGGTCGGCTCCCATCGAGTTGAAGTCGACCGGAATCCCGACCCGACGGCCGCGGTCGCGAGCCGCGCGGCGGAGGGTCGGCACGAGTCCGAGATCGTCGAGAACCATCGGTCGGACATCGAAGATGAACGACTTCGTGGCGTCGAGCGTCGCCTGGACCATCGAGATCAACTCGCGGGTCTCGGGCCGTGCGGCGGCCGGATCGCTCGCGATGAGCCGTTCGACGATCTGGGCCTGGAGGATGATGTTGGTCAGGCTCTGGGCCGGACCGTCGTGCATCGCCCGTGAGATGTCCCGCCGGAGATCCTCCTGGGCGGCGAGGATCAGCCGGGAGACCGCGGGTGACACGCGAGCGCCAGCCTCACCCGCGAGCGAGCCGCCCGCCCCGTCGCTTTCGACGGGCTCCTCTCCAACCGCACCGGAGAGCAAGGGAACGGTGCCGCCGCCGGGCATCGATCGCAGTTCGGCGGCGAGCGCGTCGAGCCCGTCGCGGTAGCGCTTGAGCACCTTGGCCTTGCCGTTGAGGACGTCGACCTGGGACTCCATGACCACCGCTCGGCGGGTCAGGGCTACGAGCTGGACGTTTTGCTCGACCAGCTCCATCGGGTTGCTCCGCTCGGACTCGCGGAACGTGGCGATCTTGTTGGCGAGAGCTGCTCGCCTCGTCTCGTGGCGCTCGCTCTCGGCGGCCGCCTGCTGGATGAGGAGTTCGATCTCGGCCAGCTCGGTGTCGAGCATCGCGACATCGCGCTCGACCCGCTCGGCGAGCTCGCCAGGGCCACCGGGTCCGCCGATCGGCGCGACCGCTTCGGAGACGGGTTCGCTGACTGGGTTCGTCATCGCGGGGTTGGGTGCTCCATGGGCCAGCTGGGTCGGTCGATCAATCCTCGGGCATTCGGATCCAGCCCTGGCGCATCGCGTAGACGACGGCCTGGGTCCGGTCGTTGACTGACAGCTTGCGGAGGATCGAGCTCATGTGGTTCTTGACGGTCTGCTCGCTGATCGACAAGGCGTAGGCGACCTGCTTGTTGGTCATGCCCTGGGCGATGTTGTCGAGGATCTCGACCTCCCGGGGTGACAGCGGGGCGAAGATCGGTGCTGCGTCCTGACCGTAGACCGCGAGCTCGCGGAACTCCTTGAGGACGCGGGAGGCAACGGCCGGCTTGGCGAAGACCTTGTCGTTGATAAGGTACTCGCCATCGCCTACCCGGCGGATGATGGTGACCAGGTCGTCCGGCCCGACGTCCTTGAGGATGAACGCCGCCGCACCGGCCTTGATCGCGTCGAACAGGGCATCTTCCTCCTCATTCTGGGCGAGGACGATGATCCCAACCGACGGCAGCTCACGCTTGATCCGCTGGGTCGTCTCGATCCCGCCCGGGCTGGGCAGGGTCAGGTCCATCAGGATGATGTCAGGCGAGGTCTCGAGGGCGAGCTCGATCGCGCTCCGGCTGTCATCCGCCTCACCGACGATGACGAAGTCCGGTTCGCGCTCCAGCAGGCCGCGGATGCCCATCCGGAACAGGGCGTGATCGTCGACGATGAGGATCTTCGTCTGCTCCATGTTGCGGCGATCGGGACCACCCCGACGACGCTCAGGGCCCTGGTAATCGATCTCAGTCATGAGCTCTCCTTTTCGAGCGGGACTGCCAGCCGAACGACCGTGCCGGCGTCCGGACGAGAGGACACTTCCAGCGCCGCGCCGATGAGCTCGGCGCGCTCGCGCATAAACTGCAGACCGAAGTTCCGCCGGCCACGGGTCGCAACCGCACCGACGTCGAAGCCGACGCCGTTGTCGCGGATCTCGACAATCCAATGCCCGTCGTCGACCCGGGTCGCGACGGTCGTCTGCTTCGCCTTGGCGTGCTTGCGCACGTTCTGGAACGCTTCCTGAACCACACGCAGCACCACCGTCTGCTGGGCATTGCCAAGCAGGGCGTCCGCGGCGTTGAGATCCGTCTCGACCGTGACCCCGGTCAGGGCAGCCATCGTTTCGGCTGCGTCGTTGATCGAGCCGTCGAGGCCGAGCTCGTCGAGGAGCGGCGGCCTGAGCTGGCTGATGAAGGTTCGCACGTCGCCAAGCTCGCGGCGGAGCAGCTCGCGCATGAACCGGAGCTCGGTCGGGACCATCCGAGGGTCGCGGTCGAGGACCCGTTCGATGTACTCGACCTGGAAGATCGCGTTCGACAGGGCCTGGGCGGGCCCATCGTGGATCTCCTGTGCGAGGCGCGATCGCTCGGCCTCCTGGGCCTCGACGATCCGCATCTCGACGTCGTGCGGCCGAGCGGCTCCGTTGTCCCCGGGGACGAGCGTCGTGTCGCCGCGCTCGAGGAACAGCCAGGTGCTCTCGAGGCTGCGATGGGCAAGCTCGAATCGAGCCAGCTCGGACTGGTGCGTGCCGACCTCCACTTCGAGCCGTTCGAGGTCGGACCGGAGCGTTCGGAGCCTGGTGTCGTCCGCCTCGGCCGCCTCGACGGCCGTTGCGCCTTCTTCGCCGGGGACGGATCCATTGAGCCGCTCTCGACGCGGGCGTCGCTCGAGGGCGTCGAGCTCGTCGCGCAACGACTGGTATCGGCCCAGCTCATCGAGGAAGGCCGACCGGTAGCGCCCGGTGATGGCATCGAGGCTGTTGGCCGAGTAGGACAGCGCGGCCTTCGCCTCAGCATGGAGCTCATCGAAGCGGCCGTCACGCTTGTCGCCGTCTCGCGTGTCGTCCATGTCGCCCGAGTATAGGGGTCCGGTCATCGTGAACAGCCGATCTCGAACACGCGGGCCTTGGCCAAGGCCCGGGCGTCGCCTGAATCGCTCGGCAGCGGGCCGATATCAACGGCGTGGAAGCAGTCGGCGTCGGAGGCCGAGCCGGCCAGGACGTCCGGCCAGGCGCCATGCTCGTCGTCCATCATCACGAGGTAGCGGGTCCCCGGGAACGCCGCGGCCAGCGATACGACGTCGGCTGGTGACTCGTCGGGCAGGGCAAGCGTCGGCAGGCGGAGGGCCTCGGCCAGCCAGATCGGGAAGTCGGTGACGATCGGGCCGGCTGAGGCGTCAAGCGGCCGGCCGATGGCGGCCATTCGACCGGCCAGCAGCTCGTAGCGCCGGGCGACCCCGGCGGCCTGATCGACGTAGGTCACCAGGCCCGCACTGAACAGGATCCCGGATGCGATTGTCAGGGTCGGTCCCAGCCAGGCGACCGGCCGTGTCCAGCCCCGGATCGATCCGACCCTGGCGATCAGGCCGTCGAGTGCGAGCAGGGCGCTGACGATGAGCAGGACGTGGATCGCACCGGCCGCGTGGAGGAACGTGCCCCACGTCGTCGCAACCGGGAACACGAGGCTCGTCACCAGGAAGGTCACGATGCTCACCACGACCAACGGTCGGAGGGCCCTGGCCCGGCCGGTCCAGGGGAGCGCGACCAGCCCGATCAGCGAGACCGGGAAGCCGGGAACGATGAGGACGTTGACCAGGTTGTGCCAGATCCCTTCCGCCCGGAGCTCGAGCAGCCTGGCCGGCCCGAGCGCCAGGTAGCGCGACAGGGTCGGTGGGTCGTTCCAGGCGAAGATGTCGAAGCCGGTCACCGACAGGGCGTTGGCCAGTGCCTGGCCAGGGAGTGGGTTCCCGAACACCGTCCAGTCACGGGCCACCCAAGGCGCGAAGATCAGCAGGGCAACCGCTGCCGGAACGGCGACAAGAGCGATTCGTCGTCCGCGCTCGCCGCTCCACCAGGCGAGCCCGACCCAGGTCAGGGCCAGCCAGGCAGCCTCGTTCCGGGTCAACGCGGCCAGCCCAAGGACGACCCCGAGCCCGAGCAGTCGCGGGTCGCGGATCGCGCTCCCCGCCGGCGGATTTCGCAGGAGCCGGGTCATCAACAGGGTCGCGGCGAGGGCGAGCGTGGCGAACGGCATCGTCGAATCGGGCAGCGCGCCGAACAGGATCAGCGGCAGGAACACGACCGCGGTCAGGCCCGTGCCGAGCGCCAGCGTCCGCGCCCGGCCGACGGGGAAGCCGCGCTCCTCGGCCACGTCGGCCGCGAGCCGCCAGGCGAGGACCGGCACGAGCGAGCCGACCAGCACCGCCGGGACCTTGGCCGCATCGAACGTCGGTCCGAACAGGGCCATCGCCGGGAGCGCGAGCAGGCTGGGCAACGGCAGCCAGACCTCGAACGCCGGGCGTGGGAATTCGAGCGGCGGGGTCTGGAAGCTCCAGATCGCGTCGCTCACCAGGCCGCGGCCGTCGACGAAGTTGCGGGCCACCCCGACGTAGTAGGCGGTGTCCTCCGGGGTCGGGAAGCGGAGCGCGGAGGCGAAGATCGCCCGGACGACGATCGCGGCAACGAAGATCGCGCCGGCGCTCAGCCACGCCTCGCGGCGGGTCATGGCTGGCACCGTCGATCGCCCGGGTCGACGCAGATTGGATAGAGCGCCGCGTCCGAGCCGGCCGAGCCCTCGGCGCCCTGGCCCACCACTGGGATGCCGGCCGGCTGGCGCCAGATGCTCGGTCCGATCCAGCTCGGATGCGGCTCCGACTCGGTCAGGAGCGGGGCGAGGGCCGCGACGGTGTCCTTCTTCTCGACCAGCAGCCAGCGCGCGTCGTACGCGCGCGCGACCCGCTCGATCGTGGCGATCGGGTCCGCCGGGGCGACGACCCCGGGATGCCCGGTCCAGTACTTGACTCCGCCCGTGTCGAGGCTCATCACGACGTCGCCGGGTCCGGCCCCTGCGGCCGTCAACGCCTGGCCGGCATCCACCTTGATGTCCCGTTCGGCGGCCCACACGGAGCGCGTCGTGAACCAGAACCAGACACCGACGAGCATCGTCAGCACGACGGCTGCGGCGACCCAGGTTCGGGTTGCGGCGGCGACGTTCCACGCTCGCCGGGCGCCGAGCCAGGCGGCGACCGCGACCACGCCCTCGAGCGCGACGATGAAGGATTGCGGGGCGAGGGCGATCGCCGAGTGGATGAACGTGCCGTTCGGGACGTGGACCGCGGAGACCAGGGCGGAGAACCCGAAGAGGATCAGCCCGTAGACGAAGAACGGGGCGAAATCCGGCGATCGGCGGCGCAGCCAGGCCCCGACGACCATGGCCGGAGCGAGGACCACCCCGCCGACCAGGATCACGAAGCTGATGACCGCCTGGACGAACCCCACGATCCGGCTCGAGGCCAGTGAGCCCAGCCCCTGGTCGAGGAACGTCGACAGGGTTGGATGGCCCTCGATCGAGTTCATCTCGGCCAGCGACCGGATCCAAAGGATCCGGCCGGACGCCGACGACGGCGAGATGGAGCCGAAGACGGCCAGCTGGCGCGCCCACCAGGGAGCCATGACCAGAACGAAGAGGCCGAGCGAGGCGAACGCCGACCACCACGGCAGGGCGGCCGGTCGCCCTGCCGCGCCACGCCCGGACGCGTTGCCACACGAACAGCAGGCCGAGCGCCGCCCCGACGAGGATGCCGTCGTTCCGGGCGAGCATGGCCAGCCCGACCAGTGCCCCGGCCACGACGAACGCGCGCGGATCCCCCTTGAGGCCGCGGGCACCCAGCCACAGCGCCCCGAGAACGATCGGCTGGTAGAGCGAGAAGTTGTCCGGCTGCGGCATGAACACCACCGCCGCCGGGAGCACGACCAGGAGCCCCGCGCCGAGGGCGACGTCGTCGCGGGCTCCGGCCTCCCGGGCGAACGCCCAGGTCATCGGCGCCGCGAGCGAGCCGATCAGCGCGAACGGCAGCGCCGAGGCCCACGCGGTCGTGCCGATCAGCGCCAGGAACGGCACCTGGACGAACGACGCAAGCGGCATCCAGTGGGCGTTGCTCGGGATCGGCAGACCAGGGTTGGCCGGGATCGAGCCACCCAGGTCGACGAAGGTCCAGACGAAGTCGATGTTGAATCCGTGCCCGGCCTGGAGCGCTCGGGCGACGTTGACGTAGTAATAGGAATCGACGTAGGCGGGGTCGGGATAGAGGGCGATCAACACCAGCCGGACGGTCACGGCGAGCGCGTAGAGGGCCAGGACGGTACGCATGGCCGGTGCAGACTAGCACCGGGCACCCCCTACTCAGACCGGTACGAATCACCCATGACCGAAGCCATCCGGGCGGTACGGAGCCGTCCGCCGGCACGCTAGGATCGGGCGAGGATGACGGCGTTGAGCGCTCCCATCGCATCGCTCCGGATCTCGCCGACGGCTCGTCGGGCGGTTCGCGACGGGCTCGGCGTGGCCGGCCTGTTGTTCGCCGGCTACCTGTTCCTGGTCGTGGCGCCGAGGCCGGGACCTTCGGGTTCGACGCCTACGCCTACTGGTCCGTGAACATGACCGACCCGTACACCGTACCGGCCGGGACCTTCGGGGCGTTCACGTACACGCCGGTCATCGCTCGCCTGTTCAACCCGTTCGGCCTCCTCGCCTGGCCGACGTTCCTGTGGCTCTGGACGGCGCTCCTCGTCGGGACGCGATCTGGCTTGGCTGGCGGAGCGCGCTCCTCGTGCTCGCCTTCCCGCCGGTCGCGCTCGAGCTGTACCACGGCAACGTCCACCTGCTGATGGCGGCCGCGATCGTGCTCGGCTTCCGCTATCCGGTCGGCTGGTCATTCCTCCTGCTCACCAAGGTGACTCCGGGGGTCGGTCTGATCTGGTTCGCCGTCCGGCGCGAGTGGCGGCCGCTGCTCATCGCCCTGGGCTTCACCGGTGCGCTCGTCGCGGTCTCCGTGGCGTCGACCGCCAGCTCTGGGTGGACTGGCTGAGCGAGGGTCTCGGCAGCACGGCCGGCGGCACGTCGCTCAACCAGTTCTCGATCGCCATCCCGTTGCTTCTCCGGGTGCCGGCGGCGGCGATCCTGGTGGCCTGGGGCGGCCGGACGGGTCGCCCCTGGACGGTCCCGGTCGCGGCGACCCTCGCCCTGCCGATCCTCTGGCCGAGCGGGCTGGCCATCCTGGCCGCGCTCTGGCCGATCGCCCAGCGACGACCCGAGATCGAGCCCAGGTCGGGTCGACCGCTCAGATCGGCGCCGAACGCCGGAACGACGGAAGCCTGACCCCGCGGATCCCCGCACCCAGGCCGGCGAGCGTCGCGTAGCCGCCGTCCCGCCGACCGAGCCAGGCCACGACCGGGATGAACAGCGGCGGCATGTCGTCGAGGCTGTAGTACCACTCGGCATCCGAGTTCCGGATCGCAACGAAGAACTCCTGCCACAGCTGGAGCATCAGCGAGGCTCAGGACCGCGAGCGCCCCTGCGGCGATCCACCACGATCGACGGCGGATACCGATGAGCGCGAACGGGATGACCGACGGCTTCATCACGACAAGGACGGCCGGCCACGCCAGCAGCAGCCCGCCACAGATGAAGGTGGCGATCCACATGTCCGAGTTGCCGTAGATCAGGTTGCTCACCCCACGTGGCCAGGCGAACAGGGCGGCCATGATCGGCCAGGTCCAGAGCGCCGGCCGGAGCCGCCACAAGGTGAGCGCCGACGACGACGCCCGGCACGATCCACCACAGTGGGAACGGCAGCCAGACGAGCGGAACGAACAACAGCAGGGCGAGCGGCGGATAGAGGACGTCGACGTCGGGCTGGACCACATACGGCCCGGCGAGCTGGTGCGGCAGGTAGTAGACGCCCGTGTCGAGCCAGCGCTGGCCGACCTCTCGATAGAACCTGTAGTCGGAGCCCGACCGCGCTCTGCGATGCGATGTACGGGACGAGGTAGGCGAACTCCCAGGCGAAGATGACGAGGAACACGCCGGTCAGCGTGAGTGCGACGATCCGCCCGAGGTGCGAAGCCACTGGCCGACGATACAACGGGCGGCCTAGCCCGGAGCGCCTTCGAACGACTCGAGCCAGTCCGGCCACCGAGTCCCGAGCGCAAGGGCGACCGTTACGACGAGCACGCCAAGCCACAGCCCGGCCAGGGTGTAGCTCGCGACGCACAAGGCGGCCACCAGCGCGATCTCACGGCGAACCACCAGCATGCCCGGCAGGAGCATCAGCAGGCCGAACATCCGGAGGCTCGGGTTACCGACGATCATCAGGATGCCGAGCCAGGCCGCGCCGAAGCGGCGTGGCACGACCAGGGTCGCGATCATCGTGGCCGCGACAAGCAGCAGGCTGACGATCCCGGGCAAGCCGTGGGCGATGCCGGCTCCGCCAAGGACCCAGGACGGATCCGAGGCGCGCCCGAGCTGGGCCAGCCAGTCGAACCAGAGGTCGAGTCCGGTCAGCGGCAGGGTGACGGCAACGACCGCGCCGAGGATGATCGCCCCGGCCACGGCGGCAGCCGGGCGGCGACGAAGGAGCAGGACCCAGGGCTGCGCCTGAGACGGCTTGATGGCTCCGTTGGCGATCCCGAGGACGCCGTCCAGCCAGGCGGGACGGCGGGTCGACTCCAGCGCTCGTTCGACGGGCTGGAACGACCGATCGGGGCCGGGCGGGTCGTACATCAGCGCCACGAACGCCGCGAACAGCGGGATCTGGACGTTTCCACCGAGGAGCGCCTCGAGGAACGGCGGCCAGAGCAGGACGAGCGGCGTCCAGCGCCACGGGATCGCCAGGCGCCGACACGTCCAGACCGCGAGCACGACTCCGAGGGCGACCAAACCGACGACGACCAGCGAGCGGGGCAGGACGGTCAACGGGGCGATCAACGGAAGCACGAACGGCGGGTACAGGAACGGAAGGTCGGGCCCCACCGGTGCGGTGAAGCTCGACGCGAGGTAGGGCTGGCCGCCCGCCAACCAGCGGGTCGTTGCCCGGAGCGGGATCTCGATGTCCACCGCGACCGGGTAGACCGTGAGCAGGTCCTTGGCGGCGACTCCGACGACGATTGCCGTCAGGATCCACAACGCGACACGGAGCAGGACGTCAGGCCGGCTTCCCTGGACGAACGCCGCCGGTGCTCGTCGTCGGTCGGCCTCGCCCCGCCTCGAGGAGGTCGTGGTCATCCGGCCGAGTATAGCCAGCGACGAATCGCGGTCCGGCCGGCTCGAGGCAGCCCGCGCCGCGCGGCTCGGCCAGTTCCTTGCTAGCCTTCCGGCATGGCAGCGACCGCGGTTGGGCGCGTGGCCCGCAAGGCGACCATTTGGTCGAGGCGCAGCGAGTCGTGACCGGACCGCCGGATGGACCACCGCCTCACCCGGCTCGGGCGCCGTTCGCTGTGGCACTTTCCTTCGCTGCTACGTCCTGGCGAGCTTGTACCAGTTCGATGCGGGGCGGCCGGACTTCTTCTACCTTGCCGACGCGTTCCTGCACGGCCGCTTCTGGCTCGACCACCCGTTCGGGCCGTGGGACAACGTCATCGTCGGACGACCGCGTCTACGTTCCGTTCGCCCCGTTCCCGGCGCTGGCCGTGCTGCCGCTCGTGGCCCTCTTCGGGCCGGCCAGACTCGACCAATGGGAACAGGTCGTCGATTCGGCGATTGCGGCAATCGACGTTGGATTGTGCTGGTGGCTCATGGGCCGGGTCGGCGTTCGGATCGTCGTGGACCGGTTCTGGCTGGTATTCTCTTTCGGCTTCAGCACCCAGATCCTGTGGGTGACGACACGCGGCGGGGTGTGGCACACGGGCCACCTCATCGCCGCGATGGTCACGCTCGGGGCACTCATCGAGACGTTCGGTCGTCGGCGCGGCTGGCTCCTCGGGCTGCTCGTCGGGGCGGGCTTCCTGACGCGAGCGCCATTGGCGCTGGCGGTGCCGTTCTTCGCCTGGGTCATCGCCGACGACTGTCACGCACGATGGCCCGACCCAAGGAGCTGGCCATGGAGACGCTGGCTGTTCTACGGGATCGGGATCGCCCCGGCCGTGCTGTTCTTCGCTCTGGTACAACGCAGTTCGGTTCGGATCGCCGCTCGAATCCGGCTACGGCCTCGCGTCGCTGCCGCCGTTCCTCGAGGTCCAGCGGGCGGCTGGGCCTGTTCTCGGTGGCTCACCTCGGCATGAACCTGGACTACCTGCTCACCCACCTGCCGACGTTCTTCACCCGGGGCCAGGACGGCAGCATCAACCTCGTGATCCCGCCTCGCCCCGACGGCCTCGGCATGTCGATCTTCCTGACCAGCCCTGGGCTGCTCCTGGCCGCTGCGCGCCGATTGGCGGTCGCGAATGACGATCGCACTCGGGCTGACCGCGCTCGCGGTCCTGATCCCGAGCCTCCTCTACTACGGCGGCGGATGGCTCCAGTACGGCTACCGATACGCCCTTGACTCGATCCCGTTCGTCATGGCGATCGTGGGACTTGCGGTGGCTCGTCGCGGACTGCCGTGGTGGGGCAAGGTGCTGATCGTGATCGGCATGGTCGTCAACCTGCTCGGGGTCTACTGGGCGTACAACCTGTGATCGGTGCACCTCTCGCGCTGGACCGGGATCGGTGATCTCGGTTCGGGCGCTGATCGCGGCTGTCGCGATCTCGAGGGCAGTCGTCGTGGCCGCGGCGCTCACCGCCGAGAACGTGGTGGGTCGGAACCCGGCCCTTACGTCGGGTGACGGTGCCCCGATCCTCCGCAGTCTGACGGCGTGGGACGGCTGGTGGTACCTCGGGATCGTCCACAACGGATATCACGCCGAGGCCGTGGTCGATGGCTACCACGACTACGCCTTCCTGCCGCTCTGGCCGGCGCTGGTCCGGCTCCTGTCCTGGCCGTGGCCGAGCCTGGCCGGGCCGATCGCGGTGATCCTGTCGAACGTGCTGTTCGCCGTCGGTCTGGTGATCCTCGTCCGGCTCGGCGAGAAGGTCGTTGGTCCGGAGCGGGCCGTGGTGGGCGCGATCCTGCTGGCGATCTTCCCGTTCAGCGCAGTGTTCTCGATGGCCTACGCCGAGAGCCTCTTCCTGTGCCTCTCGACGGGCGCCTTCCTGGCCGCCGAACGCGATCGCCGGGCGCTTGCGGGTATCCTCGTCGCGTTGGCCGCGTTGACCCGTCTCCAGGGCGCCGTCCTTGCCCTGCCGGTCTGGCTGGTCTTGTTCCTTCGTGATGGGCGACGGCTGCGACGGTCGCAGGCCTGGCTCGTCCTCGGCCCGCTCGCTGCGCTCGGCGTGCTCGGCGGCGTCGCCGTCGTGGCCGGTGGACCGGGTGCCTATGGCGCGGCCCAGGCCGCCTGGGGCCGGGTCGGGATCGGCGGCGCCGCACCGGACGCCTCGCTCGTCAACGTCCTGTCGCTGCTGAACGTCATCCAGCTCGCGACGCTGCTCCTGGCCGTGTTCCTGCTCGTCTACCTGCGCCCGGACCGGATCCCGGTCCCGTACGGCCTCCTCAATCTGTTGTCGCTCGGACTCGTGGTCGCCAGCGGCTCGCTCGAATCGATCGGACGGCACGTCATGAGCGCGTTCCCGAACATGTGGCTGCTCGCCGGCCGACGGGCACGCTGGTTCCGGGTCGGGTGGCCGATCGTCTCGGTCACGCTGCTGTTCGTCCTCAGCACGGCGATGTTCGCGGGGAGGTTCGTCCCGTGATCGAGACGCCGGCGGTCAGCCGACGGGTCGTCCTGCTGATCTTCGTCCTGTCGGGCGCGGCCGGCCTGATCTACGAGGTGGTCTGGGCCCGAGAGCTCGTGCTCGTTTTCGGGAACACGACCCAGGCGGTGTCGGCAATCCTCACCGGCTTCTTCGGCGGGATGGCGATCGGTGCCGCGCTCGGCGGTCGGCTCGCCGACCGGGTGGAGCGGCCGCTCCGTATGTACGGGATCCTCGAGCTGGTCCTGGTCGTAGTCGTGATCCTCACGCCGATCACGTTCCGGCTCCTCCACGAGGTCTACCGCGGGGCGTTCACCTCGCTCGAGGCGAACCCGGGCCTGCTTGCGCTCGTGCGGTTCGTCCTGGCCCTGGCCGCACTTGGCCCGGCGACCGTCTTGATGGGCGCGACGCTGCCGACGCTCACCCGCTACCTGAGCCGTCACGCCGACCACCTGTCCGAGGCATTCGGCCGGCTCTACGCCGCAAACACCCTCGGGGCAATCGTCGGGACGGTCCTCGCCGGCTTCATCCTGATCGAGCTCCTCGGACTGAGCGGGACGCTCCTGGTAGGGGCCGCGTGCTCGGCGCTGGCCGGAGCAATCGCCCTCGGTCTCGATCGCCGGGTCGTCCGCTCGGCCGGGCTGGCGTCGGCAGCCGCGAGCCCGACGCCGGCAGCCGCGAGCCCGGCGCCGACGGCCGCGAGCCCGGCACCGACGGCCGCGAGCCCGGCACCGGCAGCCACGGACCCGGTCCTTCGGTCCGACGCTCTCGGCTCCGGTCAAGGACCACGCACAGGCCAGATCGATCCTCCGGCTCGGCCTGCTCGTGGCATTCGTGTCAGGGATGACCTCGCTCGCCTATCAGACGCTATGGACCCGGCTCCTCGCGTCCGGGACCGGCAACTCGACCTATGTGTTCACCTTGATCCTGGCGCTCTTCCTCGTCGGGATCGCGATCGGCGCGATCCTGTTCGTCATCATCAGGCCGAGGATCCGAAACACGATCGCCCTGCTGGCGACGACCCAGCTGGTCATCGCGCTGCTGGTCGTGCTCGGCGGCGTCTGGATCATCCCGGACGCGTCGGTCGGCATCCTCAATCTCACGGACGACCCCGGCGCCCTGTTCGGCCAGTTCATGCGGACGACCGTGCTCGTCGTCCTCCCGGCGACGATCGTGATGGGCCTGAGCTTCCCCGCCGCCTCGGCCCTCGTCTCGGGGCAGGACAGCGAGGTCGGTGGCCGAGCCGGGCTGATCCTGGCCGTCAACACGACCGGGGCGATCGCCGGCACGTTCCTCGTCCCGTTCGTTGTGATCCCGCTGATCGGCTCGCCCAACGCCCTCGCCCTGATCGCGATGATCAACGCCGCACTTGCGATCGTCCTCGCGGCCAGGTCCGGACATGCCCATCGGGCGGCTCGCGGCCTGCTCGCCGGGACCGGTGCCCTGCTCGTGCTCGTGCTCGTCGTCGCCGTCGCCACCGGTGCGGTCTTCGTCGACCCGTCGACGGCTCGCATCGAGCGGAGCGGCGGGGTGATCCTCGAGTCGGCCGAGGACGAGATCGCCTCGGTCCAGGCCGGGCTGGACGGCAACCAGAACAGGAACCTCTGGGTGACCGGCACCGCGATGACCCTGCTGACCGTCGACGCGAAGCTGATGCCGATCCTGCCGCTGATCGCCCGACCCGATGCGAAGACGGCGGCGGTCGTCGCGTTCGGGATGGGGTCGGCCTTCCGCGGGGCGCTGATCGCCGGGCTCCAGGTCGACGCGGTCGAGCTCGTGCCGTCGGTCCCGAAGATGTTCGGGATCTACTACGACGACGCGGCCGAGGTCCTCGCCAACCCGAACGGACGGGTCATCGTGGCCGACGGCCGGAACCACATCGAGCTGACCGACCGCCGCTACGACATCATCGTGACCGACCCGCCGCCGCCGGTCGAGAGCGCCGGCGTCTCGGTGATCTCGTCGCGCGAGTACTACCAGGCGGGCAAAGCGCGGCTGAACCCGGGCGGGATCATGATGCAGTGGCTGCCGTGGAGCGGACAGCGGCTCGACGAGTTCATGGCCCACGTGCGCTCGTTCAGCGCCGTGTTCCCGGAGGTCATGATCGCCTTCGGCCCCGGGGGCTACGGTGCGTTCATGCTCGGGTCCGAGAAGCCGATCACCTTCGACCCCGCAGCGATTGACGCCGTCCTGGCTCGCCCCGGCGTGACCGAGGACCTGTCCTCCGCGTTCGATTCGCCGGCTCACACCGCCGCCGAATGGGCGGCGCGGATCCCGTCTCTCGTCTGGATCTCCGGCGGCGATGTCCCTCGGGTGGTCGGGGACGGCCCGCTCATCACCGACGACCGGCCGCTGCCCGAGTACTTCCTGCTCCGCCACGCCTATGGCCCGGCCTCGCCACGAGTTGACCCGACGCTCCTCCGCGAGCTGTCGGCCAGCCCCTAGACTGCCCGACGATGGACGAGCCGCCCGGAGACGCCCAGCCCTTCGCGTCCTTGACGCTCGTCCTGCCCGCATACAACGAGGAGAGTCGCCTCGGGCCGGCGCTCGACGAGCTGTTCGGCTATCTCCGTCGACGAGGGGGCCCGCCCCGGGAGGGCGCTCCGGCGTCGGCCAACCTCCCGGATCGGATCCGGGTCCTGGTCGTCGATGACGGCAGCTCGGACGCCACGGCCGCCCTCGTGCGGAAGCGGCCGGAGGCGGCGGCGGAGGTTCGCGAGGCCGGCATCGCCGGTCCGTGGCGCGGCGCGTGGCTGGACCTGGTATCGGTCCCCCACGGCGGGAAGGGCGCGGCGGTCAAGGCCGGGATGCTGGCGGCCGACAGCGACGTGGTCGTATTTGCCGACGCCGACATGGCGACGCCCCCCGACCAGCTGCCGGGCCTGGTCGAGGCCCTGGGCGACGCCGACGTCGCCCTTGGCAGCCGGATCCAACCCGACGGCTCGGACATGCGTCGGACTCAGCCCGGGCTCCGGAGGCTGCTCGGGAAGGTGTTCCACGCGCTCTCGGCGGTTTGGGTCACCGGGCCCGTCCGGGACACGCAGTGCGGGTTCAAGGGGTTCTCGCGGGCCGCCGCCCGCGACCTGTTCGAGCAGCAGGTCATCACGAGCATCGTCTTCGACGTCGAGCTGATCTACCTCGCGCGACGCCGGGGTTATCGCATCGCAATCGTGCCGATCCAGTGGTTCGACCGGCGCGGCTCGCGAATGCAGACCCGGCCGGGCCTCGCGCTGCGAGTGGCCTGGGACCTGTTCCGGATCCCGTTCCTCCATCGCGGGGTCCGACGCCGGCGATGACCGCGAACCGGCTGCCGGACGGCGGCGGCAGGGCAGTTGGGGCCCGACTGCTGCCGATCGTCGCACTGTCGGTGGCCATCCTCGTGGTCGTGGCCGTGCTGGCCAGCTCTGGCTCCACGGTCGGCTACGACGCCCACGCCTACCTCGACGCCGCTCATCGCCTGCTCGGCGGCCAAGCCGTCTATGACGCCTCGATCAACCAGGCTGGTCCGGCGGGCCAGTACCTCTATCCGCCCCCATTCACGCTGCTCGCCGTGCCGTTCACCCTGCTGCCGGACCCGTACGAGGTCGCGGGCTGGACGGTCGCCATCCTGGTCGCGTTCGGCCTCGGCGTCGCGGTGCTTCCTGTGTCGCGCGATGTCCGCTGGCTCATCGTCCTCCTCGCCGGCCTCTCCTGGCCGTTCGTGTACGGCGTCAAGCTCGGCCAGGTCGGTCCCCTCCTGTTCCTGTGCTTCGCGGCCGGCTGGCGCTGGATGGACCGGCCGGCCCGACTGGGCGTCGCGATCGCGGTCGGGACGATCATCAAGCTCCAGCCCGCGATCCTGCTCGTCTGGGCGGCCCTCGGCCGACGCTGGGTCGCGATCGGGGTGGCCCTCGCCGTGCTGGCCTCGGCAGCGGCCGTGTCGGTGGCGGTCGGCGGCCTCGAAGCGTGGGGGGCGTGGCTGGCGATCCTTCGCTCGATCAGCGCCCCGATCACGACGCCGCACAACTTCACCCCGGGCGCCATCGCCTACCAGGCCGGGACGGGCGAGGAGGTGGCGACGGTGATCCAGGCGGTCAACTCGATCGCCGTCGTCGTGCTCGTCGTGTGGGCCGGCCTGCGGGCGAGCCCGGCCGTCGGTTACCTGGCGGCGGTGACCGCCAGCCAGCTGCTGTCGCCCGTCCTCTGGGATCACTACGCGATGCTCCTCCTCCTGCCCACCGCCTGGCTGCTCGAGCGCCGGCAATGGTGGGCGGCGGCCATCCCGCTGGCGACCTCGATCGTGTTGATCTGGCTGCCGCCGATCGTCTATCCCATCTCGTTCTGGGTCGGGCTGGTGGCACCGCTCGTCGTCGATCGGCGGTCGGGCCGACCTTTGCCTGCGCAACGACCCGGATCCCAGCCGGTGCTATCCTCCGAGGCGTGACCAGCGCCGCCCTCGAGGTGGAGCCCTCCTGTCCCGGGGGCCCCGCCGCGGCCCCCGACCCCGCCCCACCGTCGGCCCCTCCGGTCGGCCGGCGCCTGCTTGCCGTGCGTCGCCCGTTCGGATCGATCGCGCCCGCCACCTGGGACACGTTGGCCGCGCTCAACCCGTGGGCGACCCCGTTCTCGCGCTGGGCGTTCCACCGGGCATGGTGGGATGCCTACGGTTCCGCCGCCCACGACCAGACCATGGTCGTCCTCGACCCGGGGGCGGGTCGAGACGCCGATCCCGTGGGGATCGTCCCGCTGATGCATCGCCACGAGGTCGAGCCGTCCGATGCGGGGACCCAGACCACCATCCGTCGCGGGTCCGGAGTCGAGCTCACGGCGGTCTCGCCGTCCGCGAAGGCGGTGTTCTTCGGTGCCACCTACCACGCCGACTACGCAACGGTCCTGACGTCGCCCGCCGAGCTCGCGGGCGTGGCTGCGGCCCTGGCCGACGCGCTGGCCGAGACCGAGACCGGCGACGAGGAGCACCCAGAGCCGTGGGACGTGGTCGACCTCCGCCGGTTACGCTGCGCCGACCCCGCGGCCGATGAGCTGGCCGTGGCGTTTGGACGGCATGCGGACAGGACAGGCTGGACCCTGAACCTCGAGCGCGAGGACGTCTGCCCGGTGACGACGATTCCCGAGGGCGTCATCGACCTCGATGGCTTCCTGGCGAACCTCGACAAGAAGCAACGCCACGAGATCCGTCGAAAGCTCCGTCGCGCCGAGGCTGTGGGGGAGGTCGTCCTCGCCGTCTCGACCGACCCCCTGGCGGACCTCGACGCGTTCATCGACCTTCATCAACGGAAGTGGGGCGACGCGGGCCTGTTCCCGCCGACGCCGGGCGGCCAAGCCAGCCGGGTGTTCATCCGGCGCCTGTTCGAGGAGTTCGGTCCGAGCGGTCTGGCCCGGCTCTGCTTCCTGACCGTCGGCGGGCGGCGGGTGGCCGCCGGGATCACGTTCGAAGATCGGGACACGATCGCCTTCTACAACGCCGGGGTGGACCCGGAGGCGCTCGACCTGTCGCCCGGCGTGATCATGGTGGCGAAGTACCTCGAGCGGGCGATCGCGAGCGGTCACCGCCGGTTCGACTTCCTGCGCGGCGACGAGTCCTACAAGTACGAATGGGGCGCCGTGGACGAACCAATCCAGCGCCTGCTCGTCCGACGGGCGGCCGGCGAATGAGCGTTCCCCGTCCGGGCGATCCGTGTCTCGAGCCGGTCGAGCGGCCGGCGCTGCCGGGCGGCCGGGTCCGCGTCGTCGAGATCGTGGCCACGGGCACCAACGGAGGTGCGCAGGAGCACGTCTTCGGGCTGCTGACGCGGCTCGATCCGACGCGTTACGACGTTGACGTGGTGTCGCTCTCTCCGGGGAGCTCGGTTCGCAAGCTCGAGCGGCATGGGATTCCGGTCACCGTCATCGACGAGCCGGACGACGCGATCGCGACCGGCGCGGTAGCAGCGCTGCTGAGCGATCTCCGACCCGAGGTGATCCACAACCACATGTATCGGGCCGAGCTCGTCGGCACGCGCGCGGCGATCGCCCTCGGCGAGATCGGCCGACCCCGCCCGTACGTCGTCTCGACGGTCCATTCGAGTCGGGTCCGCTCGGAGGAAGACCACCAGCAGCTCCGGCTCCTCACCCCGCGGATCGACCGGCTGATCGCGGTCTCGCGGTCGATCGTCGAGAAGCTCGAGCACGAAGGTCGCGACACGGCGCCGATCTCGCTTATCCACAACGGGGTGGACCTCGAGCGCTACGACCACCAGGAACCGTGCTGCACGCTCCGAGAGGAGTACGGGCTCCCGGCGGAGGGCCCCATCGTCGGGGTCGTGGCCAGGCTCGAGCCGGAGAAGGGCCACCCCACGCTGCTCGAGGCGTGGCGATCCGTCGTGGCGGCCGTGCCGGACGCCACCCTGCTCGTCGTTGGGGAGGGCAGTCGACGCGAGGCACTCGAGGCGCTCGCCGTCGAGCTCGGCGTGGCGGATCGGGTCGTCTTCACCGGTCGGCGTGACGACGTCCCGGCCGTGACGGCGGCGCTCGACGTCGCGGTCCTGCCGTCCTACCGCGAGGCGCTCGGACTGACGATCCTCGAGGCGATGGCATTGTCCCGGCCGGTGGTTGCCTCCAACGTCGGCGGGATCCCAGAGATGGTCGAGGACGGAATCACCGGGTTGCTCGTCCCGCCGCGCGACGCCGAAGCGCTGGCGACGGCCATCGTTCGCCTGCTGCGTGACCATCCGCTGGCCGATACGCTCGCCCGCGCCGGCCACGACCTCGTCCACGAGCGGTTCTGCATCGAGCTCATGGTCGCCGCGGTCGAGGCGATCTACGACGACGGCGCACGAGCGCTCAGGCCCAGCGAGGTCGCCGCCGGATAGGACGTTCGGGTGATCTCCGCCGGCGGCACGCCGAGTAGGATCGGCCCGTGATGCCAGAACGCACCACTCCTGCCCCGGCGCTGACATCCGCCCCAGGCCCAACGCTCCCGTCGACCGGTTCGCTCCAGGCTCGTCCGCGAGCGCGGCTCGCCCTCCTGGCGGTGATCGGCGTGTTGGCGACGGTTACCGTCGTCGGCTGGTCGATCGCGATCGTCGTCCAACCGGGCTGGTTCGGTCGCTCGTTCGCGATCGACTACGGGATCTACATGGATGGTCTCGACCGCTGGCGAGCGACCGGCGAGTGGTACCAGGCACGGCAACTTGCCGGACCGTATCCCATCGAGCTCGGCGACATCCTCTATCCGCCCGTCCTGATGTACCTCCTCTTCCCGTTTCGCTATCTGGGCCCGGCTCTCTGGTCGGCCATCCCTGCCGCCGTCGTCATCTGGGTCGTGGTCCGGCATCGGCCGGCGCTCTGGGCGGTCGCGCTCATCGCCCTGTGTCTGGCCTGGCCGTATACGCCGGCAAAGTTCGTCTTTGGCAACCCGGTGATCTGGGGTGCCGCGGCGCTCGCGGCGGCGACCTTCCACCGGTGGCCGGCTGCGCTCCTGATCATCAAGCCGACCATCCTTCCCTTCGCCCTGTTCGGGATCCGGGACCGCCGCTGGTGGCTCGCCGTCGCGGTCCTTGGGATTGCCTCGCTGCCCTTCCTGTACGACACCCTGCGCTACCCGGAGGTGCTCCTGAACGCGCAGACGAACCCGATCGACGGCCGCGGCGGTCCGTTCTATTCGATCACCGAGTTCCCGCTGCTGTGCATCCCGCTCCTGGCCTGGCTCGGCCGACGCCGCGCGCCGGCTGAGCCGCAGGACCTGAGCTCCGACGAGCCGATCGCGCCGCGAGCCGATGGCTGAGCGCCCCGCGGCGACGACGCCGTGGAGGGCCATCCCGCGGCTGAGCATGCCCGAGCTGTGGGCTGTCCTGGCGGTGCTGCTCCCGGTCCTGGGCTCGCTCATCGCCTCGATCTCGACGGTGGATCTCGCTTATCACGTTCGCGCCGGTGAGCTGATCCTGGACACCGGCCGGCTGCCGTCACCCGACACGTTCACGTTCACGGCCGGTGGCCAGCCCTGGCTCGATCAGCAATGGGCGGCCCAGGCGGTGTTCGGCGCGATCTTCCGACTGGGTGGCTGGGCGCTGCTGGCGACGGTCCGGGCGGCCCTGGTCGGGCTCGTCGCGTGGCTGGTCTTCCGTGCCTGTCGGTCATCCGGGGCCGGCACCCGGGTCGCGGCCTGGCTGACCCTCGCCGGCTTCGCCGTCGGGCTCGTCGCACTCGGGCTCCGGCCGCAGCTTCTCGGCATGGCCCTGTTCGCGGCCACGCTGGCGATCCTCGCTGGGCGTGAGCGGCGACCCGCCCTGGTCTGGGCGATCCCGCTGATCGTCCTCGCCTGGGCCAACGTGCACGGCTCGTTCTTCCTGGGACCCGCGGCGGTCTTCGTCGCCTGGCTCGACGACGTCGCAAATCGACGGGCCGGCGCTCGGCGCCTGCTCGCCGTGGCCATCGTCAGCACCGGCGCGACGATCCTCAATCCGTACGGGGTGGGAGTGTGGAGCTATGGGTTGGGGCTCGCCGCGAACCCGACGATCCGACGCCTCATCACCGAGTGGCAGGCCACCTCGCCGCTGTCGTTCGCGGGCGTGATGTTCTACGGATCGATCGCCGGCCTGATCTCGATCGTCGGGTTGAGCCTGCGGCCGGTGGCCCGCTCGGGCCGGTCCGCACGCTACCTCCGGTCGGCCTGGCCGACGCTGCTTTGGCTCCTCGCACTCGCCGCAATCGGCGGGTTCGCCGAGCGCGGAGTCGCCTGGTGGTCGATCGGCGCCCCGATCGCGCTGGCCGGGCTGCTCCGAATCGCCGCCGAGGTCTCCGCGGCGCTGGTTCCGAGCGGCGACTCATCCGCTCGCCTCGCCGAGGGCACGGCCCCAGCCTCGGCTCCCGCGGTACGGCCGGTCCCGGAGCGGAGCCTCATCCCGACCGCGATCGTGGCGGTCCTCGTGCTGGCGATCGTGGCCCTGCTGCCGATCTGGCGTGGTGGGTCCGCCCTCTATGGTCCAGCCGGACTGCTGACGGATGCCCCGGCCGAGCTCACGGAGGCCGTTCTCCGCGAGGCACGCCCCGGCGACCGGATCTGGAACGCACAACGCTGGGGGTCCTGGCTCGAGTTCGCCGCGCCCGCGGCCCAGGTCGCGGTCGACTCGCGGATCGAGCTCATCCCGACGGACGCCTGGGCGGACCACCTGGCGCTGTCGGGCGGCTCCGCCGACTGGGCTGCGATCCTCGAGCGTCGCGGGGTCACGATCGTCGTCGCATCGGCGACCGAGCAACGTGGGCTGATCCCGTTGATCCGCGCCTCGGGCGCCTGGCGCCAGGTCGCTGACGACGCGGACGGTGCCGTGTTCGTCCGGGCCGACCGGTGACGGCGCAATTCGACAGGGTCTGGCTCGGCCGCGCGTCTGCCGCCCTGATTTCCGGTCTCGTGGCGCTGCCCGCGCTGATCGCGCCGCTGTCGCAGACGACGCTGTACGACGGGGGGATCACCGCCTCGGCGGGCACGTTCATCCTCCACGGCCGGCTGCCCTACCGCGACTTCTGGCTGCTCTACGGCCCCCTGGCGGGCTACCTGTCGGCCGCGTTGACCGGCCTCCTCGGCGTCGACATCGTCGTGCTCAGGGGTGCCGGTTTGCTGCTCGTGGCGGCGACCGCGGTCATCGGCTACGAGCTGGCCGGCGATCGGGTGCCGGTCGTGCCCCGGGTCGCCCTCGCCTGCGTTGCCGCGCTGATCCCCGTCTACACCGTCGGCCTCGACCTGGCGCCGTGGTCACTGGCGATGTTGCTGGCGCTCGGGGCCATCCTCGCCAGCGCGCGCGGCGGAGATCGGGCGCTGCTCGCGGCTGGCGCCCTCGTCGGGCTCGCGGCGCTCGCCCGCCTCGACGTGGGTGCCTACGCCCTGGTCGCGATCGTCATCGCGTCGCGCAGCCTGCGACCGGCCGTCGGTGCCGCCTGCGTCTTCGCTCCGATCGCAATCGTGTTCCTGCTGTCCGTTCCGGTCACGTCACTCATCGAACAGCTGATCTGGTACCCAATTGTCGGGCCACGAGCGTACCGGGGCATCCCGGCCCCGGCCCTGACGGCGTTGGTCGAACCGGGGAAGGCGCTCCAATGGCTGCTCTACTGGCCCCCGCTCGTCCTGATCATCCTGGCCGTCGCCCGCCGGATCCGGAGCGGATCCATCCCCCGATCCGATCTCGCGCTGCTGGTGTTTGCCATCCTCTGTCGACTCCAGACGCTGGGCCGGGCCGATGACGTCCACGATGTCGAGGCCGCCGTCCCGGCCGTCCTCCTCGCGGCCTACGTCTTCTCGGGAAGCCCGTCGCGCTTCGGGCGCTTCGCGCTCGCAGCCGGGGCCGCGGTGTTCATCGCCATCGCCGCGCTGCCGCTGACCTGGCTCGTCCAGCCACGCGACCCGTACGATGGAGCCCTCAGGGCGGCGGTCGACTACGTACGGGCGAACACCGCTCCGGGCGAGCCGATCCTCGCCGGGGAGGTCCGGAACCGGTATGCACTGCTCAATCCGTTGATCGTCTACTACCTGGCGGATCGACCCGCCGGCATCCGCGACACGATGTACAACCCGGGTATCACGACGACCGAACCGACCCAGCGAAGGATGGTCGATGACCTGCGCGAGAACGCGGTTCGACTGCTCGTCCTCGACGCCCGATACGCTCAATGCTACGAGACGTCGAACTTGAGCCGCGAACCCGGAGCGACCATCCTGGACGACGCTCTGGATCAGGACTACAGGGTGGTGGCCGACTTCGGGGCGGTGCGCATCATGGGTCTTCGCAACCTGCCGTTTGCTATGGTCCCCGGCGCGGTCTGGGTGGATCCATCGCCACCGCCGGATCGCGACTACCTCGCCTGCCAGAGGAGTGCCCAACAGCCTTGAACGACCTCGACCTCGTCGTCCTCGGTGGCGGCGGCCACGTCGGCCTCCCGCTCAGCCTGGTCTTCGCCAAGGCCGGGCTGCGGGTTGGCATCTACGACATCAACGAGCGGACGATCGACCAGATCGAGCAGGGCCGGATGCCCTTCCTCGAGAACGGTGCCGATGCGCTGCTCGCGCGAGCTCCTGCCGACCGGCCGGCTCGTGCTCAGCTCGGACGCGGCGATGATCGGCCGGGCCGCGACGGTCATCGTAGTCATCGGGACGCCCGTCGACGAGTTCCTCGGGCCGTCGATGACCGTCTTCGAACGCGCCGTCGACCAGATCTCGCCGCACCTCCAGGATGGCGCGCTCGTCGTGCTCCGGAGCACGGTCTACCCGGGGACGACCGAGTACGTCGCGGAGAAGCTCGCCGCCAGGGGCAACCGGGTCGACGTCGTCTTCTGCCCGGAGCGGATCGCCGAGGGCCACGCGCTCGAGGAGCTCGGCAGCCTGCCCCAGATCGTCGGCGCCGACTCCGATCGAGCCGCCGAGCGGGCGGAGGCGCTGTTCGGCCAGATCGCCGAGCACCGGGTCCGGACGAGCACCCGGGAGGCCGAGCTGGCCAAGCTGCTGACGAACACGTGGCGGTACATGAAGTTCGCGGTGGCCAACCAGTTCTTCATGATCTCGCACCAGGCGGGCGTGGATTACACGAACGTCCTCCGGGCGATCCGCGAAGACTATCCACGAGCCATGGACCTGCCGGGGCCGGGGTTCGCCGCCGGTCCCTGCCTGTTCAAGGACACGATGCAGCTGGCCGCCTTCACGTCCGATCACTTCCCGATCGGCCAGTCGGCGATGCAGGTGAACGAGGGGCTGCCGGCGTACATCGTGTCGGCGCTCGAGCGCCGCTATGGGACGCTCCACGGGCGAACAGTGGGGATTCTCGGGATGGCCTTCAAGGCCGAGTCGGACGACACCCGGGCCTCGCTCAGCTTCAAGCTGCGCAAGCTGCTCGCGTGGTCCGGCGCCCGCGTCCTGTGCACGGACCCGTTCGTCGTGGACGACCGCTGCGTCCCGCTCGAGGAGGTCATCGACCAGAGCGAGATCGTCATCCTCGGCGTCCCGCACAAGGCGTACCGGGGACTCGCGTTCGGCGCCGAACGTGACGTCGTCGACATCTGGGGAGCCCTCGGCGACGGGATCCGCCTGTGAGAGTCCTCGTCACCGGCGCCGCCGGCTTCATCTGCGGCTATCTCGTGCCCGACCTGCTCGAGCGGGGCCACGAGGTGATCGGCGTGGACGACTTCAGCAAGTACGGTCCACTCACGAAGTCGTACGACGGGCACCCGGGCTACCGGTTCGTCGAGGGCGACGCCAAGGACGTGGCGCTCCTGACCGAGCTCGCCGCCGACTGCGACCAGGTCGTCGCCGCCGCGGCGATGATCGGCGGGATCAGCTACTTCCACGAGTTCGCCTACGACCTGATCGCAGAGAACGAGCGGATCCTCGCGGCGACCTTCGATGCGGCGATCGCCGCCCAGCGCGCCGGTCGGCTCGAGCGGATCGTGGTGCTCAGCTCGTCGATGGTCTACGAGTCGGCGACGGTCTTCCCGACTCCCGAGGGTGCCCAGCTGTCGAGCCCGCCGCCGATCTCGACGTATGGCTTCCAGAAGCTCGCCAGCGAGTACTTCGCCAAGGGCGCCCTGGAGCAGTACGAGCTCCCGTACACGATCCTGCGGCCGTTCAACTGCGTCGGGATCGGCGAACGCCGGGCGGTCCGCGACAGCGACGTGATGAGCGGCAACGTCAAGCTCGCGCTGAGCCATGTCGTCCCGGACCTCGTGCTCAAGGTGCTCAAGGGGCAGGACCCCCTCCACATCCTCGGCGAGGGCAACCAGGTCCGCCACTACACGTACGGCGGTGACCTCGCCCGGGGCATCCGGATGGCGATGGAGTCCCCGGCGGCCGTGAACGACGACTTCAACCTGTCCACGGCCGCGAGCACGACGGTGCTCGAGCTCGCCGAGACGATCTGGCGCAAGGTCAATGGGGCGGACCGTCCCTTCCACTACGTGTCCGACCCACCCTTCGAGCACGACGTCCAGATGCGCGTCCCGGACGTGCGCAAGGCGCGCGAGGTCCTCGGGTTCGAGGCCACGACGAGCCTCGACGCGATGCTCGACGAGGTCATCCCGTGGATCCGGACCGAGGCCGACGGGGGACGGATCTGATGGCCGGCCTGGACGACGTCTACCGGAACCGATTCCCGGAGGTCTCCCGGCGCCAGAAGGACCAGATCTGGCCGGAGATCGTGCGCTTCCTCGATCGATGGATCGATCCGACGGCGCCCGTGCTCGACATCGCCTGCGACTCCGGCTACTTCATCCGGAACGTCCACGCGACCGAGCGCTGGGCCGCCGACCTGCGCGACGTTCGGGCCGACCTTCCGCCCGACGTCCAATTCGTCCAGGCCAACGGGCTCGAGCTCGAGAGCCACCTCCCGGCCGGGACCTTCGGGACCGTGTTCATGAGCAACTACCTCGAGCATCTCCACGGGCCCGAGGCGGTCATCGAGCAGCTCGCCGTCGCCCGTCGGCTGCTCCGGGTCGGAGGCCGGCTGATCGTCCTCCAGCCGAACATCCGGCTCGTCGGGGGCGCCTACTGGGACTTCATCGATCACCGGGTGGCGCTCACCGACCGCAGCCTCGCCGAAGCGGGCGACCTGGCCGGCCTCCGCCAGGTCCGGCTCATCCCGGCGTTCCTGCCCTACTCCACGAAGAGCCGGCTCCCGAGCCACCCGCTGCTCGTGCGGGCCTACCTGCGGTTCCCGCCCGCCTGGCGGGTCCTCGGGCGCCAGACGCTCTACGTTGCCGAGGCGTCTCGATGATCGATGGCGCGCGCCAATCGCCCACCGCCAGGGCCCGTCGCCTCGTCGTGCCGGCTCTCGGCGGAGCCATCAGCGTCGCCGCGGTCGTCGTCGCGCTCCAGGGGATCGACCTCCGCCAGACGCTCGACCTGCTCGCGGCGGTCCGGCCGGGCCCGCTGGCGCTGGCCGCGATGGCGCTGGTCGTCCAGCTGCTCGTCCGGAGCTGGCGCTGGTCGCTGCTGCTGCCGGCCGGGCCACGGGGGCCGGTGCCGCCGCGACGGCTCGTCCCGATCGTCCTGATCGGTTACCTCGGCAACGCCGTCCTGCCGGCCCGTCTCGGCGACCCGATCCGGGCGATCCTCGTCGGCCGGCGCGAGGCGATCCCGACCTCGAGCGCGTTCGGGTCGGTCGTCCTCGAGCGGGCCGTCGACACGCTGACGCTGGCCCTGATCGCCGTCGTCGCCGCCTCGCTGGCCGGCGCCCCGGACTGGGCCGTCAGGACGGTCCTGCTCGTCGCCACGGCGGCCGGCGCGGTCGTCATCGCCGCCCAGACTCCGGTCCCGGCCAGGATCGTCGGCTGGCTCGACGGTCGGGCCCGACCGGCCGCGCGATCGTCGATCGCCCGACTCGATCGCTTCGTCCGGGCGATGGACGCCCGTGGGCGACGCGGTGCCCTGACCGGCGCCGGTGGCCTGAGCGTCGTCGCCTGGGTCCTCGACGGGGTCACCTACTGGGCGGTCGCCCAATCGCTGGGAGTCGACCTGACGCCGGCCGGGGCGATGTTCGTGGCGGCGATCACCGTGCTCGGCACGGCGGTCCCGTCGGCGCCGGGCTACATCGGGACGTTCGAGCTCGCCGCATCGGCGGCGGCTCGGAGCCTGGGCGTGCCGCCCGAGCAGGCCCTGGCGTTCGCCATCCTGGTCCACGCCCTGACGGTCCTGCCGCTGGCGATCGGTGGGGCCGCATCGCTGGTCTGGATCGGCGCCCGGTTCGGCGATCTCGCCCGCGCCGCCGACGACTCGACCATGGCTGGATCGGCGACTCCGGTACGACCGGCCGGGGCACATCGGCCATGACCCCGGAGCTGTCGATCGTCCTGCCCGTCTACAACGAGGGCGAGGCTGTCGAGCCTGTCCTCCGGGCGCTGGCGGCCGGGGTTCAGACGCCCCACGAGCTGGTCGTCGTGTACGACTTCGACGGCGACACGACCGTCCCGGTCGTGAACCGGCTGGCCAGCTGAGATCCCCGGCCTGCGCGGGCTCCGGAACGACCTCGGCCGTGGCGTCCTCAACGCGATGAAGGCCGGGATCGCCGCGACCGACGCCCCGTTCGTCCTGATCTCGATGGCCGATGGGTCCGACGAGCCGCGGATCGTCGACTCGATGGTCGGGCTGGCCCGGACAGGCGCCGACGTGGTCGCGGCCAGCCGCTACATGGCCGGCGGCCGACAGATCGGCGGGCCGCCGCTGAAGCGGCTCATGAGCCGGACGGCCGGGCTGACCCTCCACTGGTTCGCCGGCGTCCCGACCCACGACCCCACGAACAACTTCAAGCTCTACAGCCGCCGGTTCCTCGAGTCGACCTCGATCGAGAGCACGGCCGGCTTCGAGCTGGCCCTCGAGCTGACCGTCAAGGCCACCCTGGCCGGTCGCCGCGTCGCCGAGGTCCCGACGACCTGGCGCGACCGGACCGCCGGCCAGAGCAACTTCAAGCTGCGCAAGTGGCTGCCGCACTACCTGCATTGGTACGCGGTGGCGTTCCGCGGCCGCCTCCGGCGGCTTGTTGGCCAGCGGGCGCGCTAGGACCCGGAGGTCCCCGCCGGGCCAGCCAGGCCACGATCGGCGCGATGAACATCGGCAGGTTGCCGATCGAGTACAGCAGCGGCAGGCCCGCCGTGCGGACGACCGTCGGGTACTCCAGCCACAAGCTGGCGAGCGGCAGGTTGACGATTGCGAACGCCAGCGCCGCCAGCCACCAGCTCCGGTGGCGGATCCCGATCAGCCCGAACGGGACGAGCGTCGGCTTGATCGAGACGAGAACCGCCGGCCAGGCGAACGCCGCGCCGGCCCACAGGAACGCGGCGAACCAGATGTCCGAGTTGCCGAAGATCAGCGCCCCGGCCGTCCGCGGCCAGGCGAGGCTGACGATCAGCAGGGGCCAGGTCCAGCTCGCCGGGCGAAGCCGGACGATCGAGACGGCCACGATCACGGCCGGCAGGACCCACCACAGTACCGCCGGCAGCCAGACGAACGGCACGAACAGGAACAGGGCGGACGGCGGATAGAGCGTGTCGACGTTGAGCGTCAGCTGGCCGGTGCCGTCGAGCTGATGTGGTAGGTAGTAGACCCCTGTGTCGAGCCAGCGCACGGCAACGTTGCGGTAGAACTCGAGGTCCTGGCCGCGCTGGAACGGCTGCAGGGAGGCCCATACGGCTGCGAACATCTCGATCGCCAGGATCAACGCCAGCCCGGAGCCAGCCACGACCAGGGTCGTTCGCAGCCGCTCCAGGCGCCTGTCGTGTTGGCTGATTGTCTCGCCGACCGTGCCCATCGCGCTCATTGTGGCAGTGCCCCGATTGGGCCCTTGCGTTCCGCCGCTCTTCGACGCGCATCTGCCAATGCGGTATCGGACAGCCGTGGGACGCCACCCACGACGAACGGATCCGAGAGCGGCGTTCCGTGCGCGGCCACGAGACGCGCGAGCGATGCCGGTGACGGTACGAGGATCAGGGTCCGATCGGGCTCGACCTCGGGCGGCAGCGGGGCCAACGCCACGGTGACCAGGGCGCGTGTCCGCTCCGCCCGCTCGAGGAACAACGCCCGGCCCGCCACGAGCAGCTGCAGGTTCCAGGCGACGGCGAGGACGAGCAGCGAGGAGCCGATCGCGATGAACGCGAGCCGCGTTCGGGGCGCGGCCCGGAGGCGATCGACATCCGGGCCGACGAGCGCTCCGAGCGCGACGAGCAGGAGCGGCCCGGCGAGGTAGGTGTAGCGGGTGTAGAGCGCGGCGTCGGCCACGAGCTGGGCGCGTACGAGGCCAGTCAGCAGGTACAGGACGACGATGCCACCAAGGCAGCCGACGGTCCGCGGGGACAGGCCACCCCCGCGGACGAGGCGCCAGCCGGCCGCCAGCACGACGAGCACGATCAGCCCGATCCCGACGACCGGGCCGAGTCCGCTGATCGCCCCGGCCGCCGCCCCGGCCCCCTGGATGACGAAGGCCGGCACCTGTCCGAACGCCTCGAGGGTGAACGGGTCGCGGGCGGTCGCGACGCCGGACCGGCCGAGGGCCACGTACCAGGCGACGTAGACGAGAGCAGGTACGACGGCCACCACGATGAACCGGCGCCGCCTGCGATCGGCCAGCAGCTCGAGACCGACCGCGGCGACCATGACCAGGCCAAGGCCGGACGTCATGACGGCGAGGACGAGGAGCCCCGTGGCCAGGCCTGCCCAGCCGCGCGAGACCGGCGCACCGTTCGTCGAGCCGCGGTCAAGCGCGAGCATCGCCCCGAAGCCAAGGGCCGCCGCTCCGACGAACCCGATCTGCATCGCCCAGAACAGGTTCTCGAAGCCGCTCCCGAAGAACAGGATGACGACGCCAGCAGCGAGCCCGACGACCGGCCCGGCACTGCGCCGGACGAGGACGAAGACCTCGGCGGCGACCACCAGGTGGAGGACGATGAGGAGCACGAGGTACGGCGCGTACGACCCCAGCCCGAACGCACCGAACATCAGCCGGTAGGTCACGATGGTCAGACCCAGCCAGTGCTCGTTGAACGGGCGGATGAAGCTGTCGAAGTCGAGCGACCGACCCTCGATGACCGCCCACTCGTCGGCGAAGAACGTCAGGCCCTGCCCGAGAGCAAGCAGGAGCACGCCGGCGACGAGCGCCGCCAGCCCGAACAGCACGCTGGACCTGGCCACGCCTTGCTGGCCCTGGATCGGCTCGATTCGGTTGACCTCCCAGCGCGGGGATCGGCGACGCTATGACCCGGCCGAGGGTGCCTCGATCGTCCGTCGGCCCGCCATCGCCCGGTCGTACTGCCGGTCCCACTCGGGCGGAGCGCGCCGTTCGTCGACGAGCAGCCAGATCACGACGATCGTCAGGGCCAGCGTCGCCAGCGAGCCAACGACGCCGAGTGGCCCACCGATCGGGATCGCCGACCCGATCTCGGCTGTCGGTGGGACCGCGGCGATGAGATTGAGGAACATGACCGCGGTCAGCGCCAGCCACGTGGCCAGGACGCGTCGATCCGGGATGAGCGGCGCCAGGAAGATCAGGGCGGCGTAGGCGTAGCGCTCGTGGACCGAGGTGAGGAACCCGAAGAAGACCAGCGTCGACGCGGCCAGGCCGAGCAACAGGCCACGCTTCGTCGGCGCCCGGAGCACTGCCCGGATGACCACGATCTCCATGAGCCCGACGGCGATGTAGCCGAGGAGCCGTGGCGACAGCGGTCCGAGGATCGCCCCACCGTCGGCGACGAACTGGTCCCCGGCCAGGAGCGTCTGGAGGATCCACCACGGGTTCCAGGCCCGGAGCGACATGATCGCGAAGATCTGGCCCTGGTGCCGCCCGAGCGTCGTGAGGTAGGCCGCCGGACCGCCGTCGGCCACGAACGGCAGCCACAGGATGGCGACCGTCGCTGCCACGACCGCTCCGCAGCCGAACGCGGTCCGCCAGCCCAGACGGGCCCACGCCCACGCGGCGAATGGCAGCACGAAGGCGAGCGCCTGGGGCTTCGCCATGAGCGCAACGCCAAGGGCGACCGCGGCGAGGTACGGCCGCCCGCCGATCGCGAGGATCGCCGCCACCAGACCGGCGAGCACGTAGATCGACTCGAACTGGCCCCACCACGCGCTGGTGTAGATGACGACCGGCGAGAGGAGGACCCCGAGCCCTGCCGCGATCGCCCAGCGCGGTCGATCACGGACCAGGTAGGCGACCCCGAGGGCCAGACCGGCGTCGGCCAGGCTCGCCGGTAGCTTGAGGACCTCCCGGATCGTCGGATCGGAAGCGTCACTCACGGTCCGGAAGGCCGGCTCCACCAGGCCCAGCGCCCAGAACACGTAGACCATGACCGGTGGAAAGGCGAGGTCCGTTCGATACGCCTGACCGAGCGGGTTCGTCGCGATCCAGTGCGTCCAGGCGGCGAAGATGTCGATGTCGGCGAGGAGCCCGATCGCCGGCAGGAGAGCGGCCCGGATGGCGAAGGCAGCGACCACGCCGGCGCCGAGGATGACCAGGTCCAGCGGCCGGACGCCCGCCGGGACGGAGGTGGGAGCGGTCAGCTCGTCGGTCGTGGCCGTTGCTTCTTCGCTCGGCTACAGCCGGGTCGACGCCCAGTACCGCTCGGCGTAGCCAGGCACCCCGCCGAGTTCGGCGACGCGCAAGCTGAACGAGCGGACAGCCTGGGCCATCGGCCCGGCGCCACCGAACAACCGGTCGAGCTGGCTGGCATACAGCGAGACGCCGCTGATCTTCCACTCGACCTGCTCGGTCACGTCAGCGAACTCGGGCACGATCGAGACATCCGCCGGAAGGGTGGCGAAGGCCGGACCGGCGAGGTCCCGCAGGTGACTGAACCCCTCCCACCAGGCATATGGGAAGTCCTCGTAGAACGTGACCGCCCCGGCCCAATCGGGCCCTGGCATGATCCACGCCCGTGGCTCGCGGAGCAGCTCCAACCCTGCCTCGCGGGTCAGCCGATGGTCGACGTGGCCTCCGATCGCGAGCGGGAAGTAGACCTTCTGGGGCTCGAGCCGGGCGATCTCCGTGCGAAGGAGCTCGTACGGCGCGGGATCGTCGTCCCGTGGGGCGCCGAGCAGCTCGGCGTCGCCCTCGTAGCCGCGGAAGACCGCGTCGGGAAGGTCGAGGAAGATGACCGCGGCCTCCGCGTAGAACGCGAAGCGCTCATCCTCGAGTCGCCGGGTCGCCATGGCGTCGAATGCGGCTTCCGCCTCGGTGAGCTCGGTCGTCAGGACGGCGCCCTGGGTCGGCGTGTCGTCGGCCAGCAGCTGTCCGGCCAGCGGCTCATTGTGGATCGATGCCCGGCGGTACCAGCTCGACCGCTGCCAGAAGCGCTTGGCGGCGGCGTCCGCGTCGGCCTGGGTCGCCTCGAGCCGGTCAGACGTGGCCGCCCACGGCGGCGCGACCGCAAGGGTCTCGTCGATCGGGAAGTCCGCCCGCAGGTTCGCCCGGTTGAACGCCTCGGTCGCCGGCCACAGAGCCTTCGACCCGAACCCGAGCGCCTCCCGCTGGTACGTGGTCAGGCCGTCCTGGCCGCCGGCGCCCGAGAAGACCGAGATGATCGCAACGTTCTGGCCGAGCTCGCGCAGGCTGCCGATCAGCCCACCGCATGAGAGCGCGACGTCGTCCGGATGAGGCGCGACGAAGACGTGGGTCATGGCCGGCCGAGTATACCGGCCTACTCCGGCCAGCCGCCGGCCCCGACGAGCGGGACGAAGACGCAGTCGCCGTCCGACCGGAGGTCCCAGTCGTTGCCATGGCGGGTCGCAATCATGAGCCGCTGTCGCTGGCGGGACCCGACCGGGATGACGAGCCGTCCACCCTCGGCCAGCTGATCGAGGAGGGCCTCCGGGATCCGCGGAGCCGCGGCGGTCACGACGACACCGTCGAACGGGCCACTTTCCGCGGCTCCGAGGCTGCCATCGCCGACCCGGATCTCGACGCGATCGGCCAGGCCGAGCTCGTCGAGCCGCTGCCGTGCCGCGTCGGCCAGTCCAGGATGGCGCTCGATCGACAGGACGCGCGCGCCGAGCGTCGCCAGGATCGCCGCCTGGTATCCGGACCCCGTCCCGATCTCGAGCACCCGATCCTCCGGCCTGACCGCCAGGAGCTCGGTCATCCGGGCGACCATGTAGGGCTGGCTGATCGACTGGCCGGCGGCGATCGGCAGCGCGGCGTCGTCATAGGCGTGGGGTCGGGTGGCTGGATCGACAAACAGCTCGCGGGGGATGGCGCTCATCGCCGCCAGCACCCGTTCGTCGGCAATGCCGCGACGGCGGAGCTGCGAGGCCACCATCGTCTCGCGTTGCCGGGCGTTCTCCGCCACCGACCGATCGCTGTCAGGGTCGCCACCCATGGGACGAGGATACGCTCGCCCGACCCGGGCGGCGAGGGTCAGGAAGAGGGCGACGGCTGGGCGGACGGAGAGCTCGACGGAGCCGCCGACGGGCTGCTCGGCGGGGTGGCGGACGGTGTGGCCGACGGCGCTGACGATGCCGGGCTGGATGGGGTCGCTGACGCCGAGCTCGACGGCGTCGCGCTGACGCTGGCCGACGGAGCGACGGAGGACGATGCCGACGCCGACGGCTCGACCGACGCGCTCGGGACCGGGGATTCGGTCGGGAGCGGGGTCAGGATGCCCCCCTTCCCGAGGATGATCCCGTTCAGCAGGATCGCCCCGAACACGACCGCGACGATGATCACGAAGACTGCGGACGGCCGATCCTGGATCCTGACCGCGACGTCGGATGGGGTCGGCGCGACCTCACTTCCGGAGCGCTGACCCTTGGCCGCGGCTGCGGCGCCGGCGGCCGTGCCGGCTGCCACCGGGGTGCCCTCGTCGCCTTCCTCGTCGACGTCGGCGAACTCGTCGTCATCGGCCGGCCCCTCCTCGTCGACCTCGGTGGCCTCCGGCTCGAGATCGGCCTCGGTCTCGAGGTCCTCATCGGCCTCCGGCTCCGGACCGGCTTGCTCAACCGATTCATCGTCGGAGGCTGCCGCGGAAGGCGGTGGGGCTCCTCCGTGGGCTCCAGCTCCGGCCCGGGCTCCGGCTCGGTCCCGGGCTCCTCCTCCGGCCCGAGGTCCGCCTCGGTTTCGAGGTCCTCGTCGGTCTCCGGCTCGGGCGGCGTGCCGACGTCGTCCGGTCGATCCGCCGTCGGCTCGTCGGGTGCGGGCTGCTCGGGCTCGGTCATCCGGTCGTGTCACTCCTGGGGGCGGGTGGCCGGGCAGGCCGGCCGACGGGGAGTGTACCGAAGCGCACCGTCAGGCGTCGCGGAGGGCGGGGACGAGGAGGCCGGCCAGGCCCGCGACCGCCGTCGAGGTCCCGAACGCGATGAGCACCGTGGCCACGCCGAATGCATTGACGAGGAAGCCGCTGGCCGCCATGGCGATCGAGAGCGAGGCGAACACGAGCGAGAACCGGATCCCGACGACCCGGCCGATCATGTCGCCCGGGGTCCGCTGCTGGAACAACGTCTGGCTCGGGATGACGAAGACCATGTTGGCGACTCCGATCCCGATCGCGAGCCCGAGGGCCGCCGCGACGTTACCGGTCAACCCGAGCCCCACGATGCAGGCGCCGTACGCGGCATAGCCGAGGATCACGAGGCGCCCCTTGGCGAGGCGCGGCCCGAGCAGCCCGATGACGAACCCGCCGACCAGGTTGCCCAGTCCGAGGCCGGCCTCCATCAGGGCGTAGACCGTCGGCGTGGCGAGCCGGTCGTTGCGCAGCGCCGTGTCGACGTAGATCAGCGTGACCGAGATGAGGATCCCCGCGCCGAACTGGGCGACGATCGCCTGCGCCGTGTTCGTCAGCAGGACCGTCTCGCGACGGAGGAACCGCCAGCCGGCGCGCATCTCGGCGAGCACGCTCTCGCGGGCCTCGGCCGTCAGCCTCGGACCGGGGGGATCGTCACGGTCAGGATCAACATCGCCGAGATGAGGTAGGTCGCCGCGTCGAGCCAGAACGCGAGCGTGACCGAGCTGCCGAGGAAGGCGACGAACACGCCTGCCAGCGTGTAGCCGACGATGTCGGCCAGGGTCTCCGCCAGCCAGTTGGCGGAGTTGGCCGTGAGCAGGTCCTCGGGCCGCACGATCCGCGGCATGATCGATTCGCGGGCCGGTCGGAAGAAGATCGAGATCGAGGTCACGGTGAAGACGAGCGGATAGACCAGCACCACGTTCGTCACGGCCGCCACGGGGATGAGCAGGACGACCGCCGCCCGGAGGAGGTCGGCAACCACCAGGACCTGCTTCTGGTCCCAGCGATCGACGAGCGTCCCGCTGATCGGCCCGAGCAGGAGGTTCGGCAACGCCGCGGCCAGGAAGACGAAGCCGACCGCCACGGCCGATCCGGTGTAGGCGTAGACGATGACCGCCAGGGCGATCTGGTTCAGCCGGTCGCCGAACAGGCTGATCACCCCGCTCGTCCAGAGCGCCGAGAACGAAGGGTCGAGGGCGAGCCGAACGTATGGATGGCGGCGAACCCGCTGCGCCAGCCCGGGTACCGGAGGCGCGACGACCCCCGGCGCGCCGAGCTCTACGCCGGCCAGGGCCGGGCTGTCGCTCCCGAGCAGGACCGGCCGTTGGAGGATCGACGCCTCGCTCAACCCCGTGACCAGGCCGGTCTCCGGGTGGACCCCGCCGGCGACCCCGGCAGCGGCCGGCGAGACCCCGTGGAGTCGTGCCCGGCCGACCAGCCCGGGGATCGGCTCGACTGACTCCGCGGCATGCTGCGGCTCCTCCTCGGCGGTTGCCTGGGCGGGGGTCCGTAGGACGGTGGCGAACAGGAAGAAGCCGAGCCCGAGCGAGACAACGACGTCGCCAAGCGACGCGACGTTGGTCACGATCGGGAGCGGGATCGGGACGACGTCGGCGAGCGGGCCGAGATGGGCCAGGAAAGACGCGTCGACGGTCGGCGGCAGGATGACGTGGAGCGGGCCGGTGACGTCCGCCGGCGTCAGGCCGGCCGCGATCAGGCTGGGCTCCCAGATCGGCATGTGTCCGCCGTTGACCGCGATGACGACGGCGTTCGAGAGGATCCCGACGAAGGCGATCGACATGCCCGGCAGGCGCCGGTTCGACCACGTGCCGAGCAGCAGGATCGCGTATGACGCCGCGAGCAACGGAACGCGGAACGTCTCGGCCAGGGGCAGCTCGCGAGAGAGGGCGGCCTCCGTCGCGTAGCGGACGAAGACCGCCAGGAAGATCGCCGCCATCCAGCGCAGGCGGACCTCGAGGAGGTTGCTCAGGCGACCTCCAGCGAGAAGGCCGGCGATCAGGCCGAGCGCGATCCCGGCGAGGAGCACCCGCTAGCGCGAGTCGGCGGGCTTTGCCCCCGACGCTGTCGCCGCCGACGCGGTTGCCGCGGCGCCGCGCTCGCCGATGAGCGGCGGCAGCGGCCGCAGGAGGATCGGAGCGCCGTCGTCGGGCTCATCGCGTCCCGGGTCGCGGATTCCTTCGACCCAGCTTGTCTTGACGAACGCGTCGACGATCTCCGGGTCGAACTGGATCCCGGCGAACTTGCGGATCTCGGCCAGCGCCTGCTCCCGGGTCAGCGGGACCTTGCGATACGGGCGAGACGCGGTCATCGCCTCGAACGCATCGGCGACGTGGAGGATACGAGCGAGCTTCGGGATCTCCTCGCCGATGAGCCGGTCCGGGTAGCCGGAGCCGTTGTACCACTCGTGGTGATGGCGGATGATTGGCAGCTCCGGGGCCAGCTTGATGACCGGCGAGATGATCTGGGCGCCGAGGACCGGGTGGCTGTTCATCAGCGTCCGCTCTTCCTTGGTCAGGCGCTCCGGCTTGAGCAGGACGTGATCGGGGACGCCGATCTTGCCGACGTCGTGGAGCAAGCCGCCCCACTCGAGCGCCTCCATTTCGGCGGCGTTGCAGCGCAGCACCCCGCCGATGTCGCTCGCGATCATCATCACTCGCCGGCTGTGCATGCTCGTCGTCGGGTCGCGCTTGTCGACGGCCTCGGCGAGGGCGCCGATCGTCTGGGTGAACATCTCGCGCATCTCGACGAACCGGTGGTGAGCCACCCTGGTCGTATAGAGCGGCAGCGCAAACAAGAGCGTCGCCCACACTCCAGCTCCGCCCGGCAGGCGCGCATAGATCTGCGCCATGAGCCACGCCAGCGGAGCGAGCGCAAAGAGGTTCGCTACGTAGCCTTGAGCGTCGCCGAGTAGCACGAGCTTGAAGTCGAGTCCGCGCATCAGGCTGACACTGGCGGCAGTGATGAGAACGTTGAGGAGGAAGAAGAATGTCGCGCCTGCCATCGTCGCCAGGAAGCTCACGATCGGCTCAGAAGAGATCGACACGACTGCGTCGTATACGAATGCTCCGATCATCGCGGGTAACACGACGCCGGCATGATTGAAGAGCGATCCGTACCAAGGAATCCGACCCTTGAGCTCTCGGACCTCGGTCGTCCCGATCGCCGCCACCCACCCCGCAGCGACGGGACCACCGAGAATCGAAGCGGCCACGATCGGGGCGATCGCCACCGAGACCAGAGTTCCCCTAGGCATCCGAACGGGGAACGCAGATGCGAACAACGTCAGCAGGATCCAGAATGCGAGCCCGAGGAAGACTCCGAGGTCTGTGGGCTCCGCCACCGAGATCGCGGGGCGCATTCCGAGGACGTACCCGGGCTTCTGTAGAAACACGAAACTCGTGGCAACGAGTGCTACTGCACTCGCTCCCACGAGTCCGGCGATGTAGACCTTCAGTGCCTTCGGCATTCCCGTCCCGTAATACCGAGCCGCCCAGGAGACTGTAACCCTTCCTGGTCAGGCCCGGTATGGGACTAAGGTCCCTAGAACCCCCTTAACGATGCTCCACCAGCAAGTGCCATGCCAACCACGGCGCTGACGGCAATCGCAAGCCGAAGAATTCGACCCCTCATCGATCGATACCTAAGTCCTGGGTTCGAGCTACCAGCTCTTGGTGACGGTTTCAGGAGCCACTTGCGTTCCTCCTCGCGGCCTCGTGCCTTGGAGACACGAAAACCGACCTGACGAATGTCGGTCGGTTGCACTACTCGCTCCGCTCCACCCTAAGTGCCCATTTCAGGTGGCGCATCGGCGCGTCCGGTCATATTGATATTGCTTCCCAGTACGGACGTACCGGGGAGTGGCCGGACTATAGGGATGCTCAACTGGAGCGGTCAATACGCAACGTTACCTATCGTCACAGGGAATTCGAGCGGCGGAGGCTCAATACCAAGCTCGTTCCGAAGCACGGATGAGTAGTGTGCGTACTGCTCGGCGGCAGCCGAATGCGCGCCTGTCCTGCGATAAAGCCGGAGGAGTGAAAGTTCGATCTGTTCGGCCTCCGGATCGGCCTCCATTGCACGGCGCGCCAAGCCAATTGCACGATCGAAGGCACCAGCATTCGTGTCCGCGGAGACCGCCTTCTCGACAACCTCAAGGTAGGCGGCATGCATCGAGTCTCGATAGGGCCCGGCCCACTCTTCGTACGCGAAGTCGAGAGCGAAGCGACCGAGGTAGGTTCGGCTGACAAGATCGACGTTCTCAGGCGATGGGTCCCGGTCGGCGACACGAATGGCCTCGCGGCAGCGTTGGGACCGGCTAGCGACGAGCTCCGGGTCGAGCCAGATGACCTCCAAATCGTGATGAACGTAACCTGGCGATACGTCTTCCGCGAATGATGGTTCGAACACACGCCGGAGGAAGTACACGGTTTGGTTGAGCGAATTCACAGCTGGGTCGGGCTCGAGGTCCGGCCACAAGGCATCTAGAACCTGATCACGCGTGGCGGACATGCTCGCCCTCGAAACGAGATAGCAGAGCAATGCGAGAACCTTGCGTCTTACTGCGGTCCCTGGGATCGTGTCGCCGCCGACCCTGATTTGTACTCTCCCTTGGTCCTCAACAAAGACGTGTGCCGCGAGTCTTCGGGCCAGGCCACGTCCGAGAAGCGCTGATCCCGGCCGACCTCGAAGGCTCTTGGCCGCCTGTCGGAGTGGAACGATGTCTCTGTGTTCGCCAACGAGGTCCAGAACCGTACCTGCCGAGAGCCTGTCGGCGGGGTTCTGACTCGAGAGGGCTCTGCGGAGAGGTTCCCGCCATCGCTGAGGCCAGATCTCGGCTTCGGCCGAAATGAGACTTGTGGCGACCGAGTCCAGCGCCGAGAACCTCTCGGTGAGCGCCTCCGCGATCAATGACAAGCTCCCGGGTCGCTCTCTAGCGGCCTGGCCAATGGCCGCACCAAGTGCATCCGTGTCCGCCAATGCGGCCTGGAGTACGCGGGAAGCAGCTGTGTAGAGCCGGGCACCTTGTCGAACCGCGAGGTGAAGGGCGAGAGCCACCTCGCGGTCTGCTCGCTCAGATCCGGATCGGATCGCCTGAAGTCCCCGCGCGAACCAGACGCGAGCCTGGAATGCAGCGACAGTGTGGGGGCGGTCTATTGCAATCGCATCAAGGGCCCGGCTCGCCAATTCCAATTCGCCGCGCCGTAAAGCGAAGAGGGCAGAGCTCAGATGCTGGTGGTCAGCTGTGGAGCCCGAGACGAACCGCGCGTTGATGGCTCGACCAAGGATCGCTTCGCCGTCGACCCTCTCGCCAAATAGGGCATAGGCTTCGGAAACGAATGTGAGCGTCTCGCTCCGGACGGCATCAAAGTCGCCGGCCTCGGCGAGACGAAACTCCGCGGTGGCCGCATCCCACTGACCTTGCTGCGCAAGAGCCCAGCCCCTGAGAGCTCGCGCTCCCTCGACCTCAATGCCGGCAGAAGTCGTCGCGAGCTCGTGGATCGCCTGCGTCGATGCTGCGAGCGCGCCCACGGAGTCGCCGCGAGCACAGTCAATGTCCGCTATGTTCAGCCACGTAATTCCGACGTAGTGTCGGTACCCACTCCGCTCCTGGTCCGAGGCCATTTCCAGGAGCATGGCTCGAACGTCGTCGAGGTTCTCGTCTACGGAGCCCCCTAGAATTGCCAGGACTCCGCGTGCAATCGAGCGAAGGATCGACGAAGTCGTACGAGCCGCTAGGAGCTCCGCAACATCGCGCGAGGCCTCCAGCTGCCCGGTGACATGCAGCACGGCGATCAAGTTCAAGAGAGCATGGTCGGAAAGAATCCGATCGTTGCTCTTCATGCTGACGTCAACGGCGAGCTCAGCATGAGCCAGAGCGCTTTCAATTCGCCCTCGATGCAACTCCATCCGCGACAGGAACAGCTCAAACGCGGTGTTGTTCTCGGGGTCGGCGCGCTGGACGTATGACTCGGCGAGGGCGAATTCGCCGCTGCCCATGATCGTTGGCACGGCGGCCTGAATGACCGCGCCGAGGTCGGCCATGTCGCCCGCCTCGGCGAAGTGGTAGGCGGCCAGGCGCCAATCGGCTGTGCCCGCATGCCGTGCGACGGCGCGGTGAAGGTCGCGGGCCACGTCGTCTCCGAGGCTCCGGCGAAGCCGCGCCTCGAGGAACTCGCGGACGAGCGGGTGGTATCGGCGTGCGCCTCGCCGTCCGGTCCCCCGACTCGAGAGCAGACCAAGCCGCTCGGTTGCCGCGATCAGCTCGCGGGCACGGACCAGCTGGACCCCACCGATGACCTCGGCGAGGGTGGGGTCGACTGCCTGCAGCAGCGAGGTCGTCATCAGGAAGCGCTGCGTCTCTTCATCGAGGTCGCCTACGACCTCCTCGGCAAGGTAGTCGTAGAGCTCGCCGTGGGCTCCGGTCATGCCGTGGACGAAGGCGCGAACCTCGCCCGGCGACCGGTCGCGGAGGGCGGCGTTGACCATCTCGAGCGATGCCGCCCAGCCCTCGGTTCGATCCGCCAGGTCGGCGAGGACATCCGGCTCGAGCGGTCGCTTGTACGTATCCCGGAAGAGCCGCTCGGTCTCGTCCAGATCGAACCGGAGGTCGGTGGCGGTCAGCTCGGCGACTTCCCCCAACGTGCGCAGCCGAGCCAACGGCAGGCTCGGCTGCTGTCGACTGATGAACACAAGGGTCAACCGTTCCGGCGCCCGATTGACCAGCTCGCGAGCGACGATCCGTATGTCCGGAACGTCGTCGACGAGGTGGTAGTCGTCCACGATCAGCGTCGCACCCCGTTGCCCGAGCGTCTGAAGCTCACGGATGAAGGTCGCGATGATCGTGTCGCGGGATGGCCCGGTGGCGACACCCAGCTCGGCCAGCAGGCCCTTCGTCGCCGGCGCGAAGTCGGGCTCGATCTCGCGACCAGCCGCGACGAGATAGTGAAGGAAGCTCACCCAATTCCGGTCTTCCTCGTCCAGCCGATACCACATCGTCGGGCGGCGATGATGCCGGGCGAAGTCGGCCAGGAGCGTCGTCTTGCCATACCCGGCCTCAGCCGTGACGAGGAGGATCCGGTGGTGGATCTTGACCTTCAGCCAGTCGAGCAGGCGCTCTCGTCGGAGAGTCTCCCGCCGGAGCGGGGGTCGCTGGACCTTCGCCGGCTGGAGCGGGAACTCGTGCACGACCTCGCCGCCGATCGGGAACGACATGGTGGGCGTCGACGCCGCTCGTCCCGGTCCGACCGGCACGGGTTCCCGCGGCCCCAGCCCACCGCGACGCCCCGTGGACGGTTCGAACGATATGGATGGCGTTCCACCGGTGTCAACGACGCGATCGGCGATGAGCGGTCGGTCGGGCGAGGGCATGGTGGCCATGGTGGGCCGCGGCGCTCACCTGACGATTAGCTGCGACCGACGGCCTGGCCCAAAGGAGCCAGAGTGTGGCAGCGCCGGAGTGACCGCGCGCTCCGCTCCCTAATGGACGGCTGCGGGCTCCGATACACGGACCCGGTGGGCGAGCGCCTGGAGGACCTGGATCTGGATGTCCGGGTACTGGCCAAGGAGCGAGAAGAACTCGCGATGGCCGATGACCAGCAGTCGTGAGGGGGCGTCGGCGGTGACCGTTGCCGTCCGGACCCCGCCGTCGATCAGGGCGATCTCGCCGGCGAAGTCGCCTGGACCGAGCTTCCGGAGGAGCTTCGCCTCGCGCTCGACCCGGAGCGCGCCGTCGACGACGATGAAGAACTCGTGGCCGTAGGCGCCTTCCTTGATCAGGACCTTGTCGGTGGGAACGTCGATCTCGTCGGTCAGCCGTTCGACCAGCTCGAGATCATGTCGGCTCAAGCCCGCAAACAATGGGACCTTGCGCAGCAGGTCGAGCTTGTAGTCGGCCATCGACTCTCCCTCACGTCGGCCTTGGTCGGGTCATCATACGCATCCGCCCGACGCCCGAGCACGCCGCGTCGGGTGGCCGCTCATCCCTCGTATTCGAAGCCGATCTTCAGGTCGACCCGGTACTCGACGATCTCGCCATCCTCGACGTGTGCGCTCGACTTCACGACCTCGATGGACCGGATGTTGCGGACGGTCTTCGACGCGGTGGCGACCGCCATCCGCGCCGCGTCCGACCACGAGCTCGGACTCGTCCCGACCATCTCCCGGATGATGATGACGCCCATACCTGCAACACCTCGCTAGCCGCCGCGGCGGTCCTTCTTGCGGACGCTTGGTCGGTCCGCCCAGTCTAGCCGCGAGGAACGAGAGGCCGGCCTCCTCCAGGCCGGCCTCTCAGAGACGTTCTGTGGGGATGGCCCCGGATCAGGCGGCGCGCCTCAAACCGGCGCGGCTCCGGCGGTCGTCGCGCGGACCTTGTCGAAGCACGAGCTGCAGTAGACCGGCCGGTCGTTGCGCGGCGCGAACGGCACGATCGCCTGGCCACCGCACTCGCCGCAGATCGCGGCGTGGAACTCGCGCGGTCCGTCGGTCGAGCGGGCTCGCTTGGCGGCGGCTCGACAGCTGGGACACCGTTGGGGGTCGTTCTGGAGACCCTTGCTCGCGAAGAATGACTGCTCCCCGGACGAAAACAGGAACTCCTCGGAGCAGTCGCGACAGAAGAGCGTTCGATCCTGGTACACCCTGGTCCCTCGTCCTCCTCAGGGATGATCGTCGATCGCTCGGAGGGGGACGGAAACGAACGCGTCGCTGGGGGACTGGGGTACGCGCTCGGCTCCGATCGTTCCCGGACGGTCGGCACTCTGTCGGGGAGGATACGCGCCGAGTCAAGGGTCGGGAAGGGTGGTAACGGACCGTGCGGTCCGGTCCGGTGCGCAGGTGCACCAACGCCTCGTGGAACCGATTGGCGTGGGCTACCGTCTGGGCGGCATGTTGACGCTGCTTCGCTCCGCATCCATCGGGATGGTCACCGGCCTGCTGGTCGCCGCCTGCGTCGGCGCCGGGACCTCCCCCGGAGCGAGCAGCTCGCCGCCACCGAGCGGCGCCCCGTCAGAAGGCAGCTCTCCCCCGCCGGCATCGCCGGCGATCGAGCACGCGACCGGTCCGACCGCACTCATCCTCAGGATGTCGACCGGCGGCGGCTTCGTGGCGCCCGGAGTCCTGCTCACCGAGATCCCCGAGTTCAGCCTGTACGGCGACGGGACGGTCGTGTTCCGCGACCCGGCGAAGATGTTCGTGGAGCCGTCACCAAGCGACGGGATCTCGAGGCTGCTTCCGTTCACGACCGCGCGGTTGTCCGAGCCGGCGGTCCAGGCCATCCTGGCCGACGCGATCGGGGCAGGGGGCCTTGGAGCCGCCCGCGACCAGTACGTTGCCGGCGGCATCGCCGACGCGCCATCGACCATGTTCACGCTCCACGCCGGCGGCCTCGACAAGCTCGTGACCGTGGGCGCTCTCGGGTTCGAGCAGCCGGCCAGGAGCCCGGATGCGGAGGCCCGAAAGGCGTTCCAGGCCCTCGCCCAGCGACTCGTCGATCCCGATCTCGGCGGCGCGACGCAGGCCGGCTACTCGCCGGCCGCGTACCGGGGCGTCCTGTTCGACGCGATCGACGTGAGCCCGACCGCACAGACGATTGCCTGGCCGTGGACCGAGTTCGGGCCGTCGGGGTTCAAGCCGTCCACCGACCCGAGCTCGATGCAGACCCCCACCCGCACGCTGACTGCCGCCGACGTTGCGGCGCTCGGGGTCGATGGCGTGGCGGGCGGCGCCCAGTCGATCCTGCTCAAGACGTCAGATGGCAGGGTCTTTACCTTGACCCTTCGGCCGCTCCTGCCTGACGAGAAGGCCTGAGGCTCCCTCGATCGATCAGCCGGCGACGTCCGCGTAGCGCTCGCCCGCGTACGACACGAACCTGGTCTGACGCTTTCTGAACCAGAGCTGGATCTCGCCGGTCGGACCGTTCCGGTGCTTCGCCAGCTTGAGGTTGACCACCTCGCCGTCCTGCTCCGAGTCGTCGGTGCCACGCTCCTTGTCGCGCCACAGGAACATCACGAGGTCGGCGTCCTGCTCGATCGCGCCCGACTCGCGCAGGTCCGACAGCCGCGGCTCCTTGCTCTCGCGCATCTCCGGCTGGCGTGACAGCTGCGACAGGGCGATGACCGGCACCGACAGCTCGCGGGCGAGGGCCTTCAGCCCCCGCGAGATCTCCGAGACTTCCTGGACACGGTTCGAATCGCGGTTGTTCGTGGTCGCCTGCATGAGCTGGAGGTAGTCGACGACGATGAGGTCGAGACCGGCCTCGGCCTGGAGTCGGCGAGCCTTCGTGCGCAGCTCCATCGCGGTGATGTTCGGCGTGTCGTCGATGTAGACCGGGGCCTCGGACAGGGCGTTCATCGCCGGGGCGAGTCGGGCGAAGTCCATCTCCTCGAGGAATCCGGTCCGGAGCCGCTGCGAGTCGATGTTGGCGACGCTCGACAGCAGCCGCAGCACGAGCTGCTCCTTGCTCATCTCGAGGCTGAAGACGCCCACGCTCCGTCCCTCGTTGACCGCCGCGAACTCGGCGATGTTCAGGGCGAAGCTCGTCTTGCCCACGCTTGGCCGGGCGGCGAGCACGATCAGGTCGCTCTTCTGGAGGCCGGTCGTCAGCGCGTCGAGATCGGCAAAGCCGGTCCGAACGCCGCTGATCTCACCCCGATGCGCGTGGAGATAGTCGAGCCGGTCGTAGGCGTCGTGGAGCAGCGTCTTGAGCGGGCTGAACCCGGTCGAGATCCGCCGCTGGCTGACGGTGAAGAGCTCACTCTCGGCCCGATCGATCGCCTCCTGGATCTCGGCCGGGTCCTCATAGCCGATCCCGGCGATCTTGCCGGCCGCGGCGATGAGGTTGCGCAGGACGGCCTTGCGTTCGACGATCCGCGCGTACTGGACCGCGTGGACGGCGGTCGGGGTCTGGTTCGACAGGCTCGACAGGTAGGATCGCCCGCCGACCGTCTCGAGCTGGTCGCCGCGCTCCAGCGCCTCGGCGACGGTCACGATGTCGACCGGTTCGCGCTTGTCGAACAGCTCGAGCATCGCGGCGTAGACCGCCCCATTCGCCGGCCGGTAGAAGTCCTCCGGGCGGAGGAACTCGGCGATCTCGACGATCGCGTCGCGGTCGATCAGGATCGAGCCGAGGACAGATTGCTCGGCCTCGGTGCTCTGGGGCGGCAGTCGATCGATCAAGGCACACCGAACATGACGGGGTTACGTGTCAGGTCGAGTGTCAACGACGGAGCGCCGGGCTCGCTCCACCAACCCTTGTCGCGAGCCGTCGGTCCATCCACCAAAGCGGTCGCCGTGTTGGCCGACTGTGGAGCGATCTGTGGACAGCCCTCAGTCGAGGCGCCGGATGACCCCGATCAGCTTGCCCTGGATGCGGACGTCGTCGTAGTACATCGGCTGGTACTCGGCATTGGCCGGCTGGAGACGGATCCGGCCCTGCTCCTTGTAGAAGGTCTTGAGAGTCACCGCGTTCTCTTCGACCTGGGCCACGACGATGTCCCCGTTGCGCGCCGTGGTCTGCGGCCGGATGACCACGAAGTCGCCATCCGCGATGTGCGCCTCGATCATCGAATCGCCGCGGACCCGGAGGACGTAGGCGTCACCACTCGGGGCGAACACGTCCGGCACGGCCAGGGTTTCGTCGGCCCGCTGATACGCCTCGATCGGTCCGCCCGCGGCGATCTCACCGATGATCGGCAGGAGATGGGCCTCCGAGGCCGCCGACTGCGGGGTGAGCTCGCTCGACAGCCCGAGCTCGATCGCTGCGGTCGGGGTGAGCCGGATCGACCGAGCCTGGGCGGCGCCTCGCTCGAGGTACCCCTCGCGCTCGAGGATCTGGAGGTGATGGTGGACCGCGGAGGTGGATGCAAGCCCGACAGCACGGGCGATCTCACGGACCGACGGCGGGACGCCGCGGGTTCGGAGCGTTGCCGCGATGAAGTCGAGGATCTTGACCTTGCGGTCGGCATCGTGCTTGGTCATCAGGCCTCCGTGTCGCCTCACGTTACCGAACGGACGTTCGATTGTCAACTCGAAGCGACCGGCAGCCCTGCGCCGCCTTCGACTGGTAGACTGCGCTGTCCCGAGCGGAGCGTGGAAGACCACGCCGCGCGATCGGGCTGACCCAGGAGCGACATGGCGGACAGGCGACGGCGACGACGACGGCTCCCAGGCGCGACGCTCAACCGGGCGCTGGCCGTGGCTGCCCTGCTGCCGACAGCCAGCCGCTCGGCGATCTACGTCCGGCTGATCTGGTCGCTGATCAACGATGACCGCGTGCCGACGTCGAGAAAGGCGCTCCTCGGTGGCGCCCTGGCCTACTTCGCCGTGCCGTTCGACATCGTCCCCGACGATGTTCCGATCCTGGGCATGCTCGACGACCTCGTCGTGGTCGTCCTCGGCGTGGACCTGTTCTTCGACGGGATCCCGGCCGGGATCCTCGACGAGAAGCTGCTCGACCTGGGGATCGAGCGGGCCGCCTTCGAGCGCGATCTCGGCCAGATCCGGCGGATGACCCCGTCGCCCATTCGGCGGCTCGTCAGGCGGATCCCGCCGGCGGTCGACGCCGTCGCCGATGCTGCTCGCTCGTCGGGTCTCGGGCCACGGGTTCGAGGCTGGATCAACAAGGAGGGTTCGGTCGCGTGAAGGTCATCCTGACCGCCGATGTGGACAAGCTCGGCAAGAGCGGCGAGATGAAGGTCGTCAGCGACGGCTACGCTCGCAACTTCCTCATCCCGCAGAAGCTCGCGGTGCCGGCGGTCGGTGGCGCCTACCGAGCCTGGCAGCACGACGTCGCGAGCCGCGAGGACAAGCGTCGGCGCGAGCGCGACGAAGCCGAGATCTCGGCGACCCGGATCGGCTCGACCACGCTGACCATGGGGGTCAAGGTCGGCGACGGCGGCAAGCTCTACGGCTCGATCACCGCCAAGGACATCGCCGACGCGCTCGGCCGGCGCGGGATCGTCGTCGATCGGCACAAGGTCGATCTCGAGGAGCCGCTCAAGAGCCTCGGCACGTACAAGGTGGCGGTCAAGGTCTTCGCCGGCATGGCCCCGGAGGTCACGATCGTCGTCGAGCCCAAGGGCTAGAACTCGACGAAGCGGATCCCGATCGCCCAGATCCCATAGACGCAGACCGCGATCGAGACGGCCGAGGCGGCCCACGCCCAGCGTGACATCCCGCGCGCGAACACGGTCGCCAGGATGACGAACAGCAGCGGCTGGACGTCGAGGCTGAAGCGGTACCCGAACTGGGTGAACCCGACGTTGCCGTGGGTGACGATCGGGATCAGGGCGAGCGCGCTGGCGATCGCCGCCCAGGCGACCCGCGGATCGCGCAGGCGCGCCCTGAACAGCCACAGGTAGAGCGGCGTTGTCAGGAACACGGACAGTCCCCACCACGACGGCTGGATGTACGGTGGGTCGTCGACGAAGTTCCAGCTGCGCAGGAAGATCGCGTAGAAGTGGCGCGGGATGTACTCGAGGGCGAGGATCCCGTGCTTTGCGTAGACCGGGTCATCGAGGACGCCCGGAATGAGCACATAGCTCTGGTCGACGATCGTCCCCCAACGGGCGAAGTTGTAGGCGAGATAGAGGACGGTCGGGATGCCGATCCCGACGAGGAACGCGATCCCCCGGCCGATCGCTGCCGATCGCTCGCCCGGCGCGGGGAGCCGCGGTGGCCAGCCGATTCCGACGATCAGGGCCAGGAAGAACGGGGCGGTCAGGCCGACCGGCAGGCGTGAGATCGCCGCACACCCGAGCAGCAGCCCGACGACGAACGGCGCGCGCTTCTCGAGGACGAGCAGGATCGCCGCCATGCTCAGCATGACCGCCACTACGTGGCTGAAGTACCAGACGGACCCGACCTCGGCGACGTACCACAGAACGGTCCCGAACCCGAACACGGCGGTCAGCCCGAGCCGGACCCGGCCGGTCAGCTCGAACCGCCCGAAGACGAGCCAGGCCAGCCCGACACCGATCCCGCCGAAGACGCAGCTCGCGATCTGGGGCGGGAAGTCCGGTCCGAAGATCGCCACGAACGGGATGAGGACGACGGCCGGGAACGGCGGATAGGCGACGTACCAGACCCCGTCCCTCGGGATCAGCTCGTTGAGCCAGGACGGGGCCTCAGTCAGGTAGATCCGGCCATGGAGGAACGCGTCGGCGAGGCGGACGAAGTAGTCGAGGTTCTGACGGTCGCGTGAGGAAGTGAACAGGTAGATCGCGATCGAGACCGCGACGACCACCAGCGTCCCGAGCGTGTCGGGCCGGCCCCGGACCGTATCGACCAGAAGGGCCAGGCGGGTGTCGTCGTACCAGTCGACGACACGATCCCGCGGCGACGACCCGCGGCGCGCCAGCGTCTCGTCGAGGTGGGCCATCGGCCCGACGATACACTCTCGGGCCATGGACGAGGACGGTCCGCTCGCGCCAGACGGGGCGGGCGGAGCCCGGGCCATCTTCGGGGACGGGTTCGGACAGGCGGTTCGCGATGCGCTCGGCCTGTTCGTTTCGCTCCGATTGATCTTCGGCCTGGTCGCGATCTACCTCTGGTGGCAGGGAACCCTGCCCGGGCCCTGTCACTTCGAGCTGGCCCGCAATGGCTGGCAGACGATCCCGCCGCTGGCCGACCAGGGTCCGGCGTTCCCGCTGGTCGGGGTCTGGCAGCGCTGGGACGCCTGCTGGTACACGAAGATCGCGACGTTCGGCTACGAGCGCGCCGAGAACAGCGTCAACTTCTGGCCGCTGTTCCCGCTGCTCACCGGGCTCGTCGGACGGTTGCTGTTCGGGGCGATGGCGCTCGGCGGCCTCGTCGTCGCGGGTCTGGCCTATGTCGCCGCGATGACCGGGCTCCGCCGCCTGGTCGCGCTCGACTTCGACGACGAGGTCGGGCTGGCCACGGTCATCGCGATCTCGATCTTCCCGACCGCGTTCTTCTTCTTCGCCCCGTTCACCGAGTCGCTGTTCCTGGCGGCGGCGGTCTGGGCCGTCCTCGGCGCGCGACGACGGCTGTGGGCGGTCGCGGCGATCGCCGGTCTGCTCGCCGCGCTGACCAGGATCCAGGGCGTGTTCCTGGTCCTCCCGCTCGGCTGGGAGGCGATCGTCTACTGGCGCGAGCAAGGCCTGGGACGAGCCGGTCCGAGACTGCCCGCGGGCGCGTTCCTGTGGCCGGCCATCGCCGCGCTCGCCCCGGCGATCGGGTTCGTCGCGTTCCTCGGCTATCTCCGCGACGGTTGCCGGGCAGACCCCGCTCGACACGCAGGAGCTGTGGGGCGGCAAGAGCTTCCACCTGCCGTGGGAGGTCGTCGACGCATCGTGGCAATGGGCGGTCGACCACCATGACCCACTCCAGGCACTCAACCTCATCACGCTCGTACTGTTCGTGTTCGTGGCGGTGCTCGGGTTGCGGCGCGTCCCGATCTCCTACTCGCTGTACGCGCTCCCCCAGCTCATCCTGATCGGGACCCGGATCCAGCCGATCCCATTGACCTCGACCGCGCGCTATCTGCTCGTGATCTTCCCGGTGTTCGTCATCCTGGCCCTCGTCCCCGGGCGCTGGCTCCGGTTCGGCTGGGCCGTCGCGTCGGTCATGCTCCTGGCACTGCTCATGGCCTCGTTCATCGGGGGTTCCTACGTCGCGTGACCGCTCCGACCATCCTCCACGTCGACCTCGACGCCTTCTTCGCGGCCGTCGAGCAGCGCGACCGACCCGAGCTGCGCGGCAAGCCGGTGATCGTCGGGGGCGGAGCACCCACGGCGAGAGGCGTCGTCAGCGCCGCGTCCTACGAGGCGCGTCGGTACGGGGTCCACTCGGCGATGCCGCTCCGCACTGCCTACGCGCTCTGCCCGGAGGGCGTGTTCCTGCCCGTCGACGGGCGCAAGTACCAGCGGGTCAGCCGCGAGGTCATGACGATCCTGCGTCGGTTCACCCCGCTGGTCGAACCGATCTCGATCGACGAGGCGTTCCTCGACGTGACCGGGTCGCGGGCGCTGTTCGGCGACGGTCCGACGATTGCGACGTCGATCAAGGCCGCGATCGTCGCCGAGGTCGGGCTGACGGCGTCGGTCGGGGTGGCACCGTCCAAGCTCGTGGCCAAGGTGGCGTCCGAGCTGCGCAAGCCCGACGGCCTGGTCGTCGTCGAGCCGGGGCACGAGGCCGAGTTCCTGGCGCCGCTGCCGATCTCCAGGTTGTGGGGAGTCGGGGCGAAGACGGCGGCCGCCCTCGGCGAGTTCGGGGTCGTGACGATCGGCGACCTGGCCGCGCTCCCTGAGGACCTGCTCGCCCGGCGGTTCGGGAAGCACGGGGCGTCGCTGGCGGCACGGGCCAGAGGGCTCGACGCCGATCCGGTGGGCGACGCGGACCCGGCCAAGTCGATCGGCCACGAGCACACCTTCGACGTCGACACGTCCGATCCCGACGCGATCGAGCGGACCCTGCTGGCGATGTCCGACGGGGTCGCCTCGCGGCTGCGCTCGGCCGGGCTCAAGGCGGGCACGATCCACGTCAAGATCCGCGACTCGACCTTTCGGACGATCACCCGACAGCGCACCCTGGCCGATCCGACCGATCTCGCCGAGCCGATCTGGCGGGTGGCCCTCGAGCTCGCCCGGCCCGAGGTCCGCGGCCTCAAGGTGCGTCTTCTCGGCGTCACGGCGAGCCATTTCGGCGACCCGCAGCAGCTCGGCCTGTTCGAGAGCTCCGAAGGTCCGGAGGCCACGCCGACCGTGGCCGGGGCGAGCGACCGCCGCCGACGGGTCACCCAGGCGGCAGACGCGATTCGCCGCCGCTACGGGGATCGGGCGGTGACCAGGGCGCGGCTGCTCGGCGCGGATCTCCCGGCGCCGTTCGAGCGAGATCCGATGAAGCCGCTCGAGCGCCGGACCGGGATGCGCGACTCCGAGCCGCCGACCGACGACGACCCAGGCTGAATCCGGCGCGCCTCCGGGCAACTCGACTCGGCACGCCACGACGCGTGACACCCGACCTGTCACAGGCGCCGGCGAATCTTCGCCCGAGGGCTTGACATCGAACATGTGTTCGGTCTACTGTCCAGCCAGAAGTGAACAGACGTTCTGTCGCCGATGTGCCCCGGTTGACGACGAAGTCGCTGCCGAAGAAGGAGCCGACAGGATGGCGATGACCAGAATGGAACCGACCACGGTGCGCGTCCGGACCGATTGGTTCGACGGGCGCCCACGCGAGATCACCTGGGGTGATGAGCGTCTCGCCGTCACCTCGGTGGCCGCCGTCAGGCACGAGGACTCGGCCTACCCGGTTGCGATCGGGCCAAGGACGATGTTCGAGGTCTGGACGCCCCGGGCGAGAGTCGCCCTGACCTTCCAGCACCGTTCTCGGCGCTGGACGATCGAGGGTCTCGACGAGGACCGGCCGGCCGCCTGACCCGTCGACTCAGCAAGCCTCGACCGAGCCAGGGTCGTCGATCCTCCCAACGTCGACCCTGGCGGGGACCCTCGCCGGACGGGTGCGCCGGTACCGCGCTCGTCCGGCGGGAGCGTCCCGCGGCCCATCGGGTCGGCACCCTACAATCGGGCGGTGGAGACCGACCCGCAACGATTCCGCGACCTCCCCGTCGGCGCCTTCGTCGACCGCCTCGCGTCCGCCGAGCCGGTTCCCGGCGGTGGCAGCGCGTCGGCCGTCGCGGCGGCGCTCGGGGCCGGACTCGTCGCCATGGTCGCCGCCCTGTCTGTCGGACGCCCGAAGTATGCGGAGCACGAGGCGGTTCACGCGGCCGCTGGCGCGCGCGGGCGTGAGCTCGTCGATCGGTTTCTGGCACTCGCCGACCGCGACGCCGACGCCTACGCGGGCTTCGCCGCTGCCCTCAAGCTCCCCAGGGAGACCGACGACGAGCGACTGGTCAGGGCGTCGGCGCTGAAGGCCGCCGCGCGGATCGCGGCGGAGGTGCCGCTGTCCTGCGTCGAGGCCTGTCGCGAGCTCGTCGCCGCGGCGGAGCAGCTGGCGGGTCGGAGCAACGCGAATGCTTCGAGCGATCTGGCGGTGGCGACGCTCCTCGGCGAAGCCGCGGCGCGTGGAGCTGCCGCCAACGTTCTCGTCAACCTGCCCTCGGTCGCCGACGACGCGTTTGCCGACGCCGCCACGACGAGGGTCGAAGCGCTCCTGACCGAGATTGCGGCCCTCGCCGGGGCGACCCAGGCGGTCGTCGCATCGGGCGAGGCGCGCGGCCCGCTCATCGTGTCGAACGCCTGACCGGTGGCTGACGGCCAGGCGCGACTCCTGCTCGGCGCACCGATCGCTGCGGAGATCCGCGCGTCGGTCCGCGACGACATCGCCTCGTTCGTCGAACGCCGGGGCTACGCGCCGACCCTGGCCATCGTGCTCGTCGGTCGGGACGCTCCATCGGCCGTCTACCTGCGTCAGATCATGCGCAGCTGCGAGGCCGCCGGGATCGGTGGCCGACTCGTCGAGATCGAGAGCGACGGCTCGGACCGCGCCGACCTCGAGGCCGCCGTGACCGGCGCGATCCGGGAGCTCAACGACGACCCGCTCGTCGCCGGGATCATCGTCCAGATGCCGCTGCCGCCGAGCGTCCGCCTGCGGGCCATCATCGACGCGATCGACCCGGCGAAGGACATCGACGGCATCCACCCGCTCAACGCCGGGCTGCTCCGGCTCGGCTTCGAAGGCTTCCTCCCGGCCACCGCCCACGCCGCGATCGAGATCCTCCACCGGTACGACATCCCGATCGAGGGCCGCGACGCCGTCGTCGTCGGGCGGTCGAACGTCGTCGGGATGCCGGTCGCATTCATGCTCGTCAGGGAGCACGCCACGGTGACGGTCTGCCACTCGCGAACGCTCGATCTTGCGCGGCACGTCGGACGAGCCGAGATCCTCATCGTGGCCGCCGGTCGACCCGGTCTGATCACGGGGGCGATGCTCCGGCCCGGGGTCGTCGTCGTCGACGTCGGGATCAACGTCGTCGGCGACACGATCGTCGGCGACGTGGACTTCGACAGCGCCAGCCGGGTCGCCGGGGCGATCACGCCGGTGCCGGGCGGTGTTGGACCGGTCACGAACGCGCTCCTGCTCACCCACCTCGTCCGCGCAGCCGTTCGGCAACCCGACGTCGTCAAGCCTGGGAGTCCCTCCGCATGAGCGTCCCGTCCGACCTCGACATCGCCCGCTCGGTCACGCCACGCCGGATCGTCGACGTGGCCGCCGACCTGGGTCTCCACGAGGCCGAGATCGAGCTCTACGGACCGGTCAAGGCAAAGGTGAGCCTCAAGGCGATCGAGCGGCTCGAAGCGGCCAACCCGCGCGGCAAGTACATCCTCGTGAGCGCGATCACGCCAACTCCCCTCGGTGAGGGCAAGACGACGACCACGGTCGGTCTCGCCCAGGGCCTCAATCGGATCGGCAGGCGGGCCGCCGTCGCGATCCGCCAGCCGTCGCTCGGACCCGTCTTCGGGATCAAGGGCGGTGCGGCCGGTGGCGGCTACAGCCAGGTGATCCCGATGGAGGACTTCAACCTCCACCTCACCGGCGACGTCCACGCGATCGGTGCGGCCCACAACCTCGCCGCGGCCTTCATCGACAACAGCCTTCATCACAAGAACCCGCTCGGCATCGACCCGTTCTCGATTGCCTGGCCCCGCGTGGTCGACATCAGCGACCGGGCGCTCCGCAAGATGGTCATCGGACTCGGAGGTCGTGAGAACGGCGTGCCCCGGGAGACCGAGACGGTCATCACCGTGGCCAGCGAGGTCATGGCGATCCTCGCCCTCGCCCGGGACCTGCCCGATCTCCGCGTTCGGCTCGGCCGGATCGTCCTGGCCCAGACCGTCGACGGCAGGCCGGTGACCGCGGACGACCTCAAGGTCGCCGGGGCGATGACCGCGCTGCTCGTCGACGCGATCAAGCCGAACCTCCTCCAGACGCTCGAGGGCGGTCCGGCGTTCGTCCATTGCGGACCGTTCGCCAACATCGCCCACGGCAACAACTCGATCCTGGCCGATCGTCTGGCGCTGGCCACCAACGAGGCGGTCTGCACCGAGGCCGGATTCGGGGCGGACATGGGCGCTGAGAAGTTCTTCGACATCAAGTGCCGAGCATCCGGACTGCGCCCGGATGCGGCCGTGATCGTCGCCACGATTCGGGCCCTGAAGATGCACGGCGGGGTCGGCCGGATCGTCGCCGGGAAGCCGCTCGACCCGGCTCTCGGCGAGGAGAACGTCGAGGCGGTTCGGCGCGGCGCCCAGAACCTGGCCAAGCAGATCGAGAACATCAGCGTGTACAACGTCCCGGCGGTCGTGGCGATCAACGCGTTCCCCACCGACACCCCCGCCGAGGTCGCGGCGATCCAGGAGGTCGCTCGGGCGGCCGGTGCCCGCGACGCCGTCGTGACGACCCACTGGGCCGACGGCGGCCGCGGCGCCGAGGCACTCGCCGAGGCGGTCTGGGCCGCGGCCGAGGAAGGTGCCCCCGACTTCCAGCTCCTCTACCCGGACGATGCGCCGCTGCAGTCCAAGATCGAGGCGATCGCCACCCGGATCTACGGGGCGTCCGGCGTGGAATACCAGCCTGCCGCCACGAAGGCGCTGAAGCTCTACGAGGAGCTCGGCTTCGGGCACCTGCCGGTGTGCATGGCGAAGACCCAGTACTCGCTGAGCCACGACGCGACGCTCAAGGGCCGACCGACCGGGTTCACCCTGCCGATCCGCGAGGTTCGACTGTCGGCCGGGGCCGGGTTCATCACCCCGCTGTGCGGCGAGATGCGGACGATGCCGGGGCTGCCGTCGAAGCCGGGCGGCGAGAACATCGACATCGATGGCGAAGGGAACATCGTCGGCCTGTTCTAGGACCGGTCGACGGCGGACCGCGGTCAGCCATGCGCCGGGTCCGACGGCCCTCAGCCCGTGGGCGCGGCCACGTTGGACAGGATGAACGCCCAGGCGACCACGAGTCCGGCGACCACCCCGAGGACCCCGGCGCCCCAGGCCGGCCAATCGACGGGCCCGAGCGTCTCCTCCAAGTGAGCGTGGTCGTCGTGGCCATGGGTCTCGCCGTGATCGCCGAGCCCGTGGGGCTCTCCGACCATCGGTCGATCGCTTGCATGCAGATCGCTCATCGCTCGACTGGCCGACCTCCGACGGCATTGTGGCAGATAGACTCGGGCCGATGCTCACGCTCGTCCTCTCCCGCCACGGGCTGACGCCACGCTCGAATCCGGAACAGCATCTCGGTCAGCGGATCGACGTGGGGTTGTCGGACGCCGGTCGCGGGCAGGCGGTTGCACTCGGCCGGCGGCTGGGCGCGGTCGCGTTCGCCCGGGTACTGGCCAGCCCGCTGATCCGGGCGCGGGAGACGGCGGCGATCGTCCGCGCCGAGACCCCCGACCCGCCCGAGGTCGAGATCGATCCGCGGCTGGCCGAGATGGACTACGGCGACTGGGAAGGCCTGACCTACGAGGAGATCGATGCCCGGGACGCGGCGCGGCGGGCCCGTTGGGAGGACGATCCGGCGACGATCGCCTGTCCGGGCGGCGAGTCGGGCAATGACGTGGCGGTGCGTGCGGAGGCATTCCTGGTCGACCTGATCGCGTGGCACGACGCGCTCAGCGGCCAGCCCCACGAGCGGCCGATCCTGGCGGTTGCCCACAGCACGATCAATCGCGTTTTGATCTGCGTCGCGACGGGGATCCCCGTCCTCGAGTTCCGGCGGCGGTTCAGCCAGGACCAGGCCAACCTGACCGTCCTCCGGTTCGAGCATGGGGTCGGACCGGCGGATGCCCGGATCGTCCTGCTCAACGACACGGCCCACCTCCACCCGTCCGGGACGGTCCCCTGGGAGTGACCGAGCCGGCCGACTCCGGCCTTGTCGCCAGCCTGCGCGGCCTGGATCGCGATGGCCGGCTCCTGTTCACCACGCGCGTCCTGCGGATGTTCGGCTACGGCTTCCTCGCCGTCGTCCTCGTCCTCTACCTCGCCGCAATCGGGCTCGACCCGATCGCGATCGGGCTCGTCCTCACCTTGACCCTGGTCGGCGACACCGTGATCTCGCTCTGGCTGACGACGAACGCCGACCGCCTCGGTCGGCGCCGGGTGCTCGTCGCCGGCTCGCTCCTGATGGTTGGGGCCGGGGTGGTGTTCGCCCTGACGAGCTGGGTGCCGCTGCTCATCGTGACCGGGGCGATCGGCGTGCTGAGTCCGACCGGCAACGAGGTGGGGCCGTTCCTGGCGGTCGAGCAGGCGGCCCTCAGCCAGGCCGTCGGCGACGCCCGCCGGACGGCCACCTTCGCCTGGTACAACGTGGCCGGCTACGTGGCGACGGCCATCGGGGCGCTCGGTGCCGGGCTCCTCAGCGGCGCGCTCATCCGCTCGGGCGTCGCTCCGGCCGACGCTTATCGGGCGATCGTCGTCGGCTACGCCCTGGTCGGTCTCGTGATGGCCGTCCTGTTCGCCCGGGTCGGCCCGCGGATCGAGGCCCCGCCCCGCGAATGGCGACCGGGCGAGATCCGGCGCCGGCTCGGGCTCGGTCGCTCGAAGGGGATCGTCCTCAAGCTGTCGGCGCTGTTCTCGCTCGACGCGTTCGCCGGCGGGTTCGTCCCGCAGAGCCTGATGGCCTACTGGTTCCACCTCCAGTACGGGGTGGAGCCCGGTCTGCTCGGCCTGATCTTCTTCGGTGCGAACCTGCTGGCTGCCGTGTCGAGCCTGTCGGCGGCCCGGATCGCGGCCCGGATTGGCCTCGTGAACACGATGGTCTTCAGCCACCTCCCGTCGAACGTCCTGCTGATCCTCGTCCCGTTGATGCCGAACCTGCCCCTGGCCATCCTCGTCCTGCTGCTCCGCTACAGCCTGAGCCAGATGGACGTTCCGACCCGGCAGTCGTACGTCATGGCGGTGGTCGATCCGGACGAGCGGTCGGCGGCGGCCGGGGTGACCGGGATCGCCCGGACGACCGGCGCGGCGCTGTCGCCGGCGCTGTCGGCGCCGATGGTGGCGAGTGCGTCGCTGGCGGCAGTCCCGTTCTTCCTTGCCGGCGGCTTGAAGATCGTCTACGACCTGCTCCTGTACCGGGCGTTCCGGGCGGTCCGCCCGCCGGAGGAGCGCTAGCCGAGCGGCGGCTTCGCGGCCCGGCGCGGCATCCCCGGCCGGCCGAGGTGGAACCAGACGAACAGCGCGACCGCGACCACGATTGCCACCGCGATGAGCAGGTCGAACGGCTGGAGCGCCTCGCGGATCTGCTTCCAGTTCGCCCCGAGCACCATCCCGGCGTAGACGAGCAGCATCGACCAGATGAACGCTCCGGCGGTCGAATAGACGATGAACTTCGTGAGGTTCATCCGGACCACCCCGGCCGGGAAGCTGATGAACGTTCGGACGATTGGGAGGAGCCGGCTGAAGAACACCGTCTGCGAGCCCCACCGCGCGAAGAACCGGTCGGCCAGCTCGATGTCGTGTGGCCGGATCAGGAGGTACTTCCCGTACCGCTCGAGGAAGGGTCGCCCGCCCTTTGCCCCGATCGCGTAGGCGATCAGCGAGCCGGTCGTATTGCCGGCCGTGGCCACGATCACCACGATCCAGTAGTTCCAGGGCTGACCGGACAGGGGCTCGAGATGGGACGGATCGGAGACGAGGAACCCGGCGAACGGCAGGATCAGTTCCGACGGGAGCGGGATCATCGCCGACTCGATCGTCATCGCAATGAACACCCCGAGGTAGCCGACGGCATCGTAGAGATTGGTCAGGAACGGGATGACGATCTTGTCGACGAACTCGAGCACGGGCGGCTCCGCGGCGGACGTGGAACGGCCGGCAGCATAGCCGACTATCCTCGATGCCGTGACCGGTACCGTGGTCCTGACCGGGGCGGCCCTGACGATCGCCGACGTCGAGGCCGTCGCTCGCCACGGCGGCACGGCCGAGCTCGACCCGGATGCACGCGCCCGGATGCACGAGGCCCGTGAGGTGGTCGAGGCCCTGGTCGCCGACGGCGCGGTTGCCTACGGAGTGACGACCGGATTCGGTGACCTGGCCAGCGTGTCGATCCGGCCCGAGGACACCGGACGGCTCCAGGAGAACCTCCTGATGAGCCATGCCGCGGGGGTTGGACCGGCCTTCCCGATCGAGGTCGTCCGGGCGATGCTCCTCCTTCGGGCCAACACGCTCGCGCTCGGGCACAGCGGATGCCGCCCGCTCGTCGTCGAGCGGCTGCTCGCGTTCCTGGCGGCGGGCATCCACCCGGTCGTCCCGGAGCAGGGATCGCTCGGCGCGTCGGGGGATCTCGCCCCACTCGCCCACCTCGCGCTGCCGTTGATCGGACGGGGCGAGGTCGACCTCAATGGCCGGCGGATGCCCGCCCAGGAGGCTCTCGGCGCGGTCGGGCTAACGCCCCTCCGGCTCGAGGCGAAGGAAGGGTTGGCGCTGCTCAACGGCACCCAGATGATGAGCGCAATCGGGGCGCTCGTCCTGGCCGATGCCGATCGACTGATCCGAACGGCGAGCGTGGCGGCGGCGATCAGCGTCGAGGCGCTGCTCGGCACCGACGTCGCCTTCGCGGCCGCGTATCAGCTGGCGAGGCCCCACCCCGGCCAGCTGGCGGTGGCGGCCGAGCTCCGCCATCTCCTGCGCGGCTCGACGATCCAGGCCAGCCACCACGCCACCGCGCACAAGGTCCAGGACCCGTACTCGCTGCGGTGCGTGCCCCAGGTCCATGGCGCGGTCCGGGACACGCTCGACCATCTCCGCCGGGTCCTTGACATCGAGCTCAACAGCGCCACCGACAACCCGCTGATCTTTCCCGAGGGTGGGGTCGCCCCGGCCGACGCGGTGGCAACTGGCGGTGGCCTCGTGATCAGCGGTGGCAACTTCCACGGCGAGCCGATCGCGTTCGCGCTCGACTTCGCCAAGATCGCCGTGGCCGAGCTTGGCTCGATCTCGGAGCGACGGACCGCCCAGCTCGTGGACGCCCGGCTCAACGGCGGTCTGCCGGCGTTCCTGGCGGCCTCGTCGGGTCTCGACTCGGGGATGATGATCCACCAGTACACGGCGGCCGCGCTCGTCTCCGAGAACAAGGTCCTGGCCCATCCGGCGTCGGTCGACTCGATCCCGACCAGCGCCAACCAGGAGGATCACGTGTCGATGGGCTCGATCTCGGCACGGCACGCACGGTCGGTCGTCGAGAACGTCGAGCTGATCGTGGCGATCGAGCTGCTCGTCGGAACCCAGGCGCTCGATGCGCGGCTCGAGCTACTGCCGGGCACGGCGCCCGGTGCCGGGGTCGCCGCCGCGCAGCGGGCGGTCCGGGCGGTCATCCCGCGGTTGGTCGCCGACCGGGAGCCCGGCCCGGACATCGCCGCGGCGGTGTTGCTCGTCCGCAGCGGAGCCCTCGCCGGTCTCGCCGAGTCGTAGACTCCGGCCGTGGCCGAAATCCGGATCGTCGACGTGACCGACGAATCAACCTTCCGCCTGATCCCACCGTGCGCCGATCCCGGGTTCGACCACCGAACCTGCGACTACTGGGAGGATGGCGCGCGCGGTTCGAAGGCCGCCCGGCTGAACTGGCTCGACCCCGGGTCCACCGCGCAGGCCCCGTCACCTGGCCGGCAACCGAACCCGTTCGGGAGCTTCGACGACGAACCCCAGGCGAATCCGTTCGCTCCGGCTCGATCGGGCGGGCCGGCCGCGAATCCCTTCGTGCCGTCCGATGGCGACCGGCTTGCCGACAACCCGTTCGCCCCAGCTCGACCGACCCGACCGGTCGCCGGTGCGGGCGGGCCACGCAAGCTCGGTCTGCTCGTCCGCGGTCTGGCCGTGTTCGGGACCTACGCCAAGGTCGCGCTGGCCGACGACACGGCCGTCGCCTACGTCCAGTTCGGCCCGCTCTCGGCCTACCCGCGCGCGCTCCGCCTGCGCGAGCTCTATCCGCAGCTGCCCGACGCGCCGTTGCCGGCCGTGATCACCTGCATCGCGACGACCCCCGAGGCGCGCGGCGCCGGCCATGCCCGTCGGCTCGTCGAGGCGGTCTGCGACGATCTGGCGGGTCGCGGCTTCGCAGCCGTCGAAGCGTACCCTGAGATCGGTGCTCGACCCGACGCGACCAGCGGCGCGACGCCGGACTTCTGGTTGGCCGCCGGATTCCAGCTGGCGGTCGACGACGACCGCTTCCCGGTCGTGCGCCGCGAGCTGGTCTAGGACGGGAGGGATGTCGATGTCGATGATCCAGGCGCTGGGCAGCGTCTCGAAGGTCCGCGGCGCCCTGATCTTCGTCGCCGACATCGATCGAGAGCTGGCGTTCTATCGCGACGTCATCGGCCTGCGCCTCCTCTATCGAACCGCGTCGTTCGTCCGGTTCGATGCCGCCCAGGGCACGAGCCTGGCCCTGATCGCCGGCGGGATCGCGAGCACCGAGCCCAAGGATTACCGGATGGGCGGGGTCGTGCCGGAGGTGATCGTCGACAACCTTGAGCTGGCCGTCCGCCGGCTCGACGGCGCCGAGGTCCGCCACGAGGACGTCGTCGCGACGAATTGGGGCCGGTTCTGCTTCTTCTGGGATCCGGAGGGCAACCCGATCCAGTTCTACGAGTCGGCCTTCGTCCGCCCCGATGCCGATCCGGGGCGGATCCCGGGGTAGTGCCGCCCGCCAGTCGGATCGCCCGGCTTCGAGCTCCCGCCGCGGTCGGCTTGGCGCTCGTAGTCGCGGCCTGCGGTGCCTCCGGCACGCCCTCGCCAGGGGCATCGGCGAACCCGACCCAGGGAAGTGGCGGGGTGGCCAGCCCGGCGCCGCCCGGCCCGATTACGTCCGCATCGCCAGGACCCACCGCAGGCACCGGCGGGCCAGCGCCATCCGACGCGCTCGGCTCCGCGACGGCGGGTGCTACCGTCCCGATCGACCCGACCCTGCTCGAGCTCCTCCCGGCGACGGTCGGCGGGCTGCCGGTGGTCGCCGTGTCCGAGCCGAGCGGGGCAGACGATCCCGGTCTCGTCGAAACGCTGGATCGGATGGCCCAGGCCATCGTCGTGGACCCTGCCTCGGACGCGTTTGCCTACGCCTCGGTCATCGTCGTCCGCCCCGGCGTCCTCGACGACAGTTTCTTCCGGTCGTGGCGCGACAGCTTCGACGAGGGCGCCTGCTCGCAGGCCGGCGGGGTCACCGGCCACGCCCAGGCGACGATCGCCGGCCGGACCGCCTACATCGGCCGCTGCGACGGGGGGATCCTCACCTACCATGTCCGGCTACCCGGCATCGACACGATCGTGTCCGCCTCGTCGCTCGGCGAGAGCCGCCTAGGCGAGCAGCTTCTGGCTGGTCTGCGGCCCTAGGACCTCGTTCCGCCACCGTCCCCGGCGTCGGTCAGGCCACGCAGCCGGAAGGCATTCGCGTGGGCCGGGAAGCCCTCGTGATCGGCGAGCGCGAGGGTCGGTGACGCCAGCCCGGCCAGGGCGTCCGGACTCAGCCGGGCGATCGATGACGAGGTCAGGAACGTCCGGGCGGTGACCCCGCCGTTCAGGCGGGCATAGCCTCCGGTCGGGAGCGTCGCCGGGATCCCGATCGTGTAGCTCGGTGGCGATCCGGCTAATGCATCCGGTGGTGACCCTGGACTTTCACCAAATCGACGACAAATTCAGCTGCCGAAGAGTTCACTTCTTTCCTTAAGAGCTACATCGCCCGATGGGCTGGACGTGCCGGTGTTCTTTAGGAGCTCAATGACTTGCCTCTTCCAAGGACCGGAGACCCTCCTCAAAGGACAAGAGCAAGTCATTGAGATCCTAAAAGAACACCGGCACGTCCAGCCCATCGGGCGATGTAGCTCTTAAGGAAAGAAGTGAACTCTTCGGCAGCTGGAGGGAGTTTTCTGCCTCGATTTCGGATTTGGTGAAAGTCCAGGGTCACCACCGGATTGATTAGCCGGATCATCACGACCTTGCGATTGCGACATGCGGGCAAGCCAAACGACGGTATGACGGCGATCCCCTCGCCGGCTTCTACCATTGCAATCTGCGTATCGAGCGCGTTGAGAACCATTACGGTCTTGGGCACCACATCGGCTCGCGCAAGATATTTGTCGATCAGTTGCTGTATCGGACTGGCCGCTCGCAGTGAGATTAGTTTCTTACCATGTAGCGTCGACCAGGTCGCGGATGCGCGCCGAATTGAAGGTTCCTTATCAGGACCTATCAACATCAAGGAAAAACGAAAGAATGGGATACGCCGAACTCCGGGTGCGTTCCCAAATGTGCCTAAGGCCATGTCGAGTTTGCCGGCTTGAACCCTTTGCAGGAGGGTGGTGAGGTCAGAGTCAAACAACTGGATGCGTGTCGTGGGGCATTGAGTCCGGAATTCCTTGATTGCCTGCGGCAGGACATTGGCCGAGACGAGCGCAGGTGCGCCGACAGATAGCGATTGACCAGCGTCCTTCGCAGTTTGTCCGATCCGTGACATGGCACCATCCAGTTCTTCCAGGTTGCGCCGCGTCGCTACGAGCAATTCACGTCCGTAACTGGTGAGTTCCACATGCCGAGTAGTTCGATCAAAGAGACGAAACCCAAGTTGAGTTTCCAGCTCCCGGATCAAGACGCTCAATCCTGACGGAGTAATGAACAGAGATTCGGCGGCGCGTGTGAAGCTGTGATGCTGCGCCACCAGAAGGAAAGCTCGAAGCTGCCGCGAGCTGAAATCCATTATTGATTAATTATCCATAAGTATTGAAGTATTTGAACTTGTATCATAAATGGCCAGCGGCTTAAAGTGGGCTTTCGATAGAGGTTCCAAGTGATGAAACTTGAGGCGAGTCAACCCGCTGCGTCCACTATTGACGCTCGAGCGTCTGCATCTACGCTCGACGTCCGCGCTCTGACTGCGATCCAGTGGCTTATATGTGCGGTGGCCGGCCTTGGCTTCGCATTTGATCTGTACGAATCGCTGATGACGGCCCTGATCGTAGGGCCGGTTGTATCTACTCTGGGAAACCTGAAACCAGGGACCTCTCAATTCAACTTGTGGGTCGGATTATTTTTCTTCCTTCCTGCTGTCGCCGGCGGCACCTTCGGTTTGTTGGGCGGTTATTTCACAGACATATTCGGTCGCTGCCGCGTATTAGTCTGGAGCATATTGCTGTACGCCTTCTCAGCTTGCGCGGCAAGCTTTGCCCCCTCTCTGTCACTGCTACTGGTTCTACGTTGCACAACCATGATAGGGGTGTGTGTCGAGGCCGTGGCTGCGGTCGCCTGGCTGGCCGAACTCTTCCCGATTCCCCGACAAAGAGAATTGGCACTCGCTTACACCCAAGGCTGTTACGCTTTGGGCGGGCTCATGGTGAGCGGCGCGTATTACCTGGCGGTGACCTTCGGGGAACACCTGCCAACCATCCACGGCGGCCACGAGGCATGGCGTTACACCCTACTCTCTGGTCTCATTCCCGCTATTCCGCTTATCGTGGTCCGGCCTTTCCTGCCCGAATCTCCGGTTTGGCGGGATAAACAATCCAAAGGGATGTTGAAGCGGCCGAGCATTGTAGAGCTTTTCCGGCCCCACATGCGTAAAGCCACGTTGCTGGCGACGCTCATGATGGCGTGTACTTTTGCGATACCATACGGCGGTCTTCAACATACGCCTCGTATTGTTCCCGGAATCGTTGAGCGGCACCACCTCTCGTCGAGGCAAGTACAGCAAACGGTCAGCACCATCTATCTGATTCAAGAGTTAGGCTCGATCACCGGCCGGCTGGTTTTTGCGTTGCTGGTAATTCGCATTGTGACGCGGCGGCGGCTCCTGCGTGTCTTTCTGGGGCCCGCCTTGCTGGCGTTCTCGTGGCTTTACTTCTTCGCCGCGCGGGATGGGTTGGCCATGTTCAAGGTCGCAGTCTTCTGCGCGCAAGCGCTCTTCAATGGGCTACACAGCTTTTGGGGAAACTATTTGCCTCGCCTCTATCCGACCCACTTGCGCGGTACAGGGGAGAGCTTCGCGATGAACATCGGCGGCCGGGTGATCGGCGTATCGGCGGCTCTTTTTACTACCCAACTCGCCAACACTATGCCTGGGACCGATGCACCTGCTCGTCTCGCCTACTCCGCAGGAATAACGACAGTGCTGGTTTTAGGAATTGCATTTGCGGCAAGTTTTTGGTTTCAGGAACCGCGAAGTGATCAACTTCCGGAATGAACTCATCGCCCTGTTTTCGGCAAAGCACACGGAGAACATATGGACGCTAGCGAAACCATCCACGGACGGGTCCCTGAAGATTCTGCTTATTTGCTCGACAATGCCGGACGTGAAACGCCGGCGCGTTTCAATGCTCTTGCCTCCCTCTTTGATTCCGGTACAATTCGCCATTTCGAGAACTGCGGGGTTGATCGCGGGTGGCAATGCCTGGAGATCGGAGGCGGCGGCGGATCAATCGCGAACTGGCTCGCCGCTCGCGTCGGCAGCACGGGCCGGGTGATCGCTACCGATATTGATCCACGCTTTCTGAAAGCGCTAAACCATCCGCTCGTCGAAGTGTGGCAACACAATATTGTCTCGGATCCCTTGCCGGAGGCAGCTTTTGACCTGGTGCACGCACGTTTGGTGTTGATCCATGTCCCTCAACGGGAGGAAGTCCTGCGGCGCATGATAAGCGCACTCAAGCCGGGAGGATGGCTTCTGAGCGAAGAGTTTGATTCCGCCTCGCTCATCCCCGATCCGGAGGTAAACCCTGGCGAAACGCTTCTAAAAACACATATTGCTATGTTTCGATTGATGGAGAGCCGTGGAGTTGAAAGGCGGTTCGGCCGATTGTTGCTGCATCGATTGCACACGTACAGGCTCGTCAACGCTGGAGCGGAGGGCCGAATATTCATGTGGCAGGCGAATACTCCAGGTGCTTCGCTCTTGCGGGCAAGCTATGAGCAACTGCGGGACGCCATGATCCAAGCTGGCTACATCACCGAGCAACAATTCAATCAGGACTTGGCAAGAATGCAAGAGCCAGCCTTCATGATGCCGTCAGCCATTCTGTGGTCTGCGTGGGGCCGCCGACCGTAGGCAACGGGATGGGTTTGAGGACTGAATCTACCCTAGGAACTGGTGTGACGATCCAGAGAATAGAAGAACATTCATTTGTCGGCAAATCTTACCTTACAGAATTGGGGAAGAGTTGCCCGTCCCTTGGGAGTAATGATGAATTCCGTTAGAAGTTTTCGATCATCCAGGCGTTGTTGGCAGTGGTGTACTCCAGGAAAGCCAGATGGTGGCCGTCAGGAGACGGGATGGCATACGTGTCGTAGCCGCCGGCGGTTTGACGCAGCGGGTATGCGTGTCCCTGCGGGTCAACAAAAAGAAGTGTGTTCGCTGCGGCTGATCGGCTAGCCACAAACCAACCCTTGCCGTCAGCAGCCCATTCCATTGACTGAAAGGCAGACCAGCCAGTCACGCGGATATCTTGCAGCGTACCGCCGGCCAAAGACAGGATTCGGATACGGGCCGGCGGGCCTTCGGGTATCGCCAGCGCGATGCGCGAGCCGTCGGGGGAAAGATCCCAGTTGGATTCCGCAATTTCCGGCCCCGAGGCGATTTCCTGCCTTGCGAGTTCCTGTCCCTTGCCTCGTGCAGGATCAAGCGCATAAAACACGAGTTGCTTGTTCTCCCATTCGCTTAGGACGCACATAGTAGCGGGGGCTTTCAGGCAGCGAAAATCAGAGGCAGGCCGCGCTTTGAATACCAATTGCAGGAGGGCCGCCCGAGAGCGGAGCTCGCATCAGAAGCGGCGCTTTCGTCAGCTGAGTAGCCACCCGGAAAAGCAAAATACATGAGCCACTGGCCGTCCGGGCTAAGGTGAAGGGAGAGTTTGTCCTCCGGACCGGTGATGAGAGCTTCCGCAGTACGCTCATCTACTCCTTGCCTGAAAATATCCATGCTGCCATTGCGATTTGAGGCAAACAGGACGTACTGGCTGTCGGGGGTCCAATCCGAAGCAAAATCGTCACGGTCATTGAATGTGAGGCGGCGCGGGTTTTCGAGGCGGTGTTCCACAATGTCTCCTACATATACGTCAGCCTGCACAAGGCCCTTTAGAGCTACCAAGTGCATCCCGTCGCTTGTCACGCCCAAACCTGATATCGAGGAGCCGGGCCAACGGGCGAGTTGACGAGGCTTTCCGACCACCTTCCCCGAACGTGGATCTGTGTTGAGCTCTAGAAGACTGGCACCGGATTGTCCGGAGATGACCTCGTTTCGAGAGTAGACGAGCCGTCCGTCGGGTAGAGGTATTCCCGACGTGATTTCTGGATCAGAGAAGGAGACCGTGATTTTTCCCGTCTCCAGGTCAAGCGTCTCAACTACTGTGTCTGCCTTATCTGAATCTGAGAAAACTCTTCCATAGGCGAGATGCTTGCCATCCCAATCCCAAACCGGGCCCGCAAGATACTCGTTTGCTGCGACTAGTATCCGGTGCGGCAACTCTCCGTTGGCAGCCATGAGCCAAAGCTCTTTGCCCTTTCCGCGGACGAAAACGATTTGTGAACCGTCCGGTGAGACGGCAGCTTGGTTGCCACCGTCCAGAAGCTTGACCGGGGAATGACCCAAAATGGAAATCACCCAGATACTATCCACGTTGGGTTGAAGACCGGTGACCGTCGCCAGCAGTCTTGTGCCGTCAGGAAACCAGCTTAGCCCGCCGATGACGGAAGCTGGAGGAACAGAGATAGGGTGCGTCTCTCCGGTTCTACTTACACGTACGTAGAGTCCGGCATTGTCGGCGTACGCGAGGTACTTGCCGTCGGGCGATATTGCAGCGGCGGTCACGGAAGCTTCTGAAGAGTTCGTAGTGAGTTGCGTCTCCTTTAGCTGCAGCTGTCTTCCCCAAGGGGTCCAGGAGCGCCAAATCACGACCGTTCCGACCAGCACCAGGAGTACGGTTCCAAGCATGATTGCTGGAGCGATGCGTAGTGAACGTTTTTGCGGGCTCCCTCCGGCGGGGAACCCGCTTCCTAGGTGTTCTCTACTCGCTCAAATTCGTGGCAGAGGGCCGGTCGCTTCCGGTTTCTTCCTCCGAGATCTCCTTGACCGGAGCGACAAAGCGATAACCCCGCTTTGGGATGGTCTCGATGAATTTCGGGCCGTCGAGGTTGTCCCCTAGAATCTTGCGCAAAGCTGAGATGCTCTGGGTGAGGTTGTTCTCTTCGACCGCGACATCGTTCCACACCTTCTGCATTAAGTCGTTCTTCTCCACAACGTGGCCCCGGTTCTCCACCAGAACCAGGAGGGTGTCGAAGAGTCTCGGAGAAAGCGGAACAGCCGCGCCATCTTGGAAGAGGAAACGTTCAGCTGCGATCCAGGCGAAACCGGCCGAACTCGAATAAGTGTCGCGGCTGCTTGAACATGGCGGTTTCAGAGTTTTTTCAGGAGATTTTCAGCGTTTCCTAATGACTCCGAGTTGGTCCGTGAGTCATGGTCAACCCGCATGTGAGGACACTCCATGAATGCAGAACTTACCACGAGGGCCGTGGCGGCGCAAAACGGCGATCTCGCTGTCCCAGACACCAGCCAGCCAGTTTCCATCAACATTTCGGAGGCAAAAGGGACCTCCTCCACTTTCCGCATACCCGCTGTGATTTGGTGCATGCTCGTGGCCATAACCTCGGACATGATTGGAGCGTACTGGGACGTCGCCTGGCACCAGACGATTGGACGCGATACATTCTGGACCCCGGCCCATTTGGCTATCCAGCTTTGTGCAGTGCTTGGGGGGTCTTACTTCAGGTTTCTTGATACTTTCCACGACGTTTGGCCGTAGCTCGGCAGCACTGCAACGAAGAGCGGCCAGCGTAAAAATATGGGGTTTTCGGGACCGCTCGGAGCTTTCATTGCTGCTTGGGGTGGATTCGCCATGATCATATCCGCTCCCTTCGACAACTGGTGGCATAACGCATACGGTCTCGATGTCACCATCCTCAGTCCGCCTCACGTATTGCTGATGAGTGGGTCATCCGCTATCGATATTGGCACCTTGATTCTGATTAGCGGTGCCATGAACCGAGCCCAAGGCGATTCACGAGCGAAGTTCCGTCGGCTATTTCTTTACGTCGGCGGGATCATCTTCATGCGCAGCTGCTTCCTCATCACTGAATACACGGGGAAGCGCAGCCCTGCACAGTGCGACTGCCTATCTGGTGGTCTCATTGGCGGTTCCTCTTGCATTGGTGGGCGTGGCGCGTGCCTCGGAACACCGGTGGGGAAACACCATTATTGCCGCCGTTTACACGGCTGCTGTCTTGGCCCAACTGTGGATTCTTCCACTCTTTGCAGCCCAACCGAAACTCGGGCCGGTCTATCAAAATGTGACTCACTTCATTCCAATGGCGTTTCCGCTGTTGCTCATAGTACCTGGACTGGCGCTAGACCTGCTGTGGAGAGCAACCAAGGCTTGGAAACCATGGCTACAGGCTGCGGCGACTGGACTGGTGTTTTTGGTGAGCTTTGTTGCCTTCCAGTGGCCCTTCGCGAACTTCCTGATGTCTCCGTTGTCGCGGAATCGCGTTTTCGGAACGCATTACTTCTCATACGACGATACTGCTGGGTTTATGTACGATCCCTATAAATTTCAAGCCTCGGAGAATACACGTCTCCAGTTCTGGATCGTCATGACCGTTGCTTTGATAGCTGCGATTCTCACCACGCGCCTGGGGTTCATCTGGGCCAATTGGATAAAACGGGTTCAAAGATAAAAGATAAAAGGTCCGGCGTCGTAACGGAAGTCTTTATGAGAAATCATCGCATGCGTATTCCTTCATTTCTTATTGCCCTGTCATTCGTCGTATGCGCACCGGCCAATGCCCACGTCGGAAGTGCGGACGTATTTTACGAAAACGATGCTGGCCCTTATCACGTGTTTGTGACGGTGCGCATGCCGAAGGTCATTCCCGGCTTGGCCCAAGTCGAGATTCGTAGCGAGTCCAACGACGTTCGCGAGGTTCGACTGAATATCCTGCGCCTTTCCGGATTCGGTTACAAACTGCAAGCGATCCCGGACTTGGCCCAACGATCGCCGCAGGACCCGAGATTCTTTGTCGGGAGCATTTGGGTCATGGAGACTTATGACTTGCAGGTGCGAATTCAGATCGATGGTGCGCGGGGTAAGGCGGAACTCGGCGTACCTATGCCCGCATTTGCTCAGAGCACGCTGCGTATGCAGAAATCCCTCGGCGCCCTCCTGCTTGGCTGCATGATCTTCCTCGCCATCGGTATCGTCTCAGTTGTCGGTGCCTCGGTACGAGAAGCTCAACTACAACCGGGGGAGGCCCCCACGGTGAAGGGTCTCCGCAGGGCTCGGATCGCCATGTTTGCCGCTGCGGCCCTTCTGCTGATCGTCATCTGTCTCGGCAATGCCTGGTGGAAAGTAGACGCTAGCAACAGTCAAGCCCAGACCTGGTCCTCCAATTCTCCGAATGCGCTGGCGACATTGCAGCCGGACGGCCGCCTTCTTCTACGTGTCCAAGGTCAGGGTGACCTCTGGACGACATACATCAAGCCCGAGAACTTCATTCCTGACCACGGACACTTGATGCATCTCTTCCTGATCCGGCTCCCCTATATGGATCGCATGTACCATCTTCATCCCGAGCGTATCGAAGGCGGGTCGTTTCTGGAAAACTTGCCCACAGTTTTCGCAGGCAAGTACCAGATTTTCGCGGATATTGTTGATGACAATGGCGTGCCCTGGACTGCGGTTGGGCAAATCGATCTGCCCAACGTCGCGGGTATGCCGCTTTCCGGAGACGATTCTCAAGCATCCGAAGGGCCTCTTACGCCAACCAAAGACGATGCCACATTGGCGCAGTTGCCTGACGGCGGGCGCATGATCTGGGAACGCGACTCCTCGCCATTGAGAGCCAATGTTCCCATGTCCTTTCGCTTCCGGATCGAAGATCGAAACGGTAGGGCTGCCAAAGATCTTGAACCGTACATGGGAATGGCAGGACACGCAGCTTTTGTGCGTTCGGATTGTTCGGTGTTCGCGCATGTTCATCCCGCGGGTTCGGTCTCAATGGCCGCACTGCAAATGGCTCAGGCGAGTCTGCCGCCCGCTCCTCCGCGAGCTAACGAACCGCAATTGGCGAATCAAGGTGACTCCCATCCTGCGATGGAGATGACTATGAATGTATCGTCCCCTGAGGTCTCATTTCCCTACGGATTCCCCAAAGCTGGGCTGTACCGGATCTTTGTGCAGGTCAAACGCTCTGGTCATGTTCAGACGGGCGTTTTCGATGCCCATGTGGAGTAACAGATCTTAGGTCTAGAACTCGTGCAGGTTCAGCAGATCGAGGTGCCATAGGGAGACCGAATGCCGGCCAGGCACTCGTAGAGCTTACCGAACATTCATCATTAGTTTTGTCAGCCAGTCAGAGAATCCGGAGGTACCGCATGAGATCCCATTTATGTCTGGGGTTTTGTCGTGAACACGCTTGAGCAATATTGCTTGCCGTCTGCCTTTGCCGAGCGCAATCGGCTAAGTCCGCGCCAGTGTTGGCGGCCAGTGATCAGGTACCGAAGCAATCGATCTCGGCATGTCCCGGTCGTCGAGGATCTGATCGAACTGTTGCAGACGCGGCCCGACTTGCGAGTGGCGCTCGAAGGCGCCATCCGGATGGCTGACCTCAAGGGACTTCGGGACATGGACTCGTTCCTGATCTATCTGGACGATTTCGTCACGTTCGTCCCCACCGTACAGGAGGTACCCACGGCCCTGAAGCTCTACTACATTGTGAACCAGGCGCCGGGGGATCAACTGAACCGCGATAAGAGCTTCAGTGCCTGGATGAACAAGTTTATCGAGGCTTGGGGCCAGTTCCTGGATACGCCCGCCTCCGCGTCGGGCATCCCTTCGTTTGCGGCACGACCGAACTACAACATCGGCGATTACTTCGTGGGACCGAGCGGCTGGCTCACCTTCAACCAGTTCTTTGCGCGTGAGGTGAAGCCCGGCAAGCGGCCGATCGCAGAGCCACGCAACGACAGGGTGATCGTGTCGCCGGTCGACGCCACATTCGCAGGCAAATGGAACATCGACGCGAACTCGAAGGTTACGGTCAAGGGCGTCACTTGGCCGGTCGCTAAGCTTCTGGATGAAAACCTACGAGAATGCGTTCGAGGACGGCGTCTTCGCGCACATGTTCCTGCACCCCGACGACTACCACCGCTACCACGTGCCCGTCGCCGGTGAGATCAAGGAAGTACGCAGCATCCATGGCCGAGTGTACATGGACGTGGCTCGGCGACCGGACGGCACTCTCTACGGGATCGACGGTGAGACGTACCAGATCGACCAGGAACGAGGATTGATCGTCATCGACTCGCCAGAGGTGGGGCTCGTGGCCGTGCTACCGGTCGGGATGTGCTTCGTTTCCTCGGTCAACCGACGCCCGAAGTTGGTGCCAGGCTGCAGAAGGGCGACGAATTTGGCTTCTTTCTCTTCGGCGGCTCTGACATCGTGATGCTGTTTCAGAACAAGAAGGTCGTGATCGACGCTGAGGTTGGGAGGAAGTATTCGCAAGGGCAGCGCATCGGCGAGATCCGCTAACTTCTAACTGGTGTGGTAGAGGATAAAGATGATTCGGATTGATGCGTGGGGCGCGAAAATGGGCACGGTGGTTCGCCAACCAGCATCTTTTGGACTGTTACTGAACGCCACGGATTCCCCAAAGCTGGGCTGTACCTGATCTTTGTGCAGATCAAGCGCTCTGGTGGTGTTGAGACAGGCGGTTTCGACGCGCATGTGGAGTAACGGATCTTAGGGCTAGAACTCGCGCAGGTTCAACGGCAATTGCCGGCCGGTCTAGAAACGAAGGATAGAGGTCTCGTCTAACAGAAAAGAGCATGCGTTGCTTAACGGCTTGAAAGACTCGGAACTGGGCTCTGCCTTTGCGCGCCTGACACCCCGGCAATGGGTCATCTGCGGTGTCGCCGCACTTGGCTTTGCGTTCGATCTCTACGAGACCTTGGTAATGCCGCTCATTGCCCGTCCTGCACTCACAGCTCTGGGAAACTTCAAGCCCGGCAGCCCAGCCTCCAACCTCTGGGTGGGACTGCTGTTTTATCTGCCATTGGCTTCGGGTGGTGCCTTTGGACTCCTGGGAGGCTATCTTGCTGACCTTTTAGGGCGTCGGCGTGTCTTGATGTGGAGCATCCTGTTGTATGCTTTCTCGGCCTGCGCCGCCGGCTTTGCAGTTACATTGCCGCAGCTATTGTGCTTCCGCAGCACCACTATCATCGGCGTATGTGTCGAATATGTGGCCGGGGTGGCATGGGTGGCGGAGCTCTTTTCTAATCCCAAGCAGCGCGAATCAGCGCTGGGCTACACGCAGGTTGCCTTTGGATTGGGAGGACTCATGGTGACGGGAATCTATTAGGCCGCTGTCACTTACGCCGAACGATTCCCAGCCATCTACGGGAGGCACGAAGCTTGGCGCTACACCCTTCTGTCCGGACTGGTCCCCGCGATTCCACTTATCCTGGCACGACCGTTCTTGCCGGAGTCCCCCGTCTGGCAGGAGAAGAAATCCAAAGGAACCTTGAAGCGGCCGAGGTTCGCGGAGCTTTTCCGGCCCGCTCTGCGGAAGACCACATTGGTCACTACATTCATGGTGGCGTGTAGTTACGCCCTGGCTTCTGGGGTGATGCAACAGACACCTCGCATGGGTCCTGACCTTCCGGGCGTAAGGAACCTCGCGCCGCGCCTGGTTGAGCAAACCGTGGCCGGGGTGCAACTGTTTCAGGAGTTGGGCACGATCGCCGGCCGCTTGCTGTTTGCCTTTCTTGTCATTCGGATCGCGTCGCAGAGGCGGCTTCTGCGCGTCTTCCTGATTCCCGGGCTGATCGTCTTCTCGTGCGTCTACTTTTTCGCCGCAACGCATAGCTTGCGATTGCTCGAATACGGGGTGTTTCTCGCAGCTCTCCTGATGAACGGGCCGTTCAGCCTTTGGGGCAACTATTTGCCGCGGATGTACCCGACACACTTGCGCGGAACCGGCGAGAGTTTCGCGATCAACATCGGAGCCCGCGTGATCGGAGCATCCGGGGTGCTTCTCACAACGCAACTCGCCAACATCATGCCCGGTGCCAGCGCGGCTGCTCGCCTTGCCTACTCGGCCGGCACACTCGCGGTGCTCGCTTACTCTTTGTCATTAATCGCGAGTTGCTGGCTTCGCGAACCGGAAGGAGACCAACTGCCCGATTGAAGGGGCTTCTAACCCTTAACGAGCTTCAAAACCTGCGAGGTCGGGGAGCCCCGAATGCCTAAACCGTGAGTTGCAAACACGAGCGCGACTATCGCGAATACGACGAGGTTGGCTGCCGCGTCGGTCCACAGCAGTCCGTGTGTGCCGAAGCTGTGGAAGCTTTTTCCTTCGAGCCAGATCATCGAGGCGATAGGAATGTTGCCCACCGCGATAAGGGCGGCGTACCACGTGCTGGTGTCGTGGCCCTCTGTTCCGACGATGTCCAGCACGAGGGCCACGTACCGCGCATTGCAGAAGCCAGTGGTCAGCAGATAGAGAAGCGTGCCCCAAAAATACACGGATGGCCGATTGGCCAAGAGCAGAAGGAGACACGAGATGAGGACTGATTTCTGGATGCGTTCGCTTGGGGAATCGACAGAATCGTCGGACCTCCAACGAGACAACCTGGCATCTCGAATGAGTCGAATAGCTTTTGTTGTGGTGGTCTGGTGGATTTTGCCGACTTGTATTGCGGCGCAGAACGCACCATGCGCACGCCTAGCCCTGACGCGCAAAATGCGCCGCGCTCATCGGAACTTCAACCTGGAAAACGCCCCTGGAGGTCCGGCTGTCATTACTTCCGCGCACTTCGTCGAAGTGCCCTCGAGTGGTCTGGCGCGATGGACCCTCACTCCCAGCGGATATGGAGCAGCGCCTCCTAACAGCGCTTGCCGGATTCGCGATATTGCGAAGTGACCGGCTATGTTGCGCCGCAGAACAAATTCGAGTTGAAGCTGCCGTTTCCGGCGATTGGAATCAGAAGTTTTTCTTTTATGCCTGCGGCGCCTTTTGCGGCACTGTCTTTGGAGACGCTTGCAACCTTGGTCTGCGCGTGGCTACGCCTCGGCGACGGGAAATGGCGGACACGACAGCGCTTGGGGATTTGACGGCGTTTGGGCCGCAAACGCGCCTGAATTACAGGAGGATTTTGGCTGGCGCAGCAATCACGTGGTGACGCTCGTTGCTAAGGCCATCACTACGCACTATTACGGCAAGCCTATCAAGTATTCCTACATGGGCGGGGGCTCAAAGGGCGGCCAAGCAGTTCTGATGGAAGCGCAACGCTTCCCTGAGGACTTTGACGGCTTGATAGCCAGTGCTCCGGTGTACGACTACACCGGACGAAATACATACGCCGCGGCCTGGTTTGCGCAAGCCTTTCAGCGATGGCCATGGCGGCTCGGTGCTCAATGCCGCGGCGGCGCAGGCCGTGCACAAGTCCGTATTAGAGCATTGTGGCGCGCAGGACTGGCGTGGAAGAAGGAACTCGTCACCGATCCGCCCTCCTGTAAATGGCAGCCCGAAATGATTGCTTGCCACTCCAAGGCGTGCGGCTCCGATTGCCTTAACGCCAAGCAAGTGGCTGCCGTGAAGCGCTTGATGACCCCGGTGACCAATTCCAAAGGCGCACGTGCTTTACGCTTATCCGTACATTGCGGGAACGGAGACGATGTGGGCGGGATGGAACTACTTTGGCGCGCCAAGTCCTGGCATTGCGCCGCGTCTTGCGAACTTGGAGCTGCCCGGACAGTACATAAAATACCTAGCTGGATGAAAAGATTAGAGACGAACGCTGATGCACTCGCCTTCGACTTCGATCGCGATCCCGGCGACTCTGACCAGGGCGCGAAGAATCTACGACGCGACCTCTTTCGATCTGCGCGACTTCAAAGCGCGAGGCGGAAAGCTTCTTGTGTGGCATGGCTGGGCCGATGGCGCCATCATGGCGACTTCTTCCATTGGCTACTTCGAAGGCGTGACGAAATTCATGGGCGGACGCAAACAAACCGAAGACTTCTTCCGGCTGTTTCTCGTACCAGGAGTTCATCACAGCGGCGGAGGTCCGGGATTCACCGAGTTCGACTCCATGACCGCGCTCGAAATCTGGGTGGAGAAGGGCCAGGCGCCTGAAAACTGATCGCTGGCAAACTGAGCAACGGCATTGTAGAGCGCACGCGACCCGTGTTTCCCTACCCGATCTTGGCCCGCTATTCCGGAAAGGGCGATCCGAAGCAGGCCGACAGTTTCGTGCCGGTCGATCAGTCCGAGCACTAATGCTCAAACCACTTTCTGAGTATCTGTCGACACGTCGCGAGCCCGCCCATGATGTGCCACTCAATGGGATCTATAGTCGGCTAACTCTCCTTGACGCGCTTGTATTTAAGTGATCTGGCAAACTTCCGGGTGGGTCGCTAACCGGAAGTTTTGCTAGCGATTGCGTGTGTAGCGGACGAGATCGGCATAGGGGCGGCGGTCACCCGCCGACCCCTGCCACACCACCGTGCGTACGGGTCCGTACACGGCGGTTCGAGTTGGTTGCGCTAGCACCCATCGATCAACGTCGGAAGCCCAAGCGATTTGAAGTAAGCATTGGAAAGCCCCACCGAGAGGGCTTTGGCCCGAGCGAGGTACCAGGGGCCGCGGCCACTGCCCGCCGTGTTGTTGGCAAGGCGCGGACGGACCCCCAGTTCTAGCAAAGCCGCGCGGCGACGGCGCGGAGTTTTCCATTGCCGCCACATCGCTGCCCGCAATCGCAATCGGACCCAGCGGGTCAGGTACATCAGCGCATCGGGCGTTTCGCAGAAGCCGAAATAGCTACGCCAACCCCGCAGATACGGAGCTAGTTCCGCTATCGTCGTTTCCATGCTGACGCCTTTGGCCCGTCGTGTGGTGTCCCGGATTCGGTGCTTGAACCGTTCCAGAGCTTTTGGTGCGATCATGCGTTTGATCTCTGGACCAGTGCTAAAGCTAAACCCGAGAAACTTCCGCTCCTGCGGTCGCGCCACTGCACTCTTCGTCTCATTCACTTTGAGCTTGAGCTTTTGAGTGATGAATCGCGTGATGCTTTCCATTACTCGTTGACCAGCCCGCTGGCTGCGCACGTAGATATTGCAATCATCCGCGTATCGCAGATAGCGGTGGCCACGTCGCTCTAACTCTTGGTCGAGTTCGTCGAGCACGAGGTTCGACAGCAGTGGTGAAAGTGGACCTCCTTGCGGAGTGCCTTCCACGCTTGGACTGACCAGTCCGTTCTCCATCACCCCGGCGTTCAAGAACGCCCGGATGAGCTTCAACAGCCGCTTGTCCCCGACTCGTTTAGCCACCTGGCCCATCAATTTGTCGTGATTGACTCGATCGAAAAACTTCTCCAAGTCGAGATCGACCACCCAGCTGTAGCCTCCGGTGATAAATTGCTGCGCCTGAGCTACCGCTTGATGTGCTGATCGTCCGGGTCGAAAACCATAGCTGTAGTTTGAGAACGTCGAGTCCCACCGCCGCTGCAGCACCTGCATCACCGCTTGCTGGATGAATCGATCCAGCACCGTCGGGATGCCAAGCTTTCGCACCCCGCCGTCCGGCTTGGGGATTTCCACCCGCCTCACCGGCTTCGGTTCATAGGTCCCGTTCAGCAGTTGTTCTCGGATCACTGGCCAATGCTGTTTCAGGTAGTCGGTGAGTTGGTTAACGGTGATTCCGTCCACTCCCGCGCTACCTTTATTACCCTTCACCTGCCGCAGTGCTTCCTTCAGGTTTTCTCGCTCACAGACCTCCTCCATCAGTCGATCGCTTCTAGCTGGGTTTTCGGGTCCACTCGTCGCCACCGACGATTCAGTCTCTCCTCCTGCGGCACCCCGGGCTGCACCCGTCAGCGCAGATGAGAAGTCCAGTTTCATCTGGATGTTCTGCTGCTTGTCGTCTTTGAGACTCATGGCCTACTCACCACTCCTTCTCGTGCGGGCCTTCTCCGTTGCCGGGTACTATGCCCGATGCTGACTTCTGCTCCGCGGTCAGATCGCCTTACGGCCACCTCAGTCGCCGAAGCGACACGGAGCAGATCTCCTGGGGTAAGCTCAGTCACTTTCCGTGCACAGTCGCCGAATCTACGCTTCGCACCTTGATGGATTATGGACTTCGCGGTAAGTTGCCCACTCGTCCGGTACGGGCGCCTTCTATTCAGTTTTTGTCCATCGACTCGCACGTTTGTTCCATGCTTCCTTCGGACCCCACCTCGCAGCGGTAGCCCTTGCATTATCACTAGGCCTTCACCTCCATCAGGTCGGCCAGAGGACTTTCACCTCCAAGTTACTGAGCATGCCCAGCACACGACGAAGCCGCTGGCGCGGCGGACGCTACCGCGTGGTGAACCCAGACATTTTCGGCACGGCTGACGTAGTTTGGGTCACGGAGAAAGGAGACTCCCGTGACCCGTTTACGAAAAATCATGCTGGAGGAACTCCAGCGCCGCAACTACTCTGCAATCACCACGCGCAATTACCTGCAGGTCGTGGCTGACTTCGCCAAGCATTTCGGCAAGTCACCCGATAAACTCGGCCTGAACGAACTTCGAACCTACCAAGCCTATCTGCTGCGAGAGCGCAAGCTGACGCCGGGCACTGTAATCAACCAAGTAGCGGCACTGCGTTTCTTTTTCGTCAAGACACTCAAGCGCCATCAGTTCCGCGATTTTTTGCCTTATCCGCAGGACCAGCGTCGACTGCCAACGGTGTTGAGCCACGAGGAAGTGTCGCGTCTGATCAACGCCGCGGGGACATTGTTTCGACGGACCCTGCTGATGACGCTCTATGGCACCGGCATGCGTCGCTCCGAACTGGCTCATCTCAAGGTGGGCGACATTGATAGCCAACGGATGATCATCCGTGTGGTAGCGGGCAAGCGTGGCAAGGATCGCGATCTGCCCCTGAGCCCAGCCCTACTCGAAACTCTGCGGGAGTACTGGCGCTGGCGCAAGCCAAAGCTCTACCTGTTTCCCACTCGCACTCGTCGCGTGCAGAGTGAAGAGTCGATCTCGGATAAGACCGTCTGGATCGCATGTAGCGAAGCTGCGCGTCGGGCAGGCATCCACAAACGCGTTACGCCGCATACGCTGCGCCACAGTTGGGCCACCCATTTGTTGGAAGCGGGCACCGACTTGCGCACGATCCAGGTTCTGCTTGGACACGGAGATCTGGAGACCACCGCTCAGTACCTGCACTTGTCGCAACGGCATTTGCAGACGGTCAGCCAATCCGCTGGACACGCTCACTCTGTCCAGCAGCGAGAAAGTCCCCCGACGCTTTAGACGAAAAGACAACGAATGACTCGGCCCACCCTCGAGGTGGCCGACATTCTACGGGTGCAGGGCGATCGCTTCTTGGATCGGTATCGATCGAGCTTTGACTTTCAACAGCTCAAAGCCTTTCGTGCCATTCAGCGCTGCCGCACTGCCGCCCTCGGCGGGCATCGCGATGCTTGCCCGCGTTGCGGGTATCAGGCCATCTCCTACAACTCGTGTCTTATGGGGAGTTTTTTCTAATGGGGAGTGGCGCGCCGGAATCTGCGCAGGGCGGGCTTGTCGGACCCGGTTGGGCGGGATGCGACTCCCCATAAATTCAGGGGCTTTGCTAGGTTGATGCGGCCATTTATGGCCAATGCTCAACAAGGAGAGCCCATGCTCGAAAAATACTTCTCCGCGCCCAAGACGCTACGACGCTTGCGGAGTGGAATCAGTGGACCGCACGTAGACGCGTTCGCAGATGACCTCGAACGCGACGGATACGCCGCAGCCAGCGCCGTTCGATACATTCGAGCCGCTGCCCACCTCGGCTGCTACCTTCAGCGGAGAGGTGGCGTTCTGGCAGATATCGATTTCAGCACGCTTCATGCTTTTGTTGGGCATCTTCGTCGTTGCCGGTGCCCTCACTTCAAGCGCGCAAAGATCGCCTTTCACGCGCGTTTTGGAGTAAAGCTTTTCCATCAACGCCTGGTTGGCTGCGGGATCTGCCCGAGTGAACCAGTTCGGAACGAGAACGCAGATCCAGCTCTGGTCACTGCCTTCCTCGATTGGTTTCAAAGGCATCGCGGGGCGAAGCCGCCAACGCTTCGGCTTTACGCTCGCGGCGCTGCGGAGTTGCTCCAGGCCCTCGGCGAGGATGTCGGTCAATGGACTGCGCACGCCGTACGTAACTTTCTTCTACGACGTGCCAGCGAATGTGGAGCTCCAACCACACAGAAGTTGATTACTTCCCTGCGGGCGTTCTTGCGGTATCTCAACTTCCGTGGCGAATCTCGCGACGATCTCGCCCTCGCGATTCCCGCTGTCGCTCACTGGCGACTGGCCAAGCTTCCACGCTGTCTATCTTCAGAAGAAGTGAACCGTCTGATCGCAGCCTGTGATGGTTCAGATCCCGGACGTCTTCGTGACCGTGCGATTGTGCTCCTATTGGTGCGGCTAGGATTGCGCGCGGGAGATGTAGCGCAGCTGCGTCTTAAGGACATCGACTGGAATCGTGGCACGCTGCAGGTGATCGGGAAAGGACGATACCAGGTGCGGTTGCCGCTTCCGCAGGATGTGGGCGACGCGATGCTCCGTTATCTGGAACGGCGGCCCAAGCTTAGCGATACCGATCACGTGTTTGTTCGAAGCATCGCCCCTTATCGATCCTTTGCCTCAGGGGATGGTGTCTCGTCCGTCGTCAAACACGCTCTCCAACGCGCCAGCATCGAAGTCCCCGACAAAGGTGCGCACCTGCTGCGTCACACCGCGGCCACAGAGATGTTGCGGAATGGGGTTCCCCTGGAGCAGGCCGGCCTCGTGCTTCGTCACCGCAGCATCGACATGACCGCCTACTACGCCAAGGCGGATGTCGCGCTACTGAAACAGATTGCTCAGCCGTGGCCAGAGGTGAATCGATGATCAAGGCCATTGAAACCTACCTTGCCACGCGACGCACAGTCGGCTTCACTCTGAGCAACGCAGAATATCTCCTGCGCAGTTTTGCAAGCTTTGCGACCAATCAAAAGCAAACCCACATCCGCACAGCCACCGCCATCCAATGGGCAAGCCAGGCCAGATCGGTCGCGCAACGACATGTCCGCTACCAGACCGTGTATCTCCTTGCTCAGTACCTCTGCGTAGAAGACTCCCGGCACGAATCGCCACCGACAAACTACTTCGGCTATCGGAAGGTGCGTCGCGTTCCGCACATCTATTCCTGCGACGAGATCGAGAGCCTTGTCCGCGCCGCCAAGAGGCTTCCATCATTCAACTCGTTGCGGTCCGAAACCTACGCAACACTCATTAGCCTGTTAGCAGCAACCGGGCTGCGAATCTCGGAGGCGTTGCATCTGCTGGTCTCCGACATCACCGCCGACGGTTTACTGATTCGCAAAACCAAGTTCCAGAAGACCCGTTTAGTGCCGTTGCACGACACAGTAGTGACAGGGCTCGCTCACTACTTGACGCATCGCCAAGACATGAGGAGTGGTGGCAACCATGTTTTTGTTTCAGACGACGGGCAACCCCTCGTCTACTGGAAAGTTCACAGCGTGTTCCGGACTCTGCTGAAATCCGCAGGGATCAAGCCCTCCCGCGGTCGATGGCCTCGTATTCATGAGCTTCGTCATACCTTTGCAGTTCGGGCACTGGAGTTGTCTCCAACTGGCCGGCAACGAATCGGACAGCACATGTTGGCCTTGGCTACCTATCTGGGTCACGTCAATATCAACTCTACCTACTGGTACCTGGAAACCACGCCTGAGCTTTTGCGCGACATCGCTGTCGTCACCGAAAACTTTGCGCAGGGAGGACAGCCATGACTCCTCTCGCACCCCACATAGAAGCCTTCTTCCGTGAGCATCTTGTTCGCCACCGAGGTGTCAGCCCCCATACTTGCGACTCCTACGCCTACAGCTTCCAGGCCCTGTTCGAGTTCGCATCCCGGAAGCTTAGAGTGGCGCCATCAGCTCTCATGCTGGAGCAGTTAGACGCATCGCTGATCAGTTCGTTCCTCGAACATCTGGAGACGGTACGTGGCAACTCCGCGGAGACACGAAATATCCGTTTGGCCGCCATCCGCTCGTTCTTCCGGTTTCTGCAACACCATGAACCAGCCGCCGTCGGACAGGTTCGCCGCGTTTTGGCGATCCCCTTCAAGAAAACCGACCATCGTCTGGTGCCATATCTGGCCCAGGAAGAAATGCAGGCCCTGCTCAATGCTCCCGATCCATCCACGCGAATGGGAGTTCGAGATCGGGCCATATTGCACCTGGCAGTTTGCGCGGGACTCCGAGTCTCCGAACTGACAGGTTTGCGCACCGACGATGTCGCACCCCAGTCAGCGAGTATCCGCGTGCGAGGCAAGGGCCGCCGCGAACGCGCGCTGCCTCTTTGGAAGACGACGGCTGCGGCACTCCGCGCTTGGTTGGCCATTCGCGGAGCGGTCGCATCCCCTGAGCTCTTTGTAAACGCTCGCGGTACACCCTTCAGTCGATGGGGAGTTGCATACGTTCTGCGGCGTCACACCGAAACCGCGGACCGCAAATGCTTAACGCTACGCGGCAAACAAGTCTCGCCCCACGTGCTTCGGCATACCTGCGCAATGATCGTACTGCAAGCAACAAAAGACATTCGAAAAGTTTCTCTGTGGTTGGGGCATAGTGATCTGACCACTACCGAAGTCTACGTTCGGGCCGATCCAACTGAGAAGCTGGAGGCCATCGAGGCGGTCGTGCCGCCAAGCCTTCGCAAGGGCAAGTTCCAGCCGCCTGATAAACTGCTCGCTTTTTTGAAGGCCGCGTCTTAATGGAGAGTCGAAAGGGCGTGGCCTCGTGTACGGTGCGCCCTTTTTGCTGTTCCACTCCCCATTAGAAAAAACTCCCCATAATGCAGGTGTTGTAAGAGATGGCTGGACGGTAGCCACAGTCGATGCACTCATCGAGATGCCCGCCCAAGGCGGCGGTGCGACAGCGCGTGATGGCTCGCAGCACTGTGAGGTGTTGCCAGGTGATCCACCGGCGGCTTCGTTCGATGAAGATGCGTCCCGCGGCGCGAACCAGATCGGCCACCTCAAGTGGCGGCCGGTTCATCTACGGGTTCTGCGGTGACTTATCTATCAACTTGAGCGAGTCCAGAGGACTGGCGGTGGCGTTGAGATGCCGTCGCGAGAGATGAAGATAGATCGCGGTTTCTTTCAGATCGTGATGTCCCAGGAGCAGTTGAATGGTGCGTAGGTCAGCGCCGTTTTCCAGTAAGTGCGTAGCGAAACAGTGGCGCAGCGTGTGGGGATGAACCCGGTTCTGCAGGCCCGCTCGTTGGGCAGCACGTTGGCACGCATACCACACCGCTCTGGGAGTGATGGGACGATGGGAGGTGTGCCGGGACCCGCCCGGGAATAACCATTCCGCGGGTTTGCGCTTCAGGCCACGCCAGTAGTCGCGCAAGGCTTCGAGCAGCCTAGGACTGAGCATGACATCGCGGTCCTGACGACCTTTGCCACTGCGGATGTGGATCACCATGCGTCGGCTGTCGATATCGGAAATTTGCAAGCGAGCCAACTCTGCGCGCCGTACCCCCGTGCCGTAGAGTGTCATCAATACCATGCGATGAAACCGAGTCTGCGAGGAGTCGATGAGGTGGGCCACTTCTTCCGGGCTCAAGATGCTGGGTAGGGGTCGCGCCTTCTTCGGGTAAGGTGTATCGGCCACGCTCCAGGCTTTCTTGATCGTCTGCGTGTAGAAGAACCGCAGAGCCGCGAGCCGTTGCGTCACAGTGGACGCGGCTAGCTTTCTCTCGCGGAACAGATACGCTTGGTACTCGCGGATGTGCTCCGGAGTGAGTTGGTCCGGAGGGCGGCGAAAGTGGCGCGCAAAATCCTCGATCGCTTGGATGTAGCATTCGATGGTAGTCTGAGCATAATTACGACGCTCGAGTTCTTCGAGCATCATTTTGCGAAGGTGGGTCATAGGTGATCTCCTTATGACCCAACCTTATCCGCTCACACACCACCGCTGACACCGGACACGCGAAAGCGTCTGCCGCTAAGGCTTCGTTCAAACGGGCTTCGAGGAAGTTGACCGGATTGCCGTTAAGTCGGCATAGCGACCAGCGATTCTCCGCTAGTGCTGAAACAGGAGCGAACTGATACCAGTGATACCGTTTCCCGCGGAATTCCAGCGAATAGCAGAAACTATAGAAACTGTAGCGGAAGTAGGAATCGTTTGTAAGCCCGTCAAACACAGGGTCTTATCACAGAAGTGTAGGATTCATCGGCACTTGCTGGAAATGGCGGTATTAGAATCCCGCCCTCTCCGCCATTTGTTTTCACTTGTGTTCGAGTCTCCTGCTCTAGTTTCCTTCACCACCCGACACTCGAAAAAACACGCTCTGCGATTCCGGCGAGAACCGCGAAGCGAACAAATAGCGAATATGCTAAAATCCGTCGCCTATGGCGCGGCGTCCTGATCGCGAGAAGCCAGATATCTTGAGCGAGAGGGATCTCAACGAACTTCGCTACAACCTTGCGCACCTCAGCGTCGGTGCTGTCCGCGAGTTTTACGAACGAGCCTATCGGGAATGCCGACTGATCTATACCCAGCTCCCCAGTCCCCGCCAAATGCAGACTTTGGTACAAGTTTGGAAGCAACTGCGGAAATGGCGCGTTAAGTAAGCACCAGCGCAACTCTCCTTACAGCTTTATTTCTCGAATGGCGGCGTTCTTTTCGGACGAAATCCCGCTGCCCGTTATACTGTCCGCCGAGCGCACGAGACAGCAGTGTCATTGTTCATTCGAGGAGCTTCCATTGACCGCTGAGACCACCCGCCCCGATACAGATCCTCAGCTTCGGCGGAATTCGCTTGGCCTTGCGGAACTGGTGTTTCAAGGCGTGACGCATATCGCTCCCGCGACCAACATTGTGTTCACGTTTCCGATCATTGCTCTCAAGGCCGGGCCGGTTATGCCGCTATCGTTCCTGTTCTCCACGATCATCTGCTTCTTTATCGGGAACACGGTGTCGGAATTTTCTCGCTATATGCCGTCGAGCGGCGGCTACTATTCCTTCGCCACCCGAGGACTCGGCAGTCGCAGCGGATTCATGGCGACCTGGAGTTATTTGATCTATGAAATCCTCGGATCCGCCGGGTGTATCGGCTTCCTAGGCTATCTGGTTTCGGACATGCTGCGAGAACAGTTTCACGTCAACATTCCTTGGTGGTCGTTTGCACTGGCGACCTCGGCCCTTATCTGGGCGCTAACTCATCATGGCATTCAGTTGTCGGCGAGGATCACGGCGCTACTGGGCGGCCTCGAACTGGTCATCATGCTGGCGCTCGCGGTTACCTTCCTGGCCCACCCTGGGACGGGTTCCACATATCTTGCGCCACTCAAGCCTTCATCCTCGCCGCATCACTTTGGAGGCATTCTGGCGGGCATGGTTTTCTCGATGCTCGCGCTGAGCGGCTTCGAAGCGCCAGCGCCGCTTGCTCACGAAGCCCGCTTGCCCGGCAAGTTCATCAGCCAGGCGATCATGCTCTCGCTTGGCAGCATTGGGATCTTCTACATTTTGACTTCCTATGCGAGCGCCATCGGATGGGGTACGGGAGATATGGGCGCCTTCGCCACCAGTCCCAATCCTTATTACGCACTCGGTCATCGGTTGTGGGGCGCTGGCTGGTGGTTGGTTGTCCTGGCAATTATCAATAGCGCAGTCGGCGTGGGTCTCGCGTGCGCCAATGCTGCGTCGCGCGTGATGTACACGATGGGCCGAGCGGGTACGCTCCCCGCAAGCTTCGGACGCATTCATCCCACACACCGGACGCCGACGTTCGCGATCGGCTTCGAGCAGTCGTCAGGGATCGCAGCGATCCTCCTGGTTGGCTGGTTGCTGCAGCCCGATACCATCTTCGGATTCCTGGAAACCGTTGCCACGCTCGCGGTCATCGTGCTCTACGCGATGGCGAACTTGGCTCTGACGCGCTATATGCGCAGCGAACAACGAGACAACTTCAGAGTTTGGAAACATCAACTGGTTCCGTGGATTGCGACCTTGGCTCTCCTGCCTGTGCTCTTTGTGACGATCTATCCCGAGCCGTCCTGGCCGTACAGCCTGACGCCTTACTTGTTTCTGATTGCGCTACTGGTGGGCTTCGGCTACATGAAATGGCTGGAAACGCGTAATCCTGGAAGGCTTGGCCGCGGCGCAACCATGCTCGTGGATGGCGCTCCAACTGAAGAGGGCGAGGCAGAAGGAAACGAAACTCTCTAGCACGTGCTCATGACTTCATCTCTGCCAGAGACGTACTGAAGCCGTCTGAGCACTTCTCAAGGATGAGTTTCTCTATTGTTATTGCTGCTGTTGTTCCTGTTCCGAGCGCGTCGTCGCCCTCACCGCTACAGGCCGCGATCGCACGACAAAGGTCGGCATTGCTGGCTCGGGCGGAGCTGTATCGGCAGGACTGACGGTTACCGCCACGCTGAGCTCGCTCTGCGCCTCTCCTTTGTACACGCCGCGGGTCGGAGGAACGTCGGCGTAGTCGCGACCGATAGCCACGCGAATGTGGCGGTCGCCTCCCACCAGATTGTTCGTGGGATCAAACGCGACCCAGCCCAACCTCGGCACTAACACCTCTACCCAGGCATGCGATGCACCCTCGAGCGAGCGGTCTTTCTCTGTGTCGTCGCGGTGAAACATGTAGCCGCTCACATAGCGGCAGGGGATGTTGAGCCGGCGTACCAGCGCAATCATGATGTGGGCGAAGTCCTGGCACACACCTTGTCGCGCCTGTAGCGCTTCTTCAATCGGCGAATCCACCTTGGTGCTGTTGGGCACGTAGGCAAACAGCTTGTAGATCGCTTCGTTAAGCCCTGTCAGAAGGGCCAGAGGATTTCCCCGGCGCTCGCATCGCAGTTCCCTGGCAAGGTTCTCTAGCGGCTCGCCCGAATGTGCGAAGTGGCTGGGCAAAAGCATTTCCCAATGATCGTTCGCTGCAATGAGAGCATCCAGGTCCGCCCAGTCTCCGCTGTCGGCGGCACGAGGAGCGACGGCGGATTGGACCTCAACCGCAGATTGCGCGGTGACCTTCACGAGGCTATGAGTGCCTGCGATGTCGAAGTGATGCACCGTGTTCCCGGTGAAGTCACGATAGTGCATGACCGTCGCCGCGGGCTCGACATTGAGAGTAAAACTGAGGCAGCGTTGTTCTCCGTCACTGCGCGGTTGCAGGCGGACCTCCATTACGCTCTCGCGAATCGCGGGTTTGTAGCGGAATGTTGTGGTGTGGCGGACGGAGTAGATCATGCATCCTCTTACGTGGTGAAGCAAGCTCTTAACGGCTAAAGCAGTGCCCTTGCCAAAACCTGTACGCCTGAAGAGCCTTTCGCCAGCGATCGACTCCTCTAACGATCAAGCTTCCTCTTTGCGGCCGCTGCGCGAGCGAGACGCGCGCGCTACAGCCGGGACATGCCGCGCTAGTCACACCAGCGCCGATTCGACTGAATAATCAAAATATACTTGCTGGATTGCCGTGTGCACTTGCGCGCACTGCCAACGCGCACTATCAACGTAGCCGCCCGCGCCTTGCGCCATAATCTCCTCGATCTGGCTGAAACTCAGCGTAGCGCAGAGGCGTCCTGACAAACGTACCGGTTGCTCTGCTTTACGATCGGTCAACTCTCCAATCGCAATCAGCGCTGCTTGCATGCGATCGACCGAGAAGCGCACGGAATGCGGAAACTCGGAATTCAACAGTAGGAACTCGGCGACTCGCAGCGGCCGGATTTCTGCCGTATATGTTTTGCAATAAGCCTCGAAGGCCGCGCAAGACTTCAGCAGACCGACCCACTCCAGGTATTCCTCGCTCTCAACTGCTTGATCGAGGGGATGCGGGAGTCGCCCGAAGTGCGTTCCATCAGGCGCGCCAGTTCATCGGTACGCTCTACAAAACGGCCGACCTGAATGTATTGCCAACCCTCGCCGTGGGACATCGTGGAATCCGTGACTCCCTGAAACAGATGCGCTCCTTCCTGCACGGCGCGAAAGAATACGTGGGACTGGAGCAGCCACGCCTCGCTTTTGGTCGTGCTGTTCACCTGCAGGTAAAGGCGGTTCAGTTGCTCCCACATTTCAGTGCTGCACTGTTCCCGCACCTGGCGCAAATTTTCACGAGCAGCGCCAACACAGGACAAAATCGAAGATGGATTCGTCCGATCGAGCGTGAGAACGTGTGTCAGCGAAGCTGCGTCGATCTTGCCGTCTTCCGGGATGGGAAACTGCGAGGCCTCCAGCAGCCGAAGCCAACGTCCAGCGCCTGCTTCCGGCGATTGGTCGAGGCGAAGCTGCAGGTCCACATCGATCAGGCGCGCCGTATGCTCGGCACGTTCCAGGTAGCGACTCATCCAATAGAGGCTATCCGCGACCCGCGAGAGCATCGTTGTCTGCCTTCTGCCGTTCATTCCAAAGACCTCATGCGCGGAGAACCCAAGTGTCTTTGCTGCCGCCACCTTGCGACGAGTTGACCACGAGAGATCCACGGCGCAATGCAACGCGCGTCAGACCTCCGGGTACCAGGGTCACATTCTCGCCGTACAAAATGTAGGGACGCAGGTCGACATGCCGGGCCTGGACCTCACCCTCGAGGAGCAGGGTGCGCGAGAGAGACTGAGGGTTGGCTGAGCAATATAGTTCCGCGGCTCGGCTTCGATCCTGCGGCGGAAGCCTTCCCTTTCTTCTTCGGTGCTATGTGGGCCGATCAACATGCCATATCCACCGGATTCGCCGATGGCCTTCACCAGTTCGTCAAGGTGCTCGAGTACATAACTTCGTTGTGAGCGGTCACTGAGCAGGTACGTATAACATTGGCGAGAATGGGATCCTCGCCCAGATAGTAGCGAATGATTGCCGGCACGTAGGCGTAGAGTGCCTTGTCATCGGCAACTCCGGTACCAATGGCATTCGCAAGCACGACGTTTCCCGCTCGATACGCGTTGAAGAGTCCTGGTACTCCCAGGCTAGAGTCTTGGCGGAAACAGAGCGGATCAAGGAAATCATCATCAACCCGGCGGTAGATGACATCGACGCGACGCAGGCCTGCGGTGGTCCGCATATAGACAATGTTGTCGTGCACCAGGAGATCACGGCCTTCCACCAGTTCGATGCCCATCTGCTGGGCAAGGAAAGTGTGCTCGAAATAGGCAGAATTGAAAACTCCCGGAGTCAGCAGAACGACTTTCGGTTCGTGCCGCGCCGAAGAACTAGCGGGCGTCAAGGCGCGTAGAGTCGCCAACAGGGCCTGCGCGTAATGATCCACCGGACTGACGCCGTAGTCGCGGACAGGGTGGGAAACACCTTCTTCAGCACCTTGCGATTGGCCAGCATGTACGACACTCCGCTGGGGACACGAAGGTTATCCTCCAGCACCGCAAAGCTGCCATCGGGCAGGCGCACGAGGTCAGTGCCGCAGATGCTAACGTATATGCCGCGTGGAACGGTGAGGCCACGCATCTCGCGCCGGAAGTGGCGGCAACTGTAAACCAGTTCGCGCGGGACGATGCCATCCGCCAGAATTCTTGCATGGTGGTAGATGTCTTCGAGGAAGAGATTCAGGGCGGCGATGCGCTGCGTGAGTCCGCTCTCAATCTTGCGCCATTCTTGGTGAGGAATGATTCGCGGCAGCAGATCGTTCGGAAAGACGCGCTCCGTGCCCTCGTTGTTGCCGTACACCGTGAAAGTAATGCCTTGGTGAAGGAACGAAAGGTCGGCTGCCTGTTGGCTCTTTCGCAACTGTTCTGCAGGAAGTTCGAGCAGATTCTGGAACAGAGCCTTATAGTGTTCGCGGGGAGTTCCGGGCGATGCGAACATCTCGTCGTACGCTGCGTCGAATTGGTAGTTGCGAAATGGGGGACGAAACAGGGAGAACGGGGACTCCAGCGAGTTCATCCGGCGCACAAGTCCGCGAGTTCGTGTACGGCTCGACTGCACCCATAGGACTTTATGGAGTCGTCATCCATGAGTCCAATCAAAATTGTTTATAGAAGGCATTCGGATTTTTCCTGTTGGAGGGTGACGCCGGCCAACGTGCCCTAACTATTTCGGCCTGGTTCTTTTCTTCATCTGCTTGAAAGGAACAGTGTAGTACACTCCCTCCACCGCAAGAACAATCTCACTTCCTGAAAGACCCTTGTGCATAGTGTCGATGCACGAGCGGAGCAAGCGCACGCCAAAAACGGGGGCTTTTTATGAATTCAACGAGGCTAGGGAGAAGTGTGTCCGTAGCCATCGCACTGGCGATCGCCACTGCGGTGGCATTTGCGCAGGTGCCTGCTTCGCAACGGGTGGTGCTTGTGATCGATGAGAACAGTAGTTTCAGCGATGTGATGGCAAACATGCCGTGGTTGGTTTCACAGGGCAAGGCGAACGGATATACCACGAATTACGAATCCGATAACGGAGGTTCCCTGCTTGATTATCTTTGGCTGGCTTCCGGCAGTTGCGAATCGAGCGTGAACTGCACCCTGCCGCCGGGAACTCACGATTTCAATTGCAACGGCAGCAACTGTTTCTATCCAGGAACCTCGAATAGCGATCCCATCACCGACGACAACATCTTCCGAGAACTTAACAATGCAGGGATTTCCTGGAAGGTCTACGCCCAGTCGTACGGTAAGGCAGGCGGCAGTGTTACTACCCCAGACAACAGCAAAGGTACCGCGTATTACCGCAGGCACAATGCCAGCGACTTGGTACAGCGACGTCCTGAGCAATGTTCAAGGCTCGGCAGGCAAGATCGTCGATCTCTCCCAGTTATCCACGGACTTGGAGAACGGCAGCTTGCCGCGGTTCATGATCATCGTCCCGGACGGAAATCATGATGCCCACGATTGCCCGGTCGGGATGTCTTCCTGCTCGGAGGCGCAAAAATTGGCAGCGGCAGACAGTTTTATGAGCGGAACACTGGATTCGATTCTGAGCACGTCGGATTTCCAGCCGGGAGGTGACGGGCTCTTCCCTAGTTACCTTCGACGAATGTGGGGGCGGCACCAACAGCGGCTGTGGTGCTGCTGTCTATACAGCGCTCATTGGGCCCCAGGTAACGCCGCATACGATCTCGGCGATCCCGTTCAAGCATGAGAACTCGCTGCGTACGATCCTCGATAGTTTGGGGAATCAAGAAATATCCTGGCGCCTCGTCGACGGCATCGGATATGACTGATTTCTTCACTACGAAGAACAGTAAGCCAGAAGTGATTGTCAGCTCCCCCGCAGGTGGAGCAACGCTGAGTTCTCCCGTAAACATTCAAGCCTCAGCATTTCCACCCACGGGCCATTCCATCACCGGATGGTGGGTGTATGTGGACGGAGTTGGCTCCTACAGTGCGGGGGCGGAAAGCGCGATCGACGCACGGGTCGACATAAGTGCGGGTAAGCACACCCTGCTGGTTCGAGCCTGGGATGAGTCGGGAAACTATGGCGACCAGAGTGTCACAGTAACTGCAAAAGATCTTAAACCAACAGTCACGATTTCGGCGCCCACCAATCACGCGAACGTGGGTACCCCGGTCAACATTAGAGCCTCGAGTTCGCCGACAGCCGGTCAGTCGATCACGGGATGGAAAATCTATGTCGATGGCGCGACCGCTTACAGCACCGGATCTGTAACCGCGATCGACGCCAATGTCACAATGCACATCGGAATCCACTCGGTCGTAATTCGTGCCTGGGACACCTCAGGTGCTTACGGCGACCAGACCTTAAGCCTGACCGTTAGCAGCAAACCTGCGGTGGCTGTGTCCACGCCAGCGCCGGGAGTTAACGTCATCTCGCCCACGAAAGTTCAGGCTTCAGCCACGGCCAGCAGCGGTCATTGGATTACGGGATGGGCCATTTACCTGGACAGCATTCCGGTCTATAAGGCCGGAGGCAGCGCTTCAATTAACACGAACGTGTCCGCGTCAACCGGAACGCACACGCTCTTGATTCGAGCATGGGATTCCTCTGGTGCTTTCGGAGACCAGACCTGCTCCATAGACGTTCAGAAGGTGGCAGTAAACATCAGCACTCCGGCGGATGGAGCCTCGGTGACTTCCCCAGTCAGCGTCGAGGCGGAAGCGTCGTCTGCAAACGCAATCACGGGATGGCAAGTCTATATCGACGGTGCATCCTCGTTAGCGCAAAACGATGGAAACACCGTGGACGCTAACCTGGGCATGAATCCTGGAACGCACACAGTTCTAGTGCGATCCTGGGATGACAAGGGAGCTTATGGGGATCAGACCATCAAGGTAACGGTTCCGTAAACGACGAGGCGGCGGAGGGCTATGTTGCCTTTCGCCGCGTCGTGCTGTCTTCGCTCGCTACTGGTTCTCTCTTTGTCCGGCGGCAAACACCGTCCACGGCCCCGCCTTCATGTCGCGCAACAACGGCTTTTGCCAGGCGAATTCCGGATGGTGATCCAGGTAATCCTCCGGCCAGAAAATCCGCGCCGCAGGGATGCCCCGCCCGCGCCACAAAACTCATCTTCGCGGCCATGCCGCTGTCGGTGGCCTTGCCCTGCACTGCGCCCCCGGGTTTGTAGGCGTCCCACTCCCACTCCTTTACTCCGCGCGCGGATGCGTCGACGTGACCGCACAGGGAGCGCTCGTCGGCCTGCTCTTTTTCTCGAAGCTGTCGAAATGGTCCGACAGGAACTGTTCTGCCAGGGCCACGTCGATCTTTCCCTTGGCCTGCTGCATGATTTCTTCGGCGCGGATGTGACGCGCGTTCGGCGAAGACGAAGCATCATCAGGATTGAAGCCGTGGTCTCGTCGTGAATCAGCTTGGGATCGCGCGCGAAATTGGAGCTGACGAAGTATCCATCTTTTGTGCGCCACAGCGGAGTGTTCTTCAACCCCAGCTCGAGATACGCGATCTCGCCGGTCTTGCGGTCGCCGATGAGCCAGTCGTTGGCGTATCCGCCGTTGTTCCCTTCTTTGATAATACGCACATAGTCATCAATGCTGTTGGCGTACTGCAGCGCCTTGCGCGACCGCATGAACTCGGGTTCCTTGGATCCCATCCTTCAAACTGAGTGATGGTGTTTCCGAGATCATCATGCCGGCGGAGTTCACCCAAAATCGTCGTCGCTGGTAATCACTCCGGGAAAGCCGTCCATCAGAATGCGATTGCCGTGCTCGGGCTGGATGTCAAAGACACACCCAGCGCTCGCCGGCCAGGTAGCTCGTCCAGTTATTGTGAGCGATCACGATCTGGTGTTCTTTGGTCAGCTGCCGGTAGCAATGAACGCGCTGCAGTTGCCAGGCGCCGCAAGCTTCGGATTCTTCGCCGATTTCTGCTGCTTGTTCAGCCAGGGCACGTAATAGTCCGGCACTTCCTCGAACGCGTTGAGCGCCACGATGTCGTAGAGATCGAGATCGACTCCGTGTGCCTTGGCCCCTCGGCGATGCCCAGCAGTTCCTGCTGATATTCGGCGTCGAGGTGCGGCCAAAGTATCTGCCGCGCCGTGGTGCGGAAGAATGCCCAATCGCGGTGCGTCTCGCGCGTGTCGAATAATTTGATCGCCTCAAACGCGTCGGCAATTTCCGGCGCGAGCAGATAGCCGTGCTGAAAACCGATATCCGCCGGCGAGCCTTCGAGGTGGACATAAGTCCAGCCGCCCTGCTGGAAGCGGTAAGCCTTCTGCAGTCTGGCGTCGTCGGTGGCAGCAGCGGCTTCCGAAGTCATCGCCGCCGAGCAGATTAAGGTCAGGGCGATTCCTAACAAACATCCGGCACGTAACAA
>CAVOVX010000002.1:0-13974 GCA_963699965.1 uncultured Chloroflexia bacterium | reverse complement strand
GCAGTCCGTCATCGTCCTCCGCGTCTGAGACGACCAATGTCGAAGGTCGGGAAGCGCGATCCGCGAGGGTGATCGTGGTCGGTCGACCCACGACGCTGGCACTTCCCACGTAGCGCAGCGCCCTCGCGAGGAAGAGCCGCTCCGCCTGCGGAAACAAGGGCCGGTGGCCCGTCCTCGAATTCGATCAATCCGTCGGACCACAACCGCAGGTGGACCTTCCCGAGCCGTGCGGCCTCCTGCAGGAATCGAACATCTGAGGAGCTCAGGTCGTCGAGATTGGACGAAACGACGACGGTCCGCGTCGTGTTGGCGCTCTCGCGGGTTGACCGTCTCTCCCGAGTCCCGATCATTCGTCGCCCTACTCCGTTCTCACCGAGACCCGAAACGACCCGGGCACCTCGCCCGCTGATGCGACGATCAGGTAGCCGCCCCCGCAACCGGAGTACATGGCACCGTCGTATCTGGCTTCATACCAGGCGATGAGCGCCTTGAGGTCGATGCTGATCGTCGGGTGAGCGAGTGTGTGCGGCAGGAGCGCGTCCCAACACCTGGAGCATTCGTTCAGCGAGGCGCCCAGCGCGGCGATGTCCCGCCGCTGGATGGCGCCGAAGCAATCCTTGCCGCTCTGACCAAGCCGTCGGACCCAACCCGGATCGAGACGCTTCACCCCGAGTGGGCCGTAGTCCGCAGGTCGAGGGGCGACGGGTATCAGGTGAAGCACCCGCTCGAGCCATCTGGCAGTCGTCGGATCGCACATGGACTCGATGCTGCACGGGAAGTAGCCGCCTTCGACGGACGCGTCGTAGTCGAGACGGCTCACCCCCGGGAAAATGAGCCCGATCATGTCCTGCGAACCTGACGGCTCCGCCCGCCCCCGATTCTCGACGGCATACAGTTCGCGGACGAGATCGAGAGGGCTGCCGTCGGCCGGAAACTCGTCGCCCCACAGGGCGAACGCGCTGGCTCGAGTGCCAGTTGCCATGCCACAACGGTCCATGTAGCGGACCAAGGGCTGCAACGACACGACCACCATGGAACCTGGCGGGTCCGGGTTGCAGACGGAAACGAACGGTTGATCGATCCATCCCCCGGCAAGCTGGAGGCGGTACGGCAACCGACCGATGATGTCGCCCAGCTCGGGCCCGGGCGACGTTCGATCATCGTCGCCCGTAGCCTGCGCGGCGCCCTCGACGCCCGCGATGTCTCCCGGCAGCCCGTCCGACCGACGTCCCATCGGATCAACCCGCCGCCACGGCCCCGCCCGCCTTACGCACGGCGTACTGGTCAGCGATCCAGCTGTACGTCGCTGCCAGCCCATCCCTCAGGGGCGTCCGCGGTTCCCAGTTCAAGACGCTCTGTATGAACGTGTTGTCGCTGTTTCGACCAGCGACGCCTTTGGGAGCCGCATCGTCGTACGTGCGTCTGAGCTCAACTCCGGCTATCTGCTCGACGATCGAAACCAGCTCGTTGATCGAGACCAGCTCGCTGGAGCCAAGGTTGACTGGCGTTGCGATGAGTCTGGGGCAATGCATGATGAGGTCGATCCCGAGCAGGCAGTCGTCGATGAAGCAGAAGCTGCGCGTCTGGGTCCCATCGCCCCAGATCTCGATCTGAAGGTCGCCGTTGTCCTTCGCCTCGATGGCCTTACGACAGATCGCGGAGGGCGCCTTCTCACGACCTCCGAACCATGTTCCATGGGGTCCGTAGATGTTGTGAAAGCGGGCGATGTGCGTCTCAAGGCCACGTTCAGCCCAGTATTCCTGGCAGAACATCTCCGACAGCAGCTTCTCCCACCCGTATCCCCGCTCGGCCATCGCTGGATACGCGTCCGACTCCTTGAGCGCCACGGCGTCCGGGCTCTTCTGCAGATCCGTGTTGTAGGCACAGGCGGAGGACGAGAAGAAGTAGCGCCGGGCACCCGCTCGATAGGAAGCCTCGATCAGGTTCGTGTTGATGAGAATGCTCCGCAGGCACTCCACTCGGAATCGCTCAATGAACCCCATACCGCCCATGTCGGCCGCGAGGTTGTAGACCTCGACGGCGCCCTCGACGGCGTGAATGGCGTTCGCCTCGTCACTCAGATCCAGTGTCAGAGACTCCACCCCCGGGACCCGCTGGTACCACTCCGGAAGCGGCTTTCGGTCGACAGCGCGGATCCGCGTGTAGCCAAGATCGTGGAAGTAGCGGGTGAGGGCGCCCGCAATGAAACCGCCTGCGCCCGTGATGACGATCAGATCGTCGCGTTTGAGCCCGCGCTCAATGTCTCGGCCGAGCATCCGGCCGTCAGGTTCGATGGTCATTGCAGCGCACCCCCACTTGTGCCCAGCTCATTCGAGCGTTTGGCCGCCAGGCACCCGTCACGCAATTCCTGCAGGCGTCCCCGCTGGGTCACTCGGCTCCGCCTCGAATGGGCGCCGTCTCGGGCTCCAGCCCCTGGTCTTCGGCGACAAGCGCGCCCCGGGCGTGCAGGCGCCGGAAGAGCTCTGCGGTCTGACGGACCCCGGAGGTGAGCGGCGCGACCGGGACCGGCCCGAGGGCGGACAACGCGTCCGCCGAGATCTCCTCGGGGAACGGCAGCCCCTGTTCGGCGACGGTGATCCGCTCCGCGGCACCTGGGACGACGGCGTCGATCGCAGCGACGAACTCGGTCAGGTGGACGAGGTTGCCGTCGAGATTGAACGTATGCGCGCCGCGGAGCGCGCTGCGGCTGGCGATGACCAGGGTCTCGGCTACGTCTCCGGCATATTGGAACACCGTCCGGCCGCCGAACGAGATGCGGTACGACCGGCCGAGGACGGCCGCGACGATCGCCTTCGTCGGCGTGCTCGTCAGGCCCTGGTCGCGACCCGGGCCGTAGACGACCATCGGGCGGAGGCCGATGCTCGACAGGCCGTGATCGGCCCAGTAGACCCGGGCCGTGCCCTCGTTGGCGAGCTTGTAGACCCCGTAGTGATTGGCCGGATGGGGGATCGCATCGGCCTCCAGTCGGCCGCTGATCGGATCGGCGTCGGTCGCCGCATACATCCCGATCGAGCCGCTGTACACGAGCGGCGCCATCCGCTCAGCCCGGCGGCGAACGGCCTCGAACACGTTGACCGTCCCAAGGACGTTCACCCGGGCTCCGAGCGGCGGATCCGCCCGGCAAGCCGGGACCTGCAGCGCCGCGAGATGGATGACATTCGTGATCCGGTGCTCGTCGAGCGCGCGCTCGATTGACCCGAGATCGGTGATGTCGCCCTTGACGAGGGTCACTCGCCGGAGCTCGTCCGCGGTGGCGATGAGCTCGAGCCGCCGGAGATCGGTCGCAAGGTCGAAGGCGACAACCGGTACACCTTCGTGGGCGAGCTCCCGAACCGTCCACGCGCCGATGCAGCCGAGGGCGCCTGTCACGAGGTAGCGCTCCTCACTGCGATCCGCTCCGTCCCGGTCGCCCACGTCGGTCAGGCCGCCGCCGTCGCGGGCCTTGCCCGGCAGGTGTTGACGAGCTCGCCGATCCGCTCGATCGACACGACCACGACGTCGCCGTCGGTGAGGAAGCGCGGCGGATCGCGGAAGACACCGACGCCGCCCGGTGTTCCGGTGGCGATCAGATCACCCGGCTCCAGCGTGAACGACCGCGAGCAGTGGCTGATGATCGTGGCCACGTCGAAGAACATGTCGGACGTCCGGGCCGACTGGACACGCTCGCCGTTGACGGTGCACGAGATCGCCAGGTCCGAGGGATCGCCCAGCTCGTCCGGCGTGACCAGCACCGGTCCGGTTGGGCAGAACGTGTCGAGCGACTTGCCCCGGACCCATTGGCCGTCGCCGAACTGGAGGTCGCGCGCCGAGACGTCGTTCAAGCAGGTGAAGCCGAGCACCGACCCGAGGGCATCGGCGATCGAGATGTTTCGAGTCCGCCGGCCGATCACGACCGCGAGCTCGGCCTCATAGTCCACCTGCGAAGTCAGGCTTGGGTCCCAGACGATCTCGGCCCCCGGGCCGATTACCGAGCTCGGCCACTTGGCGAAGATCAGCGGCTCGGGTGGCGGTGGATCCCCGCTCTCTTCGAGCGTGTGGTCGGCGTAGTTGCGGCCGATCGCAACGACCTTGCCCGGCCGAGGGACCGGCGCCAGGAGATCAACCTCGTCGAGTGGGGTCCCGTCTCGACCGATACGATGGGGGTCGGCCGCGGAGCGAAGCGTCGACAAGGCGACGGACCCTCCCGCGAGGAGCGCCTCGATCGTCGGCGGGGCATCCGGCAGGAGGTCAACGGCCGCCATCAGGCGATCGGTCGCGACGACTCCGAGCAGCAGGTCTGACCTCCCCGCACGGTACGTCGCGAGCCGCATGCGATCCGCCGGACCTCCTGACTCGCGTTCAGCATACTGGCTGCTGACCGAAGGATTGAACGTTACGATAAGGTCGGAGGCGGCGTCAACTGGCCGTCGGGAGGACGCGGAGGCGATGGCAGTCGACCCTTTCGAGTCGATCCCCCTCGGACGCACGGAGGTGCGGGTCACCCGCCTCGGTTTCGGGTGCGCACGCATCGGCGGGCTCTCCCGGGCGGTCTCTGACGAGGCAGCGATGGAGGTCGCCAGCCACGCCTGGGACATCGGGATCCGCTACTTCGACGTCGCCCCGCTGTACGGCTACGGCAGCGCGGAGCGGCGGATCGGCCGGATGCTCCAGGACCACCCGCGGGAGATCATTCGCGCTGTCGACCAAGGTCGGTCGTCTCCTGTACCCGCGGGACGCGATCCCGGCCGGCGCCGACATCGACCGGCAGGCGTTCGACGGAAGGGAGGATGCGTTCTACGTCGATCCGCCGCGGGTCCGCCCGGTCTTCGACTACAGCTTCGACGGCGTCCTGCGCTCCGTCGAGGCGAGCCTCGAGCGGCTCGGGCTGGACCGGATCGACATCCTGTTCATCCACGACCCAGATTCGCATTGGGAGGCGGCCATCTCCGGCGCCTACCCTGCCCTCGCCAGACTCCGCGCCCAAGGTACCGTCGGGGCGATCGGCGCCGGGATGAACCAGGCCGAGATGCTCGCGCGGTTTGCCCGGGAGGGCGACTTCGACGCGTTCATGGTCGCCGGGCGATACTCGTTGCTCGACCAGGGCGCCCTGCCCGAGCTCCTGCCGCTGTGCATCGAGAAGGGCATCGCGGTGGTTCTCGGCGGGGTGATGAACAGCGGGCTGCTGGCCGATCCGCGGCCGGGCGCGACCTTCAATTACGTTCCCGCGGACCCCGACCGGATCGAGCGTGCCGAGCGGATCCGGGCCGTCTGCGAGCGGCACGGCGTCCCCATAAAGGCCGCCGCAATCCAGTTCCCGCTGGCCCATCCGGCGGTCGCCTCGCTCGTCGCCGGTGTCCGGCTGGTCGAGCACCTGGACGAGTACATCGAACTCATGCGCTCGCCCATCCCGGTCGACCTCTGGTCGGAGCTCAAGGCCGAGGGCCTGCTTGACGCCGACGCCCCAACCCCGGCCGCACCTGAATCGTGACCGGCATGATCGCTCCGATCGTCGATGCCCACCAGCATTTCTGGGACCCGGACCGGGCCGACTACCCATGGTTGACCGACGACCTCGCCCCGATCCGGCGGTCCTTTGGGCCGACCGACCTAGCTCCCCATCTTGCAGCCCGTGGGGTGACCCGTACGGTCCTGGTCCAGGCTCGTACGAGCATCGACGAGACGCGCGAATTCCTGGCGATAGCGGAGGCGACGACGTTCATCTCGGGCGTCGTGGGTTGGATCGACCTGACCGACCCGGCGGCAGCGGACGAGATCGCCCGGCTGCGATCAGGTCCGGGAGGCCGCTGGCTGGTCGGGATCCGCCACCAAGTCCAGGACGAGCCCGATCCCGATTGGCTGACTCGCCCGGACGTTCGGGCGGGCATCGCCGCGGTCGGCGCTGCCGGGCTCGTCTACGATCTGCTCGTCCGACCGGAGCACCTGCCGGCCGCGCTCGCCGCCGCCCGGGCGCTGGCCGAGGTGCGCTTCGTCGTCGATCACGTCGCCAAGCCCCCGATCGCATCCGGGGAACTCGAGCCGTGGGCTTCGCGGATCCGGCCCCTGGGTCAGCTCGCCAACGTTTGGTGCAAGCTGTCCGGGATGGCCACCGAGGCCGACTGGTGGCGCTGGCAGGCAGCGGACCTGCAGCCGTATGTCGATCACGTCCTGGACGTCTTCGGGCCCGGCCGCATCGTGTTCGGATCCGACTGGCCGTTATGCCTGCTGGCGGGCTCGTACGAGCGGGTCTTCGACGCCGCGACCGAGGCAGTCGGGTCGGTGAGCGCGGACGAGCGAGCCGCTGTCTTCGGCGGAAACGCGACAGAGGTCTATCGCCTCGCGGCGGAGCGACACTCGGCCTGACCGGGCCGCCGACGATGGCTCAGCCGGCTCAGCCGGCTCGACCGACGCTCACGACCGGGTTCTCGAGTCGGCCCAGCCGCGCGATCTCGATCGTCACCCGGTCGCCGGGCTCGAGGCTGAACGGCGGAGCCGGGACGATCCCGGTCCCGGTCAGAAGGATTGCACCGGCCGGGAAGGCGAGCGCTCGGACCAGGTAACCGGCAAGCTCGTCGAACGAGCGGCGAAGGCGGTCGCTACTGGTCATGTCGTCAAACACCATCGCCCCGCCGCGGTCGATCGAGAGGCGGATCGCGAAGGGCGGCTCGACCGCGTCGACCGGCACGATCGCCGGACCGAGGGCGCACGCGCCGTCGTAGACCTTGGCCTGGGGCAGGTAGAGCGGGTTCTCACCCTCGATCGTCCGCGACGACACATCGTCCCCGATCGTGTAGCCGGCGATCCGCCCGTCGGCCGCGATGACCAGGGCCAGCTCCGGCTCGGGCACGTTCCATGGCAAATCGGCCCGCACACCGATCGGGTCGCCAGGCCCCTGGACGCGCCAGGCCACTGACTTGAAGAACAGCTCGGGCCGGGCGGCGTCGTAGACCCGGTCATAGACCGTCGGCTCGGCCGACTCCTCAATCCGCGCATCGCGCGAGCGGAGGTAGGTCACCCCGGCCGCCCAAACCTCCTGGTCGTCGACGGGGGCCAGGATGCGAGCGCCGGCCGCGGAGCCGTGGGCTGGCTCCGCCCGGAGTGTCGCCCCGAGAGCCGAGGCCTCCTCGCCGAGCAGCCCGGCGAGGGTCAGCTCGGGGCCGAGCAACTCGACCGGCCCGCGCTCAGCTTCACCCCGGGCCAACCGGACAGAACCGTCGGTCAGCCGGACCCGGAACAGGGCGCTCGTCACGGACGGTCAGGGCCGGGTCGGCAGGTCGGGCTGGAGCGGATTCGACAGCATCTCGGCCAGCCGGCGCAGGTCGGCCACCAGCTCCGCCCGGCGCTCGGGGGTGGCCCGAGCCTTGAGCAGGGTGACGCTGGCACCGTAGGGACCCTGGCCCTGGCCCCGTCGCGGGATCGAGATCCCGTAGCACACGACCCCTTCCGCGGTCTCTTCGTCATCGATCGCGAATCCGCGGGCGCGGACCGCCTCGAGGTCGGCCAGGAGGGCGCTGACGGTCCGATGCGAGTTACGGGTCATCGTCGGCAGCCACTGCACGCCGCGCGTCCGGTTGGCCAGGTCGTCCGGATCGAGGGCGGCTAGGGCCGCCTTGCCGATGGCGGTGCAGTTGGCCGGGAGGCGTCGTCCGATCTCGGACGCGAGCCGGATCGGCTGGCGGCCGTCGTGGCGGGCGATGTAGGTCACCTCGAGTCCATCGAGGACGGCCAGCTGCATCGTCTCCTCGGAAGCCGTCTCGAGCTGGGCTGAGGCCTCGTGGAATTCCTGGACCTGGTCGACGGCGGCGAGGTAGGCGCCGCCGAGCTCGGCCAGCCGGCGGCCGAGGGCGAATCCCTGACCGACCCGGCGGAGCAGGCGCGCTTCGACCAGCGCGGCGCAGATATTCGCAATGGACGACTTGGGCAACCCGAGCCTGCGCGACAGCTCGCTGGTCCCGAGGCTGACCGCGGGATCGACCGCCAGGAGATCGAGGATTGTTGCCGCGCGGGTGACTGCCGGCGCCAGCGATCCCGACGCCTCGGAGCCCGTGTCGTCACCACTCGCGACATCGCCCGTGACGTGCTCGGGCGGTTCGCTGAGGGGGGTCGATCGAGCGGCCATCTGGCGCTTCTCCTTCGGCGAGGATCTGGCTCCGCGGCCGAGCGTTCGCAGCATAGATGAAGGGCCGCCGAGCCGCCTGACGAGATCGGCCAACGGTCTTGACATCGACCGCGATACTGTTCAGCATACCGCGCGTTGTCCAGTATCTTGGACAGTCAGAGACGAGGCGAGGAGGCCAGAGTCTCCGATGACGGCCACCCAACCAGGCCCCGGCGCGACCGAGCGCACGTCGTGACGATCGTCGCGGTCGACGTCCTCGACATCCGCTTCCCGACCTCCCGATCGCTCGACGGGTCGGATGCGATGAATCCCGATCCAGACTATTCGGCCGCCTACGTGATCCTGCGAACGGATGCCGGGGATGGCCTCGAAGGCCACGGCCTGACATTCACGATCGGTCGTGGCACCGAGATCGTCGTGGCCGCGATCGAGGCCCTCAAGGGCAGGATTCTCGGTCGGGCCGAGACGGATCTGTTCGCAGACACGGGCACCCTTTGGCGCGAGCTCGTCGGCGACAGCCAGCTCCGTTGGATCGGCCCGGAGAAGGGTGTGATCCACCTGGCGACCGCCGCCTTGGTCAATGCCGTCTGGGACCTTGCCGCCAAGCGTGCGGGGAAGCCGCTCTGGAAGCTCCTCGCGGACATGACCCCGGACGAGCTGGTCGCCGCGATCGACTTCCGCTACATCAGCGACGCGCTCAGCCCGGATCAGGCGCGGGCCATCCTGGTCGACCTGGCTGCAACGAGGTCGGAGCGCGAGTCGATCGTCGTCCGCGACGGCTACCCCGCGTACACGACCTCGGTCGGCTGGCTCGGCTATTCGGATGACAAGATCGAGCGCTTGTCCGCGGAGGCCCTCGCAGCGGGCTGGTCGCGATTCAAGATGAAGGTCGGAGCCGACCTGTCCGACGATGTCCGCCGAGCCGGCATCGTTCGGGCCGCGATCGGACCCGACGCCAGCCTCATGATGGACGCCAACCAACGCTGGGACGTCGACGAGGCGATCGACTGGATGGGAGCGTTGGCCCGCTTCGAGCCTTACTGGATCGAGGAGCCGACAAGCCCCGACGACATCCTGGGCCATGCCCGGATCGCGCGAGCCATCGCCCCGATCCGGGTCGCGACCGGTGAGCACGTCCACAACCGGGTGATGTTCAAGCAGTACCTCCAGGCCGAAGCGCTCTCGGTCTGCCAGATCGACGCCTGCCGTCTGGGTGGGGTCAACGAGGTCTTGGCTGTTCTCCTCCTCGCCGCCAAGTTCGGCGTGCCGGTCTGTCCCCATGCAGGAGGAGTCGGCCTGTGCGAGCTCGTCCAGCACCTCTCGATATTCGACTACATCGCGGTCAGCGGCGAGCTCGACGGCCGGATGATCGAGTACGTCGACCATCTTCACGAGCACTTCGTCGACCCGGTCGAGATCCGTGACGGGCGGTATCGGGCCCCAACCCGACCCGGCTACAGCGCGCAGATCCGGCCCGAAAGCGTCGAGCGTTACGCCTTCCCGGGCGGGGAGGTCTGGCAAGCCGCGTCGATGGCCGGCACCTGAGCCGGGGGTCCAACCGGTGGTAAGCGCGAGCCGCTAGTGCTCGCGGGTACCTCAATCGAGGAGGAAGATCGAATGCGCAGACGTCCATTGCTCCGCGGGGCGGGGCTCCTCGCAGCCGTCGCCGTGGTGGCCTCAGCGTGCGGAACGTCCACCCCGAGCGGTTCGGCCAGCGCGGCGTCAGTGGCGCCTCCCTCGGCCGCCAGCCAGGCGCCCGCCAGCCAGGCGCCCGCCAGCCAGGCTGCGGCCAGCCAGGCTGCGGCCAGCTGTGTCCCCTCGACCGGCGTCACCGTCAGCCTGCTGACCTTCAACGGGCCGCAGGTCGCCGAGCCGCTCCAGCGCCGCGAACCCGCCTACGAGTGCAAGACCGGGAACAAAGTCAACGTCGACGCGGTCGGCTTCCAGGACATCTACGACCTCGCCTTGCTTGACGCGGCCACCGGCACGAACCGGTTCGATGCCTACGTCTTTGATCCCCAGTGGATGGGCGACTTCGTGGGCCCCGGCTATCTCGAGGATCTGACCGACAAGGTCAAGGCGGACGCCGACCTCAAGTGGGACGACATCGGGCCGTTCTTCCGCGACTTCAACGCGACCTACAACAGCAAGGTCTACACGATCCCGCTCGACGGCGACTTCCACATGGTCTACTACCGGAGCGACCTGATCCAGGATCCGCCGAAGACCTGGGATGACTACATCACGACGGCAGCCAAGTTCCAGGGCCAGGACCTGAACGGGGACGGCCAGCCGGACTATGGCTCGTGCATTGCGAAGAAGAAGGGCCAGCAGAGCTTCTGGTGGATCATCTCGGTCGCCGCCGGCCTGCTCCAGAGCCAGGGCACCGGGCAGGGTGCGTTCTTTGACACGAGCAACATGAACCCACTGACCAACAACGAGGCCTTCGCCAAGGCGCTCGAGATGTACAAGAAGACCAAGGACTACGGTCCGCCGGACGAGATCAACCTCGGCGTGGGTGACACCCGGGGCCTGTTCACGACTGGGCGCTGCGCGCTGTCGATGGACTGGGGCGACATCGGCACCCTGGCTCTCGGAACCTACGCCGAGAACAAGACCGGAGCCACGATCACCCCGGGCTGGAAGGAAGTCCTCGACCGGAAGACGGGCAAGCTCGTTCCGTGCGACGCGACCACCTGCCCCAAGGCGGTCGATGGCGTCAACTACGCTCCGTTCGCCTCGTTCGGTGGCTGGTCGGGCGCGATCAACGCGGCCGTCAAGGACCAGAAGAAGAAGGACGTGGCGTTTGACTTCCTGTCCTACATGAGTGCCCCGGAACAGGCCAACGAGGACGTCACCCTCGGCAAGACGGGGTACAACCCATACCGGCTGTCGCAGTTCCAGAACCTGGACCTGTGGCAGAAGGCAGGGATGAGCGAGGCCGCCGCGAAGAACTATCTCGGCGCGATCGGCAACAGCCTCCAGAGCCCGAACATGGTGCTGGACCTGCGGATCCCGCTGACGAAGCAATACGAGCAGGACGTCCTCGACACGGCCGTCTCGCAGTACATCGCCGGTGAGCTCGATGTCAACGAGACGATGCAGCAGATCACCGACGGCTGGAACGGCATCACGGACAAGGCGGGCCGCGACAAGCAGCTCGCGGCCTACACAGCGAGCCTTGGCGTCCAGCGATAGCCCGTTCGACATCGAGTCCGGAGGTCCGATCCTCGACGGATCGGACCAGGACCAGGGCGTGCGGGGCCGAAAGTTCTCCTCCTTCGGCCTCGCGCGCAACTCGGAACGGTCGGCCAGGTGGTTGTTCATCTGGCCGACCGTTCTGTTCGTCCTGTGCCTGTCGATCTTCCCGCTCGTCGGGTCACTGACCCTCGCCTTCTCGAACCTCGTGTTCCAGAAGGGTCACATCCAGATCGACTTCATCGGCTTCAGCAACTTCCAGACGCTCCTGTTCGGTCTTGAGCGCAGCCACTTCCTGGGTGTGCTGCGGTCGCCGACGCCGGTCGGCTGGGCGATCATGGCGGTGGGGATCGGCGGCACGACCTGGCTGTTCATCCGGGCGACCCGGAGCGGTCGGCTGGGGCCGTTCAACCTTGCGCTCCGGCTGATCGCCGGGATCCTGTTCGTCGGCTTCCTGTGGCTGCTCGTGCAGAGCATCGCCAGCGTAGGTGGCCGGCCCGGCTCGCTCATCGTGACGATGATCTACGTCAGCGTCGGGATCAGCGTCCAGTACCTGCTGGGGCTCGGATTGGCGCTGCTGGCCGTTCAACGGCTGCCGGGCCGGCGGTTCTTCCGAGTCGTCTTCCTGATCCCGCTGACGATCACGCCGGTCGGGGTCGGCTACATGTTCCGGATGATGACCGACACGGGCAAAGGACCGGTCGCCGGCCTGTGGGGCGCGTTTGGACTCCAGAACTACACCTGGACGACCGACCCGTGGGCGGCCCGCGTGGCAGTCATCATCGGCGAAGCCTGGCAGTGGACGCCGTTCATGTTCATCGTCCTGCTCGCCGCCCTCGAGGCGCAGGACCAGGAGGTCCTCGAGGCGGCCCTCGTCGACGGCGCGAGCCGGCTACAGAGCTTCCTCCACATCACCCTGCCGGCGATCCTGCCCGTGAGCACGACGATCATCCTGATCCGCCTGATCGAGAGCTTCAAGATCATCGACATGCCGAACATCCTGACCGGTGGCGGCCCAGGAACGGCGACCCAGTCGCTCACACTCCAGGCGTACCTCGACTGGCGAACCCTCAACCTCGGCCGATCGGCGGCGATCGCCTACATCCTGTTGATCGTGGTGACGATCGTCGCGACGATGTACATCTCGTTTGTCAGGCGCCGCGTGACGGAGACGGTGTGAGTCCCATCTGCCCGGTTGGATCGGCCGCCCGATGCTGAACCCATTGCGGAAGCGGTCGGCGACCGACCTGTCGCCGTGGGCCAAGCTGATCGCCTACGCGATCCTCATCGCATGGTCGTTCGTGGTCCTGTTCCCGATCTACTGGCTGGCGGTGACCTCGCTGAAGACGCCGACCCAGGTCGACAAGGGCCCGTTCTTCATCCCGTTCGTCGACTTCCAGCCAACGCTCGACGCCTGGCGCTACATCCTCGTTGAGCTCGGCAACGACACGCTCCGTCCGTACATCAACACCGTCGTCGTCGGGCTGACGAGCGCGATGATCGTGCTCGTCCTCGGGTCGATGGCGGCGTACGCCCTAGTCCGGTTCACCTACCGGCCGCGAATCGGGATCATCGGTCTGTTCATCGGCAGCGTGGTGTGGATGATCGTGGCGATCGTCCTCGGTGCGCCGTGGCCAGTCGCGATCGCTTCGGGGATCGCGGTGTTCGTGATCCTCGCCCAGACCATCGGTCGGCGGTTCAGCCGGTCGCTGGGCAACAGCGACATCGCGTTCTGGCTGATCTCACAGCGGATCCTTCCGCCGATCGCGGTGGTGATCCCGCTCTACGTGCTCTTCCAGCAGACCGGCCTGCTCGACACCCAGGCCGCGCTGGTCATCACCTACGTCGCCACGAACCTGCCGATCGCGGTCTGGCTCATGCGCGACTACTTTTCGTCGCTCCCGCGCGAGCTCGAGGAGTCAGCCTCGGTCGACGGCGCATCGACCTACCGGATCTTCCGCTCGATCGTCCTGCCGATCTCCGTGCCCGGGCTGGTCGCGACGTTCCTGATCGTGCTGATCTTTGCCTGGAATGAATTCCTGGCCGCGCCCATCCTGACCGCGTCCCACGCGCAGACGATGCCCCTCCGTGGCCGCCCAGGACGCGACCCGCGGTCCGCAATGGTGGGCGATGTCCGTCCTGATCCTGATCATGATCGTGCCAGTGGTCGTGATGGCGGTCCTGCTCGAGCGCTACATCACCCGTCGATTGCTGATCGGCGCGCTCAAGGGCTAGCTCGCCACGACGTGTATCGCGGCGGCCACTCGTCGGGGCTGTCCCGCACGCCGAGCAACGCCGACTCGATCGAGAACTCGAACAGCCGATAGGTGTCGTCGACCTCGAAGGACCAGCCGGCCGCGACCGCGGACCGGGTTGGCTCGGCCTGCGCGAGCTCAACCCGCCCGCGGAGCGCGAACTCGCTCGGCGCGAGCGTGTCCAGGTGAGTGTGCAGGGCATATCGGCCGTCGAGCTCGAGATCGAGCAGCTTCGCCGAGTGAAGGATGAACGCGTAGAGTCGCTCCCCGACGATCCCGACCGTGATCGGATGGATCCGCGGCAGGTCTGAGCCGCGAACCGTCGCCAGCAGCGCCTGACCGTGGCCATCCTGGTAGAGGAGGCGCCGACCGGCTGCCGCGAGCTCCGGGGCGGCGGCTTCGAGC
>CAVOVX010000001.1:0-183881 GCA_963699965.1 uncultured Chloroflexia bacterium | reverse complement strand
TCGGCCCAGGTCACCATGACCGCAAGTATCGCGTCGGGGCACCGGCTGCGCTTGACCCGGCCACGATGATCAGACGATCGTTCCGGGCAATGATCGGCCGAGGCCGCCCCGTCGGGTTCGAAGGAGAGCGCGGGATGCCAACCGAAGCGACGATGACGGCCGACGTGCGGCGAGAGGAAGGCCTGGTCGGCTCGACGACCTCGACCGAGCGTGCGGCCGATGGGACCCGACTGCTCGTCCGCCGGTGGGTCCCGACCGGCGACCCGTGGGCCGCGCTGCTGGTAGTCCATGGCCTCGGAGAGCATTCGGGTCGGTACGAACGGACCGGCGGGCTGCTCGCCGGATCCGGGATCGACGTCACTGCCTTCGACCTTCGCGGGCATGGCGGATCGGGCGGCCCCCGCGGCGACGTCGAACGCTGGACGGACTTCTTCGACGACCTGGCGATGATTCTGGCCGGCGTTCGATCGGGCGCGGCCGGGCGACCCGTCGTCCTGCTCGGCCACTCGATGGGCGGTCTCCTGTGCGCCGACTACGTGCTCGCTCGCACGCCGGGGCCGGACCTCCTGGTCCTGTCCTCGCCGGCCCTCGCTGACGGTCTCCCGCGCTGGCAGCACATGGTCGGGCCAGTCCTCGCCCGAGTGGTGCCGCGGCTGGCGATCAAGAACGCCTGGGGTCCCGAGGCCCTGTCGCGGGACCCAGAGGTGGGTCGACTCGCAGAGCTCGATCCGGGCTGTCCCCAGAGTGCGACGGTTCGGCTCGGAGCGTTCGGGTTCGCGGCACAGCGCCGCGTCCGGGCATCGATCGGTCGCTTGGACATCCCGACCCTCGTGTTCCATGGCGGCGACGACCAGCTCGTCCCGACCGAGGCCAGCGAGCCGTTCCAGACGCTGCCCAACGTGACCCGGCGGGTGTACGCGGGGTTACGTCACGAGACCCTGAACGAGCCGGAGGGTCCGCAGATCGTCGCCGACGTCGTCGATTGGCTTCGTTCGGCGCATCGATGATGGATCCGCGACCGGAGCTGCCGGCCTGGCACCGTGATCCTGGTCGGGCGGTCTCGCCCGATCGCGCCGCGGTCCAGCGCTGGCTCGACGCCTACGTTCGCGCCTGGAAGGCGTACGACGAGGTGGAGATCGCCGACCTCTGGGCCGAGGACGCGACATGGCTCTACCCGTTCGGGACCCGAGCGCACGGGCGAGCGCCGATCACGGCCGAGTGGATGGCCGAGCAGCATCTCTTCGTCCACGGCGGCTACGACGCCGCATACGAGCCGATCGCGATCGACGGCAGCATCGTCGTCTGCCACGGACGGACGCGGTTCTTCGACCCGGCGACCGGCACCACACGGGCGGAATACGACAACATCTGGGTGCTCCGCTTCGCGGCCGATGGACGCTGCGCCGAGTTCCACGAGTGGTACGCCGGTCGCCCCGAGCACGACCCGAGCCGGGCGATGCCGAGCGACGCGACGGCCTAGGACTGCCCAGCCCGACAGGCGCAATCGAGTTCGGCCGGACCGGAGTGCCTCACTCGTAGCCGTTCTCGGCAGTGCCTTCGGCTGCCGGCCCACCTGCGGCCGTGCTCGTCGCCGGTTCGCTTCGCTGGAGGTCGCGTTCCAGACGGTCGACCTGCTGCTGGAGACGTGACGTGAGCAGGCCCGGCGCCAGACCAAAGACGGCTGCCACGAGCAGGGCAAGCTGGTTCACGGTGAGGTCGTAGATGTCGGCCAACGCCTTGGGCTGGGGCACTTGACTGATCGCCGCGAGGTCGGCCGGTGACGGGCTCGCCGACGGGCTCGCCGTTGCCGCGGCCGGGGCGCTCGCCGTCAGCGGCCCGAGGAATGCCGGGGCCTGGGCGATGAGGTAGACCCCGGCCACGCCGGCGAGACCGGAGAGCATCGGGCCGGTGATGAGGCGAGCGAGATAGAGGCCGTAGTCCTCGTTGGTCGACGCCCGGGACGACTCGATCCTCAGGCGGCTGAACAATCCGACGATACTGCCGACCAGGTACAGCACGGCGACGCTTACGAGCGCCGTCTTCGGGATCCCGACCAGGAGCCCAAGGGCGACCAGGACATAGGTCGAGATCGCTACGACGAGGTAGGTCCAGATGACCCGGTTTCGTCCTCGGACGAAGCTGTCGACGATGTCATCCCGGTAATCGTTGATTGCGAATTGCACCTCCCTGAGCGCCTCGCGGGCCTCCGCGGGAGACGCGCCGCGGGTGTCGGTTTGGTGATCGCCGGCCGCGGCCGCGGGCGGGTTTGAACGGCTGATGACCGCCGAAGCGGGTGGGAGGGCAGGCACCGGACGGAGGAGCGACTCGGCGGCCCCTGGAGCGATCGAGGGCAGGACGTCGCGGATGATCCGACGAAGCGTGAACCGGTTCCTGAGTCCCGAGTCCTCGAGGCTCAGGTCGTCATGAAGGGCGTCACCAACGATCTCCGATGCGTCTTCGACGGCGAACAGGGCCTCCTCCACCCGATGGAGCTGCCGGGCGATGCCGGTATAGCCGGTCGCGAGCACCCAACGGAGTGCCGGGCCCTCGTTCTCTGCGGCGATGAGCTCGCGCTCGACGGCGGCGATCAGGCTCTGCGCCTCGAGAACCGCCTTCGTGCTGCCATGCTCGGGCTTCGAGCACTCCGAATCGACGCGAGCACGCAAGACGAAGAACCGTTGGCGCAGGTCGTTGAAGACGCGCAGCTGGGCGCGGTCCCGGCACGCCATCTCGGCACCGGGGAAGGCCGAGAGCCCCCATGCGAAGAGGGTTGCGGCGACGCCGACGTAGACGGCGACCGTCCGCTCCCCCAGCGCACTGGGTTGCGATGGGTCGTTCGGGGAGAGCAGGTAGATCGCAACGGAGACGATCGCGGCCAGCGCGGGTACGAGCGGTACGAAGACCCACAGGGCGGCCAGGAACCCTTCGGGACCGTAGGCCACGATCCCCAGGATCGCGATGACGACCGCCCCCATGACCAAGACGTGGCCGAACGCGAGGGGGGTCGTCCCAGCCTGGTTCTGACTGAGTCCGATCGCGGCAAGCGCCACTGCCACCGCGACGAGGACGACCAGACCGGCAAGGTAGGCGATCCGCACCAGACGCGATGAGAATCGGATCCGATGGGACCGGGGCTCGTCTGCCATTGGGCCGACCTCCGTCCAGCCTGCGGGGTCGCGCGTATCGCCCGGCTCGGACACTCCCGTGAACGGAACGGGCAGGACGAGATGCTATCGACGCACCGTCATTGGGTCGTCTCGACCGGCCACCGGGCTGGGGTCAGCGCGTCGCGCGCCAGGCCTGGAACGTCGGCCAGCCCCACGGCACGGCGCTGACGGCGATGACCAGGCCGATCGCGAAGCAGACCGGGTGGAGGAAGCTCAGCTCCTGGATGATCGCGAGCTCGACGACGATCCAGATCATCTGGCCGCAGCCGATCGCGAACGCCAGGAAGGGCGCGATCCGGACGTGGGCAAGGCCCATCCCGGCGACGACGAATGAGCCGACCCCGAACAGCAGCCCGAGGATCAGTCCCGGGATCGAGAAGTCGGCGAACGGGCTGCCGGCGAGCAGCGCCGGGTCGAAGTGCATGACGCTCCCATCGGGCTTCGTTACGAGGGCGACGCCCCCCGCGAGGGCGCCCAGTCCGAGCAGGACGAGGAATGCGATGCACGTCTTGCCGGCGAGATGGAGCTCCGGTCTCGGGCCCGCGGCCACGGGCCGCTGGGCAACCGACTGAGTCGTCATGGCCAGATCCTCCGTATGGCGATGGGCCGAGGCTCCGCGCCATGACGATCGTCGATCGGCTGCCGACTGCCGAGCTAGGGTCATGCGACCCGTTGCCTCGGGCCCTAGGTCTCGTGGTCTGACCCGCTGCGGATCCGATCGCCATCAGGGCCTACGCCTGGAGGTGCTCGCCGGATGATGCGGTCGATCCTGGCGGACGCCGTGGTCGGTGGCTGGTTTCGTGGCGGATGCAATATGGCCAGGTGGCGCATGTGGTTCCCACCGGTTGAGCGAATCGAATCGCCAACCACCTCGGGCGATCGCCTGCTGGACCACGCTCGTGGCCCTCGGCCGCGAACCGACGAGGTTTGGAGGTTCCCGTGGACATCGACGTGCTCAGACGCCAACTCGCCGAGCTCCTCGACGGCGTGGGGGCCCACATGCCGTTCGAGGAGGCCATCGCCGACTTCCCGAATGAAGCGATCAACAGCCGAGCGCCGAACGTCGACTACACGCCGTGGCACCTGGTCGAGCACCTTCGCCTGACCCAGGCCGACATCCTCGACTACGTCACGAATCCCGAGTACGTCGAGCGGGACTGGCCCGCCGACTACTGGCCGAACCGCGACGCGACCGCGACCCGCACCGAATTCGATACGACGATCAGCGCGTTCATCGCCGACAAGGCGGCCCTTCGCGCCCTGATCATGGATCCGGCCAGCGATCTCTTCGCGGTCATCCCGGGGACGCCCGGCCACACGCTCCTGCGAGAGGTCCGCATCGACGCCGACCACAACGCCTACCACGTCGGCGAGTTCGCGATCCTGCGCCAGATCATGGGGTCGTGGCCGACCGGACGAGAATAGAGCTGTAGCCGACACTCGGAAGCCAGCAAACGAGGCCCGGCCCTCGTCGCGGTCGATCTGGCCGCGAGAGACCGCCCCGTCGCTAGGGCCGGATGTCGCGAGCTCGTCAGGCCCGGTATCACTCAACCCGATCGCGCGATGAACGTTTCCGCGCCGGCCGGCTCCATACTCGGTGAGGCGACCAGACGGGTCGCGCCCATCCGGAGCGGATGATGCAGGCCGAGCTCGTGGAGCGGGCCAGTCACGGCGACCGGGACGCCTTCGAGTCGCTGGCAGCAGCAAGCGCGGATCGCTGTTACGCCCTCGCCTATCGGATCCTGCGCGATCCGCATCGAGCCCAGGATGCGACCCAGCAAGCGTTGCTGGGGGCCTGGCGCGACCTGCCGAACCTTCGCGAGCCCGACCACTTCGACGCCTGGCTCCATCGCCTGGTGGTCAATGCCTGTTACGCGGAGGCCCGCGGCGAACGCCGCTGGGCCGCACGCGTCCGGGTCATGTCACTCGACACCGCGACCGATCCCGACGTGGCGCGCTCGGTCGCGGCGCGGGATGAGCTCGAGGCCGCCTTCCGTCGGTTGTCGCCGGAACACCGTGCGGTTGTCGTACTTCATCACCACCTGGGGTATCCGCTCACCGAGATCGCGGAGGTCCTGGGCATCCCCGTCGGGACCGCGCGGTCCCGCCTCCACTACGCGGTCCGTCAACTGCGGACCGTGCTCGATGCGGGGGAGCGCTCCCTCGCCGCATCCGGAGAGCGACCCGCATGACGCGCTACCTCGAACCCGATCCCGGCTTCGACCCTCGCATCGCGGATTGGCTCGAAGCAGATCCCGTCGACGCCCCCGGCCAGGTCCTCGAGACGGTCCTGGCGGCATATCCCTCGATCCCACAGCGGCGAGCCATGCGCCTGCCGCGGAGGTTCCCGATCAAGAGTCGTTTCGCGTACCTCGCCGCCGCGGCGACGGCCGCGATCGCTGTAACCGCGGTCGTGGGCGGTGGGCTCCTGAGCTCACCACAACCTTCGGGGGGCCCGTCGGTCCCGGTCACAGGCTCGACCGGGCCGTCGGCTTCGCCAACCGCCGGATCCCCCGAACCATCAGCCACGCCCGAACCCACTGCCAGACCTTCGGTATCGGCAATGTGGACCGTCACCGGGAACATGGTCGAGATTCGATTCGGCGAATCCGCGACGCTTCTTCCCAACGGCAAGGTTCTTGTCGCCGGCGGCAATCCGCAATTCAACCGGCGGGGACTCACGCGCGCAACCGCGGAGCTGTACGACCCGAGCACTGGCCGATGGACCCTCACGGGCAGCATGCACGAGGCCCGGGAGGGGCACGCGGCAGTCCTGCTGGCGAACGGCAAGGTTCTCGTGCTGGGTGGCGGTGCCTCGAGCGGAGGAGTGTCTCGCCTGGTGTCCAGCGCCGAGCTGTATGACCCGAGCACGGGCACCTGGACGGATACCGGCCGCCTGACAACGGCGCGGGCGGGTGCGACGGCCACGGTTCTGTCCGACGGCAGGGTTCTCGTGACAGGCGGCGCTTCCTCGCGCACAGGCGATCCAGAACGTAGTGCCGAGGTCTACGACCCGATCACCGGAATTGGGCAAAGACCGCCGCCATGAGCGTTCCTCGGAACGGCCACACGGCCACCCTCCTGCCCGATGGCCGCGTCCTCGTCGTGGGTGGCCAATGCTGCACCGAGCCTGCAGTGGCTTCGGCGGAGCTGTATGACCCGGCCAGCGGGACGTGGACAGAGACCGGCGTGCTCGCCTCGGCTCGTCGGAATCACACGGCGGTATTGCTGGGGGACGGGAACGTATTGGTCTATGGCGGCGACAACGGCAACAGCCTGAGCCCGGCCGTAACGACGGCCGAGCTCTACGACCCTGTCACGGGCGTGTGGGTCGCCACGGGGAGCCCGGGCAGCGCGGGGAATCTCTTCGAGGCTCAAGGTGGTGGTCAGGCCAAACCGCTCCCGGACGGCAAGGTTCTTGCGGCGACTTATGGGGGCGGGGGCGAGCTGTACGACCCTTCCAGCGGTTCATGGACCAAGGTCGGCGGCCTGAGCGGCGATCTCTCCACCTACGTTCACACGTCCACGTTGCTGGCCGACGGCCGGGTCCTCGTAACGTCTGAGCAGTGGCCAGCCGTGGGCGGCGGTCCGAGACCGGCGGCGACGCTGTTCGACCCGAACGGAACACCATGACGCGGTCGCGCGAGCGCGATCGTGAGCGGCCGCCTGCTCGCTCCGCGACCCGGCCCGGCCGGTCCCAACGCACTTCCCGTCGACGAACGGTGTGAGCGACCTGTTCGTCATGAACCGCGACGGCAGCGATCTCCATCTGCTCGCCCCGACGGCCCTCAATGAGAACGGTCCCAATTGGGGACCATTACCGACAGGGTGACGTAGCCGGGCCAGTACCCGGGCACTCGACTTCTGATTGGAGTTCTTCCGCCGCGGATGTCACCTTGTGGGGCAAACTGGCCCCTTTGTCATTGATGGACAGCGCCGTGGCCTTGACGAAACCGCATGAGAGCGTCGAAGCCGTGTATCGAGCCGACGCGGAGCGGCTCTGGCGCGCCATCTACGCATTTGCCGGTGACGCTGACATCGCCAGCGACGCGGTCGCCGAAGCCTACGCCCAGGTCCTCAACCGGGGCACAGCCGTCCGTGACCCGGCCGCCTGGACCTGGCGCACCGCCTTCCGGATCTCGGCGGGCGCCCTGAAGGCTCGCCGTGCTGGGCCACCTGTACCCGCCACTCCCCCTGAGCACGAAGACCGATACGGCGATCCAGACCTCCTGGCTGCCCTTCGACAGCTCCCGGACGCCCAGCGAGCCGCAGTGATCCTCTTCTACTACGCCGACCTGCCGATCCGCGACATCGCAGCCCGACTCGGGTCGAACAGCCTGGCCGTCCGCGCCAACCTCAGCCGGGGCAGAGGTCGTCTCCGACAACTTCTGGGTGATCGCAATGGATGACCTGCGCCAGCGATTCGCGACGCTCGACCTTGTCCCTGTGCCCGATGTCTGGAGCGAGGTTGAACTTCGACTCGAGACGCTCGGGACAAGTGGGCCGAGTGACCGCCTCATCGCCGTCAGGCCGCAGATGCGGGCAGGAGCCGTTACGACCCCTCGATCGGCCGGGGTCCTCGGTCGACGGCGCACCGTCGCGCTGCTCGTCCTCGTTGTGCTGCTTGCTGCCGTGCTGATCGGAGGTGCGATCGCCGTGGGCTCTGGCCTCGTGCGCCTGACGTCGGACATGCCGCCGGCTCCGTCGGCGAAGCTGTTCCGCGTCATCGCCCCAGCTCCCCGTCGCCTGACACGCCCCGGACTGACAACCCGCAGCCTTCGTCGACCGAACCGGTCACCCGGGGACCAGGTTCATGGACACTGACCGGGAGCATGAAGAACGGTCGATTGGGGGAGACGGCAACGCTGCTGCCCGACGGACATGTCCTCGTGGCTGGCGGTTGGCCGGGGGACAGTGTGCTGTCGGTATCTGCCGAGCTGTATGACCCGATCAGCGGGCGATGGACCGAGACCGCGAGGATGCATTGGCCGCGCGGTCAGGGCCACAGCGCGACCCTGCTGCCCGACGGCCGGGTGCTCGTCGCCGGTGGTAGCAGCATTGAGTTGGGTCATCCACCGCAGAGTAATGCCGAGCTGTACGACCCAGCCACCGGCATCTGGACCGACACGAACAGCATGCTCCTGGCCCGGAGTCACCACAGCGCGACCCTCCTGCCCGACGGCAAGGTGCTTGTCGTTGGCGGCGCCGTCTACAGCAACAAGCTTCGTCCCTCGAAGAGAGCCGAGGTGTACGACCCGGCCACCGGGACTTGGGCCTCAACCGAGAACATGACCGAAGCGCTGGTCGCCCCCACGGCGGCTCTGCTGCCCGACGGCAACGTGTTGGTGGTCGGGGGTTCCCAGAGCGGGACCCCGGACCTTCAGCTGGCCGAGCTGTATGACCCGCGCGTCGGGACGTGGTCGGCGGCCCCGTCATTCGCCGGTCCTGGCAGCTGTCGGATCGCCACGCCCCTCTCGGATGGTGAGGTGCTCGTCGTCTGTGCCGAGGCCAATGGGGCCCGGACCTCGGCCGAGCTGTACGACCCGACGACTGGTGGGTGGGCGACCACCGCGAGTCCGCCAGTGGAATGCTGCGTGGGAGAGGCGTTCCCTCGCGGAAGCATCGTCCTGCTGCTGGATGGCCGCGTCCTTTGGAAGGATCTCGTCGATCCGGGCGAACTCTATGACCCGGCCAGCGGGGCGTGGACCTCGGCAGGCGGCCCGACCTATCCGGCAGATCCAAGCTGGGGGCTGGGCTTCACCGGCACCGACGAAGGAGCCGGGTACTACGCGGACACGTTCACCGTGCTGCCGGACGGCAGGGTGCTCATGACGACCATGGGCGCCGGCCTCCTGTATGACCCGAACGGCGTGCGGCGATGAAGCGCGGCCGAACGGTCATCACGCTGCTCGTTATGGTGGCGGTCGCGTCAGGTTGCGGGGGCAGCGTCCCGGCCGCGTCGAGCCGGGGGCCTTCGAGCCCGGCTCCGACGGTTCCTGTCCCATCGACGACACCTTCGGTTCCTCCAACGGCCGGGCCGTCGCCGAGCGGCGTCTCGGTGCTGGGGGCCAGCGGCAGCGGAGCATTCGGTGCGGGGACTTACGCGACCGCCTTCCAGCCAGCGCTGACGTTCACGCTCGCCGAGCTTACAATCGCCGGGCCCGATGGGAGGATCGCGTACGAGAGCGTCGGTGAGGCCGACGTCAACGAGCCTGGCTGGATTTCTATCTCATTCGGATTTGACAAGCCGAAGCCCCACGGGCACGGGACGTGGTCGGCGGACGTGTTCATCACTCGAATCGACCAGGTGTTCGACCCCAGGCACTCCGGCACGCTGAGCGACCCGCCGAAGGATCTCGCGACCTGGATCACGAAGCTTCCCGGCCTGACGCTCGCGGCTTCGCCCAAGACGATCAAGATTGGCGGCCTCGACGCGACGCAACTCGATGTTGTCAGCGGTGCCAGCGAGGTCGCAGTTGGTCCGATCCCGGGCGTCACGGATCCGCCTGGGTTCGGATTCGGGCCTCACCATCCCCAGCGGATCGACGTTGTCAGAGTCGACGGGCACGAGGTCCTGGTCGCGATCGGCGCGGATGACAGCGTCGCCCACTTCAAGAGAGCCGTGAAGGCGCTGCAACCGCTCGTCGACTCGATAGTCTGGAAGTGAGCATGTCAGGCGCTGCTCGGGTCAATAGGGCGACGACCGTGCGCTGGCGGTCCTTTGGCCCACCCAACCCGACTATCGAGCCCTTGCGTCGCGGCGCCGGCTATGGGATCGATGGCGTATGCGCAAGTCGGTCATCGGCGGGGCAGTCGTCGCGGGGCTCGTTGTAGGCGTCGGTGTCCACTTCCTGACCGGCGTCCTGGCACCTCACCGCACCACCTCGATCTACGACCCGCCGGTCCTCGCCGGCCAGCAGCTCTGGGGTGCCTGCTCGGGTGGGGTCTATGCCCGCCATGGCGACACCGTCGTGCTCACCTCGACGGGCCACTGCACCACGGAGGGGACGGTGGCCTACGACCCGGACGGCGCGACCGTTCGTGGCGTCTTCGGTCCGCGCGCCCAGGACGCCACCTGCCCATATCCCGGCCACCGGTGCGCCTCGTCGGACATCAACTACCTGGTCGTGACGCCCGCCCGTATCCCGTGGGGGCACCTGAACGTCATCGACCTGGGCACGGCCGGCTACCGCGTCATCGAGCCCGGGACCAAGCCCCTCGGGTGTGCTGACATCGCCATCGGCGACCTCGCCGAGATCGACGGGCGCAACACCTATCGCAGTGGTCCGGTCGCCGAGAAGGGCCAGAGCCTCAACGACCAGGATGGCGACTACTTCCCGTGCATGGTCGCGGCACGGATCCAGGTGGCGACCGGCGACTCCGGCGGCGTGGTCCTGGTCCGTGGCATCCCGGCTGGGGTGACGTCGCGCTCCTTCGGCGGATGGCTGGGGTTCACGCCATTGGCCGAAGGCCTCGCGCAGCTGGGGCTCGAGCTCTGCAGCACGCCCGATTGCGGGCTGACACACCGACCGCACAGAGCACGGGGACGAACTCAAGGGACTCGGTGCAACCGTGACAACGAATCGACCATTGATAGAGCCCACTTCGCCTGTGGGATATTTCGCTGCGTGTACGTTGCGGTCGTCGTGGCGCAGACGGTCGTCCTGCCGATCGGATCGGCCGTCATCACGCTGGTCGCGAGTGGGGGTGACCCGATCGCGGTCTTCGGTCGGTGGTTCCTGTTCTGGGGCGTCGGGACCCGCCTGTTCGTCGCCGGCATAAGCCAGATCACCCGTCCCGGCTTCACGACGGGCTCGATCCTTGGACACCAGGACACTGGCGCTGAGCAGGTCGTCCAGGAGCTGGGCTTCGCGAACGCGAGCGTCGGACTGGTGGCGATCATCGCGACCTTCGTGCCGGCCTGGACTGTGCCGACCGCGATCATCGGCGGATCGTTCCTGGGACTCGCCGGTCTCCGCCATGCTGCCAAGCGCGGGCTCAACCGGGCGGAGCTTGTGGCGACGTGGACGGACCTGCTGGTAGCTGCGGTGATGGCCATCTACGTCGCCTGGTCGTTGGCCACTGCCTAGTGCGGATGTGTCCTAATGGCGTCCGGCGTCGTGTTGTCGATCCCGTTACCGAGGAGGGCTTCTGGTGCGCAGCGTGACCTATTCGATGAGCCTCTCACTTGACGGCTACATCGTCGGGCCGGACGGGACCTTCGACTGGACGATGCCCGACGCCGAGGTCTTTCGCTTCTGGATCGACGAGATCCGAGAGGTCGGCGTTCACCTCATGGGTCGGCGGCTGTACGAGACGATGCTGTACTGGGAGACCGCCGACGAGGATCCCTCGCTCGACGACGCAGAGCTCGAGTGGGCCGCGCTCTGGAAGCCGCTCCCGAAGGTGGTGTTCTCCACCACGCTGTCGGCGGTGAAGGGCACTGCCCGCCTGGCCTCCGGCGGCCTCGCGGAGGAGATCGAGCGGTTGCGAGCCGAGCCGGGCGAGGGCGAAATCGCGATCGGCGGCGCGACGCTCGCCGCCGAGGCGGCCGCGTTGGGTCTGATCGACGAGTATCGGGCCATGGTCTACCCGGTGCTGGTTGGCGGCGGCATTCCGTACTTTCCGCAGCGCGAGCGCCGGGTGGATCTCGAACTCGTCGAGACCCGCACCTTCAGCTCGAGCGTCGTCTACCTCCGCTACCGCGTGGCGCGCTAGCCGGCGCGTCCGCTGGCGCGCGGGCGGCCGCTTCGTCGGGCATGGGCGGGAGGACTTACCAACCGTCCTTGACGCACACGTGGTGTCTTCGAGTTTGACAGGCAAGTGATGACTTGCCTATCATCGGCCACGTGGATGTGTTCAAGGCCCTGGCCGATCCCACCAGGCGGACCATCCTCGATGAGCTGACCGACCGCGACGGTCAGACCTTGTTCGAGCTCTGTGCTCGCCTGTTGATGAAGCACGGGATCGACTCGACGCGCCAGGCGATTTCCCAACATCTCGACGTGCTCGAGGGCGCCGGTCTGGTCAAGGTCAGACGCGACGGCCGGTACAAGTTCCACCACCTCGATTGCGCGCCACTCAAGGAGATCACAGACCGCTGGCCCATCCGCGACTGAAAGGAGCGTTCGAATGCGGACATACGTCACGAGCGTCTTCGTCGACGACCAGGCGAAGGCCCTCGACTTCTACGCCAACATCCTCGGCTTCGAGAAGAAGACCGACATCCCCCTCGGCAGCGCCTCATGGCTGACCGTGGTGTCGCCTGAACAACCAGATGGCACCGAACTCCTGCTCGAGCCATCTGACCATCCAGCCGTCAAGCCGTACAAGAAGGCGCTGGTCGAGGACGGGATCCCGGCCGCCTCCTTCGCCGTCGACGACGTTCAGGCCGAGTTCGATCGGCTCCGGTCGAGAGGCGTGCGGTTCACCCAGGAGCCGATCGAGATGGGCGAGGTCACCACGGCAGTCTTCGACGACACCTGCGGCAACCTCATCCAGATCGCCCAGTTGGCGTAGGCGCTCGAGGAGCATGAGGGCCGCGGAAGCGTTCGCTACCGGGTCGCGAGCGCCTACGCCAGGATCCCCGCGATCGTGCCTGCCGCCGCGAAGTGCGACCCGGCCTACCCCCAATGCACCGTATCGTCACAGCGCCCAGAGTGACTGATGAACTTGTCGACGTGATCCACCGCTCCGAGAACCGCGTCCTCCATGACCGCATGGGCGAGCGAGCGCTCACCCGCCTCGCCCCGGCAGTTATGGAGATCATCGCGTCTGGCATCGCGCGCGGACTACTCCGGCGACAGGATCCCGAGCGCGCCGGCGCGTGGGTGATGGCCTGCTTCGGGTCGCTTCACGAGGTGGTGTCCGACCCCGGCGATGTTCCGGCAGCGATCGACGAACTCAACGCGTTAGTCCTCGGCGGGCTCGGCTACCACGGCGAGGCCCTGGGTGACCGATCTCGCGGTCGAGACGACCGGCCTGACCAAGCGGTACCGGGGCGGCGTCCTCGCCGTCGACAGCGTCAACCTGCGCGTCGCTCGAGGCGAGATCTACGCCTTCCTGGGCCTCAACGGCGCGGGCAAGTCGACGACGATCCGGATGCTGCTCGGCATGATCCGGCCGACGGGGGGCCACGCGGAACTCTTCGGTCAGCGGGTGACTGCCGGGGCGACAAGCCTCTGGCGACGGGTCGGCCATCTCGTGGAGAGCGCAACCGCATATCCGGAACTCAGCGTCCGCGACAACCTCGACATCGCGCGCCGGCTGGCGGGAGTAACAGACCTTGGCGCGCGTGGACGCGGTCATTGAGCAGCTGGCGCTCAAAGCCTACGCGGACCAGCGGGCTGGCACGCTGTCGCTCGGCAACCTCCAGCGCCTTGCTCTCGCGAGGGCGCTGCTCCCTGCGCCCGAGCTGCTCGTGCTCGACGAGCCGGCCAACGGCCTGGACCCGGCGGGCGTCATCGAGATCCGGGAGTTGATCCGGACGCTTGCCACCGAGCACGGCGTCACCGTGTTCATGTCGAGTCACATCCTTGGCGAGGTCGATCGGCTGGCCACCCGGATCGGGATCGTGCATCGGGGGCGGCTGGTCGAAGAACTCGACCGCGACGCGCTCGAACGCCATCGCGACCGTCGGCTCGAGGTCGAGGCCAACGACCTCGAGCGGGCCGAGGCCGCCCTTCGGTCGGCTGGCCTGACACCGACGCGGCCCGGGCGCAACGGTAGGCCCGCCATGCTCGAGCTGCGCGACCCTCGAGCGCTCGATGCGCCGGACCAGATCGCCGTCGTGCTGGTGGCGGCGGGTGCGCCACCGACCCGCCTCGCAGTCGCGCGCGAGTCGCTCGAGGAGCACTTCATCCGCCTGACGGGCCGCGACCACGAGACGGAATTGTGAACGCGCTGCGGGCCGCGGTCTGGACCGAGATGCTCAAGGCTCGCCACTCGCGGGTGCCATGGGGCGTGGCGGTCGGCTTCTCGCTCGCACCCCTGGTGATGGGCCTGTTCATGGTCATCCTCAAGGATCCCGAGCGGGCTCGGTCCCTCGGGCTCCTCGGCGCCAAGGCCCAGCTGACGGCCGGTACGGCGGATTGGCCGACCTTCCTCAACATGCTCGGCCAGGCCATCGCCGTTGGCGGTGCGATCCTGTTCGCGTTCCTTACGGCCTGGGTCTTCGGGCGCGAGTTCGCGGACCGGACCGTTCGGGACCTGCTCGCGAACCCAACGCCGCGGCGGACGATCGTCCTCGCCAAGGCGTGCGTCATCGCGATCTGGGGCCTGGCGATCTCTGCATGGGTCATCGCGCTTGGGCTCACGATCGGCGCGCTCATCGGCCTACCGGGCTGGTCTGCTGCCGACGCTGGGGCGACCGTGGCGGCGATCGCGCTCGCCGCTGTTCTGACGATCGTGCTCCAGACAGGCGCGGCGTTCTTCGCTGGAGTCGGTCGCGGCTACATCGCGCCGCTGGCGTGGACCGTGGCGGTGATCGTGGTCTCGCAGGTCTTGACGGTGTTGGGCTGGGGTGCGTGGTTCCCGTGGTCGGTCCCAGCGCTCCTCGCCGGGGCGGGCGGGACATCGGTCGAGCCGGTGGCCCCGGCGGGGGTTCTGGTCGTCGTCGCAGTCGCCGCGGCTGGCCTTGCGGCGACGGTCGTGTGGTGGGATCGCGCCGATCAGACGGGGTGAGAGGCAACCGAGGGTCGCCGTTCCTACGACCTCCGACGACGCTCGACCAGGACGGGAGTCGAGCCGACACTCGGATCAGCCGGTTGCGGGCGTCGCGGATAATCGGACGGCAGTTGCTCGGTTACGGCGAGGCACTCATGAATTCATCGGCGGCCGGTTCGCTCGAGCTAGGCAGGGACGCCGTGAAGCGCCACGCCTGGACGGAGGCGCTGGAGGCATTCGCCGCGGCCGACCGCGAAGGTGGCCTGTCGCCCGACGACCTCGAGCGGATGGGCGATGCCGCCTGGTGGGCGGGCAAGCCCGATGAGGCGTCCGATACGCTCGCGCGGGCGTTCACAGCCTACGTCGAGGCCGGTCGACCGATCGAAGCCGCTGGCGCGGCCTTCCTTCTCGCTTACATGTTCTTCCGCCGCCAGGCGCCATCGGTCGGCGAAGGGTGGTTTGGGCGCGCCGCGAGTCTCCTCGAGGGCACGCCCGAGTCGGGGATGCACGCCTGGCTCCACCTGTTCGCTGGCATGAGTGCCGTGTTTGACCATCGGATGGTCGACGGCCTCGCCCACGCGGATCGCGCCATCGACGTGGCCAGGGAGCACGGAAACGCCGACGTGCAATTCATGGCGACGAGCTTCAAGGGTTATGGCGAGATGCACCAGGGCAACATTCCGGAAGGTCTGGCGTTTCTCGATGAGGCGGCGGCAGCGGCGACCTCTGGCCAGCTAAATCTCCGGGTCGCGAGCGACATCCTGTGCAACACGATTGCCGCCTGTCGGAACATCGGTGATCTGAAGCGCGCGGGCCAGTGGGCCGACGAGGGCGAGCGCTGGATGCGCCGTCAGGGAGTGGGCGGATATCCGGGCGTCTGCCGGGTTCACCGAGCGGAACTGAAGATGCTCCGCGGCCAATGGCCAGAGGCCGAGCTGGAGGCGCGTCAGGCCTGTGAGGAGCTCCAGCGGTTCGGCCTGAACGACAGCCTTGGATTCGCCTATCACGAGATCGGGGAGATCCGGCTTCGGATGGGCGACCTGCAGGGGGCGGCCGATGCCCTCGAGCGCGCGTACGAGCTTGGCGATGACGGGCAGCCCGGCATGGCGCTTCTCCATCTGGCCCGCGGCGAGCTAGAGGATGCCTGGCGCTCGATCGAGCGGTCGCTGGCTGCGACAACGACAGGCGAGGGTCCGGTGGATCAGGCCACGCGGGGACTTCTCCTGCCCGCGGCGATCGACATTGCCCTTGCCCTCGGCGACTTGGACGCTGCGCGCAACGCTGTCGAAGAGCTCGATTCGATCGCGGCGGGGTACAAGCGACCGCTGTTCGAGGGTGGCGCCCTGATGGCGAAGGGCGAGTTGCTGCTGGGGGAGGACCGGCCTTCGGAGGCGTCCCCGATCCTGGGTCGATCGTGGCGGCTGTGGATGGAAAACGACCTGCCCTACGAGAGCGCGCGAGCTCGACTTCGCTATGCCGAGGCGATCGCCGGGGAGGGCGATCAGGCGACAGCCCGGATGGACCTCCGGGCGGCTCGTGCCGTCTTCGAGCGGCTGGGCGCGACGCTCGACCTGCAGCGGGTGGACGCGCTCCTCGGGGAGGAGCAGGGGCCCGCGGCCTCAGCGGCGCGAGTCACCAGGACGTTCATGTTCACCGACATCGTCACCTCGACGGACCTGATCGGACTCGTGGGCGACGAGGCCTGGGCAGAACTCCTCTCGTGGCACAACAGGGAGCTTCGGTCGGCCTTCGCAAGCCACCGCGGCGAGGAAGTGAAGAACACCGGCGACGGCTTCTTCGTGACGTTCGACAAGGCTGCGGACGCGATCGAGTGCGCGGTCGACATCCAGCGGCGGTTGATGCGACACCGCCGCGATCACGGGTTCGCGCCGTCCGTTCGGATCGGTCTGCACACGGCCGAAGCGACGCCGGATGGCCGCGACTACAGCGGTCACGGCGTGCACGTCGCCGCGCGCATCGGCGGCGCGGCCTCGGGTCAGGAGATCCTCGTCTCCAGCGACGTCCTCGAGCGGGCCGGGCAAACCCGGTTCAAGCTCTCAGAGCCGCGCGCGTTGACCCTCAAGGGAGTCCGCGAGCCGGTCGAAGTTCGCGCCATCGACTGGCGCTAGGACTCACGTCCCCCCAAGCGACGTCGGTCGCAGGGGTTCCGCTTCCAAGCGCAACGATCGCTACCAGCCCGTGCGTGACTGCACTGTCAGTCGAGCGTGGTCGAAAGCTTGATGCTGTCGACGACGGGCTGTCCGATCGGCGCGAACTTCGTTGCGTCGACGACGTTGTAGACGACGTACAGCATGTGCGGCCCGTCGCCGATCTGGGCGAGGTAGAGCCGCGTCTTCATGTCATCGGAGATCGCCCACGGTTCCGAGAACTCCGGGAAGTCGAAGATCGCGGCGCAGGCGCGCGTCGGACAGCCCGGATCGCCGTTGGGCGCAGCGTCCGAGACCGCGATATCCATCACCAGGGCCGGCAGCTTGTCCTGGCCGATCGTCGTCTCCCTGGCCGGCGAGACGGTCAGCTCGCGGACGCCATGGAGCCAGTCACTGACCGCGGTCGGCGTATTGGCCACGCCCGTGACCGGTCTGCCGTCGTAGGTGACGGGGTGCATGTCCAGCCAGAACACAATCGTGTCGCCTTCCCCGTGGGTGCCCGCGACGTCGAGGGCGAGCTCGCCCGTGCTGTCTTCGTGGCTCGACCACTTGTCGTTGAGCTTGACGGTCATGCCGCCCGGGTAGAAGTTCACCGTCGTGTACTTCCCGGCCGGGAGCGAGCCAGGGACCGTAAGCGCCGGCGGTTGCATCTGCATGAGCAGGCAAGCTGGATCGCATGATGGCGTCGGCTCCGATACCGACGGGCTGGCGACCGCCTGCGCCGAGGCTGAAGCGGACGGCGAAGCAGCCTGGGTCGCCACGACACTGGCGGCCGCGGCCGCCGATGACGACAGTGGCGGGGCGGTCGCAGCGCCGGAACTGCCGCATGCGGCGATCATCGTCGCGATGAACGCGATAAACGCGATGAAGGGCGAGCGCAGTTCGGGGTGACGCATGGGATCAACCTCCTCCCAGTTCAGGCGTCAGGTCTCCGCCGGAAGGCGCCAGGGCGGCCCATTTCGGCGCGGTTCACGGGGGAAGAGTGGAGCCGACACTCGGATTTGAACCGAGGACCTGCTGTTTACGAAACAGCTGCTCTACCGCTGAGCTATGTCGGCTGGAGGGCGAGTATAGGCGATGCGTTCAGGCAGGAGCCGTTCCATCGCCTGCGGCGGCCGGTCGATGCGGTGTGCTACCATGTCGCACATGGAGCGAGTTGGGGTCCGGGAGCTGCGTCGTCAGGCGAGCGCCATCTTGCGACGCGTGGCGGCGGGCGAGACCGTGGAGGTTACCGACCGTGGGCGTCCCGTCGCGGTCCTGCTGAGGACGATGCCGAGCGGCTTGGCCCGGTTGGAACGTGAGGGACTCCTGCGTCGAGGGGAGGGTGACCTCCTGGACCTCCAGCCTGTCGGACTCCCGCCGGAAGCCACGACGCCATCGCGGCTCGTTTCAGAGGGACGGGCTGATTGAGCGCGGTCTACCTCGATAGCTCGGCATTCATCAAGCTGGTCGTGGAGGAGACGGAATCCGCGGCCGCTCGGACCTTCCTTGCCAGCCGCGACGCCCGTCGGGTCTCGTCGGCGCTGCTGCGCACGGAATCCCTGCGTGCGGTCCGCCACCTGGGCCCAGCTGCTCTGGCGACCGTGCGAGAAGGCCTGCGGCGCGTCGACCTCATCGGGATTGACGATCGAATCCTGGACGCGGCCGGCACGCTGGAACCGCAGGTGCTCCGAACGCTCGACGCCATCCACCTCGCAACGGCGATGGCCGTGGGCGACGATCTCGAAGTGATCGTGACCTACGACGAGCGGATGGTCGATGCGGCGAGGCTTCTGGGACTCTCGTCGGCCACACCGCGCTGACTCGGGCCCCGTGCGGTCGGCCCGACGGCTTGTCGTGGGTCGGTCGAACCATCTAGAGTTGCCCCGCCATGCTCCGACGCATACGCGCCGGCATGCCCGGCGACCAGATGTCCGGCACGTGGACGGCAGAGGCCTGCGTTGGCCGTGCAGATCGACGGCAGCTGGCAGCCTCCAGGACGGCAGCGACTGCCCCGGATCCTCGGGGCCTAGGAACGGTGCCGAACCGACGACCTGCCTCGGGGCTCAACCAGCCCCCTGCCCGTCCGCTCGATACGGATCTCGCCCGTCCAGGGGCCGTCAGTCGTCCGCGAGCAACGACCCCGTGCCGGTCACCGGGTTCACGAAGATCGACCACCCGTCACGCCCTCGCGGGAAGGAGGAAGGTCACCTTCACGGTGGCGCCGGGTAGCACGACGTTCGGGGTCACGGACCCGACACAGCCGCCCCATGATGCCGCTCGCGTCTCCTCGGCCACGAACAACGTCGCGGGTCGGACTGTTGTTGCCGACCGTGACCGTCCAGGGCCGTCCGTCCGGCGGGACGGGACCGGCCGCGGGCAGGACGGGTCGGGCTCGGGGTCGGCGTCGGGATCGGGGTCGGGGTCGGGCTCGGGAGGGCTGCCAACGCGGGTGGCGGCGACACGCCGGCAGGGACGTACAGCTCCGCCGAGCCCGTCGCGACACACACGCCGTCCAGGCAGTCGTGCCACCTGCCACGAGGACGGTGCCATCGAGCAGCAGCGTGGCCGGGCGTCGTGCGACGGAGCATGGTCCCGGTGGTGGTCCAGGACCCGGTGCCCGGGTCGTACAGCTCGGCGGCCGTCGTGCGTCCGCCACGCAGCACCCTGCCATCCGACAACAGCGTGGCCGACGGTAGTACGTGCCCGGCCTGGGATTCCCCGGTGGCGGTCCAGGTTCCGCTCGCCGGGTCGTACAGCTCGGCGGACATCGCGGGCTCGACCGCCGAGTCGCACCCGACCACGAGCACCTTGCCATCGCGTAGCAGGGTGGCCGTCGATGGCCCCGCGCGTCGGGCGTGCATGTTCGCGGTCGCGGTCCACGTCCCCGTGTCCGGATCGTACAGCTCGGCCGAGTCTGACGGGTCTGTCGGGAGACGTCGCCGCCCGCCACGAGCACCCTGCCATCGGGCAGCAGGATCGGCCGCGCGGCTGTGGCGCGGGTCGGATCATCTGTCCCGGTGGCGGTCCAGGTCCCGCTGTCGGGGTCGTACAGCTCGGGCGCCGTCGTCGACCCGTCACGAGCACCTTGCCGTCGCGCAGTAGCGTGGCCGAGCGCCGCCGACCATCCTGATGCCATCTTCCCGGTGGCGGTCCAGGTCCCGCGTGGCCGGGTCGTACACCTCGGCGCCGGGTCAGCTGTCGGCGTCCGGGTCGTCGACGTCGCCCACGAGCACCCTGCCGTCGCGCAGCAACGTGGCCGCGAAGCCGTCGCGGGGCTTGACCATGCTCCCGGTGGCGGACCAGGTCCCGGTGTCCGGGTCGTACAACTCCGCGGAGGTGTCGTCTCATCGCTCGTTGCGCGCCGCCCACAACGAGCACCCGGCCATCGAGGAGCCGCACCGCGGTGTGGCCATCGCGAGGCGTACCCATCGTCCCGGTGGCGATCCAGACGCCTGCTGGACTCGTGACGGCGGACGGGGTCGGCGCTGACGTCGCTGGGCGTCGCGCTTGGACCAACGACGGCGGGCTGGCTGGGGCTGGGTCGCGCGCTCGGCGTCGGGCTCGGACCCGCCGACCGCGGGCTGGCCGCGTTGGATCACGAAGAACGCGCCACCGAGTGCGAGCACGGCGACGACCGCCGCTGCGCCAAGTGCGGTTCTGGACATGGATGCGGTCCTCCACGGGCCGAACACGGCCCGCTGACGGGTTCGATGGACCTCGTCCAGGACGGAATCGACGACCCGATCCGAGAGGACCTCCATCCCATCCGCGAGGTAGGCGGAGAGGAGTGCTTCGGGATCGCGCGGCTTCGTCATGCCAGCTGCTCCTGGTCGAGGATGGGCGTTCGGGCGTCGGCTTCGAGCGCCGCCCGGATCGCCCCGGTTGCGTAGGAGAGTCGGGACTTCGCCGTCCCGAGCGGGATGCCGAGGTGGTCGGCGACCTCGGGCACGGTCAGCCCGAGGGCGTAGTGGAAGACGAGGACGGCGCGCTGGTCCGGCGGAAGTCGCCGGAAGCCACGGTCCAGCTGGTCGCGGTCGTGGACCGTCAGGAACTCGTCGGTGGCGGCAGGTGCGTCCGTCTCGAGCAGGACGACATCGGTCGCGAAGTGCCGACCACGCTGCGCTTCGGCGTAGCAGGCGTTGACGAGGATCCGATGGAGCCACGCCTCGAACCGATCGAGGTCGCGCAGGGCGGGGAGCTCCCGCCACACCTGGACGAGGGCCACCTGGACCGCGTCCTCGGCGAGGTTGGCGTCGCGCAGGATCCGATGCGCGATGAAGATGCAGCGGTCGCCGACCTCACGAACCAGGGCGCCGAAGGCCTCCTCGTCGCCCTGTCTCGCCTGGTCCACGATCGCTCGCAGCACCCGCTGCCTCCTGGTCGTCGACGCCGGACTTGGCGCCGTCAACGAGCATGAGTGTGGGGGTTGCGGGCAATCGTTCGATATCGGCGCCAAGGACGACGCTCGACCGAGTGGCCTGGAGTCGGGACCTCGCTGCGTTCGGCCGACGGATCACCAACCGGCCAGCAGCGCGATCCCGATGACGAGCGTGGGCAGATAGAGCACCGCGGGGATGAGATCGCCGGTCGCCACAAGCCAGGCGGCCACGATGACCCCAAACCCGACTGCTAGAGCAGCCACCGGGACCGCGACCCCACCCGCAATCAGCAGGGTCAGCCCGAGGACGACGAGGGCCGTCGCCGTGGCCAGGACGAAGCCGGCGAACAGTCCTCCGGTCGCAGCGGCGAGCAGCGTCTCCGCCGGCTCGGTGTCGGTGCCTGCTGCCACGAGGTCGGCGAGTGCGGGCGTAGTGCGAGCCCGGACGGCCAGGACGGCGCACCACAGGACTCCGCCGAACCCGTACAGCACCGTCGCGGCGAGGAGCCCGGCCCAGCGAACGGCGTCACCGTCGAGCGCGCCCGTGAGGATCGCGAGTCCGGCTGTCGTGGCGATCGTCGCACCGCCGAAGCCCAGGTTGAGCGCGGACCACAGGCGCCGATGCGCGCCGACGATCGCGAGTTGGTCCTCTCGCGCGGCAGACCAGACGGGGATCAGGCCGGGGTGAGCGACCGGTACCGCTCCAAGCAGCGGGCCCGCCACGAGCAACACGCCGGCGATCGCCACGCCATCAGACATCAGCTCCCCCTGTGATCGACCCGCAAGGTGATCAGCCGGCCGTCCACGAGGACGCCTCCGGCTGCCGCGCTCGCCGCGTCTCGAGGAGACCGACCCTGAATGCCCACAACGGGTAGACGATGTAGATCCCGAGCCAGCCGATGAACCCGATCCAGACCCAACCGGGCGCCGTGTCGAGGTCATCGATCCGCAGGGCGATGGCCGGCACCAGTGCGATGCCGACAGCCATCAGGGCGCCAGCCGCCACACCGATGGCGCGAGTGCGCCCCGACCAGGCCAGCCCGCGCCGGCCGCGGTTCAGGGCGATGAGCCAGGCGCCGATCCCCGCGAAGCCGACGCTCGACACGGCGCCCGCCAGCATGAAACCGGTCGCGCCCGAGATGACGAGCGCCGAGCCGGCGACCGTGAGTGCTCCGCCACCCAGAGCCAGGACCGTCCCGACGTCGTCCGTGCGACCGCTCGACGCCCCTCGAAGACGCCAGGCGAGGGCCGCGCTCAGGACGCCGGTCGTCGCGTTGCCGACGTCGTTGATTGTCCCGAACGGCCCGCCAGCCACCAGATAAGTGGTGATGCAGACCGCACTCCCTGCCGCGACGAGGCCGATGACCACCGCCAATCGACCGGTATCCAGTGCGCGTGTGTCGTCCATCATTGACCCTCCACCCGACCGAGGTGTTGTCAGCCGGTTCATCATGATTTATCTGACAGTGGTAGTCAAATTGCGATGAGGCACTGATCCGATGCCCCGTGCCTACAACCTAGGCCAACGGGCCGGCCCCAAGGCCGACACCCGTTCGCGGATCGTCGCCGCAGCGCTCGAGATCTATCGGGACCGCGGCCTGGCCGGCGCGTCCAACCTCGCGATCGCGCACGCCGCGGACGTCGCCCCGGCGACCGTGCGCAACCACTTCCCGGAACCGGGCGATCTGGCGAAAGCCGTCTTCGAGGCGATGCTCGACGACCTGCAGGTTCCCACCCCGGGCGTGTTCGACGGCCTCGCCGGCCACGACGAACGAGTCTCGCGACTCGCCCACGAGCTGGCGGCCTTCTACGAGCGGAGCGAGCCGTGGTGGCGAGCCTACGAGCGCGAACCCGAACTCATCAGCGCCTGGAGCGGCGGGGTCGACGGTTACTACGCCGACATCGAGCAGCTGATGCGCGCGGCGCTCGACGACCTGGGATCCGACGAGCGCTCGGTCGCGGTGATCGCCGCATTCATCGGCCCGCCGGCCTTCTTCGCGCTGCGCGCTCGAGGCTTGTCATCCGACGAGGCGGTCGCATTGAGCCTCGACCTCGTGCTGCCGTGGATCGACCGTCGCAGCCGGGACCGCGCGAATCAGGAGTGATGCCTGGGGTCAGGCGGCCCAGGCCTGACCCTCCTCGCCCGCCAGGCGGCGGAGCGTGTCGAGGCGGCCACGAGCGTCCAATGCGGCGGCCTTGGCCGACGACGCCACCGCCACACCGAGCCGCTGGTCGTCGGCGATCCGACCCTCGAGAGCCTCGGTGGCCGTCTCCAGGGCGTCCCAGTCGCTCCGGAACCCCGGTCGATCGATCTGGGCGGCGAACTCAGGGCCCCGCGGGAAGACGGCATTGGCCTGGTCGACTTCGGCGACGCTCTCGGCGAGCTCAGGCGTGAGCGCCGGGTCGAACGGAACATCATTCGGATCAGGCTCGCTGCCGACGAGGGCCAGGAGAAGCAGCGGGCGCAACCGGCCGTGGACCGCCAGCTGGGCGACCAGCGCGGCGATGCCCATCAGCATCGAGAACAGGGCGAGGGCCGCGAGATAGACGAGCTCCGACTCGACGATGTGGAGCTGCGCGGCCGAGGTCACGGGACGGAGGAGAACCACCTCGACGATGATCGCCGGCAGGAAGAGGAGTGCGAGCAGGAATAACAGCCGCGCTCGACCTTCCGGATGGACGGATCGACCACTGCGCACTCGGACTACTCGCGACACGGCGAGCAGGACGAGCACCCCAAAGGCCGTGATGATGAGCACTTCCTGAACGGACATGGCCAACGACCTTCGCACGGCGGGCCTCCAGCGTCACCTCACGGAGCGGGGATCTCGAGACTCCCGCCGGCACACCTCGGCTGCCACCTACTTGCATTGAACCACCAAACGGTGCTAGTGTCAACTGTAGTTTCGGTAATCAACTGTAGGATGGAAGCGCGATGGCACCATCCTTCGGTGCGGTCCTCAGGCAGGCGCGCGAGGTGCGCGAGCTGTCGGTCGTCGATGCCGCGCGGGCGGCCGAGATATCGCCGGCCTATCTGAGCAAGCTCGAGAACGACGCCGTCAAGAAGCCCTCGCCGCACGTCCTGCACCAGCTGAGCGAGGCCCTGACCGTGCCGTACGCGGAGCTCATGCGGCTGAGCGGCTATCACTGCCTGGCGAGTCGGGATCGAACGGCAACGGCACGGTCGGCGCGGCGCTGTTCGCCGACCTGACCGACGACGAGCGCGACGAACTCCTCGAGTACCTCGCCTGGTATCGCTCCCGCCGGCGATCGGGCCGCCAGTCCCGGCGCCCGCTGACTCTACCGTTGGCGCCACTCGATCGCGGCGCGGGCATTCGCTGCTACCCCGCCGAGATGGACCGCCCCGCTCGGAGCAGATCCGAAGGTGGTGGGGAGGGCGGAGGAGATAAGAGCTCTCACCTGGCGAGCCAACCCTCGCCGATGATCGTCAGAGTCGAGTGGCGAGCGCTGCCCGTCGCCTGTCGGAGGCAGTCCGGATCGCCGGTGGCGGCGCCACGACACTGATCGGACGCGTGCCCGGTACCGTGCGCGCAACACAAGCCGGGGCGAACAGCACCACGAGTGCGCTCCGGACACTCCCCGACTCCACGCTTCGCTGGCTCGCGGCGAGCTCGCTCGGCTTGAGCGCCGGGCTCTATCTGACGGGTGCGCCGAGGCCGGTCATCGCGGCAGGGTTCACGCCGGCGCTGCTCATGGGTGCGGCCATCCTCGGACGCCCGATCGAGCAGGCGGGCCCGCTCAAGGTGCGCTGACCCATTTGCCGGGGGGTCGATCAGGCGGTGGCTTTCTCGAGTGTCGCCGCTGACGTGGGCGATCAGGCGACCCGGGCCCCCGAGTCGGAATCGGCCAGTGCCGCTCGTGATCGGGTCGGACGACGGCGTTCTCGCGACGGGCGAGGAATGACGAACGGCAGGGCCAGGCCTGGATCCCGGCCGCGACGAGGTACGAGGCGGCATAGCCGCTGACGTCGGCGACCCGGCCGAGGGCGGGCTGGGCCACCACCCCGCCGGCGGAGCCCATCAGCGAGTCGAACGACAGCACCGTCGCGCGCTGCTCGGAGGGGATGACGCCGTTGATGAAGGCCGGGCGCATCGGCGCCTCGACGCGAACACGAATGCACCACGCGGCCAGCAGCACAAGCGCCACCACGAAGCTGCCGGTCAGCCCCAGCAGCACGAGCAGCACGACGTCGAGCACGCCGCCCAGCAGCAGAGCATCGGTCCGCCGCCGGAAGAGGCGCAGGACCGCGAGACGATCAGCCCGCCCGACGATCTGGGCGCCGGCGAAGATGGCCGCCGCCAAGCCCGGCGATGCTGTACGCGGTCGGGTCGCCGTAGAGCTGCGAGCAGGTACGGCTGCGAGGCGTAGAAGACGTAGATGCCCGTCCCCGGCGGTGAACGGGACGGCCAGCATCAGCCAGCGCACCGGCGGGTTGCGGAAGCCCCCGTCGACCGAGCCCCGGATCACGTTGCGCACCGCCTTGCACGCGGCTGATGTCGCGGTCCGGCGTGAACCCGATGTCGTGCATGTACGCCAGCGCCACGACCATCGTCACCCCCAGCATCGCCGCCCGGACGAGGTACGGCACGCCCAGGTTCGTGACCTGCGCGACGACGCCGCCGGCCACCGAGCCGACCAGCATCGCCACCCCGCCGACGTCTGCGCGCGCCCGAACACGTGCTCGAGGTGGCCCGGAAGCCGGTCGCGTTGAGCGCGTCCACCAGCCACGCCTCGGTCGCGCCGGAGAAGAAGGTGAAGCCCAGGCCCAGCAGGATGGAGGCGATCGCCCAGCCCCAGAACGGCGCGTGGACCTGCCACATGAAGCAGGTAGAGGAGCGTCGAGAGCAGCAGGGTCGCCGCGCCGAGCAGAACGAGAAGCGCCGGCCCCGGGTGTCGGCGACGACGCCGGTCGGCATCTCGAAGATGACCATGCCCGACGGTGAAGAACGCGTTGGCGGCGAACGCCTCGGCGTTGTTGAGCCCGGCGTCGAGCAGGAAGATCGTGTTGATGCCCCAGATGAACGACGCCGCCAGCGTCGTGAGCAGGGTCAGGCGTCAGGTAGGTCCGCTCGACGGATCTGGCGGTGTCGGTCACGGGGACCGTTCACGGGTCCGACTCTCGTCGCCCGGACCCGATCGTCGCGGGCGCGCCCCGAGGAGCGAGCCCAGGAATGCCAGGTAGCTCACGAGCGCGACCAGCCCGAGCGGGCCGGCAAGCGCATCGATCGGCGGACCGAGGCCCAGCGTCAGCAGCGCGAGGGCGAGCATCAACCAGGTGAAGGCATGGCCCCAGCGCGCGATGACGCCGCGCGCTCCCGGCGGCCGCATGGCGGGGACCCCGACGCCCAGCGCGAAGACGATCGCGACGATCCCGGCGCCGACGGCCAGGATCAGCCAGACGTTCGCGGCCATGGTGGCAGTGTGCCATGGCCTCCACACACAACCCCCTCTTCATTCCAACACCCTCACCTTACTACCACTTTCCCCAACATCCTCCTCCAAATTCTACTCAAAACAGTAGTTCCGTCCAACGCGCACAGCGCCCCCGCGAGGTTGGCCGCCGGCCGATTGACCGTGGTCGTGGCCGTCCTCGCGTTGGCCGGCCTGCCGATGGCCGGCCCGGTCCGAGCGGCCGGCGACTTCCAGCTCCTCGTTACCCCTTCAGAGCTGCTCCTCCCGCCTGGCGGCTCGGTCAGCTTCCTCGTCTCTGTCGGGAGCGTCGGCGGGTTCAGCGCCCCCGTCAGCCTGACCCTTGACCCGTTGCCGGACGGGTCAGCTCGGTGCTTTCGGCGGAGACGTGACGCCACCAGCGACCGTTGACTCAACCCTGACCGCATCCGAGACGCGCAGATCGGTTCGTTCCAGCTGTGCTCCACGCAACCGGCGGTGGGATCAGCCATACGCGAATAGCTCGGTGACGTCGATTTCGGCCTCGTACCGGTCTGCTACGCGTCGATCGAGAGCACGTCCGGGGGATCGAGACACAGGCGCACCTATCGAGGCGCGCGGCGCCCTCGCCGAGCTCACCGACGCGAACGGCCACTACGCGTCGAGCAACATCGGCCTCGGCGAGAACAACAGCCCGATCGAGACGAGCCTCCAGTCATCGAAGTCGGATACTGAGCTCAAACGAGTCCGCGACGTTCGTCTGCACCAGTCACCCACCTCGACTTCACGCTCCTGCCTGAAGCCGCGCGCGTCCACGATCGTCGTCGAAGACACCCGATCGAAACAATCCCACGTCGTTGTCCCCGAGCTACTCCGATCGCGGATCACGTGGCCAGCGAGGACAGAGCGGCGCTTGACGTCTCCGCGGCCGCGCACCTTTGTTCGAGGTCCCGTTCCTCGTTCGAGAACGCTCCACTCCGCTCTCGCTGAGCGCGTGCCTACCCGATGTCTACTGGCCTCGCGCTCAACCACGCCATCGCCGATCCCGATCGGAGAGGTGCGCCGGCGACACCCGTGTGACGATCGGCTCGTCCGCGCATGCACACCCGATCAGCGGCCAGGTACGTACGCGATACCAATCTGCCGGCCGCCGCCCAAGTCACGCAGTCACGCCTGAACAGAGACACCACCACCGACGCCGTGCCAATTCACTTCCCAGCGTGTTCCTTGCTACAACAATGTGCCGTCGATGTCAGCATCGATTTACGTCACACCGCTTCTATGTCACCGCTCTGCATCATCCACGTCGCTCGTGCGCACACGAGATCGTCAACGTCGTGTTGCCACCGATCCCATTCGACGTCAAGTCACGTCACACATCGAGACGAGCGAGCCGATCGTCGCATCCGTCGACCTCATTTACGCCTACCTGCGCGCCATATCCATCGATTACACGCCACCGCGCATATCTCATCGGCCAGATTCCGACCGTCGTACGTGCCCATCCCATACTTTGTCGAGGCGATCCGAGCGAGTACTGCTAACGCTCATCATTCTATCTCTCGCCCGAGAGACGTCACCCGCGACCTGAAGCTGCTTCGTGCGCTATGCCGCTACCAACCGTCCGCGACGCGATCACTCACAACCGATCGCCGACGCCATCAGGGCGCTCAGCGCATCTCCGAGCGCGTCTACCGACGGCCATGTCGCTACTCCCAAACCCACCTGAGCCTCGGCGACCACAATGCGCCACTCGACTCGACCGTCACGTTCGGGAAGCCGGCTATTCGCCAGCAACAGCACCTTCACCCTTCGCGCGGACGAGACCTCTATGGCCGATCTCGAGCTGCTCCCGATCTGCGCGGGCGCCACGGTCCGGGGAACGGTCGTCGATGCGAGCACCCAGCTGCCCATCGCCGGCGCGATGGTGTTTGCCACTGGTGCAAATCAGGCGTTGACCGATGCCGCCGGTCACTACCGGATCGACAACGTCCCGGTCGGCGTCAACAACAGCCCGCTCAGCGTCCAGATCAGCGTCTCCGCCGCGGGTTACTTCTCCCAGTCGAAGCAGGCAACGGTGTTCTGCGGTGCGGCGATCTCAATCGATTTCGGCCGGCACGCGGCGACGGGCGCGATCGAGGGCTACGTCACAAGAGCCGGGTCCGGCGACCCGATCGCCGGCGTGTTCGTCGGCTCGGAGTTCGGCGCGGCGACGTCCACCGACGCCTCGGGCTACTACCGCTTCGATGACGTCCCGGTCAATCCCGACGGCAGCGACCGCACGTGGCAGGTCACGGCCGACCCGGTCGACTTCGACGCCCAGACGAAGCCGATCACGGTCCGGGCCAACGAGACCGCCCGGCTCGACTTCCCGTTCGGAGCTACCGCCGCGACGGGCCTCATCGTGGCGACCGTCCAGACCCTCCCGGACGGCAGCAGCCAGTCGTTCGTGGTCGCCCCGAGCTACGGAAGCCCATTCAGCCTGACCGACGGCCAGTCGAAGGACAGCGGTCCACTCGCCTCGGGCGCCACCTACCAGCTCACCGAGACGGTCCCACCCGATGGGACCTCACCTCGGCAAGCTGCGATCACGGTGCGACGCCCGGTGCGATCGTCCTCCAGGCCAACGTGACCGTCACCTGCACGTTCATCAACACCCAGCGCGGGTCGATCTCCGTCCACAAGAGCACCGTCGGCGGTGATCGAACGTTCTCATTCGCGAGCAGCGCCCTCGGGCCATTCTCGCTGACGACGCAGAACGGAACGGCCGTGAAGACGTTCCCCGATCTCCGACCGGGAGCGTTCGCGGTGTCCGAGACCGTGCCGACAGGCTGGGTCCTGACCGGGCCGCCTGCGAGCAGGGCGGTGATCCGGGCGCGATCACCCTTGGTCCCGGGCAGGCCATCAACTGCACGTTTACGAACACGAAGGGTCAGGAGCTCGTTCACAAGAGCGGTACCGACTTCAACGATCTGAACGGCAACGGGAAGCGGGACGGCCACCCGCTCGAACCGGTCATCCCGGGGCGCGAGATCGAGATCTGGAGCGCCGGCCAGACGAGCGTGATCGCGACTCAGCTGACCGACGCCAAGGGTGGCTACGACTTTGGGGTTCCGCCAGGGACGTACGTCGTCTGCGAAACTGTGCCCGTCGGCTCGACGCAGACGTACCCCAAGGCCGGGATGACCCCGCCGCCGGGCGAGAAGATCGTCGCCTGTGGCTCGGGCGGGCTCGGCTATCAGGTCACGCTGGCCGCCGGCAAGAATCGGACCGGCAACGACTTCGGGAGCGGCCCGCCGAAGCCGTTCTGCGAGAAGCTCCCCGTCAAGCAGGTCCTCGACCCGATCAAGGGCCAGTACCCGGGCAACAAGGGGCCCGATGTCGTCGTTCGGGTCGACCTTGGCAAGTCCATCCAGGCGGCGATCGACGGAGCCACCGACGTCAACGGCGACGGCTACATCATCATCGGCGTGTCTGCCCATTCCGACGGCTCGTACGGTGGCAGCTCCTGGCAATCGCTGGTCTTCAGCCAAACCTTCGACAAGCCGTTCGCCTTGATCGGCTGCAGTGTCACCCTCCATGACCCCAACCGTAAGGACGGCAAGCCGACGATCGCGATCGCCGCGACGGCGAGCAGCCCGCCGATCGCGATCCCTGAGGGCGCAGCACCCACGGCCAACCTGTTCGTCATGGATCTCCACGCCGCCGACAGCGATATCGCGGGGATCAAGGTCGAGGGCGATGGCCGCTACCTACGCAACGAGACCGCGACCAACAATGCCGTCGGAATCAAGGTCCTCGGCAACCTCAATACGCTTCACAACGGAGCAGCCTCAGCGAACGCCGGGAACGGTGTCTATTCCTCGGGCAATGCCAACTTCCTGACCGACACGAGCGCGATGTCCAACGGCGGCAACGGATTCGCGATTTTTTGGCGACAATGGTCGACTCACGAAGCTCAATGCCGGCGACAAGAAAGCAGGGAATGGTGGCGATGGAAATATACGTCACCGGCAACGGCAACCTGCTCAGCGAGATCGGTGCCTATGCCAACGGCGGTGACGGCATCGATGTCGCCGGGAATGCGAACAGCCTGGTTAAGGACCTCGCCGGCGACAAGTACCGCGGCAACCGACTGAGCGGGATACGAGTCGCCGGGTACGGGAACTCCCTGGTTGAGAGCAGCGCGAATGCAAACGGCGGAGACGGGTTCACGATCGGCGGCGGTACCAGCGCCGGCGCGAACATGCTGCGCAACAGCCAGAGCAACAGCGGCAAGGAGAACGGTGGAGCCGAGTATCGGCTCACCAACCTCGTTCGGAACGACAACGGCGGCAACCGGGCCGATGGCATCCTCATCCCGAGGGTGACGAGTGCCGGGTTTCCCCGCGATCAACACGACGCTAGATTTCGTGAGACCGTACGTCTGCGAGTAGCCCAGCGCCCGTGTCGCCAGCGACCAGCGGGCTCGTTGAGCGACCAGGTCGTGCCGGTCAATTCGTCGTGGACCTCGACACCCGCCGCCGTCCACAGATCCCCGGGCCAGATCGGCCGGCGCCCGGTCTGGCGCCCCCCGCCGGTCCGACCTGCAGGGTGGCGATCGAGATGGGCCACGGTTCCGTGGCCCATCTCTCGTGGCGCCGCCGGGCTCCACTGAGCTAGGGTGCCAGGCGCTGCCACTCGATCGAGTCTGGGCTGGCGATTGTCCACGACATCCGCTGGCCCGGTCCGCCCGCCGGATCGAGCCGCCACGGCTCGTCGGTCTCCCATTGGACCGCCAGAATGGCGCTGCCGTCGGGGGACCAGTCGAACTGGACTCCGCCCGTGAATTCGGGCCCGGTCAGCGTAACCTGCGGCGAGACGTCAGCGGCCGGTATGACACCGATCCGCGTCGGCCCGGTTGGCGCCCTGGGCACCTGGAGGACGGCGATGCGCGTCCCGTCGGGGGACCAGCGCGGGAAGTTCAAGCCGGCATTGCCGTCGGGCGAGATCAGCTGGTCCCGGCCCTGGTCGATCGTCACCACGTGGACCTGCAACTCGGGATACATACCAAAGGCGACCCGGCTGCCGTCGGGAGATGGCGAAATCCACTGGAAGGCGCCGTCGCCACCGTTGAGCGACGTGATCGGCTTGAGCCCGGTGCCGTCGACCCCGACCAGGTACAGCTCGGCCTTGCCATTCCGCGACCCGAGGATGATGAGCTCTCGCCCGTCTGGTGGACGCCACGCAAGCTCGGCCCCCGCTGCGACGTCGAGATCGAGCCGGTTCGCACCGGAGCCGTTGGTGTTGGCGATCCAGAGGTGGTCCCCCGAGACGAACGCGATCCTGGAGCCATCGGGCGACCAGGTGAGCCGTCCCGGGATCGCGAGCGGTCCGTTCGTGATGCGGACCAGCCCGCCGCCCGACTCGTCGACGACGAACACCTCGTCGCCGCCGGTCACCTGGCGAACGAAGGCGATCTTCGTCCCGTCGAGCGAGAACACTGGGAACCGATCGGACTCTGATCCGCCGACGACCGTCCGCGCCACTCCGGTCGACGGATTGACCGTGGCGATATCGCCACCGGATGTCGCGTAGGTGACCAGCCCGTTGGCGGCGGGACCGAACGGCGCTGGGACCCTGCGCGGCGAACCGACGATGGCATACGCCAGCGCGGCCGCGATAAGCAGGATCACGAGGATGGTCAAATAGCGTGCGGCGCGCGGGATCTGTACCCGGCGCATCGCGAGTTCCACTGGGATCCACCTTTCGGGGAGCAGCCAGGCCGGGCGAGGGCGCTTTCGCGCCGTGCGCGAGATCGCCCGCTCGAGCAGGTCCTCCGGCTCGTGGACGCGCGCCTCCGTGTCGAACCAGGCCGCCATGAGGCGGTCGAACTCCGGCGACGTCGGCTCGAACTCAGGCCGCGTCGTCATGCCGGCCGCCCTTCGTTGATGACTGGGGTACGGGCGTCGGCCTCCAGAGCGGACCGCATCGCACGAATCGCCCGATGCAGACGCGAGCGGACCGTGCCCGGAGGGACGCCCAGGACCTCGGCCGCCTCGTCAAGGCGGAGACCGAGGTAGTAGTGGAGCACCAGGACAGCCCGCTGGTCGGTATCGAGGTGGCGGAAGCCACGCTCGATCTGATCGCGATTGGCCAAGCCGAAGCTCGCGTCCGGCTCGGAAGCTTCAAGCGTCCGGACGTGAACTTCAATGCTCCCCCGCCGTCGGGCTCGACCCGCTTCGCGATAGCAGGCGTTGACCAGCAACCGGTGGAGCCAGGCGTCGAAGCGGTCGGGATCGCGCAGCCCGGCGATGTGCGTCCAGGCAGCGACGATCGCCTCCTGGGCCGCATCCTCGGCCTTCGCCTCGTCACGGAGGATCAACCGGGCGACGACATAGAGCCGGCCGATCGAGACGCGCGCCAGCTCGGTGAACGCATCGTGATCGCCGCTCATCGCCCGCTCCACGAGATCCCGCTGCATCGGGCCTCCAGGTGGGCACGACCCCAGTGGTCGTGTCACAGCCTATGAGCGCCGGCAAGTCCGGCCAGTTCCCAAATCGGCAGAACCGAGCGCTAGCTGCCCGGGCGGATCGTCCAGGTCGTGCCGGCCGGGCCGTCGTGAAGCTCGATCTCTGCCGCGACGAGCCGATCGCGGACAAGGTCCGCCGTCGTCCAGTCGCCGGCCCGGCGCGCACTGGCTCGGACCTCGAGGAGCGCGTCGACAAACGGCCCGACCGTGTCGTGGGGATCCCGGAGCCCATCGGTCGCCGCATCGCCCAGTCGGACGATGAGCGCGCGGAGGGTGGCCCGGGCGGCATGGAGGTCGGCGCTGTCGTCGCCGGCCCGGACCCGTCGCTCGATCAGCTCGTCGAGCCGGAGGAGCTCGCTGACCGCGCCATGAACGTCGCGACCGCCGACGGCGGCGACGAATGCGCCTTCGAGCTGAGCGACCTCGTCTCGCAGCGGTCGATCGAGCGACGCCGGCGAGGCCATCGGGTGGATCGTGGGCGACCGGCGACGGCGCTTCGGGCCTGAGCTCGACGGGTCAGGATTGGTGCCGGCGCGAAGATCACGGGCCGCCTCGTCGAGGGCCTCGATCGTCGTCGCGACGCCGGTCGGGAAGACCCGGCTCCGCCCATCGACCCGGACCGTGACCCCGCCAAGCCCGAAGACCTCGGCGGTCTGACGCTCGAGATCGAGCACGAGCGCGGTATGGCTGTCGACGCCGAGGACGAACGCGCCCTCCGGCATCGCGCGCTCGAGCATCGCCAGCCGACGCTCACCCATGTAGCAGAAGCGGGTGTCGTGGTTGCCGCCCTCCGCGTTGTCGTAGTGGGGGACGACCGCCGCCCTGAGCCCGGTCGCCGGACCGAGCAGGTCGAGCCCCTCGAGCCAGCTCGGATCAGCGCCGACCTTGTAGATCTCGTAGACCGGGATCGTCACGAGCCCGATCGTCAGGGCCGCGGCGCTCGCCATCGTCACGACGCCCCCGGCCGAGAGCTTTGCGGCGAGCGCCGCCGGGATCGGCCCGCCCGCCCAATGGGCGAGGGCGTAGCTCGGGCTGCCCGGGCCGGCGAGGATGAACCGGCCCTCGCCGATCCGGGCCATGGCTGTGGCGGTTTCGACGGCATCGGCGGTGCGCGATCGATACGACGCGACGGCCATCTCGCGACCGATGCTCACCCGGAAGTAGTCGACGATCCGGACGGTCAGGTCGTCCGCGTTCTCCTGGAAGCCGTACGGCGTGTCGATGAGCGTGGCGGGCACCTCGCCTCGTGGCCCGAACCGGTCGAACAGGGCCCGGTGGACCTTGGCCATCGTCGGCGCGATCTCGCCCGAGCCCATGATCGCGAGGATCCGCGGGCCGGTCACGACAGGGACCCGTCGCCGAGCCCGTCATGCAGGGCGGTCGCGAGCTCGTCCGGATGCTGGGCGTGGAGGTCGTGGTCGCCGACGAACCAGATCGTGCTGGCGCGCGGGATGGCGGCCGCGGCAGCCTCCACCAGCTCCGCCTTGGGGCCGTCGCGATCACCCGGTCCGGTCTCCGCCGGAATGAGCAGGACCGGGACGCCGATCGCGGGGTAGCGCTCGGACGGCCGGTGATCCCACAGGCCATGAAGGACCACGATGTGGCGCTCGTAGGTCAGCCACGGTGCGACGGTGCCGTCGGGTCGGATCTCGAAGTTCGCCAGCGTGCCGCGGATGCCCGTCTCGGGCCAGTCGGGGTGAGCCGACCGGATGTACCCCTCGATCTCGGTGGCCTGGCGTCCGACGAGCCGAGGCGGGGCGAGTGCGGCACGGCAGGCCGCCCAGGTCGGGTAGGCGATCCTCGGCTCGAGCCAGCCGCCGTCGATGCAGGCGATCGCCCGGAGCCCGGCCGGCTCGCGCGCGGCGAGCTCGAGGACCACGTTGCCACCCCACGATTGGCCGACGACGAACGGGCGGTCCAGCCCGAGACCCTCGATCAGCCGCGCGAGGTCCTTGGCAACCGCGGGGACGTCGTAGCCGGCGTCCGGCTTCGACGAGCGACCGTGCCCGCGCAGGTCGATCGTCACGACCGGATGACCGAGCGCCGTGAGACGGCCCGCGACCCCGTCCCACAGGCGAGCGTTCGAGGCGAGACCGTGGACGAGCACGAACGTGGCATCGGACTCGCCGGACGTCGGCGCCCACCGATCCGCCACGAGCTCGATCCCGTCGGCCACTGGCACCCGCTCCGTTCGCATCCTCCGATGGTACGACCCGCCACGCGAACGACCGGCGGCGCCGCTCCGGGAGTGAGCCGACGCCGCCGGTCGATGTGCCCTGCGCGGGTTCGCAGGCCGGTGTAGCCGCGGCGCGCCGACGACTGAGGGTCGGCGCTCCGGGAGCCGATCAGGTCATTGGGCGATGAACCAGTCCTCGATGTTCCAGAGCTCGGTCGACGAGGACGGGTTCCAGAGCAGGTTCTTGATCTTCGTCGCGTAGCCCCGGACTTCGTTCCGGTAGTACAAGGCGATCTCGACGTTGTCCTTGACGTACTGCTGCTGGACCTTGAAGGCGGCCTGGACCTGGTCCTCGGGCTTGAGGGCCGCCTTGAGGACGTTGAGCGCCGAGTCCATCTCCGGGTCGTTGAACCGGATGGTGTTGAACCCGTTGCCCTTGTTCGCGTCAGTCGGGATCTGCTCCGAGTGATACGAGTAGTAGTAGTTCCCGAACAGGTCGAACGTGAGCGAATAGCCGAACTCGGCCGTGTCGTACGTCCCGTGGTAGGTGTTGCACTTGGTGGACGCCGAGACGTCGGGCCAGTTGGCGAACAGGATCGTGGTCGAGTCGACGAAGTTCAGGTTCAGCTTGATCCCGATCGCCTCCATCGACTTGGCCAGGAAGTCGCCGCCGAGCTGGCGGAAGCCGGTGTTCGACGTGCAGTGCTCGAAGATCAGCGGGAGCTTCGACTTCGGGTCGATCCGGATCCCGTCCTTTCCCTTCACGTACCCGGCGGCGTCGAGCGCGGCGTTCGCTGCGGCGACATCGAACGGGTCGCAGGTGGCCTCGTCGTCGGGCAGACGCCAGTAGTTGCTCGGGACCGCATTCGTGCAGACCTTATCGGTTGCGACGGGGGATCCCGGGAACACGGTCTGGAACATGGCGGTCCGGTCGATCGCCTGCTCGATCGCCTTTCGGACGATCGGGTCCTGGAGGGCGGGGTGGCCGTGACCCTGACCCTTGCCGTCCTGGTTGAGGTCGAGGTGCTCGTAGAGCCAGGCCGGGGCGAGGAGCGCCCGTCCGACGGCCGGATCGACGCCCTTGATCGCGTCGTAATCGGTCTGGACGAGGTCGAGGGCCACGTCGGTGTCGCCGGTCAGGAAGGCGGCGATCAGGCCCTCCTTGTTGTCGGGGTAGTACTTGAACGTGACCTTGTCGACGTAGGCCGGATGGTCGCCGGCCTTCCAGTTGTCATTGCGGACGAGGACGACGGTGTCGGACGACGCGTTCTCGTACTTGTACGGACCGTTCGTCGGGGACTTGGCGATCTCCGGAGTCAGCGGGTACGACTTCGAGGGCGCATCCTTGATCGGGATCGTCTTCATCCAGTGCTCGGGCAGGAACGACGTCGCGAACAGGCCGTAGTAGCCGGCGTACGGCTCCTTGAAGTGGACGGTCGCCTTGAGCCCGTCGGACGTGACGTCGATCTTGTCGATCGAGTCCCAGCCGGTCGTCGTGATGCCGACCTGGGCCGGGTCGTTGACCCACTCCCAGGTGTACTTGAGGTCGTTCAGGGTCAGCGGTACGCCGTCGCTCCAGAGGAGGCCCGGCTTCAGCTCGAGGTCTATCTCGAAGCCCTTGCCGTCCGAGTCGACCCGGATCGACTGGTCGCTGAACTTCGGCATCTTGGCCGCGAGATCGGGCTTCCAGTGCCCGTCGGCGGTGACCGTGAACAAGGCGCGCATCGTGGCGGCGAGCACGTACGAGTTCGCCAGCGACGTCGAGATGACCGGGTTGAGCTGGTTGGCCGCCTGCCAATCCGAGATGACGATGCTCCCGCCCGGCGTCCCCTGCTCGGGCTTGTAGTCGTAGCCGAACAGGATCTGCTCGAAGTCGAGCGGAGTTGGCGACGGGGCGGCGGTCGGCGACGCCGAGCTCGAACCCCCCGCTGCGCTCGCGCTTGGTGCAGTCGACGGTGAGGCGGTCGTACCGCTGCAGGCAGCCGCGACGATCGCGACGACCCCGAGCAGGCCGACGATCTTCCTGTTCATCCGATTCGGACCTCCGGATCACTGGCTCGAGCACGGGCCGGGCGATGCGGAGGCCCGGTCCGTGCTCGCTTGGGAGTGATGGGGCCCGGCAACCACCGACTCGATCGTGGTCCCGGCCGGTGGCTCCGACAAGGGCCACGGAAGCGCCCGGGGATGGGGTCACTCGCACCGGTGGGGCCACTCACCGGAGACCGGATAGGGCCACTCGGCGCATCTGAACCCCGATCGGGTGGCGACCGCTATCCACAGTCGTGGCGACGACCGCAGCGATCACCCTCGATCGGACCAGCGACGTTCCGCTCTACCGCCAGGTGGAGGACCAGCTCCGGACGGCGATCCACGAGGAGCGTCTTCAGCCGGGGGCCCGGCTGCCCGGGATCCGGAGTCTCGCGGCCGACCTGGGCGTGGCTCGGGTCACGATCGCGACCGCCTATGAGCAGCTGACGGCCGAGGGCTATCTCGTCGGCCGGGTCGGGTCCGGCACGACGGTTGCCCCGGATCCACCCGGTCGCCCGCCCACGGTCACGAGCGCGCCCGTCGAGGCTCGGCGCGGCGGGCATCCCAGGGTGCCGCGGTTCGACCTGCGGCCCGGCGCCGCTCCTGCTGACGGCGTGCCGGGAGGCTTCCCGGCGGCGGCCTGGGAGCTCCGACTCCGATCCGCCTGGCGCCAGGCGTCGCGCGGCGGCGCGCACCCGCCGGCCGGCTCGGTCGACCTCCGGGTCGCCCTGAGCACGTACCTGGACGCGGTTCGCGGGACGCGCACCGACCCCGGGCGGATCGTCGTCGGCAGCGGGCCACGGGTACTGATCGCAGCGCTCGTCGCGGCGCTCGACGCCGAGGGTGGCGCCGACCGGATCCCCGTTATTGGCCTGGTCGAGCCGATCGACCCCGAGCTCCGGGGCGTCGCCCGACGGAGTGGCGCCGCCACGCTCGACGTCCCCGTGGCGCGAGCCGCGCTCCACGCGGCAGCCGGCGTTGTCCTCGTGGAGGACGACCGAACGTCCTTGCTGCGGCTCTCCGGACCGGCATCGCCCGTGCTCCAGGGCAGCCTCGCGATCGGGCGCGTCACCCTGCTCGGGGGACTCGACGCGCTTGTCGTTCCGGGTCTCAGCGTCGGGTGGATGGCGCTGCCCGGGTCGCTCGCCGGGCCCGTCGCGGCCGAGGTCGAAGCGCTCGACGGGACGCCCTCGCCCGTGGAGCAGCGAGCGCTCGCGGGCTGGATCGCCGACGGCGGACTGGACCGCCGTCTCCGACGTCTCCGCCATGCGCTGCTCGAGCGACGAGCCGCGCTCGAGACCGCGCTCCGCGACGAGCTCGGGGCGCTCGTGACGTTCGAGCCGCCCGTGACCGACCCGGTGGTTGTCGTCCGGCTCGCCCTCGACGCCGGCGACCTTGCCGGACTGCCGAACGCGGCCAGGGCAGCCGGTGTTGCGCTGGCCCCGCCCGACGATGACGGCCGACTGGCCATCGGTCACGCGGCCCTCTCGCCGGAGGACCTGGCCGACGCCGTGGCCAGGCTGGGCCGGGCGATCGACGCGCTCGATCCTGCCGTGCGACGGCCACCGCCCGTGCCGCCGCGGCCGATCCGCGGCTCGGTCGTCTCCGGTGTCTTCCCGCGGGCGGCCGGAGCCGAGCCGCCTTCGAGCTCGACCTTCGCGATCCCGGCACCGAGCCGGCTCGAGTCGCTCGGACGCGCACTCGTCGGCCGACGCGGCCCGGCGGCCAAGCCGTAGGCTGGTGAGGGTCGGGAACTATCCCCGCTTGCGCTTCGTCAGTGGGTCATGCGGATTCGTATCAGGCCGCCCACCCTCGTCACTCTCGCCGTTGCGATCCTCGTTGGCTGCAACGCTGCCTCGGTGGCTTCGCCATCACCATCGCCGGCAACCGTCACCGTTCGGGGGGTGGCCACGGCCGGCCCGGTCTGTCCGGTCGAGCGACCAGGTGACTCTGCCTGCGCCCCCCGTCCGGTGGCCGGCGCGACGATCGTCGTGACCACCGCGGCGGGATCCGAGGTCGCTCGCGTCCGCACGGCGGCCGACGGGTCATTCGCGATCGCCCTGCCGACAGGCGACTTCGTGCTCGTCCCGCAGCCGGTCGAAGGTCTCCTTGGAACGGCCGACCAGATGTCCGTTTCCGTGCCGGCCAAGGGCCCACCTGCTCCATCGCTGCTGGAGATCGAGTACGACACCGGCATCCGGTAGCCTGTGAAGCATGACCGACACAGAGCGGCTGGACGTCGCCCTCATCCAGCTCGACGCCGATACCGACGTGGCGCGGAATGTCGCCCTCGCGGCGGACCTGGCCGAGGAGGCCGCGCTCGGCGGCGCTCGCCTCGTCGCCCTGCCCGAGTACCTCCAGTTTCGGGGTTCGGACGATGGCTACCGGGCGTCGGCCCGTCCGATCCCCGGTCCGTTGACCGAGCCGTTCGCCACCGTGGCCCGGCGGCGCGCGGCCTGGATCCTGGTCGGATCGCTTGCCGAGACGTCGTCCGACCCGACCCGGCCCTACAACACGAGCGTGCTGATCGGCCCGAACGGCGCGATCGCGGCGACCTACCGGAAGATCCACCTGTTCGACGTGACCGTCGAGGACGGACCGGTCGACCGTGAATCGGACCGGGTGAGCCCCGGCGACCGGGCCGTCGTCGCCGACGTCGACGACGTGCGAATCGGGCTCTCGATCTGCTACGACCTTCGGTTCCCCGAGCTGTACCGGGCGCTGGCCCTGGCCGGCGCCGAGGTCATCACGGTTCCCGCGAACTTCACCGAGCGGACCGGCCGAGACCACTGGGAGGTCCTGCTCCGCGCTCGGGCGATCGAGAACGGCGCCTACGTCCTCGCCCCATCGCAGATCGGCGGGCCACCCGGCCAGCCGGCGTTCGGCCGGTCGATGATCGTCGACCCGTGGGGGACGGTCGTGGCCCAGGCGCCCGACCGCGTCGCGATCGTCCGGGCCGAGCTCGACCTCGAGCGGGTTCGCTCGATCCGGCGCCAGATCCCGGCGCTCGCCAACCGCCGACCCGAGGCGGCGTCGCGGGTCGAGCTCGTCGACAGCCTCGCGGTGGAGGTCCCGGGCGAAGAAACGGCCGGGTGACGCTGAACGCCACCCGGCCGTCGAGTGGTCCCCGAGGACCCGGGGGCGGTTCGGGGGCTGGGGTCCCTTACCGCACTGTGATGGTACTCCGGCAGCTGTTCGACGAGCGAGCTACTGGACGAGGCCGATGTAGTAGAAGGGGCTGTCCGGCAACGGCGGTTGGCGATTGCCACCCGGCGCCGCAGTGCCCTTCGAGTACGGGAGCGTGCCCTCGAACCGGCCGTTGATCTGGTCGACGACCGTCCCCACTGAGAAACCAGTGATCGTGACGGCTGCCAGCTTCGCGATCCGGTACCTGAGGGGCTCCGCGGTCGGGTCCACGACCTCAACGATCGGCACAAGGACCGGCTGCTCGCCCTTGACCAGGTCGTCAAGGCAGGCCCGGACTGCGGAGGAGGTCGACTTGCCGGGGTCGGCGGAGACGTCCGACTGCAGGGGAAGCGCAGGGTTGTCGGGCGAGCAGATGCCGTCCGAAAGGCTGCCGCTCGACCACGTCAGCCAGGCGAAGTTGCCGGGTGCGTCCTTGCCATTCGTGAACGCGTAGATCATGCCCGTCCTGAGTACTGGGGGATCGACCAGACCGATGGGCATGAGTGCCTCGGCCGGTGCCCCCGAAGGGTCGCCGCTGACGGCCGTCGCGATCGCATCGATCCTCCACTTCGCCTGACCCAGCAGCCTGAAGAAGTACGTGTCGGGCCTCCTGGTGACGCTGACCTTCGTGCCGACGGCGAGGCCTGGCGGCGGAGCGTCACCGACGGGACCGAGATCCACGAGGTCCGCGCCGGACCCGTGTCCGACGTACGTGGCTGTCCAGGTGCAATCGGTGGTGCAGCTGTTCGCTGCGACGCTCTTCGCGATCGTCGCGCGAATGTCATTCGAACCGATCCCCCGCCGGAGATCGGCCAACCGCTTGGTGCCGGCCATCGCTGCGATGTCGGCCGTGTTCTGCGCATCGCGCCGGTTTAGGAACGCGGTGCCGCCGTCGATAACGAGCCCGGCCACCATGAAGAACGCCACCAGCCCGCCGGCGAACACGACGAGGATCTGGCCGGTCGGCGACGAGAGCCGACTCCGGACTCCTCGCGAAATCGTCGGCTTTCCCGGCCGCCTGCCTCGTAGCGTCACTGGATCACCACCTGGGCCTGACCGGACACGACCGGCGCCGGGATCAGCTGGCCGATGATCGGGGTGAAGAGATGCAGGGCCTCCGGCCCTGTGGATGGCGTGTAGACCTTGACCGTCAGGAGGTCGTCGGTCCCGCACGCGTCCGGTGGCAGCGTCGGCGCGGGCGACGGGCCGGCCACCATCGGCGCACAACTGACGTCGACCTTGACCGTCGCGGGGGCGCCCGCGATCCGTTCGCGGGCCACCTGGCCCGTGCACTCGAAGCGATTGACGGGCGAAGCCTTCGACGGACAGTCGGCGAGCCATTGCTCGACCGATCCGTAACGGGCGGCCTCGCGCGCTGCCTCGTTGAATGCGTTCTGGAGGTAGATCAGCCGACCGACCTCGACGAGCCCGAACAGCAGCAGGAGGAAGAGCGGGATCACGAGCGCGAACTCGACGAGAGCCTGCCCGTTCGCAGCTCCGCGGCCAGGCATCCAATGGACCCTCACTGCGTGTCGACGCGGACGCCCTGATCGGCATCCTCGCACCCGTAGGCGTCGACATCCTGGGTCAGGACATCGTCCCCATTCCCTGCGCTCGAAGGGGTCGTCCGGAACGGCCCGCTAAACCCGGCGTCCTGCCACAGAGCCCTGGCCTGTCCGACCGTCTTGCGCGATCCATCCGGCGGCAGCAGTGGATTGAGCCGGTCGACCAGGTTCGGGACGACGAGCTGGGACCCGCTGCAGGTCCGGGTGCGGATCTCGACGGTCGGGTCGCCGCCGATGATCTGGGCGTTTCGGGCCGTTGCCACCGCCCGGTAGTCGTACGTGGTGGTCCGATCGAGCGACTGCGGGACGATGCAGGTGTAGTTGTCGGTCGGTGAACCGGCGGCGCCGAGCGTGTTCGGGATCGTGCAGCTTCCGGCCAGCGAGATCGGGTCGCCGTCCTCAGTGATCTCGAGATCGAAGTTCCGGGCGATGCCACCCTCGTTCTTCACGTTGACCTTTAGCCAGCCCACCGGCTCGCGGAGCGTCCGGTCGCTCGACCGGTCGGTCGTCCGGTCGAGGGTCAGGTTCCCGGACGGGTACTGGGCAGTGCCGCCGACGCCGTTGCCATCCCCGCCGAGTCGGTAGCGGGCCGCCTTGAGGTTCACGATGAGACGCGGCGGTGGCACGACGTTGATCGTTGCCGACCCGCTCGTCCAACCCGTCGGCAGCCCTTCCGCTACGCCCTGCGCCCGAACGGTGACGACGTAGGGCGACACGCCGTCCTCCGGCGAGTCGGCCGCGACCGGCTCGGTGAACGTACATGGCACGGGTGCCGAGTCCGGGGCGAGCGGTCCTGGGCCAAGTCCCGAGCAGCTGCTCGGTGTGCTGATCGGCTTGCCGTTGATCGCGAACGTGAAGCCGAGCGACGAGACGAGGACGTTACCGGTGTTCGCGACGCGGACTTTGAACCTGACCTGCTCGCCCTCCTGGTATTGGAGGTAGTTGTACTGGTTCTTCTTGTCCTGGCATGGCGCGTAGTAGAACCCGGGCGATCCGATGGCGTCGGCCGGGATGCAGGCTTTGGCGATCGCCGAGCCGTTCTCCGAGTTCGCCTTGTCGACCCAGACGAGGACCTCGAGACCGGTCGGATCGAATGCGTCCTCGACGACCGTCGCTTCGGAGGTCGCCCCGAGGGTGAAGCTCGAGGCCGTGATCGTCGCCGAGAATCGGCGTGATGAGGCGGAAGCTGCTCGTGACCCGGACGACGTAGATGTTTCCGTTCGTGCAGTCGTTCATGGGTTGGACGAGGTCACCGTCTGGCGTCCTGCAGGCGACCTCGGTCGTCAGCAGGCTCTTGCCGTGCGGATCGGTGAGGTTGGACGCCTCGTGCTCGACGATCCAGGGGACGTTCCTTGGACTCGGGCATGACAGCGACTCCGCCGAGCACAACGGGTGACGCGCCCCCCATAAGGCCCCTTCCTTGGCCGCGTTCTCGACGGCCACGTACGCGTAGAAGGCCCGGCCCAGGTCGATCGCGCCGGCAAGGATCAGGAGCATGACCGGGACGATCAGGGCGAATTCGACGACGCTCTGGCCAAGACCGGTACGCGCGACGCGATTGGCGCTTGGACGGGGTGGACGGGCTGGCGACCGGTGGCGTTGGAGGAGGCGCCACCTCGGCGATGACATTCGATGTTGGGTCCCATGTCGACGCGCAGGGCCCGTCGCCCCGGCGCGGGACACCATGGTCCCGGATGCACCTTACACAGGACCTTTCCAGGCCCCACCAGACCACCCCGGACCGGTACTTCTGTGGCATGGTCGGGCGGCCGGTCGTCGGCGATTGTGCGGTCATGAGCAAGCGCATCGCGGCCGGCGTCCTGTGGCTGTTCGCCGGCTGGTACATCGGCAACATCGTTGCCTTCTACCTCGGCATCTCGGACCTGTTCGGCCCGATCCTCGGCGTGGCTGCCGCCGTGATCATCGCCGGGGATCCGCTCCGGATCCTGTGGACCGGCGCCGAGCGATCGGCGTCCGCGCCGAAGACCGCCCCCACCTCCGACTGACGATCAGGTCTCGAACGGGGGCTCCGCCGGCAGGTCGACCGTGAACGCCGCCCCGCGGCCCTCCTCCTGGGGCTCGAGGATGAGCTCGCCGTTCATCGATCGAACGAGCTCGCGCGAGACGTACAGCCCGAGGCCGCTCCCGTCCTCGGCCGACTGGTCGCCCACCCGGCTGAACCGGTTGAACAGCAGCTCGCGGGCGGCCGCCGGGATGCCCGGCCCGTGATCGGCGATCGTGAGGCGTAGCCTCGCCGTCCGGTCCTCCACCGTCACCCGCGCATCGACCGGCTCATGGCGGCCGTACTTCACGGCGTTGTCGAGGAGCGCCCAGAGGACCTGATCGAGCTGGTCCGTATCGGCGATCGCCAGCCAGCCCTCGGCCTCGTCCTCGAGCGAGAACGGGACGTCCTCGACGCCGAGCGCCTCCCAGGCGCGACGGATCCGCGGAGCGAGGGCGATCACCTCGGCCTCCGGTCGAAGCGTTCCGGCTTCGAGCCGGCTGACCGTCAGCAGCTGGCGGACCATCCGGCTGAGCCGCTCGGCCTGCTCCACGATGATCCCGAGCCGGCGGTCGGGTCGCTCGGCGGCCATCCGGTCGGCGTAGGCACGGATGCTCGTCAACGGCGTCTGGAGGTTGTGACTCACGCCGCGCAGGAAGTCGTCCTTGGCGGCGTCGAGCTCGATCAGCCGGGCATTCTGGGCGCCGACTCGTTCGAACAGCTGGGCGTTCCGGACGGCTACGCCGATCTCGCTCGCGAACAGCTCGAGTAGGTCCTGGTCGGCGCGCTCCCAGGTTCGGGTCGCGGGCAGGTAGCCGACGAGCAGGCCCAGGCGATCCTCGCCGGCGCGAACGGCGGCGCGCACCGGGAGCGGCTCGCCCGGCACGCGCTCCTCGGGCGGGACGGTGTCCGGGTCCACGAGCATGAACCTTGCCTCGATCATCCCGAATGCGGTACGGGCGTCCTCGGCCGCCCGTCCGAGGAGCCAGTCCACGCCATCGCGGGGCGACGCCGCGACAAGGGCCGCGAGGATCCGACCGAGCTCGCGATTTCTGCGCTCGAGCTCGGCCGCAAGTCGGTTGTGGCTGTCGGCCAGGCGGGCGAGCTCGTCGTCGCCGGTGACGACGATCGGCGTGCCCAGGTCGCCGGTCGAGACCCGGTCGACCGCCGCGGCGATCGCCCGGAGCGGGGCGGTCAGGTCGGAGGCGAGGGCGAATGCGACGAGGACCGCCAGGAGCGCGGCGATCACGATCGTGAGCAACAGGATCCGCGGCACGGTCTCGGCGGGATCGGGCAGCAGCTTCTGCGCGGCGACGACGACGAGCCCGAATGAGGCGAGCGGCAGGACCGCCGCTGCGATGAGCGCGATCGTCAGCCGGGTCCGGAACGAGATCCCGCTGTCGACGCGCTCGGCCCGCGGCTCATGATCCGAGCGCGCTTCCGGCTCGTCCGAGTCGCCGACCTCGGTCACGCTGGTCGCCTCGGTCACCAATGGCGCATCCGGGCCGGCATCGGGCAGCGAACCCGACACGGTCACGATCCGGCCCGAGCCGCCGCGCCGAAGTCGTCGGGGCGGTCCGGATCGCCGAGCGCAACCAGCCGATAGCCGACGCCGCGCACCGTGAGGAGGTGGGCCGGCCGGTTCGGGTCGGGCTCGAGCTTCGTCCGCAGGCGGCGCATCGTGACCCAGACATACGATGGATCGGCGTCCTCGGTCTCCGCCCAGCCGCGGGCGAGCAGGGTCTCGGTCGTGACGACCTGGCCGATGTTGGCGACGAGCGCGTAGAGGAGACGCGACTCGGTCGGCGTGAGCTGGACCGATTCGCCCTTGACCATCGCCTGGCGCTTGTGGAGCTCGAGGACGACGTCCGGCCCGAGGACCAGGCTCCGGCGCGGAACCCGGTCGCCGAGCCGCTTCAGGACCCGGTTCACCCGTGCCCGGAGCTCCGGGTAGTGGTAGGGCTTGGTGATGTAGTCCTCGGCGATCTCGTCGAGGATGTCGGCCTTGCTGTCGCCCGCGTCGATCGCCGACAGGACGATGATCGGCAGGTCCGCCCGGCCCTTGATCTCCCGGGCGAGGGACAGCCCGTCGAGGCGGGGCATCATCATGTCGATGATCAGCAGGTCGGGCCAGCCGGTGGCCAGGCGGCGGAGCGCCTCCTGGCCGTCGCGTGCCGTGGCGACGTCGAACCCATCGGCGGTCAACCGCTCCGACAGGACCACGAGCAGGTTCGGGTCGTCGTCGACGAGGAGGATCCGAGGCGACACCGCGCCGTGGGTCGGATCGTTGCTCAGCATGGCCCGAGTATAGGCAGTGCCAACCGGGCCCCCGCTCAGGGTGCCTTCGGATCGACGAACCGACAGCGTGCCCGGATCGGGCATCGGCCGCACTCCGGTCGCTGGGCGTGGCAGATCCGGCGGCCATGGGTGATGAGGTTGACGTGGGCCTCGTAGACCTCGTCGGGTTCGAGCAGGCCCAGGAAGATCTCGTGAGCATCGTCGGCGGTGGCCCTCTTGCCGATCAGGCCGACCCGCCGGCTCACCCGTTCGACGTGCCGGTCGACCGGCATGAGCGGGGTTGCGAAGCAGAACAGCAGGACCACCGAAGCCGTCTTGCGGCCGATCCCATCGATCTGGGTCAGCCAGTCGCGGGCCTCGATGCGCCGGCAGCGAGCCAAGGAACTCCAGCGAGTGGTCGCCGCGCTCCTCGCGGATATGGCGCAGGGCGGCCTGGATCCGGGGGGCCTTCTGGACGGCCAGCCCGCCCGGCCGGATCGCCTCGATCAGCTCGTCGAGCGGGGCGTTCTCGACGGCCGACCAGTCCGGCGGCCGGCCTTCGGGCAGGCCTGCTCCGCCCCAGCCCGCGAGCGCGCGGTGGACCTCGACCGGGGCGTCACTCGGGTAGGCGGCCCGGAGCGAAGCGAACGCGTGCTCGGCGTTCACGTCTGCGGTGTTCTGGGTGAGGATGGTCAGGATCAGCTCGCTGGTCGGGTCGAGCCGCCGCTCCCAGACCGGGTGGCCGTATTCGCTGGCCAGTCCGTCCAGGACGAATGGAATGAGGTCGGGGCGGGTTCGTTCGAGCCGCCGGACCCAGGTCTTGATGGGATCGGGCTTGCGGCGCCGCTTCGTGGCTGGCCGCTTCGTCACGGCGGGGCGCGGGCGCGACGTGGTCTTCGGTCCGGCAGATCCGGGCGAGGCCGAGGTCTCAGGCAGCGGATCGGTCATCGACGGATCGACCTCGCCAGGCGTTCGCCGCACGAGACGAGCGGGGTCGTGCCGGCGGCGATCGCATCGCGGAGAGCAATCGGTCGTTCGTGGACGGGGACGACCTCGACACCCAGCCCGCCGAGGGCAGCCGCGCCCTCAGGTTCCACGCCACCGCCGACCGCGATGCAGCGCACCCCGGCGGCCTGGGCCCGTCGGGCGACGCCGAGGGCCGTCTTGCCGAACGCGGTCTGGGCATCGATCCGACCCTCGCCGGTGACGACGACATCGGCCCGGGCGAGCTTGTCATCGAGGCCGGTCTCCTCGGCGACGAGGTCGACTCCCGCGACGAGCTCGAGCGATCGGAACCGGTCGCGCAGGCAGAGCAGGGCGAACCCGACCCCGCCGGCCGCGCCCGCTCCCGGGGTGTCTCGCTCATGGCGCCCGCTGGCGGATTCCAGCCGGTCGGCCCAGCTCGCCAGTCGGTGGTCGAGATCCGCGACCTGGTCGGCGGTCGCCCCTTTCTGCGGCCCGTACGTCGCAGCCGCACCGGCCGGACCGAGCAGCGGGTTCGTCACGTCGCAGGCGATCCGCAGGTCGGTCTCCACGACCCGCCGGTCGAGGTCGGCGAGGTGCATCGGCTCACTCCCGTCGCGATCGGCGTGGGTCACGCCAAGCGCGCGCAGGATGCCGGAGCCGCCGTCGGTCGTCGCGCTCCCGCCGATGCCAAGCACGAGCCGCCGGATACCGGCATCGAGCGCGGCCCGGATCAGCTCGCCGGTGCCGGCCGTCGAGGCGTGGACCGGATCGCGTTCGTCGAGACCGAGACGCGACAGGCCGGAGGCTTCGGCGAGCTCGACCACCCCGCGCGTATCGTCGTCGGACCCGAGCCAGTCCGCGACGATCGGGCGGCCGAGCGGATCGCTGACCAGCGCTCCGTGACGCCGCCACCCGCCGGCCGCTTCGATCGCCGCGAGCGTGCCTTCGCCGCCGTCTGCCAGCGGGGCGAGCAGCAGCTCGTCGGCGGGCCGGGATCGCGCCCACCCTTCGGCCAGGGCGCGTGCCACCTCGACCGACGAGAGCGACCCCTTGAACGAGTCCGGGGCGAACACGACCGTCAGCCGGTCGGACGCCGCCCGGTCGACGCTCACCGCAGGTCCTTCCAGAACCAGGTCGCCGGCGACAGGGTGCCGTCGGTCAGGAGGGCGTAGTTCGGGATCGTGCCGGCCTCGTGCCAGCCGGTCGAGCGATAGAACGCCTCGGCGCCGCTGCCGGTCTCGGTGTCGAGGACGAGCAGCCAGCGGCCCTCGGCGCGGGCCAGCGTCTCGGCGGCGGCCATCAGCGCGGCGGCGATCCCGCGGCGGCGGGCCGAGCGATGGACGATCACCTTGGCGATCTCGGCCCGGTGCGGCGAGTTGGGGTTCCACGACCGGATCAGGAGGACGGACCCGACGACCCGCTCGCCGTCGAACGCCACGAACGGGCTGACCGTCCCGTCCGCGACGGCGGCGACCCGGCCGCGCCACCAGCCGGCGGCCGCGGTCTCGTCGACCCCGGCCAGGAAGTTGACCGACGCGCCGCCGTCGACCGCGTCGACCAGGAGCGCGGCCAGTCCCGGGATCGCCGCTTCGTAGTCAGCCGCCGACAGCGCCTCGATCCGGATCCGGTCCGCCTCGGCCATCAGCGACGGGAGCGATCGGGCGCGCCCCCAGCGACCGCGCCGCGACGCTCGGCGTATTCGGGGATCCGGATCATCGGCGGCCGCTCGTGATCGGCCAGCTCGATGACCTCGAGACCGAGCCGCCCTCGCCCGGAGCGGGGCAGCTTCATCGTCGAGCCGAGCTCGGCGAACAGGCGTGCCTTGCGCCGCTCCTCGAGCCGTTTCATCACCGCCTGAAGGATCACGAACGACATCCGCGACAGCCCCTCGAGCTCCTGGTTGCGATGCACCCGCCGTTCGAGGTCGACCTGGCCGAGCCCCTCGATGCCAACCCGCTCGGCGATGTCGATGAGGTGGCCGATCTCGACCGCGTAGCCCGTGAAGAACGGGATCGTCTCGAGCAGCGAGCGCCGTCCGGCGTACTCGCCGGCAAGCGGCTGGATGAAGCCCGACAGCTCTGGGTAGAAGAGGTTGATCAACGGGCGCGCCACGAGCTCGGTGACCCGGCCGCCGCCGCCCTCCTTGAGCACGCCCGCCTCGACGATTGGGCGCTGGTAGTAACCCTTCACGTACTGGAGCCGGGGCTCGGCGAGGAGCGGACCGAGCGTCCCGTAGACCATCCGCGGGTGCCAGTTGCGGACGTCCGTGTCGGCCCACACTACGATGTCGCCGGAGGTCTCGTAGAGCGACTTCCAGAGCGCCTCGCCCTTGCCCGTGAACGAGCCGTAGCGGGTCAGCACCCGGGGATGCTCGACGACCCGGGCACCCTCGGCCTCGGCGATCTCCCGCGTTCGGTCGGTCGAGGCCGAGTCGATCACGAGGATCTCGTCGAGGAGCGGGACCCGGCCCATCATCTCGCGGATCGCCCGCCGGACGATCGGCCCGACGGTCTCCTCCTCGTTGAGCGTCGGCAGGACGAGACTGACCGTGACCCCCTGGGTCTCCTTGAGGTTGGCGAGCCGGCGCAGATCGGCGAACTCGGCGTGGTGGTAGTTCGACTCACCGAACCAGCGCTCGACGCGGGCCGGGATCGCCCTGGCCTCCTCGGCTGCGCGATCGGCGGCGGCAAGCGTCTCCGCCTTCTCCGCGAGCTGCTCGAACGTGCCACGGCCGATGGTCTCGCGGGTCTTGACGACGACGACCGTCGGCTTGGCGCGCAGGGCGATCGCCTCCGGGATCGCCCCGAAGAGCGACGTGTCGCTCCCGCCCGGGGTTGCCGAGGCGCCCATGACGACGAGATCGGCCCGCTCGGCCTCGCGCAGGATCGCGTTACGGACGTTGCTCGCCTCGCGGAGGAGGGGCTCGGCCCGCCCCTTCATGTGGCTCTTCATGAACGCGGCGAGGGCACGTTCGGCCTGGGCGCGGACGGCGAGGGTGATCCCCGGCGGCACCAGGTGGAGGACGATGACCTCGGCGCCGTGGGCCCGCCCAAGCGCGTCGGCAAACGTCAGCGCGAGCTCGGCATGCGGGCCGCCGCGGACCGGGACGAGGATCCGACGGACCTCGTGCGAGCCGCGCTGCTTGACGACGACGATGTCGCACGGCGACTCGCGGACGACCGCGTCGATCGTGGGGCTGAACACGGCCGAGCCGCCGTCGGTCCCGCCGCCCCGGCGACGAGCCCGCGCGCCGGGCGACCCGTCGGTCCCGCCCGCGCCATTGCCCTTCGGTCCGGGCATCGACTGCTTGCCGCCCCAGCCGAAGATGATCAGGTCGGCCTCCTGTTCGGCCGCCGCCTCGACGATCCCCTCGGCGGCATGGCGGCCGATCCGGACGAGAGGATGGATCGTCGTGCCGGCCGGCGCGTAGTCGAGGACGCGTTGGAGGAGGCGCCGGGCGTGGCGCGCGCGGGTCGCGCCCTCCGACAGCGGCATCCCCTCGGGGACCTCGACGATGCCCAGCGCGTCGAGCGCCCCGGACCGCGGGTCGAGCAAGGCGGCGCCGATCCGGATCAGCTCTTCGGCCGTGCCCGGATTGGCGACCGGGATCAGGATCCGGGCCGGGAGCGGGGCCCGGCTCACCGGGCGACTCCCGTCGCAAGCTCGGACCAGCGCTCCACCAGGTACGGCTTGAGCAGCTCGTACTCGCGGGCCTGCCGCTCGACCCGCTCCTCGGCTTCGTCGGTCGTCACCTTGCGGTTCTCGATGACGAAGCTGCCGACCCGCCCGAAGTAGATCGGGACGAGCGCCGCGACGTTCCGCTCGATCTGGTCCGGGGCCAGTGCGGAGCTCACGATCAGGTCGTAGACGACCTGGGCCCAGGCGGCGTCGGGGAAGTGGAACGCCGCCAGTGCGTCGGCCATCCGCTCGGTCGACATCGCTGCGCCGGCGTCCGCCTCGCCGGCCCGCTCGGCCGCCTCGGCCAGCTGGCCGGCCTCGCGCGCCAGCTCGAGGACCGTCGCAAGGGTCGCCGGCGCGAGCATCTCCGCCCAGGTTGCGGCCATCGCCAGCGAACCGCTGTGGAACTCGGTCAGTAGGCGGATCGTGTTGACCTCGAGCGGGGGCGGGTCGGCCAGGCGCTCGAAGCCGTAGGCGGGGACGTCATGGGAGCCGTGGATCGGGAGCCAGCGGTCGGCGTTCCGGACGGCCAGCCGGAGGATCGTACCGACGACCTGGCGGAACATCGGGCCGAGGTCGGAGCCGGGATCCTTCGGGTCGTGGACCTTCGAGCCAAGCCGGGCCTGGCAGACCGCGAAGCCACCGGTCAGGGCGGAGGTGGTCATCCAGATGTCGATCCCGAACTTCGAGATGTCCTCGTCCCAGTCGTCGAGCGCGAGGTAATGCCGGACGAGATCGCCCGAGACGCCGAAGTCGCCCCCGATCGGCTGGCGGATCCGGTGCCCGTAGAGCGCCCGGGTCAGCGGGTAGGTGACCGTGTTCGTGATCGTCCCGTCGTACTTGTAGCGGCTGTAGAGCGGGGCCACGAAGTCGTAACCACCCTTGAGGATCGGCCCGGCGAGCAGCTCGATCCACTCCGGGACGATCGAGCGGAGGTCCGAGTCGACCACCACGAGCGCCTTCACGTCGAGCGCCGCGGCCATCTCGAAGATCGTCCTCAGGGCCGCGCCCTTGCCACCGATCCCGTCGACCTCGGGATACGTCAGGGCGACTCGCTCGAGGCGGTTCGTCGGGCGGACGAGCAGGATCGATTCGACATAGTCGGGCGGCTCGGTCTCGGCCACCACCCGCTGGGTCCCGTCCGGGGAGCCGGCGTCCGAGTTGACGAGCACCGGGCGGAGATCCGGGAAGTACTGGACCAGGCCGGCCTGGGCGGCGCGGACCACGTGGCCGATCGTGGCGGCGTTCCGGAAGCTCGGGATGCCGACCATGATGTCGGCCCGACCGAGGCGCTCGATCTGATCGCGGATCGCCGGGGTCAGGACGGTCTCGGGCACCTCGTCACCGTACCACCGGCCGGTTCGCGCCGTCAGCGCGCCGGGATCCTGGTGGTCGCCCAGTCGAGGTTGGGCTCGCCCGGCCGATAGCGGCTGTTGGCCGCCTTGTAGGCGAGCTCACCGAAGCCGGTGCTGCGCCAGGTGCCGAGCCATTGGTCGATCGGGGGTCGGACGAACGCCGTCCGGCGGACCCGCTCGCCTTCGTCGAGCGAGCCCTCGAGAATCCGCTTGCGTTCGAGGAGCGGCACGTCGAGGAGCGGCTCGTCGTCGACGAGGAGCAGATCGACCGCGACGAACGCGAGCGGCCCGTCCGTGGCCTGCCGCTCCTGCGTCTTGGCGATGTCCCGACTGCGTCGGTGGCCCGCGGCTCCGAGGAACAGCTGGGCGGCCATCTCGCCGGAGGTCGGCGCCTCAGGACCGGACGGGATGATGCCTTCGCTCGACCGAGTTGCCTGCCGGGTCAGGTAGCCGTCGAGGACGAGGCTCGACGCGCGCCGGGCTGCCTCGATCGCGGCCACGATCTCGGGCAGGCCGACGACGACCTCGCCGCGCTCGTCGACGATCTGCGGGCCCTCCCCGAAGCCAACCCGGACGAGCGTCCGGCTCCCGCTCCAGAGCGGCTCGATGATCGGGTCGATGACGCTCCGGGCGGTCCCGCCGCCGAAGCGCTGCGGTCGCCAGCTGGCCAGGTCGGCCGGGATCAGGCGGCTTGCCACAGCCTGCAATTCCATCGTTCCAAGGGTACACCGCCATGCCTATCATCCCGGCGTGACGCCACCGGCCGGCCCGGCTCCGTGGAACCTCGCGGCGCGCCTGGCGGCGCTCACCCCGTCCGGTCGCGCTCGCGTCCCGTTCGCCTGGTCGCTGTACGACCTGGCCAACACGGTCTACAGCTACGCGGTCGTGTCCACGGCGATCGGGCTCTGGCTGACCTCCGACGCGCGATTCGGTGCGGGCCCGGGCCAGCTCATCCAGGGGGTTGCGATCGCCATCAGCGTCGGGCTGAACGCCCTCGTCTCGCCGTTCCTCGGGGCCCTGTCCGACCGGGGCGGCCGGCGCCTGCCGTTCCTGTTGTTCTTCACGGTGCTGACGATCGTGCCAAGCGCGCTCATCGGACCGACTCCGGCGGTCGTCGGCGCCGCACTGTTCACCGTGTCCAACTTCGCCTACCTTGCGGCCCTCATCTATTACGACGCGACGCTGGCGGAGGTGAGCACGCCGGCAACCCGCGGGCGGCTGTCCGGAATTGGGGTCGGGATCGGCTACATCGGGACGCTGCTGACCGCGGTCACGCTGCTCGCGCTCGGGATCACCGAGTCGCCGGATCCGATCTTCCTCATCGCCGGGATCCTGTTCGCGATCTTCGCGATCCCGATCTTCGTCGTCGTGCGCGAGCCGAGGCCGGCACCGGGCACTGAGCGCGTAAGCTGGTCGGACGTGCGTGGGTCGTTCGCCCAGATCGCCGTCACGATCCGGCACGCGCGTCAGGTCCCCGGGCTCCTCCGGTTCCTGCTCGGACGGTTCTTCTACTCCGACGCCGTCAACACCCTGATCGTCGTGATGAGCGTCATCGCGGTGAAGGGGATGGGCCTCAGCCAGGGCCAGTTCCTGTACGTGTCGCTCGTGCTCGTCCTCGTGGCGATCGCGGCGAGCGTCATCTGGGGCCGGCTGGTCGACCGGTTCGGCCCAAAACGGACGCTCGTCGCCGTGCTCGTGTCGTGGGTCGCCGGCCTCCTGCTCGGGGTGGTCGCCCTGTCGCTGCCGTCGACCGCGACCGGCATCGCGATCTTCATCCTCGCCGGGGCGATCGTCGGGAGTGGCCTCGGCGGGGTCCAGGTCGCGGACCGGGTGCTGATGATCCGGTTGTCACCGCCGGCCCGGCTCGGCGAGTTCTTCGGCCTGTATGGCCTCGTCGGCAAGGGTTCCCAGGTCGTCGGCCAGCTGCTCTACGGGATCATCGTGTTCCTCTTCGTCGACACCCTCGGCAACGGGGCGTACCAGCTCGCGATCCTGAGCCTGCTCGTCACGATGGGGATCGGGCTCTGGCTCGTCTGGCCGGTCAACGATCGCTGGGCGGGTGGCGATCCGATCGACCCGGGCGAGCGGGTCGAGCCCATCGCGCCGCCCGAGCGGTTGATCCCGGCGACCGCGCCGATCGAGCCCCGGACCTAGGGCGCCGATCGAGCCCGGACCTGGGTTCGACCGTCGTCCGCGCCGTCGGCCGGGTACCCGGTCGGATGGCGCTGCCGCCAGGCCCAGGCAGATCCAATCATCTCGTCCAACGAGCTCGCGTCGCGGCGTCCAGCCGAGCACCTGGCGCGCGAGCCCGGTGGCGGCCACCAGGATCGGCGGATCGCCTGGCCGGCGCGGACCCGGTCTCGACCGGGATCGCCCGGCCGACGACCGCGCTCCGCCGCGGCGATGACCTCGCGGACGCTGAAGCCCGTCGCGCTGCCGAGGTTGAGCGCCAGGAACCGGCCGCGGCTCGCATCGCCGGGTGCGGCCGGGTCGTCGGTCCGCAGGTCGGCCGGGGCGGTCGCCTCGAGCGCCTCGAGGTGGGCGTCGGCGAGGTCCCTGACGTCGATGTAGTCGCGGACGTTCGTTCCGTCGGGCGTCGGGTAGTCCGTGCCGAACACGATCAGCGGCGCGTCGGTCTTCGGCGGCCCCCAGGATGCTCGGGATCAGGTGGGTCTCGGGGTTGTGCTGCTCGCCGTTCCGCGCTGATGCGCCGGCGACGTTGAAATAGCGCAATGCGACGCTGCGCAGGCCGTAGGCCTGGCCGTACCAGCCGAGCGCGCCCTCGAACGCCCGCTTCGTCTCACCATACGGGTTGATCGGATCGCGGGCGGCGTCCTCCGGGATCGGCGTCGCACGCGGGACGCCGTAGACCGCCGCCGTCGACGAGAAGACGAAGCGCTGGACGCCGACGGTCCGCGCCGCCTCGAGCAGGTCGATCCCGCCCCGGACGTTGTCGCGGTAGTACTTCGCCGGATCGGCGATCGACTCGGCCACCAGCGAGCGGGCCGCGCAATGGAGGATCGCCTCGACCCGTTCACGCTCGAGGAGTGCAGTCGTGGCCGCCCGGTCGCCATACGAACCGACCACGAGCCGGGCGTCACCGGCGGCCGCCCGGTGGCCGGTCGACAGATCGTCGAGGACGACGACGTCGTGGCCGGCCTCGAGCAACCGCTCGACGCTGACCGAGCCGACATAGCCGGCGCCACCGCTCACCAGGATCCGCACGGATCGCCCTCCGATGGCCTCGGTCGCATTGTCGCGGAGCGTCGAGCGTTGCGTCGGTCGTGCGGACGCCGATGGCCTCGGGGCCCGCATCTCGAAGGACGGCCGGTCAGTCGTCCTCGGCGAGGTGGCGCTGCGCGAGCAGGAGCAGCGTCGGCCGGTCGTTCAGGGCCGGATCCTCGACGACCGCGTCGAGCAGCCGATCGAGCACGACCCCGAGCCGCGGCCCCGGTTCGGCCCCGAGCTCGGCGATCAGGTCGTCGCCGTCGACGGCGAGATCCCGCCGGTCGAGCGCGACCGCGGCGGCAAGCTGGTCGGCGACCCGCCGCTCGAGCTCGGCGAGGTCGCCGGCTTCCGCGGGCAGGCCGCTGCCGACGTTGTCGGCCCGCCGCAGCTCGAACAGCTCCTCGAGGGCCGGCTCGCCGATCTTGGCGATGAACCGGCGGACCGCGGCGTCACCCCACGACGGCTCGTAGGCGAACATGTGGTTGCGGATGAGGTGGGCGACCCGGTCGATCGTAGAGCGCGGGAAGCGGAGCCGGGCCAGGAACGCAACGGCCAGCTCGGCACCGACCGTCTCGTGCCCGAGGAACCGGCCGTCGGCGAACGTCGGCGGCTTGCCGACGTCGTGGAGCAACGCTGCCAGGCGGACGATCGGGCGGTCGAGCGGGGCAGCGTCCACCGCGCGCAGGCTGTGGTCCCACAGGTCCTCGCCCGGGATCTTGTCCTGGACGAGACCGCGCTGCGCCCCGAGCTCCGGCGAGATCCAGCCGAGGAGGCCGGTCGACTCGAGCGGCCGCAGGCCGGTCGATGGGATCGGCGCCGCGAGGATCTTCTCGAGCTCGGCTGCGATCCGTTCGCCCGACAGGTAGCGGACGAGCTCGGCCCGGGACTCGATCCCGGCCAGCGTCGCCGGGTCGATCGCGAACCCGAGGGTCGCCGACAGGCGGACCGCGCGGACCATCCGCAGGGCGTCCTCGCCGAACCGTTCGGCTGGGTCGCCGACCGCCCGCAGCAGCCGCGCCTCGAGATCGGCGAGTCCGTGGTGAAGATCGATCAGGCCGAGGGCTTCACCTGGGCGACCGCCCCAGGCCAGCGAATTGACGGTGAAGTCGCGCCGGGCGAGGTCGGTCTCGATGTCCCGGCCGAACTCCACCCGATGCGGTCGCCGGAAGTCGGCGTATTCGTGGTCCCGTCGGAACGTCGTTATCTCGAAGACGTCCTCGTCCGTGACGGACCGCGACCGTCCCGAATCGGTTCTCGTAGACCGCGCCGGGGAAGACCTCCACGATCCGCTCGGGCAGGGCATCGGTGGCGAGGTCCCAGTCGTCGGGCTGGCGGCCCAGCAGCACGTCGCGGAGCGACCCGCCAACGACGTACGCGGCGTGGCCGTTGGCGCGCAGGACCTCGATGATGTCCGCGACGCCGGTCGGGATCGCCCCGGCCGCACTTCCGTCGAGGGGATCCGTGTCGGTCAGTTCCTGCCCAGGAAGAGGTAGTCCCGCCAGGCCTCGTTCCGCTCGTCGACCAGGTAGGGCGTGAACAGCGAATAGATGTCGCTGCGCGGCTCGAACGGTGGGCGGACGAGCCGGATGCGGGCCTCCTCGAGGGTCTTGCCGCCCTTTCGGTGGTTGCAGGTCTTGCAAGCCGCGACGAGGTTCTCCCAGGTGTGGCCTCCGCCCCGGTGGCGTGGCATCACGTGATCGAGCGTCAGGTCGTGCGACTGCCGCCCGCAGTACTGGCAGCGGTGGTTGTCGCGGCTGAAGATCTCGCGCCGGGTCAGCTTGACCCGCGGACGCGGCCGGCGCACCTGGTGCTGGATCCGGATGACCGACGGCGCGCGGTATTCCGTCCGCGGCGTCCGGATCATCTGGTGGTCGTACTCGACGACCTCGGCCTTCTCGCCGAACACGAGGCGGAAGGCGCGCGGCAGATTACAGACGTTGAGCGGCTCGTAGTTCTGGTTCAGGACGAGAACGACACCGTCCATGGCCCCCGCATGCTAGCAGGATGCCGGGCGAGGGCCGTCCCCTACTCGCGCCCCGTCGCGGAGCCGGTGAGCGGATCCCAGCCGCCGGCCTGCCCGACCTTTGTCGCGAGCGGCCGGCCGAGCGTTTCGGCGATGAACCGTGCCGCGGCCAGGACGCCATCGAGCCGGGCGCCGTGGGTCCAGCCGGACGCGTCGAGCAGGTAGACGAGGTCCTCGGTGGCGAGATTGCCCGCGGCACCCGGAGCGTACGGGCAGCCGCCGGTGCCGCCTGCCGAAGCGTCGAAGCAGCGAACGCCCGCCGCCAGCCCAGCGGTCACGTTGGCCAGCGCCGTCCCGCGCGTGTCGTGGAAGTGGTAGGCGAGGCGATCCAGGTGGAGGCCGGCGTCGACCGCCCGCTCGGTGAGCTCGGCTACCTGGTCCGGGACCCCGACGCCGATCGTGTCGCCGAAGCAGATCTCGTCAGCCCCGATCTCGACGAGCTCGAGCGCGACCGCGACGGCGCGGGCTGGATCGACCCGGCCGGTGAACGGACAGCCGAAGGCGGTCGAGACGTAGGCTCGGCGCCACCAACCGAGCTCACCAGCCCGCTCGAGCACCGGCGCGAACGTGTCGATCGAGTCGGCGACGGTCTGACCGATGTTCCGCTCGGTGAAGGCGTCCGTCGTCGCCGTGAACACCGCCAGCGGCGTCCGCCCCGGCGGCCTCGGCCCGGGCCAGCCCGCGGACGTTCGGCACGAGCACCGGGTAGCGCACGCCGGTCAGGTCGGGCAGGGCCGGGAGCAGCTCGTCGGCGTCGGCCAGCTGCGGAATCGCCCGCGAGCTGACAAAGCTCGTCGCCTCGATCTCGCGCAGCCCGGCCGCGACGAGCAGCTCGACGAACTTGATCTTCGCCTCGGTCGGGATCGGCTCGGACTCGTTCTGGAGCCCATCGCGCGGTCCAACCTCGTAGATCCGGACGTGGCGGTCCGACTCGAGCGTCGGAGGCGGCGACACGGTTCGCTCCTAGCTCGCCGGAGGGCGAGCCGGCTGCTCGATCTCGGCGATCCGGATCTCGATCGCCGCGATCTCCTCCGCAGCCTCTCGGTAGGCGGGGCTATCGAGCGGAGCGGCGGCCCTGCGTCGACGCGCGGCCATGTGGAGCTCGATGAGCTCGGGGCGGGTCTTCGGCAGCGTCTTCGTCACGGATCCTCCTTCGTTCCGCGGGAGCGTACCGCGCCGTCGACCGCCGGTCACCCCACGACCGCGAGGATCTGACCACGGCGAACCTGGTCGGCCGGTTGCACGGCCACTTCGCTCACGATCCCGGCCCGCGTGGCGACGACGACGTGCTCCATCTTCATCGCTTCGAGCGTCGCGATCGGGTCGCCGATCTCGACGGCGACCCCGACCGCGACGTGGACGGCCAGGACCGCGCCCGGCATGGGCGATGCGATCTCGCCGCCACCGACGCCCGGGTGGCTGGCGGCCCGGGCGGTCCGGTCGACATCCGGGGCCGCAGCGATCCGGAACGCCACGCTCCGACCGGCCACGTCGACGAACGCTGTCCCGTCGGCCGAACGGACGGCATCAGGAGCCCGACCCGGATCGGGATCGCCAGCCTCGACGGTCCGGACGAGCCCGGAATCGCTCTCGAGCCGGAGGCGTGGCCGCGCGTTGAGCCGCCAGCCGCCGGGACCGAGGAGCCGCGCGGCCGCTGCCCAGGCCTCGGGGGGTGGCTCGCTGGGCTCGGTCCGCCCGTCGGGCGGCCAGATCCGCTCGAGCGTGTCGATCCGGGCTGCCCCGTCGAGGACGACGGGCTGACGGACGAGCCAGCGGAGGAAGCGCAGGTTGGTGGTCAGGCCGAGGATCATCGTGTCGTCGAGCGCCCGGGTCAGGCGGGCGAACGCATCGGCCCGGTCGTCGCCGCCGACGATGATCTTGGCCAGCATCGGGTCGAACCGGTCTCCGATCTCCGTTCCGGGCTCGATCCCGGTGTCGACCCGAATGTTGGCGTCCAGAGCAGGCCAGCTGAGCAGCTCGACCCGGCCGGTGGCCGGGAGGAAGCCGGCCTCGGCATCCTCCGCGTAGAGACGGACCTCGACCGCGTGGCGGCCGCGAGCGAGCGTTTCGTCGATCGCCGCCTGGTCGAGTCCGAGGCGCTCGCCCGCGGCGATTCGAAGCTGGTCCGCGACGAGGTCGCGGCCCGTCACCAGCTCGGTGACCGGATGCTCGACCTGGAGGCGGGTGTTCATCTCGAGGAAGAACCACGCACCGCGATCGTCGAGCAGGAACTCGCAGGTGCCGGCGCCCACGTAGCCGACCGACGCCGCCAGCCTCACCGCGGCCGCTCCGAGCCGCTCGCGAAGCGCCGGGTCGACGGCCGGCGACGGCGTCTCCTCGAGGAGCTTCTGGTGTCGCCGCTGAAGCGAGCAGTCGCGCTCGCCGAGGTGGACGCCGCGGCCAAACGTGTCGAACAGGACCTGGATCTCGACGTGACGCGGACCCTCGAGCAGGCGTTCGAGGATGAGCCGGTCGTCGCCAAAGGCGGCGGTCGCCTCGCGCCGGGCCGAGCCGATCGCGTCGTCGAGCTCGCTGAGCTCGCGGACGACCCGCATTCCCTTGCCTCCGCCGCCGGCGGCCGGCTTGACGATCAACGGGATGCCGATCGCCGACGCGGCCGCCCGCAGCGCCGGTGCGGACTGATCCGGGTCGTCGTAGCCCGGGACGACCGGGATCTCGAGGCCGGCCGCGAGGCGCCGCGCCGCAGCCTTGTCGCCCATCGCCCGGATCGCAGTGGCTGGTGGGCCGACCCAACGGATGCCGGCCGCGATCACCCGCTCCGCAAAGTCGGCGTTCTCGCTCAGGAACCCGAAGCCCGGGTGGAGCGCCTCGGCCCCGGCAGCCAGTGCCGCCGCGACGACCGCGACCGGGTCGAGGAGATCCACGGGGGCCTGACCGCACTCACCCGGAACGATCGTCCGAATCCCGAGCCGGTCGCAGGTCCGCCGGACCCGCGCGGCGATCTCCCCCCGGTTCGCAACGAACAGCGTATGGAAGCGACGTGGCTCGGCCGGTTCAGCGCCGAGGGTCGCAAACGCGTCTAACGCGCCAAACGCGACACGCCAGCGTCCCCCAACCCGTCGAGCCGGGAGCCGACCGGTCGCGATCCAGCGCTGGACGGTCCGGGTCGAGGTCCCGAGACGGCGCGCGGCCTGGCTCGGACTCAACTCCGACGGATCACCCATGGCGCGATTGTCGCGTCGCGCTGCGCCAATCGCAAGCCGCGGGCGTCAGCCCTTTGGACAGAGCGTGACGAGGTCGAGCCCCGCCGAGCTCGGCGCGAACACCTCGCAGCCAACGCCCGATCCGACATAGGCCGCTCGCCAGGCCATCCCGAACGGGATGATCGGGATTTCGGTCCGCTCGAGACGGTCGACGAGCCCGCTGGCGGCCGCCACGCGGTCCGAGTCCGCCTGACGGTCGAGGCCGGCAATCGCCGAGTCGATCCCAGGCCCAAGCCAGCCGGGCGGTACGACAGACCGGATGTCGTTGAGCGTGGCCTCGGTGTCGGGGTAGCGAGGCTGAACGAACCCGATGACCATCGAGACATTGGATCCCTTCTTCGCCGCGGCGGCATGCGGATCGTCGTCCGTCTCAACGGTCAGTCCGATCCCGATGGCCTTCAGATCGGAGGTCATCCGGGTCGCCATCTTCTGGCACGGGTCGCAGTCGGGCCAGAAGCTCATCACGATCGAGCCGGTGCGCCCAGCCATGAGCCGCTTCGCCTCGTCCAGAGCGGTCGCGTCCGCGCTGCCTTCGAGCTTGAAGGGCTGGCTGCGCGAGCGTCCGGTCATGACAGCCGGTAGCAGGCCGCTGGTCGCGATCATCCCGAAGCTCCTGGCCATGTCCGTTCGGTTGAGGACGAGCGCAATCGCCCGCCGCACGTCGGGGTCCTTGAGCAAGGGATCGCGAGGGTTGAGCGCGAGGAACCCGAGCTCGCCGCCGTCTGAGCTGAAGTAGCGCTGGTCGCCGGAGCTAGCCGCGCTGCTCCCGGGGCCCCATTGGCGTCCGATCGAGCCCTCCGGATCGAGCTGCTCGACCGTGGGCACGAGATCCACGGTGCCGGCCTCGAGCCGGGAGATCGCGTCAGCGGGATCGATGCCGGTGAGCCAGACCAGGGCGTCCGCTCCGAGCTTGCGCGGACCCGGGTAGTTCGGGTTCCGGGCAAGGATCAGGTACTGGCCGCTGACGTGGTCCGACACGTAGAACGGGCCGGATCGCGGCAGCGGCGGATCGTTCACGCCACTGCGGATCCTGGCCGAGCCGATCGGCACCGGGCAGAATGCCGGCATTGTCAGCCGTTGGAGGAACGTCCCGGACGGCGCGCTGAGGGTGATCGACAGCGTGTCGTCAGTGGAGCTCAACCCGCTCACGACGCTCGCCTTGCCCGCGTGATAGTCGCTGGCCCCGACGATGTCGCCGAGCCACTGAATGCCATCAGCATCGGGCCCGAGCCGGGGGTCGAGCGTCCGCTCGATCGTCGATCGGAACGTTTCGGCGGTGATGGGCTCGTTGGACGGCGGTGAGAACTTGTAGCCCGGCCTGATCCGGAACGTATAGGTCCGACCGTCGGCCGAGACGGCTCGGCATCGATTCCGCGACCTCGGGACGGATCTGGGATCCCGCGGGCGCGGCCTGGTCCGGGTAGGCCGAGCAGCCCGGCGCAGGACGCCCGGTCCACCTGCTCCCGCTCCTCGGAATCGGTGCTGCCGCGGACGGCCGGATCGATCACGGCAAACGGGTTGCCGGGCGAGGCGATCGTCAGAATCGTGCCGGACAGCTTCGCAACGGCGTCCTCGACGCCGGTGGTCGAGAGGACCGCGATCATGCCGTCCGACTCCTCGACGTCGGACACCGAATGCCCGATCGGGTAGGCGCGCGCCGTTCCGGAGCCAGCGTCGATCGCGATGGCGGTTTCGCGGCCACCCACCCAGACCTTGCCATCGCCGAACGAGACGGACCGGGCCCCCGGATACCCGAAGTGCGGGATCGCGATGTCCTTGCCGGCTGGACCTGTTGAAGCAGCCCGATCTCATCGTTCGCGGCCCAGGCATCGTCCCCGACGGCAGCCAGCGACACGACCGGCCCGGTGAAATAGGTCGGGGCTCCGGCCTTGTTCGTCGCCGGATCGATCGGCGTGACGGCCCCCCAGGAAGCGCCGAGCCAGACGCGCTGGTCGGTCGCCGCCAGGTACGGCCCGGGGACGTCCGGGATCGTGGCCACGACGGCTCGCGTCCGGGGATCGAATCGGACGACCATCGACGTCGATGGGCTGAACACGGCGACCCAGAGCGAACCGGCCGCCTTGACGATCCCACCTGAGCTCAGACGTGCCGGCCGGGTCGGGCGCCAGCGGAGACTCGTCGGTCTGGCGCCTGGACTGGATGTCGATCGATGAAGGAGCGGCCGCTCGTTGTCGGTGACCCAGATCGAGCTGCCGTCGACGAGCCAGTCGGCGACGTCGATCTCGGTCGAGATCGACTGATCGATCTGGCCCGTTGCCGGATCAATCCGATGGAACGCCGGCGGATCGGCGTCATACACCCACAGCCGGTCGCCGACCCACTGCCCATCGACCGGTCGGCGGAGGCTCGCGTTGAGGGCCTTGACGCTCCCGCTCGCGGCATCGAGAAACGCCACCCCGGGGCCGCTGGCGGTCCCGTCGGGGCAGCCGACGCCGGCAGGCTGGCAACGGCATTCGCCGCGGCGTGCGGTGACGCGCTCGGTCGCAACGCAAACGCTCCCCCCAGCGCCGCGACGACGATCGCGACGGCGACGAGGGCCACTCCACCCACGAGCAGAACGGCGCGCTCGCGGCTCCACTGCCGAGCGCGGCGCACCCGTCGGCCGAACCCGCGCGGCACCCGACTCGAGGCGACGACCCCGACCGCCCGGATCGGCTCGGCAAGGCCCTTGAGCCGGAAGGACCGAGGCTCGACATAGCTGATCCCGTCGAGCCGGGCGGCCAGGTGGATGACGGCTTCGGAGGCGATGATCTCGCCCGGGCCCGCCTGGGCGCACAGCCGCGCGGCGAGGTTGAGCGCGCTGCCCCGGTAGCCGTCTCCGACCGGGACCGCTTCGCCGGCGTCGAGCCCGATGCCCACCCCACGAGGGAGGTCGGCCGCAGCGAACCGGTCCTGGAGCTCGACGGCCGCGCGCAGCGCCTGTCGGGCGGACACGAACACGACGAGCGCCTCGTCGCCACGAAGCTCGAGCAGGAGTCCTTCGCGGGCGGTGACCACCTCCTGGACCAGCTCGGCGAAGCGGGCGACGAGATCGCCGGCGGCCTGGTCACCGTACTCGGCGGTGTACTTCGTGTAGCCGCGGACATCGGCGATCAGGAACGTCCGGGACTCGGTGCCGTGGTCGCCGTTCGGCGGCGGGGCGGCGCTCGGGTCGGAATCGTTCGCGGGGGCGTCGGTTGGATCCGTCACTCGTCCACGCTGCCTCGCTCGGGCGGGAGGCCGGGCGCTGCCGCCCGCGCGGAGTGTACGCGCGGGACGGGCTCGCGCAGTCGGCCAGGCGACAGTCGCCCAGGCGAGAGTCGGTTGCCCGACTCGATCGGCCGGGACGGCGCGCAAGCCAGCCGACCGGGCACGGGCTAGATGGGCTCCTTTGGGTCCCAGCTCGGCGACCGCTTCTCCTCGAACGCGCGGAACCCCTCCTGCGCCTCGGCGGTCCGGCGCTGACGGGCGATGACCCGCGCCGTGTGCCACTTCGACGATCCGTGCGGCAAGCCGCGCACCTCGCGGACGATCGCCTTCGCGGCGCGAGCCGCCGTCGGGCCCGCGGCCAGGATGTCGGCGATCGCGTTCTCGATCGCTTCGTCGAGGGCCGCCTCGCCTTCGACGACCTCGTGGACAAGGCCGATCCGCTGGGCTCGGACTGCGTCGAAGCGCCGCCCGCCCGGGAACAGCGCGCGGGCATTGGTCTCGCCGATCTTGGCGATGACGGGCGGGGCGATGACCGCCGGCAGGATCCCGAGTCGGGTCTCGGTGAACCCGAACCGTGCGCCGCTCTCCGCGATCACGAGGTCGCTCACGGCACACAGGCCCATCCCGCCCCCGAGGGCGGCCCCCTGGACCCGGGCGATGACCGGGACCGGGCAGGTGTCGATCGCCTCGAACATGTCGGCCATGGCCATCGCGTCCTGCTCGTTCGCCTCAGTGTCGAGGGTCAGCGCAGCGCGCATCCAGGCGATGTCGGCGCCGGCACAGAACGTCGGGCCGTCGCCGGCGAGGACGACGACCCGAAGGGACGCTCGGCTCCTCACGACCGAGTGTCCCGAACGCGGCCCGCAGCTCGGCGATGAGCGACGCGTCGAACGCGTTGTGCCGCTCGGGCTTCGACAGCGTGACTCGCGCCACCGTGCCCCGGGGCCAGTCCGTTCGACCCGCAGGGAGTCGTTCACCGGGCCATGCTAGCCGCTGGCCCGTGGCCCGAGCGTGCGTTCAGGGTGCCGAGGGTGGCGGAGCTGACCCAAGGTCGTGCTCGGCGGGGTCACTCGATAGAGCGCGATCAGCCGGATCGGCTCGAGGCCGACTGTCGCGAGGTTGCGGCCGGACACGGAACCGGCCAGCGCGCCGGCCGCGACGACCCGGCCATCCGGAAACGTCAACCGGAGAGTGCTCGCAGCGGGGTCCGTATGCGCGGCGATCTGGACCAGCTCGCCGACCACGAGCCGGTCGACCAGCCGGTTCGCGTCGTCGGCCAGGAAGAAGCGCCGGTCCTCGACAACGCCCGTCTCGGTCACGACGATCTCCTCGGGGTGCTCGAGCCCGAGGCTGCGCACCGGGGCGATCGAGAGACGACTGACGCTCAGCATGGCGGGATGCTACTCGACTGGTCGATCGCGGGCCGACGCCTCACGTCGGATGCGGGCTCGGATGTCCCGGATCCAGCCCTCGACCGACTCGCGGTCCTTGAGCTCGGGGTCCAGCGGCACGAGATCCTGGGCGGCGAAGTTCTTGCGAGCTGCCCAGTCCCCAGCCGGTCTCGCGCAGGGTCGGGTGCCCGATGAACGGCCGCGCGATGTTCGGTTGCGCATGACGGAAGTCCGTCAGCCACAGGACCTCGAGCGCGGGCGCCTCCGCCGACTCCGCTCAGGTCGGTCAAACCACGCATTGCCTCGAGATGGACTTGCGGAGCTGGCCCAGCCGTCGGAATGTCGGGAGATGCGTCACCCGCTTCAAGCCTGAAGGTAGAGCTCCTCGAGCGTGACCGATGTCGCCGATCGCATCGACGTCGTCGAGGCCGCGGATGAGCCACAGCTCGAGATATGTAAGCCGGCCGATCTGCGGCAGGAGCCGAAGATCCCTGGTCCCACCGAGCTTGATGTCGAGCCGAGCGCAGCTGCTCGAGCGGCAGCAGAACGGTCAGATCTGGCAGAGTCATGGATCGGAGCGTCAGGTCCTCGAGGGATTGAAGCTCGCCGATGACCTCGAACCCTCGCTGCTGTCGCTCGAGATAGAGGGTGCTCAAGCGGCGGAAGCGACCCAGCGGCTGAAGCGAGAGGGGCTTCCTCGTAGACCCGATCGAGATGTCGGTCGTGTCGTCCGGCAGATACTTGAGACCCTCGAGGGATGTCAGCGCACCCTCGTGGATGTCGATCCGGCGAAGGTCGCCGAAGAACCGTAGGCACTCGAGGTCGCGGGGGCCGAACCGGCCGGACGGGTCGCCGCACGATGCCTTGATGTCGGGACGCTCCCGGATCAGATAGGCGACGCTCCGGAAGTAGTCGTCGTCGGCGCCGAGGTCGAAGTCGATGACGACCTCCTCGCGCCGGAGTGGCGACCAGTCGAGGGGACCGTAGCCGCCGAGTCGGCGGATGGTCCGCTCGTGGTCCGCGGTGTGGCCGGTCACATCCGGAACACGCCGAACCGTGTCTCGGGGATCGGCGCATGGAGCGCGGCGTCGAGCCCGAGGGCGAGCACGCGCCGCGTGTCGAGCGGGTCGATGACGCCGTCGTCCCACAGCCTGGCGGTGGCGAAGTACGGGCTGCCCTCGGCCTCGTAGCGGTCTAGGATCGGCGCCTCGAACGCGTCCCGCTCGGCATCGTCGGCGAACGCGCCGCGGACCGTCGAGAGGACGCGAGCGGCCTGCTGGCCGCCCATGACCGAGATCCGCGAGTTCGGCCACGACCACAGGAAGCGCGGGCCATACGCCCGGCCGGCCATGGCGTAGTTCCCGGCCCCGAACGAGCCACCGACGATCACGGTGAGCTTCGGGACCTCGGCGCAGGCGACCGCCATGACCATCTTGGCGCCGTCCTTGGCGATCCCGCCCGCTTCGTACTCCCGGCCGACCATGAACCCGGTGATGTTCTGGAGGAACACCAGCGGGATCCGGCGTTGCGCACACAGCTCGATGAAGTGGGTGCCCTTGAGGGCCGACGCGGAGAACAGGATCCCGTCGTTGGCGACGATCCCGATCGGATAGCCCTCGAGATGGGCGAACCCAGTCACGAGCGTCTCCCCGTAGAGCGGCTTGAACTCGTGGAACCGGCTGCCGTCGACGAGCCGGGCAATGACCTCGCGGATCTCGAGCGGCCGGCGGAGGTCGGTCGGGATCGCGGCGTAGAGGTGGGCCTGGCCGGCGGCCGAATCGCCTTCAGCGGCCGCGGCCGGGGGCTCGGGTGGGCGTCGATCCCAGGGCGGATCCGGGGCTCGGCGGTTGAGGTTCGCCACGATCGATCGGCCGAGGGCCAGGGCATGCTCGTCGTCGAGCGCCTCGTGATCCGCCACGCCGCTGATCCTGGCGTGGACACTCGCACCGCCGAGGTCCTCGGCGCTGACGTCCTCGCCCGTGGCCGCCTTCACGAGCGGCGGGCCGCCGAGGAAGATCGTGCCGGTCCCGCGGACGATGACCGTCTCATCGCTCATCGCCGGGACATAGGCTCCGCCGGCCGTCGACGAGCCCATCACGAGAGCGATCTGCGGAATGCCGGCCGCCGAGAGTCGGGCCTGGTTGTAGAAGATCCGGCCGAAGTGGTCGCGGTCCGGGAAGACCTCGGCCTGGAGCGGCAGGAACGCCCCGCCACTGTCGACCAGGTACACGCAGGGGAGCCGGTTCTCGAGGGCGATCTCCTGGGCGCGGAGGTGCTTCTTGACCGTCATCGGGTAGTAGGTCCCGCCCTTGACCGTGGCGTCGTTGGCGACGATCACGCAGGTCGTCGTCTCGATCCGACCGATCCCGGTGACGATCCCTGCGCTCGGCGCCTCGTCGTCGTACATCCCCCCGGCGGCGAGCGGGCTCAGCTCCAGGAACGCCGATCCGGGATCGAGCAGGTGATCGATCCGCTCGCGGACCGGGAGCTTGCCTCGCTCGCGATGGCGCGCGATCGCGGCATCGTCGCCACCGGCGCCGCGACCCGCCACGGTCGCCTGGCGGTCGCGGAGTTCGGCGACCAGCGCCGTCATCGACTCGACGTTGGCTCGGGCATCGGCGTTGGCGGGGTCGAGCCGGCTGCGGATGACGGGCATGGCCGGATCATACGCAGCGCCGTGTGGCCGACGCCGCTAGCCGTGATCCGGATCAGCCGAGGACGTCCACCAGCGCCTCGTCGAGCGCAGGGTGCTCGAACCGGTATCCGGCAGCGAGGGCTCTCGCGGGGACGACCCGACGCGAGCCGATGAGCAGGGTCGCCTGGTCGCGGAGTACGAGGCGGAGCGCCCACGCCGGAGCAGGCAGCCACGATGGCCGGTGCAGCGTGTGGCCGAGTGCTGCCGCGAGCTCGGCCTCCCGACACGGCTCCGGCGCCACACCGTTGATCGGGCCGGCGATCGACGGGTCGGTCAGCGCGAGCAGGTAGATCCCGACGAGGTCATCGACGTGGATCCAGCTGAACCACTGACGACCGGAGCCGAGACGGCCGCCGACGAACAGCCGGAACGGAAGGGCGAGCAGACGCAGGACCGGCGCATCGGCGGCGAACGCGATCGCGGTCCGGACGATTGCCACCCGAACCCCGAGCGGCTCGGCCTCGCGCGCCGCGGCCTCCCAGCGCAGGCAGACGTCGGCGAGGAAGTCCCGGCTCGGCTCGGTCGACTCGGTGGCCGGCTCGGCGTCTCGACCGGTGTAGATGTCGCTGCCCGATGCGTTGACGAGCACGGCGGGTCGTCGATCCGGCGGCAGGGCGCGCAGCGCGGCGACGATCGCGCTCGTCGCCGCCAGTCGACTGCTCAGGATCGCCCGCTTCCGGCCGGGGGTCCACGGGCGTGGCCCGAGCGACACACCGGCCAGGTTGATCACCCCGTCTGAACCGTCCAGCAGGCTCTCGAGCCCGGCTGTGCCCCCGGGCGTCCAGGCCACCGCGCGGGCCCCCGCAGGGAGCCGACTCGCGGTCCGCTCAGGATCGCGGGTGAGGACGTCGACGGCCCATCCGTGCGCGAGCAGGGCCCGCGCCAGGTGGCGCCCGACCATCCCGGATCCTCCGGCGATGACCACTCTCATCCAGCGGGTCTCCAGTTTCGTCTCGTTCGAGCGTTGACCGGTCGGTCGCGGCGGTCGCCCGCGATGGCTGCGGTGCTACAATTCTGTAGCAAGTAATAGACCAAGAACGCGCTACTGTCAAGGTGCAAGAAATGGCAGCCGAGGCACGAGCGGACCGCGACGGCGGGTCGGACCTGGATGCCCCGCTGCGGGCCGAGGCGATCCGCATCGAGTTCGCCGACGCGTGGGGCGCAATGGGCGCTTCGTGGGGCGTCGCGCCGGCGATCGCCCGGGTCCACGCCTATCTCATGGCCCGCAGCGAGCCGCTGACCGAGCGCGAGGTCCGGGAGGCGCTCGGACTGTCCCATCGGGCGGCCAGCCTGGCGCTTGACGCGGCCGTGGGCTGGGGTGTGGTCGAGAAGGTCCCCGAGCCGCGCCGGGTCGGGAAGCGCGGGCCGGCGGGGACGGCCTACGTCGCGGTCGGTGACCACTTCCGCTGGTTCGCCCGCGTCATCGCCCATCGCAAGGCGCTCGAAGGCGACCCGATCGTCGCGGTCCTCGAACGGACGCTCCGTGACGCCGACACCGCCGCCCGCGAGCATCCGGACGACGCCGAGCTCCGCGGGCTGCGCGACTGGCTCGGGACATTCCTCGGGTTCGTTCGGCTGTTCGACCGGGCGATCGGCCTCGTGCCGGTGGTCGAGCCGCCGGAGCTCGAGCGGATCCTCGCGCTGCTGGCCAAGGTCCCCGACGAGACGCTGCTCCGCCTCGTGCGGCTTCTCGGCGAGCTTCCGGACGACGACGTCCTGTCGTTGATCAACGGCCTCAGCCGGCTGTCGCCGGACCGTGCTCGCCGGGCCACCAAGCTGATGTCGGGCGTCGTCCGGACCGTCGCTCGCTGAGCGCGGGATGAGCCGAGTCGACGTCCCGCAGCGTGATCCTCATCCGCCCGGCCACCGAGCGGCGAGTCATTCCGGCTCGACCACTCGGGATTCGACGCTCGTCGTGCGATAATTCTGGGGCGCGAGGCGACCCGTGCGGCTCGAACGGGCGAGGACCCCGGGGCAAGTCAGACCGGCAGCCTCCTGCGACAGTGCAGAGGATCCACCCGAAGATGACCGTCGAGACCTCAACCTGGGTCACCAAGAAGGGCCTCGCCCAGATGCTCAAGGGCGGGGTCATCATGGACGTGGTCACGCCCGACCAGGCCAAGATCGCCGAGGATGCCGGAGCAGTCGCGGTGATGGCGCTCGAGCGCGTCCCGTCCGACATCCGCTCCACCGGCGGCGTCGCCCGGATGTCCGATCCGACGATGATCGTCGGGATCATGGAGGCTGTCTCGATCCCGGTGATGGCCAAGGCTCGGATCGGTCACTTCGTCGAGGCCCAGGTGCTCGAGGCGCTCGGCGTCGACTACATCGACGAGTCGGAGGTCCTTACCCCGGCCGACGAGGAGAACCACATCGACAAGCACGCGTTCAAGGTTCCGTTCGTATGCGGATCGCGGAACCTGGGCGAAGCGCTTCGCCGGATCTCCGAGGGTGCCGCGATGATGCGGACGAAGGGCGAGGCCGGCACCGGCAACATCGTCGAGGCGGTCCGCCATATCCGGACGGTCAACGCCGAGATCCGCCGACTCCAGGGGATGCGCGAGGACGAGCTGTTCGCCGCGGCCAAGGAGCTCCAGGCCCCGCTCGACCTCGTCCGTGGCGTCGCGGCCGACGGCAAGCTGCCGGTGGTGAACTTCGTCGCCGGCGGGATCGCCACGCCGTCCGACGCTGCGCTCGCGATGCAGCTCGGGGCGGAGGGTGTCTTCGTCGGCTCCGGGATCTTCAAGAGCGCGGAACCGGCGCGAATGGCCAATGCGATCGTCCAGGCCACCACCCACTTCGACAATCCAGCGGTGATTGCCGAGGTGAGCAAGGGCCTTGGCGCGGCCATGCTCGGGATCTCGCTCGAGGCGATCCCGGAAGGTGAGCGGCTCGCGGTCCGGGGCTGGTAGACACCACGCCGGCGACGACGCGGCCCGGCGCAGGGTCGGCACGATGAAGATCGGCGTGCTTGCGGTCCAGGGCGCCTTCATCGAGCACGTCCGCGTCCTGAACGCCATTGGCGTTGAGGCGGTCGAGGTGCGCCTGCCCGAGGACCTCGACGGTGCCAGCGGCCTGATCCTGCCCGGTGGTGAGAGCACGACGATGCGCAAGCTCATCGACCGCTGGGGCCTTCGCCAGCCGATCCTCGACCTGGCCGCATCCGGGGCGCCCCTGTTCGGGACGTGTGCCGGGATGATCCTCCTCGCCCGCCAGATCGCCGGAGATGAGACGCCCGTGCTCCCGCTGCTCGACATCACCATCGAGCGCAATGCCTTCGGGCGCCAGCTCGATTCGTTCGAGGCCGACCTGACCGTCCCGATCCTCGGTGATGGACCCGTCCACGGGGTGTTCATCCGGGCCCCGATCGTCGACAACGTCGGGCCGGGGGTCGACATCCTGGCCCGGCTCGACGATGGCCGGGTCGTGGCGGTCCGCCAGCGGAACGTCATCGCCACGGCCTTCCATCCGGAGCTTGCCGGTGAGACTCGCTTCCACCGCCTCGTGACCACGATGGCCGCCGAGCACGACGACCCCGGAGAGGGTTCGGGTCGTCGCCCACACCCGACTCGGCGCGGGGCCGGGCTCGAACAGTGAGCGGTCGCTCCGGCAGGGTCCGCGTCGCACGCCTGACCGATCTGGCGGCGCTCGGCGAGCTGTCGCAGCTGTGCCAGCAGGAGTCGGCCGAGACGCGCTCGCTCGGCCTGCCCGTGAGTGGCCCCCGGATCGGCGTGTTCAGCCTGTTCCGCCTGCCGCTCGGCGCGTTCCGGCCGCACGACCTCCTGTACGTCTACGAGGAGGAGGACGGGCTCGCGGGGCTGGTCCGGGTCGAGCGCGAGACGGCCCGCGACGAGTGGACGATCGTCGAGCTCGACGCGATCGGCCTCGCCGAAGCCGGCGACATCCGCTTCCGGCTGGTCCAGCACATCCTGCGTGACGGGTCGAAGCGTGGCGCGATCCGGTTCCACGTCGCCTGCGCCGACGCCGCGGGCAACGTCGAGCTGTTCATGCAGGCGGGTTTTGCCCGGTACGGAGAAGAGGTCCTCCTGTTCCGACCGCCCGGGGCTGAGCTGCCGGAGCCGTGGACCGACGAGGCGGCCGCGGCAGGGGGAATCCGCCCGGCCGTCCCGCTCGATTCGGTGGCCCTCGCCCGCCTCTACGCCGCCGTCACGCCGGCCCCCGTCCAGCGCCTGGAGGCCTATCGGATCGCCGACTGGGAGCGCCAGGGTGCCGGCTGGCGGGTACCACGCTCGAGCCTCGCACCGATCCTCCGCTTCGCCGACGTCGAGGCGTTCGTCCGCGAAGCCCCCGACGGCGGCAAGGATGGGACGAAGCTCGATGCGCTCCTCCAGGTCGGGGTTGCCAAGGAGGACCAGCCGCACTATCTCAAGATCCTCGCCCGCCCCGAAGCGGACACGACGCCGCTGGTGGAGTACGGTCTCGGGGTGATCTCCGCCCGAACCCGGAACGGCGGCCGCAACGACCATGGGGTCATCGCGCCGGTCCGGACCTACGAGGCGCCGATCGATCGCCGCCTGGAAGAGGCGGGGTTCGGGGTCGAGTCGACCGTCACCCTGCTCATGAAGGAGACGGTGGTCCGGGTGGCCGAGTCGGCCCTCGTCCCCGCCATCCGCTGATGGATCCATCCCGCCACACAGGGAGGAACCGTTGAGTCCCAAACGGATCGAACGCGAGGCGATGGACGATCTCGACCTGCTCCTGGCGGCCCTGCCGCCGGAGGTCGTCGACGCGGTCCACAAGCTGCCCGCCAAGGAGGACCTGATCGAGGTCGTGCTCGACCTCGGGCGGCGACCCGAGGCGCGCTTCCCGGACAGCGAGGTGATCCTCCTCGACCGGGAGATCGCCGAGGCCGACATCGGCTACGTCGTCGATCACATCGGCTCGTTCGGGGATGACAACCGGGCCGGGATCGAGCGGACGCTCCATCGGATCAGCGCGATCCGTAACCGGAACGGCAAGATCGTCGGGCTGACCTGCCGGATCGGGCGGGCCGTCTACGGCACGATCGAGATCATCGACGACTTCGTCGAGACGGGGAAGTCGATCCTGATCATGGGCCGGCCCGGGATCGGCAAGACGACAATGCTCCGCGAGGCGGCCCGGGTCCTCGCCGACGACATGGGCAAGCGGGTGGTCGTCGTCGATACGAGCAACGAGATCGCCGGCGACGGCGACATCCCCCACCCGGCGATCGGCAAGGCCCGGCGGATGCAGGTCCGCACGCCGTCGATGCAGCACGAGGTCATGATCGAGGCAGTCGAGAACCACATGCCCCAGGTCATCGTCATCGACGAGATCGGGACGGAGCTCGAGGCCCAGGCCGCGCGGACGATCGCCGAGCGCGGCGTGCAGCTCATCGGGACCGCCCACGGCAACAACCTCGACAACCTCATGCTCAATCCCACCCTGTCCGATCTCATCGGCGGGATCCAGAGCGTGACCCTCGGCGACGAGGAGGCCCGTCGACGGCGGACCCAGAAGAGCGTCCTCGAGCGGAAGGCCCCGCCGACATTCGACGTGATCATCGAGATCCAGGACCGCGAGCGGGTGATGGTCCACAGCGACGTGGCCGACACGGTCGACGCAATGCTCCGTGGCGATCCGGTCGCCCCCGAGCTCCGCTGGCGGGACGAGGAAGGGGTCCACCGGTCCCAGGCGCGACCACGGCCGTCGCCCCGCGAGCAGCTCGGCGCCGAGCGGTTCGCGGGACTCGTCGGTGGCGGGTCGCCGTGGCGAATGGAACCCGGCTGGCGCGGCGACGGTTCGTATCGCGGCGGCTACCGCGACGCCGGTCCCGGCGGCGCCGGCGCCTCGACCGGACCCGGCTACCGCTCCGGCTACCGGCCAGGAGCCAGCGGTGGCTGGCGGCAGACCCGGGGAGGCTCCGCGCGGGAGACCGGCCCGCGCGGTCGGATAGCCGAGCCCGGGGCGCCCGACGGCGGCCCGGGGACGTTGCCCGGCGAGCGATTCGCGGTCCCACCGACGGCGAGCTCGAGCCGTGGCCGTTCCGGTCCGCCGGTTGCGGACCCGCCGTTCGTCTCCGGCGAGATCGCCGACCGCGGCCCGCTCGAGCGCGGGGTCGCCCCACCCCCGGAGCCGCGCGCCCGCGACGCGCGCGAGTTCCAGCGCCAGGAGGAATGGCGTCAGCAGGCGGCCCGGGCGATCGACCAGCTCAAGGTCGAGGAGGGCATGGCCCCGGTCAACGTCGACGACCTTGACGCCGACGACGAGGCGGTTGCCGACATCGTCCGCGAGCGAGCCGCCGAGGACGAGGACGGCGCCGTGCTCCGGATCGACGGGGCCGGGACGCTGCCGACGCTTCGGGTCGTGCCGCACGGGATCGGCCGGAAGCGGCTCGAACAGGCGATCCGCGAGCTCCAGCTGCCCGTCGTCATCGCCCACGACCTCGATGAGGCAGACGTGGTCATGACCCTGCGCAGCGAGTACCGCCAGAAGACGCCGCTGCTCCGCGAGGCCGAGGAGCAGGCGATGCCCATCTACGTCCTAAAGAGCAACACGATCCTCCAGATGCAGGCCAGCCTGACCTCGATCTTCTCGCTCGAGGTCGACCCGCGCGAGGCGGCTCTCCGCGAGACCGAAGAGGCGATCGGGCTGGTCCAGCGCCAGTCGGAGGCGGTCGAGCTGAGCCCCCAGAACGCCTACATCCGGCGCCTCCAGCACCAGATGGCCGAGCGCGCGAACCTCGTCTCGCGGTCGCGCGGCCGCGAGCCGTATCGCCGGGTCCGGCTCTATCCCGACCCGGCTCGCTCGAGCTGGCGCTGAGCGACCCGGCCCCGGTCGACCCCGGCGCGACCCCGGCCGCTATCCTCAGCCGATGGCCACCCAGCTGCCCGACCTCGCCATGCACGCCGTGGTCCTCGACTGTGCGGACACGGAGCCGCTCGTCGCGTTCTGGTCGGCGGCGCTCGGCTACGTCACCTGGTTCGAGCCGTTCGGGCAGTTCGCCGGTCTGAAGCCGCCGCCGGACGACGAGCGGCGGGGCGTCGCGCTCATCTTCCAGAAGGTGCCCGAGGCGAAGGTCGTCAAGAACCGGGCTCATGTCGACTACGAGGCCGCCGATCGAGCGGCCGAGGTCGAGCGCCTCGTCGGCCTGGGCGGAACCGTCGTGCGCGAAGTCGACGAGGGCCCCGGGATGCGCTGGACGGTGATGGCCGACCCGGCCGGCAACGAGTTCTGCGTCGCCCAGAAGTGAGCGGCGATCAGGATGGGCGGCCGGCCGGGTCGAAGTCGTCGACGAGCGGGGCGCGGAGGTCGACCCGGCCGCCGTCGTAGCGGTAGCGCGAGCCGCAACCGCGGTAGCACCAGATGGCGTTCGGCTCGTTGATCGAACGGCATTCGACGCAGACCCACTCCGGACCGGACTGGCGATGCCGGTTCCGGTTGGCCTCGGCGAGCCGCTCGCCGACGTGCGGGATGGCGGCGAGGATGTCGTCGAGGGCGGCCTGGACGAACCGATACACCCCGAGCGCGATCAGCGTTCCGAGAGCTGCCAGCAGGATCGCAATGATGAGGTCCAGCCGACCCAGGTATTGGCCGTAATCCCCGAACGGCATCGTCGTTGAACACCCTCAGCTGAGACCGAGCTCCCCCCGATCGAAGTAAATCCGTTCTCCGCCGAAAAGGCTAGTACGTTGGTCCCATGGAAAGTAGATGGTGATGCCGAGACGCACCGGCAACCCGCTCGCCGGCGCGCCGGCCCACGGGCCTAGATTCGTGCCGGTGAGCGTCGCCACCTCGAACACTCCCTGCGGACCGATGACGATATCGGTCAGCTCGAAAGCGTTGTCCGGGAACGCGTCGAACAGCTCCTCGTAGAAATTGCGCGCGCCGACATGGCCCTCCCAGCGTTGGCCGGTCGGGACGATCTCGTACACGCAGTCGGGGGCGAGAGTCGCGACGAGGCCGTCGACATCGCGGCGGTCCTCGGCGATCGAGTGCCGCACCCACAGGCGCTTGATCCGGCGCAGGGTCGGAACGTCGAACGGTCGACCGAGTCGCTCCTGGATCGAGGACACGGAACCGCGACGACCGCCTAGTGCTCGGTGCCGCCGGTGAACGTCCACGACGCGATCCGGAGGGCCGGGGCCACCGCGCCACCGAGGAATCCGCGGAGGCTCCGCCGGTCCGACCCGACGGCCTCGACCCCGGCCAGCGCGTCGAGGTAGCTCTGGGTGTAGCGCAGGTTCTTGACGGGGCCGACGATCCGCCCGTCCTCGACGAGGAAGGTCCCGTCGCGGGTCATCCCGGTCACGATGGCCAGCTTCGGATGGACCGGGTTCGTGTAGTGGAACCGGGTGACGAGCAATCCGCGCTCGAGCCCGCCGATGAGCTCGTCGCGCGAGGCCCTTCCGGCTCCCATCACCATGTTCAGCGGGAACGGGCCGTACGGATTGGGCGCCGGAAGCCCATGACCCGTGGAGCGGACCCCGTCGCGGGCCGCGGTCTGGGCGTCGTATACGACGTTGCGGCAGATCCCTCCTTCGATCAACGACACCCGCTGCTTGGCGACTCCTTCGAAGTCGAACGCCATCGGCAGCCCGAGCGGATCGGAGCCGTCGTCCCAGATGTCGACGAGCTCGCTGCCCACCCGGCGGCCCGGCTCGGCGAACGACCGGCCCTCCTGGACGGCCAGGGCGCTGAACCCGAGGTACCCGAGCATGTCGAGGATGTCGACCACGGCGTACGCCTCGAGGACGACCGGATAGTCGCCCGGCTCGACGCCGACCGAGTTCGCGGTTGCCCGGGCCTTGGCCGAGGCCTCGCGCCCGAGCGCCGCGGCATCGATCGTCGTGGCGTCGACCGCCGCCGCCTCGGCATATCCGGAGCCTCCCTCGGGACCCATCGCCACGACGATCAGCTGCGAAGTCGTCCTCGAGCCGGCGGACCGGATCCCGAGCGAGTTCGCCACCGCGATCGACTCGGCCGAGGTCGCGAACGAGCCGTAGGCGACGACGCCGGACTCGTCGGTCGCCCCGATCACTGCCCGCGCCCCCTCCGCCCTGAGCTCGGGTGTCGCGTCGGCCGTGGCGTCGGCAAAGGCGGCCGGCAGGTCCGGGATCGGTCGATCCGGGCCGGGCAGCGAGACGAACTCGTCGTTCTCCTCGACGTTGCGGGCGATCCTTCCAGCGGCCTCGGCGACCGTCCGCAGGCCATCGGGGTCGAGTCGCCCGGTCGAGGCCACGCCGACCCGCTGGCCGATCACGAAGCGCAGGTTGAGCTGGGCGTTTGTCTCGGCGACGTTCTGATGGATCTCGCTGTTGGCGAACCGGGTGAGCGCGGACTCCTCGGCCGTCACGAGCGCCTCGGCCTGGCTGGCGCCGTCGGCCAGCGCGAGTCCGATCGCGGTCTCGGCGAGGCCGAGCCAATGGGCGTCGTCGCGCCCTCCGGCTACCACCGGCCGGTTACCACTTCCCGACCCCGATCTGGACATCCCGGAACCGGGCACCGCTCACGGCGTGGCCCACGTGGCCGCCCTGGCCCGGCTCGCCCTTGCCGCAGTTCGGCGTGCCGAGCATCCGATAGCTCCGCTCATCGGCGACGGCGTCGCACGACCGCCAGAACTCGTAGGTGATCCCGGTGTAGGTCGGGTTCTTGTAGAGCCGGCCGAGCTTGCCGCCCTTGATCTCGCGGGCGACCTCGGTCGCGAACTGGAAGTTGAGTCGGCGGTCGTCGATCGACCAGCTTCGATTCGAGCTGAGGTACAGGCCGGCGTCGGTGTCCTGGATGATCTCGTCAAGGCTCATCCCGGGCTTTGGCAGGAGGTTGACATTGGTCATCCGGATGAGCGGGATCCGGTTCCAGCCGTCGGCTCGCATCGCCCCACCGGAGCGTTGCCCGATCCGCGGGGCCGTCTCGCGGCTCGACAGATAGCCGACGAAGATGCCCTCCTTGACGAGCGGTACCGCCTGGGCCTCGACCCCTTCGTCGTCCCAGCCGAACGTGCCCATCCCGCCGCGGCGCCGTGGCATCGGCCACGATGTCGATGAGATCGGACCCGTACCGGAAGCCGGAGTCGAGCTTGTCTGTCGTGAGGAAGCTCGTCCCGGCGTATGACGCCTCGGTTCCGAAGACCCTATCCAGCTCCGTCGGATGGCCGCAGCTCTCGTGGACCTGGAGGTAGAGCTGGCTCGGGTCGAGGATCACGGCAAACCGCCCGCTCGGGCACTGGGGTGCCGACAGCAGCTCGACCGACTCCTCGGCGAGTCCCTCGGCGGCATCCGCCAGGTCGAGGTCGCGGACGATCTCGTAGCCGCCGGCGCCCCAGCCGCCGCCCGCGTCCGGGTAGCTGCGCCGCTGGTGATCGTCGCCCTCGATCGCGTTCGCCTCGACCGCCGCGCCCACGTGGGTGATCGACTGCTCGGTGTAGCTCCCGTCCGAGGCGGCGAACGTCTTCCACTCGCGCCGCGCTCCATAGCTCGACTCGGTGTAGGCGATGCCACGGACCCGGGCCGCTGCACCGTCGGCCGCGAGGAGGTCGCCGATCTTCGTCTCGAGCGGGACCGCGAACGGGTCCTCGATCAGCGGCGTCGCGTAGGTCCCGTGGGCGGGCGGTCGATCGTCCAGCTCGACCGGATGGCGGAGCGCCGTCCCGCTGGCCCGCGCGATCCGGACTGCCTCCGCAGCGACTCGATCGATCTCGTCGGTCTCGAGCCGGTTCGAGCTCGCGAACCCCCACGCTCCATCGACCAGGACGCGGACCCCGAAGCCCTCGGTCTCGCCGCTCGACACGCCCTCGACTCGGCCGGTCTTGATCGCGATCGCCTCCTCGAGGCGGCGGACGATCCGGACGTCGGCGTAGCTCGCACCGCGGACGGTCGCGGTCGAGAGCGCTCGATCGGTCAGGTCATGCATGGGCTCGCCAGCGTAGCGCACCGATGGGTGGCCCTGCCCGCAGGGGGCTCCTCAGGGCATCGGGATCGTGCAGGCGAACAGCGACCGGTTCGGGTCGGGCTCGTCGGCGCCGATGAGTTCGACCCCCTGGTTGGCGCCGGAGACCAGGTCCAGCGGTACACCGGCAGTTGAAGCGCTCGGGTTCGCGCTCGGCGTCTCGCTCGGCGTCGGCGTCGGCTCGGGCGGCTGGCCGGGCACGTGGCAGCCGTTCGTGAATCCGAGGACGGTCACCTTCGATCCGGTCTTTGGGATGTGGATCCGGGTCCAGTTGCAGTTGTTGTCCTCGCGTGCCTCGAGGAAGTTCTGCCCCGGGTCGGCGCTGAGCTTCAGGAGGTAGTCGCCGGCCGGCAGGCTCGTCACGTTGATCCATTGCCAGGCGAAGTTCCACGGGTAGATGTCGGACCAGCCGACGCTCAACCCGACCTTGATCGCCCTCGAGTTCCGCACGCCACATGTCCGCTCGAAGTAGCGGCGCGCCTTCGGGGTGCGAGGCAGCGAGGGCCGGTACAGCCTCGTATCGAAGAAGCAGAAGCCGACCTTCGCGCCGCGCCGGAGCGCGGGTCCGTCGCCGGTCGCGGCGAACAGCTCGTAGCCGGCCACCTTCTGAACGTGCCAGTGGTTGTGTCCGTCACCGGCATACTTGGCCACGGACGCGGTCGCCATCGCGCGATGTCCGCCGGCCGTGTCGTACACGATCTGTCGGACGGCCATCGTCTTGGCCGCCAGCGTCTTGCGGGAGGCCCGCGTCTCGAACGGCCCGGCGCCGACATTGACGATCAACGAGGTGAACCGCAGCCGGCGCTGCCCGTGGCTCCGTTGGATGACCAGCTCTCGCGGTCGGCCCATGCCGAGGTCGGGCAGACGGTCGGTCGGGGCCGCGACGACGCCGCCCGGTCCGACGGCCAGGGCTGTCGCCAGCAGGGCGAGAAGAGCGCTGACGGCGATTGCGGTCGTGAGCCGCCGTCGCCCTCGTGGATTGAGCGTCGATCCCACCTCCCGGCACCGATCCGGCCGGCCGGTCGCGGGCGGCCCGGTCGCTGCTGTCGACAGAGTGCGCCGTGCCCTGTGAGCTTTCAAGGACGGTCCGCCTTGCGCGACGGTCGCCGATCGGGCACCGTTAGGGCGGAGCGACCCGCCGAAGGAGGACCTCGTGTCACGACGGATTCCGACCGCAGTCCGTGCTCTGATCCCGGGCCTCGCGCTGGCCCTCCTCGTAGCCAGCCAGGCCGCCCTGGCCGAAGGCCCGGCCTCGCCGGCGACCGGGCGGGACTCCGAAGCCCTCGGTCGAGCGATCGCCGTCGGACGCGCAGCCGTAGCCGGGTCCGCGTCGATCGGTCCGCTCGCGGTCGGGATCAGCCTGTCGAAGGTCGCCGGCGGGCTCAAGTCGCCCTTGCTCGTGACGAACGCGGGCGACGGCAGCGGACGCCTGTTCATCGTCGAGAAGGGCGGCAGGATCAAGATCCTGTCGGGCGGCACCGTGCTGCCGACGCCGTTCCTCGACATCCGCGCCAGGGTCTCGAAGGATGGCGAACGAGGGCTGCTCGGACTCGCGTTCCACCCGAGTTACGCGACGAATGGCAAGTTCTACGTCTACTACACGAACCTCAAGGGCCAGATCGTCATCGCCCAGTTCCACGTCTCGGCTGGTGACCCGAACCGGGCGAGCACCGCGGCGACCGTGCTCCTGCGGATCAGCAAGCCGTTCTCGAACCACAACGGCGGGACGCTCGCCTTCGGGCCGGACGGCTACCTCTACGCCGGGACCGGTGACGGCGGCGGCGCTGGCGATCCGGGCAATCGTGCCCAGAGCCTTGGGTCGCTCCTCGGCAAGCTCCTCCGGATGGACGTCGATCATCCGACCTCGACGAAGCCGTATCGCAGCCCGAGCACGAACCCGTATGTCGGCCGGGCCGGACTCGACCTGATCTGGGCGCGTGGGCTGCGCAACCCGTGGCGGTTCTCATTCGACTCGCTGACCGGCGACCTGTGGATCGGCGACGTCGGCCAGAACCGCTGGGAGGAGATCGATCGCTCGCCGGCGGTCGGCGGCGGCGGCCGGGCGAAGAACTACGGCTGGCACGTGCTCGAGGGCAATGCCTGCTACCGGCCGGCGGTCGGTTGCAGCCGGGCGGGCAAGAAATCACCCCTCGCGGTCTACGGCCACAGCAAGGGCTGCTCCGTGACCGGCGGCTACGTCTATCGCGGCACCGAGTATCCGGCGCTCGTCGGGGCCTATCTCTTCGCGGACTTCTGTTCGGGCCGGATCTGGTCGGTCGCCGCCCAGGGCAAGCCGTCGCAGACGCCGACGCTGCTGCGCGACTCGAGCCTGATGATCAGCTCGTTCGGCCAGGCCGAGGACGGGTCGTTGTACGTGACCGACCTGGCCGCCGGTGGGATCTACAAGATCGTCGCGACCGGCCCTTGACGAGGTCGGCTCGGATCAGCGCGTCAGCTGCGATCAGAGCGTCGGCGTGACCCCGATCGCCTGGGTCGTGAGGTAGATCCCGAGCCCGAAGACGAGGACGCCCGCGGCCATCGGGGCGAACGACGCCACCCGACCGAGACTCGAGCGGGACGGCATGCGATCGAGCCGGCCGCGAGCGAAGACCAGCCCCAGTCCGACGCCAGCCAGGACCACCGCCATCCCGAGTCCGAACGCGACCACGAGGGCGAGCCCGTAGACGGCCCGCCCGGTGGCGATTGCCGCCAGCAGGATGATCAGGGCGTTCGTCGACGGGATGATCCCGCCGGCGAGCCCGAGGACGAACAGGCTCCGCCAGCTGACGGTCGACCCGGGCGAGGGGAGATGGCTGTGGGTCAGCCCGCCATGGGAGTGCGTGCCGAGCTCGGCCGGCGCTTCGCGGTCATCCGGCCTGGTGTGCCCATGGTAGTGGTCGACGACGTGGGCGTGGTCGTGATGGTGGACGTGGTCGTGGCCGGCGCTCGCCGAGCTCGTCCGTCGTCCGCGGACCTGGCCCGCGATCAGCCATGTCCCGATGCCGAGGACCAGCAGCCCCGATGCCAACGGGGCCAGGCGATTGAACGTCTCGGGCGGGATCATGCCGCGCAAGGACGATGACGATCGCCGCCAGGACCAGGATGCCCAGGGTGTGCGAAACGGTCACGCTCAGCCCGAGCGCGACGGCGTGGGTCGAGGTGCCGCGGGTGCCGACCAGGTAGGCGCCCATGAGCGTCTTGCCGTGGCCAGGCGTCAGGGCATGGCCGGCACCGAGCGCCATCGCGGCGACGAACGCGCCGAGGATGACGAGCGGGGTCAGGTCACGTGTCTCCAGGAGCCCCGAGATCTCGCTGCCGACGCCGCCCGGCACCGAGGCCGCGACCGGCGACTGCGGGATGCCGCCAGTGCCATGCGTGGTCGTGCCGCTCGGGCGGACGCGGCCCCGGGCCCGTCCGTCGCAGGTGAAGCAACAGACCGGCCGTCGGTCGCGCACGGGCTCGAGCGGCGCGGCGCCGCGGCAGCGCCTCCGCATCCGGTGCGCTGAACGGAGCCAGGCCCGGTCCGCCCGGTGAGGCGGTGAACTCGGCCGACCGGTCGTCGCGCGGCGGGTGAGCAGGTCGATCGGGTACGCCGTCAGCCGCCCGGAGATGGACGTGGCGGGCAGGCCGCCAGACGCGACACTGACGCCACTGCCCACGACCGTGATCTCGCGCCAGCCGAGCCGCTCGCGATGCGAGCTGTCGCTGAACTCGATCTCCGTGGCCGCGGCCAGCGGCGCCGGGGAGGGCAGCGGTGTAGGTGCACACGAGGCGCATCGTCTCGAGGCCGGCAGCCCCCGGGGGGAGGGTCAACCCGGCGGCGACCGGGACGATCGACAGACTGCGCCCGGCGGCGGACAGGGCCAGCGCTGGCGCGAGGGTCGAACAGGCCGTCAGCCGCTCGGCCTCGAGCTCCTCGTCGGACACCTCGCCGTCACCGTCGGTGTCGATCCGAAGCTTCTCCTGGAACGTCGGGATCTCGGCCTGGTCGATGACGACGTCGAGGATCACCCGGTCGGGCTCGACCCGGATCCCGGCGTAGTGGTTGATCGTGAAGTTGCCGAGCGGATGGGCGAGGACGAGCGACGGCGCAAGAGCCGCGAGGACGACCCCGGCGACCGCCGCCAGGAGCGTCCGCCGGCGCCGAGCCTGGCGTCGGGGAACGTGGATCGCGCGAGCTGCGGTCATCGGCGGCATGCTACCGCTCCTACACGCTGCGACCCCGCGGCGAACGACCCACGAGGGCTGGGCCACCGCCCGGTCTTCCGATTCGAGTCGGGTACACTCGCGGCCGTGAGCGACCGCCACGAGCCGGGCCGACGCGGCTGGTTCATCACGATCGAGGGGCCCGACGGCGCCGGCAAGACGCTCGTCACGGACCGTCTCAAGGTGGGCCTCGAGACCCGCGGGTTTGACGTCCTGGCCACCCGTGAGCCCGGCGGCACGAGCGTCGGCGAGCGGGTCCGTCGAATCGTCCTCGACCACCTGCCCGACGGGCCGCCACTTGACGCGCGGGCGGACGCCCTCCTGTTCAGCGCCGCCCGAGCCCAGCTCGTGGCCGAGGTCATCCGCCCGGCTCTGGCCGCTGGGGCGGTGGTTCTCGATACCCGCCACATCGACTCGACGCTGGCCTACCAGGGCTTCGGACTGGGCCTGCCCATCGCGACGCTGCGCGACCTGCAAACGTTCGCGACGGATGGCCTCCGGCCGGATCTGACGCTGTTGCTCGACGTTCCCGTCGAGGTCGGCCTCGCCCGGAAGCAGGCCGACGAGCAGACGCGCTTCGAGGCGGGCTTCGATGTCGCCTTCCACGAGCGGGTTCGCGACGGCTACCTTCGTCTTGCGGCCGAGGAGCCGGACCGGTTCCGGCTCATCGATGCGTCTGCCCCCGTCGAGGACGTCGTCGCCCAGGGGATGGCGGCGATCCTGGGGCGCATCGGCAGCACGACTGAACCGGCCTCAACCGGGTTGCGCATAGATCGATGAGCCGGCATACGGGATCGGTCCCGGGTCGGCAGAGAGGCGCGGAAGGATCAAGGCCCGGCTCCTGTCGATCGTCCACTGCCGGGCGATCGATGCCACCCGACGTTGCTTCAGGGTCGACCTAGGGCCTGGGCTGGCCGCGAGCGGGCGCCGGCCCGGCGCTGGCCCTGGGCTCAGCCCTCGGTCGCCGTCGCCGGCGGGGCTCCGAGGCCCCCGCCGCCGGCCAATCGGGCCGATTCGAGCGCGGCGGCCGCGGCCGCCCTGAGATCCTCGGAGGTGCCCGCGTCGTTCGGGAACCGGGCGACCCCGGCGGAGACCGAGATCGACCGACCGCTCCGTGCGGGCAGGGCGGCGATCCCGTCGAGGACGCGCTTGGCGACGGTCGTTCCTGCGGCGCCCGGCGCCACCAGCACGAACTCGTCCCCACCGATCCGGGCGACGGTGTCGACCAGTCGGACCGATTCGGCGAGGACCGCGGCCACGGCCCGCAGGACATCGTCGCCGGCAGCGTGACCCTCGGCCTCGTTCGTGGCGGTCAGGCCGTCGACGTCGAAGATGACCAAGGAGACCTCGCCGCCCTGGCGCCCAGCGCGGGCAAGCTCGAGCTCGAGGATCCGACCGAACGTGCGCTCGTTGGCCAGGCCGGTCAGCGGGTCCGTGTGGGCCATCCGCTCGAACCACTCGGAACGCTCGGCAACCATCGAGCCGAGCCGCGCGCGGTCGATCGCGACCGCGGTCAGGGCCGCCAGTGCGCCGAAGACTGTACGCTCCTCCTCGGTCGGCTCGGCGTCGCCCTCGCGAGCCAGGCTGAGGACTCCCGCCAGCTGCTCGATCCCGCCCCGGGTCACGATCAACGGAAGGTGGACGAGGCCGTCACCCATCCGGGCCGCCCGGTCGGCTGCAGTCAGGGCGACCGGACCGTCGGGCCCGGCGAACCTCGTGGCGAAGTCGTCCCGGGCCGCGGCCTTGTCGCCGGCCATCACGGCGACCTGGAGCTCGGCGCGGTCGGGATCCTGGAGGGTGACTGCCGCGAACGGCAATCCGAGCGTCTCGGTCGCCAGCTCGAGCAACCCCCCGACGCTCGCGTCGAGGTCGTCGCTCGCAGCCAGCGTGGCCGCGCCCCGGGCGAGCATGTCGGCGAGCGGATCCATCGGTTCGGCAGTCCTCCGGAGGGCCAGCGGCTGAGGGCTGCATCCTACGCCCCCGCCGATTGCCCGTGCGCGATTGGGCGCACCTATACTCGGCCTCGATGAAGCTCGTGATCGCGGTCGTTCACAACGAGGATGCCGGGACGCTGGTCGACGCCCTTCTCGAGCACGAGCATCGGGCGACCCGGCTCCATTCGTCGGGCGGGTTTCTCAAGCAGTCGAACGCGACGATCGTCGTCGGCGTGGAGGACGACCGGGTCGAGGAGATCCTCGGGATCGTCCGCGAGAACTGCACGGCCCGAACCCAGATCGTCAATCCGATGCCGCCGATCATGGAGCCGGGCGAGTTCTTCATGCCCTACCCGCTCGAGGTCGAGGTCGGCGGGGCGACCGTGTTCGTCCTCCCGGTCGAGCGCTTCGAGCGACTCTGAAGGCGGCTGCCCGGGTGACCGGCGGGTCCTGCGTCCTGGCGCCGGTCTGAGCGGCGGTTCGATGTTCCGACCCGACCTGGTCGACGTGTGGGTGTTCCGGCGAGACGTCCGCGGCGCCCTCGAGATCCTGCTGATGCGCCGGGCGCCCGGCCGCGTCCTGCCCGGGTTGTGGCAGGGCGTGTCGGGTTCGGTCGAGGGCGATGAGCGGATCGCCCGCGCCGCGCTGCGCGAGCTGCGTGAGGAGACGGGGTTCGCCGACGCCGGCCTCGAAGCGTTCTATGACCTCGACCTCGTCAACCAGTTCCACTGGTCGCCGAGCGACGCGATCGTGACTGCCGCCGTGTTCGGCGCCCGGGTCGCGTCGGACGCCGAGCCGACCCTGTCGGTCGAGCACGACCGGTACCGGTGGGTCGCGCCCGCCGAGGCTCGCGAGCTCGTCGTCTGGCCGGCCCATCGCGAGGCGATCGCGACCATCGAGCGGGAGCTGGTCGACGACGCCCGAGAGCCATGGTTCCGGCTCCTGGCCGACGGGTCGCGACTGATCGATTGAGTTGGCCGCCGGCCCGACCGGCCGGGGCTCAAGGTCGACCGGATGCTAGACTGACCCGCAACCTGCCCCCGCCCGCGGACGGCGGCCGCGCACCCTCGGAGGCCAGATTGCTCGATCGACCGGAACCCCCCACGACGACCCCCCAGGCACCCATGACGGAAGCCGCCCAGCGCCGGGTCTTCCGGTCCAAGGTCGACACGATCCGCCCGACCTACGGCTTCGAGGACGTGAGCCTGGCGCCCGGGACCAACACGATCGAGCCGAACGACGTCGACCTGGCCCAGGCGTTCTGCGGGATCGACCTCGCGATCCCGATCCTCGCCTCGGCCATGGATGCGGTGGTGGACGCCGGATTTGCCGGGGCGCTCGCCCGGCTCGGCGGGCTGGCCGTCCTCAACCTCGAGGGCGTCCAGGCCCGCTACGACGATCCGGACGAGGTCCTCGCCCGGATCGCGGCGGCGCCGTCCGGCGAGGTCCAGGACCTGCTCGCCCGGCGTATCTCGCAGCCGGTCCGGGAGGAGCTCATCGCCCGCCGGATCGAGGAGATCCATGCCGCCGGCTCGAAGGTCGCGGTGGCCTCCACGCCTGCTGCGGCTCGCCGCTTCGGGCCGTTCTGCGCCGAGCACGGCGCCGACCTGTTCCTCGTCCAGAGCCAGGTCTCGAGCGCCCGCCACCTCGCCACCGGCTACGACCCGTTGTCGCTCGACGAGTTCACCCGGTTCATGCCGATCCCGGTCGCCGTCGGCAACACCACGAACGCCGAGGCCGCCTTCGCGCTCATGGAGCAGGGAGCCGCGGCAGTCTTCGTCGGGGTCGGTCCGGGGGCCGCCTGCACGACCCGTGAGGTCCTCGGGATCGGCGTGCCCCAGGTCACTGCGATCAGCGACGTCGCCGCCGCTCGCGAGGCCTACCTGGCCGAGACCGGGCCGCTACGTCCCGGTCGTGGCCGACGGCGGCATGCGCCGCGGCGGCGAGCTGGCCAAGGCGATCGCGTCAGGTGCCGACGTGCTGATGCTCGGATCGCCGCTGGCGCGGGCGGCCGAGGCGCCGGGCCGGGGGACGAACTGGGGGATGGCCGCCCCGTCGCCCACCCTGCCGCGAGGCACCCGGATCACGGTCGGGACCGTCGGCCCGCTCGAACGGATCCTGTTCGGCCCAGCCCAGGTGACCGACGGCTCGGAGAACCTCGTCGGTGCCCTGCGCCAGTCGATGGCGGCGCTCGGCGCCGGGACGATCCGCGCAATGCAGGCCGTCGAGATGGTCTACGCCCCGTCCGTCCAGACCGAGGGCAAGTCCTGGCAGCGGGCCCGCTGAGCGAGAGCGACGGGCGCGCCGAGGCCAGTCTCTACGAGGCGGTCGGCGGGATGCCGTTCTTCGAGGCGCTCGTGGGTCGGTTCTACGACGGAGTCGCAAGCGATGCGGAGCTCCGGGCCCTCTATCCGGAGGCCGACGATGGCTGCCCGAGGCGCGCCACCGGCTGACCCTGTTCCTCGCCCAGTACTGGGGCGGTCCGACGACCTACGACGCGGGAGCGCGGGCATCCCCGTCTCCGGATGCGCCATGCGCCGTTCGCGATCGGGCCTCGAGAGCGCGACCTGTGGCTGGGTCACATGCGCGCGGCGATCGCCCTGCTGGCACCGCCGCCCGCGGTCGCGACTCGGCTCGACGCCTACTTCGCGATGGCCGCCGAGGCGATGCGGAACCGGGAGTAGCCGGTCTGCTTGGCGAATCCGGTCCCGTCCGTGGGACATTCGTCGCGACGGCACCGAGGCGGTCGATCCGCTGCTAGTCTGGCGCGGTGCGCCCGCCCGCCTCGCTCGGCTCGCGTCCCGCCGGAGGCCTGATCGGCCTGCTCGTGACCGCGCTCATCGTCGCGGCCTGCGGGTCGACGCCCGGGTTCACCCTGGTCCCGGGCCAGCTCCCGGCGCCGTCGGGCGCGGCTGCGGCGTCCGGGTCGGCGGTGCCCTCGGGCTCGACGGGCGCCTCGGCCGCCGCCGTCGTCCTCGGCGCCGCCCGGCTCCCCCGTCGCCACGGCCTCGCCGGGTGCGTCGGGCTCGCCCGGCCTTCGCCTTCGCCGGGCGCGTCCTCGTCCCCGTCGGCGGGCGCAACCAGCTGGAGGTTGGTGGGGAGCCAGCCCTGTCCGAAGAGCCGGTTCACCTGCGTCACGCTGGCCGTCCCGCGTGACCATTTCAACCCCGGCGGGCCGATTGGCAGGTCACGTTCGCGATCCAGCGGGCGACCGGGACGAAGGTCGGCACGTTCGTCACGATCACCGGCGGTCCGGGCTATGCGGGCGTCTCCGCGGCCGATGACTACGCGGACTACTGGGATCCGAAGATCGCCGAGCACTACGACATCGTCTTCGCCGATCAGCGCGGGACCGGCCTGTCCCATCTGATCACCTGCCCCGCTGCCACCTCGACCTATTACGGCACGGACGCCGATCCCAAGGACCCGAGCCAGGCGGACGCGGTCAAGAAGGCCGCCTCGATCTACGTCTCGGACTGTATCGCGGAGGCAAAGGCGGACCCGGCCGACCTTCCGTACTACGCCACGGCCCAGGCGATCGAGGATCTCGAGGCGTTCCGGCAGTACCTCGGCGCCGACAAGCTCCAGCTCTACGGAGAGAGCTACGGGACCCAGTTCGTCCAGACGTATGCCGCCAAGTACCCGGAGCACATCGCATCGCTGTTCATCGACGGCCCGGTCGACCTCGTGCCCGACGGCATCACCTACTACACGGAGGCGGCTCGCGCCTGGGATGACGTCCTCGTGTCGACGGCGGCGGCCTGCAAGGCGGCCGCGGCCTGCCGGTTGGACACGGCCGGAGGCGACCCGCTGGCGGCCTACGACGCGCTGATCGCGAAGCTCGACGCGGGCCCGATCATGGTCCGCTTCCCGACCGCTGCCGGAACCTTCGTCGACCGCCCGCTGGCCAAGACGGATGTCGAGACGACGGCCGTCAGCTACGGCTATGGACCGTTCGGGCGGTCGCAGTTCCTGCGGGCGCTGACCGCCGCGTCGAAGGGCGACTACGTGCCGATGCTGCGGGCCTATTACGACTCGATCGTGGTCGACCCCGAGACGCTGAAGACGATCCCCGACCCGACGTACAGCGACGCGATGTACTACTCGACCGAGTGCCAGGACTACGCGTTCTACCTCGGCCGGGGCGACGGCGACGCACGTGCCCAGGCCTGGCTCGACGAAGGAGCCAGGACCGGCATCAACGACCTCCGGCTGGGCGGCACGTACTACGGCGACATGCCGTGCGTCTACTGGCCGGCCCAACCCAAGAGCGACCCCCGGCCGACGGCGATCGAGAATGCGCCGTACCCGACGTTCATCATGACCGCCACGAGCGATCCGGCGACCCCGATCGCCAACGCGATGCGGCTGTACGGCCGACTGCCCGACTCGTACTTCATCGAGGCGCTCGGCGGCGATCACGTGATCTTCGGTCGCGGCGACGATTGCCCGGACAAGATGATCACCGCCTACCTCGTGTCCGGCACGCTGCCCGCGACCAGAGTCACCACCTGCGCCAACGACTACGTCGACGAGTACGTCGCCAACGCCCGGCCAAAGGTCACCGACTACGGGACCGCACTCGGATTGATGGCCTCGATCGAGAACCAGATCAACAACACCGACGACTACAGCTACCGGCTCGACGAGGATCCGATCACGATGGGCTGCTACCTCGGCGGCACCCTGCGCTACGAGCCGGTCGATGGCGGCACGAAGCTCACCCTCGACAAGTGCGCGTTCACCCGGGGCGCGGCGATGACCGGGAGCGGCAAGATCGACGACGATGCCGGCACGTTCCGGCTCAACGTCGAGTTCCCCGGCCGGAACCGTCTCGCCTACTTCGACAACGCCGACGGGGTCAAGTCGGTCCGAGGCACCTATCGCGGGCGGCCGGTCAACCAGGGAGGTTGAGCGTGCCGGGTGCGCTGAGGCACCGGTTTCGTGGGTTCGCGCCGACGAAGTCCTCGCCCCGAGGGGCACGACGGGCTAGAGTGACCGGACCCTGCGCAGGAGCCCTCGCGTGACCAACGACGATCAGCAATCCCGAGCCGGCGGCCGCCGGCCGATCGACGTCCTCCGAGTCGGTGCCGTCGTGGTCGCCTGCCTGGCGCTCATCCTCAGCGCCGTCGTCGTCCTGGGCGCCTCGCCGAGCCCGCCGGCCCCCGAGCCGGCCGCCAGTGCCAAGATCGACGCCAAGCCGCCGACGGTCGACCAGCCGGGGCTCAAGCTTCCGGCCGGGCTGCGTGGCTTCGGCAACCTGTTCAAGAAGGGTGACTTCATCGGCGCCGCCGGCGTCGGCTACCGCGGGATCACGATCACGAAGATCGACGGGTCGACGCTCGAGCTTCGGACGGATGACGGCTGGACCCGGACGATCACGGCGACAACCGACACGAAGATCACCAAGGGTGGCGAAGCCGCCACCGTCAGCGACCTCAAGGTCGGCGACAAGATCGCCCTGCGCCAGAAGCGCAACGACGACGGGACCTACTCGATCGTCGCCATCGTCGTCCCGGTTCCGGTCGTGGCCGGGACGGTCACGGCGGTCGACGGCGACAGCTTCACCCTCAAGACCCGGGCCGGCTCGCCGCGAACGGTGACCGTCACCGGCACGACGACGTACAAGCTCGGTCGGGCCGATGGCGCGAAGTCGGACGTCAAGGTCGGCTCGGTCGTCGTCGCCTCCGGAACCGAGGGACCGGGCGACGGGTTCACGGCCAAGGCCGTCCAGATCAAGGTCCACCTGGATCGAATCGGTGGCGAGGTCACGGGCACGACGAAGGATTCGATCACGGTGACGCAACGGGACGGCAAGCCGGGCACGATCAAGATCGGCGCGGACACGAAGTTCGCCGTCCGTGGCGACACCACCCCGACCCTGGCCGACATCGCCGTCGGGATGCGGGTCCAGGCGTTCGGCACGCTCGCGGCCGACGGCACGCTCAGCGCCAGCTTCGTGACGGCGGGCAAGCCGAAGAACTAGTTCCGCGCACCTCGCCCCGCGCGGCCGTATCCTCGGGCGCGTGGTCGCTCATGACGAGGGCACCCGGAGATCCCACGCGCAGGCAGCCGTGCCCGGCGAAGGCGACGGACGTCTGACGTCCGCAGAGCTCGCCCGCGAGGCCGATACGACCCCCGAGCGCGTCGCCGAGCTCGTCGCGATCGGTGCGCTGAAACCCGCCGACGACGGCACGTTCGGGCGGGGCGACATCATCCGTTCGAAGCTCATCGAAGCATTCGAGCGTGCCGGGATCTCCCTGGATCGGATCGAGCAGGGGATCGCCGAGCGCCAGATGACGCTCGACTACGTCGAGCTCTTCTATCCGATCCCGGGGCCGAGGTCCGACCGGACGTACGCCGCCTTCGCAGCGTCCCAGGGTGACCGGGCGCCGCTCCTCGCGCCGATCCTGGCCGCGATGGGGCTGGTCGAACCGGACCCGGAACGACGGATCGAGGTGGACGAGGAGACGATCCTGGCGGCGTTCCTCGAGACCTGGGACCTGCCCGGCGACGACGTGGCGAACCGGGCCGCGCGTATCGCCGGTGACGCGGCGGCCAGAATGGCCGAGGGCTGGGTCGGCCTGTTCGACGAGTCGGTCTCGGGGCCAGCCGGCGAATTGGGCCTGTCGGTCGACGATCTCGTCCCCCGGGTGGTCGGCCCTGGCAGCCGCGTGGCCTCGCTCGCGTACCCCCTCATCACCTGGTTGCTCGGGCGCCACCTCGAGCGGGTGATGAACCAGCTGAACATCGATTCGATCGAGGAAGCGCTGACCCGGCGTGGCCTCGCACCGGAACGGAGCGTCGATCCGCCGGCGATCGTGTTCACCGACCTGGCCGGGTATACCAGGATCACCGAGGAGCAGGGCGACGAGCGCGCGGCCCGGGTCGCGCTGCGCCTGGCCGAGCTCGCGGTCGACGCGGCGCGCGAGCACGACGGCCGTCTCGTCAAGCTCCTCGGGGACGGGGTGATGCTCCACTTCGCGAGCCCGCGCGATGCGGTCGACGCGGCGCTCGACCTCGTCGAAGCGGTCGACCGGGCCGGCCTGCCCCGGCCCACATCGGGATCGACGCCGGGCGGGTCATCGTCCGCGACGGCGACTACTTCGGGCACACGGTCAACCTGGCCTCGCGGATCTCCGCTCGGGCCGGTTCCGGGGACGTCCTCGTATCGTCCGCCGTGCGGGACGCCGCCGCTGTCGCGAGCGAGGGTCCGGCGTTCGTGTTCGAGCCGATCGGCCGTGCCGAGCTCAAGGGGATCGCCGAGCCGATCGAGCTCTTCCGCGCCAGCCAGTCGATGATCCCTGGTCGCGAGCGGCCGACCGAGCCGGAGGGCTCCCTCGGCGGGTAGACTGCATGACACAGGGCGACGGGAGGGGCGATTGAGCGACGCGGAGACGATCGACCGGTCCGGTCCGGCGGCAACGCCGGGCGGGCCGGCCGCGGCTGAGAATCCGGTCCCGGACCGGACGTCACAGCCGGTCTCGCCGCCCGACCTCCACGAAGCGCCGCCGAAGCCACGCCGCGGCAAGACCGTCCATGGCGAGGCGGCCAACGCCGGCCATCGCGTGCTCGCTCCGGACGACGCCGAGGTCGAGGCGTACCTCGAGACCGCGCTCCACGCGCCGGCGCCTGATCGCTCGCGCGATGACCGGCCCGGGACCGAGACGGCGACCGGCCCGGACACGGTCCTCGTGCTCGACTTCGGCAGCCAGTTCGCCCAGCTCATCGCGCGGCGGGTCCGCGAGCTCAACGTCTACTCCGAGCTCCTGCCTCACGACACGCCATGGGCGGACATCGAGCGCCGTCGCCCGAAGGCGATCATCCTGTCGGGCGGCCCGAGCTCCGTCTACGACGTGGACGCGCCGCGGCCCGACCCGATGGTCTGGAGCGGCCGGATCCCCGTCCTTGGGATCTGCTACGGGGCCCACCTGATGGCGCATGAGCTCGGGGGCGCACGTGATCCCGGCGACGAAGCGCGAGTACGGTCCGGCGACCGTCACGTTCACCTCGGACGACGGATTGTTCGCCGGGCTCGATCGCGACCAACCGGTCTGGATGAGCCACGGCGACTCGATCGCGAGCCTGCCGGACGGCTTCCGGCCGACGGCCCAGACCGACTCGACGCCGTTCGCCGGGCTGGTCGACCCGACGAGGAACCTGTACGGGATCCAGTTCCACCCGGAGGTCGCGCACACCCCACGCGGGCGCGACGTCCTGCGCAACTTCGTCCTCGGGATCGCGGGCGCCCAGGCCGACCTGGACGCCGGCCAACTTCATCGAGTCGACGGTCGCCGGGATCCGTGCCCGGGTCGACGGCCATGCCCGCGAGGTGGGCTCGGACGGTCTTGTCATCTGCGCGCTCAGCGGGGGCGTCGACTCGGCCGTCGCGGCCGCGCTCGTCCATCGGGCGGTCGGCGACCGGCTGACCTGCATCTACGTCGATCACGGCCTCATGCGCAAGAAGGAGTCCGAGCTGCTCCGGGCGACGTTCGAGCAGAACCTCGGGATGCGGCTCGTGATGGTCGACGCCCGAGAGCGCTTCCTGGCTCGCCTCGCCGGGGTCATCGATCCGGAGCAGAAGCGCAAGATCATCGGCGACGAGTTCATCCGGGTCTTCGAGGAGGAGTCCGTCAAGCTCGGACGGATCGACTTCCTGACCCAGGGCACGCTCTATCCGGACGTCATCGAGAGCGCGACGTCGGAGACCAAGGCGGCCCAGAAGATCAAGACCCACCACAACGTCGGCGGACTGCCGGCCGACCTCAGGTTCAAGCTCATCGAGCCGCTCCGCTACCTGTTCAAGGACGAGGTCCGGGCGGTCGGCGTCGAGCTCGGTCTGCCCGAGGCGATGGTCCAGCGCCAGCCGTTCCCGGGCCCCGGCCTGGCGATCCGGATCATCGGCGAGGTCACCGCCGAGCGGCTGGACACGCTGCGCGAGGCCGACTGGATCGTGATCGACGAGATCAAGGCGGCCGGCCTGTACCGGAGCGTCTGGCAGTCGTTCGCGATCCTGACCCCGGTCCGCTCGGTCGGCGTCATGGGCGACGGCCGGACGTACGCCAACGTCGTCGCCATCCGGGCGGTCACGAGCGACGACGGCATGACGGCCGACTGGGCGAAGCTGCCGTACGAGGTCCTGGGCAAGATCTCGTCACCGGATCGTCAACGAGGTGCCGGGGGTCAACCGCGTCGTCTACGACATCAGCTCGCAAGCCGCCGGCGACGATCGAGTGGGAGTAGACCGCCACCCCCTGCCCGGCGCGGTCGGCCACTCGTAGGACCTTCGGGGGGTCCCGGCGACCCGAAGGCGGTAGGTTTCGGGACATGGCCGACCACGCCGACGATCCATGAGCGCGCCCGCCGTGCCCCGCTGCCCATGGTGCTCCGCCGAGCTGCCCACAGGCGATGTCAAGACGTGCCCGTCGTGCAAGGCGCAACCTCGCCGGCGAAACCGAGACGCAGCTCCCCGGGCTGACCGCGCTCGATCTCGAGCGACTCGCCTTCCGCAGCGCCGACGTCGCCCAAGAAGAGCCGGCTCATGTCCTGGATCAGCGGCGACAGCGACTACGAGGACGCGACCGCCCCGGTCGCCCAGCCGGGATCGCTCGATCCGCCGCCGTTCGAGGTTCGCCGCGAGATGCTCCGGCATCGAGATGGCGGCGCTGATCGCCGACCTCACGGCCGAGGCCGGCGCCATGGCCGCCGACGAGGCCGATGCCAAGGGTACCGATCCGGTCGCCGCCGCCGCCGCCATCCAGGCCGAGATCGACGCCGCCAGCCGGGCCGAGCAGATCCTCGTCGAGACCGATGGCCCCACGGTGGCCGCGGCCGCCCCCGACTCGGAGCCTTCGACCGGCGCGGCCGACGAGCCCGCCCCGAAGCCGGCCAGGACGCGTCGCCCGAGCCGACCGACCCGGGCCCCCAAGGCGAACCGCTCCGCGGCCGGCGAGCCGAGCGATCCGCCGGCTGCCGCCGAGGCGAGCGACCCGACCGACGCTCAGAGCGTCACGCCCGATCCCGAGACGGCACCCTCCTGACCGCACGGACGGCGTCGAGTCCGTCCGCGACTATCCTCCTCGCCATGGCAGCCCAGCTCGGTACGCCCGGCCCGTCCTTCGTGCGCGAGCACGAGGTGCGCGTGGGCGACCGGCGCCTCCGGGCGGGAATGAGCCGCCCGACCACCCTCGACGACGGCTGGTGGCTCGCGATCCTGTGGGTCGTCGGCGATGGCGGGGTCGTCAGCTTCCGGGAGGTCGCACCGCCGGCCGGCCCGCCGCCCGATCCTCCACTCGCCCGGCTCGGTCCGGCGCTGTCCGGCGCCCTGTCCGGGTTCATCCTCGAGGACGACGGTCGGCTGTCGATCCGGCTTGCCCATGTCGTCCCCCCCGACGACCCGCTCCAGCCGTGGCGCTCGCCGGTCGCCGTCCGGGCCGCGTTCCGCTGGGAACCCATGCGGGCGGCGGCGATGCGTCCGAACGAGCTCGCCGACACGGTCCTGGCCGCATTCCGCCGCTCGATCGAGCGGCTGTCCCGACCGTGAGGCGGCGTCGGCAGCCCCCGGCGACCACCCGGGGTAGACTCCGGGCGACGTGAAGAACCTGTTCGACGACTTCATGGAGGAGCTCCGCCGTCGGCAGGAGGCGCTCGCCGCCGGACGGGATCCCGACGATGCCCGGTCGGCCGGTCGCGCCCACGATCAAGAAGCTGATGACGATCACTCGGACGACGAGCCGCCGAGCCCGACGAACGGGTTCGCGACACGGACGACTCCGATGGGTCCGTCGATCAGGACGCCGACGAGCGCGACACCGACGAGCGCGACGCCGACGAGCGCCGACTCCGACCAGCCCGAGCGCCGACCGGTCCCGCTCCACGCCGGGCCGGGCGGACGCGGTCCGGGCCGGCGTGGCGGGAGGATCGGCGGACCCGATGACGGCGCCCCGAGGACGCGCGATCGACTGCGCGGGATCGGGATCGCGCTGGCGATCCTCGCGGTCGTCGCGTTCTTCCTGCTCGCGGGTTTCGTCCTCGACCTGATCACCGACGCGATCTGGTTCCGGAGCGTCGGCTTCGACTCGGTCTTCTTCACCCGGCTCGGGACCCAGGCCGGGCTGTTCATCGGCGTCCTCGTGGCGGTGCTGCTCTTCCTCGGCCTGAACATCTGGATCGCCGGTCGTCTGGCGCCGCCGCCCGACCCGGAGCGGGTTGGCCAGATGGGCGAGCTGGCGAGCCGGCTCGGCGAGGCGCTCGGCGTCGACGACCAGCGTCGGGGGCGGGGGCCGGGCGGCCGGGCGAGCTTCGCCGGGGCGGGCTTTGGGCCGGGCGGCGGCCGGGCGATCGCGTTCGAGGCAGACGAGCTGCCCGACCTCGTGCCGGTCGCGAGATGGGGATTGATCGGGGTCGCGGTGCTCATCGCCCTGGCCACGGCCGCCACCGCGGCAAGCCACTGGGAGACGTTCCTGCTGTGGCGCAACCAGGTCCCCTTCGCCACGAGCGGATCGCCCGTCGTCGACCCGATCTTCGGCAGGGACGTCAGCTACTACCTGTTCGAGCTGCCGTTCCTGCGGGCCGTCCAGGCGGCGATCAACGGGCTGCTCATCGCCGCGCTCGTACTGAGCCTCGGGCGGTACCTGCTCGCGGGCGTCCGTGGCGGCCTGGTCTTCACCACCCAGATGCGCGTCCACCTGGCCGTGCTCGGCGGCCTCTACCTCCTGTCGGTGGCGATCGGCTATCAGCTCGACAAGCTCGAGCTCGTGTACAGCACGCAGGGCATCACCCTCACGGCGCCGGTCCACGCGGTCGGCGTCAGCTTCACCGACCAGAACGCCCGCTTCCTCGCCTACGACGTGCTGACCGTGATCTCGGCGTTCGCCGCAGCGTTCCTGGTGATCGGGGCGTTCACCCGGGCGATGTGGCCACTGGCCGCCGTGATCATCGTCTGGCTGAGCGCATCGATCGTCCTTGGGTCGATCTATCCGGGACTCGTCCAACGCTTCAGCGTCGAGCCGGACCAGCTCAACCGCGAGACGCCCTACATCGCCAACAACATCAACATGACCCGGCTGGCGTTCAACCTCGACGACTGGGAGAGTCGCAACTACTCGGGTGAGGCCCCGCTCACCGAGGCGGCGGTCGAGGCCGAGACGGCCACCTTCCAGAACGCCCGGTTGTGGGATTACCGACCGCTCAAGGACACGCTCGACCAGCTCCAGACGGTCCGCCAGTACTACGACTTCACCGATGTCGACACCGATCGCTACGACCTCGACGGGACCACCCGCCAGGTGATGCTGTCGGCCCGCGAGCTCGCCCCCGAGAACAACCCGCAGGGCGGCACGTGGGTCAACCAGCGGATCACGTTCACCCACGGGATCGGTGTGGCGATGGTCCCGGTGAACGCGGCGACGGCCGCCGGTCAGCCGCAGCTGATCGTCCGCGACCTGCCCCCGGTCTCATCGGCCGGAGCCCCGGACATCAGCCAGCCGAGGATCTACTTCGGGGAGCGCCCGAGCGACTGGATCATCACCGGGGCCCGCCAGAGCGAGTTCGACTATCCGGTCGGCACCACGAGCACGGACGGCGCGAGCGAATCCGGCCAGACCACCCGCTGGACCGGCAGCTCGGGCATCCGGCTCGACACGACCTTGTCCCGGCTGCTGTTCGCGCTCCGGTTCCGTGATCTCAACCTGCTGATCAGCGACCAGGTCACGGCCGACAGCCAGCTCCTGTTCCATCGATCGATCTCCGAGCGGCTGCCGCTGATCGCGCCGTTCCTGCGCTTCGACAAGGACCCGTACCTGGTCGTGACCGGCGACGGGCACCTCGTCTACATCCAGGACGCCTACACGACCTCAGGACCGGTTCCCGAACGCCCAGTGGTTCGACCCGGCCTCCCTGCCGAGCACCGGCCTCGGCGACGGCGCCTTCAACTACATCCGGAACAGCGTCAAGATCGTGATGGACGCCTACACCGGGCAGACGACGTTCTACGTGGTCGACGACAACGATCCGATCATCCGGACCTACGAGCGGATCTTCCCGACGCTGTTCACCAAGCTCGCTGCCATGCCGGCCGAGCTCAGGCCCCACCTGCGCGTCCCCGAGGAGCTGTTCAACGTCGAGACGAGGACGTTCGCCCGGTACCACGTCCAGGATCCGGCTGCGTTCTACAACAACGAGGACCTGTGGACAGTGCCGGCCAATCCGGGCGGCAGCCAGAGCTTGCCGAACGAGGCCTACTACGTCGAGATGCGGATGCCGGGCGAGGCGGATCCCGAGTTCCTGCTCCTCCAACCGATGGTCCCGAGCACGCGCCCCAACATGATCGCCTGGGTCGCAGCGAGGATGGACGACCCGAACTACGGCAAGGTCCGGATCTATCGATTCCCCCAGAACACGTCGGTGCTCGGCCCGATCCAGATCGAGGCGAAGATCGACGCGGATCCGGTCATCAGCGCCCAGACCACGCTCTGGAACCAGTCCGGCAGCAAGGTCATCCGGGGCAACCTGATCGTGATGCCGATCCAGGATTCGCTGATCTACCTCCAGCCGGTCTACCTCCAGTCCGCCAACAGCGCCTTCCCGGAGTTCCAGCGGATCGTCGTGGCCACCTCGCAGCGGACCGTCTGGGGCCCGACCCTGAAGGAGGCGCTGACGCTCCTCCTGGCGGGCGGCGGCACCGCACCGGGCCCGTCGCCGAGCCCATCGCCGAACCCAGGTGGCAGCCCGACGCCGGCCCCAACCGCCGGACCGAGCGGGACTCCGGCGCAGGACGACGTGGCCGGCTGGATCGCCTATGCGAACGACCACTTCGACCGGGCCCAGGCCGCGCTCCGAGCCGGCGACTTCGCGACCTACGGCGTCGAGATGGCCGAGGTCCAGCGGGCGCTCGAGCACCTCGACACGCTGGTCCCGGTCAGCCCGGCACCGTGACCGCGGGCCGGTGACCGCCGGCTCGCTGCCGAGGGCGGCGAGGATCGTCTTCGACACGCCCCGACTATGGGTGCTCGGGCTGGCCGGGTTCCTGGCTCGCGGCGGGATCGTCCTGTTCGCCCTGCCGATCGTCGTCCTCCCGAGCGTGGTGGGGCTGACCACGTTCATCGGCCCGAACTCGGTCACCGCCGCCGGCCTGGCTCCGCGGTTCGTTTCCATCGTCGCGATCACGACGGTCGTCCTGGTCAGCTGGATCGTCCTGGCGACGCTGGTCGGGGCCGCCGTCGACCGGGCCATCGTCGGCGAGGTCCTGCCAGTGTCCGGTCGACGTGCGACGAACGACGCACCCGGTGAGGCCGGGCCTGGCAAGGCTGTTTGCGGTCCGACTCGTCAGCCTGATCCCGTTTGCGATCGGCGTCGCCGTCGGTGGGTTACGCCTCGGCCGGGTCGGCTACGACGAGCTGATCCTGCCGTCGGACTCGTCGACACCGTTCGTTCTCCGCGTCCTCAGGGCAGCGCCCGAGGTGGTCGCGCTCCTCGTCCTGACCTGGCTGGCGAGCGAGCTGTTGGGAGCGGTGGCCGTACGGCTGGCGATCGTGGAGCGACGGAGCCCGATCGGTTCGATCGGCCGGGCCCTGGGCTGGATCGCCCGTCGACCGGTTCGAGCCGTCTGGATCCTGGTCCTGACCGTCGGCGTCAGCGTGATCGTCGTGGGACCCGCGCTCGTCGCCGCGGTCGCCATCTGGCCGGCAGTCCAGCACACCCTGATCGGAGATCCGAACCCCGTTGCGAGCCTTGTCGTCGTGGCCCTGCTCGTGGCGGTCTGGACGGTGGGATTGACCGTCGCTGGGATCGTCGCCGCATGGCGCGGAGTCGCCTGGAGTCTGGCCGTCCTGGAGGACCATCGGGGGGGTGGTCCGGCCGAGGTTGGAGGTGGCAACCTGTAGGTCGCTCGGCGTCGGGATGGATCCGACGCTCTTCCGCGCTGGAGGACACTTGATGACCGCGACCTCGGTCGTCTGCCCCGATTGTGGCAGCCCGGTCGCGCCCGGACGGCTCTCGTGCCAGTCGTGCGGGACGCTCCTCGCCTCGGTGGTCGGTTCGAGTCGGCGTGAGCCGTGGGCGGCCACGCCGGCGTCGCTGCCCGAGATCGACGAGGACCGACCGCTCGCGTCCGCGCGTGCGCCCGAGCCGGACCACACGCCCGCGCCGGTCTCGACGACAGCCGTCGAGGCACCACCCGCCCCGAAGCGAGGGCCGCGCCGGCTGACCCGTCCGAAGGCGCCGTCGGCTCCGGCGGCCCCGGCCAAGGCGCGCTACGTCAAGTCCGCGCCGGCCGATCCGATGCCGCCGATCGACCAGACGGCCCTGTTCGGGCCGGTCCCGACGGTCGCTCCGCCGATCCTCCAGTCCTGGTCCGAGCAGGACACGTCGACGAATGGGTCGGCCGGCGTCGATGACGGGCCTGTCCCGTCCCGCGCGACAGGCGCCGCCATCTCCACCGCGCCAGGGTCGGTCGCCGGGTCCTACCTGGCGCCGTCGGCAACCTACGTCGCGCCGGTCACTCCCCGGCCACCGCAGGCGGCAACCTGGCCGGCCGCGCCGCCGGTCCCGCAGTACGACGGGAATGGAGCCTCCAGCTCAATCGCGCGCGGCGTGACGGCACCGCCCGCGGCAGATGCCGAAGCGGTCGGATCCCGTCGGCTCACGGACTGGCTGACGATCGGCGGATCCGTCCTGGTGATCGTCAGCTTCTTCCTGCCGTGGGCCACCGACGGAGTGATCGGCTCGCGCGGCCAGGGGTTCACCGCCGACTGGGGCCTCGCCAACCCGGGCCATCTCCTGATGATCGCCGCGGCGGCCGCGGTGCTCATCCTCCACGTGATCCAGAACCCGGTCCCGGTCTGGTTCCGGTCCGGGGCGTTCCCGCTCCTCGTCGGCGGGATCCTGGCCGGGCTGGCGTTCGCCTACTACGCGCGGCCGGCCGGCGGTGGAGCCGGGGTGGCCGTTTTGCTGGCCGGCGCGCTCGTCCTGATCGGCGGCGGGATCCTCGCCTGCCGTCCCGAACGCCACGGAACCGGCGCCTCGCGCGTCTAGACCTCGCCTCAGCCCCTGCTACACTGCGCCGGACGCACCGGCCGTGCCCGCCGGGTCGCCGCTGATGGACAACGCCGCGGGAGGCTCAGACCTGGCGGATGGACCAGATCATCACTCAGTTGGGATCGACGGTCGGCGGGTTCTTCGCGAACCCCGCCGTTCAGCTCGCGCTCCGGGCGGCCGCCGTCTACGTCGTCGGACTCTGGCTGGCTTCAGCCTATTGGGCATTCCGCGACCTGCAGGGTCGAACGGACAATCCGGTCGCGCCGTATCTCGCGGCGAGCCTCGTCATCCTGTTCACCCCGGTGTTCTTCGTCCTGGCGGTCATCATCTACCGGATCGTCCGGCCCCACGAGCGGATCGGGGACGTCAACGAGCGTGCGCTGGCCGAGGAGGCGCTGCTCAACGAGGTCGAGTCGGTCCCGCACTGTCCAGGCTGTCATCGCCGGATCAACTCCGAGTGGCTGATCTGCCCGTCGTGCCGGACGCGACTGAACCGTGTCTGCCCGAACTGCAGCCGGCTCGTCGGCCTCGACTGGTCGCTGTGCGCCTGGTGTGGCAAGGACTTCGAGCGGCGTGAGGTCGCGGCCGCCTTTGCCGCGCCGCGGCCGGCCGTGATGATCCAGCGAGCTGAGACACCGGCGCTGCCGGCACCCACGCCGGTCGAGCAGCCAGCGGTCGCCGCCGCGACGCCGAACTCCGCGCCCGAGGCCGCGACCAATGGCCGTGGTCCAGCCCGCAAGACGGGGATCAGGGCGGCCGCGACGCGCAAGGCGCCGGATCCACTTCCGGAGCGTTGACGGGCTCCGACGGCCCGACATCGCCGGCCGATCCGGTCGCCGGTCCGGGGCCGGCCGGAGCTCAGCCCCCCACAGATCAGCCTCGACCGGGAATGCGCACGTTCTCGCTCGAGGGCCGGCGCGCGCCCGGCCTCTACCTCGTCGGCTGGCTCGGGACGATCCTCGGTGGACCGCTCCTCGGCGCGGCCTTTCTCGTTCGGCCCGGCGGTGTCGGCGGCCTCGTGCTCGGGGTCATCGGATCGTTGCTGCTGGCGATCGGGCTGGTCTCCGCCGCCGGCGCCCAGGCGATCGAGCGACGCGATCGGACCGACCTGGCCTACCGGGGGCCGTGGCCGCTGCTCGTCTTCGCCGCGAGCGTGCCACTCCTCGTCGTCCTCGGGCTGCCGTTCGCCATCATTGGCCTGGAAGCCGATTCGCCGGTCGCCACGCTCCTGTCCGTGTCGTTGACCTGCCTGACCTGGCTGATCCTGATCGGTCTGACCGTGGTCGGTCCCGGCGCGCTCAGCTGGCGCGAGATCGGGATCGGCCTGGCCGACACGCCGCTAGGTCGGGTCGTCGGCGATCTCCTCGTTGGGGCGGCCGCCGCGTTCCCCGTGCTGCTCGCAACGATCGTCGTGACCGCGATCCTGGTCAGCCTCGTCGGCGCCACGCCCGCCGCCCCGATCGCGATCCCGGCGGATCGTGCCGGCCTGGCAATCAGCCTCCTCGCGGCCGCGGTCGTCGCCCCGATCAGCGAAGAGATCTTCTGGCGTGGCTTCGCGACGACGGCCTGGTTGCGCGGGCGTGGATCGACGTACGCGATCGTCTTCGGTGGGCTGGCCTTCGCCTTCGTCCACGTCCTCCCGCTGAGCGGCTCCGCGTTCGACCCGGCCATGCGGGCGGCCCGTCGTCGGATTCCTGGCGAGGGTCCCTGTCGCACTCGCCCTGGGCTGGATCTTCGTCAGGCGCCGCTCGCTGCCGGCCTCGATCGGGCTCCATGCCACCTTCAACGGGTTCCTCGTTCTCGTCGCCGCCTCGCGAATCGGGTCCTGACACCGGTCAGTCAATCGACAAACCTCCGGTGCAGCCGCGGGTGAGCCTCCGCTAAGGCCCGTTCGATAGCCTGCGCTGCGTTCCCGGGTCCGGATGGCGGGGGAAATCGGCGGGCTCCCGTTGCCCGGGCCCGGGGACGCCCAGCCCGCCGCACTGGAGGCACGACGATGACGGCCTCGGGCGCCGACGATCCAAGGCCACCCGGGGTCTCCGGCCATCCCCGCCGGCCGATGGCGATCCGCGAGCTGCCGATCGCCGAGCGTCCCCGCGAACGGCTCGCCCTGCGCGGACCCGGTGGGCTGACTGCGGCCGAGCTGATCGCCCTGATCTGGGGCTCCGGATCGCGCGGGGTGAGCGCCGTCGATCTGGCCGAGGAGGCGCTCGCCCGTCACGAGGGACTGACCGGGCTGGCTCGGGCGAACGATGTCGAGCTCGAGGACATCCCGGGCATCGGCTCGGCCAAGGCAGCCCAGCTGGCGGCCGCGTTCGAGCTCGGTCGTCGGCTGCTGGCCGACTGGCCGGCCGGCCGCTGGACGATCCGCTCACCGGTCGACGTCGCCGACCGGCTGATCCTCCAGATGGGTCGCCTCGAGCGCGAGGAGCTACGGGCGGTCCTGCTCAACACGAAGAACGTCGTGCTCCAGGTCGCGACCGTCTACCAGGGCAACGTCTCGTCCAGCCTCGTTCGGGTCGGCGAGCTGTTCCGCGACGCGGTCCGGGTGAACGCGAGCGGGCTCATCCTCGTCCATAACCATCCGAGTGGCGACCCGACGCCGAGCCCCGACGACCTCCACCTGACGGCCGAGGCGCTGGCGGCCGGCCGGCTCCTCGACATCGACCTGCTCGATCACCTCGTGATCGGCCACGACGCCTACGTCTCCCTGCGCGATCGAGGGGTCGTCTTCGATCGGCCGGGCACGAGTCGCGGCGCGCCCTGACAGGGGACCCTCCGGGGAACCGGCGCCTCGCCGCGTATACTGCATGGGTTTCCCTGCCGCTCAGTCGCGCGACCCGCCCTTCGTCGGCGGTTGGCCGCGCCGCGCCACCTCGAAGGACCTGCCCCGCACCATGCTCGATCGGATCCTCGGCTACTTCTCGCGCGACATCGGGATCGACCTCGGGACCGCGAACACCCTGGTCCACGTCCGGAATCGCGGGATCGTCATGAGCGAGCCGAGCGTGGTGGCGATCGAGGCGAAGACGAAGAAGGTGCTGGCCATCGGCGCCGAGGCGAAGCGGATGGTCGGCCGGACGCCGGCCAACATCATCGCCGTCCGGCCGCTCCGCGACGGGGTCATCAGCGACTTTGACGTGACCGAGCAGATGATCAAGTACTTCGTGAACCGGGTCCACGACCGGGTCGGGCTGATCCCACGGCCGCGGATGCTGCTCGGCATCCCGTCGGGCGTGACCGAGGTCGAGAAGCGGGCCGTTCGCGACGCCGCCCTCAATGCGGGTGCCCGCTGGGCCCGGCTGATCGAGGAGCCGATGGCCGCCGCGATCGGGGCAGGGCTGCCGGTCAGCGAGCCGTCGGGCAGCCTGATCGTCGACATCGGCGGCGGGACGACCGAAGTGGCGGTGATCAGCCTCGGCGGAATTGTCGTCTCGCGCAGCATCCGGATCGGCGGCGACGAGATGGACCAGGACATCGTCCTGTTCGCCCGGCGCGAGTACAACCTGTTCCTGGGCGAGCGGACCGCCGAGGACATCAAGATCGCGATCGCGTCGGCCTATCCCGGCGAGTGGGACGCCCAGCGCGTCACCCTCCGCGGCCGGGACCTGCTGACCGGGCTGCCCCGGAGCGTCGAGGTCGGCGCCGACCAGATCCGCGAGGCGATCGAGCCGTCCGTCCAGCAGATCGTCGACACGATCAAGGACACGATCGAGGAGACGCCGCCCGAGCTCGTCGCCGACATCATGGACCAGGGGATCGTGCTGGCCGGTGGCGGCGCGCTCCTGGTCGGTCTCGACCAGCGGATCGCAGAGGCGACCCAGATGCCCGTCCACATCGCCGACGATCCGCTGACCTGCGTCGCCCGCGGGACGGGCGTCGTCCTCGAGATGCTCAGCGATCCGGCCATGCAGCGGGTGCTCGTCGCCGACACCTACGCGCGGGCGCCGCGCTGACGAGGCAGTCGGACCGGTGACCAGCTTGCCAAGCGATCGCCTCGCCCGTCGTCGGACGATCCTGTTCGGCGTCCTGCTGGCGATCAGCGTCGGGTTGATGATCGTGTCCTCGACCGGGCCGGCGCTCGAGCTCCAGAATGGGGTCGCGTTCGCGTTCCGGCCGATCCAGGGCGGGCTCGATTCGGTTGCCCGTGGCGTGTCCGGGCTGGTCGAGACCGTGACCGAGATCGACACCCTCCACCGAACGAACGAGCAGCTCGCCCAGGAGAACGCGAGGCTGTCCGCGGAGAACGCCCGGACGAAGGAGCTCGAGCGCCAGAACGAGCTGCTGACCGCGCTCCTCGAGGTCAAGGGCTCGCTCGGGTTCGATACCGTGACCGGCTCGGTCATCGGCCGCGAGAGCGCCCAGTTCCGGCGGGTGGTGACCGTCGATGTCGGCTCGGAGCGTGGCGTCCGCGAGGGGGACGTGGTGGTCGGCGCCGGTGGCGCCCTCGTCGGGCGGGTCACTGGCGTGACCGGCAACTCGGCGACGATCCTCCTGATCAACGACACCAGCTCGACGGTCATCGGCCAGCTCGGCTCGAACCAGGCGACCGGGTCGGTCATCGGCCAGCTCGGCGGGGTCCTCATCATGGAGAACATCGACTCGACCGAGCGGCTCCAGATCGGGGACACGGTGACGACCGCCGGCGTCGACCTCGGCGGCGGGGTGCGCTCGCCGTTCCCCAAGGGCGTGCTGATCGGCACGGTCGTCGACGTCCAGCGCGACGCCAATGCCGTGACCCAGACGGCGTTCATCCAGCCGACGGCCGATCTCGACCGGCTCGAGTACGTCCTGATCGTGACCGACTACCAGGGTGGCCTGCCGCCCGTCGATCAGCAGCCGATCCCGTGCGCCTCCGGCGGGACGCTGCCCGAGGGCGAGCAGCCGTGCGTCACGGTCACCCCGAAGCCCTGACCCCGGGCGACGCCCGGCCGCGCTGCTACGCTACCGCCCGATGAAGGGGATCGTCCTCGCCGGCGGCACCGCGACCCGGCTGTTCCCGCTCACGATCGTCACGAACAAGCACCTCCTGCCGATCTACGACCGGCCGATGATCTACTACCCGATCGAGACCCTGGCGGGAATGGGGATCCGCGAGGTCATGGTGATCGTCGGTGGCAAGAGCGTTGGCGACGTCGTCGAGCTGCTCGGCGATGGCCAGCACTTCGGGCTCGACCTGACCTACCGCTACCAGCACGGCGCACTCGGCATCGCGCATGCCATCGGGCTCGCGCGCGATTTCGTCGGAAACGATCCGTTCTGCTGCGTACTAGGCGACAACATCCTGCGGGGACCGGCGCTCGAGCCGGTTGCGACCGAGTTCGCGGCCGGTCCGTGGGGTGCCGGGACGCTTCTCTACCGGGTCGCCGACCCGGAGCGGTTCGGGGTGGCCGAGCTCGACCCGGCCGGCAACGTGATCGGCTTCGAGGAGAAGCCCGCGACTCCGAAGAGCGACCTGATCCCGATCGGCGTCTATTTCCTCAGGCCGGACGCCTTCGGCGTCATCGACCGGCTCGCCCCATCCGGGCGCGGCGAGTTCGAGATCACCGACGTGCTCAACCACTACATCCCCGGCGGCGGCCTGTTCAGCCGGGTCTTCGACGGCCACTGGGCCGACGCCGGCACCGTGCCGAGCCTCCTCCGGGCTGCCGAGCTCGCCGCCGAGGACCACGAGGCAGGCCGGTTGCCCGACCCGCCGCAGCGACCCGTCGACGGCTCGTGAGCGCCGATCGGCCGGTGGCTCCGTGGGCCGGGCCCGGCGCCAAGCTGCTCGTCACCGGTGGTGCCGGCTTCATCGGATCGTGCTTCGTGCGCGGGATCCTCGATCGCCGTGACGGCACCCGGATCGCGGTCCTCGACAAGCTGACCTATGCGGGCAATGAGGCGAACCTGCAGCCCGTGCTCGACGACCCGGAGCAGGCGGACCGGCTGACCTTCGTCCGCGGCGACATCGCCGACGTGACCACGGTCGCCCCGCTCGTCGCCGACGCCGACGCGGTCGTGAACTTCGCCGCCGAGTCGCACGTCGACCGATCGATCCTCGATCCCGAGGCGTTCCTCCGGACCGGGGTCCTCGGCGTCCACGTCCTGCTGGAGGCGTGTCTCGAGGCATCCCGGGCAGGCCGGACGATCCGCTATCTCCAGGTCTCGACCGACGAGGTCTACGGCTCCGTCGACACAGGCCGCTCGGTCGAAACGGATCCGCTCGCCCCGCGCTCCCCGTATGCCGCGGCAAAGGCGGCCGGCGAGCTCCTGGTCCGGTCCTACGTCATCACCCACGGGCTCGACGCCGTCGTGACTCGCGGCTCGAACACGTACGGCCCGTACCACCACCCCGAGAAGCTGATCCCGCTGTTCGTCACGAATGCCCTCGACGACCAGCCGTTGCCGCTCTACGGCGACGGTCTCCAGGTCCGTGACTGGCTGTTTGTCGCCGACCACGCGGCCGGGATCGAGTACGTTCTCGGGCACGGGTCGAGCGGCGAGACCTACAACCTGCCCGGCGGGACCGAGCTCCCGAACCGCGAGGTCGTTCGGCGGATCCTCGATCGGCTCGGCAAGCCGTGGTCGCTCGTCCGCGAGGTGGCCGATCGGCCGGGTCACGATCGACGCTACGCGATGGACGGCTCGAAGCTGGCCGCGCTCGGCTGGCAGCCCAGGATGTCGTTCGACGAGGGGCTGGCCGCGACGATCGACTGGTTCGTGGCCAACGAGGCCTGGTGGCGGGCGATCAAGGCCGGCGACTGGGACGCCTATTACGAGCGGCAGTACGGAGAGCGGCTGGCCGGGTCGCGGGCCGCCGTCTCGAACGGATCGACCGCCGAGGCCGGCTGAGATGCGGGTCGCGGTGACCGGCGCCGGTGGGAGGCTCGGCCGAGCGCTCATCGCGGCCCTGGCCGAGGCACCGTTCACCGGTCTCGCCGGCCCGATCCCCTGGACCCGGCCCGACTACGACCTCGACGACGCGGGTGCGGCAGACCGGGTCGTCGGACGCGATCGACCCGAGGTCGTCGTCCACGCGGCGGCCTGGACCGACGTCGACGGCTGCTCGCGCGACCCGGCCCTGGCCAGCCGGCGAAACGCGGCCGCGACCCACGAGCTGGCCGTCAGCTGCGCGGCGCGCGGGGTCGATCTCGTCCTGGTGTCGACCAACGAGGTGTTCGACGGGCAGCGGACCGACGGGCGCGGCTATCGGCCCGAGGATCCGCCGGCGCCGCCGAACGCATACGGCCGGAGCAAGCTCGACGGCGAGGTCGCGGCCCGCGCGGCGTTCGCGGGCCGCGACGGTCGAGCGCTGGCGGTCGTTCGAGCGGCCTGGCTGTACGGGCCGCCCGGCAACGACTTCCCGGCCAAGATCGTCGCGGCCGCGCTCCGGGCCCGGGCGAGCGGCGATCTGCTCCGGCTCGTCGACGACGAATACGGCTCGCCGACGTCCACCGCCGACCTGGCCGAGGCGATCGTCGAGCTCATCGGCTCCGGCGCGATCGCCGGGACGCACCACTACGTCAATCTCGGCGCGGTCTCGCGCGCTGACTGGGGCCGGGAGGTGCTCCGCCTGGCCCGGATCGAGGTCGCCACCGAGGATGTCCCAGCGTCGACCTGGACCCGTCCCTCGACGCCTCCACGCTGGGGCGTGCTCGAGGCGAGCGCGCTCCCATCCGGCGAGCCAATGCGGCCGTGGACCGAGGCCCTCGCCGACTACGCGCCGGCTCTCCGCCGCCTGGCCGCATCGGCGCCGGCCGCCGCCCAGGCCGGGGGCAGGCCGTGACCGACCTCGCCCGATCGCCCTCGTCGCTGCCGGGCGTCCGGTACGGAGCGGTCATCCGTCATGCCGATGCCCGAGGCTCGTTCCGCGAGCTGTGGCGGGCGAGCGCCTATCCGGCGGCTGGTCTCGGAGCCGCGTTGGCCGGCGTGGATGGCGCGCGCTTCGTCCAGGCCAACCTGTCGACCTCGGCCGCCGGCGTCCTGCGCGGCCTCCACTATCACCGTCGCCAGCTCGACCGCTGGGTCGTCGCGACCGGACGGGCCCTGGTCGCGCTCGTGGACATCCGGCCGGTCGCCGCCGGCAGTGGGCCGGCCGTCGTCGAGACCCGCTCCCTCGATGCCGACGAATGGGTCGAGATCCCGGCCGGCGTCGCCCACGGCTTCCTCGCCCAGGCGCCGCTCGAGCTGGTCTACTTCGTCACCGCCGAGTTCGACGACAGCGACGAGTACGGGTTCGCCTGGGACGACCCGGCCGTCGGCGTGCCCTGGCCGCTGCCGATCGCCGGCACCATCGACGGTCGACCAATCCTGTCCGAGCGCGACCGGACGAACCCGTCGCTGGCCGAGCTCGTGGCGCGGCTGCGCACCGGCTAACGGCCCTGGCCGTCGCTGGCCACTCGGCCGGCGATTCTTCGTGGCGCACCGGTGCACCGCCCCCCGCGCATCCCGACCGCACCGCTCCTGTCGGGGCCGCACCGGCCCGGGGCCGAACGGGCCATCCGCCCCCTGACCATGTCGGCATCGACTCGCGGCCGCCGGGTAGGGACGCTGTGCTCGTACTATTCCCGCCCGCCGGTCGAGGGTTCCGCGTGTTCGTCGCGGGCACTCGGACGGCGGGCACCATCATCTCCGGCGGGATCGCCGGCACCGTCCGCTTCACGCTCAGCACCACCGATCGGTTGAGCGGCTCGAACCGCGCCTCGAGTGCGTTCGTCCTCCCTGGTCGCGTGGTCGCGCGGTCCCCGCCCGCGACTGCACTGCAGGCCACCCGAGGCCACCGTACCGCTCCGAACCGGGACCTTCGGGCGATGGTCTGCCCACGCCACAGGTCGCTACGGTCGTCGCCTGGTTGAACGCGAGGGCCTCGTGACCAACGATCACAACCGGCTGTCTCTCGTCCGCCCGCTCGAGGATCACTCGACCCGGCGCTCGATCGGGCGCGGACTGGCCACGATCGGGCTCGTCATCGCGATCGTGGCCGATCCGGGCTCGACCGCGGCCCGTGGCGAGACCGGTCTCGCGCACGCGGCGCGGCCAGCCCTCGAGCCGGCGACGCAATCGAACCCTGCCCGCCAGGCTTCGACCCAGCTCCGCGCGAGTCGCTTCCCGGCGGCCGATCAGGCGCGACCCGGCGAGCCGTCAACGATCGCCCTCGACGCCACGGCGCACGCGAGCGACCGGATCGAGTTCGTCCCTGGTGCCCGGGTCACCGTCCCGTTCCGGCCGCGGCCGGACGACAGCTGGTCGGTCGACGGCGTCGCGCCGCTCGCACTGCCGGCCGGTGCGGCGTCCGGCCGGGCGATGGCCGCGGCCCCGCAGGGGTCGGTCTGGACGGCCGCTGCTCCGGCCTCGACCGATGGCCCGCTGTCGGCCGGCGATCCCCTGCCACCCCCGGACGGAACGGTCGCCGGTCCGTCGATCGCGGCCCGGACCGTCTCGGCGACCGTTCCCACGTCCGACCGACTCGATCCGCCGGCCGCGACGAAGCTGCGTCGCCAGGTGTTCGGCTTCCTGCCCTACTGGGAGCTGAACGACGGATCGACCCGGCTGGACTACGGCCTGCTCTCCACGATCGCGTACTTCGGCGTCGGGGCGGATGGCACCGGCAACCTCCGCAAGCGGACGGCCGACGGCTCGAAGTCGGTCGGCTGGGCCGGCTGGACCAGCTCGCGCATGACCTCGATCATCCAGGCCGGCCACCGGCGCGGCACCCGGATCGTCCTGACCGTCCAGGCATTCGCCTGGACCGCCAACCAGGCTCGGGTCCAGTCCGCCCTGCTCGACGACCCCGCCGCCCGCCAGCGGCTCGCGCAACAGGTTGCCGCTGCCATCCGCGACCGCGGTGCCGATGGGGTCAACCTCGACTTCGAGCCGCTCGCGTTGGGCCGCGAGGACGAATTCGTGTCGCTCGTCCGGTCGATCCGGGCGGAGCTGAACCGCGTCCACCGCGGCTACCAGCTCACGTTCGACACGACTGGGTCGATCGGCAACTACCCGATCGAGGCGGCGACCGCTCCGGGGGCGGCCGACGCGATCTTCATCATGGGCTACGACTACCGGACGGCGTCGGCCACGTCCGCCGGATCGATCTCGCCACTCGGCGGACCCGCCTACGACCTGGTCGACACGATCCTGGCCTATACGGCCCGGGTGTCGGCCCGCAAGCTCATCCTCGGCATCCCGTACTACGGCCGGGCCTGGTCCACCGTCTCGAACAAGCCCGGAGCGGCCACCAGGACCGAACCGAGATATGGCCGGTCGACCTCCGTGACCTACGCCAACGCCGTGGCCCTGGCCGGCCTGCATGGCCGCCACTACGACCGGACCGAGGCGTCGGCCTGGGTCGCCTACCGGCGCCGCATCTGTACGACCGCCCACGGCTGCCTGACCACCTGGCGTGAGGTCTACTTCGACGACACCCGCAGCCTCCGGGCGAAGTACGACACGATCATCCGCTACGGTCTGCGCGGCGCCGGGATCTGGGCCCTCGGCTACGACGACCAGCGACCGGAGCTGTACGCCACGATCGCGGCCAAGCTCGTCCACGACACGACCGCGCCCGCGGCGGGTATCGGCGTCCTCGCGGAGCGCCAGGGCCGGGCGAGGTTCAGGGTCAGCTGGTCGGCGGTCGACCTGAGCCCGATCCGCCACTACGACGTCCAGGTCTCGGTCGATCGTGGTCCGTGGCGAGCCTGGCTCACGAAGACCAGGGCGACCGTGGCGACCTTCCGCGGCCGCGACGGCCACGCCTACGCGTTCAGGGTGCGTGCCACCGACTCGAAGGGCAACCGCGGAACGTGGCGGATCGCCAACCTGCCGACGGCCCACCCGACGCTGCGCAGCGGCGGCTTTGCCGCGGTCAGGGTCGATGCGCTGACCGTCCGCGGCCGACCCGACACGGCGGGCCCCGCCGTGGCCGAGCTGAGGCAGGGCGACGTCGTGGCGATCACCGGGGGACCGGTCACGGCCGATGGCTACCGCTGGTACCAGATCAGCGGCCCGCTTCGGTCGTGGGCCGCGACCAGACCTGTTCGGGCCGGCAACTGGGTCGCCGCCGGGAGTGGCCCGGTCGACTATCTCGACCCACGGACGGCTCCGAACACGACGATCGTCGACGTCCGCTGACCGCGGGCGGGCCGTTGCCTCCCGTACACTGACCCGGATGTCCGACGAGCCGACCGGTCCAGTCGCGCCCGCCGACGAGGTGATCGTGGTGACCTCGGACGTGCCCGGGCCCGCCTCGACTCGACCGGCCGGCAGCGGAGCCTGGGTGGTCCTGCCGACGTACAACGAGGCGGAGAACCTCCGGCCGATGGCGGCGGCGATCCTCGACCGGTTGCCGGGCGCGACGCTGCTCGTCGTCGACGACGGCTCACCCGATGGGACCGGCCAGCAGGCCGACGAGCTGGCCGCGACCGATCCTCGGGTTCGGGTCCGCCATCGCGCCGCCAAGCAGGGCCTGGGCCGGGCGTACCTCGACGGGTTCGGGGTCGCGCTCGGCGGGGCGGCGGCGATCGTCATCCAGATGGACGCCGACTTCAGCCACGATCCAGCGGTCCTGCCGGCCCTGATCGAGCCGATCGAGGGCGGCCGGGCCGACCTCGTCATCGGCTCGCGCTACGTCCCCGGCGGCGGGGTGCGCGACTGGGGGATCGTCCGTCGCGTCATCTCGCGGGGCGGCAGCCTGTTCGCCCGGATCGTGCTCGGGCTGAAGCCACACGACCTGACCGGTGGGTTCAAGGCGTGGCGGGCGACGACCCTCGGGGCGATCCCCTTCGAGGGTGTCCACGCCGGCGGCTACGTCTTCCAGATCGAGATGACCTACCGCGCCAGTCGTCTCGGGGCGCGCGTGGCCGAGGTTCCGATCGTGTTCCAGGATCGCCGCGCCGGACAGTCGAAGATGTCGAGGCGGATCATCGTCGAGGCGCTCGTCGTCGTCCTGACCCTGCGCTTCGACGAGCTCCGCGGCCGTGGCCCGAAGCGGCGCCCCCCGGGCTGAGCCTCAGACGGCCAGCCGGCTCGCGGGGCGGTCGCCGGACGGCGACGCGGACGGGCTCGTCCCAGGCGACCCGGACGGTGACGTGACGGGCGGCGGCGCGCCCTTGGTGATCTTGACGAGGGTCCCGGTCTTCATGACATTGACGAACGTCTGCCCTGCCGTGAGCGTCACCTCGACGCCGGCCGAGTTGTAGAACTTCGTCGGAGCGGTCTCCGACTTCTTGCGCCAGGTGCCCTTGATCGTCGTGCCGTTCGTGGCGATCCAGGCCACGCCGCTGCCGGTCACCTTGGCCTCGAGCCGGTGCTTGTTGGGATGGCCGTCGTTGAGCGGCCCGAACTGCATCAGCATGATCACGACGTTCTTCGGGGCGACCCGCTGCTTCGTCGAGGCGTCCTTCTGCTTGCCCTCGATGCTGACGGAGCGGAGGTAGGTGTTCGTCGTCCGGTCGTAGTCGTAGCGGATCGTGCTGGTCGGGTACGAGAAGCTGATCTTGCCGCCGACCGGCCGCTGCTCGAGCGGGAGATCCAGACCGAACTGCCAGATCGGCTTGTAGTCGCCGGACTTGGCGCCGAGCTGTCGAGCGAGCGAGGTCAGCTGCTTGCCCGTCGTGTACAGATTGTGCGGCGAGAACCGGCTCGAGATCCGCCGGAACGATCCGCCCCAGCGGAACTCGTCGGCGTTGTAGACGAGCTGGCCGTTGCCCTTCGCGCGGAGCGTCTGAAGCGCCTGGGGCGATCCGCCGGCGTGGGCGTAGACGGCCTTCCACTCGGCGGCCCAGGTGATGTAGTAGTAGCGCGAGCTGCGCACCGGCCCGACGTCCTTCGGCTCGTTCTCGGCGAAGATCATCATGTAGCGCGGGATGCCACCCTCGGCGGGTGCCTGCCAGACGACCGAGGCGGCACTGAACCCGGACTGCGGCCGGGCCGCCGAGAGGTCGTCGACCATGACCGCGATCGGATGGCGCCGGGCAGCCGCCGGGCTGACGGGCAGCCCGGTCAGCGGCGCCGGGACGAGGATCGGGGTCGGCTCGGGGCTTGGCGTGGGCTCCGGCGTCGGGCTCGGGGACGCGGTCGGGCTCGGGGACGCGGTCGGCGTTGGACTCGGCGTCGCGGGTGTGGTGACGATCGCCGGCTGGCTCGGTGTCGTGCTCCCGCAGGCCGCGGCGACGATGCCGATCGCGATCGCGAACGGCAGCCAGCGCGAAAAGGTCAGGACGCGGACCGACATTGGGGACCCTCAGCCTGGGCGGCGGACGCGCCCGACGCCGGGCAGGATACCCTGACTCGGCCGGAGACCACGCCGACGGCCCCATCCGGCTCGCTGGCGGAGCGTCCGGATCGCCGACGGGCTAGGCTAGGCGCCCCGACAACCCGACCGGAGCCAGTGCGATGACCGACCTGCCGCAGACCGACGAACCGATCGACGACGCAACGAATCGGCCGATCCCGGACATCACCGTCGAGCGCGGCGCGCTCGGGGCGGTCCAGGCCGGCGAGGTCGTCGTCTCGGTCGGCGCGATCGGCGCGGTCCGGGCCGATCGCGTGTCGGTCGAGCTCGGCTCGATCGGCGCCGCCGCCGCCCGCGAGGTCAGGGTGAGGGCCGCTGGCGTCGGCGGGCTCGCCGCGCTCGACGCTCGACTCGAGCAGACGGTCGTCCGGACGGTCGTGGCCCAGCGGGTGACGCTCGGCCGCGGCACCCTGGCCGGGATCGTCATCGCCGCCCGCGCCGACGGCGAGGGGCGCCCGCTGCTCGACTGGCGGGGCGGGCTCGCGGCCGGGACGATCTTCGCGCTCGTCTGGCTCGTCGCGCGCCGGCTTCGCTGACCCGTCCGAGGCTATACTCGGGGATCGGTCGGTCATCACCGGGAAGCTGGTCGCCGTACCCGACCTGTACTGGAGCCGGAGGCACGTGATCGATCCGTCTGCGCGCGGCGCGAGCGCGCACGCCATCGCGGCGACGCGGCCCGACGTGGGCCCGGAGGAGTCTGCCGCGGTCGCCGAGGTGCTCCTGTCCGGCTCGACCCAGCCGGGTCGCCGGGTAACGGAGATCGAGGAGCGCTGGGCCGAGTTCGTCGGCGTCCGCCATGCCGTAGCCGTCGTCAACGGGACCGTCGCCCGGATGTGCATCCTGGCCGGGATCGGGATCGGACCGGGCGACGAGGTCGTGACGGTCAGCCACACCGTCAACGCCACCGTCAGCTCGATCCTGTTCACGGGCGCCAGCCCGGTCTTCGTCGACATCGAGCCGGACACCTACCTGATCGACGCGGCCCGGATCGAGGCCGCGATCACGCCCCGGACGAGGGCGATCTACCCGGTCCATCTCTACGGACTCGTCGCCGACATGGACATGATCACGGCGATCGCCGACCGCCATGGCCTGGCGGTCGTCGAGGACGGCGGTGGGTCGCACGGCGCCACGTTCCGCGGCCGCCGGGCGGGATCGTGGGGTCACGGTGCGTTCGGGCTGTACGGGGCCGGCGAGGGCGGCTTGATCTCGACCAACGACGACCGGCTCGCCGACTGGATCCGGCGCTACCGCGACCACGGCCGGCGCGGTCGCCAGGCTGAGATCCTCGGCTTCGACTTCCACCTGTCCGAGGTCGCGGCTGCGATCGGCGTCATCGGGCTCGACCGGCTCGGCCGGGGGATCGCCACGCGCCGGGCGATCGCCGCGCGCTACGACGCCGCGTTTGCCGACCTGCCGATCCAGCGACCGCTCGTGCCGGTCGGCCGGAAGCACGTCTTCCACCGCTACACGATCGGCCTTGGCGCGGCCCGCGACCCGATCGCGGCCGACCTCGCCGAGCACGGTGTCGAGGTGGCCATCGAGTACCCCGTGCCGATCCACCGCCAGCCGTACGTCATGGAGCGCGGGATCGACGCCGACCTCCCGGTGACCGATGCGGCTGCGGAAGGTTCGCTGAGCCTGCCGATGTACGCGGGCCTCACCGCGGACGAGGAGCGGCAGGTCGTCGAAGCCGTCCGGGCGGCGGTCGGCCGGCATGTCCGCGAGCCGGTCCGCGCACCCGCCCGCGCTCGCCTGCGGGCCGCACCCAGCGCTCGATGACGGCCGCCGGGCCGGTTCCGGGCCGGTTCCGGGTCGCGATCGTTGCCGCCAACACCTTCGAGTTCGAGTCGCGCCTGCTGAAGACCGCCCAGACCCTGGCAGGGGACGGCCATTCGGTGACGGTGGTCGCGTTCGCCGGCGATGGCCTGCCGGCGGCGGCCACGATCGGAGACCGGGTCGAGCTGCGGCGGGTCACCCTCGACCGGCAGATCGCCAGCGGTCTCAAGCCGTTGCCGCGCCCGGTTCGTGCCGGGATCCTGCGCGCCGCCGGGCTGCCCGCCGGCGCCGAGGCGTTGTCGGTCGAACCGGCCCGAGGAGCGGATCGATTTCGGGCGCCGATCCGGCGCGGTCTCGAGATCCTGGCCACGGTGCGCCGCGGCGGCGAGTGGGCCGACGCCGTCGCCCGGGCGGCGCCCGATGCCGAGATCGCCCATGCCAAGGCGCTCATCGCCCTGCCCGTCGCCCGGCGCGCCGTCCGCCGAACGGCCGGCCGACGCGGCCGGTTCGTCTATGACGTGGCCGACCTCCACACGGAGTCGGCCCGACTCGTGAAGCTCCCCGGCGCCCTGCGTGCGCTCGTCCGCCGGCGCGAGGGCCGCCTGGTCCGGGAGGCCGCCGGGGTCCTGGCCGCCACGACCTCGATGGCCGGCGAGGTTGCCCGCCGGTTCCACGTTCCGCCGCCGGTCGTGCTCCTGAACTGTCCGCCGGCCTGGCATCCCGAGACGCCGGAGTCGATCGACTCCGATCGGCTGGCCGTGGCCCTCGGCCTCCCGGCCGGTCCCGATCGTCGGCCGATCGTCCTCTACCAGGGGGCGTTCAGGGTCGACCAGGGGATCGAGGAGCTGGTGGCCGCGACCGACGATCCGGCATTCCTGGCGACCGGTGCGATCGCCGCGTTTCTCGGCTTCGGCCAGCTCGAGCCGTGGCTCCGGGCGGAGGCGGCCCGCCGGCCCGATCGGATGGCGGTTCTGCCCGCCGTTCCGGAGGCGGAGCTGCTCGATTGGACGGCCGGCGCCGACGTCGCATTCGTGGGAGCTCCGCCGCGCACGATCAACCAGCGCCTGACCCTCCCGAACAAGCTGTTCCAGGCGTTGATGGCCGGCGTCCCGATCGTCGTCGGGACGGGCACTGAGCACTGCCGGCTGGCCCTCGCCGAGGCCGTCGGCCGGTGCTGCGATGTCGATTCGCCGGCTTCGATCGCCGCCGCGATCGCCGAGCTCCTGGCGCCGGAACCAGCCGAGCGCCGGGCGCTTCGGGCGCACTGCCGTTCGGTCGCCCTCGAGCGGTACAGCTGGGAGGCGACCCGGGGCGGGCTCGTCGAGCTCTATCGCCGGCTGGCGGCGACCGAGCCCGCCGACCGATGACCGACCAGACTGGGCGAGCCGGAGGGCCAGCGGGCGGTCCTCCTCCTGAACAACCCGTTTGCCGGCGATTCGCGATCGTGGAAGCTGGCCCGGAGCCTGGCCTCGAACGGCTGGCGGGTGACCGTCGTGGCCCGAACCATGGAAGGCCTGCCCGAGCGCGAGGAGCGCGACGGCTTCACGATCGTCCGGGTCGACCAGCCCCGGCCGCTGGCCTGGCTTCCGACACCGCGCCTCCCTGACGCGGCCGGCAGCCAACCGAACCCGCCACCGACGTCCAGGCGCGCCCGGCTGCGGGCCGCCACGGTCGAGATCGTCGGCCGGCCGGTCCAGGCGATTCGCTACCTCCGTCTGGCCGGTCAGTGGGCCGACCGGATCGCCCGCATCGTCCCGGGCGCCGACATCTGGCAGGCCGAGGGCTTGATCACCCTGCCGGTGGCGCTGGCCCTGCGCCGGTCGCTCGGCGGCCGGGTCGTCTACGACGCGCGTGACCTCCAGGTCGAGAGCTCGCGGTTCGCCCGGCTGCCCGGTCCGTGGCGCCGTCTGCTCGCACGGCGCGAGCGAACCTGGGCGCGTTCCGCCGACGCCGTGCTGACCGTCAACCGGCCGTACGCCGCGGTCATCGAACGGAAGCTCGGAGTTCGCCCGACGATCGTCTTCAACGGGCCGGCTGTCATCGGCTCGGCGTCGCCGGCGCCGATCCGCGCGCAGCTCGGCCTCGAGCCGTCCACCCGGATCGTCCTCTGCCTGGGCACCGTGGCTCCGGGCCGCGGCGTCGAGCAGCTCTGCCGGGCGATCGGTGACGTGCCCGCGGCCGTCCTCCTCGTCGTCGGTCCCGGGGGCGAGTTCCGGGACCGACTCCGGGACGAGGCGGCCCGTCTGCCCGCCGCCGACCGGATCCGGTTCCTGCCAGAGGTAACCCCGGCCGACATACCGGCCTGGACCGCAGCCGCGGACGTCGCGGCGATGCCCATCCAGCCGACGACCCTCAACCATCGGCTCACGACCCCAACCCGGCTGTTCGACGCGCTCGGCGCCGGGGTGCCGATCGTCGCCTCCGACCTGCCCGGGATGGCCGAGATCGTGCGCGAGACGGGCGCCGGCGTGGTCTGCGACCCCGGCGACCCGGCCGCGATCACCGCCGCCCTGCTCGAGGTCCTCGAGGCATCGCCCGAGCGGCGGGCCGAGATGCGGGCGGCCGGCCTTGCGGCGGCGGAACGGATCTATGGCTGGGACCGCCAGGTCGAGACGCTGCTGGGCGTCTATCGGGCGCTGCTGCCCGCCTGATCGACCCGCGGAACCGAGGCGAACCGCTTGGCGCCCTCCTCGGCCAGGAGCTTGTGCTGGGCGACCCGCTCGCGGTAGAGATCGACGATCTCGTCCGGCTTCCCGGCGCTGATCACCTGCCCCTTCTCGAGCAGGATCGCCCGGTTGCAGAACTCGCTGACGAACGTCAGGTCGTGGGTCACGAGCACGATCGCCTTGGCTCGATCGACGAGCTCGCGGACGCGCGCCTGGCTGCGTGCGCGGAACGTCTGGTCGCCCGTGCCGAGCACCTCGTCGAGCAGGAGGATGTCCGGCGTCGTCGCGGTGGCGATCGAGAAGCCGAGCCGGGCGCGCATGCCGGTCGAGTAGGTCTTCACCGGCGCGTCGATGAACGGCCCGATGTCGGCGAACTCGATGATCGACGGCCCGAGCTCGGCCATCTGGCGGGCGTCGATCCCGAGGAACGCCCCGACCAGGTCGATGTTGTCCCGCCCGGTCAGCTCCATCTCGAACCCGGCCCCGAGGGTCAGCAGGGTCGACACGCGGCCGTGGGTCACGATCTCGCCCTCGCTCGGCTCGAGGACGCCGGCCAGGGCGAGCAGGAGCGTGCTCTTGCCGGCGCCATTCGGGCCGATGACCGCGAGCGACTCGCCCTGGGCAAGGTTGAACGAGAGGTGGCGGATCGCCCAGAACGAGGTCTCCGGGGAACGGTTCCGGCGGAGCATCCCGACCAGCGAGCCCTTGAGCGTGGTCCGCTTCGTCAGCCGCAGGTCGTAGCGGATCCCGAGGTCGGTCACCGCCACTGCCGGCTCCCCGCCAACCACGAGTCGATCGATCATCGTCGGTGCGGTCATCAGAGGATCCGTGCGAACGCGGGTTCGACCCGCTTGAAGAAGTAGATCGCCACGAGGAGCACCACGAACGAGAACGCCAGGACGACGCCCAGGGCGGCCCAGTCCGGGGCGGTCGTCGCGTAGGTCACCGCCCGGTACTGCTTGAACAGGACCGCGAACGGGTTGAGCGACAGGATCGAGTAGAGCGACGGATGAGACTGCGCGATCCGGTCCAGCGGGATCAGGGCTCCGGACAGGTAGAACAGCAGGCGGAGGGCGTGGCTCATGACGTTCTGGACGTCGCGGAAGAAGGCGTTGAGCGCGGAGAACAGGATCCCGAGCGCCAGCGTGAGCACGAACTGGACCGCGGCTATGAACGGCAGGCAGAGGACCCAGGGGCTGAGCCGGTCGAGGTAGAACAGGTAGACGAGGCCCAGCGCGATCAGGCCGAACCCGAAGCTCATCGTCCCCGCGACGACGGCGGCCGTTGGCAGGACGAGCTTCGGGAACTGGATCTGCCGGATCAGCGACTGGTGGGCGACGATGGACAGCGTCGTCTCGTTCATCGTCGTGCTGAACCACTTCCAGGGCAGGATCGCCACGAACAGGAACAGCGGGTAGTCGGGGATGTTCGTGCTCAGCATCACCGCGAACAGGATGAAATAGACCGACATCTGGAGGAGCGGGTCGAGGATCCACCAGATCTGGCCGAACGCGGTGTCGGCGTGCGTCCGCTTGAGCTCGGCGCCGACGAGATAGCGGGTGAGCCGGCGGCGACCGAACATCTCGCCGAAGCCGGTCCGGACGAGTGCGATCGGGCCCCGTTTCTTCGCGCGAACGCGCGGTGAGGCGAGCGCCTCGGTCGGCGTGGTCATGAGCCGGCGTAGGCTAGCACAGGGACCCGCGAGCGGCTCAACCGGCCATCTCCGTACCGGCTCGCTCGAGGACCTCGTCGTAGACGGCCCGGTAGCGCGGCCCATTGGCCGACCAGGTCCGCTCGGCGGCCACCCAGGTCCGCCCTGCCCGGCCGAGCCGCCGGGCAAGTGCCGGATCGTCGACCAGCCGTTCGATCGCCGCCGCCAGGCCGTCCGAGTCGTCGACCGGGAAGGCGAGTCCGCGCGGCTCGACGGGATCGGCCACCAGCTCGAGGAGCGCCGGCAGCTCGGACACGATGAGCGGCCGTTCCATGGCCATCGCCTCGAAGGGCTTGAGCGGCGTGACGAAGCGCGCGGCGCGATCCTCCCGGCGAGGCACGACGAACACGTCGAGCAGGGCATAGTGGGCGGCGATCTCGGCGTGTGGGACCTGCCCGCTGAAGACAACGAGATCGCCGACGCCCTCGCGCCTGGCGAGCTCCTCGAGCGTCCCGCGGCGGCGCCCGTCGCCGACCACCAGGCAGGTCACGAGGCGTCCTCGGCGGCGCAGCACGGCTGTGGCCCGGATCATCACCTCGACCCCTTCGCGCGGGTGGTCGAGCGTGGAGATGTAGCCGATGGTTGGCCGGCCGGGAACCAGGCCGTAGCGGGCGGCGAGCTCCGGGTCGGGCGGCGAGGGCACGAACGCCTCGACATCGACGCCGTTCGGGATGACCCGGACGCGGCCGGCGGCGACGCCTCGGCCGACGATCTCGTCGCGCATCGTCTCGGCGATCGTCACGACCGCGTCGGCGGCGAGCATGCAGCGGACCTCGGTGGCCGATCGGCGCTCGGACTGCTCGCTGACCAGGCCGTCGGGCTCGGCACCACCGACGTCGAACGACCAGGTCGCCTCGAGGAACCCGCGGACCTCGTAGACGACCGGGATCGCGAAGTGCTCGCCGAGGGCGAGCGCGACGAGGGCGTTCTCGTACCCGCGATAGCCGGAATGGGCCTGGAGGATCGCCGGCCGGAGCTCGCGGACGATCGGCTCGAGCAGCGCGACGGTGTCGAGGAGGACGCGGTCGACCGGACCGTCGTACGGATAGTCCGGACCGGCGTCGAGCCGGTAGTGCTCGATCCCGTCGACGAGCTCGATCGTCGGGATCGCGGGTGGTGGATCGACGGCCATCGTCCGTCTCGGGAACCCGAGCGAGGTCACCGCGACCGGCTGCAGGCCGGCCGCCCGCTGGCTCAGCAGCGTGTACTGGCTGCGCAGCGTGTAGCCACTCTGCGCCTCCGGGGACGAGCTCTTCAGTAGGTGCAGGACGAGGTTCGATGCCGCCGGCGCGAGCGGGCTCTGCGGGCCTGGCAGGCGCGGCAGCCAGCCCGGGGTCGTTTCGGCGAGGCGACCGGCGATGCTCGCCTCGGCCGAGGCGAGGTCCGGCGTCCAGGCCTCGAGCGCGCGGAGCCGCTCCAGGGCGGCAAGGCTGTCGGTCAGGGCGCCGATCCGGCTGAGGCCGACGTACCGGACGTAGTAGGCCGCCGGCTCGTCGGGGTGGGCGACGATCACCGCGTCGGCCAGTGCCAGCGCCGAGCGCGGATCGCCGTCGCGCAACGCTGCGCGCGCCCTGCGCAGGGTGCGCCTCGCGGCACGGTCCGCCGGCTCGCGCGGAGCCCCGGGACCGGCCGCCGGCCCGCCGAGGAGGCGCCTGGCGAACCTTCGCGGAACGCTCCTGGTGGCCCGGCGCAGTAGTTGGATCCGGTCGTCCGAGCCTGCCCTCATCGGTTCGTGCGTTCCCGCGCCACCACGGCGGAAGCATACGCCGGGGACCGGGTACTCTTCGGCTGCGCCATGTCGAGTCTGCCCTATCGTCCCGCGACCAATCCGGTTCGGATCGCCTACCTGTCCTACTCCACCGCCGAGTTCGATTCGCGCAGCCATCGGATGGCCCGTTCGGCGGTCCAGACCGGTGGGACGGTCACGATCTACGCTCGCTGGGAACCCGGACTGCCGCTCGAGGAGGAGCGCCCTGGCTATCGGATCGTCCGGGTCCCGTTCGAGCTGCGGATGGCCATCCCGGGTCTTCGGGCCAGCGGTCGCAGGCGTCTGGCCCGGCGATTGGCGGGAACGGCCGCAGGATCGTCCTCGATCGTCGACTCCGGGGCCGGTGGCGCCTCGAAGCCATCGCCGGACGCTCCCGTCGGCCACGAGACTCGCCTCGCCCGGGCTCGACGCTTCGCCGCCCGCTCGCGGAAGGGCGAGGTCCCGTGGAGCCCGGTCATCAACGCCGGGCTGGACCTGTCGCTCGCACCGCGTCGCTGGTACCAGCGGCTGATCATCTTCCCGCTCCGCCCGATGGCCTGGGCGGTCGCGCTCGAGGATGCCGCCGAGCCGGCCGACCTGTGGCATGGGATGTGGGCCGGATCGCTGCCGGCCCTCGAGCGGCTCCGCCGGAGGCATGGCGGACGAACGGTCTACGACTCGCGGGACATCTACCTCCACGCCCGGCTGTTCGATCGGATGGCGGCGCCCTGGCGCCGCATCTACCGCTCGATCGAGCGTCGCTGGGCACGTTCGGCCGACGCGGTGATCACCGTGAACGACGCCTATGCCGAGGTCCTCACGGAGCTTCTCGACATCCCCCGGCCACTGGTCGTCATGAACTGCCCCGAACGCTGGGTTCCCCCGGACCCGGGGCCGGACCTGATCCGGGAACGGCTCGGGCTGGCCCGGGCCACGCCGGTCGTCCTCTACCAGGGCAACCTGATGACGGAGCGCGGGATCGAGCAGGCGATGGACGCCATCCTCGACGTGCCCGACGCGGTTCTCGTGCTGATGGGCTATGGCGGGAGCCGCGACGAGTACGCGGCGACGGCCGCCCGTCCGCCGTATGCCGGGCGTGTCCAGCTCATCGAGCCCGTGCCACCCGACGAGCTGCTGCCGTGGACGGCCTCCGCCGACGTCCTCGTGATGGCGATCCAGCCGACCACGCTGAACCACCGCCTGACGACACCGCAGAAGCTGTTCGAGGCGCTGGCCGCCGGCGTCCCGGTCGTGGCCTCCGACCTGCCCGGCATGGCCGGGATCGTCACGACGACCGGCTGCGGAGTGCTCTGCGACCCGACGTCCCCGGCCGCGATCGCCGGCGCGATCCGGTCGATCCTCGCGCGATCCTCGGCCGAGCGCGCTGGGCTCCGGACACGAAGCCTGGCGGCGGCCCACGACACCTACAACTGGGAGTCCCAGCTCGTCGTCCTCCGCGGGCTGTATACCGGGCTCGTCGGCCGATGACCGACCGTTCGCCGATCGTCCACGTCGTCGGCGCCAGGCCGAACTTCATGAAGGCGGCCCCGGTCGTCGCCGACCTCCGGTCGAGGGGCGTCGAGCAGCGTCTCGTCCACACCGGTCAGCACTACGACGATGCGCTGTCGGCGATCTTCTTCCGCGATCTCCAGCTACCCCGGCCCGACCTCGATCTCGGTGTCGGCTCCGGCAGCCAGGCTGGTCAGACCGCCGCCCTGATGGTGGCGCTCGAGGGCGCCATCGTCGGGCTCCGGCCGGCCGCGGTCGTGGTCTACGGGGACATCAACTCGACCCTCGCCGCGGCGCTCGTAACCGCCAAGCTCGGGATCCCACTTGGTCATGTCGAGGCCGGGCTGCGTAGCTTCGACCGGTCGATGCCGGAGGAGGTCAATCGGGTCGTTACCGACCAGCTCTCCGACCTCCTGTTCGTGACCAGCCCGGAGGGTCTCGACAACCTGGCCCGGGAGGGGGTCCCGGGGGAGGCGGTCTTCGTCGGGAACCCGATGATCGACACGCTCCTGGCGAACCTCGACCGGTTCGATCCGGACGCCGGTCGGGCGCGCTTCGGGTTGAGCGGCGACTACGCGGTGGCCACCGTCCACCGGCCGGCGAACGTCGACGACCCCGTCGCGGCGGCGCGGATCGTCGCCGCGTTCCGGGAGCTCGCCGAGCTGCTGCCGGTCGTCCTGCCGCTCCATCCGCGTGGACGAGCCACGCTCGAGGCGGCCGGGCTCGGCTCGATCGAGCGGGTCGTCGTCGTCGAGCCGCTTGGCTACGTCGAGTTCCTCGGCCTGATCCGCGGTGCCCGCGTCGCGATCACAGACTCGGGCGGGATCCAGGAGGAGACGACGGTCCTCGGGATCCCGTGCCTGACGATGCGACCGAACACCGAACGGCCGATCACGATCAGCCAGGGCACGAACCGGCTCGTCGAGCCAAGTGAGGTCGCTCCGGCCGTCCGTGAACTCCTCGCCGCGACCGTGCCGCCGCAACCTGGTCGCCCGCCGCTGTGGGATGGCCATGCCGGCGAGCGGATCGGCGCGGTCCTCGCCGCGAGGTACGGTCTCCCGGCCAGCCAGGGGTGAACCGGTATCCTGTTCGCCGACACGGGCCGCCGGCTGGCGTCTGCACGGAGGATCCATGAACGAAGACCGACGCCTGGCCGTGATCGGCCTCGGCTACGTCGGCCTGCCATTGGCGATCTCGTTCGTCGAGGCCGGTCTCGAGGTCGAGGGCGTCGATGCCCACGCGGGGCGGGTCGCCGAGCTGAGTGCGGGACGATCGCCGATCGACGACATCCCCGACGCTCGGTTGACCGATGCGATCGCGGCGGGGCTACGGATCGTCGGGACGGACGCCGCCCAGCTCAACCAGGCCGACGTCATCGTCGTGTGCGTGCCGACCCCGATCGACCAGGCCAAGGATCCCGACCTCGGACCCGTCCTGTCCGCCGCCGAGCTCATCCGCCGGCACCTTCGGATCGGCCACCTGATCGTACTCCAGTCGACGACGTTCCCGGGCACGACGACCGGCCCGTTCCGGAAGGTCCTCGAGCAGGGCGGCTTGATCGCCGGGCGTGACTTCGACCTGGCGTTCGCGCCGGAACGAGTCAACCCGGGCGACCCGGCAAGCGCTGCCCGGGACGTGCCGCGGCTCGTCGGGGCCACCACGCCCGAGGCGACCGCTCGCGCCGCCGCGCTCCTCCGCCGGATCAACAACGCGGTGGTCGAGCTCTCGTCCCCGGACGCGGCGGAGCTCGCCAAGCTGCTCGAGAACGTCTTCCGCAACGTCAACATCGCCCTCGTCAACCAGCTCGCGCTGCTGTGCGAGCGGATGGGCCTCGACGTCTGGGAAGTCATCTCGGCCGCGGCCACCAAGCCGTTCGGGTTCATGAAGTTCACCCCGGGACCCGGCGTCGGCGGTCACTGCATCCCGGTCGACCCCTACTACCTCGCCTGGCGAGCCCGTGAGTTCGACTTCGTCGATCGCTTCGTCGAGCTGGCCGGCGACATCAACTTCGCGATGCCCCGCCACGTCGTCGATCTCACCGCGGAAGGGTTGAACGATCGAGGCCTCGCGCTCAAGGGGGCGCGGGTCGGGGTCCTCGGGGTCGCTTTCAAGCCGGATGTCCGGGATGCCCGTAACTCGCCTGCCGCGGCGATCCTGGCCGGTCTGGCTGGCCGTGGGGCGAGCGTCCGCTATCACGACCCGCACGTGCCTCGTTTCCGGGACTCGGACGGAGTCATGCACGACTCGGTGGCCGTCGAGACGTTGCTCCGCGAGAGCGACGCAGTGGTCGTGGTCACCCCGCATCGGGCGATCGACTGGCCCGCGGTCTACGCCGAGGCCGAGCTCGTGATCGACACCGTCGACAGCTCGCGCGGACAGGCGGCCCGGGAGCGCCAGGTCCTCCGGCTGGGGGCCGGCTGGTCCACCCGATCGTGACCTTCGGCCGGGCGATGCCGGAGCTCGACCGGACGACCGAACGACGGCTCGCCGCGATCGTCGTGGCCGCCGCCATCGCGTTCTTCCTGATCGCCCTCGTCCTGGCCCCACCTGCCAGCCCGACCTACGACGACGCGAAGTACGTCGGGATCGGTCGCAACGTGCTCGCCGGCAATGGCCCGGAGACGGTCTTCGGCGTGACGTTCCTCAAGCACAGCCCGCTGTGGCCGGTGCTGGTCGTGCTGCCCGAGCGACTTGTCGGGCTCGATCCGCTCGCCTGGGGGCACCTTCTCAACGCGGTGTCGGCGGCTGCAATCCTGCTCATGGCAGCCGTCCTTGGCTGGCGGATCCGGCCGGTCTACGGGGCCGCCGGAGCGGTCGCCGTGCTCGCGCTCCCGTACTTCTTCGACATCGCGCGGACCGCCGGGATCGACATGCCGTCGATCGCCCTGACCTTCCTGTACGTGCTGCTCGGGTTCGTGGCCGTCCGGCGCAACTCGCTTGGGATCGGGCTCCTGGCCGGGCTCGTGTTCGCCGCGGCGTTCCTGATCAAGGAGACGGTCCAGCCATACGCCCTCGTCCCCTTCCTGGCCGGCATCCTGTGGGGTGTCTCGTGGACCACGATCGCCCGGGTCGGCGCCGCGACCCTGGCCACGGCGGCGCTCGGCACCTCCTGGTGGTTCGCGTTGTTCGCCGCCTCGGAGCACCTGGTCTACCGGCTCGAGCTCCCCGCCTGGACGCTCGTGCCGACGACGCTCGTGGTCGCCGTCCTGGTCGTCCTGGGGTTGGCGGCGCCCCGAATCGCCGCCACCGAGCGGGCCACCCGTCTCGTGTCGGCGGCCTCGTCGGGGCGGGCCGGTGCCGTCGCCACGAGAGTCGGACGGGCGGGGTTCAGCTGGCTCGTCGCTGGGCTCTGGGTGGTGGCCCTGTCGATCCTGTTCTCACGAACGTCGAAGCTGCTCGGCTCGTCGATCGTCGACCCGAACCAGCTCGGCTACTACCTCGACCACACGATCCTGTCGGTCCGGCTGGCCGCCGCGTACGGGCTCGGATCCGTGGTCCTCGCCATCGCCCTCGTGCGAGGCCGCCCGTCGGTCGCGGCACCAGCCGTCGACGTGCTCCTCGCGATCGTCTGCGGGATCCCTCTCGTGCTCCTCGTGATCGGCGTCGGGGAGACGCCGCGCCACTACCTGACCGAGCTGATCCTCCTCCTCGTGCTGGGAACGGTCGGCTGGGTCGCCGGGCTCGACGCACTGCTCGGGCGCCGAGACCGGGTGATCGCGGGCTCGGCGATCCTCCTCGCCGTCGCAGGTTCCGCGATCGTCGGCTTCACGGCGCTGACCCGGCTGCCGATCCGGACGCTCGGACTGGGGGCCGTCGCCGCGATCGTCGTCATCGTCATCGCGACCATCGTCGGCCGTCGGCTCGCCACGCGTGGCCGGCTACTGACGACCGGGCCGGTGGTCGCCCTGGTCGTGGCCGTCGTCCTCGTCGGGCTCGCCGTCGACGCCCGCGCCGCGCGGTTGGCCACCGGCCGGTCCGCCTCCGAGCGGGCGGCGGCCGCCGAGATCAACGCATGGATCCGGGCGAACGCGCCACCCGGCTCCACCGTGGCGATCGGGCCGGACCTGGGGATGGCCATCGCCATCGATCTCCCGGCAGGCTTCCGGGCCGCCGGGCTCCACCACTATCTGGCCGTGGCCGACCCGGCGGCCGCGCTGGGCCTGCGTAACCGCGGGCGGCGCGGATGCGGACTTCATTGCGATCGACACCGCGCCGGGCAAGGCCAACGACTTCAACGTCTACGACGCGACGATGCTCAATGGTTTCATCCAGAAACAGCAGCCCGACTTCCTCGTGTACAGCGTCAACCTGGCCAGCTCGTCCTTGTCGATCCTGGCCCTGCTAACCCAAGATCGTGGCTTCACCGAGGTGGCCAGGTTTGACCAGACGTACCTCTCGGGCGACATCCAGACCCATGTCTACAGGGTCGACCGCGATCGGCTCCACATAGGCTCCGACCAGATCTCGATCTCGGCGGCGGCCCTCGACCGGTTGGTCACCCGCCTCGAGCAGGCGCCGGGCCCCGGCCGGGTGGCGGCCGCCAACCTGCTCCAACGGATCTTCGCCCCGGCCGATGGCTCGCTTGACGCGTTGCTCGCGCGGCTGCGGGCGATCGCGGGCGGCTGACGAGATGGCAGGCAAGGGCCGGCGGCCGGCCGCGATGATCGTCCACTCCTACTACGAGGAGGATCCCCGGGTCAGGCGCGAGGCCGAGGCGCTCGTCGCCCGGGGGAGGGACGTCGACGTGTTCGCGCTCCGCCGACCGGGCGACGGCCCCGAGGGGGCGCTCGGCGGAGTCCGGCTCCGACGGATCGACGTCCAGCGTCACCAGGGCGCCAGCCTGTGGGTGTACCTCCGCGAGTACCTCACGTTCCTCGTCCGATCGAGCTGGGCGGTCGCCCGCTCGCACCGTCATCGTCACTACGGCGTGATCCAGGTCCACAGCCTGCCGGACTTCCTCGTGTTCGCGGCGCTTCCGCTCAAGCTCCGCCGGGTGCCGGTCATCCTCGACCTCCACGAGGCGATGCCCGAGTTCTTCCGGACCCGCTTCCCTCGCGCGGACTGGCGGTTCGTCCATCGGGCGCTCCTCCTCCAGGAGCGGCTGTCGATCTCGTTCGCCGACCGGGTGTTCGCGGTCAACGAGCTGATGGCCGACCGGCTGCTCGGGCTCGGGGTCCGGGCGGACAAGGTCACGATCGTCCCGAACTCGCCCAACCTCGACCTGTTCGATCCAGCGAGCCACCCGCGCCGGCCGTTCCGGGTCGACGGCTCGCTCCGGGTCGTCTACACCGGGGCGCTCACCCCGACCTACGAGCTCGACGTGGCTGTCGACGCGATCGCCCGCCTGGCGACCGACCGCCCCGATCTGGACATCCGTCTCGAGCTGTACGGCCGCGGCGACTCGGAGCCGTCGCTTCGCGAGCAGGCCGCCCGGCTCGGGATCGCCGAGCGGGTCACGTTCCACGGCCGGATCCCGATCGAGGACGTGCCGGCTGCGGTCGCGGCCGCCGACCTCGGGATCGCCCCGACCCGGCTCGACGCGTTCACCGCGGTCAGCCTGTCGACGAAGGTCTTCGAGTACGGCGCGATGGGCAAGCCGGTCGTCGCCTCGCGGCTGCCGCTCGTCGAGCGGACGTTCTCGCCGGATGCGGTCCTGACCTATACGTCCGGCAAGGCCGGGGAGCTGTCCGCGGGGATCGCCCGCCTGGCCGACGACCCTCTCGAGCGCGAGGCGCGCACCGCACGGACCGAGGCGCGCGTTCGCGAGCTCGGCTGGGCCCGAGAGGCGGACCGCTACTCGGCGTTCGTCGACCGGCTGGCCGGCGACGGGCCGCCGGCGTCGCCCTGAGCCTCGCGCTAGGCCGGCGTCCGGCCCGAGCACCGAGTTGGCGCTCCGGCGGACGCGCCGCGCGACGCGCCGCGGCAGCGACGGCTTCGGCTTGGCGGCCCGGACTCGAGGCGCGGGTGCGGCCTCGGTCTTGGACAGCGGCGTCAGCCACGAGCTGTCGACGTCGCGGAGCATCAGCTCGGGCGCGGCGAACAGCCGCAGGAACTCGGACACGATGTAGCGGATGGCCCGCTCCTCGACGTGGCGCCCGTCCTCGCGGAAGTAGTCGCTCTGGCGCTCGGCGGTGACGACCATCTCGTAGCTGTGGAAGTAGTGGACGTCGGGGTGGCGGTCGACGAACTCCGAGACCGCGGCGCGGATCCGGCTCTTCGACTCGACGTTGGCGACGCGTACGTCGAGCGCGGTGAATGTCGAGTGGAGCGGGACCGGCGAGGTCGTGACGACGAGCTCGGCGCCGAGCACCTCGCGGACGACCCGATGGATCCGCTCGAGGTCGTCGAGCATCTCGGCGACCGTCAGTCGGTGGAACGTCGGCCCGAGCGCCTCGAACACGGCGGGATGGGGGATCTGGCGGAACGTGGCGCCGCTGGTCCGGCTGCGCCAGGTCTCGATCAAGCCGAGCGTGACGACGACGACGCCCGCCCCACGGAAAAGCGTGTCCGCGGCCGCGTCCGCCTCGACCCGCCCGGCCAGCAGCGTGGCTTCGTCGGGGTAACGGACGCCGTAGTCACGGAACGGGTCGACCCAGCCGCCACCGACATCCCAGAGCGGCTCGGCCGCCCGCTCCGGCCAGCCGCCGGCGATCCGCTCGAGCTCCTGGCGGATCGTGGCGGTCGAGTAGAACAGGCCACCCGGGTGCATCGCCCCGCGGATCCCGACCGCATCCATCATCTTGGCCAGCTCGGATGCGAAGCAGCTCCCGATCGTCGCGACCTTCGAGGTCGGCTCGATCAGTCGGACCGGCTCCGCTCCGATGACCAGCGTGCGGTCCGACCAAGCCTGGACATGGTCAAGCTCCCAGTCGCCAAGGCGGCTCTTGAGGATCGGCATCGTGAGAGAATAGCGCGGGCCGTCGAAGCGCGACCCGAGCAGTGGCCGACCGAAGCCGATATCCTCGGCGGCATGGCAGGTGTCTTCGCCGGCCCGTCGACCCCCGTGCCGGAGGCCGATCTGATGCGGGCCGAAGGCACGGGCGGGATCCTTCGCTTCGAGACGACCCCGCCGAGCGAACCGGCCCCGGGCCGGTCGGTGGTCGTCCTTGACACGACCTGGACGCCTCCGCACGGCGCGGATCATCCCGCGATCAGCCTGCGTGACGTCGCCGAGCGCGTGCTGCTCGCCCGCGATCTCAACGCCGAGTCGGCCGAGCTCCTCGATGACTGGGCGGAGGCCTCGGGCGTGGTCGACCTGATGGCCGTCGAAGGGACCTCGTTCTGGTACTACGGCCGCGTTGGCCACGCGATGTGGCTTCGCGAGCAGGTCCTGTGGCTGGGCATCGTCGACGACCTCGTGGCGGCGGTTCGGCCGGCCACGATCGAGTGTGCCGCCTCGACCGACGCGGCGCTCGTGGAGGCGGCCCGGCTCGTCGCCGCCCGCGACGGCTTGGAGTTCCAAGGCGACGAGGCGATCGTCGGCCCAGCGCCTGCCGAAGGCGCCCCGTCCGACGAGTCGACGATGGCCAGTGAGCCGACGATGGCCGATGAGCCGGCGACTTCGGGCCAAACCAGGACCCCTCCCTCGGGCGGGCGATCGCTCGCGGCCCGGACGGGTGCCCCCGTCGTCCGAAGGCTCGCCCGGGGAGTCCGGTCCCGCCTCCGGCCGGACGCTCGGACGCGCCGCATCCGGCTTCTCCAGGACCGCCTGGTCCAGCTGGCCGAAGGGACCCGACGACCCCTCCTGGCCGTCCACACCCATGCCGTCCAGCGGGTCGACACACCGGACGGTCCGCGGCTCATCAACCCGTACCTCGATCCGATCGAGGAGCGCCTCCGCGACTCGCGTCTCGACCCGGTCACGATCGAGCTATGGGCGTCATCCGACGACGACGAGGCCTGGGCGCGGCTGATCGCTCCCGGCTCGGAACGGCTTCTGCCGGCCGAGGTCCTCCGGCTGATGGGCGCACCCGCCGATGCCGACTGGATCCGGGCCGAGACCGAGGCCACGGCCGATCGGATCGGCCGGTCGACGGTGCCTCTGCTCGCGTTCGGGGTCGACCTTGGGCCGGCGCTCGCGGCGCGGGTCGCCGACCAGGCTCGACGGCTGCTGCCCAGTCGGACGATCTCGATCTGGCGCATCCGCCGGCTGATCCGCGAGCTTCGACCGGCCGGCCTGCTCCTCGCCGACGAATACCATCGCCAGGACTGGCTGGCGGCGGCACGAGCGGAAGGCGTGCCAACGGTGGCGGTCCAGCACGGCCTGATCTACCGCTGGCACAACGGCTACATCCACCGCTCGCGGCCCGACGCCCTGCGCCTGCCCGATCGGACCTACGTCTTCGGGCGCGTGGGAGCGGCGCCTGCTGACGTCAGCAAGCGTGTACCGCGAGGATGAGGTGCGCGTCGGTGGCTCGCCTCGGCTCGATCTCGTGGCGCCCTAACCAGTCGACCGCGAGGCCGTCCGGGCCGAGCTCGGGATCGCGCCCGGTGACCGGATGATCGTGATCTCCGGGACTTGGGGAACGACGTATCGTCGCTTCCACTATCCACTCAGCCTGGCCCGCCTGTTCGACCGGCCGATCCCGCGCGCGCATGTTGTCGTCAAGCTCCATCCGGGCGAACCTGACGATGGCCCATATCGAGCCGTGATCGAAGGCGTGGCGGCGGCGCGCGGATTTGATCCTCCCGCCGATCACGGTCGTCCGGACGGTCGACCTCTACCGGCTGCTCGGGGCCGCAGACGCCCATCTCGGGGTCCACTCGACCGTCCTGACGGAGGCGGTCGTGACCGGGACGCCGAACCTGCTGGCAGACACGCTCGCCGGTGCCGACCTGCTCGGGTATGTGGCGGCGGGCGTGGCGTCCCGGTCCGCAACGGGGCCGACCTGCTGGCGGCGCTCGATGCGCCAGCCGGAGGGCGAGCGACAGAGGATGCGCGACGCGCGTTCCTCGATGACCACTTCGAGCCGGGCGACGCGAGCGGCCGGATCGCCGCCGAGCTCCTCGAGTGGCTGCCGTGACCGACCCGGTGCTGTTCCTCGTCCCGGCTCGAGCAGGCAGCCGGCGCGTGCCCGGCAAGAACCTCCGCATCGTCGCCGGGATCCCGCTCGTCGGACATGCGATCCGGATCGGCCCGGCTTGCCGCCGCCGGGCTGGCCGGCGGGCCGCACCCGATCGTCTGCAGCACCGACGACGAGGCGATTGCGGCGTTGGCCCGGACGTGGGGCGCCGAGGTGCCGTTCAGCCGGCCGCCGGAGCTCGCAACCGACGACGCCACCTCGGTCGACGTCGCCCTTCACGCGCTCGACTGGCTCGAGGCCGCCGGTCGGCGTTTCGGGCGATCGCCCTCGTCCAGCCGACCTCGCCGCTGACCGACCCGACGGATCTCCGGGCTGCCGTCGAGCGGTTCGACCAGATCGGGCGGCAAGGGTGTCGTCAGCGTCACGGTCGCGCACACCCGGTCGGCTGGCACGTCGTCCGTCCCCCGACCACGACGAGCGGATCGAGACCGTCGACGTCGACGATGCCGTGGAGCTCCTGACCGGGCGCCTTCTACGTCGTCGACCCGGATGCGCTGCGGCGGACCGGCCAATTCGTCGCGCCCGGCCAGACGATCGGTCTGCCCGTCGCGCCCGAGCGGAGCGTCGACATCGATCGAGAGCCGGACTTCGCCGTCGCCGAGGCGGCGGCCGCCGCCCGCCCGATCCGAGCCTTGAGCATTGCCGGCCGGGCGATCGGCGTTGGGCGGGTCTTCGTCATCGCCGAGGCCGGCGTCAACCACGACGGCGATCCCGAGCGAGCCCATCGGCTGATCGATGCCGCCGCGGAGACCGGCGCCGATGCAGTGAAGTTCCAGACGTTCGAGCCCGGACGCGCTGGCTGCCCGCGGGGCCCCGATGGCCGCCTACCAGCGAGCCGCCGCGGACTCGACCGGCGATCAGCGCGAGATGCTGCTCCGGCTCGCCCTGCCCGCCGACGCCTGGCCGGGGCTCCAGCGACATGCGGCGGAGCTGGGGCTCGTGTTCCTGTCGACCCCGTTCGACGACGCCTCCGCCGGGCTGCTCGACCGGCTCGACGTGCCGGCGTTCAAGGTCGGCTCCGGAGAGCTGACCAACCTGCCGTTCCTGCGGCGGCTCGCCCGACGAGGCCGGCCGCTGCTCGTCTCAACCGGGATGGCCGAGATCGTCGAGGTCGCTGCGGCGGTCGATGCCGTGGCCGCCGCCGGTGATCCCCCGGTCGCGCTCTTCCACTGCGTCTCGAACTACCCGGCCGATCCGGCGACCGCGAACCTGCGGGCGATCCCCACCCTCCGGAGCGCCTTCGGACTGCCGGCCGGCTGGTCCGATCACAGCCTCGGAACCGACCTGCCGCTCGCGGCCGTGGCGATCGGAGCAAGCCTGATCGAGAAGCACCTGACGCTCGACCGGAACGCTCCAGGTCCGGACCATCGCGCGTCGCTGGAGCCCGACGTCTTCCGGGCGATGGTCGACGGGATCCGGACCGTCGAGATTGCGCTCGGCTCGGGCGAGAAGACGCCCGATCCGGCGGAGCTGGCGATCGCGCGCCGTGGCTCGCCGGAGCCTCCACTGGCGATCGATCGCTCGAAGCCGGGGTCGCAGTGACCGACGACGACCTGGTCGCCCTTCGACCGGGCATCGGCCTGTCGCCGGCCCGCTGGGAGCAGCTCGTCGGTAAGCGGACGACCCGGGCCGTGACCGCCGGCCGGCTCGTCGCCGTCGACGACCTGGAGCCCCTCGAATGACCCGCGCCTCGGCCCGACCGCGGACGATCGCCGTACTGACGACCGGTCGCCAGGACTGGGGCATCGTTCACTCGACCTGCGCGGCCATCCGCGACGCACCCCGATCTCCGGCTCCGGCTCATCGTCGGAGGCATGCACCTGTCGGCGCGGCACGGCTTCACCGTCGAGCACATCCGCGCCGCCGGCTTCGAGCCGGACGCGGAGCTCGCCTGGCTCGACGAGCGGGTCGACCCTCCGCCCGACGTGCAGGCCGCGGCCGCCCTCGCCGCCGTCGGAGCATCCCTGCGAGCCGTGCCGTCCGATGCCCTGCTGCTCGCCGGCGATCGGTTCGAGACGGCCGCGGCCGCGATCGCGGCGACCGTCGACCTCGTGCCGATCGCCCACCTCCACGGTGGCGAGCAGACCCTCGGCGCGTTCGATGACCCGCTTCGCCACGCGATCACGAAGCTCAGCCATCTCCATCTCGTGAGCGCCGACGAGCACGCTCGCCGCGTCGTCGCGCTCGGCGAGGACCCGGCGACCGTCCACGTCGTCGGAGCGCCCGGGCTCGACGCCGCGTTCCGGACCGACCTGCCTGATCGCGCAGCCCTGGAGCGTGAGCTCGGCCTGGAGCTCCGCCCGCCGGTCGTGATCGTCACGGTCCAGCCGGCGACGCTGGATGCGGATCCCCTCGCGGTCGCAGACGCCGTGCTCGGCGCGATGATCACGATCCCAGCCGACGTACGTCGTCACGTTGCCGAACGCGGATCCGGGCGGCGACGAGATCCGCGCCCGCATGCGGCTCGCGGATGATTCGCCCCGCTCGACGGTCGTCGAAGCCCTCGGCGAGACCCGCTATTGGGGGCTGCTACGGATCGCCGACGCGATGCTCGGCAACAGCTCGAGCGGTCTCATCGAGGCGCCCGCGGTCGATCTGCCGGCGGTCAACGTTGGGGATCGCCAGGACGGCCGGCGGCGCGAGGCGAACGTCGTCGATGCGCCGGCGCACGCCTCGGACGTCGCGGTCGCGCTTCGCACCGCGCTCGATCCGGCCTTCCGGGCGAGCGTGATCGCCGCTCATCCCGTCGTTGGCGGATGGCCGGGCCGGGGCTCGGATCGCGGATATCATCGCGGCATGGCGACCGCCCAGCCCGCCGCGCAAGGCGCCGATCCCGGTCGAGCGGTGACGCCCCGCCCACTCGTGATCGTCGGTGGCGGCGAGCACGCCCGAGTCGTCATCGAGGCTGCCCGGACACGACCGGACGACTGGATCGTCGTCGGGGTCGTCGACCCGGGACCGGCGTCGCGGACCCGGGAGCTGCTTGGCGTCGAGCACATCGGGACCGATGCCGACTTCGCCGACCGGCTCGACCGGATGGAAGCCGACCTCCGGCCATGGTGCGTCCTCGGGTTCGCCGGGTCCGACGGTGGCGCGGGCCGCTCCGACGCCGTCCGACGGTATGGGTCCGCCGCCCGCTGGGCGACGATCGTCCATGACCGGGCCTGGGTCTCGCCGAGCGCGAGCATCGGCGAAGGCAGCGTCGTGCTGGCCGGCGCCATCGTGAACACCGGCGCGCTCGTCGGCCGGCACGCGATCGTGAACACGCGCGCCGTCGTCGAGCACGACGTCGTGCTCGGCGAACCATGTCCACGTCGGTCCCGGGGCTGTCGTCGGCGGCGGGGCCCGGGTCGGCGAGGGTGCCGTCGTCGGGCTAGGCGCGCTCGTTCGCGACCACGTCGACGTCGGTCCCGGCGCGACGGTCGGGATGGGCGCCGTAGTCGTCGCCGACGTGCCATCGGGAACGGTCGTCGCCGGCTCACCTGCACGGCCGCTCGATGCAGCTCGTGGCTGACCGCCTCGACGCCTGCATCGTCCGCGACGGCGGCACGCTCCGCGACGCGATGGTCGCGCTCGATCGTGGCGCGCCGGCAGATCGCGCTGGCGGTCGACGAAGCGGGCCGCCTGGTCGGCGTGGCGACCGACGGCGACATCCGCCGGGCGCTCCTCGCCGGCGCGTCCCTCGACGACCCGCTCGGGCCGCTCCTCACCCGATCGTTCGTCGTCGGTCGGTCCCGGCGAGGGCCGGGCCGAGGCGATCGACCTGATGCGTGCCCGGCGGATCGAGGCGGTCCCGGTGCTCGACTGGCGATGGGCGTCCCGCCGGGCTCCATCTGCTCCACGAGTTCCTCGAGCCGGTCCAGCGGCCGAACTGGGCCGTCGTGATGGCCGGCGGCCAGGGAGTCGCGCTTGCGGCCGCTGACCGACACCATCCCGAAGCCGATGCTGCGGGTCGCCGGACGGCCGATCCTCGAGCGGATCGTGCTCCACCTCGTCGGCTTCGGGATCCACCGGATCTTCATCTCGGTCGGCTACCTCGCCGAGGTCATCGAGGCCCATTTCGGCGATGGCTCGTCAGTTCGGCTGCCGAATCGACTACCTCCGCGAGGAGACGCCCGCTCGGAACCGGCGGCGCGCTCGGGATCCTGCCCGCGCCGCCGACCGAGGCCGTGCTCGTGATGAACGGCGACCTGGTGACCTCGGCCGACATCGGCGGCTCTGCTCGACTTCCACGCAGCGGGCGGGTATGCCGCGACGATCGGCGTCCGGCGCTACCTCCACTCGGTCCCGTTCGGCTGCGTCGAGCGGTCGGACGATCGCGTCGTCGGCCTGATCGAGAAGCCGACCATCGAGCGCGAGGTCAACAGCGGGATCTACGCGGTCGAGCCGCGATCGTCGGCCTGGTCGAGCCGCGGGCCAGCCGATCGCGATGCCCGAGCTCATCGAGGCGGTCCTCGACGGCGGCGGCTCGGTCGGAGCGTTCGAGATCGAGGACGACTGGATCGACGTCGGCCAGCGCGACCAGCTCGACCAGGCGCGCGGCGGCCGGCTGACGTGAGCCTGACCGGGCGTCCGCGTCCTCGTCACCGGGGCGGACGGCTTCATCGGCAGCCACCTCGTCGAGCGGCTCGTCGCGCGAGGGCGCCCGCGTCCGGGCGTTCTGCCTGTACAACTCGCGCTGGCTCGGCGGGCTGGCTCGACGAGCCCGCCCGGCGAGATCCGCGCCGCGCTCGACGTCCGGTTCGGCGACATCCGCGACGCGCGGTTCGTCGAGGCCGCGACCGACGGCGTCGAGGTCGTCTTCCACCTCGCCGCCCTGATCGCGATCCCGTACTCGTACGTCGCGCCCGAATTGTTCGTCGACACCAACGTCCGGGGCACGCTCAACGTGCTCGAGGCGGCCCGCCGGGCCGGTGTCAGGCGGCTGATCCAGACGTCGACGAGCGAGGTCTACGGCACGCCCGCAGACGCTGCCGATCCGCGAGACCCACCCGCTCCAGGCGCAGTCGCCGTACGCGGCGACGAAGGTCGCGGCCGACCAGCTGGCGCTCGCCTTCCATCGCAGCTACGGGCTGCCGGTCGTGGTCCTGCGGCCGTTCAACACGTTCGGACCGCGCCAGTCCGAGCGAGCCGTGCTGCCGACGATGCTCCGCCAGCTCCTCGCCGGGCAGCCGCGAGATCCGGCTCGGTCGGCTCGATCCGCGGCGCGACCTGACGTACGTCGCCGACACGGTCGACGGCTTCGTCCGGGCGGCGACCGCCGACGGCATCGACGGCCGAGTCGATCCAGCTCGGCACCGGCCGCAGCGAGTCGATCGGCGAGCTGCTTGCCTTGGCCTGCCGGCTGCTCGGCGTCGAGGCCCGGGCGATCGAGGACGCCAGCCGCCTGCGACCCGACGCCAGCGAGGTTCTGGCCCTGCAGGCCGATCCGATCGCTCGCCCGCGAGACGCTCGGCTGGGAGCCCCGGACGAGCCTCGAGGACGGGATCCGCTCGACCATCGACTGGCTGCGCGACCACCCGGGCCGTATCGACGTGGACCGTGTCCAGCTCTGAGCGCCGGATCCCGCTGGCCGAGCCGCGATCGGCGGCAATGCCGGCCGCTACCTCGAGGAGTGCCTCAGCACGAACTTCGTGTCGTCGGTCGGTCCGTTCGTCGAGCGGTTCGAGCGCGAGTTCGCGGCCTCGGTCGGGAGTCGCCATGCGGTCGCCTGTGCCAGCGGCACGGCGGCGATCCACCTCGCCCTGCTCGTCCTCGGCGTCGGCGCCGGGCGACGAGGTGCTCGTGCCGACGCTGACGTTCGTGGCGTCCGCCAACCCGGTCCGCTATGTCGGCGCCGCGCCGGTCCTCGTCGACGCCGAGCCGCGGACCTACAACCTCGACCCGGCGCTCGTCGTCGACGAGCTCGATCGGCGGGCCCGTCTCGGCCTGCGCCAGCCGCGAGCGATCGAGGTCGTCCACCTGGTCGGCCATCCGGCCGACATCGAGCCGATCGTCGAGGCCGCCGAACGCCACGGCGTCGACCGTCTTCGAGGACGCCTCCGAGGCCCTCGGCGCGGACTACATCGGCAGGGCGGTTCGCCGGCCGGCACGTCGGAACGATCGGCCGCGTCGGCTGCTTCAGCTTCAACGGCAACAAGCTCATCACGACCGGCGGCGGCGGGATGCTCGTCACCGACGAGGAGCCCCTCGCGCGTCGAGCCCGCCACCTGTCGACCCAGGCCCGGCTGCCCGGGCGGGCCTACGACCACGACGAGATCGGCTTCAACTATCGCCTGACGAACATCGCGGCCGCGCTCGGCGTCGCCCAGCTCGAGCAGCTCGCCGAGCTGCTCGCCGGCCGCCGGGCGGTCGCCGACCGGTACGACGCCGAGCTCGCTGACCTGCCCGGGTTCCGTCCGGCCCCGCGCGCGCAGTGGGCCGATCCGTCGTTCTGGCTGTACACGGCCGCGCTCGATCCGGCGCGCGCACCGATCGGTCGCGACAGCGTCGCTCGACGAGCTTGCCGCGCCGGGGCATCGACGCGCGGCCGATCTGGACGCCGCTTCACCAGACCAGGCTCTACGCCGACGCGCCGCGCCTCGGCGGGTCGATCGCCGACGCGATCTTCGCGGCCGCCGTTCAGCCTGCCGTCGTCGTCGAACCTCGACCCGGCCGACCAGGCGCGGGTCGTGGCGGTCCTCCGCGACACGTTGTCGCCTCCCAGGGTCTCGGCCAGCCGCGCCTCGGCAAGGTGATGGACGCGGAGCGATCAGAGGTGCCGCCCGGATCGCGGGTGTCGTCGACGATCCTGCTCGGCCTGGCGGTATTCGTCGCGAGCACCGCCGTTGCGCTCTGGGCGACCCGACCGTGGCTGGTCGGCGCGGTCGGCTCAGACGCCGCGTCCTCGGTGCTCTACTTCGACCGTCTCGCTGCCGGCGTCCAGCTCGAGCGGTTCCTGGGCACGACGCCAAAGCTGTTCCTCACGATCGTCTACGGTGCGATCCACGCGGCATTCGGCGACTGGCGTCCCATCTCGGCGCTCGCAGTTGTGGTTTATGGCCTTGGGATTGCCGCCGCAGCCATGCTCGCCCAGCGCGTCTCCGGAGCGACGGCGGCAGGCATCTTCGTCGCATTCGGGCTGATCGCGTCGTCCGGCCTTCTCCTCGATGCGTCACTGGCCTACACCGTGACCTGGTCCGTCCTGCTCTGGTCGCTCGCCGGCCTTGCCGCGAGCGCGGATCGACCCCGCTACGGGTGGGCCGGAGTCGCCCTCCTGATCGCGGCGTTGATCCGCCCGGAGACGCTCCTGATCTGCCTTGTCGCCGGCGTGGTCCTCACGGCCCGAGTGATCTCAGCACGAGCGGGCCGGGGCAGCTCGCCGCCGCGTGCCGCCTGGCTCGTCCTGCTCGCCTTGCTCGCCGTCCCGCTTGGTGCCGCCGGCGACTTCCTCCTGAGCGGGGATGCTCTCTACTCGCTCCAGGTGCCCGGCATCGGTACCACGATCCGAGCCCCTCAGTCGAGCGGGACGGCCCTGAGGTTTGTCGGGAGTCACCTGACGGCGTATCTGCCGATGCTGTTGCTGGCGGGCCTGGGCGTCGTCGTGCTCGTCCGCCGGCGAGCGTGGCCCGTGCTCGTCGGACTGACCGCGCTCGGGCCCGGAGTCGCAGTGTTCGTCCTCCTGCTCGGATCGCGCCACCTGTTCGTCATCGACCGCTACGCCCTGCCGGTCGATCTTGCGATCGTCATGGCGGCGGGCGTCGGCTTCAGCGCCCTGACGGCTCCCGTCCTGGCGGTCGCGCTCGCCGACCGACCGGAGGTTCGCGCCGCAGGGCGCCTCGCCGCGGCCGCGGCGCTGGCGTTCGCCCTGAGTCCGACCGTCGCCCCGCTCGACCGCACGGTGATCACGCAGATCCGGAACGACCGGAACGCGATCGGCGATTTCGACGCGGCCCGATCGTCGATCGACGCCGCGCTCGATGCCGAGCCCGGCGTCCGGGCGCGACCCGATCGCGCGGAACCCCACAACCCCTACGCCGACGGGCCGGTTGCCTTGCTCGTCCCTGCCCGCCTGCTCTCGCAGGCCGCCGTCGACCTTGGCTTGCCGCTGACCCAGGTCGCGCGGACCGACCCTTCGCGGCTCGCCCCGGACGGAGCGTATCCAGCCGCAGGCCAGATCGTCTATCACGACACCGGGCTCGATCGCGCCGCCGTCCGCATTCAGGTTCCTCGAGGTCGGCGCCCCGACCACGGTCGGCCCGATTCGGATCGTGCCGGTCGAAGCCGATGGCCGCCGGGGCACCTGGGCGGTCCGGATCGATCGACCTTGAGCTCCGCCGATCGGCGCGCCGGACGATCGGCGGTGGCGGTGGGTACGATACGCGCCCCATCCCTCCCGCAACCCGCGGGACTCACCTGCAGGAAGCCACGTCCGAATGACCTCTCGCTCCAAGTCGACCGCCAGGCGGTCGAGCCGGTTCGGCCGCGATGGCCAGGATCGGCGCAACCTCTACATCAACCTGGCCTTTGGCTTTGCGATCGTCATTGGCCTCATCACCCTCGTCGGGGCAGCCGCCGGCCAGTACTTCGGGGCGCATTTCACCGAAGTGGCCAAGGTCAACGGCGAATCGATCAACCAGGACACCTACCGGGACCGGACGCTGGTCGACCAGTTCCGGCTCAACCAGGCGGAGGCCCAGGCCCGCTACCTCAACCAGCTCGGGCGGATCAGCGACACCGACCTCCAGGCCCGGGTCGCCTCGATCGACCAGGCCCGCCAGCAGCTGACCAGCTCGTCGCTCGACCGGCTGATCGACGCGACCCTCCAGGCCCAGCTCGCCACCCAGCAGGGGATCACGATCAGCGAGGCGCAGATCGACCAGCGCCTGACCGACGAGGCGACCCAGCAGGAGCAGCGCCACATCGCGACGATCACGATCGAGCCGGAGGTCACGACCGGGGCGACGGCCCCGACCGACGCCCAGAAGGCCGCCGCGAAGGCGACCGCGGACAAGGCGCTCGCCGACATCAAGGGCGGGAAGGCCTTCGCGGACGTGGCCAAGGCCGTCTCGAAGGACGCCTATGCGGCGACCGGCGGCGACGTTGGCTGGATCCTCGCCGACAACACCGCCATCGATCCGGCCCTGGTGACCGCCATGTTCGCGCTGCCACAGGCCGGTCTGACCGACGTCATCGCCGGATCCGACGGGTCGTACACGATCGGCCAGGTCATCGAAATCGCACCGCCGATCGTCGATCCGATCTGGACCGACAAGATCAAGGACGCCGGCATCCCGATGGGCGCCTACCGGGAGGCGGTCAAGGCCGATCTCATCCGCGACGCGCTGACCAAGAAGGTCGTCGCCGATTCCACCGGGCAGCCGACTCTCCAGCGCCTGGTCAACGAGATCTTCGTCTCGACCTCGACCTACCAGGGGCCCGGCGACGAGGTCAAGGTCAGGCACATCCTGTACACGCCCGGCGACAAGGCACCGGACGCCCAGAATCCGGTCGCCTCGAACGATCCGGGCTGGGCGACGGCCAAGGCCAAGGCTCAGGCTACGTACGACAAGCTCAAGGCGCTCAAGCCCGAGGAGCTCGACGCCGCGTTCGCGACGATCGCCAAGACGGACAGCCTCGACACGGGTTCGGCCGCCGACGGCGGGGAGCTCCAGTGGTTCACCCGCGGCTCGCTCGACTCGGGCTTTGGCGACGCGGTGTTCAAGGACGGCCTCAAGAAGGGCGACCTGATCGGGCCCGTCCTCAGCCAGTACGGCTGGCACGTCATCGAGTTCGAGGCGCGACGCGGTCCACCCGAGAGCCGGATCGCCGGCCTCCAGGTCCAGGCCAATGCGCCCGGTGCCGACTTCGCCCAGCTGGCCAAGGACAACTCGGACAGCAGCGATGCGGCGACCGGCGGCGATCTTGGCTGGGTCGCTCGCAACCAGCTCGACCAGGCTCGTGAGGACGCGATCTTCGCTGCCACGAAGGGCAAGGTCAGCGACCCGCTGCAGACGAGTGCCGGCTACTACCTGTTCCTCGTCCGCGATGAGCAGACGCGCCTGCCGGACGGCGACCAGCTGGCCACGCTCAAGAGCAACGCGTTCCAGAACTGGTTTGCGGCGCAGAAGGCGAAGGCCCAGATCACGCCCGACCTGACGGCCGCAAGCTCCTAGCGGCCGATCGTGCTCGACGCGCTGCTCGCCGAGGCGCGCCTGCGCTGGGGACTCGACCCCAGTGACGGGCTCCAGGTGGTGACCGCAGAGCGACTCGTCGAGACGCCGATCGAGCCCTCCCGCCCGGTCCTCGTCGTGCCCCGCGCGATCATCGTCGGCCGAGCCGGCTCGAGCGGTGAGGACGATCTGATGTCGCCGGCCGGAGCGGCGGACGAGCCGCTCCCGGGTCGGGCCGGTCCGGGCGGCGGCGATCCGATCGCGGTCCTCGGCCGGCTCTACCCGGGCGATCACCCGGTGGGTCGGTTCCGGATCAGCGACGGAACGACGGTCGGCGAGCTCGGGATGGCCGACCTCGCCGGTCCGCTCTACCTCGGGCCGGTCCGTCCGGAGCTCGCCGTCGCGAGCCCCTGGGCGATGCCCTGGATCGCCGCTCGGCTGCGCCGGCCGGATGGTTGCCCGTGGGACCGGGAGCAGACCCACGAATTGCTCCGCAAGCATCTGCTCGAGGAGGCCTACGAGGTCTACGACGCCCTCGGCCGGGGCGCCACACCCGAGCTCGCCGGCGAGCTCGGCGACCTGCTCCTCCAGGTCGTCCTCCACGCCCAGCTGGCGACCGAGGCCGGAGTCTTCGACCTGACCGATGTCCAGGCCGAGCTCGCGACGAAGATCGTCCGTCGTCATCCCCACGTGTTCGGCGACGCCGTTGCCCGGACGGCAGCCGACGTGACCCGCCAGTGGGAGACGATCAAGGCGGCCGAGCGGGCCGATGCGGCCGCCGATGCCGAGCTGGCGGGCGCCGGGCTCGACGCCGGGCCGGCCTCACCCAAGGGAGCGCTCGACGGGATCAGCCGGGCGATGCCTGCGCTGGCCGCCAGCCAGGAGATGCAGGAGCGCGCCGCGGCGCTCGGGTACGACTGGCCGACCGTCGATGGGATCGTGGTCAAGGTCCACGAGGAGCTGGCCGAGCTGGCAGCCGCCGCGACCGCGGACGACCAGGCCGAGGAGGTCGGCGACCTGCTCCTCGTGCTCGTCAACCTCGCCCGCCGCCACGGTGTCGAGGCCGAGGCTGCCCTTCGGGCCGCGAATGACAAGTTCCGCCGGCGGTTCGGATCGGTCGAGCGGATGGCCGCTGCCCGTGGGGTCGCGCTGCGCGATCTCGACTTCGCCGAGCTCGACGAGCTGTGGGATGCTGCCAAGGACGAGGAGCGGGCCGCCCAGGCTGCCACGAAGGAGCCCCATCGATGACGATCGGCAACCGCCCAGCGACGGTCCGCGCCGACGGCCGCCGCCCGGACGAGCTGCGCCCCGTCACGCTGACGCTGGGCGTCCTGAAGTGGGCCGAAGGCTCGTGCCGGATCCGGGTCGGCGACACCGATGTCCTGTGCGCCGCGACGATCGAGGACCGGGTCCCGCCCCACCTCCGCGGCAAGGGAACCGGCTGGGTCACGGCCGAGTACTCGATGCTCCCGCGGGCGACCGCCGAACGCAGCCAGCGCGAATCGTCGAAGGGCCGGATCGGCGGCCGGACCCATGAGATCCAGCGGCTCGTCGGACGGTCGCTGCGCGGCGTCGTCGACCTGGCCAAGCTCGGGGAGCGGACGGTGACCGTCGACTGTGACGTCCTCCAGGCCGATGGCGGGACGCGGACGGCCTCGATCACCGGCGGCTACGTCGCGCTGGCGGCGGCGCTGGTGACCTTCGGGATGGAGCGGCTCCTGCTCAACCGGATCGCGGCGGTCAGCGTCGGGCTCGTGGACGGGATCGCGCTCCTCGACCTCGACTACCCGGAGGACTCGCGGGCCGACGTCGACTTCAACGTCGTCGGCACGGATGGCGGAACGTACGTCGAGATCCAGGGCACGGCCGAAGGCAGGCCGTTCGACCGTCCGGCGATGAACGGCCTGCTCGACCTGGCCCAACTCGGGCTCGACCGCCTGTTCGAGCAGCAGGCCGCGGCGATCGCCACCGTCAAGCGGTGAGTCGAGTCAGGTCAAAGGGGCCGGGCGGCCGGTCACCGCGGGTCGTCGTCGCGACCCGCTCCAGCCACAAGCTGCGCGAGCTGCGCGAGCTCCTCCAGCCGGCCAGGATCGAGCTCATCGGCCTCGACGAGGCCGGCGTCCCGCCCGGCGCCGAACCGATCGAGGACGGGGAGACGTTCGAGGCGAACGCCCGGCTCAAGGCCCGCTACTACGCTCGGCTGAGCGGCCTGCCGACGCTGGCCGACGATTCCGGGATCGAGGTCGAGGCGCTCCGCGGTGCGCCCGGGGTCCGAACCCGGCGCTACGCCGGGCCGGCGGCGACCGACGCGGACAACAACGCCAAGCTGCTCGACGAGCTCGGCGGGCTCGGACCCGGTCGGCGCGGCGCGCGCTATGTCTGCGCCCTCGTGCTGGCCGACGGCCGACCGACCGCGCGCGGACCGCGCGGCGGCGTTCCGGTCCTCGCCGAGACCCGGGGCACCTGCCGTGGCCGGATCGCCAGCGTGCCGCGCGGAACGGGCGGCTTCGGCTACGACCCGATCTTCGAGCCGGCCAGCGAACCGCCCGGCGGTCGCACGCTCGGGCTGTGGTCGGCGGCCGAGAAGAACCGGATCTCGCACCGGGCACGGGCCGCGCGCCGGATGACTCCCCACCTCGACGCGCTGAGCTGACCGGCTGGCCCTAGCCGGACGGCGATGCCCTGGGCGCTGGGCTTCCGGCTGGGCTCGGCAGCGGCGAGTCCTTCGGGCTCCAGCTCCTGGCAGGCGTCCCGGGTTCCGGGAACAGCGCGGCGGCGACTGCCAGGATCCGGTCGTAATCGGGGAGCTGGACCGCGCCGTACTTGTTCTCGCCGGCCTTGGCCGGATGGACGAGCGGGAAGCGGACGACGACGCGGACGATTCGCTTGGCGGGGATCTCGCCGGCGATGACCGCGAGGTCGGGCAGCCGCTCGGGCGGCAAGTCGGTCGCGATCGTCTTGCCGACCGCCTCGAGCAGGCTCGGCAGGCCGAAGAGTGCGTCGCCCTTGACGACCTTCGAGCGCAGCGCGAGGAGGATCTCCTGCTGGCGGATCTGGCGGGTGAAGTCGGTCTGCCCCTCGGACCGGCGGATCCGTGCGTAGGCCAGCGCGTTCGGGCCGTCGAAGTGGTGCTTGCCGACGGTGACCGACCAGCCGCCCGGCGGGATCCCGTAGCCGCCGTACTCCGGGTCGCTGAGCGGCTGGCGAACGTTGATGTCCACGCCGCCGACCGCGTCGACCATCTTGGCGAAGCCGGCCAGGTCGACTGTCGCGTAGTAGTGGATCGGAATCCCGAGCAGCGCCCCGACCGCGTCCTCGAGGGTCCGTGTCCCGCCGGCCGGGAAGTCCTTGGGATGGCGCGTCGCGTAGCTCAGCAGGCTGTTCAGCTTGGGCCCGAACGTTCGGCCGTCGCCGAGCGGCACGTTGACCAGGTCGCGCGGCAGCGAGGCCATGCTGACCGACTTGCCGACCGGATCGAGCGAGACGACGATGAGCGTGTCGGTCAGCGCGTGGTCGCGGCCGCGGCCCTTGTCCATCCCGATCAGCAGGACGTTGAGCCGCTCGTTGGTACCCGGGATCCTGGCCGTGTCGCCGTTCGAGCGCGCCCCGAGCGTCTGGCCGTCGAAGACCTCGGCGAACGTCGATCGGGCGACGCCGCCGAGATACTGCGCGCCGACGTGCGGCACGATCGTGACCACGATGACCACGGCCAGGCCGACGAAGGCGAGGCGCCCCGGTCGGAGCTCGAACCGATCGTCGAAGAACGCCTGGCTGAGGGCGATCAGGCGCCAGGCGAGGAGGGCGAGGTTGAGGTCGATCAGGAGGTCGAGGTTGCGGGGGACGATCGCACTGGCGACGAGGCGGGGGCCGGGGATCGCCCAGACTGCGATCAATGTGATCGCAGCCACGACTGCAACCGGGACCACGAAGACGAGAGCCAGCCGGGCCCGCTGGTTGTAGGCCTGACCGAGACCCGGGATCACGGCCGACAGCACGGCCGCCAGGATCCGGCGGCGGTCCGTCGGCCCGGTGTCGGGCCGGATTCGCGTGGCCTGGCGCAGGTCCCGTACTCCCGTTGCGACGCTGGTCGGCTCGCGGGCCTTCGGGGAGCCAGTCTAGCCGGGTGAGCGTGGAGACGCCGGGCGGCCCCCTGTTGCCTGCCAGTCACCGCCCGGCGTCGCTCCAAGGACGCCCAGCCGGACCGGCCTGTTGCGCCGCGCCTGGTGCCCGCGGTCGCGATTAAGGAATCGCAAGGGTGGAGGAACCTTCACCGATTCGTGGCGTGGTCCTTCATGCGGCCCCGGCACAGTCCGGGTGACAGCCCCGGATCAGGAAGGGTCGCGCCGGCGAAGCGATCCGGGCAGAAGGGATACCAGCAGTGAACGAGTTCCAGTCCACCCCACGGGACGCCTGGGGGACCGAGGCCGGTTCGACCGGCTCGACCCAGCCGCCGGCCGCTCCGAGCTGGGCGACCCCGACCTGGACCGCCGCGAACGCGGTCAACGACCCGGTCGCGCCGCCGTCCGATCCTCGGCCCAGCTCACCCTCCTCCCGCCGCTCGGTCGGCCCCGGCTTCGTCCTCGCCGCGGTCATCGGCGCCGCGGCCCTGTCGTCGGGGGGCACCTATCTCGTCGTGAATGCGTCGGCCCGCCAGGCGGCGAGCCCCGCACCGGTCGTCACCCCCGCCGTCGCCAACCCGGCCCCGGCGAACGGCGGCGGGAAGCGGTACGACGAACGGCAACGCCAACGGCTCGATCGTCGACATCGCGAAGGCCGTGAGCCCAGCGGTCGTGACCATCGACGATCTCGCCGAGTCCGCCCAGGGCACCGGCACCGGATCGGGCGTCATCTTCGACGCGAACGGGCTCATCCTCACCAACCACCACGTCGTCGAAGGCGACCCGACGAGCCTGACCGTCCATCTCAACGACGGCCGTGAGTTCGACGCGACGATCTACGGCATCGACACCCTGACCGACCTGGCGATCGTCAAGGTCAACGCGACCGGTCTGCCGACCGCCCCGATCGGCGACTCGTCGACCGTCCAGGTCGGCCAGCAGGCGATCGCGATCGGCAGCCCCCTCGGCACGTTCACCGACTCGGTCACGAGCGGGATCATCTCGGCCGTCGGCCGGAGCATCCCGGTCGACAGCGGCCAGCTCAACAACCTCATCCAGACCGATACCGCGATCAACCCCGGCAACAGCGGCGGTCCGCTGCTCGACCCGAGCGGCAAGGTCATCGGGATCAACACGGCCGTCGCCGGCCAGGCCCAGAACATCGGCTTCGCGATCCCGATCAACATCGCCCGTCCGATGATGGCCCAGGCGTCGGCCGGCCAGCCGCTCGCCCGGCCCTGGCTCGGCGTCCAGTTCGAGTCGATCGACCCGGCCGTCAAGAAGGCCAACAGCCTGCCCGTCGACAACGGCGCCTGGATCTCGAGCGCCGACGGCACCAACGCGTCGGCGGTCGTCGCCGGCAGCCCGGCGGAGCAGGCCGGCGTCAAGGACGGCGACATCATCACCGCGATCGATGGCACGGCCATCGACACCAGTCACCCGCTCGACATGGTCATGAGTCAGCTCAGCCCGGGCAAGACGGTGACCCTCAAGATCCTCCGGAACGGGCAGACCGTAGAGGCCTCGGTCACCCTCGGGACGCGCCCCGCCAACCAGTAGGTCGCGCCCGCTCCCTCTATTCCCGAAGGGGCAGCCGTGCAAGCGGCTGCCCCTTCACCGTTCGTTGTCAATCAGACCTGCCGCCCTGACGTCGCCGCCTCCCGCGGCCGAGTCCGGCGCCCGGAAGCCGAGCGCGCCGCCCGCGGCCGAGCCCGGGCCCGACGCGCTTGCACCGGGTGCAAACGATCGCGGTTCGACCCTACGTGGAGCGTGTCCACATGCCGGGTCTTTGCACGTCCTGCAAGATGGGGACGCTGGGCTGACGGACACCGTCGAACGGTCGTCAGCCTTGCACCCCGTGCAAACAGCGGACCCGGCCGTCGACGCCCGGAGCTGTTGTTTGCACCCGGTGCACGCCGTGCAGGATCCCTGCACGAGGTGCAAGGAAGGGACGTGCGGAGCGGCGCCTTCGGAATCCTCCTGTCCTGGGGACTAATTCTCTGGCGCATGATGCCCGTCATGCGGCGCGATCTCCCGACAGGAACCGTCACCTTCCTCTTCACGGACGTGGAGGGCTCGACCGGGCTGCTGCACGAACTCGGCGCGGAGGCGTATGCGGAGGCGCTCGCGGAGACATCGCCGCATCCTCCGCGAGGCGTTCCGCGCCCACGGCGGCGTCGAGGTCGACACCCAGGGTGACGCGTTCTTTGTCGCCTTCCCGACAGCGCCTGGTGCGTTTGACGCAGCCGCCGAAGCTGCGGCACGTCTGGACCCGGGCCCGATCCGCGTCCGCATGGGCCTGCATACCGGGACGCCACTCTTGACCGAAGAAGGCTACGTGGGAGCCGACGTCCATCGGGCCGCACGCATTGCCGCGTGCGGTCACGGCGGGCAGGTTCTCGTCTCGGCCGCCACGGCTGCCCTCGTGGCCAGAGACGGAATGCGCGACCTCGGTGAGCACCACCTCAAGGACCTCCCGGCCCCCGAGCGGATCTACCAGCTCGGCGACGTTGTATTCCCTCCCCTGCGCAGCCTCCACCAGGTCAATCTCCCGACCCTGTCCACGCCGTTCCTGGGTCGCCAGAAGGAGCTGACGGATGTTCTTGGGCTGCTGTCTGGGGGTGACGTCCGCCTGCTCACGCTCACCGGTCCCGGCGGTACCGGCAAGACGCGCCTCGCCCTGCAGGCCGCCGCCGAGCTCGGTGCAAGCTACCCGAGCGGTGTCTGGTGGGTCCCGCTCGTGACCCTTCGTGACCCGGAGCTGGTGCTGCAGACGGCGGGACAAGCTCTCGGTTCGAAGGGCCCCGTCGCAGAACACATCGCCGATCGCTCCATGCTCCTGCTCCTCGACAACTTCGAACAGGTCATAAGAGCGGCAGCCGACGTCGCGGGTCTGCTCGCCGCCTGCCCGAACCTCCACCTGCTCGTGACGAGTCGCGAGCCTCTCCACCTCACGGGCGAGCAGGAGTACCCCGTTCCTCCCCTCGCCCACGAGGAGGGCGTTGGGTTCTTCGTGGCCAGAGCGCGGGCAGTCAAGCCAGACTTCGCCCCCGACGATGCCGTCTCCGATCTCTGTCGGCGCCTCGACGACCTACCCCTCGCGCTCGAGCTCGCGGCGGCGCGCGTCAAAGTGCTCTCGGCGAGGCAGATCCTGGAGCGACTGGAACATCGGCTGCCGGTCTGGACCGGCGGTGCCCGAGACCTGCCGGAGCGCCACAGCACGCTGCGCGCGGCGATCGCATGGAGCTACGAGCTCCTGTCGATCGAGGAACAGCGCGTCTTTGCACTGCCTGTCGGTCTTCGCCGGTGGCTGCACCCTCCGGGCAGCCGTGGAGGTCATCCCGGATCCCGCCGTCCCGGCATCTGACCCTCTTGAGGACCTCGGCCACCTCGTCGAGCAGAGCGTCCTGAAGGTCGCCACCGACCCCGACGGCGAGCCCCGCTTTTCCATGCTCGAGACGATCCGCGAGTTCGCTGGAGAGCGCCTCGACGCCCTCACCGAGAAGCAGACGATCGAGCGCCGACATGCCGAGACCTACCTGGCCATCGCCGAACACGCTGCCGAGGAGCTGCTCGGAGAGGGTCAAAAGGCCTGCTCGACCGGCTCGACCTTGAAAGCGGGAACTTCCGGTCAGCGCTCGGCTGGGCCATCGACCGCGGTGACGTCGTGGTCGCGAGCCGGCTGGGGGCCGCGCTGTGGCGCTTCTGGCAGCTCCGCGGTCATCTTGCTGAAGGCCGTGAATGGCTCGATCGCATTCTTGCGCTGCCGGCCCTTGAGGACCGAGTGATGGAGAGGGCAATGGTCCTCGAAGCCGCGGCCAGTGTCGCCTACTGGCAGGGCGACTTCGCAGCGGCGGAGGTTTCCTACAAGGAGGCACTGGAGCTGCGGCGAGAGCTGGGCTCGCCCGCCGAGATCGCGACCGCTCTCTACAACCTGTCGTTCGTCTACTTCGTCCCGAAGACAGACCTGCCGCAGGCTCGGTCCCTTCTCGAAGAAAGCCTCGTGATGCGCCGCGACCTCGGAGACCGGGCGGGGGTTGGCAAGGTCTACTGGGCCTTGTCGCAGGTCCTTTACCAGGAGACTGAACACTCCGACTGGGCGGACGTCCAGGAGGCCGTCCGGTACAACGAGCAAAGCCAGGTCATCTTTCGAGAGTCGGGCGACCGGTTCAGCCTGGCCTGGCGCTCTATCGGCGCGGCTTGATGGCCATCCCGTTGGCCGATCTGGGGACAGCCCGCGTCCAGTTCGAGGAGAGCCTCCGGCTCTTCGCGAGCGCGGGGGACGCGTCGGGCGTGACGATCGTGCTCGACGGCTTCGCTGCCCTGGCCGTCGTCGAGGGCGACCTCGAGCAGGCGGCGCGCCTGTCCGGGGCAGCCGCCACGCTGCAGGGCCTGAGTGGGGCGGATCTCGCGTCCTACGTCGCGGGCGTATACAGCCGCCCACGCCCAGAAGATGCACAACTTGCCGAGGAGAGGATCGCGCAGGCCTGGATGGACGGCCACGCACTCTCGATGGAAGAGGCGGTGGCACTCGCCCTTGGTGAGAGGCGCTAGGCGTGAAGTGATGGGTGTAGCGAAGCCTGGCATCACCCGACCTTTGGGAGCCGTGGGACCCTGAGCGATAAAGGCTGCGGTCTCGGGAGCGCGACGGGCCGAGCGCGACGTCAGAGACCCGGTCCTGGTGGACGATCGGACTGCCGAGGGAGCAAGATCCGCGAGCGTGCGACTCGGTTGGGTCGCGGAGGCGGCCGTCGCGTTCGGTGAGCGCGCCCCAGCCCGGATCATCAAGCTCCGGATGAATGACGGCTGGAACGCGCTGATCGCCTTCACGGAGCCGCCCGCGCCCGGCATCTGGCGCCCGACACCTCTGGGCTTTGCCCAGATGCTCGCTCCGTGGCTGAGCGACGTGCGACCGCTCATGCTCAGGTCGCCGCACCAGTTCAGCCCGCACGGACCACCCGCCATGACCTCGGACAAGTACACCCGTGAGTTCAACGAGGTGAAGGACCTCGGCTCGCTGAACAGCACGTCGCGGACCGCAGCCCAGACGGAGACTGCCTTGTTCATCTCGGGGATCCCGATCGCGCCGCTCCAGGCGTCGTTGCGCGACCTCGTGACCGGCCACAATCTCGACATCAGCAAGAGCGCCCGCCTGTTCGCGTCGGTCGACATGAGCATTGCCGACGCGGTCGGTGTGGCCTGGTACACCAAGCTCCACTTCGCGTTCTGGCGACCGATCACGGTCATCCAGCTCGCTGGCACGGACGGCAACCCAGCGACCGTCGCCGACCCGACCTGGGTGCCGTTGATCGTGACCCCGCCCTATCCGGAGTACGTCAGCGGGTTCAACTCGGTGATGGGTTCGGCTACCCGGGTGCTGACCCACGTGCTGGGGACCAGCCGGATCGACCTGAACATCTTCGCGCCGGTCACCAACACCACCCGTCACTACGAGTGGGCGTCGCAGCTGACCACTGACGGCGTCAACGGCCGGATCTGGTCCGGGATCCACTTCCGGACCGCGGATGTAGCCGCCCTCAGGATGGGCCGGAAGGTCGCGGACTACGCCCTCGACCACTACTTCCAGACCCGACATCACGAGGACGACTGACCCAGCTATAGAGGCGAGCTGAACGCGAGGGCGATCCCTCGGGTCCGGCGTTCAGCTCGCCGACCGTCCAGATCTCGACCGACTCACCGCCTCATCACGGCTCGGAGCTCGGCTCCTCGCCTGGTGCGGCGGTCGGTGCCGAGGCCGCTCGCCGCCCCCTCGCGACCCGCTTGCGATGGTCCTGAGCCGGAGCGACACTTCCGAGCGTGGCTCCGACGACGCGCTACGCGAGGACACCGGAGGGCGTGTCGATCGCGTACCAGGTGATCGGGGACGGGCCGCGCGACCTCGTGTGGGTTCCGGGCTGGGTTTCCCATGTCGAGGCCGCCTGGGACGAGCCGACGATGGCCCGGTTCTTCGAGCGGCTTGCCACGTTCTCACGACTGATCCTGTTCGACAAACGCGGGACGGGGCTGTCCGATCGGGTTCCGGACTCGGCGTTGCCGACGCTCGAGACACGGATGGGCGATGTCCACGCCGTGTGCGACGCCGTTGGCTCAGAGCGCGCGGCACTCTTTGGCGTCTCGGAGGGGGTCGCGATGTGTGCGCTCTTCGCCGCGACGTACCCGCGCCGAACCAGCGCGATCATCCTGTTCGGCGGATTTGCCCGAAGATTGGTCGCCCCGGACTATCCATGGGGTGCCTCGATCGAGCAGCGCGAGGCCTTCCTCGAGGAGATCGAACGCGATTGGGGCGGGCCGGTGGGCCTCGACATCCGCGCGCCAAGCATGGTCGGCGATGCCCGCGTTCCGCGAGACGTGGGCCCATTACCTCCGGTTGGGCGCGAGCCCCGGAGCTGCCCTCGCTCTGACCCGGATGAATGTCGGCGATCGACATCCGCCCGATCCTCGAGGCGATCCGAGTCCCGACGCTGGTCCTCCACAGGACGGGCGATCGAACCATTCCCATCGAGTCCGGCCGGTACCTTGCCGAGCACATCCCCGAGGCGTCATTCGTCGAGCTGCCGGGTGACGACCACCTGCCCTGGATCGGCGACTCGGACGCAATCATCGGAGAGATCGAGCAGTTCCTCACCGGGACGCGGAGCCGCCCGGAGAGCGATCGGGTCCTGGCGACGGTCCTGTTCACCGACATCGTCGGCTCCACCGCCCGCGCGGCCGAGCTGGCGGACGCCGCCTGGAGAGATCTGCTGGAAGCGCACCACGCGCGGGTGCGCGATCAGCTGGCGCGCTACGCCGGGCGGGAGATCGGTACCACCGGCGACGGTTCCTGGCCATCTTCGACGGGCCCGCCCGCGCCGTCCGCTGCGCCCTGGCCCTGGCCGACGCCGTCCGACCGCTTGGCCTGGAGATCCGGGCGGGCCTCCACACCGGGGAGATCGAGCTCTCGGGCAACGACGTGCGCGGCCTGGCCATCCACATCGGTGCCCGGATCGCGGCCCTCGCCGGGGCCGGCGAGGTGCTCGTGTCGAGGACCGTTCGAGACCTCGTCGTCGGCTCGGGCCTGACCTTCCTGGACCGGGGCACGCACGTCCTCAAGGGCGTACCGGACGAGTGGCAGCTCTTTGCCGCGGGAGCCGGCTGAGGGCGGCCGGACGGCTTGGGCTGTGGTGGTCGCGTATCCTTCAGGTCGACCGTCGGCGGGGTGTAGCGAAGCCTGGCATCGCACGTGCTTTGGGAGCACGAGATCGTGGGTTCGAATCCCACCGCCCCGACCACCTCTCGCCTCGATGGGCGGGCTGCTTCTCCGCCGTCCTGGCGGATGCTTCCCCGTTGCTCGCTCGATGGTGAGGAGTCTCGATCCCGCGACCCACGCTGATGCCGTCGCCCTAGAGCTGTAGCCGATGGCGAATGGCCTCGCTCCTCGTCCCTCAGCACGCTGGCCTGAGGAAGGGTGACCGACCGACCATCGGGAGGCAGGTTCGTCGCAGGCCGATCAAGCTGCCCTTGGCGGACACAAGAGCGAGATGGGCGACTGGTGATCCTCCCCAAGATCCGGGATCCGCGGTTCATCACCGTGCGTCGCGGCGGCAGCCTCCAGGACGACGATCACCAGCTTCTGGCGATGTGGGCGGCTGACTGCGCGGAGCACGTGCTGCACCTACTTCGAGCAGGCACGGCCGAAGGACGACCGTCCACGTCGGGCGATCGACCTCGGGCGTGCCTGGGCGCGGGGTGAGATCAGGTGGGCAGAGGCCCGCACGGCGGCCGGCCATGCAAACGCCGCGGCCAGAGACCTGAGTGGGGCAGCACGGCATGCCGCGTACGCTGCCGGCCAGGCCGCGGCGGTGGGCCATGTGGCGGCCCACGAACTCGGAGCCGCGGCCTACGCGATCAGGGCGGCGCGGGCGGCAGCGACTGAAGACGAGCGCGTGGCGGCCGGCCGTTTGGAGTGCCAGTGGCAGCGCGCCCAACTCCCCGACGAGATCCGAGAACTTGTGCTCGACGACCAGCGGCTGCGCAACGAGTTGTGCTGGTTTGCGTTCGACTGCTGAGACCGCTCGCTCCCGGCGGCCGCCACACCGTCGGGCGGGGTCCCCCGGATGGCGTAGCGTTGCACCGTGAGCCGGGAAGGTCGAGGATTTGAACCGGCGCCTGCTGCGCGCCCGCGACGCCATGGACCGCGCCTACGCCGAGCCGCTCGACGTCAGCGCCGTGGCCGCGGTGGCCCATGTCTCCGAGGCGCACTTCAGCCGCAGCTTCCGAGCCGTCTTCGGGGAGACGCCGCATCGGTACCTGCAGCGGCGGCGGGTGGAGCGCTCGATGTTCCTGCTGCGCGAGACCGACCGCAGCGTCACCGACATCTGCCTCGACGTCGGCTTCACCAGCCTGGGGACCTTCAGCCGCACGTTCCGCGAGATCGTCGGCGAGACGCCGTCGGACTACCGCGCTGGGGCATGGGCCGATGGTCGCGCCGAACTGCTTCCAGATGATGGCCATGCGGCCGCTGGTGGCGGTGACGCGACCGGAGGCCGCGGCGCCCACGAGGGCGAAATCGAGCAGTTTCGGAGAAGCCACGGACGTGGCGCCCACCTAGCATCAGGGTCATCCTGATCGCACCACACAGAGAGGTACCTGCCATGACCGAGACGAAGACCTCCGCCAAGCCCACTGCCGCGGGCAAGAGCTTCACCGACGACGAGAAGGCCGCGATGCGGGAGCGCGCCCGAGAGCTGAAGGCCGAGTCCAAGTCCCGCGATGCCAGGGCCGACGGGGAGCGCGACCTGCTCGCGAAGATCGCCGAGATGCCGCCGGCCGACCGCTCGATGGCCGAGCGGATCCACGCCCTGATCACGGCCGGCGCCCCGGACCTCGCGCCGAAGACCTGGTACGGCATGCCCGCCTATGCGCGGGACGGCAAGGTCGTGTGCTTCTTCAAGAGCTGCGGACAAGTTCAAGTCGCGGTACGCGACGCTCGGCTTCGAGGAAGAGGCCCGCCTGGACGACGGCGCGATGTGGCCGACCTCGTTCGCCCTGAAGGAGCTGACCGCCGCCGACGAGGCTCGGATCGGCGAGCTCGTGGAGAAAGCGTGAGCTGAGGACCGAGCACCCAGCGCTGCGAGGAGATAGAACACAATGACCACCAGGCTCGCCGTCACGTCCGTCAAGGTCCTCGACCAGGAGGAGGCGCTCGACTTCTACGTCAACAAGCTCGGGATGGAGAAGGGCCAGGACATCAAGCAGGGTCCCTTCCGCTGGCTGACGGTCCGCTTTCCCAGCAACCCCGACGTCGAGATCTTCCTCGAGGAGCCGGGCCCGCCGGTCCACGACGAAGCCACCGCTGCGCAGCTCCGCGAGCTGATCACCAAGGGCGCCATGGGCTCCCTCGTCCTCCACACGGACGACGCCCGGGGTCTCTACGAGACCCTCAAGGCGCGCGGCGTCACCGACTTCACCCAGGAGCCCATGGACCACTTCTACGGCACCGACATGGGCATCCGCGACCCCTTCGGCAACGGCATCCGGATCCTCCAGCCGGCGAAGGTCGCCCATGAGGCGACGGCCTGACCGGCCGGCCCAGCCTCTAGGTGTCCGATCCGAATACGACGCAGCAGCGGCCGGGCTCGGGAGCCAGCTCCGCCTTGACCTTCGGGACCGCCAGGCCATCCACGACGCCCTCGGCCCAGGCCAGGTTCATCCCGCAGGTCAGGTCGCGATGGTCGGCGGTGAGCGCCTCGTAGGGGCAATTGCGGAGGCAGACCCTGCCGTCGGCCTCGAGGTCGGGCTCGAAGCCGGCCCCACGCAGGACGTCAACCAGCCAGGCCAGCGATCTGCGGCGGCCCACACGTGGCCCTGACTGGCGACGAGCCGCGAGCCCGACGGCGGTGCCGCGTTCGCGAGCGACGCTGGCCACTGCCTCGACCCCGGACCCGTGGCCGAGCCGTCCCAGCGCGGTCGCCATGATGTCGGCCGCGAGGTCGTACCGCCGGGGCGGGAGTGAGACCTCGACCACTCGGTTGGCTCGTCGATACAGCTTGGCCGGACGGCCCGCTCCCGGCCCCGTCCGACCGCTGCGGCGCCGGTACTCGGTCTCGAAGGAGACCGGCCGCGACGAGCCGATCGAGGTGGAACGCCGCAAGCTCGCGGCTGATCCCGAGTGCCGCGACCGCATCGTCTCGACCGACCGGCTGGCGGCTGGCAGTCACGAGCTCGTACAGGGCCCGGCGGGTCGGCTCTGCGAGGGCAGCGACGGCATCGATCGGGTCCTCGGCCGCAGACATGCTCGTCATGGTCCTGATTGTATCCGCAAGATTGGTTACGAAAAGACTTGACAGGTGGCTCTGGCATCTGTAATAGTAGCCATGGTTAGCATTAGAACGGCTGCCGGCAGATCCCGCAGCCACAATGACCCGTCCGTCTGCCTGCACTCCAGAAGAGGTGATGTCATGGCAAGCGCCAGAGAACCGGTCCGGCTCGCACTCCGCAAGCTGTGGTCCGATCACGTGATCTGGACCCGCGAGTACATCGTCGCTGCGGTCGCCGGGACGCCCGATGCCGGCGCCGCGGCCGCGCGTCTCCTGTCGAACCAGGAGGACATCGGGGCGGCCGTCGCGGGCTTCTACGGACAGGCTGCCGGCGATCGGCTGACGGAGCTCCTCAAGGAGCACATCATGATCGCCGTCGATCTCGTGGCGGCCGCGAAGTCGGGCGATACGGCCGCGTTCGCGACCCACGACGCGCGCTGGACCACGAACATCGAGGCGATTGCCGTCTTTCTCGCGGGCGCGAACCCGAACTGGCCCGAGAAGGACGTGCTCGACCTGCTGGCGCTCCATCTGAAGCTCACCAAGGACGAAGCCGTGGCCCGGATCAGCGGTGACTGGGCAGGCGACGTGAAGGCCTTTGACGACATCTTCAACGAGATCATGGTTCTCGCCGACGCCCTGCACGATGGGATCGTCGCCCAGTTCCCCGACCGCTTCGCAGCGGCCGCCCTCGCGTGATCCCAGTCGAGCTCGAGGGGCGGCCGTCCGAGCGGCTGACCCTCCCGATCGGTGCCCAGGCTCCGCCATTCGAGGGGCTCCTGGGTACCGACGGCCTCAGGTACGGCTTCTCGAGCTTCGCCGACCGCGACGTGCTCGTGCTGGTCTTCTCGTCGAACCGCTGCCCGACGGCCAAGGCCTACGCGGAGCGGATGGGCGCGCTCCAGCGGGACTGCGGCCCCCGGGGCGTCCAGCTGCTGGCCATCAATTCAAACGACCCGCATCTCTATCCCGACGAGAGCTATCCGCGGATGGTCGAGCGTGCCGCGGAGGACGGCTACCCATTTCCTTACCTCGTCGACGAGGGCCAATCGGTCGCGCGCGCCTACGGCGCGACCTGCACCTTCCACGTCTTCGTCGTGGATCGCGAGCGCCGCCTTCGATACCAGGGCCGGTTCGACGACTCACGGATCCCGGCCCGGGTAACGAGCGACGACCTCCGCAACGCGATCGAGGACATCCTCGCGGGCGATGACGTTCGGGTGTCGACGACTCGCCCCTTCGGCTGCAGCCTCGACCTCGTCTGAGCGACGGCATGGCCTCTGCCGGGCGCATGTCTCAACACCAGCGCATCGCCTGGCTCGGGGCCGCCTCCGCCATGCCTCCTGGCGGGCAGTCGCTCGCGGTCCCGGCGATCATCGGCGCGGCCTGGCTGATCCTCCTGGTCGCCCAGGTTGCGGGCAGCTCGGGAGCGTTCCATCACCACGCGCTGCTGGAGGCCGGCTCACCGCTCCAGATCGCGGTCCCGACGTTCCTCGTGGCGTGGCTCGTGATGGTCACCGCCATGATGCTGCCGGCCAGCCTGCCGACGATCCGCGCCGTCGAGGCTGCCGCGCGCAGCCAGAACCGAGCGCGCCGCGACTGCGGGGCATTCCTGGCCGTGTTCGCGCTTGTCTGGACGGCCTTCGGGCTCGTCGTCTTCACGGGTGACGTCGCACTCCACCGGCTCGTCGACACGACACCATGGCTGGCCGCGCGTCCCTGGTCTGATCGAGGCGGGCGTGCTGGCGCGTGGCGGGTGGCTACCAGCTCGCAGCGCTCAAGCGGCGCAGCCTCGCCGCGTGTCGGCCGGAGGCCGGCCCGGCGCGGTCGGCATCGTTGATCGTTCAGGACGCTGGCCGGCTCGGGCTTCGCCACGGTCGGGCCTGTCTCGGCAGCTCGTGGGCACTCATGCTCCTGATGTTCGCCGAGGGGTTCGCGAACCTGTGGTGGATGGTCGCGCTGACGGCCGTCATGGCCTACGAGACGACCGGGCGACACGGTCACCGAGCGGCGCCCATGGTCGGGCTCGTCCTGCTCCTGGCTGCGATGACGATCCTGGTCAGCGCGCTCCCCGGCGCTGCATAGCCCGACCACCCAACGGATCGATCAGCCGGAGACCAGCGCCTCGTCGACGAGCCTCGTCCCGGCCCGACCGTCGAGCACGGCCACGGCGTCGTCGAGCGCTCCGATCGCGGCGAATCCCGCCGGTCCGGCGGACGAATTCGGCCGCGGCGGCGACCTTCGGGCCCATGGAACCGGCCGCGAACGTGCCGTCGCGCACGCCGTCGGCCGCGCCGCGCAGGGTGAGCCGCCGGACACGGGTGGCATCTACGCCTGCGTGACCGAGGCAGACGGCCGGCACGTCGGTCAACAGGAGCAGCGCGTCGGCCCCGACGCTCTCGGCGAGCACGACCGCCGCATGATCCTTGTCCACGACGGCCTCGACACCGACGAGCGCCCCCGATGGCGTTCGGCTGACCGGGATCCCGCCACCGCCGGAGGCGATGACGATCGCGCCCGATGTCGACGAGGGTCCGGATGCTGGCCGCTTCGACGATCTCCAGCGGGACCGGGCGAGGGCACGACCCGCCGCCAGCCCGAGCCATCGGGAGCGACGGCCCAGCCGTGCTCGGCGGCGAGCTGCGCGGCCGTCGCCTTGTCGTACATCGGCCCGACCGGCTTGGTCGGCGCGTCGAACGCTGGATCAGCCGGGTCGACGACCGTCTGGCTCAGGACGACGGCGACCGGCCGGCTGCGACCCTCGATGGCGAACTGGGCCGCCAGGGCCTGGGCGAGCAGGTAGCCGATCTGGCCCCTGCGACTCGGCCACCAGGACGTCGAGCGGCGGTGGCGGCACGGTGTCCCGGGCAGCGTCGGCCTCGATCGCCAGGAATCCGACCTGTGGGCCGTTCCCGTGGGTGAGGACGAGCTCGTGCCCGAGCCGCTCGAGATCGACCAGCGCCCGGGCGGCACCGAGCAGGTTGCCGCGCTGGACCTAGGTCGAGCCCTCCTCGCCGCGCCGGATCAGGGCGTTGCCGCCGAGGGCGACGACGACTCGGCTCATTGCAGGCGCTCCCCGTCGCGCGTCGCCGGTCAGGACCGTGTAGAGCAGCGCGGTCTCCGTGTGCAGGCGGTTGGCGGCCTGCGGCCAGACCCGCGAGGCCGGTCCGTCGATCACCTCGTCGGTCACCTCCTCGCCGCGGTGGGCGGGCAGGCAGTGCAGGAAGATCGCGGACGGCGGAAGCGCGCCGCATCAGCTTGCGAATCGACCGTGAACGCCGGCGAAGGCGGCCCGGCGGTCGGCCCGCTCGGCCTCCCGGCCCATCGACGTCCAGACGTCGGCGTAGACGGCCTCGGCGCCCGATGACGGCCTCGGCCGGGTCGTGGGTCAGGAGGATCGAGCCGCCGCTGACCAGTCGCCCGCGTCGCGTGCGGCGGCGACGATCGCCTCGGATGGCTCGTAGCCCCGGGGCGTCGCGACCCGCAGCTCGAAGCCGGCCAGGCCCGCCGCCTGGATGAGGGAGTGGCAGACGTTGTCGCCGTCACCGACGAAGGCCACCTGGATGCCCGGCCAGCGTCCCGAACTCCTCTTCGAGGGTGATGACGTCGGCCAGCGCCTGGCAGGGGTGGTGCTCGTTGGTCAGGGCGTTGATGACGGGGATCGACGCCGCGGATGCCAGCTCCTCGACCGAGGCCTGGGCGAAGGTGCGGACGGTCAGGGCGTCCAGGTAGAGCGACAGCGCCCGCGCCGTGTCGGCGACCGTCTCGCCGCGGCCGAGCTGGAGCTCGTCGGGCCGCAGCACGATCGGCAGCATCCCGAGCATCCACGCCGCCGACTCGAGGCTGACCCGGGTCCGGGTCGACGGCTTGTCGAAGATCATCCCGATCCGCCCGCCGGCGAGGCGGTTCGCGGAAGGCCTCGGGCTCGCGCTTCAGGCGGCCGCTCAGATCGAGCAGCGAGCGCAGTCCGTCTGGGCCGAGGCCGTCGAGGGTCAGGAAGTGTCGCAGCGATGCCGCCGACGGCGCACGGCATCGCGGCGACGCGCGCCGGTCATGACCTCAGGCCCCGACGAGCGCCGGCGTCATCGTCAGCCGGACGATCGGCTCGATGAGCTCGCTCGAGCGGCAGGCCGCCGACCTGGACGAGCTCGTACCGGACCCGGGTGATCGGCTTGTTGAGCTTCAGGACGCGGGTGAGGTCGATCGGCGTCGCCGACAGGACGAGGTCGGCGTCGACCGCGTTGAGCGTCGCCTCGAGCTCGGCGATCTGGGCGGGGCCGTAGCCCATCGCGGGGACGAGCGGCTCGAGCGCCGGATAGCGCTCGAGGACGTCGCGGATCGACCCGACGGCCGCTGGCCGCGGATCGACGACGCGCGACGGCCCCGAAGCGGCGCGCGGCCACGATGCCGGCTCCGTACGACATCCCGCCGTGGGTCAGCGTCGGGCCGTCCTCGACGACGACCACGCCGCTTCCCGGCGATCGGCGGCCCGACCAGGGTCAGGTCCGAGCGCGCGGTGACGATCTCGGCCCTGGGGTTGAGCTCGCGCGATCGTCGCCCGGACGGCGTCGATCGCGGCCGGTTCGGCCGAGTCGATCTTGTTGATGATCACGACGTCGGCCATCCGGACGTTCGTCTCGCCCGGGTGGATAGCGACGCTCGTCACCCGGCCGCAGCGGGTCGGCGACCACGACGAACAGGTCAGGTCGATAGAACGGGAAGTCGTTGTTGCCGCCGTCCCACAGGATGACGTCGGCCTCGAGCTCGGCCTGGTGCAGGATCGCCTCGTAGTCGACGCCGGCGTAGACGACCCGACCGGCATCGAGATGGGGCTCGTACTCCTCGCGCTCCTCGATCGTCGTCTCGAACCGGTCGAGATCCTCGTAGGTCGCGAACCGCTGGACCCGCTGCGCAGCAAGATCGCCGTACGGCATCGGGTGGCGGATGACGACCGGGGTGAGGCCACGCTCGGCGAGCAGCGCCGCGAGATAGCGGGTCGTCTGGCTCTTGCCGGCACCGGTCCGGGTGGCTCCAATCGCGAGGACCGGTCGGCGGCTCTTGACCATGGTTCGATCGGGCCCGAGGAGCATGAAGTCGGCCCCGGCGGACAGGGCGCGCGATGCCGCATGCATGACCGTCTCGTGGCTGACGTCGCTGTAGGCGAACACGACCGTGTCGACCCGCTCGTCCCGGATCACGTGCTCGAGCTCGCGTCTCTGGCGACGATCGGGATGCCTTGCGGGTAGAGCGGACCGGCCAGCTCGGGCGGGTAGTGACGATCGGCGATGCCCGGGATCTGGGTCGCCGTGAAGGCGACGACGTCGATGGCGGGATCGGTCGCGGAAGACGACGTTGAAGTCATGGAAGTCGCGCCCGGCGGCGCCCATGATCAGGACTCGCCTGCGGTCCATTTGGGCCTCCTGTCCGGCTGCCCAGGAACCTCGTGGGCGGTCGCCGGCGAGGTCAGACTGAACGGTCGGGTTCGGCCTGGGACAGTGCCCTTCGGCCTCTTGGCGGGTGCCACAGGACGTCGGCTGCCACGTTGCTACGCGTCGTCCGGCTCGGAGGGTCGACGGGGCTTCTCGACGACCCGCCGCGGTCGTGGCTGCAGCTGTCCGGTGGACCGACGCGGTCCCGGCTCGATCCAGCGGTACGCGCCGACGGTCGTCCGTCGCGGCTCGTGGCCGCTGAACCGACTGAGCTGGGCGATCAGCTGGCGATCGGTCAACCGCGACGACGCCCGGCAGGTGATCCGACGCGAGCGCGCGTGGTGCGTGTCCCGATCGCGGATGAGCCGCTCGAGATGCTCGTGGACGGTTCCCGGTCCGAGGATCAGCAGGTCGTCGTCCGGGGACAGGTGGTCCGCGACCTGCCCGATGAACCGCTCGAGATGTTCGATCCGCTTCGGCTCGCCCGCCGACTGCGGGCCACCGCCACCGTGCCGGACGGTCGGGTCGTGACGGACATGACCCGTGGAGCGGTGATGGGCCGGGACATCGGATACGACCCGCTCGAGTTTCGCCCGATCCTCGCTCCGCTGCACGATGATCGCCTCGCGGGCGTCGATCCAGACCAGGGTGTCGCTCATCGTCCGGCCTCCTGTCGACTCGTGGACGCGGCCCTCACTGTCGCTCCCGCGGAGCCGCCGGCGCATCGGCCATTTGACGCGCTCGCGCGTGCCCAACGGCCCGAAACCCGATCGACCCCCGATCCCGAACGACGAACTCGGCTGACAAGGGGCTCGAACGGGTCGTATGGCTCTGGTCCGTCGGCTTCCGGGCCCGGGACAATGGCGGCTGCCGGACGGTCCTCCAGTGAGGAGATGAGTCATGGACTACACGGTCGTCAGGCGGGACCTCCCGCAGCAGCCGATTGTCTCGATCCGCGATCGACGCCCGGCCCAGGCGCTTCCCGGGTTCCTGGGCGAGGCATTCGGCGAGATGTACGGTCAGCTCGGCGTGCTCGGTGTCGGGCCAGCCGGTCCCCCGTTCGTCATCTACCACGAGTTCGGCCCCGAGCTGATCGACGCCGAGGTCGCGATCCCGATCTCGCGCCCGGTCCTCTCCGAGGGACGGGTCCAGGCGCGGGTGCTCCCGGCCGCTACCGTCGCCAGCACCCTCCACGTCGGCCCGTACGAAGCGCTCGGTGCCGCCTACACCGCGGTCACGGACTGGATCGCCGTCAACACGTGCGAGGCGGCCGGACCCTTCCAGGAGCGCTACCTCAACGGTCCCGATCAGGCCACGCCGGCCGAGTACCGAACGGAGGTCGAGGTTCCGATCGTGCCGATTCGGGTCGCCGTCCCGGTCTGAGGGCTTCCGCGCCGGGCCATCGTGCAGACGTCGAGATGACCGATAGCCCTGACCCCGACTCGGCGGTGCCGTTCGAGCGAGGGTGACGCCACCCTGGGCGCCAAACCGACATCGTCGAAGCCCTCCCGCGTGGCCCGTAAGGAGGTGACCTTCGACCCTGTCGCCTGGAGCGACCCCCGGACCACCCTTGCGAGAAAGGGGAAGGTGATTTCGATGATGACCGTTCAAGATGTGATGACGGAGGCGGTGGTGTCGGTGCGGCCCGATGTACCGCTGCGGGAGGTCGCCCGGCTGCTCGTCGAGCACCGGATCAGTGGACTGCCGGTGGTCGACGACCAGGGCACCCTGCTCGGGGTCGTGTCCGAGGCCGACTTCCTGCTGAAGGAGCAGGGCGCAGAAGCAGTCCGGCACCGGCCCCTCGCAGGGCTCATCGGCGAGTCGCGCGAGTCTCGTACCCAGCTGGCCAAGCTCGGTGCGCTCACCGCTGGTGAGGCCATGACAGCGCCGGCGCTCACGATCCCGTCATCGCGTCGGATCGTCGACGCTGCGGCGCTCATGACGGCTCGAGGCGTCAATCGCCTGCCGGTGGTGGACGCAGGAAGACTCGTCGGCATCGTCACCCGGGCCGATCTCGTTCGGGCCTACGTTCGGACCGACGACGAGCTCGCCGTGACGATCCGCCAGGACGTCCTCCTGAGGACCCTCTGGCTCGACCCGACCCAGTTCACGGTGGTCGTGAAGGACGGTGCCGCGTCGGTCAGCGGGCGCGTCGAGCGACGGTCGACGGCCGAGATGATCAGTCGAGCCGTGAGGACGGTCCCCGGCATCGTGGACGTCGAGACCGACCTGACCTGGGCAGTCGACGACATTCACCGTCGGCCGCTGTCGATGGACCTCCTCGTCCCTTCCGGACCGCGATGACCGCCATATCGCACTGGGCCGACCCAGCTCACCGGCTCGCTTACGAGGACGCGTACCGAGCGTCGCTGGCGCTGTGGCCCGTCCCGTATCGAACGTTGCCGGTCGAGACCCCATTCGGACCGACTCATGTCGTTCAATCCGGATGGGAGGACGGTGAGCCGATCGTGCTCGTCCACGCCGCTTCGCTGTCGGCCACCCAGTGGTATCTGCAGGCCGCTGGCCTGGGAGCCCGCCATCGCCTCTACGCGATCGACATCATGGGGGACATCGGGCTGTCGAGCCAGGTCCGACCGATCCACACGCGAGCGGATGCGGCGGACTGGCTCGTCGGGGTCCTGGACGGGCTCGAGCTCGATGACGCGATCTTCATCGGCTCGTCGTTCGGCGGGTTCCAGTCGGTGAATCTGGCCTGCCACCAACCTGACCGGGTCCGCGCGCTGGTGCTCCTCGCCCCGGCCGCCACGATCAAGCCGTTCAAGCTCCTGGCGAACCTCGCGATCCGAACCGGGAGCCTGCTCCCGCTCCCGGCAACGGTCCGGCCCGGTCTGCGCGGGATGATGCAAGGCGAGCTCCCGGACGAGCGCATCGTCCATCAGATGGAGGTCGGCGTCGCCGGGTTCCGCTACGACCGGGCGGGCCTCTACCCGACCGAGATTGCGGATGAGGAGCTCCGTCGGATCGGATGCCCGACCCTCGTGCTCGTCGGTGACAAGGAAATGATCTATGACCCGGACGAAGCGACGGCCCGAGCGCGTCGCCTTATCCCGAATGCCGATGTGGAGATCATTCCAGGCGTGGGGCATCTGCTCGGGATGCAGCGGCCGGACATCGTGAACCCGCGAATCGTCCAGTTCCTTACGTCCGCGCAGCGGGTGCCGCAGCCCGCCTGACGCGATGCGCCCGCGAGGGCCTCGTCCCCGGCGCACCCGGATCGGTCGATCGATCGGCAGCTCCCGCAGGGAAGGCGAGCTGTCTCACCCCCCGCCCCGGCCAGCGTGGCGGTCCGGTGGAATTCGGTACGGACGAATGGCCTTCGGAGTGGGACTATCGACCGACTCCAGTCGGAGCGAGCCCGATGCTAGCCTCGAGGTCGCGCCCGGGGTGTGCCGGGCGGCGTGTGCCGCTGGGGAAGCTGCTTGATCCGGATCCGTATTGCCGCCGTCGTCTTCACCGTGGCCGCGATCGCAGTCGGCTGTGGCTCGGCGGCCGTCACCCCGGGGCCGCCGACTCCCGCGCCGACCCCGACCCCGACCCCGGACCCACACCTGAGCGCGCCCGCATCGGTCGACAAGCTCTACCAGGAGCTGCGCAAGAGCGGCCTGTCCATCTCGGCCAACACCGCCGACCTCGGCGAGGAGCCGCGCAAGACGCTCAACCTGACCTACGACGCGTGGCCGCTGATCATCGAGGAGTACAGCACCGCCGACGCGCTCGTAAAGAACACCGGGTTCGACCCGAAGAAGAAGCCCGAGTTCGGTGATGCGCCGTACAGCTTCGCCGGGCTGAACATCTTTATCGCCTACGGTCCGCAGGTCCAGCGGGCGGCCCCGGTCGCGCCCGATGCCCGCTTCGCGACGGCAGCGCTCCTCCTGGCCCGGGCACTCGACCCGCTCATCGGGCCGCTCCAGCAGAGCTCGGTGACGCCGATCCCGCTGCCGCAGGTCGCGCCGACACCGTCGCCGACGCCGACCGCGAAGCCGACGAAGACGCCGAAACCGACCAAGAAGCCCAAGCCGGGTAAGACGCCGAAGCCCTGACCGGCGTCTGCTAGGCTCGCGTCCTGACGATGGGAGGGCGAGCGATGGCGGTGGCGCGGAGCCGAAGCCGGAACGGGCGCGGTCCGGAGGAGGTGTCCGAGCTCGACAAGCGGATCATCGAGCACCTCCAGCGGGACGGTCGGCGGCCGTTCACCCAGATCGCCGCCGAGCTGGGCGTGAGCGAGGCAGCCGTCCGGGCCCGCACGAACCGGCTCGTCGAGCGGGGAATCCTCCAGGTGGTCGGCGTGACCGACCCGCTCAAGCTCGGCTTCCAGCAGATGGCGATGGTCGGCATCCGTTGCGAGCGCGATCGACTGGTCGCGGTCGCCGAGGCCGTGGCGGCCTTCCCCGAGGTCGATTACGTGGTCATCACCGCTGGGACCTACGACGTCCTCATCGAGGTGGTCTGCGAGGACAACGCGGCGCTCCTCGACTTCCTGGCGGACCGGCTCCGCGCGATCGACGGGGTGCGCGACACGGAGACGTTCGTCTATCTCCGGATGGTCAAGCAGACCTATCAGTGGGGCACTCGCTGAGCTCGGTGCAACGACGCACCTGAATCGGGGGCCGGTGGTCAGTACGATGGTCCGGGGTGGTCCCGTCGGACGGGTCACCGGATAAGATGCGGCTGGGTGCCGACCGCACCCGCGTTCCTCATCCGGGGGCACCGTGCCGGCCGAATCGTTCCTGGCTCTTCTTCTCGTCGCGGTCGCCATCAACACCATCCTTCTCATCGCCGTCGGGCTGACGGCGATCCGGATCCGCCGTCGCAGCGACGAGCGGGCCGTCGGCGCGCGCCCCGGCGGAGAGGTCGATCGACCGGGCTGGCCCCTGCTCGACTCGGCCGGCCGGCCGAGCCTCACCTACGATCGGGTCGTCCGGGTCGTCAGCTGGTCGTTCATCCTCGCGGTCAGCGCGATCGTCGCGGCGAGCGGCCTGTGGCCGACGACCCAGACCGCGATCTTCGCCCTCATGGTTCTCGCCGGGGTCTTCCTGCTCGTCGTGCACGAGATCATCCCGGGCAGCGTCCTCGGTTCGGCCCGGCCGATCGTCGAGTGCTCGGTCGGGATCACGCTCGCAACGCTGCTGGTCGTCCTGACCGGCGGGGCGGGCAGCCCGTTCTTCTTCGCATTCGCCCTGATCGTGGCTGGCGCCGCTCTCGTCCTGCCGCCGCGGCTGACGATCCTCGTGACCGCGTTCGCGGTCGGCGGCTATCTCGTCGGCGTCCTGGCCGACCCGGAGCGCCTCCCGCTCGAAACGAGCGCCGCAGCGGCCGTGTCGGTCAACATCGCAGCCCTCGTCCTCCTCGCTTACATGGCGATGGTCGTCGCGCGCGACCAGCGCCAGTCGCGCGATGCCGCGATCCGGATGTCCTCGGTCGACTCCCTGACCGGGCTCTACAACCGGGCCTACTTCTTCGCCGCGATCGAGCGCGAGATCGCGCGCAGCGCCAGGTCCCGGCGCGGGTTCTGCCTGCTGATGCTCGACCTCGACGGGCTCAAGCCGATCAACGACCGCTACGGCCACTACGAAGGGGACCGGGTCCTGCGCGGGGTCGGCGACGTGATCCGCAATCGGGTCCGGCGGATCGACACGGCCGCCCGCTACGGCGGCGACGAGTTCGTCGTCCTGCTCCCCGAGACTGAGCCGACCGGCGCGTTCGTCCTCGCCGAGAAGATCCGGACCGGCGCCGAGCGAGCTGACGATCGAGACGGCGTCGGTCCTGATCCGCACCTCGCTGTCGATCGGTGTCGTGGCGTTCCCGACCGACGGGCGGACCGTCGACGAGCTGATGATCGCGGCCGACCAGGCGATGTACGCGTCGAAGCGGCGGGGCAAGAACCGGATCGTCGGGTACCGCGGCGGCGCGGCGGCCCAGCGACGGCAGGGCGTCCCCGGGACGCCCGGCGGACCCACCCGTCGCGGGCCACGCCGCGATCCGGTCGGGACGACCCGCTGAGGTCGGCGGGCCGGGCGGTGTAGCATCCGGCCATGACCGACGCCGACCACCCGGCTGCGCCGCGCGGCTTCTCCACCCGGGCGATCCAGGCCGCGACGCGGGCGCCGCGGGTCGACCAGCGCCCGAACGCCGTCCCGATCTACCAGGCGGTCACGTTCTCGGCCGACGACGCCGAAGAGCTCGGGGCGATCTCGACCGGCCAGCGGCCCGGCTACTCCTACGCGCGGCTCGCCAACCCGACCGGCGACACGCTGGCGGCCGCGATCGCCGAGCTCGAGGGCGCCGAGGCGGGCGCCGTCTTCGCGTCGGGCATGGCCGCCATCCACGCGGCGCTCCTGTCGGTCCTCGAGGCCGGCGACCGGATCGTGGCGACCCGGGCGATCTACGGCACGACCCGGACGCTCCTGACCCAGCGCTTCGCCGGCTCGGTGTCGCTGTCGCCTTCGTCGACGCGACCGACCTGGCGGCGGTCGATGCGGCCCTCGCCGCCGCGCCGACCCGGGTCCTCTACGTCGAGACCATCTCGAACCCGACGATCGTCGTCGTCGACGTCGCGGCCCTCGCCGAGCTCGCCCATCGCCACGGCGCCCTGCTCATCGTCGACAACACGTTCGCCTCGCCGTCCTGTGCCGCCCGATCGAGCTCGGCGCCGACCTCGTCGATCGAGTCGCTCACGAAGTACGTCGGCGGCCACTCCGACACGCTCGGCGGCTCGGTGGCCGGATCGCGCGAGCGGATCGCCCAGGTCAAGGCCGTCGAGATCGACACCGGGGCCACGCTCGCCCCGTTCGCCGCCTTCCTCGTCCTGCGCGGGATCGCCACGCTCGCGATCCGGATGGCCCGCCACGCCGCGACGGCCCGGGCCCTGGCCGAGTGGCTCGAAGCGCAGCCCGGCGTCGCCCGGGTGTACCACCCGGACCTGCCGAGTCATCCGCAGCACGCGGTCGCCGTGCGCCAGTTCCCGCACGCCAGCGGGATGCTCGCCTTCGAGCTGGCCGGCGGTCCGGCTGGCGCCCGGGCGGCCGGCGGCGCCTTCATCGACGCCCTCACGATCCCCGAGCGGACCGCCTCGCTCGGGAGCGTCCACACGATCGTCGCCCACCCGCCGACGACGACCCATCGCCAGTTCGACGCGACCCAGCTCGAGGAGGCCGGGATCTCGGCCGGGCTGCTCCGCTGCTCGGTCGGGCTGGAGGACCTCGACGACCTGATCGCCGACTTCGGCCAGGCGCTCGAGGCGGCCCGCGCGGCCGCGCTGGCGGCCGATCGGGCGGCCGGGGCGGCACCTGAGGACGCGGCCCCCGAGGCAACCGACTCCGTCGCCATCGGCGCCGGCTAGGGGACGCGATCGCCACGCTCGCGGCCGATCGGGCCGTCGCCCGGGGCCGCCCGGATCCGCTGAGCCGGCTCGGCCGGGCGATCTGGCGGCTGCTCACGTCGGTCGACTTCGCCGTCGCCCAGATCATCGTCCTCGTCGTCATGGCGGTCGTCGGGATGACCGTCCGCCAGCTGCCGACGTTCGCCTTCCGGACGCCCGGCCGACTACGCCAGCGCGATGGCCGAGATCCATGCGCGCTACGACCCGCTGCTCGGTGCCGACGTCGTCGGGCTCCTGGAGCGGGCCCAGGTCTTCCAGGTCTTCAGCTCGGGGTGGTTCAGCGCGGCCCTGGTCCTGCTGCTGATCTCGATCGTCTGCTGCACGCTCGACCGGACGCCGCGGCTGTGGCGCCAGTCGAACGACATCCGGGTCGTCCAGCCGGAGCCGTTCTTCGACCCGACGCTGCCCGACCGGGCCGCGGATGGACGGGCTGACCGCCGACGGCGGTCGCGAGCGTCCTCCGGACGAACCGCTTCTCGGTCCGCGAGGCCGACCGAGCCGGACGGCACCACTCACCTCTACGGCGACCGCCACCGTGGTCGAAGATGGCGACGCTGCTGACCCACACCGGGCTCGTCCTGTTCCTCGTCGCCGCGGCCGTGACGAGCCGGCTCGGCTTCGAGGCGGGGATCCTCCTGACCGGCGGCGAGAGCCAGCCGGTCCAGCCGATCGGGACGCCGGGCCTGATCGTCGTCAAGAACTTCGGGTTCGAGGCGCCGCGACGGGCGGACGGCAGCTTCGCCGACTTCACGACCGACCTGGCCGTCTACCAGGACGGCCGGGAGCTCGCGCGCAAGATCGTCCGGGTCAACGACCCGCTGTCGGTCGCCGGCTTCACCTTCCACCAGAACGGCTTCCGGCCGGCCCCGGACATCGTCATCCGCGACGCGAAGGGGCGGTCCTGTGGGACGGCGCGGTCGCCCTGACCGACACGGCCCAGGGCCAGCCGTACGGTCACGTTGGGCGTCCCCGGCCGCGACGTCGGCCTCGAGATGCTCCTGACCCAGGCGACCGACGGCACGGCGGCCGTCGCGTTCCATCCCGTACCGGTGCGGGCGGCACGCTCGCCGACGGGACGCCCGACCTCCAGAGCCTCTTCGCCCGTTCCTGGTCGCGGTCGGCGAGATCGGCGGGTCGCCCGACACCGACTTCTCCGTCGCGCTCGAGGGATCGACGGGGCGACGATCCTGATCGCCAAGCAGGATCCTGGCCAGGGCATCGTCTGGCTGGCGTTCGGCTCGCTGATCGCCGGCCTGCTCATCACGTTCTACCTGCCGCGGCGCCGGGTCTGGACCCGCCTCGCGCGGCGACGGGCGAGCTGTGCGATCGTCGGGCGGTCCGACCGCTACGTCGACTTCGAGCGGCGAGTTCGGCCGGCTGCTCGACGACCTCGTCGCGGCCGCGCTCCGGCGCCGAACCGCGCGCCGGCACGGCCGGCCGGCGTACGGCCGATGGCCACCTGCGGGACGTGCACCGCGACGCGATCTTCCCGACGGCCCGAGCCGCTCCAGCCCCGCTCGACCCGGCACGAGCGCCGCACGCGAGGTCGGCTGGGTCCGGGTGCTGAAGGCCCGCGTCCCGGCCTTCGACGCGCTCGAGCCCGGCGACCTGGCGATCGTCCCGCGTCGGCGCTGGCGGTCGTGGCGCCGGGGGCCGAGCCGAGGCCGCGGCCTCGTCGAGGCGCTCCCGCGCGGCCCAGGTCGCCGGCGCGTCCTGTCTCGTCGGAGGTGAGGCGGACGACCGGCGTCGTCGAGCGCGCTCGGGCCGCGGCGCTCGGGGCGGACCGGGCATGGTCGGCGCTTCCGGGTCGCCCGGCGTCGACCCGCAACCAGCTCGAGCGCAGCGTGATCGGCTTCCTCGTCAACCGGCGCGCCGAGCTCGAGCACCAGGCTGCCCTGCTGGAGGCGCAGCTGGCCCGGCTCGCCCTGCTCGGACGCGGCCTGGCGGCCCTCGTCGGCGGCGATCGGGTCGTTCTTCGGGCGGGCCGTCGTCCTCGAGGGCCGGCGCGGCGATCCGCTGGCGGTCCATGCCCCGGCCGATGTCCCGGAGGCGGCCGCGGCGGTCCCACGTACCTCGCCCGGCCGCGGGCGCCGCTTCGTTCCTGCGGCGTCCGGATCCCGGCCGGCGGCCGCGGCGAGAGCCGGTCGCTCGGTCGGCCGGCTCGTGCTCCTCGGCGATCGTCCGGCGAGCGAGCTCGAGCGGGTCGTCGGCCGAGCGGATCGCCGCGCTGCTCGCCCTGGAGCTGGCCCGCGACGACTGCCGTCCGGCAGGCGCGAGACGACGTCCGGCGCGGCGAGCCGCTCCCGCGCGACGGACCGCCGTGGGTCGTCCTCGTCGCCCGTCAGGTCGCTCGCCGACGATGCCGGACGACATCGCCGAGCGCGGGACGCGACCCGGGCCGAGCTGCGCCGGCTCGCCCCGCCGCGCCGGCTGGCTCCTGCGGGGGACGAGCGAGAGCCTCGAGCTGCGGCTCGTCGTCGGCGACCGGACCGGACGATCCGGAGGGCCTCGGGCTGACGCCGATCGCCTGGCCGGCTTCCTGGCCGGACCGTGGCGATCTCGCGGCCGTTCGGCGAGCCGGTGCGACCGGCCGGCCGCCGAGGCCGAGCGCCCGGGCTACGCTTGGAGGCGGCGGAGCTGCTCGACGACGCCGCCGCCCGTCGCCCGTGCTGCCCGGCTGCCCGCGTACCGGTGCTGGGCAACTTGCGCAACCTGCCCGACGGTCTGCGCCAGGCACGGCTGCTCCTCGCGCCGATCCTCGTCGGTCGGCCCGAGACGCAGCGCCGAGCGGCTGGCCACGCTCCAGGCGCTGCTCGAGTCCGGTGGGCTCGGTGAAGCAGCCGCCGCGCTCGGGGTCCACCGCAACACGGTCGCCTACCGGGCCGGCCGGCTCGAGCGGCTCGGCGGCTGGGACCTCGCGACCCGGATCTCGGTCTCGCCCTGAGATCGCGCGTCAGACTTGTGCAAAAAGAACAATCTGATCCACCTCGGGGGCTGACTCGGCCCGGCTCTGGCTGGTACGCTGTCGGTCAACCGACGGAGCGCCCGAATACTGTGCCGGGCGCACAAAATTGTCACTCGGCCAGGCGGCCAGGCGGGCGGACCTGCCCGGTCCACGGTCACGGTGATCCAGCGACCCGGCCCGGCCGGGCGGTCAGGAGGCACGAATCGGTGGTCGCCACGATGTCCGAAGGGACCGACCAGATCGACGCTGCGGTCAATGCGGGGATCCGCTTCGTCCAGCTCCAGTTCACCGACATCATCGGCCACGTCAAGGCCGTCACGATCCCGATCCACCAGCTCGAGGGTTCGGTCAAGCACGGGACCTGGTTCGACGGCTCCTCGATCGAGGGTTTCACCCGGATCGCCGAGTCCGACCAGTACCTCATGCCGGACATGACCACGTTCGCCGAGATCCCGTGGCAGAAGGGGCCGGCCCGCGCGGCACCGCCCGGGTCATCTGCGACGTCTTCACGCCGCGCGGCGAGCCGTTCGTCGGCGACCCGCGCTTCGTCCTGCGCCGCCAGGTCGAGCGGGCCAGGAAGCTCGGCTACATCGTCAACACCGGTCCGGAGCTCGAGTTCTTCCTGTTCCGCCGCGACGAGGACGGCGCGATCGCGCCGCTGCCGCACGACCAGGCCGGCTACTTCGACTTCTCGACCGACCTCGCCCAGGAAGTCCGCCAGGACATGGTCGACGCCCTCGAGGCGTTCGGGATCCGGGTCGAGGCCGCCCACCACGAGGTCGCGGCCGGCCAGCACGAGATCGACTTCGAGTACTCCGACGCGCTGCGGACCGCCGACAACGCGATCACCTTCAAGTTCGCGCTCAAGGCGATCGCCCAGCAGCACGGCCTGTACGCGACGTTCATGCCCAAGCCGATCCACGGCATCAACGGCTCGGGCATGCACACCCACCAGAGCCTGTATTCGATCGCCGAGGACCGGAACGCCTTCGCCGACGCCTCGAACCCGTACGGGCTGTCGGACGTGGCCCGCTCGTACATGGCCGGCATCCTCGCCCATGCCCGCGGCATGATCGCCGTCCTCGCCCCGCCTCGTGAACTCGTACAAGCGGCTCGTCCCGGGCTACGAGGCGCCGACCTACCTGACCTGGGGCCGGACGAACCGCTCGGCGCTCATCCGGGTGCCGATGGTCTCGCCCGGCAAGTCGATCGAGGGCACCCGGGCCGAGGTCCGCTGCCCCGACCCGTCGTCGAACACCTACCTCGCGTTCGCGGTCATGATCGCGGCCGGTCTCGACGGGGTCGAGAAGGGCCTCCAGCTCGCCGACCCGGTCGAGGAGAGCCTGTTCGAGATGGACGCGGCCACGATCGCGGAGAAGGGCATCAAGGAGCTGCCGGGCACGCTCGGCGAGGCGATCGACGAGCTCGAGGCCGACCCCGTCATCCGCGAGGCCCTCGGCGACCACGTCCTCGACCACTTCGTCGAGGCGAAGCGCGCCGAGTGGGACGACTACCGGACCCAGGTCTCGGACTGGGAGGTCGAGCGCTACCTCGACCAGTTCTAGGCCGCATCCGGGCCGGTCCGGGCACGGAGCATCGTTCCGGTCACGGATCAGGGTTGCGTGCTCGCTCGGGGTTCGAGGTGGAGGTCCGACTGTCCGGCCTGGGTCGCTGCTGTCCGGCCCGGGTCCGGCTCTCGGCTCGGGCTCGACCGGGGTGGCGGGACCGGTTGCCGCCGTCTGGCTGTGTGCCGCACGCCGTTGCTCGCTCGAGTATCACCACCATTGCTAGCCGACCCGTTCTCGTCGAGTCCTTCGACGAGCGCCAGACTCCTAGGCGTTCTTCCGGACCAGGAAATCACCCCCATTCGTACACGGGTTCCGTAGAGCGCGAGGACGGCGCGTAAGTCGGTGTGAAGCGCGGTTCCTAACAATGGTGCTGCTATGGGGAGCCGCAACCAGCACCGTCGACGATCCCGACCCGAGACTAGGACGGGTCGTGTCCGAGCCGGTACCGTCGCCAGCTCGACTCGGCGTCGGGCTGCGCGAAGCTCGAAGGACCGCGAATCGGACCCAGGCCGAAGTTGGTGATACCGCCGGTGTCTCACAAAGCCTCGTGAGCTCGCTCGAGCGCGGGCGCGGAGCCGGTGCGACGATCGAAACGTGGGCCTGCCTGGCGGCCGCGGTCGGGGAGCAGTTCGTCGGGTTCCTCGAGCGGGCCCCCGGAGCCGAGCGACCGCGCGACATCGAGCATCTGAGGCGGCAGAGCGCGCTGATCGAGCTGGCGTCCACCGGCGGGTGGTCCGCCATCCCGGAGCTCGCCATCGATCCAGGGTTGACTCGCGGGAGGTCGATCGACGTTGCCTTGGTTCGACGCGTATCGCTGGAGGCGGTCGTCGTCGAAGTCTGGGACTGGTTCGATGATGTGGGCGCTGGCCTCCGGGGGCTCGATGCAAAGTCGAATGCCCTGGCTGGGCGCCTGGCCTCCGGCTCTCCGGATCCCGGAGCCTGGCGCGTCCGCGGTCTCTACGTCGTGCGCGGGACGCGGCGGAACCGCCGACTCGTCGACGAGCTGCGGCCCCTCTTCGCCGCCCGATTTCCAGAGTCCTCGATCAGCTGGCTCCGAGCGCTTGCCGAACCGACGCACGCAATGCCGGCGTCAGACGGGCTCTTATGGACCGACAGCAGCGGCGTTCTCGCCGCGAGTCGGCTCGGGCGGCGAAACTGAGGTCTCGTGCCGCCACGACGGGTCCGAGCTCAGGCGCGTTCGCGGTGTCCCACCCCGAGCACGACGCATCCGGCCCCGCACCTCGGTCGCCACGGCTCCTGAGGCCCATGTCGGCTGCCCCCGCTTACAGCGCCGCGATGGCACAACCGACTGGTCCAAGGTTTGGCATCATCGCCGGGATGGGTCTGCCGACCGCTCCTGTCCCCTCGGTCGTCGCCGAAGCCGCCGAGCGGATCGTGATCCGGCCGATGCGCACGCTCTGGTTGCTGTCGATCGCCCACGCCGTGAACCACGCCCAGGCCTTCGTGCTGCCGCTGATCTACATCCAGGTCGCGAAGGACTACGCCGTCGGCGTCGAGACGATCGCCTTCCTCGCCGCGTTCGGCAGCTTCGCCTCGGGGGCGGTCCAGCTGAGCTACGCCTCGCTGACCAGGCGGTTCTCGAGGCGCAACCTGCTCGGTGCCGGCGGGCTCCTGATGGGCGGCGGCTTTGTCGCCCAGGCGTTCGCCACGACCTTCGCCTCCTTCTCGGTCGCCAACGTCCTGTCGCGGATCGGTGGCTCGCCCCAGCACCCGGTCGGCAACGGTCTCCTGGCTGAGCAGTTCCCACCGGAGCGACGCGGCTTCGCGATCAGCGCCCACATCGCGGGTGGCAATGTCGGGACCGTGATCGTCGCCCTGGTCGGCGTCCCGCTCATCGCCGCGGTCGGCTGGCGCGGGGCATCGATCGTCTTCGGCATCCCCGCGATCATCATCGCGGTCGCGATCCTGCTAATCGTCCGCGAGACCGGAACGGACCGGGCCGCGGCCGTCGCCAGCGGCAGCGTCCGTGACGCGTTCCGGCGGATCCTCGGGGATCGCGACCTGCGCTGGCTCTACCTGACCTCGGTTCTCGGCGGCGGCGGCCGCGGGCTCGGCGTGGTCAACCTGTTCGTGCTCATCTACCTGACGCAGGGTGATCGGCCTCGGCCAGAGCCTTGTCGCGCTGTTGTACGGCGCGCTGATCATCTTCTCGGTGCCGACGCCGCTCGTCGCCGGCTGGCTGTCCGACCGGGTCGGCCGGAAGCCTCTGATCATCGCGGTCTACGTCGGTGGCGCGATCGGGTTCGTCCTGTTCCTGCTCGCCGGGTCGAGCCTCGTCGGGCTGTGGGTCGGGATCGTCGTGATGGGCATCTTCAGCTTCGCCGAGAGCCCGCAGCTCCAGGCGCTCCTCGCCGACATCGCCCCACCGTCGATCCGTGACGCATCGTTCGCGGTCTACTTCACGCTCGCGTTTGGTGTCGGCTCGCTGTGGGTCGCCGTCTACGGCCTGATCATCGGCAGCGCTGGCGAAGCGGCCGGCCTGCCGATCGCGTTCATGCTCATGGCGGTCACGTTCCTGCTCGCAGCCGTGTGCACCGTCCCGATCCACGCCGACAGCCGGGCGCGCGAGAACGCCGACCACGAGGCCACGCTCGGCGAGCTCTAGGGCTGCCTCGCGGCACCACTCCGTCGCCGCTCGCGATCCCGGTCCATCACAGCGCCCTGCCGCCCATCGTCACGAGCGCAATCCCCGACGGGATCGACCGGCTCACGGCGCGTCGGCGGCCAAGCAGGCAGGAGATCACGATGGCGCTCGCCGACCGACCGACCGACGAACCCCCACTGGCGGACCCACCGACCGCCCGGTCGACCGACATCCGGGCCCGGCTCCTGTACGACTGCTTCGCGACCCCGAACGCCCAGCTCGAGACGACGCTTCCGCCCGACGACCCCGATGCCGACGTCGCCCGCGGCTCGATCACGTTCGTCTGGCCGACCCGGGCCGGTGCCCAGCCGGTCATCATGCCGCTCTGGCGCCGCCTCGACTGACGCGCCGACGGGCGGATCAGTAGTCAGAGGACGCGATCCGCGGCAAACGTCAGCTCGACGAGGCGCGCCGGCGGGGCGAGCGTCGCCGCCAGACCGCCGAGCGACTCGGCGCTCAAGCCCCGGGCCTTGCTCGACAGCCCCGACAGGTAGAACGAAGCACCGCCGGCGACCAGGGCGTCGACGTGCTCGCGGAGGCTCCCGGTGCCGATTCCATGTCCGGCATCGAGCGTCTCGGGCCGCATGATCCCGACACCGTCACCGGCGATGAAGAGGTCGACCTCGTGACCGGCCTCGAGCGCGGTCCGGGCGACGAGCAGCCCGAGGGCAGCCCGGGTCGGGTTCTCGGGTCCGGTGGCGATGTGCACGAGCAGTCGGCTCATCGGATCCTCCTCACGACCGGCGGTCGGGGGACAGGCCGCCGTCCGTGAGCTATCATCCGCAAGCCCTGTTCAACGGGCAACTCGGTCGGGGCGTGGCGCAGCTTGGTAGCGCGCATCGTTCGGGACGATGAGGTCGGAGGTTCAAATCCTCTCGCCCCGACCAAACTCACCGTTCTTTCTCCGATCTCGAACACGGCCGGCAAGGCGACGCCGAGTCCCAGTTCGATCGCTTCGGGGTGAGCTCGTACTCCATCCGCTCGAAGCCCACGACGTCCGTGCGCGCGAACATCGCGTGGCGAGCGCCTGGCGTCCATCTGGGCCCGCGTCCGCCCACAGCGACGGTAGGGAACGCAGGTAGTCGACGACCTCGGACGAGCGACAGCCGTCCTCGCTCGACCGGCTCCGTGCGAGCGCTGCTCCTCGGATCGAGCTGGGCCATCTCGCGCTGCCAGGCCATCACGTCGCGCGTCTTCGCCAAGCGCCGCGCGGCTTCCTCGCGCTCTCGACCTGACGCGAGCCAGGGCTGCGACATCGACCGCGCGGCCGATCGTGATAGCGGCGGACGGCCTCGGTGATCGCGACGTCGTCGACCGGCCCACTTCGGACAGGAGCGCCGATCGCGTCCTCGTACCACGCCTGCGGGTAGGAGTGGCCCTCGGCGCGCTTGTCGTCGCCCTTCGTGTAGCGCCGACGTGCGGTCAGGCGTCCCAGCGATGAACGCGTCGCAGGTCGGCGCCGGGTGGCGGTACCGGCCCACGTCGCCGTAGAGGAACCGCTGGCAGCCCGCACAGCGCAGGCGGAGCGGGTAGTTGCGCTTGACGATCCGGCCGGGCGTCCGGGTCCGGCGCAGCTCGCGCATCGACTGCACCTTGGACCAGAGGGCAGGCTCGACGATGGGCGCAAGGCCGGCGGGCTCACCGGTGCGGAGACGACCGGCGTAGATCGGGTTCGTGAGTAGCTCGCCGACGTGGGTCTTCGCAAGGCCGGTGGCTGCTGCCACCTCCCAGTCGGTCTGTCCGACGGCCGCGAGTTCGTATGCGCGGCGAACCGTCGCCGCCTTCGCCTCATCGATCCGAAGCGTCGAGGGCTTGCCCTCGCGGATGATGCCGAACGGCGCCCGATTGCCGCCGGGCACCCCGAGGCGGCGTCGCTTCGCGGCATAGCCTTCACCGACCCGCCTGAGAGCTTGCGGCTGTACGCCTCGGCCTCGTGGGCCTCCCGGACGAACTGGTCCCAGTTGCTCGGATCGGACGAGAGCAGCCGCTCGTCCGCGAACAGGACCACCACGCCGGCCGCGTGCAGGTGATCTTCGACCGCGATCAGGGTCTGCTTGAGGTTGCGCAGGAAGCGGCTCACATAGCCGACGACGAGCACGTCGAAGGCGCCCGCCTCCGCCGAGACGACCATCGCCTCCCAGGTCGGCGTCCGCCAGGCGGAGGTCCAGCCCGAGGAGGCAACGGACCACTCGAGGGCGCTGTCGACGAGACTGTACCGGGCGATGGCGCGGTCCTGCTGTTCGCGCTGGGCGTCAGGCCCGAAGTTGTCCCACTGTCCGGCGGTCGACTCGCGGAACCAGCGCGCGACCCTCAGGCCCGTGATCGTCTCGATCGAGCCGGGTAGGCGCTGGCTCATCGCTTGCGCGCTCTCACCATCGGAGTCGGGACCGTACCTCTGTCGGCCCGGAAGTCAAGCTCACGCAGGGCGACCACCAACGCAGCGACGACGGCGTTCGGCGCCGTTGCGGTCGACCCAGCCCTGGCACGGACCCGGTCGGCGACCTCTCGACTGTCCACCAAATCAAGATGCAGCCCGGGTCCGGAGAAGTAGGCCCCTCTATTCGCTCACAGGCACCTTCACCGGGGAAGACGGAGCTCTTGCCAGATCAATGGGATTGTTCGGCGTACCTCTTGGGCGATCGGGTCGAGTGGGTGGTCCAGTCGAGGACGTGGCTCGCGGCGTCGACTTGCGTCATGCCGGCGTGAACGAGCCCATAGCTCGCCGAGGGCGTCGAGCACGCGCTTCGCAGTTCGCGCGCGGACGAGCCGCTGATCCTTGCCCCGTGCGGGCGGGCAGCATGTCGAGGAGTTGGCGAACACCGGGTCGGCGCCGCTCCTCTCGCCACAAGCGGTCTGCGGCCGAGGCTCGATCCCGGTAGACCGTGCCATCCTGGAGTTTCCAGTATGGTCCGACGTCGTCGAGCGAGAAGCCGGGCTCCCGCTCACTGGCCGGAGCGACTCGCTTCGGCCGCCGGATGACCTCCGGATAGGGCGCGGCGTGTTGCTCGTCGGGCGTCAATGCAAGCCACTCGTCCGGGAGGACGTACTCCGGATCGACAGCGGGCATGAACATCCGCATCCAAGCCGTCACGACCGCGCTCGCCCGGGACCGGCCGCGGTGGCCTCCGGCCGGGCGCGTGTCGTGCTGGCCCAGGCGAAGCCAAGCAGTCGATCCGGGCGATGCCACTTCAAGGACCAGAGCCGCCAGAACTCGACGACCTCCGGGTCGATGGGTCTCACAAAATAGAGGTCGGGACGATCGCTCGCGGCCATCCTTCATCTTCGAGACGATACGGGACAAGCGACTCGCGATGCGCCGACGTCGACCTAGACCCCGATCGCGGCCGCCACGTCGATCCAGGTGTGATCCACCTCGCCCTCGAGCTGCCGAAGGTAGACGGTCGTGACCGCCAACGAGCTGTGGTCGAGGAACGCACTAGACCGCCTCGATCGACTCGCCGGCATCGCGTCGGAGCTTGGCCGCGGTATGGCGGAGGATGTGCACACCCGTCGGAGCCAGCCCGGCAGCGAGGAGGTAGCGTCGGAACCGCCCGGCGAACGTGCCGCTGGCCAGACCTGACGGTCGGGCCGCTGCCTGCCAGATCGACTCGGCTGGGTCCATGAGTGCCGGGTCCTTGCCGACGTCCGCCAAAGAGGCGCAGATCGCGGCCCAGGCCGGTCGCGGCAGCTCCCGTCGACCGCGTTTGCCGCCCTTGCCGCGATAGGTGTGGACCACGGTCTCGCCCTCGATGCTGACATCCCCAGCTTTAAGCGACAGGACCTCGGTTCGCCGCTGGCCGGTCAGGACGAATGTCAGCAGGAGCGCCCGATCACGTCGACCTGCGATCGTGTCAGGGACGACCGCGAGGAGTCGGCGGACCTCTTCGGCGACGTGCCCCCAGCGGGCGACCGACGGCGTCGTCCTCGGGCGCTGGAGCGCGTCACATGGATTGCCGGCTAGCAGACCCATCCGGATGCTGAACCGATAGAACGAGGGAGAGACGCGGAATCCGCGCGCCGATCGTGGCCGCCGATGGCGGTCGGCCCGACGGGCCGATGCCGTGGGCGAAAGCCAGGACATCGCCCGGTTTGATCGCATCGGGTGGTCGTCCGGCGAAGAACGGCCAGATGATCCGGCTGTAGCTATCGACGGTCCGATGCATATCCGGAACGGTTGCCCTTCTCGACGAGGAAGGCGTAGATCGCCTCGTCCCAGGTTGAAGGATTGCCCGATGAGAGTGGCATGGCGTGCATCTGCGACTCCAGCGGGGGAATGCGGGCCACATCACTCACTCGGCCGGGCCAGGAAGGCAACACCATTGGGACATCGTGCCGGCTCCAAGGTGGCGAGCCGAAGGTCGACCTTCCGACCCCCGTCACCCCTCGCCTAAGGGCTTCCGTTCAACCGTGGCGACGCGGGAGGAGGAGGGCAACGCACCCCGACCCGACGGGGCACCGGACCCGCCACCTGTGGGAGGAGATCTGGGCGCAGGACGCCTGGCTCGACATCCTTGGCCGCTTCATTCACGTCCAGTTCCAGGCGATGCGCCGACGCGCGCGGCCCAGCTCAGGGCCGGCTCGGTCATCTTCCCGCGCTACCACCAATGGGACGCCGTCCGCCGCCTCGAGGCGACCGCCCGCGCCGAGGGACCGGGCCACTCGTACCTCGTCCAGCACTCGGCGGGCTCAGGCAAGAGCAACACCATCGCCTGGCTCGTCCATCGGCTCATGTCACGTCCTCGCAATCGACTCTAGGCCACAATCGGAACTCGCCAGCGGACCAGCTCAGGCTCTCGGCTGCGAACCGCTCGACCCAATCCCCATCGGCGAGCCTACCGCCGCCTAGCCGAAGGAAGCTCCTGGAGCGTACATCCTGACCCAGAACGAGCCGAGCAGGTCGTGCGACACCGCTTGGGTTGCTGGACGCCGCCGGAACAGGTTACGGTGGCCGTCCTTGGGTGCAAACCGGTCGATCACGCGGATGGATCGGTTTGGCGCGCTCAACTCGTGTCGCGCGCAGACCTCCTCGGGCGCAGCCCTTGTAGTCGGGTGCCCACCCGGAAGACTGCCTGTGGTCGAGACAACCCACGCGAACAGCTTCCTGCAGCGCGTCACGGTCGACGTCTTCGACTCCGCGCTGTCCGACGATGCGTTAGCGGCGGTCGACGCCTTCGACAGCGGGGTTCGCGGCGTAGCCAACCGAGACGACAGCGACTTCCGCAGGCCGGCGTGACGATCGCATAGTCACGGCGATGCAATCGAACACCCGCCGGCCAGGGCGGTCGAGGTCTGGCTCGTTCGCGAAAGGCGCTCCTCGACCGCGCCGCGACACGTCGGAGCGGCCGCGCGTGAGTGTCGGCACGAGAAAGCTGGCTACCGTCGCCGAGCGTGTCGGAGACGCCGCAGCCCGAGGATAGCGGAGATCCATGACGTTGCCCATCTGAAGCTACCGACGCCGGATTTCGATGAGCTCGAGTCCGAGCACTTCGATCTGAGCAAGGACTCCGTGGAGTGCAGCCTGGTCCGGGAGCCGGCCAGTGAGCACCGTCTCGCCGCAATTCTCTCGGGCTAGGAGGCCTGGGAAGGCACCAGCGACCGTTCAACCCAGGATTCCGCGGATGCGGATTTCGTACCGTGCCTCCGTCCGAAGATCGCGCATGCCGTGAGCTTCGTGTTCCAGCGGATGAGCCCGCATCATCCCTATCGGACGATCGATGTCCGCCGACGTCGTACCGATCGGCCAGGTCGGGTCAGCTCCTAGGTGGGGCTGAGCAAAGGTCGCGGACGCGACGCCGTCGCCCGCTCGTGGCCTTACGGGTCGCTTGGACTTCCTCGGTGAGTTCCGGCGTGAGACGATGCGCAAGGTGAGGGGATTCCTCGATAACCTCGGGTCCGCACCCTCCGTACCGTGTCGAGCGGCCGGAACTCTTCGAGCGCCTGTCCGCCGGGTTCGCGGGCGGCGTCACGCTCCTGTCGGCGCCGCCCGGCAGCGGGAAGACCGTGCTGCTGCACTCGTGGATCGACGGAGCGAACCTCGCCGACCGCGCGGCTTCGGTATCGGTCCGGCGCGACGAGCAGGACCCCCAGCGCTTCTGGCTCTCAGTGCTCGAACAGCTCC